>OPYK01000010.1 GCA_900343135.1 Atopobium massiliense | reverse complement strand
CTGATCTGGATTCGCTTGGTTAGTATTAAAATTGACGTGATATTCAATTCGAATGTACTAGCTATCTTTTATGATTTCTCAATCACAGTATCCGGTTTTCAAGGTTCACAGCTCACGTGCTTGTTTGTAAGCTCTCGTGAGCGCGAAGAATTACTATACGCGATTTATTGTCCAATAGCAACGAGAATGGATTACTTCACATAGTGTACACATCTAGGGGCTCATGAGGGGTAATGCGTGCACATTGTTTTAGCAACAAGAGAAATAAACACGGTGGAAAAACGCAGGTAACAGCCTTGTGTTCGCAAAAATTGTGTTTACATCTACGCGTAAAAATTGTGTTTACATCTACGCGTAAAAATTGTGTTTACATCTACGCGTAAAAATGGAGTATCATTACTTCGTTCATGTGACACATGCATCGTAACGTCCTCGATACACATCCTCACACCATTTCTTACCACGCCCTCTATACTCCAGCATGAGAAGGTATTATGGATAGATTATTGTTGCACGATCTTAGATATCATGCACTGCAATGGGCATCTCTCGTTGTGTTTGCCGCAGGTGCGGGCGCAATATTTGCACTGGGTGAGCATATCATTATTGCTGCACAATGCTTGGATGTCCCCTCTTTACGCACGTCAACACGTTTACTGTACCAAGTTGGAAGCGGCATTATTGTAGCTTCTGCATTTCCCGTTATTCCTGTAATGCTTAGTTTAGCGCACCTTCTTGTTGATAAACTTACGCCAACGTTTGCTCTTTGGGCACTAAACGGTGTGCTACCGCGCCAAATACGTCGTATTGTCCTTACAGAAGTGCTGATATTTGGCTTTTTTGGCGGAGTAGTAGGCGGGCTTATTGGTTTTTGTTTTCATACCTGGGCGTTTGCGCCACTTGGTATCGATACGCTCATGGCAAGCCCCAATGTGCAAATAACACCATATATGATAGGCACTGCATGCATACTTGCTGGTATATACACATGTATATTGTGCGTGCTTGGAAGCATTAAAAGCGCCTGGCACGCTGCAGCAACATCACCTGTTATTGCGCTTACTAGCGGTGAAGATGCCCGCTCAAAAAGGCCAATAGCACGAATTATACTTGTTATATGCGCAATTCTCCTCTTATGCTCGCTTGGCTATCAAACCGCACAACGCAATGCACAGTCGCTTAATTCTGCAATGGGTATTCCCTACCTCATTATTTTTGCTGCTGCGATCGTAGCCCCCTGGATGTTTCCTGTTGTATTGCGCGTGTGGACGGCAGTTCTTAAGAGATTTCTTCTTTTAGACCTCGCGCGAAATAATGTACGCCACACCTTAAGCACCAGCGTATCCATGGAACTTCCGCTATTTATTGGCTATGCACTTATCACAACGTTTTTCTCAAACCTCAAAATTCTCGAAGCGTTTTATCACGCACTTGGTATACGCGGCAATTTTACCGTGCCTTTGCCCGCAATTATTATGTTGTTTGTTTTTCCCATTGAGCTATGTCTTATGGGGTCGGTAGCCTGTATTGTAATTGCGCTTGAATACAACAAAAGAAACGCCCTCTACCTGCATATTTGTGGACTTACGCAGGCACAAATTGCAGGCGTTTCACTGTGGGAAATTACCATACACACGCTAAACGCTGCAATTGTAGGCATCATTATAAGTTTCTTCTCAAACATGGTATGCTGCACGCTGCTTGGCGTATATCCTGTACTTTCGTTTGACATGCATAGCGGCTGCATTGTGCTTGTATGCGGCTGGTTTATGCTTTGCTGTTTGGCACTACTTACTGTATTGAGCATACACACAACAGAAATACGTGCTCTTTTGCGCGCAAACGATTAAAGGAGTATTGCACGAAGTGAACATGTGTCACTGCATATACATGCGCGCGGACATTGAACAAAATACATGCAGTTCTTCAACCATGGCGAATTCAAACATCACGCTATTACGATAGGAGCAGCAATGGGCAACATTATTACAGCGCAAGGGGTTACAAAAACATTTGGCAACCAGCTCGTGCTACGCGATATATCACTTACCATAAACGAAGGGGAGTTTGTAAGTATTGTTGGAGCAAGCGGCTCGGGTAAAACAACACTTTTATACTGCCTGGCAGGCCTCTACAAGCCATCAAGCGGTAGCATCTGCTTATGCGGAACAAATATTGAAACCATGCCCCCATCAAAGCTGGCAGAACATCGCCGCGCCAACGTGGGCTTTATATTTCAAAATTTTTGTCTTATACCTTCGCTTAATGTACTCGATAACATACTGTTACCAGTACGGCTCAGCAAAAGACATGTGGACATGCATGCAGTGGAGTGCCTGCTGCAGGAACTCAATTTGTTTGAGAAAAAACGCAGTGCTGTAGAAACGCTTTCGGGGGGAGAACAACAGCGCGTAGCAATTGCACGTGCGTTTATTATGAAACCACGGGTAATTTTTGCAGATGAGCCCACAGCATCGCTCGATACACGTACGGGCGGCGCAATACTTACGCTTATTAGAAGCTTACGCGAGCGCTACAACACCACTGTTGTGCTCGTTTCACACGATTTAGCAGTAGCAAGTGCTGCCGAAACGGCATATCTATTGCAAGATGGCGCGATAAAGCAAAAGATGGAACACCCCACCAGTGACGCGCTGTATGCTGCGCTGCGGTAAGCTGCGGTAAGCTGCAATAAGCTGCGGTATGCGCGATAAGCCGCAATAGGCGGCAGTACGTTACAGCTGGGATTGGGCGATGTCACACGCGGCGCGCAGCAGCTCTTGTCTTCGACCAAGGCTTGGCGCTTCGGCATAAATACGCACGCGCATTTCCGTACGCGACGGACGAAGCAAAATCCACGAACCGTCGGCAAAGCCTAAACGAAGCCCGTCGGCATGGCTCACATCAACCGGTTTTGCACCTGCTACCTGCGCGGGGTTAAGCCCGGGCAGCATCGTGGTAAAGGTTTGCATTGCCGCAGGATTAAGCTCAATGTCTTTTCGCGTGTAATCCATGTGACCAAGCATATCGGTGTAATGTTGAACAATTTGATGCAAAGGCGCGGTTTGTAGCTGCATAAATCGCATAAAAAGAAGGGCGGCAAGCAACGCATCACGCTCACGCGCAAACGCAGGCACACATACGCCGCCATACTCGTCGCAGGCAAGCAACACGTCACCTTCACAAATTTCGTCATAAATGCGATTAAATCCAACAGGCACGCAGGTAACTTCGAGCCCCAAACGCTGCGCATACCTAGAAAGACGCACACTACTCGCCTGGGTGGTTACCACGCGTCCCGTTTTGTGACAATGAGCTACCAAATAATCGAGAATGCACGGCCCAATAATATGGAGCGGCACATGATGACCCTCGCTATCAACAAGGCTCATACGCATGCCATCGCCATCAAACGAAATAGCTGCTGCTGCCTGATATTCCTGCAGCGCGCGGTAGGCGGGATTTGTCCAAGGCTTAATGGGTCTGGGGTGAACACCGCCAAAATCTTGCAGAGGACTTTGGCGAAGCGGTATAACACTGCAGCCAATAGCTTCAATAACGCGCGGCGCGCTTGCTGATGTTGCGCCGTGCATTGAATCAACCACCACGCGAAGAGGGTTTTTTGTGGGTTGAGCTGTGCAAACAGCAGGATCTGCACCAAGCTTTGCATCAGACTCTACGCCCGCAAGCTCGCTATCAAATTGCAACACTGCATTTGTATACGCCGACGTATCATGCACGCGGTCTATGCGCTCATACAAACCTTGAGCTGCGTTTTCAACAAGCGCAGACACCTCTTGTGGAATTTCTTGTTCAATTTCACCATCAAGCTCACGCACAATGGATTGATCGATAAGACCGCCATCACTACCACGCAGCACCATACCACCATACGAAGCTGCGTAATCGCCGCCGGTAAGTATAACAGCGCAATCGTAGTTGCCGTGCGCGCACAGCCAGCTTACCGCAGGCGTTGTGTGAAAACTGTCCATAATACTTGGACGCACGCCACAAGTAAGCAGCGTTGCAGCTACCAGCTCTGCACGCAGCCGTGATTGCTCACGCGTATCAAACCCAACAAGCACACGCACAAGCCCGCGTGCCACAAGCGCAGCCGCTAATGTACGCGCAACGCTATATGTTGCCTGCAAGGTGCACGAATCACTAAATCGTCCGTGCCATCCATTTGTACCAAAATGTACAACAACCATACCAAACCTCAACCATACCAGCACACGCGCCTACGCTGCAGGCGCGCCTACGCATCCGCCGCACATGCACAGCAACGCGGCTACACTGCCGTGCGCCTACGCCGCAGAGCTCCTGCATTACCAGGCGCATGCCAATTTACAACTCGGCGTTATAACAGCGCTGATAGGTTTGTTGAATTATCTAAACAAAGTGCTTCTATAAATGCATCGCGCACGGATGGGTCGTTAAGAGCCATACGCGCATTTGTTGCCGCCCACGCCGCAGGCGTTCCTGTATCGCAGCCCTCATGGATATCAATAACCAGGGCATACATTTCTTCTTCGGCAAGCACGCGCTGCATTGCGTCGGTAAGCTGAATTTCGCCACCAGCACCAATACCTTGTGTTTCAAGAAGCTCCATAACGCGCGGGCTTAATAGATATCTACCAACAATAAAAAGATGGCTCGGTGCGTCTTCTACCTTTGGTTTTTCTACCAATCCGGTAACTTTCCAAATGCAACCTTCTTCGTCGCCAGATGCACTTTCATAGCCGGGCAGGGTTTCTACCTGCTCGCCCGCAATAATACCATAGCGGCTTACTTGGTCTTCGGGGACGCGCGCCACGGCAATAACCGACGCACCGTTGTGGGCATCGGATACCTGCTTCATACGCACGCACATCTTGCGATCGGGAACAAAATAATCGCCAAGCAGCACAAAAAAGCGCTCGCCTTGCGTAAGTTCATGAGCACACCACACCGCGTGGCCAAGCCCGCGCGGCTCGTCTTGATACACAATGGAGATGGGCAGGGCTTCGCTTTGCTTGACGAGCTTTGCCATTTCGTCTTTATGACGCTCCTCAAGAATGGAATCGAGCGCAACCACGGGCTTAAAATAGGCGTCTATTTGGGGTTTATCGTGTGAATTAATGATAACAACGCCGTCGGTGCCTTCGGGCTCAAGCGCCTCTTCGACAACATATTGAATAACGGGTTTATTGAGAACGGGCAAGAGTTCCTTAGGGGTTACTTTTGTGGCAGGTAAAAAACGTGTGCCGAGCCCTGCAGCGGGAATAAGTGCCTTCATGGTGTATCCTTTCGAGTGAACAGGCGTGCACAAGCAATGCATACTGATGTATAAAACAATGCATGTATTGCATGCACACGCAAACAAGCGCAGCTTACACGCCTGTAGGTGCGCATAGCCTGAATACTCACCCGGACAAACAACCAAAACTAATGACAACACGTGCTATAGTGTTGCACGCCATGATGATGCATGAAGCATATGCGCCATGCACTATCTTACTCCTCTATTGTGATTCCTTGGTCCTCAAGATAACTTAGCCATTTATTCTGCGTATCAAGAGAAATTGCATGTTCCATTAAGCACGCCTCTTCGTCGGCAACATCACGCACAACGCCAAGGTCGTGCTCCAAAAAGCTGCGAATCATGCAGTGAGCACGCCAAATGTGGGTGGCATACTCAAGACCTACGCTGGTAAGCTGCACGCGGCCGTAGTGGTTTTTCTCAACATAACCATGCTCTTTAAGCTGGCTTAACGCCTTGCTCACGCTTGCTTTTGACACGCCAAGCTGCTCGGCAATATCTACCGAGCGAATACCGTTAAACGAGTTGTTCGAACGCATAATGCGATAAATAGTTTCAAGATAATCTTCGCTTGCCATAGTAAGCCTATGACTGATGCCCTCAAATGGTTTAGCCATGATTCCTCTCCTAAACACAGCCGAACAGTATTATGTATACAGTACTATACGCGTTTTGTGCGCGGCGCGGGTTTGCAGTTTTCTCGCGCATGTGTACTGCTATGCACGTAGCGTGCACATAAGGTGGGCGAGGTTAGTTATTCCTCCTCATCTGGCACCTCAATGCGTGCGATTGATGCACCAAGCCCCTGCAGTTTTTCAACAAAGCGCTCGTAGCCCCTATCGATGTGCGCAATTTGCGAAACGGTTGTATAGCCGTCGGCAACAAGCCCTGCCATGACCAGCGCAGCACCGCCGCGTAAATCGGGCGACTTTACACACGCAGCCGAAAACTTGCGAATGCCGTGGATAACTGCATGGTGTCCCTCAATACGTATCTGCGCACCCATACGCTGCAACTCACTTGCAAACATAAAGCGGTTTTCAAATACGTTTTCGGTTACAACCGAGCTATTATTGGCAAGCGCGAGCAAACACACCGTTTGCGCTTGCATATCGGTTGGAAAACCGGGGTACGGCAGCGTTTGGATGTCTACCGATTGCAAATCACGATCGCGACTTACGCGCACCCAATTGGTGCCATACTCAATATTCATACCCATAAGCTCGTATTTTTTAAGCACGAGCGACAAATGTTGAGGATTAAAACCCTTTACCACCACAGGATCTTTACATAAGCCACCAATGGAAATAAACGTACCGGCTTCGATGCGATCGCCCACAACCACATGGTGAGGAACGCATGAAAGTTCGTGATCAACACCCTTTACCTCAATAATTGGTGTTCCGGCGCCAGTTATGTGAGCACCCATTTCGCACAAAAAGTTTGCAAGATCGACAATTTCGGGCTCGCGGGCAGCGTTTTCGATGATGGTAGTGCCCGTAGCATGCACCGACGCCATCATGAGGTTTTCGGTAGCGCCAACACTAGGAAATTCCAGCTTAATAGTGGCACCGTGCAGCCCGTTTGGAATTGTTGCATGAATGTTGCCGTGCGTAATTTCGAACGAAACACCCAGGGCTTCAAGCCCCAAAATGTGCATGTCAATTTTACGTGCACCAATGTTGCAGCCGCCTGGCATGGCTACCGTTGCGCGCTTAAAGCGCCCAAGCAAGGGGCCAAGCACGGCAGTTGACGCACGCATTTGTGCAACGAGATGATAGGGTGCGTCGTATTTGTGCACGTTGGTGGTGTCAATTTCGAGCTCGTGCTCGTTAATAACGGTAATACTTGCGCCAAGATACGTGAGCACTTTACCCATAACGTGCACGTCGGAAATATTGGGAACATTTGACAACACGGTTTTTCCGGGTGCCAAAATAGAAGCCGCCATAAGTTTGAGTACGGAGTTTTTTGCCCCTTCAACAGTAACTTCTCCTGAAATGGGATATCCGCCTTCAACGCGTATGACTTCCACATGCCCTCCTTACACCGATACAACGCTTGCATCTATACGATACAACAAAATGTAACACAATACGTCCGCAACGTTTAACTCTATGCTAACTCTATGGTTATTCGTGTTGAAAGGTTGTAGATTCAGGCATAATCGCTGGTTACAGGATCGCGCGCAGTTGCCTTCACGATTTATACAAAAAAGCCGCGGTATGACCCACGGCTTTTCGTACAAATAAATGCATGGTAGTGCAGCACAGTACAGCGCGCACCGCGTAACTGAATAGCATGAGTGCGCAGGTTACCGCCAGCTAGCGTACGCCTTCTTCTTCGCGCGCATGCTGCTCTTCGCGAAGCAACATATTGCACCAAGCAACTTTCTTTTGATAGTAGGCACGTCTGTTGTCTTTTTCGTCAATTTCGTTGAGTTTGTCAAACGCTTCCTGACGGGTTTCAAGCACAACATCGCGCTCAATATCATCTACCAGGCGCGCGTGCGACGCAAGAATAATAACGCCGTTTGGATTAATTTCGGCATAACCACCCGATACAACAACTTTATCGGTTTCACCACCGTCGTCTTCGAGGTGATGCAGGCGCACTACCCCATCGCCCAGCGATACAATTGCGCTGGCATGACCAGGCCACACACCAAGCTCGCCATCCTGTGTTGCAAGGATAAGGCTTGCTACATAGCCGTTATAAATGAGTTTATCGGGACGAACAAATTGACAGCTCAGCTGAGCCATAACTACTCCTTCTTATGCCGCATCAAGCCGCACCGTGCGCACGCGCGTTATTGTGCGCTTGATTGCTGCATAGCTTGGGCACGCTTGCGAACATCTTCAATGGTGCCCGCATAACGAAATGCCTGCTCAGGCAAGTCGTCGCATTCGCCATCAATAATCGCTGCAAACGAACGAACGGTGTCCTTAACGCTTACATACTGACCGGGGTTACCCGTAAACTTTTCTGCAACATGGAACGATTGCGACAAGAACTGCTGAATCTTACGTGCGCGCGCAACGATAAGCTGCTGCTCTTCACTCAACTCGTCCATACCCAAAATTGCAATGATGTCTTGCAAGTCGGAATATTGCTGCAAAATTTCCTGTACTGCCATAGCAACACGATAGTGCTCTTCTCCAACAACAGAAGGATCGAGCGCAGACGATGAACTTGCCAAGGGGTCAACGGCAGGATAAATACCAAGCTCAGTAATGGCACGCGACAAAACAGTTGTTGCGTCAAGGTGCGTAAACGTGGTTGCAGGTGCCGGGTCGGTAAGGTCGTCGGCAGGAACGTAAACAGCCTGAACAGAGGTAATAGAACCCTCTTTGGTAGACGTAATACGCTCTTGCAAGTCGCCCATCTCGGTAGCCAGCGTTGGCTGATAGCCTACAGCAGATGGCATACGACCAAGCAGCGCCGATACCTCGGAGCCTGCCTGCGAGAAGCGGAAGATGTTGTCGATAAACAACAAAACGTCTTGACCCTGGTCACGGAAGTACTCAGCCGTGGTAAGGCCAGCCAAGCCAACACGCAAACGTGCTCCTGGCGGCTCATTCATCTGACCGTAAACCAAGCAGGTTTTATCGATAACGCCAGATTCTTTCATTTCGAGGTACAAGTCGGTACCTTCACGCGTACGCTCACCTACGCCGGTGAACACCGAGGTACCACCATGCTCTTGTGCCAAGTTGTTAATAAGTTCCTGAATAAGAACGGTTTTACCAACACCAGCGCCGCCAAACAGACCCGTTTTACCACCGCGTACATAGGGCTCAAGCAGGTCAATTGCTTTAATACCTGTTTCAAAAATTTCGGTTTGGGTGGTAAGTTCGTCAAACGCAGGTGCCGGGTGGTGAATAGGATAATACTTTACGTCGTCGGGGATTTCTTTACCATCAACCGGCTGACCCATAACGTTCCACACGCGACCCAAGGTTGAGTAACCAACAGGCATCATCATAGGATGAGCGGTATCGTGTGCTTTAAGGCCACGCTGCAAGCCATCGGTTGATGACATGGCAACAGTACGCACCACACCACCGGGAAGCTGGCTTTCTACCTCAAGAACAGTTGAAATGTGTCCTTGCGGCGTATCGGTGTCTACCTTAAGTGCGGTATAAATGTTGGGCAGCTGACCCGAAAACTTTACGTCTACAACAGGCCCCACAATACGGACGATAACGCCGTCACCAACACTTCTATTAAGCTGATTGTATGCCGCCTCTTCAAGAAGAGAATATGACTTATTTTTTGCTTGTGTCATCTAGTTGTCCTCCAATGCGGAAGCTCCACCAATAATTTCGTTTAACTCCGTAGTAATTGCACCTTGACGCTCACGGTTATACGTGCGACTAAGCTTGCCGAGCACTTCCTGTGCGTTATCGGTTGCCGATTGCATCGCACGACGGCGAGCACCATGTTCTGCTGCTGCTGAGTCGAGAAGCGCGTGGTAGATAACGGTTTTTACGTACGCAGGCAACAGATCGTACAACACCTCGTGAGCAGACGGCTCAAAATCGTACTCAACAAACGTACTTGCAGCTACACGGCTCAATGCCTCGTCAGTACGCGGGTTGTTTGGCATAACAAGTTCACTCGCCGATATAGGCAGCAGCTGCTCGTTTACAAGCACCTGGTCAACGCGGTTTTTTGCATGCCAGTACAACAACACAACACGGTCGATTTCGCCTTCGGTGTAGCCGTCAATAATGTATGACGAAATACGCGACGCCTCATCGGCGGTTGGCTCAGACGACATCCCCACAAACGACAGCTGCGGCTTGTGACCACGGTACGCGAAGTACTCGGTTGGCTTTCTACCACAGGTGATAAGCGACGCGCGCTTGCCTTCTGCAGTAAGTTGAGCAATCTGCCGCTCAACCATACGCTGCGGCGTGATGTTAAATCCGCCAGCCAAACCCCTATCAGACGCAACAAGCACAAACAACACGTGCTTTTCTTGTTCATGAACGGTAAGCAACGGATGCGACACCTTGCCTTGCGCAGCCGCGGCTACGTGCGACAACATGTTGGTAATAGCATCTTTGTATGCTGTTGCCGACTGGGACGCCGCAAGCGCGCGTTGAATACGGGCGGTGGAAATCATCGACATCGTTCTGGTAATTTGCATGGTCGATGAAATCGAAGTCATGCGCCTATGTAATTCACGAAGGTTTGCCATGAGCGCTTACTCCTGACCCTCGTCCTCTTCAGCTTGCTGAGCCGCCTTGGTGTATTCTGCCTGCTCAGACACGTCGACGAGCACTTCCTTGTTAGGATGCTTCGTGAGGAACGATTTCTTAAACTCACCAATTGCATCTTTGAGCTTTGAAGCCATCTCATCGGATATCTTTGAAACAAGCAGCTCATCGCGCAGGGCAACATGCTCGCGCTGCATATAATCGGCAAGCTCGTCTCTAAAGAGCGTTACGTGGTTGAGGTCGATATCATCGAGAAAGTCCTCTTTTGCCGCAAAGATAGCAATAACCTGATCGCGCACGTCAAGAGCACTGTAACGCGGCTGCTTAAGCAGCTCGGTCATGTGCGCACCGTGGTTAAGCTGGTATTGCGTTGTAGCATCGAGGTCGGAGCCAAACTGCGAAAACGCCTGTTTTTCACGATAACTTGCAAGGTCAAGACGCAGCGTACCGGCAACCTGCTTCATTGCTTTAATTTGCGCAGCACCACCAACACGAGAAACCGAAATACCAACATCTACTGCAGGGCGCTGACCCTGGAAGAAGAGGTTCGACTGCAGGTAAATTTGACCATCGGTAATTGAAATAACATTCGTTGGAATGTAGGCCGATACGTCGCCTTCCTGCGTTTCGATAATTGGAAGTGCGGTAAGTGAACCTGCACCAAGCTCGTCGGAGAGCTTGCAGGCACGCTCAAGCAAACGTGAGTGCAGATAGAAAATATCGCCTGGGTAGGCTTCACGTCCTGGTGGACGGTGCAGCGTAAGCGACATCTGACGATATGCAACTGCCTGCTTAGACAGGTCGTCGTAAATTACAAGTACGTGTCCGCCCGGATGCGTCGCATCAGCAGGATGACCGTTTTTGTCGTTATACATAAAGTACTCACCAATTGCTGCGCCTGCCATAGGTGCAATGTACTGCAACGGCGCGGAATCGGCTGCCGTAGCTGCAACGATAATGGTTTTATCGAGCACGCCCTTATCTTTAAGAACGTGACGAATAGCAGCAACGGTAGACGCCTTCTGGCCAATAGCAACATAAATACAAATGGTGTCAGAGTTCTTTTGGTTTACGATTGAATCGATGGCAATAGCCGTTTTACCAGTTTTACGGTCGCCGATGATAAGCTCACGCTGACCGCGGCCAATGGGCACCATTGCGTCGATAGCAACGAGTCCGGTTTGAACTGGCTCGCACACTGGCTGGCGCTCCATAATGCCAGGCGCCTTAAACTCGATTGGGCGACGATGGGTGGTGGGAATAACTCCCAAGCCATCAATGGGCTCGCCTAAGGGGTTCACCACGCGGCCGAGCATGGCGTGTCCAACAGGAATATCCATAACATGACCAGTTGTGCGGCATTCATCGCCCTCACGGATGGAATTAACATCGCCAAATAGTACGGCACCAATTTGGTCCTCATCAAGATTTTGAGCAAGACCATACACCGATTTACCCGATGAGCTGCTCGTAAACTGCAAAAGCTCACCTGCCATTGCCGATTTAAGACCATTGATGTAGGCAATACCATCGCCAACTTCAACAACCAAGGAAGCTTGCTGACGATCGACCGTATCGCTTATCTGAGAGAGCTGCTCGCGAAGCTCCTTGATAATTGCATCGGAACTAATATTGTCGGTCATTACATCTCTTTTCCTTGATAGGCTTGGGACAACTCTTTACGTATGCGTGCAAGCTGTGAACGCACTGATGCATCATACCTGTTCCCCTGCGACTCAACGATAATACCGCCGATAATGTTCTTGTCAACGCGTTCAACAAGGAACACGCTAGAGTTAACCTGCTTTTCCATGTGCGCACGCACTTTTTCGCGCAGGTTGTCGTCCATGGGTACTGCCGTTGTTACCGTTACAAACACGGTTGAATCACGGGTGTCAAGCAAGTGCTTATACATAGATTCAACGAGTTTAACGAGGTTGAGATCGCCCGCGTTGCACATCGCATGAATTACTTCAAACACTTCGCGCGAAAACTTGCCGGCATGACGCCATTGTACCAGGTCATCGTTTTGACGGCCCTCACTTGAAGCTGCATCAAGCAAGGCACGAGCATACTCTTCTGCTTTTAAGCTTTCGCTATGCTTGGTCTTCATCATGTTGAGCTCCAACTTCTTCCAGACAACGCTCAGCTAGCTTACGCTGATCTTCGATAGTCATGCCCGAACCAATAATTTTGCTTGCAATTTCAACCGAAAGATCGACAACAAAGCCTGAAAGTTCAACGGTCGCTTTGTGGCGCTCGTTTGCAATTGCATCACGCGACTTTTCCATAAGTCCAGCTGCGTGAGCTTGTGCGTCACTTACAATGTGTGCGCGCTCTTCTTCTGCTTCACGACGCGCACGCGCAACAATATCAGCTGCTTTTACCTGCGCTTGTGCAACAAGGTCCTCAGCCTGTTTTTTGTCTTTTGCGGCTTGCGTTTTGAGTTTTTCGGCCGAATCGAGATCGCCTTTGATTTTAAGCTCACGCTTTTCCATCATCGAAACAATCTGTGGCCAGGCAAACTTTGCCATCACAAACCAGATAACAAGAAATGCAACAAGAGCGGGAATAAATTCTGCAATCTTTGGCAGCAAAATATCTGCACCGCTTGGTGTCTCAGCAAATGCTACGGTACTATTCAGCGTACATACACATACGAAGGCAACTGCACCCATCGTACGACAGGCAACCTTTGAACCCGTTTTCATATTGTGCCTCCTTCTATTACCATATGCGCGTAAATATACTTAGTGAACGATAAGCGTTACAACAAAGCCGATAAGTGCCAATGCTTCAATAAATGCAGAAGCAAGAATAAAGACAGTAAACAGACGGCCTTGAACTTCGGGCTGACGTGCCATTGACTTCATTGCTGTTGCAGCAGAAAGACCAATACCCAATGCTGCAGACAAAACACAAATTGCATAACCGAAAATAGCCACGGTTCCTCCTTGGTTATTCGCTCTCACGTTGAGCGACGTTATTTATCACCAGACAGCTACAGTGTGGTTGTCTTGTAATACCCTGTTAGTGCTCAGACTCAACCAATTGAATGTATACGGCCGAAAGAAGCGTAAACACATACGCCTGAATAACCGCTACCAACATTTCAACAAGGTAGATTGCAAATAGAATTGCCACCCAAAAAATGGAGGTAGATGCATTTGCAAGAGCCTGAATTGTAAACTGCTCGAGAAGTGGTTCTACGAACAGCGCTGCGAGAACTGCAAACGTGCCCATCACGATGTGACCTGCAAACATATTGCAGAACAAACGAACAGCAAGTGTAATTAGGCGCAGGAAGGTAGAAAATGCCTCGATGATACCCAACAAGATGCGTAAGATAAACGGCACGCCCTCTGGAGCCAAACTCTTTATGTAACCCCATACGCCCTTGAGCTTGCAACCCACGTATACAAAATAACAAAACGAGCAGGTTGCAACAGCTGTGGTTACACCCATGGTACCTGTACCAGGCTTACAGCCCGGTATAAGACCCAACAGGTTATTAAAGAGCACAAAAAAGAAGATGCTTGCAAGAAATGGAAAATGACTCTTCCATGTTGCTCCAAGCACGCCCTTGCATACATCGTTACGCACGAAATCAACAGCAAACTCAATGAGATTTACAAAGATACCGTGCGGAACAAAGCTGCTACCTTGTCTTTTTTTGAAACGAAAGATAACGGTAACAAAAATTGCAATGGCCACGAACATCCAAAAAATGTATTGCGTTATACCAGCGGTTGTTGTTCCCACAATAGGTTGAGCCATAAAACTGTTAATTAGCTCATCCATTGCTTCTGATAAGTGTGAAAGTGGATTCACTGCTCACCCCTTCCTTCTTACATAAGGTGTGCTGTTGTGCACGACGGTAGCATGCGCGATATATACAATTACATATAGTATCCAGGCGCACACGGCTGTCATGCTTAAAGCGAGCACATGTATCGAAACCATGCAATATATCGCCACAACAATGCCACAGGTTACGCAAAACGAACTCATAAGCACAAGAGCTGCGTACACTATGCGAAGCGACATATTTTGCTGTGTTGCGTGCTGAGTGCGGGAAGGCGCTGCAGTATCTTGCAGTGCGCGTGCGGACGCAGCCATGTGTAAACGTACTGCGTACATACAAAACCAAACGCAGATATGCGTAACACATAAACTCACTATCGTAGCGAGGAAAACCCCTGCTAGCGCCAGCATCATACTCATACAACTTCTTTCGAACATCGCATGCTTTTAACATCCACGACATGAGCACAAGCACAATACATTCTCAAGCTATAAAGGTTAGTATTCACGGTCGTGGTTGTCTACAAGTTCAATCATAAATGATGGGCGGTAACATAAAGCATACACAAATCACGCGTACGGGTGCATTCACGTGGAATTATTCCAGACGCGACAAAACTCATGCTTATCGGTAAAATTGGAGATTTTTTCGCTGGACGAAAAGGCTATTTAATCTTGGCATCAGGTTATTAATGTTTCACATACCTGAACGCTCGCTGTAAGCGCGCGAGCGGGGCGTTGGGGCGATCGGAGCGGGTGTGGCGCACGGGGCACACAGGCAAGCGCACAGGCAGGCGCACGCAGCGCACAAGTAGATGCACGCGCTTCGAGGGGTTTGCGTGCACAAAAAACACGCTAGAGCCCCAAGGCTATAGCGTGTTTAATGCATATGCATAATTATAGGTGACGCCATCGCGTAAACTAGCTACACGCAGCTACACGCAGCTACACGTGGCAGCATGTGGCAGCATGCGCACTATTTTGTGCCGTAAATACGGTCGCCCGCATCACCCAAACCAGGAAGAATGTACGCGTGCGAATTAAGCTCGCGGTCAACGGCGCAGGTGTACAGATGAACGTCTTTATCAAAATCGAGCGTTGCTTTAATACCCTCAGGTGCAGCTACCAGCACAAGCGCGCGAATGTCTTTTACGCCTGCCTCGCGCAAAAACTGAATAGCAGCAGTAAGTGAGCCACCCGTTGCAAGCATGGGGTCAACCACAAGGCAGGTGCGGTTTTCGATATCCTCGGGGAACTTGCAGTAATACTGGTGAGGCTCGTGAGTTTCGGGGTCGCGATACATGCCAACATGACCAACGCGCGCGGAAGGCGTGAGCTGCAAAATACCATCTACCATACCCAATCCTGCACGCAAAATAGGAATAATGGCAACCTTTTTGCCGGCAATACGCTTGCAGGTAGTAGCTTCAAGCGGCGTTTCAACCGTTACGTCTTCGAGCGGAAAATCGCGCATAGCCTCGTAGCCCTCAAAAATTGCAAGCTCGGTTACCAGCTCGCGGAACTGCTTGGTTGAGGTGTCTTTGTTGCGCAAAATGTGCAGCTTATGCTGAACTAGTGGGTGATTAATTACAGTAAATCGACTCGTATCAAATTCCATGTATCCTCCTTATGCCAGGTGCAGCACCGTGCTGTACGCTGTTTTTTGCCTATTTGTACACGTCTGTTACAAGACGATGGCGCGCTTTGGTGCAAGTACATGTGGCACGTCGTATACCTGGTATACGTGTGGGTAAATGCAGTGCGCGCTGGTATGTGCAGGTATATGCCTTTGCGGAGTGCTAGCAGTCAACACCGCAAAATTGATCATTATCTTCGCGCATAATTTTATCGACGCGCCCACTATGACGACCACCTGCAAATTCAGTAGTTAAAAACTCGGTAATAATTTCTTTATTGGTTTCAAGTGAAACAAAGCGGCCGGAAAGGCACAGCACGTTGCCGTTGTTGTGCTCGCGGAACAAATGCGCAAACTGGGGCGTTTGCAAGCAGGCAGCACGTACACCAGCAACTTTATCGGCGCACAGAGCCATGCCAATACCTGTTCCACATATTAAAATACCTCGATCTGCTTGATTTGACGCTACTAAACGAGCAACCTTATCTGCAAAATCGGGGTAATCACAACGATCGTCTGTTTTGGGACCACAATCTATCACGGTGTGACCTTGTTCTTTTAGCCATGCAATTATATCGGGTTTTTGAATAAACCCAGCATGGTCGGAACCAATTGCTATCTTCATAAATCTCCCCTCGTAAACGCCGCCGTGTATGTGCCTGCAGGTAGCATAGCCGTGCAGGCGCAAGGTGCTTAAGCGCGTGCGTATAGTGCCTCAATCGCACTATAGATTACCACGTATACTAACTTTTTTGGGCGATATTTTGATTTACGCACAACCTATAAAACTGCTGCAGCAACTAAAGCGCCGACGATACCACGCGATAGATGTCCTCGGGCGAAATTGCCCCTACGCGCAGGAGTTTAGGCTCCTCGTGCGTACAATCAACAATGGTAGACGCCGTGCCAATAGGGGCACTACCTGCGTCAAGAGCCAAATCAACCTCATCCAAAAGGCGCGGCTCAATGGTGTCGCCCGAAACGGCAGCCGAGCTACCGTGCGTGTTTGCGCTTGTAATGGCAAGCGGGCAGCCACACCCGCGCGCAAGTGCACGAACTACCTCGGAGTTGGGCAGGCGCAGAGCAATAGTGTGCGTTGCAGCGTGCTGATACTCAACGCCCACCTTATCGTTTGCCTTAACAACTAAGGTAAGCGCGCCCGGCCAAAACTCATGCGCAAGTGCATATGCCCAGGTAGGCACATCTATTCCGTAGGTGTCAAGGGCACTCGCATCGGCAACAAGCCACGGGAGCGTTTGCGCGTAATCGCGGTGCTTAATATCAAATGTTCGACGAAGACCGGGGTTATCCTTGGTTGCAGCGCAGCCAATCCCATACACCGAATCGGTGGGCACAATGATAACGCCCTGGTTGGCAAGGCAGTCGCAGGCGCGCTTCACAACGGCAGGGTCGGGCGTGTTTTGATTAACGGCAATACGTTTAGCTTGGCGGGCTTGTGCGCGCTCGCATTCCTCTTTGGTCATAGCGGTAATATCTCCTTTTGTTGTTGCGATAATAAAGCGACTTCTACCAGCTAAATCTTTGGTTACTTCTACCGTAGAAAATAAATTTGATTGCCTACAGAGTTGCGCGGCGGTTTGCACGTTGTCTTCAAACAGCTCAACGCAAAAAAAGCCACCGGGACGCACGTACGTGGGCACAAGTTCAAGAAGCCCGCGAAATACGCGCAGCCCATCTGTGCCGCCATCAAGCGCAGCGTGCGGTTCAAAATCGCGCACCTCGCTTGTAAGCGTATCAACAACTGCCGATGGAATATAGGGCGGGTTGCTAATAAGCGCATCAACATTGCCTTTAAGCTGGGGCGATACACCATCAGCGTATGAGGTTTCAATAATGTCAACAGCGCTATCAAGCCCAAGCGCATGGGTGTTGCGCTGCGCCAAGCTGCAGGCAAAGGGCGACGAATCGGTTGCGGTAACGTGGCTATGCTCGAGCTCACTTGCAATACTAAGCGCAATGCAGCCACTTCCTGTGCCTATTTCGAGGATAACGGGTGTGTGCGGCGCGGTGTGTAAAATCGTAAGCTTGTTTAGGGCATATTCAACGAGCATTTCGGTTTCGGGGCGCGGGATAAGTACCTGCTCCTCGCAGCGCAGCACGATGTGCCGAAACGCCATTTCGCCCGTAATATATTGGAGCGGCTTGCCTTCAGCACGGGCGGCTACCAGCTTGTGCATGCACGCAAGCTCATCGTTTGTGAGCACTCTATCAAAGTTTAAAAAGAGCTCAACGCGCGTAAGCTTGGTAGCTGCGCAAATAAGCCACTGGCTTGATAGACGCGGGTGCTCATCGTGATGAGCAGCAAGAAAACCCTGCGTCCATGTCATCATACGGCGAATGGTCCACGTGGATGATGGTGACGCTGGTGCTGGGGCTGCAGGTGCGGCTGCGGGCTGCGCGGTGGTAGGATTGGTACTCATGATACATGCCTATGAACAAAAACCAGGGCTTTACACGGCGCGCGCAAGTTTTTCTGCGCGCTCGGCTGCGGCCAAGGCTTCAATAACATTAATAAGATTATCGCCCAGCAACACGCCGTTGTACGTGGAGTTAAAGCCAATACGGTGATCGGTTACGCGGTCTTGCGGCTGGTTGTACGTTCTAATTTTTTCGGAACGATTACCACGACCAATTTGCGATAAACGCTCAGCACCCTGCTCTGCCTGCTGTTTTTCGAGCTCCATTTCGTAGAGACGCGCACGCAGCATTTGCATACACACTTCGCGGTTTTGAATTTGTGAGCGCTGATCTTGCGACTGAACCACAGTGTTGGTTGGTAGGTGCGTAATACGCACAGCAGAATACGTGGTGTTAACGCACTGACCACCAGGTCCCGATGCGCAATAGGTGTCGATACGCAAATCGGTGGGATCGATTTGTACATCGATTTCGTCGGCTTCGGGCAAAACCGCAACCGTAGCTGTAGATGTTTGAATGCGCCCCTGACTTTCGGTTTTTGGTACGCGCTGCACGCGGTGAACACCCGATTCGTATTTCATTACCGAATATACCTTGTCGCCAAGCATCTTAAACTCAATGGTCTTAAATCCGCCTGCTTCAGATGGGCTTGAGGAAAGCACCTCAATTTTCCAGTGCTTGCTATCAGCAAAGCGCTCGTACATTTTGTACAAATCACCAGCAAATATAGCCGCCTCATCGCCACCCGCAGCCGCGCGAATTTCAACGATGGTATCTTTTTCATCGTTAGGATCGCCTGGTATAAGCATTATTTTAATGTCATCTTCGAGGGCAGGAAGTTTTTCTTCATTTGCAGCAATATCGGCTTGTAACATCTCGCGCTCATCGCTAGACGCTTCGTGGAGCATCTCTTTTGCGGCTTCAATGTCATCAAGCGCTGCAATATATTCTTTTGCTAGGGCAACAAGCTCACTTTGATGAGCGTGCTCTTTTGCAATGCGAGTATATTCTTTTTGGTCGGCAACAACAGCTGGATCGACCATCTTCTTTTCGAGCTCGGCATAAGCTGCAATGAGCTTTTCGAGTTTATCGCGCATGAATGCTCCTTATATACAGGTACAAAAACAAAGGTACATCATCAAATCATACAAAAAAGCACCTACGATTTACATCATAGGTGCTCATACACATACTTGCTTAAAACAAGACACAGATTTAAGACGTTGATGCAGGTGAGCACACGTCTTTATAGCTATTGAGCGTCAGTAGCTTTTTCTTCTGCAGCAGCTTCAGCGCCATCTTGAGCCTCAGCAGCTTTTGCCTCTGCAGCCTCTGCAGCTTCGGCTTCTTTAGCAGCTTTAGCAGCGGCTTTCTTTTCAAACTCAGCAGCACGCTTTGCTTTTGCCGCAGCTTTTTCTTCTGCAGCAGCCTTCTTAGCAGCAGCATCTTCAGCAGCTTTAGCAGCACGAGCAGCTTTTGCCTCTTCGGCAGCTTTAAGCTGTGCAGCAGCAGCGCCACCAAATTTGCTTGAGAAGCGCTGAACACGTCCACCGGTGTCTACCAGCTTTTGCTGACCAGTGTAGAACGGGTGGCACTTATCGCATAAATCGATAGTAAGTTCTGGTTTTGTAGAGCGCGTTTTCCACGTGTTACCGCAGGTACAACGCACGGTGCACTCCACATAATTAGGATGGATACCTTGCTTCATGGTAGGACTTCCTTTCGCGTATGGGCGAGTAGGCTATGGTATCTCCCTAGTGACAGCTAGGGACTAAAGCTCATAAAGTTTATCAAAGTTTTTATATCTGTACAGAGGTGTGCGCGCACATCCACATAATTTATATGAACGACATGCTTGAGGTGCAAGGTACCGACAGTACGTTTGATACGCGCTACTTCTAGGCAGCACGCGGGCAGTATGGTGACAGCACCTAGGCGCACGCATTCTGCCTGCAGAGATATACTAATTGCTTCTCGTAACACGCATTTGGCTATTTTTTTGTTGATGGTTTTCTAGGTAATTCGTGATGTTTCATCGCAACGTATACGCACATTCGTTCTGTATCAAAAACCTGGTATACTAATGCCATCAACCTATCAGAAGGGATCACCATGGAACCTGTCATTTACCTTGTTGTGCTCGCTGTTATTGTTGTTGCACTTATTTGTTTGTACGTGTCCTTGTATAACGGCATTGTGTCTGCACGCAACCGTTGTGACAACGCATGGCAAACTATCGATACGCAGCTCCAGCGCAGAAACGATCTCATTCCTAATTTGGTCGAAACTGTAAAAGGCTATGCGTCACACGAGTCGAACACGCTCGAAGAAGTTACCAAAGCACGCGGCGCGCTTAATGCAGCGCGCACACCGCAAGAAAAAATGGAAGCCTCAAACATGCTTACCAACACGCTTACGCACTTGTTTGCTGTAGCAGAAAGCTACCCCGACCTTAAAGCAAATACAAACTTTCAGCAGCTGCAGTCGGAACTTTCTGATACCGAAGATAAGATTAGCTATGCGCGCATGAGCTACAACGATTGCGTACTTACATACAACAACGCAATTACCACGTTTCCTGGCAATATTGTGGCCGGCTCAAAATTTACCCCACGCACCGGGTTTGAAGTAACAAACGAAGCTGCACGCACAGCACCAAGCGTACGCTTTTAATTAACCGGCTTAATTAATTAACCGACTCAATTAACCAACTTGTGTTGGTGCTACGCGCATATTGCGATAGAAGCGCTAGCACCAATGCGGTCGGCACCTGCCTCTATCATGGCAAGCGCTTCGTCACGAGTGTGTATACCGCCTGCCGCTTTAACCTTGCAGCGCGATCCAACTGTTTTGCGCATAAGAGCCACATCGTGTACGGTTGCACCCGCAGAAGAAAAGCCCGTTGAAGTTTTAACAAACGCTGCACCTGCACGTAGAGCACACTCACACCCAGCAACAATATGCTCATCATCAAGCAAGCAGCACTCAAGAATTACTTTAACGGGCACACCATCTGCAGCATCAACCACAGCTTTAATGTCGGCTGTGCACGCATCATAATTGCCTGCTACAAGCTCGCTCACATTAATTACCATATCGATTTCGCTGGTACCATCAAGCACTGCCTGGTGCGCTTCAAACGCCTTAGCAGCGCTACTCGAAGCCCCTAAAGGAAAACCAATACATGTGGTTATGCCCACATTCGTGCCCGCAAGCCACGCGGCAGCATGGCGAGTCCAGTAGCTGTTAATGGCAACCGTTTTAAAGCCATGAGCTGCTGCCTCTTCGCACAGCGTTTTAATGTCGTGTGCGGTAGCGTTTTGCTTAAGATTTGTGTGGTCGATGTACGCAGAAAGTGGTTTCATAGCAACTCCTTTTGTTAAAACGTATAAAAAACCATCTACGGAGCAGATAGCGCGTAGATGGTTTTACAACATGCTAATTCGCAGCTAGAGCAGCTGAGCCGCGCAGAGCTTTACGCAAGCAGCGTGTGAACGGTGTGTACCAAATCGTCGCTAGTAAGGTGGAACGCAGCTTGCAGCCACGATGCAGTACCTACCTGGCCAAACTCTTCGTATACGCCATGACGCTTAAAGGGTACATGTACACCCGCTTCCATGAGCGTTTCTGCACAAATGCTTCCAAGCCCGCCTTCAATGCTGTGGTTTTCAAACGTCACAACAGCCTTTTTACCTGCGGCTTCAGATAAGAGCAGCTCGGTATCGAATGGTTTTATACAAAACATATCAATAAGCTCTACCGAAACACCCTCATCTGCAAGCGTGTTTGCTGCGTCCATAGCATCTTTAAGAAGCTGACCTGCCGAAACGATGAGCACATCGGTGCCCTCACGCAAAATTGTGCCGCGGCCAAGCTCAAAGGTTGAGCCCTCTTCATAAATTTTATAGGCGTCTTTACGACCACTGCGCACATAGTTAACACCGGGGCGCGATGCAAATTCTTTAAGAATCCACGCCATTTGAACGGCATCTGCAGCATCTACTACTACGCTTTGAGGAATCATGCGCATGAGCGCAACATCTTCCCAGGTAGTGTGGGTACCACCGTTTGCTCCTGCGGTAAAGCCAGGGTCGGAGCCCCAAATATTAATTGTGTTGTGCGAATAGCCGCCAGCAAGGAAAATTTGGTCGAAGCAGCGGCGTGTAGCAAACGGTCCAAAGGTGTGACAAAACGGAATGTAGCCTTCTGAGCTCATACCTGCAGCCATGCCCATCATGTTTTGCTCGGCAATACCCAAATCGATAAATTGAGAAGGACGTTGTTTGGCAATGGCAAGAGTACCGCTTGCGCCGCCCAAGTCGGCATCCAAACATAACACTTTATCGTTATGTTCCATAAGCTCAAGCAGGGTATGTACAACGGCGTCGCGATAGGCTGTGCCTTTTGCGCCAAAATCGTGTGCACGAGTAGCCATTATGCCTCGCCTCCTTCATCACATTGAATGCGTGCGGTGCATGCACGTGCCTGTGTATCATCATCACCAGAACATGGACATGCCTTTGACTGTCCGTTAAGCTCAAACGCAAGAGCAGCAATGCGCTGGTCAAACCCTGCAATCGCCTCATCGGTGGCAGCATTAATTTCGTCGTTGTTCCACTTCATTGAGTGGTTCATTTCGGCATTTTCAAAATATGGAATGCCAGCGCCCTTAATGGTGTCGAGCACAATAGCATTCGCCGACGATTTATTGTCTTTTGCACGTTGAATGGCGCAGTCGAGTGCCTCGGCATCCTGACCATTTACACATTGCGCCATAAAACCAAACGCCTTCATTTTTTCGGTGTAATCAAACGGGTACAAAATGTCTTCGCAGCTACCATCGAGCTGCTTTTTGTTGTTGTCGATAAAAACAATGCAATTACTAAGGCGGTGAGCTGCAATAAACTCAAACGCTTCCCAGCACTGACCTTCGTTAAGCTCGCCATCACCCACAATAAGATAGGTGTAGTTGTCTTTATGCTGCAGGTGCAGTGCATAGGCAATACCTGCGGCAACCGATGTTCCCTGACCAAGCGAACCTGTTGTTGCATCAACACCAGGTGTTTTTAAGCGGTCGGTGTGCGATGGCAAACGCGTACCGCCATCGTTAAGCGTAAAGAGCCATTCTCCAGGAAAATAACCTTCTTCTGCAAGGCACGAATACATAACCGGACCTGCATGCCCTTTGGACAACACAATACGGTCGCGACCATCCCATGTAGGGTTATCGCTACGATGACGAAGGTGCTTGGTATACAACACAGCATATAAATCTGCCAAAGAAAGCGATCCACCAACGTGGCCATATCCACGCTTTTGCAGCATGGCAAGAACATCACGGCGCAGCTTCGTGGCAAGAAGCTCAACCTGTTTCAACTCTTGTTTTTCCACCAATTACTCCTTACTTGTACCAATTCTTTTGTGCATAAGCACGCAACAACGAGTATGAGTACAGGGCACACGAGCTGCATTACACTGCACAATTACGTGCGCAAACCTGTACACATAGTTACTATACCCGCATGTACGCAAGACGAGCTAACCGCACGGTAATTTACGCAAAAAAACGCAAAACCACCTGGTAGTTACATTAAACCTGATGGTTACTCTACGGCACGCTCTATAAACTAACAGCTGGTATACACAAACGGCTGATTAGTGCGACTCAATAGCGTCGGTAAGTTTTGCTTCAAGCTCTGCTTTGTCGAGAATATTAACCAACACAACTTTGCGGTCGTCGTCTACATTGGTAATAAAGTCTTTAAGATCGTTGCCAACAACAAATAAATCGGCAGCTGATGGGTTGATGTCGGAAATGGTGGTGTGGTCTACCTCAATTTCTGGGTGACCAAGCTTTTTAACAACGTCTTCGGCGTTCATGTGAACGATAAGGCTAGAACCCAAACCGGAGCCGCAACAGCACAAAATTTTACGTACACTCATTGTATCTCCTTTGATAAATGTGTTGGTGGTGCACTATGGAACACCCATGTCATAAAGTTTACTACTGCTAGCACATATTCATGCAGCGGCGTGCAAAATTTTCGGCGAGCGTATAAAAAAGCCGACGCAGTTGACGCGCCGGCTTTTTGCACGTACAAAAGGTGTTAACGCGACAGCGTTGCACGCATAGCACCCGTCGATAACCTCGTGTTATGCTTCCTCTTTTTTAGGTGCAACGAAGTTATAAATAATGGGGATAAGGTATACAACAACGCATACCAGCATAAGCAGCGTGCCGTTTGCAAAATTAATAACGTTGCCAAATACAATACCCATCCACGAGAAGTCGGCATCGGAGAAGGTTGCACCAGAATAACCGAGCGCATTAAATACAGGCATGCAAATTGCAGGCAAGAACGTAATAAGCAAACCGTGTACAAACGCACCAGCTACGCAGCCTTTAATACCACCTTCGGCATTACCAAATACACCTGCGGTTGCACCACAGAAGAAGTGAGGTACAACACCAGGAAGAATAAGTGCAACAGGAAGCGCAGCGTTAATGCCACCCAGTACAAACAAACCAACAATGCCGCCTACAAACGAGCTCAAAAAGCCGATGGTAACCGCGTTTGGAGCGTAGGTAAAGGCAACAGGGCAGTCGAGTGCAGGCTTTGCGCCAGGAACAAGCTTGTCGGCAATACCTTTAAATGCAGGCACGATTTCGCCAATAATTAAACGTACACCACTCAAGATAATGTAAACGCCACCGGCAAATGCCAAACCGCCGGTAAGCGCCCATACAAACCAGTTAACTTTAGTTTCGGAGCCAATGTTCATAAGGTCTTTAAGGGCACCAAATTGTGCTTGGAATGCAGCAGGGTCGGCAGCAAAGAGTGCAGGACCTTCTACCAGCAAACCACGGCCAACGGCAATACCCGTTACCACGATGAACAAAAATGCCATGGTAAGACCAATGGAAACCGTTGTGTCGCGCAGGAAAATGAGGCGCTTGGGGAAATTGATTTCCTCGGTGCTTTGACGCTTGGGGTCGTTTGCAAAAAGACGACCAACCATACCTGCAGCCCAGTAGCCAAGACCACCCAAGTGACCCAAAGCAACGGCGTTGCTACCTGTTACTTTGCGGAAGGTTACCTGGCAGTATGCAGGAGATAGAACCATGATAAATGCAAGCAAGCAGCCGCCGGCAAGATAGAGCATCCAGCCTTCAAGATGGCCGGCTCCACCCAAAATAACAGCAATCATGCATGCCATGTACAGCGTGTGGTGACCGGTAAGGAAGATGTACCGCATGCGCGAAAAACGTGCGAGCACGATGTTAAGCACCATACCAACAGCCATAATAATTGCCGAGCTTACACCAAAGTTCTTGAGCGCGTCTGCAACAACGGCTTCGTTATTTGGCACAACGCCTTGCATGTTAAACGCATAGTTAAATACCTGGCCAAACGCATTAAGCGAGCTGCTAAGCAAGAATCCAGCACCAGCGCCCAAAACAAGAAAACCAACGATGGTTTTAAGCGTTCCCTTGATAATATCCTCGATAGGTTTCCCTTGCAGCGCCAAACCAAGGCACGCAAGCAATCCAACCAAAATAGCTGGCGTCGAGAATAGCCATCACACACCCCTTTCTTCTGTGCACCCTTATTGAGGAGCACGAACAAATAAATCGTAGACGGCTTGCACGTCAGGAGCCTTCGCCACCGCTTCGATGTTGGCAGGATCGGCAAACAGAGTTGCAATAGTGCGCATAACATCGATATGGTCGTTTGGATTTTCCGCTGCAAGCGTTACGAGCACGGACACCGGATCGTCGCCCTCCTTAAACACAACGCCCTTACGCACCACACACACGGCAAGCTGCTGATGTATAACACCTTGCTCGGGGCGCGCGTGAAGAAGCGCCAGGTTGGGAGCTAGCACAAAATACGACCCGAACTTATGCGTATTTTCGATAATCCCGTCGATATACGCAGGCGTGACAAAACCACCGTTTACCAGCGGCTGCACAGCAACATGCACCGCGTCCTGCCAGTCTTTACATGCATCAACAATGCAAATATTGGTAAGACTGAGCATATCTTCCATCGTCATATAACACTCCTATCGATGTAGCATCTACGATTGGTTGGTTTATGGTGCCCCTCGTACATGCAGGTTGCTGCAGGTTTTTGCAGCTTGCGTTGCACGCATACGGGTGCACAAACCCGCGCCACACTGTGTAGTTTATCAGTATTTCCGTAAAATTGCCACATTTTTTTATTGTTTGTTCCTGTTTATGGGCTGAACGGTTGAATGCAGGGCATGCTTTAAGCCGCATGCCACGTTTGTATATTCAATCTAGTTATCCAATTTAGTTGTAAAACACGTGCATATGCCTTGTATGATGAGCAAGTACATTACAATAAGGGTAATGAAAGGAGTTGGTTTGTTTCGACAAGAACGTCACGTTGATATACTGCGCATCCTCTATACACGCGGACGTGTAGAGGTGGACACTCTTGCCGAAAAATACCAGGTAAGTGTTGATAGCATCCGAAAAGATCTGCAGCATTTGGCACATATGGGTTTATGCAAACGCGTGTATGGTGGCGCGCTTATTAGCGAAGATACCGAGCGCGTAACGTCGTATCTTGCCGAGCACCATATATCAAACCTCGAGCCAATACCTTCACTTACCGAGGCGCTTCCCCTAGAGCCACAAGATGCGCATGAAGACACTGATGATGAGTGCGTTGAGGACGACCAAACAGAAGGAATACGTGCAGTTGCACGGCGCGCGTATTTTGAGATAAACGACGGGGATTCGGTGTTTCTCGACCTATCACGTACCAATATTGAAATTGCAACGCTTTTAGCACAAGGCAACAAGCGCGCGATTGTTACCACCAACATGCTTGACGTGCTTAAAATTTTGGCAAACGCGCCGCACATTACTACGCTGGCAACGGGCGGCTTTTTGAACATTGCACTTAACGGATTTGTTGGCTCCGAAACAATTAGCCTGCTAGAACCCCTGTTGTTTGCCAAAGCGTTTATTGGTGCCGGAGCAATTAACCTCGAAACCATGGCGGTTACTGCGGGCGATATAGACAGTGGCTCGGTAAAAGAAAAAGTTATTCATAATGCTTCATATACATTTTTGCTTGCAAATAAAGAGAAATTTACCAGAAAAATGAGTTATCGTTTTGCGAGCATTACCGATTTTTCTGCCGTTATTACCGATTGCAAAGATGCCGACGTGCTGATGCGCCTGCAACAAACAGGAACGCCCGTGTTACGTGCGTAAATGGTACGTGCGTACATGTTACGTGCGTACATGTTGCGGAAGGTAGGTTTTACGCGCGGCGCGCCCCCTGAGCCAGGGTAACACGGCCAGGGCACATGCCACGCGCAGCACAAAGCTGGCCACGCGCGGCATGTGCATTAATTACCAGGCTAAATCATGCACACCTGACACTCACTCGAACCCGTGCACACAAAGTTCCCGCTCGAACTATTACCAGCTGCGCCATCAGCACTGCCTGCAATAACTTCGTCGTTTTCGAGATGCTCGCTGCCTTCAAGCACATCCTGACGAATGCGCACGTAATAAATTGATTTACACCGCTTTTTAAACGCGTAAATGTACGCCTTGTTTAAATCGCGCGTTGTGGCCTGCGACGTCATAAACAGCGTAAGCGAAATTGCCTGGTCAACGTGCTTTTGCGCCGCGGCAACAATGTTAATAATGGCTTGGTAGCCCACTTCATATGCACCATCTTGATAATAGCGATAGTTGTCATTGGTAATGTTGTAGGCGGGAACGTACACGCGGCCGATTTTGCCCTCTTTACGTGTTTCAACAGCGCTTACTACAGGCTGTAAACTAGGCGTGCAGCTCGAAAGATAGCTAATCGAACCCGTAGGAGCAACAGCCATAAGGTGCGCATTGGCAAGCCCGCGGACCTTGATTTTTTCGACCAAAGAAACCCAATCGTCACGAGTTGGAAGCGTAAGGCCAAGCTCAGCTAAAAGCGCACGTACACGAGGTGTTGAAGGAGCTGTGTCGGCACCTGTGTACTTATCGAAATAGCTGCCATCGGCATACTCCGAGTTGGAAAACTCGCTAAACGACCCGTAGGTTTGCGCGAGGTCGCACGATGCGCTAAACGCGTGGTAGGCCATGGCATAGAAAAACATGTCCACAAAGTCTACCGCCTCGGGCGAGTTGTAATAGATGTGGTGCGTTGCCAAAAAGCCGTGCAGGTTCATTGCACCAAGCCCAACGGCATGGTTAAGATTGTTGCCTTTTTTAACCGAAGGCGCGCACGCCAAATCGGAAGAGCGGCTCACCCTATCGAGGGCAAAAATGGCGTGGCGAACAAGACTGCCAAAGTGCGGCGCGTCGTCCATAGCGCGGGCAATATTAATTGAGCCTAAATTGCAGCACACGTCAACGCCCACGTGCGTAAAGCTTAAATCTTCGGTGTACGAAGACGGGGTTGATACCTGCGCAATCTCGGAGCACAAATTAGACATCACAATACGGCCGGCACGCTTGTGCGGGTTGCAATAGTTAACGGTGTCTTCAAACATAATGTAGGGATAGCCCGACTCAAACTGCAGCTCAGCAATGGTTTGGAAAAACTTACGCGCGCTTATGTACGTTTTGTGAATGCGGGGGTTGGCACACAGCTCGTCGTACTTTTCGCTCACCGACAAATCGGATAGCGCCACATTGTACTCGCGCTTTACATCGTAAGGCGAAAAAAGCGCCATATCCTTATTTTGTTGAGCAAGACGAAACGTTACATCGGGGATAACAACACCCAAACTGAGCGACTTAATGCGCACTTTTTCGTCGGCATTTTCGCGCTTTGTATCCAAAAAACGCATAATGTCGGGGTGATGCGCATGCAAATACACAGCTCCGGCACCCTGACGCTGGCCAAGCTGGTTTGCATACGAAAACGTGTCCTCGAGCAGCTTCATGACGGGCACAACGCCGCTTGCCTGGTTTTCAAACCCCTTGATGGGCGCGGCTGTTTCGCGCAGGTTGGTAAGGCACAGCGCTACACCACCCCCGCGCTTTGAAAGCTGCAAACTGGTGCTAATACCGCGTGCGATAGATTCCATGGTGTCTTCAACGCGAAGCAAATAGCACGAAATGTATTCGCCACGACGCTTTTTGCCCGCGTTCAAAAAGGTGGGCGTTGCTGGCTGAAAACGATTCGCCATCATGTCTTTAACCAGCTGTTTTGCAAGCTCTTCATTGCCGTTCGCCAAAAACATTGCGCACATAACCACGCGGTCTTCAAATTGCTCCAAAATCTGCGCGCCATCATCGGTGTGCAGCGCATACGCAATGTAAAACTTCATCGCACCCATAAGGCTCGTAAATTCAAAATGCTCCTCGGCTGCAATGGCGTACAATTTTTGGATAAATGGCGTACTATATGCATTTATAACAGTGTGGTCGTAATAGTTGTGCTGCACCATGTACGCAAGGCGCGCTGGCAGGCTTTCAAAGTGCATAATACGCGGCATAATTTCTTGCTCGATATAGCGCTTGCACGCCTCTTTATCTGCAGAAAAGTTAAAACGGCCGTCGGGCGTCTTAAAGCGTGTAAGCGCGTTGAGCGAAATGTATGAGGCGTCGCGTGCAGCTGTATCTGTAGCTGCAGCGATAGCGGCGGTATCGACGGTAGGCGCTGCGGTAGCTACGGTAGCTGCGCTTTCGGGTGTAATGTCACGGGCGTTGGCGGACGTGTTGGTAGTGGTTGACACGGTGGCTTGTGCCATGTCGGTTTGCGTGTTGGTTGATGTACTCATATGCGTTCCTATCGTTTGACGTGCGTGCAGGCATTCTGCGCCTGCTCAATTGTTATTTCTTCGGTCACAAGTTGTGAAACAAGCGCAACATCTTCCATAGTTCCCGAAAGTTCAAACTGAAAAATGAGCGGTACACCAACCTTGTGTGCAATAATTGGTCCAGCAATCGCAAAACTGTCACCAAAATTGGTGTTTCCGCTGCTAATAACCGCGCGGCACAGTGAGCGATTTTCATACTTGTTAAGAAAGTGAATTACCTGCTTGGGAACAGCACCCGTTGTATCCACCTTGCCGCAGCGGGACGTGCCGCCGCCCGCATACGTAGGACAAATAAGAATGTAGGGTTCATGTACCTCAAGCTGCACGGATGGGTCTATCGGTATGCGCAAGGCACGCGGAGAAATAGCCGAGCCGCTCGGTGCATCAAAACGCAGCTTTTGCACAAACCGGTGCGTGTTTTCCGATGTAGACGAAAAATAAACGATGTTCATCTAAAATTCCCAATCCTCGTCGGTTGTTTCCTCCGCCGTTCCTATTACGTACGAAGAACCGCTCCCGCTAAAGAAATCGTGGTTTTCGTCGGCACGGGCAGAGAGCTGCGCAAATACCTCAGGCTCAATGTGCGTTTCTTGCGCAGTAAAGGGTGAGTCGTATCCAAGATTTTGCAAAAACTTGCCTGCATTATACAAACTAAACGCAATGGCATCGTCCGCCAAGTCAAAACCATCGTACAACTCGCACAGATAGGTCTTTTCAAGATCAATAAGGTGGTAGAGCAGGTCAAACACAAACTCCTTCATGGCTGCTTGCTCGTCTGCTGCCAGGCGCTTAAGTTTTTGCTGATATTTATAGCCACTGTAATAGTTGTGCATAACTTTATCGCGCAAAATAAGGCGAATCATATCGGACGTGTTGGGAAGCTTGCCGCGAGCCGACAAATAAAACGGCAGGTAAAAGCCACCATACAGCAAAAATCCGGGCATAAGAGCCGCCGCCACTTTGCTTTTTAGCGCGTCGTCCTGCGTGTAGTATGGAATAAGCGCTTGTGCACGCGCCTGCAAAGCGTCGTTATGTACAACCCAAGCCTGTGCCTCGTCTATTTGTTCACTTGAGCACAAAGTAGAAAAAATAGTGCCGTAGCTGCGCGCATGTACCGCAACCATAAACGCAAAGTTGGCGTAGTTTGCCTGTTCGATGTCGGTAATCGCGTGACGAATCTGTGCAACGTCGCCAACAGACGCCTGCACCGTATCAAGCAGTGTTAAGCCCGTAAACGTGCGAATAATAAGCTGCTGCCAGCGCTCATCGAGCGTATTCCACGAGGGCAAATCGTTCGAAACGGGAATATTTTCGGGTAGCCAAAAATTTTGCGTTACACGATTCCATACTTCGAGGTCCTTATCGTCGACAATGCGGTTCCAGTTAATGGCACGCATGTGCGCAGCGTGCGGCTCATACGCAAACTCAACAGGCGACTGCGACGATGCAAACGCGCGGGCATACGATGAAGAAACAGCTGAATTAGTAAGCGGCGTTGATTGTGACATACCCTTCCTTTCAAAATGCGGTAACAGGTACAGTACCCTACCACAATATGTTGATGTAAACAAGGATACCCTATACTGCATGTTGTTATTCAGCCGCAGCTTGCATGCCTAAATTTTTTTGAAAATTTTTTTAATAATTTTTTTGATAAATGTTTTTGAATGTACACTCCTGCGCAGGTCATTGCACGCCGCGTGCGCTATACCTGCCAGCTTCCATCGCAAAAGGTGCAAAAATCTTGCGCACGCAGCTCGCAGAGCAGCTGCTCAACATAGTCCTCGCTTACTGGAGAGCGTCCAGCGCGCACTTCTTCATCACACAAAAGCTCACATGCGCGCGCCGTAGTCATAGCATGCGAATCGTTTGCCGCACGGCTATCAAGCAATATGCGCACAAGTGCCGCACGTTTTTGGCGATGGCTGCCCTCAAACTTCGACTGCTTTGTATAGCTGCGCGAACGCCGCGAAGGATTGCTTACGTGCTGCTTGAGCCACACGCCATAATCGAGAAGTGCGTAATTCCACATGCGCGGTGTATGCAATGCGCGTGACGTGCGCGGGGCATCGTCGGGGCAAAGCGCATCAACAAATGTAATGAGCTCACGGTCGGATACCTGGTCTTCGTGGGGAAAAAGCTCGTGCAATAACACAGATCGCACGTTGGTTTCGAGATACGCGCAATGACGATTCCACGCAAATGCGCAGATACCAGCTGCTGTTGCAGCTCCAATACCTGGAAGCTGCACAAGCTCGGCTGTGGTTTGCGGAAAAACGCCACCGTGCGCCGAAATGATTTGTGCGGTTTTCAGCACATACAGCGCGCGACGGTTATAGCCCATACCCTGCCAAGCACGTAGCACGTCGGCAGTTTGCGCTTGTGCAAGCACGTCAACCGTAGGAAATTGCTCAAGCCATTCCTGCCAGCGCAGCGCCACACGCGCAGTTTGCGTTTGCTGCAACATAACCTCAGAAATCCAAATGGCATAGGGGTCGGTTGTGTTGCGCCACGGAAAATCGCGGTACAACGTATCGGCAGCTTGAGAAATTTTGTAAATAAGCTGGTAAAGTTGGTCGCGTGAACACACACCTATATTCGTGCGTCCTGCAATCGCGCTGCGACAAAGCGATGTGGGCGAAGGGTTAATTGCGTTTGGGATGGTTGCAGGTGCGAAGGCTGCATCTGTAGTGGCAGCGGGCTTGCTGGTATGGCTCTTATTTTGTCCACTCAACAATATCCCAACCTTCATGGCGCGCAATAGCACGAAGCGACCTATCGGGATTAACAGCACATGCATGCTGAGCAAAACGAAGTAGGTGCTTGTCGGAGTGGTGGTCGCCATACGCATAAAGAGGAACAGGCAGGCACGAAGCGGAAGGATCACACGCAGGCAAACCATCCGTACCTTGCTCACGTGCGCCATGCGCAGACGCTACATGCTGTGCAATCCATCGCTTTACGCCGAGCACTTTTTCGTCGCCCTCAATAACTACGCCATCTACCTGGTTTGTTACACAATTATTGGCATCGTACACCATGCGCGTTGCAATAACGCCGTCGAGCCCCAAATTATCGCACACCTGCTTGGCAATGCTGTAAAACGTAGCCGACACAACCAAAATGGTGCAGCCCTCTTGTTGTCGCTTGGAAATTTCCTTCAGCGCTTGCGGAAGATAATGATGCGCGAGCACCTGCTCGTGAAAATCGTGCATAAGCTGAGCGACACCATGCTGAGACATGCCAACAAGTCGATTAAACAAAATGCTGCGCGCCTTTGCCTGATTTGTAGGCACGTGAAACACGTAGCAAAACGCCCACCACACAAGACGAAGACTATCCAGCAGCGACAGCAGGCGGTGCTGAAACAAATAGCGAGCAAAACAGGCGCCCGATTGTGTATCTATGATAGTTCCATCAAGGTCGAATACAGCCAGCTTATTGCAGGTGGTGCATGCATGCTGAGGACGCGTTGTATCGAGCACGTTACAGATACCTCTTACGATAGACAACAGGATAACTACGCAGCCGCGCAGCATAACCGAAAGGTGGCAAACTGACTGGTAGCAGCGGCGTTAACACAGCAGCGTGTACACAATAGTCTGTGTACAATCGCCTATGCACAACAGCCTATACGGATACAAAAAAAGCTCCGGAGTTACCCGGAGCTTGCATATTCGAATGGCGGGATATGCGGGGCTCGAACCCGCGACCTCCGACGTGACAGGCCGGCGCTCTAACCAGCTGAGCTAATACCCCGTGCGTAGTTGCAGATGCTATAATACCTGTAATGGAGCCTGTTTGTCTAGTGTTAATTTAGAAGTTTTGAATGAATTGTGATGCTCACAGCATTATCCCAGCATAACGGTGGTTTCTTTACCCGCATCGTCGGTAACGTGAAGGCTTGCTCCTTCAAGCTTCACGCGAGAAATGCTCCCCTGTTTTACAAGGGCAGCGCCGTCTTTGTCGGTAACCTGCGTTGGTTCAGCGCCTAACCCCATCGTGTAAGCAATAATATCCCACGTTCCATCGCTCTTATTTTCTGGTATAACAAGCGCGCCATTATACAATAACATCTGAACGGGTGTACCACTAAGCTTGCAAAGTGCTGTGGCATCTTGCGAGCCTTTTTTTGGCGCTGACATAAGCGTATACACGCCGTCATTGCCCTGCTCAATATAATACGTAAGCCCACGATAAATAATGTTTTCGTCACTTTGAGCCTGCTGCGTTTCTGCTTCGGGAGCAAGCCGTTCTTGAGGTTCATCGGGCTCAAGAGCAATAGAAGCAACCCAAATTATCGCCGCAACAACACATAAACTAACGAGTGAACATACAATAACGATAAGCTTTTTATACAGCGGCATCGGCACCTTTGGCTGCGTATCAGCGGCCGTATGCTCACGCGAATATGCTGCCATTTGCATAAGATTCCTGCGCGCACGACCCGTAAGCCGCGAAAGCTTATCTGCCGATACATGCATGTTTTTTGCTTCGTTAAGCACGCGGGCATGCTGCTTTGTGCGTGTGCGTTGCACGTTTGAATTGTGCGCAAGAACGCGAGCCGTACGACGCGTTTCGATTTTTGCACCAGCACCTGCTTGGAGCTGCGAAATTGCCTGCTGCCCAGCCGGCGCCTCAGCGCCTGGCACCTGCGCGCCTGGCGCAAAACCAGACGAAACCGGGCTTTGTGCCGGCCGGCTGCTGCGCGCATGGCTGGGTTGTGTGCGATGTGTTGATTGGTTATAGCTCACGGCGTGCCTCAATAGCTCTCCCTAACGTAACTTCGTCCGCATATTCAAGGTCGCCACCAACCGGAAGCCCACTTGCAAGCCTCGTTGTGGTTACCCCTAAGGGTTTAAGTAACCGCGCAAGATATATAGCAGTGGTTTCGCCCTCAACATTTGGACTCGTTGCTAAAATAACCTCGTGTACCGTTTGATTTGCAAGACGCCGTGTAAGCTCCGCTACGTGCAGCTCCTCAGGTCCAATATTGTCCATAGGCGAAATAACGCCGCCAAGCACGTGATATAACCCGTGGTAAGCATGGGTGTTTTCGATGGCGGCAACGTCTTTTGGCTCGGCAACCACACAAATTGTGGTGGTGTCGCGCGAAGAATCGCTGCAGTACGTGCATAAATCGTCGGTGGCATAGGTAAAACACACCGGGCAAAAATGCACCTCATCTTTAAGACGAATTATTGCCTGAGCTAAACGCGTTGCATCTTGCGTTGGTTGTTCCATTAAAAAATATGCAATACGTGCCGCCGATTTGGGGCCTATACCAGGCAGTTTACCAAACTCATCGAGCACACATTGCAGTGCAGCACACGATTGTTGCATACGTGCACCTAAAATAGACCCGGAATATTCATGCCGCCGGTAATGGCACCCATTTGCTGGTCGGCAGTTTGTTGTGCGCGAGTTAAGCACTCGCTCACCGCTGCCAAAATACTATCCTGAAGAAGTTCAACATCCTCGGGATTAAGTGCATCGGGGTCGAGCACAATTGAGGTAATGTGGCCATCTGCCGTGCCCTCAACCTTTACCATGCCGCCACCTGCAGACGCACTCACCGGTATTTCCTTAAGCTTGCTTTGGGCGTCCATCAGGCGCTTTTGCATTGTTTGAGCCTGTTTCATCATTTGCTGCATGTTCATATGTAGCTCCTTTAGTTCGTTAGTACTACACGGACAAACCGCATGCGCGTACGCCACGCTGCACATGCCATGCTGCGAGTGCCGCGCAAGTCGTACACAACCTATGTGTAGACTGGCACCAATCTGTCTGCACGAACGCACAGAACACATGGTACATATGCTATTGTATCTCTATTTTTTTGCCACCAACGTTTTTACGTAAACTAAGCGCACATGTAAGACTTACAAGCATCGCTCTATACCGCGCACGCGTATGCCGCCAGTTACTGTTGTGTTTGCGCAGGTTGTTTGCCGTTTTCTGCAGGGGTAATGGTAGCACGCACGTTGTCGCCAAATACCTCGGTAAGCATCGCTAAAATGGCTTCTTCTTTTTTTGAGGGAGCACGTACGCCAGATACCTGCACTTGAGGTGTTTGTGTGGCCGAAGTAGGAGCCGTCGCCTCAACTTGTAGCTTTGTAGCCTGCTGCGCTGGTGTTGGCGCTTGAGACGCACGCATACTGCTTGTTTGCACCGGCTGAGGTGTTGGTTGTGGCTTTGGTTGTGGTGCAGGTTGTGGCGCGGGCGTGGGCTTTGAACCTGGTGCAGGTGTAGGCGAAACTGCCGCTACCTGGGGCGCTGCTGCTGCTTTAGACACAGGCGCGGGCGCGGAGCTTTCAACAAATGAGATACGCTTTTTGCCAAACACTGGTGTTGTCCAGGCATATAGCTGCGCTTGCGTTGCTGGGTCGCTCAACATTTTAATGGTAAATGCCGAGCCTACAGGAAGTTTTACAACAAGCGTATCAGCATCATCTGACACAAGCTGCGACTGCAACAACAGTGCACCGGTTGCAGGATTTTGCTGCTGCATGCTAGCAAGTATGTGCTCCCAGCGCTGTTGAGGCGATTGCTGCGAAGCAGCCGCAGGCGCAGATTGCGCCACAGGACGTGGTGCGGCAGCAGGTGCAGGTTGCGTTGGCATAGCGGGAGCCGCGGGTGCGGGTTGCGCCGCAGGTCGTGACGGCAGAGCAGAAACCGCTGGCGCTGGTGCTGGTGCTGGTGCAGCAGCATGTGCCACAACGGGGCGCGTAGCAGGCGCGCGCGCAGGGCGCGGTGCAGCAGCAGGTGCGGATGCACTCGCAACGGGACGCGCACCAGGCAGGGTCGCTTTGTGCTCAAGCGCCATTTTGCAGCAGAATAATTCAAACAAAAGACGCCTATTATCTGCAGTTTTAAGCGCAAGAATTAAATCGGTTAGATGTGATAACAGCGATAACGCCTGCTCCTCGCTGGTGATATGACTGCTGCAATCGCGCAGCATATCAGCGCTACGCGACGAGCTAATAAGCCCGCCTGCAAGAGGCGCATCGGTCGCAGCAGCCGCCCCAGCGCCGCCTGCTGCCGTAGCATACAAATACCAGGCATATACGTCGCGCAAAAACGCAGCTAAATCGCGGGCACAGCGCAATAAATCTTCGCCCGTATCGGCAAAATTACACACACAACGAAACACATCCGCCATGCGTGCATCTAACAGTGCACAGGTAAGACGCGCAAGAGCATCGTCCTGCGTTTCGCCAAACATCGTGCGCACAAGCGTGGCGTCTATAGAGCCCGAGCCAAACACACTCACCTGCTCCAAACTCGACAGCGCATCGCGCATGCCGCCTTGCGCGTGATGCACGATAGCCCATATGGCATCGTCGGTAGCTTGTATGTGTTCGCTCGCGCATACGTGTTTTAGGTGCTCAAACATGTCGTTTGCAGCAACACTGTGGAAATCAAAACGCTGAACACGGCTCAAAATTGTTTCGGGAATTTTTTGCGGCTCGGTAGTGCACATAATAAAAATAACGTGCGCGGGCGGCTCTTCGATGGTTTTGAGCAGCGCATTAAACGCCGCGGTTGTAAGCATGTGAACTTCGTCGATAATAAAAATTTTATAGGGCGCAACAACAGGAGCATAGCTCACGCGGTTGAGAATTTCTTCGCGCACGTTGTCAACACCGGTACGCGAAGCAGCGTCGAGCTCAAGCACATCGGGGTGCTGCGCACGTGCAATTTGCAAACACGCATCACAGGCACCACACGGCAGATGATTGGTTGTATGTGTGCAGGTAAGCGCCTTAGCAAGCAGGCGCGCCATGGTTGTTTTGCCCGTACCACGCGGCCCGCAAAACAAATATGCGTGCGCAATTTTGTTGTGCGTAACAGCGTGCGTAAGTGTTGCAACAACGTGTTGCTGCCCCACTACCTCGGTAAACGTACGCGGACGATATGTTGTATATAACGACTCCAAAACACCATCACCCTCTACCTCATGTGCACAACCATCTGTGCTACGACCGGCGCATAATGGCTTGCTTTTCTATCACATGGCACAACGCGCACACGCAGGTGCGCACACGCAGGCATATGCGCGCATGGTTTAGCCATGTTACCAGCTATTTTTTGCGTGCCAAAAGCTGCGTGCGAATAAATCCAACAATCATGGGTAATACCGAAATTCCAATAATCCCCACCACAAGCAGCTCAAAATGGTTCTGAACGTATGGAACGCCACCAAAGAAATAGCCAAGTAGGATAAACACGCTCGACCACACAACGCCGCCGAGCACGTTAAATACCACAAAATTGTGCCAATGCATCTTGCCTACGCCCGCAATGAACGGCACAAACGTGCGGATAAAGGGGAAAAATCTACCCAGAAAAATAGCAAGCTTGCCCCATTTTGCCAAAAACGCCTCAGCATGTGCAATGTGCTCGGGCGACATTGCTTTTACTTTGCCCGAAGCAATAATCGCGCTGCCAAAATAGTGGCCAATAACAAAATTGAGCTGGTCGCCCAGGATGGCTGCCGCCCACGCAACAGCAAGCAAGCTCATTAAATCGAAGCCGCCGTTATGCGCAAAGTAGCCCGAAATAAAAAGCAACGAATCGCCTGGTAAAAAGGGGAAAAATACAACGCCTGTTTCAACAAAAATAATAACGAATACAAGACCGTATGCCGCAATGGGACCGGCCGCAAGCGCAGCTGCAATAGCATGACGCGGATTTTTGATTAGTTCGATAAGTGCCGATATGATATTCATGAACCACCATTCATCTGATACACACTACATGCACGCGCAGCAACGCAGGTGCGCAGGTACGCGAGTACGCAGCAACGTGCCCGATAAAATCGGTACAAAAAATGCAAGTGCGCCTGATGGGATCGGACACCCACTAGAGGCATCTTATGGCTGCTGTCTTCCGACCCTGACCAGGTTCGAAACATAGTGCCGCCCGAGCCCATCAGACACACTTGCATGTTGCAACTATACTGTAACTTTACCAGTTTTTGCGCGCAGATGTGCCCTTGAACCTACTTTTGCATGGTATGAGCATAGCTCCTGCACGAATGGTAAAACGCAAGGAGACTCTGCGTGGATGCGTCTTGTTTGCTGAGCGCATCTTTGTCGTGGAACGCAGGAACAATCTGTTTTGCAAGCTGTTTGCCAAGCTCAACGCCCCATTGGTCAAACGAATCGATGCCCCATACGCTACCCTCTACAAACACAATGTGTTCGTACAGTGCGATAAGCTCGCCTACGCTAAACGCGTTAAGCTCCTTGCCAAAAATAGAGGTAGTTGGCTTGTTGCCGCTAAACACGCGGGCAGGAACCATCCACTCAGGCGTGCCTTCTGCACGAACCTCATCAGCCGTTTTACCAAACGCAAGCGCCTTTGTCTGCGCAAGGAAGTTAGCCAAAAACAGCTCGTGAATGTCTTGATTGCCATCTTGTGTTGCATGAGCGGTATTGGCAAACGCAATAAAATCGGCAGGAATGAGATGCGTGCCCTGGTGAATGAGCTGATAGAACGCGTGCTGACCATTGGTACCAGCCTCGCCCCAAAAAATCTCACCCGTGTTGCAGGTAACAGGCGTGCCATCCCAACGAGTAGATTTACCGTTTGACTCCATGGTGAGCTGCTGCAAATACGCAGCAAAACGATGGAGATACTGGCTGTAAGGCAATACCGCATGCGACGATGCACCAAAGAAATTGGTGTACCACACGTTAAGCAAGCCCATGAGCATGATGGCGTTTTCTTCGAGTGGTGTTGAGTAAAAGTACTCATCAACAGCATGAAAACCGTGCAAGAACTCCTCAAACGCCTGAACACCGCAAGCAATCATAAGCGACAAACCAACGGCAGAATCCACCGAATAACGGCCGCCTACCCAATTCCAAAAACCAAACGTGCAGTCGGGCGAAATACCAAACTGCTGCACCAGCTCAAGATTGGTAGACACGGCAACAAAGTGGTGTGCAATCGCGCGCGCTTCATCGTCTTTAGTGGTAATCGCGCCCTGTTTGCGAAGGGCGTCGAGCAGCCACGTGCGCGCAACACGAGCGTTTGTCATGGTTTCGAGCGTCGTAAACGTTTTTGATACAACAATAACCAGCGTGGTTTCGGGGTTTAATCTGTGCGTTTTTTCGTACATATCGCACGGGTCGATATTGGATACATAGTGAACGCGCAGGCCCTCTTGTACGTAGGGCTTAAGCGCTTCGTACACCATAACCGGGCTCAAATCGCTGCCGCCAATACCAATCGACACAATGTCGGTAATAGCCTTGCCGCTTACGCCCGTCCACTGACCAAGGCGCACGCGCTCAGCAAATGCATACATGCGGTTAAGCTCGTAGCGCACGTCTTTTACGCAGTCCTGGCCATCAACAATAAGCTTGCCTTCGTCCTCCATGGGGCGACGAAGCGCCGTGTGCAATACCGCACGATCTTCGGTGGTATTAATGTGTTCACCTGCAAACATTGCCTTTTTGCGCTCGTCAATATGAAGCTCACGTGCAAGTTCAAAAAGCAAATTTTTGGTGGTTGAAGTAATAATATTTTTTGAAAGATCGATATGCAGATCGCCAACCGTAAATGTAAATTCCTGTACACGCGAAGGGTCTTGTGCAAACCAGTCGCGCATAGATATACCTGCGGTTTTTAATGTGTTGTAGTGGTCTGATAGCTTCTTCCACGCATTTGTTTGAGTTGGATCGGTAGGTCTAACTGTTGGTTCTGGTGGAAATGGCATATGCACTCCTTTGCTGCAATTTCATTACAATCGTATGGAAATGTAGGACACGTTATACACAAATAGACGTTTTTGAAACACGCTCATTGCACTCATTTCACTAGTTTCTAAGTGTAGCGCACAAACGTTTACACAAGCGGATAATTTTAGGCGCAGCAAAGAAAGGCACAACGGCTGCATATTGTATGCGGTTTTATACATGCGGTGTACGGCTGGCGCGAACCCGCTGCAAGCCATCTACCTGCAAGAAAGACCTTTTAATGCCAGCCAATTGCGCTTTTTGGCAGCGGCATCGTGCATGTCTTCACCAAAATGCTCAAACGCAACAACACGTATTCCAAACACCTCAAGTGCGCAATTGTAAGAAAGTGGGCTTGAAAGCTCAAATGCAGCGCGCACCAGCTCGGCAGCTGCAGCATCGGCAGCAACAAGCTCCATGGGGCTTATACTTGCAATGGCTTGACGCATAGTACCAGGCAAAACATCGGCCGGGGCAACAAGCACGCACAGGTTGTCGGGCGCATAACCAAGCGCGATAGCTGCCGCGCGAAATGCGTGGGTTTGCTCAGCCGAAGGTGCACTGGTTTGCAACACCACAAACGACGCCAGGCCGTTTTCGTATACCGCAATACCTGCATTTATACATGCCGTAAGCTCGGCTGTGGTTTTGCGCACGCACGCTGCCGAAACACCTGAAGCACGCATATCCGCCGCTCGCTGTGCAGAAGTTTTGGGAGTTTGGGGTGTTGCAGAAGTTGCTGGTGTTGCAGAGGCTAGCGGCGTTACTGCCCCACCTACCTGCGCATCTGTAAGCGTTGTCATGCACGACACCTTCCTTACGCGTTAAAACGGTATCTAAAGCCACCCAAAAAGCCATCCCATAACTCCATGGGTATTGTTGTGTTGAGTTGCAAACACAACTCCGTGCATCCATTATAATCTCAACCACGCAATACACCCGCCAGCATGCAATAAACGCCGCACAGGTGCTGCGCGCGCGGGCTGGTACATATGTGCAGCGTACGCATATTGCGCAAACGGTTACAAACGCGCTACACTACCCCTATACCGCATGCACATGCACGTGTATTCCGAGCATAAAGGGTTTAGCAAGAGCGTTTCGGCTTCCTCATGGGCATGCGGGCGCATGGTATGCACATATTTCCATTATTTTGGCACACGTCGCTGAAATACCACGAGGAAATGGGGTATAAGCCAAGTACAACGCAAGTAAACCGTACGTAAGTACATGTAACAAGGAGTTTTTATGGCACAGGCAATTACGTCTTCCGATTTTGATTCCATTATTACCAGCTCCGACCTGCCCGTTCTTGTTGATTTTTGGGCAACCTGGTGCGGTCCCTGCCGTGCGCTCGGCCCGGTTATCGAAGAAATTAGCGACGAAATGAGCAATAGCCTTGCAGTATACAAATGCAATGTAGACGAAGAGCCCGAGCTCGCACAGCGTTTTCAAATTGTTTCTATTCCTACGGTTATGCTGTTTAAGAATGGCGAAGTAGTGCATTCTCTCGTAGGCAATATGCCAAAAGACGAGCTTGTTGCCGAGATTAACGCACATCTCTAAGCTGCAAGTAGGTCACAACTCAGCCATAGGTTGGTTCATACGAGGCCGCAGGCGCATCGCGCCATGATTTTGCCATTGAATGCTCAGCCTAGGCAGCCTAAGCACATGCTCTCATGCGTCCCTCATGCGTGTAACCGCAAGAATCCTAACGATTTCTTTAGGTTACACGCGTGTTTTATATGCAGACGCTGTAGTATACTGATCACACACATGCTCGCGCACAAGCCTGCACAAAACCGCAGGCACACGCACTAATTGCCAGTCGCTGCAGGCATCTGTAGCACCTGAGCTGGTATACCAGTTGTACCATGCGTGAGCAGTTTTAGCAGATGCAGCCTGTTGCATCCTCATTGGCAGCAGCTCCACACGAAAGACACCATATGAAATTCTCGCTTGCTCATAGCATACGGCGCGCCCTTCACATGCTCTACGTGCATGCGTGTAACAACGTCCTCATTATTCTTGGATTTGCGGCGACAATTTTATTTCTCTCGCTTCTTAAACACGTGCACGCAGGCGAGGTACTCGCGCTCGATAACTCGGCGTATGTGCTGGTAGTTGTGCACATGCGGCAGGCATGGCTTACGCCTATCATGCAATCAATATCCGAGCTTGCCCTTCCTGTTGTGCTCGTGATTATGCTTCTTGCCGTTGAAGCCTTTGCGCCCGGCAAACGACCCGGTGCCTGCGCGGCGGTAAATCTTGCACTTGTGTGTGTGCTTAATCTGCTGCTCAAAGAGCTCGTGCACAGACCGCGCCCCGAAGGCTTTCGCCTCATTAGCGAAACAGGATATAGCTTTCCATCAGGGCATTCAATGATAGCGATGGCATTTTATGGCTTGTTGGTGTGGATGGTGTGGCGCTACGAAAAAGATGCCTTTGTAAAGTATTTGTGCACCATTGGGTTTTCGCTCTGCATCGGCGCCGTTGGTCTGAGCCGCATTTACCTGGGCGTTCACTATGCTTCCGACGTTATTGCCGGCTTTTGTGTATCGCTTGCCTGGCTGGCGGTGTACACCAAAATAATTGCACCCCTCTTTATGCTCGAAAAAGAGCTTGGCGCGGCGCATACGCCAGCAAAGCACGCAAAAAAGGCTGCACGGACACCAGATGTAAAAGCTCGTAACTAAAAGCCCTTAAAGCCACGACCAACGATTTCGGTGCTATTTACAATGGTAGTAAATGCTTCGGGATCGTTGCGACGCAGGTAGAGCATTAGACGGGCAGCTTCACGGCGCGTAAGCACGCTCACCAGTTCAACTTCAGGCTCACCCGAAAAACCGCCAAACTCGTTGCGCACGGTGGCAGTACGGTGCAGCTCCTTTACCAAAAATTCAAGCACGTCATCAGGACGTTTACTAATAATCGTGCACACTTTACGCACGCTTACCGATTCGATAACCGTATCTACCACAAACGCCTTGCAAATGTGACCCAAGATACAATAAAGACCAATGCGCGGACCAAAAAGCCACGCCGAAACAGCAACGATAATAGCGTCTACCAGCATTAATGCTTTACCAATTTCGACCGCGGTATACTTTTTGAGAATCATAGCCAAAATATCGGTGCCGCCAGTAGATGCGCCAATGTTAAACGCAATGGCGCTTCCTGTTGCAGGTAAAAGCACAGCAAACGCCAGCTCAAGCAGGGTATCGTTGGTAAGTGGCTGCGTCATTGGAAACGCATACTCAAGCAGCGTTACATACACCGAAAGCGCGATGGACGAATACACCGACCAACCCACCGTTTTTTTATCGAGAAAAATAAGGCCTAAAACAACAAGGAGAATGTTAAAAAACCAAATAAAGGCACTTAAATGAAGCTGCGGGAACAAATTTGCCAAAATAATTGACATGCCCGACGTGCCGCCCATTGCAAAATGATTGGGCGCTTTAAAGCACATGATGCCAAGCGCGTTTATAAAGAGCCCAATGTTGAGAATAATGAAAAACTTACGCTTTCCTGGGTGGTCGCGCTTTTCTGCGGCGCGATTACCAATCTCAACCTCGTGTTTATCAAGACGATCTTGAATGGCTTCCATGCTACTCACTTTCATTTGCATAAAACAGCGACATATTTACAGTATATACTACCGCCTATAACGTGATAGTACATGATAACGCCGTTGAATGTTCGCGCAAGTAGAGCTACTACTATCTGCACTAAGTAAACATTACATGGCTCATGCGAGGCATAAACTATATAGTATGCACCTCCCCATTTTATGCAATATTTGCCACGGTTATGCGCTGTATGTGCAACCACATGCATACGCAGCAGCACGTGCACACGCGGCCGCAGCTTATGTGCACACGCGGTGCAACTCCATCGCGCGGGCGTCGTACGGGCGCCGTATCTGCAGGTTTTTGCATACTCATCCCCACGCGCGCAAAATTACGTAGTTTTTACGTACACGGCGCGCGCGCACACATATCACATATCTCCATTTACAATAAACGGGTAATAAAACCCAATTAAAGGAGGTTGTGTTGATGAACAATTCAACAACCGCCGCATCTGCTCATACGCAGGGTTCTGGGAAAACCCCTGCGTGCTGCCAAAACGGCACAGGTGCCACACATTCCCACAGCTCCAACCCAACGCAGCAAGCACCGCAAGCTCCGCAGGCATCGCTGCAGCACATGACGTCGCACACGGTGGTACGCATTGCGCTTATTGCAGCGCTCAACTGCGCACTTACGCTTATTTGCCTACTTGCATTAAGCGGTCTTGCGTGGGGACCCATCCAATTCCGCGTGTCAGAAGCCGTGTGCGTACTTGCGCTTTTTATGCCCGAAGCCATTGGCGGACTTACGCTTGGATGCGTGCTTGCCAACATCATTAACATCACAGTAAGCGGAGCCGGAGCACTAGGTTTGCTCGACGTTGTATTTGGCTCCTTTGCCACCGCCCTTGGTGCATGGTTTACCTGGCACTACAGAAATCGTCCGCTGCTTGCACTTGCCGGCCCCGTTGTTGCAAACGCCCTTATCGTTCCTGCATATTTGCCCCTGTTGCTCAGCGGTCTTGGCTTTTACACTATTCCATTTACCACCATTGCACTCGATAACTCCTATGTGTTTATGTATATATTTGGTGTTGTTACTATCGGTATTGGCGAAGGTGTTGTTATCTACGCCATTGGTTATCAGGTATATCGCGTGCTAGCTGCCTGCCATTTTGACCGTTTTATTAAGCAGGAAAATAACTAATTACAGCGTTATGCACACCATAGCGCACATAAAAAACGCGACATAATCTATGCACATACGCGCCCTTTCGTGTACACTACAAGCATTGACGTAGGTATTTGAAAGGGCCGCGCATGTCAACTCGTCGCACTGAAACATATATCACCATCCGATTTATTGTGCTACTTGCGTGCAGCGTTTTGTTTTTGTGCATGCTCTCACTCGCAATTATTTATAGCCATGTAATAAGTGCCATTATTGCTGGTTGCGGCCTTGCGCTTATTATTGTGTGGAGCGGCGCACGTATGTTTACGCCTCACGACTACCGCTCAGAAGCTACCGAACGCACCTTGCGTATTGCATCGGCTGCCCTTTCGCATATGGCCGACGGACTTTCGGAGGAAAGCTGCAACGCCGTGTGTCAACTGCTGCTTTCGGAAACCGGCGCACGTGCAATTGCCATGACTAACACCGAAACGACGCTTGCCTATGTAGGAAGCGAAACGCCAATATCGCAGGTAGGACTACCTATTAGCGACGCTGTTGCGCACGTGCTCGAAAGCAAACGAGTGCAAACGTTTACTATTGCCAATCAAGAAGAGTGGACGCGCGACATTGCACAGCACATTGCTCCCCTACACACCAATACTCCTCATGCGACTGATACCGCGAGCAACACAAGTAGCGCGGGCACACACCCTTCCGTACGTGTGCATGATATGCGCAAATTACCATATAAAGGCTTTCAAGCAGGCATTGTTGCTCCCCTCATTGTTGCCGAGCGTCCCGTTGGTACGCTTAAACTTTACTACGCGCATGGCCGCGACATTAATCACACGCAACTTACTATTGTGCGCGGCTTAGCCGAACTGTTGAGCACACAACTTTCGGTGTATGAGCTTGATAGGCAGGAGGAGCTTACCGCCAGAGCCGAGCTTAAAGCGCTTCAAGCGCAGATAAATCCTCATTTTTTGTTTAACACACTCAACACAATTGCATCGTTTACGCGCACCAATCCCGAAAAAGCTCGTGAACTGTTGCGCGATTTTTCGTCGTTTTACCGCCATACGCTTGAAAGCTCCCAAACACTGGTGGAGCTTTCTGAGGAGCTCACACAAACAAGCCGCTATTTGCAAATTGAAAAAGCACGCTTTGGTGAAGATCGCATTATTAAAATGGAGCACATCGACGAACGCTGCAAATCGATGCTGGTACCAGGCTTTATTTTGCAGCCCATTGTTGAAAACGCCGTTCGCCATGCCATGCGCGACGATATGCCGCTGCACATTGATATTCAGGCCGCAGTAGACGATAACGACGTCTTGCTTTCGGTAACCGACGACGGTTTGGGAATGAGCGATGTTGCGGCGCAACAACTCCTTAAAGCTGCAAAAACATCGTTTATGCCAACGGGTGCGCCGCGCAAAACAGCTGCACGCAACCAAGGCACAGGTATTGCCCTGCGCAATGTTGCCGATAGGATTGAGCGTTTTTATGCGCCCGGCTCAGGCGTTGAAATTGTTAGCAAAGTGAACGAAGGCACCAGCGTTACGCTGCGACTATGTGATGCCGCGGCAGGCAACGCTCAGTTCCACGTAGGGCACGCAAGCGAAGAGAGCAAACATTAGCGCACAACACGATTGCAGGCATCCAGCTACCAACTTGTTACCATTGACAACCGTTTTGCCCATAAGTGCGTTATAATAGGGCATTGTTGATGCGCGTGCGCACATGGCAACCACACATAACACATGCATGTACAAGCCACGTGACCATACGCCTCGCGTGTACGTATAGCACAAAAGCATGCGCCTATCAGCGTTAAAGGGAGGACATACATGCTTACACTCAACGCACTTATCGTAGATGATGAGGCACCCGCGCGCTCAGAGTTACGCTATTTGCTTGAGCAAACCCAGCGAGTAACTCTTATCGAAGAGGCAAGCAGTGCACGCGAAGCGGTTGATGCGCTTATTCACAGCAAAGATTCTGCAACCGATGCGCTCAACGTTATTTTTCTTGATATTTCGATGCCAAAAACGTCTGGTATGCAGCTTGCAGCAGCGTTTCACAAGCTTAACAACCCTCCTGCACTTGTATTTGTAACCGCGTACAGCGAATATGCACTTGAAGCCTTTGATGTAGATGCTGTTGACTATCTTATGAAGCCCATCGACATGGACAGGCTGCAACGCGCCCTCGACAAGGTTGAAAAACACCTCTCACCCTTAGCACCGCCCAACACCCTCCCCGACCGTCTTCCCGTTGAAAAGGGTGGCCGCAAAGTACTTATCCCCATTTCAACCATACGCTACATTGAAGCCCGCGACGATTACACCTGCGTATATACCTTTGACGAGCGCTTTTTATCAACCGTTTCGCTTGCAAAATTTGAAGCACGTCTTGCCGGGCACGGATTTTTCCGCGTGCACCGCGGCTACATCGTAAACCTCAACCAAATTGAGGATGTTGAGGTTATTGCAAGCGGCGTGCTCCAGCTTGGTATTAAGGGTGAAGAAGACAAAAAGATTCCCGTTTCGCGCAGACGCGTGGTTACGCTTAAACGCGCGCTTGGTATTTAGCGCGTGGCATGTAATCCCTGGTACGCGGGGATGCACGCGGGTGCGGTACACCCAGCATGGCACACGCAGCAGCACGTTCAGCAATGCATGTGCGCACACCAACCCGCAATCACTTGTGCGACAAGCTACCCAACTTTTTGTCCGTAACCCCTAATCTCTTTTACTTATCACATAATCGCCACCACGAAAAATTAGGGTGGATTTCCACCTTTTTATTTCGAGTTTTCAAACAGCGCTTAGCCCCAACATGAGTCACGTCCATATAAGGGCGTAAAATCGCGAGACAAAAAAGAGCCACGTGCGCTTCCCTTAGCTATAATTTATCTTGCATATAAAAACAAAGTAAGGACAAAGTACGAGCACCGTGTTCTAAGGAGTGTCTATGCGCATCGACATCATTTCTGATACCCACGGCACCTTAAGTGACGAGCTTATGGCGCAGCTTAAAGGCGCGGATGCCATTGTGCACGCGGGCGATATGTGTTCGCTTACCGATTTTCGGGTACTGTCAACTATGGCTCCGTTTTATATGGCAAAAGGCAACAACGACTTTTGTTTTGATTATGGCCCCTCGGTAACATCACTCACCAAATTCTTTTTAAGCGGCCTGCGCTGGCAGGTGTGTCACTATCGTGAGCGTCTTGATCTGTTGGTATGCGATGTTGCCATTTGTGGTCACACACATGTGCCATTTATTGAACGCGATAGCAAAACAAATACCCTGGTTATGAATCCGGGCAGCACTACCTACCCACGTAGCGCCCGTGGTGCCACCATGGGGCGCATATATACCAGCGATGGTGTTGTAGAGTCTGCAGAAATTATCGAACTCTAGCACCCACTTTGCATCATACGTCCAAACACGTGTAGAATTAAATCAATCTGTTTAGTTTGCACACCCCATGCAAGCTTAATAGGCGCCTTATATCTGTAGACTATTACATTGCAGATAGGTTATCTGTACATCTAGCGTGCATACAATACGCGACGCCGTTGCATAAGGAGTGCTGCATGATTTACCTCTCTCAACTTCTTGGCAATCCTGTTTTCGACGCCAACGGAACCAAGATAGGCCGTGTTAACGACCTGGGTATAGCTACGGGCGAAGTGTTCCCGCGCATTACCGCGCTTGCTGTTGAAGGCCCTGGTAAAACGCCATTTATGATTTCGTGGCGCAAATATGTAGAAAACTACTCCGAATCGGAAATTCACCTTAAGGTTATTTCAACCGACATTCGTTTTTCTTACCTGCAGCCCGACGAGGTTCTTATTGCACGCGACCTGCTTAATAAGCAAATTGTAGACACGCGCGGCATGTGCATTGTGCGCGTAAACGACCTTAAACTCTCGGATACAAGCTGGGCGCAGCTGCGTCTTTTGGGCGCTGAGGTGGGCATACGCGGTATTTTGCGTTCACTTTCACCCGCGCTTGAAACCCTTGCACTTGCCATTGCAAAAGCAATGGGAAAGCCGCTTCCCGAAAAAATTATCGCGTGGAACTACATGGATTTGCTCGACCGCAACTTGTCGGAGGTAAAGCTGAGTGTTTCACACAAAACGCTTGATGGACTGCATCCTGCGGACATTGCCGACATTTTGGAGCGCCTCGACCCGCGCCTGCGCGGGCAGGTGTTTGCGCAGCTAGACGACGAGCGTGCAGCCGACGCTATGGCGGAGTTTGACGACGATACCATGGCCGCCGAAATTATGGACGAGCTGCCCGAAAAAGATGCGTCGCGCATGTTAAGCGAAATGGACCCCGACGATGCCGCTGAGCTGGTAAGTGAGCTCGATTACGACAAGGCAGAAAAGCTGCTGAGGCTTATGGGCGTAAAAGAGCGCAAAGCTATTCGCCAACTTTTGGGCTATCGCGAGGACACCGCCGGTCGTATTATGACGTCGGAAGTTGTGCGCCTTAACGAAACAAAAACGGTTGCCGATGCAGCAGATGTGCTTAAGTCGCTGGACGACGACTTCGAAACAGTTCACTATATATACCTTGAAGACGACGAGAAACGCCTGGTAGGCGTGGTTACGCTCAACCAACTTATTGTGCACGAAAGCACTACCGTGCTTAAAGACATTGCTACAAGCGATGTTATTTGCGTAAGCCCCGACGACGACCAAGAAGAAGTGGCCGAGAACATTGCCAAATATAACCTGCTGGCCATGCCCGTGTGCGACGACAACAAACGCCTGCTTGGTATTGTTACCGTAGACGACGCGCTTGATGTTATGGAAGAAGAACATGAGGAAGACCTGCAAATTGCAGGTGCAAGCTCTGCAGACGGCGAAGGCGCCCGCTCGCGCAGTGCCCTTGTGTGGCTGTGGCGTCACACCAATTGGATGTGCGCGTGGCTCGTTTGCGCCTGCGCGCTGCTTGCGTGCGCCCTGGGTAACCTGTCGTTTATTGCGCCCGCGCTCTATATGAAAACATCCTTTGACCTCACGCTTTTATGTTCCACGCTTATGGCGCCCGTGTGCCTCATACTTGCCGACACGTCAATTTCCCACGTTACCAATTTTTATCTCGAAAACGACCCCGACGACCCCTCTACCCCATCCGACCTGGGGTTTTTTGTAAAATGCATTGGCATTGCACTGGTATTTGTGGTGCTCTTTATGTTGTTTATGCTGGTATTCCAAGCCTTTACTCAGGAACTTGGCATGCTCAATACTGCAAGCTCGCTTGTTGTCTGCTTTATCTCGTGTATGGTGAGCGTTGCGTTGTCGTTTATCACCGCGCCAATTTATCTTAAAGTGTTGCGCATGCGCGACGCGCGTAACCTCGATACCTCGGGTTTTGCCCTCTCAAGCATTTCGATGGCAATAAGCTGCTGCGTGTACATTGTGTGCGTGCTCGCCATTATTCCAACGATTGTGTGGGGTTAATATGACAGAGAAGCCCCAACGATCTCGGCAGCAACACCAGCCTCAAGCAGCTCAAACGCAGGCGCGACCAGGCAGCCTGCAGCCACAACAGTCGCAACCAAACGGCTCGCAGGTGCAACCAGCACAACCGGCCCAAAAACCGCGCAAACAGCGCCATCGACTTAACGCGCGTCGAGTGCTGTTAGCAATGGGCCCGGGCATGGTGGCTGCATTGGCAGGCGCTGATGCCGGCGGTGTTGCAACCTATTCAAACGCCGGTGCATTGTTTGGCTTTGGTCAGCTGTGGACGGTTCCTATCATGTGTTTTTTGCTCATTGTGGTGCAAGAAACCGCAGCTCGCATGGGGTGCGTTACCGGTAAAGGCTTTGCGTCGCTTATCCGCGAACAGTTTGGTATCCGCAAAAGCGCCATCGCTATGATTGCGCTTCTTATCTCAAACACAACTGTTACGCTGTCCGAATTTGCTGGCATTGCCTCGGGCATGGCGCTGTTTGGCATACCCATTGGCGTTTCGGTGCCGCTTAGCGCTCTCTTTATTTGGGTGCTTACCATGACTGGTAGTTATCGTTCTATCGAAAAAATATTGCTCGCAATTAGCTGTGTGTTTGCAACCTACGTTATCGCCGGTTTTATGGTTGCGCCCGATTGGTCGCAGGCGCTGCACGACACCATCATTCCGCAAATTACCCTCCACCCGCAATACCTATCACTGCTGGTAGCTAACGTGGGTACCACCATTGCACCCTGGATGATTTTTCTTGCTCAATCAAATGTTGTTGACAAAAATGCGCGCGAGGAAGACATCCCCTACCAGCGTATAGACACCATTACCGGAGCTGTAGTGGCATCGGCCATTAGCTGGTTTATTATTTTAGTAACGGGAGCTGTACTTTACCGCGCGGGCATTGTGGTAACCACCGCCGAGGATGCCGCCATTGCGTTAGCTCCACTTGCAGGTGAGTATGCAACCATACTGTTTGGTACAGGTCTTATTGGCGCGTCGTTTTTGGCCGCATGCGTGCTACCTGGCATTACGGCAAGCGGTATTTGCGAAGCATTTGGTTGGGAGCGCGGCAGCGACTGCTCATGGCAAGAAGCCCCTGCATATCGCGGCATTATTACTGCCATTTTGATTATTTCTGTAGTGGTTGTGCTTATTCCAAATATCGATTTATTTGGCATTATGATGGTGGCGCAGGTCATTAATGGTATTTTGCTTCCTGTGTTGCTGCTATGCATGGTGCACATTGCGCAAGACAGCTTTATTATGGGCAAATATGCCAACACGCACGCCTGGACGCTGCTTACCTGGTTTACTATTGTAAGCGTAACCATTCTTACGATTATTATGTTTGCCATGGAGGTTATGGGGTATTAGCACCATGGTGCATTAGGCATGGGGTATGGCCAGGCAGTTCGCACGCGCAAGCAGCTTACTTAGACGCCTTATTAAATTCGTCAATAAAACTACCAAACATGCGCTTTGATTTGCCAAGCTGTTTTCCAACTGCATGGCCAGCATCGCGCACCTTTTCGGCACGCACGTCGGCAGGCGCAACGTCGTCTATTTTTTGTGCCACAACTTGGGCGAGTTTTTTGCCCTCAACCTTAGCTTTTGCATAGCCAACGCCCGCCTTACCTGCAAGCCCGCCACTTAAATTGCGACCAACCTGCGCATCGTTAAGAACTACGTGACCATTATCATACGCAACAAAGCTGCACTGAGGCGCGCTTATGTGCCCTACCATAGCAGTTGCAACACTACCGTCGTTTATGTGAAGCTCAACAACCGCACCGTGCGGCATGTCCACGGCAACATCAATAATGTGCCCAAGCTCCTCGCCATTAGTGGTAATAACATCCATACCCTGCAACATAAGGCACGTATCCCACGACGACGTAAGACGCTTTTGCGCGGCTGCATCGTGATACATTGCGTCGTGTTTAACGTATAGTTCATTGCCGCGCGCAACAATACCATCAAGCGCAACAAATGCGTCGCGCAGCTTTACCATGCCAAGCACGTCTTTGCGCTTAACAAAAAAGCCGAGCAGCGTGCGTGCGTCGGCACTAAATACCGCATAATGCACGCGCCCAAGCTCCTTGGGGTGTTCTTTAGACACCGCAGCTACATCGTGTGCTCGTGCGGGAGCGTTATTTGTTTGTTGTGAAAAAGGAGAGCGCGCTGTGCGTTTATCGTGCTTTTGCAGGCAAAACACACGCGCGCCCATCAGTTTTGAAATGGTAATAGTAGGCACAATACAACGTCCAACTGGTGTTATGCAGAAACGTTGGTGGGCTCTACTACTTCGATATGAGCGCCTTCGCCATGTGCGGCGTCTGCATCGCTTGCATCCTGAGCAACAGCGCTGCTTACGGCTTCGGAAAGCGAACTGCGGAGCATATCCATGCGCTCGCGTGCCCTATCTACCTTTGCACGCAGCTCATCGGTTGTAGCATCAATAGCAGGACGCATAGCATTAATTTTGCATGAAACACGACTTGAATTGCGCTCGTAGCTGTCGCGCGCATTATCCCACGCGTCGTTGATAGCGTCGGCTGCCATAGCACGGCTTTCTTCGCCCGAACGAGGCGCCAGCAACACGCCAACTGCAACGCCAGCGGCAATGCCCACAATGCTACCCGCTATAAATCCGAGTGTTCCCTTTGTACTCATGGTTCCTCCTTAGTGATGCTCATAACGAGCGTTAGTTTGCGCATAATTATACTAAGTTTACCGCACTGTGGCGCAAGATTAAATAGCCACGCATGCTGACTGCTAAAAGTACACGGCATACAGCCACGCGCGGGCAGTGCGAGCGTGCGTAACGTATGCAAGCCGACACCCACAGGCCTTATTCAAGCTCAAAAGCGCCGGTATACAGCTGGTAATACACGCCCTTCTGTCTTAAAAGCTCAGCGTGCGAGCCGCGCTCAATAATCCTGCCGTGGTCGAGCACGATAATTTCGTCGGCATTGCGCACCGTCGACAGCCTGTGAGCAATAACAAAAGTGGTTCTACCTCGCATAAGTGCATCCATACCGTATTGCACAATCTCCTCGGTGTGCGTATCTATCGAGCTTGTTGCTTCGTCCAAAATCATAACGGGCGGGTCGGCAACAGCTGCACGCGCGATGCTTATAAGCTGCCGCTGACCTTGGCTCAGCTGCGCGGCACCTGCAGTAAGCTGCGTATTATACCCTTCGGGCAGGCGCACAATAAAACTGTCGGCGCCTGTGAGCTTTGCTGCCTGTATGCATTCATCATCGGTGGCATCAAGATTGCCATAGCGAATATTATCCATCACACTACCCGTAAACAAATGTACATCCTGCAGCACAATGCCCAGCGAGCGACGCAGCGCCGCCTTTTGTATGCTAGTAAGGTTGATGCCATCATACCTAATGGTACCTGCAGATATATCATAAAAACGGTTGAGAAGATTGGTAATGGTGGTTTTACCGGCACCGGTAGCACCAACAAATGCAATTTTTTTGCCCGCCTGCGCCGTAATCGAAATGTCATGCAGCACGGTATGTTCACCGTCGTACGAAAAGTTCACGTGGTCTAAGATAACTTCCCCGCGAAGCGCGGTGAGCTGCGAGGTACCCTCAGCGGCGGGCTGTTTCCATGCCCACACGCCTGTGTGTTGGTTTGTTTCGACAATTTGACCACAGTGCTCGCACGTATTTACCAAACACACGTTGCCCTCATCGCGCTCACATGGGGTGTCGAACAGCGCAAATATGCGTGCCATGCCCGCAAAGCCCATAACCGTTGCATTAATTTGGTTTGAAATTTGACCAATTTGTCCAACAAACTGCCGCGTCATATTTAAAAATGGAATTACCACGGCAAGCGTAAGCGCACTTCCCGATAGGCTGAGGTTTGGCATATGCACCAGCAGCGCAATGCCTCCTGCCAGCGCAACCAACACGTAGGTTATATTACCAATGTTAAAAATAACAGGCGGAAGCAAACATGCACACAAATGTGCTTTGCGTGATGCCTCGTAGAGCTCGTTATTTACCGCGTCAAAGGCTGCAAGCGTTTGATCTTCGTGCGTAAATGTTTTTACCACCCGCAGCGTGCTCATTGCCTCTTGCGCAAATCCTTCGCACGCGCCCACATAGCGTTGCTGTGCTAAAAAGTAACGCGCGCTTTTTGAACCAATGTACTTCGTTGCAGCAACATTAAGCACCACGCCCACGCACACCACGCTCATCATCGGAATGCTGTAATACATCATGATGCAAATAAGCGAAACCATGCACACAAGCGTAGCCAACAGGTTGGGCAGGCTCTGAAGCAGCATCTGTCTAATGGCGTCAACATCGTTTGTATACATCGACATAATATCGCCGTGTTTATGCGTATCAAAATATGAAATGGGCAGGCTCTCCATGTGTTTGAACATTCTTTTGCGCAGCTTGGTAATGGTGCCCTCAGTAAAATACACACACATTTGCGTACTCGCAATATTGGTTATAAGCGTAACAATATACACAATGATAAGCCACATGGTAATATCTCGAATAACAGGTGCAGCAGCCATCCAGGCACCATCGTTCCAGTGCTGCTCAAGGCATACAAACGCCTGCTGCATAAAGAGGTTGGGTACAGTGGTGAGCAGCGCATTACCAACAATAATTACAACAATACCAACAAGCATCACGGGGTAAAACTCAAAACACATACGTGCAAGACGCATCATAGTGCCGCGCGATATGTGGCGACTTCGGCGCTGTGGAGTGTCCTTGGTTGCGGGGGCATATGCGCAGGTGTTGGCGTTGGTGGTTTCAGGGGTTTTGGGCTGAGTGGTTTCAGGAGTATCTTCGTGCACATCGACGTGGGCGTTTGTGCGCTCGTGTGCGCACAGCGTTGCCGTTTCGCTTGCACATGCATGTGCCTGGTTTACCGTATGTTTCATTACGCCTCACCTCCATCTTCAACACGTGTTTGCGAACAATACGTTTCCTTGTAAATTGCGCTCGTTCGTAGCAGCTCTTCATGGGTTCCAACAGCAGAAATACACCCTCTGTCCATAACCACTATCCTGTTTGCATCTTGAATGGATGAAACACGCTGCGAAATAATAATTTTGGTGGTGGTTGGATATGCCGCTGCCAACGCCGTGCGAATGTGTGCATCGGTTTTTGTATCAACAGCACTGGTTGAATCGTCCAAAATTAAAATCTTGGGTTGTTTAAGCAGAGCACGCGCAATACACAAGCGCTGTTTTTGCCCGCCTGAAAAATTGGATCCTCCCTGTTCAACATGGGTGTCATAGCCGTCGTTAAGCCGATGTATAAACTCGTCGGCAGCAGCCATAGCACATGCCGCGCGCATATCCTCACGCGTGGCGCCTCGGTTGCCCCAGCGCAAATTTTCGGCAATAGTGCCACTTACCAGCATGTTTTTCTGCAGCACAAAGCCAATTGCCTGGCGCAATGTTGCAATGTCGTAGGCGCGCACGTCGTTTCCGCCTACACGAATACAGCCTTCGGTTACGTCGTACAGGCGAGCGATAAGCTCAACCAACGTTGACTTTGCAGATCCCGTCATACCCAACACACCAATCGTTTCGCCCGCAGCAATATGCAAGGTTACGTTTTTTAACGCACGATGACGTGCATCTTTTGTATATTTAAACGACACGTTCTCAAAATCGATGCTGCCAGACGGCACGGTATACAGCGGATGCGCAGGGTTGGTTATCTCGCTCTCTTCGCGCAGCACTTCGCAAATACGCTGCGCGCTTTCCTCAGACAGCGACGTTTGCACAAACACAAACGACAACATCATTAAACTCATTAAAATTTGAAAACCATAGGTAATAAGCGCTGAAAGTTGACCCACATTAAGCAGGGTTGATTGCGAGGTAATAATTACATAGCTGCCAAAATACACCATAGCCGCAAACATGCCGTAAATTGCAAAGTTCATGGCGGGATTATTGAGCGCCACAATGCGCTGTGCACCAATAAATTCGCTATATAATGCCTGTGCTTTTTGGCTAAAACGCTGGTACTCGTAAGGCTCGCGCGTGTAACTTTTTACCACACGAATGCCGCTTACGGTTTCCTCAACCGATTGCGTAAGCTCGTCATATTGAGGAAATACACGTCTAAAAATACGACCAGCAACGCGAATAATACCCATGAGTGCGCACGCCAAAAACGTGGCGGCAAAAATATAAACAACCGAAAACGCACCCGCCATTATAGTGGCGCTAACCAGCGCGAAGAAGAACAGGATGGGAGCGCGCACGGCAAGACGAATAAGCAGCATGTACGAAATTTGTACGTTGGTAACGTCGGTGGTAAGGCGCGTAACGAGCCCCGATTGCGAATAGGCTCCTATCTGCGCAAACGAAAAATGCTGAACCGCGTTAAAAATATCATGACGCAGGTTTTTTGCCAAGCCCGCCGACGCCTATGAGCAAAAATAGCCCGCCATACAGCCCACAAGCAGCGCCACAAGCGACACGCCACACAGCCGCAAGCCCGATTGCACAACGTGCATAAGCGCTGCACCCCGCTGGATATCCGCGATAAGCTGCGCAGTAAAAAACGGAATAAAGCACTCACACGCAACTTCAAGAAGCACGCATACAGGCGTTGCAATAGACGCTGCGCGATACGCTCGAATGCTGCGCGCAAGTGTACTAATAACATCTGCGGTGCTCAGGCGCTTATCGGCGCGCTTATTAGCGTGCTTATCGGCATGAAGGGAAGCTGTGCTCACGGATACCTCATTTCTAAATGACGTGTGTGGAGAACAAATATATGTAGCAGGTTGTGCACATGGCACGCGCGCCAAGGGCGCTGCGGCGGCCCGTGCGGCTAGCTCTGGCACGCTGCAAAACGTGGAAACATACGTACGCATACGTATAGATATGCCTACATATACGTGCAAATATGTTCATGTAAAAAATACGTGCGTTATTGTGCATACGTGTACGAATGTACAACTACATGCAAAAACGTACAAACACGCCTGGGTGCGCGGTCGTGTGCGCCCATGTGCATTTGCTGAGCACGACGCACGGTGCTAAAAGTGCCGCCAAACGGTTAGCGCACGCGTTTTGAACGAGGAATGTGCAGCTCCTGGCTAACATCGCTTAGCGAAATGGCGTCGGCGCGCAACGGCTGTGTTGCAAAAGGCGCTTTTTGTGAATGCACATCGTCGGCATCTTGCTGATCCTCGTTACCATTCTCGTGAACATTCTTGTAGTTGGTTTCGCTAATGGTTTCGTTGTTAGTTTCGTGTTGACTATCAACGGCAGGTGTAGGGTTGCTTTCTACTGCAGTAACACCCTCTTCTACCTCGGCATTATCCGATGTGCACGCAGCAGCAGGCGCATCTGCGTCCTCTTTAATGGGAGAATTAACCGCGTCAACCTCAGCTGCACCATCGACCGGCGCATCAGCCGCATCAAGCGCATCAACCTCAGCCGCACCATCGGCAGACGCATCAGCCGCGCATAAGCTCTTATGCAAAAGCTCCAGCGCATCGGCGCTCCACATGGCGTGCTCCTGCACGTATGCTTCGAGTTCGTCATCGGTAAGCTCAATCGTATTTGAACTGTTCAACTCACCCACCATTGCAACAATTGCCTGAACAATTGCTTCACAATTAGGCGTGCTTCCTGCCGCGCCCGAAAATGCCCAGTTCATAATCCACACGGCGCTTGCAAATGCAGCTGCCACCAGCGCATCGTCGCTACAGGTAAATTGCAACACGTAACCGCGGTTTACATTGGGCGAAATAAAGGTTTTACCAGCAGGAACATCACCAGCAATGTCGGTTTGGCTCAGCAGTTCAACACACACATGCTCAAGCAGGTGCGCAAGCTCGGTATTGCCCATAACGTCCTTAAACGTATCAGACGCATCACCTACACACGCGTGCTCAATAATGTGCGGCATAATGTCGTAAATGCGCGTGGTTGCCTCAAGGTCGTCGCAGGTAAATAGCGGTGTTTCTTCACCAATGCGAATATGAGCTGTAAAGTATTGCGAATCAATTTCAACCTTAGTAATAGAAATTGGCTGAATTGCTTGAGCGTCCATACGCTTCCTTTCGATAAACACCAAACCGTACCTATATGGTACAACACAATCGCACTAATAACGACGAGCTGCTACATTTTACCGTTATATGTGCACCAATGTGCGGGAACGTGCGGCGCGGTGTGCATGCAACACACGCACGTTTCCCTGGCATTACTCTTGCTTTGCGTCGTCTGCCACAGGCGGCGCTGGGAGCGCACGCACACGCACGGTGGAAACGCGCGTACGGCGCATCGATTGTACGCGAAATTCATAGCCTTCATGAATAAACACATCGCCAGGCGCAGGCAAGCCGTCCGCCAAATTAAGCACAAACCCCGCAATGGTTTCATAATCGGGGTCGTCTTCAATAGGCCAGCCCAACTCGCGCGCATCGTCCACTGAAAAACGGCCATCTACCAGCCATTTGTTGGGTGCCAACTTGGTTAGATACTTGTTGTCGGGGTCAAATTCGTCCTCAATTTCGCCCACGATTTCCTCAACAATATCCTCAATAGTAATAATACCTGCCGTGCCGCCATACTCATCAACCACAATAACCATTTGGTCGTGCGACGAGCGCATTTCCGAAAGCAGCGGAATAATGTCCTTCGTGTCGGGGTAAAAATCGGCTTCGCGAATAAAACCGCTGATAGGTTGTGCGGACGCGTGCTTATCCAACAGCGCAGCTATCAAATCTTTAATGTGCGCAATGCCCACAATGTGGTCAACTTCCCCGTGATAAATGGGTACGCGCGAATAGCCTGTTGTGCGCATCGTGCTCAGCACATCTTCCACGGTTGAGGTGTCTTCAAGCGCGCACATATCAACGCGTGGAATCATCACCTCACGCGCAATGGTATCGGCAAGGTCGAAAATATCATGAATCATCGACTTTTCTTCATCGGACAACTCGCCCGAATCGTTAACCAAATAGCGAATTTCGTCCTCGGATGCATCTTGCCTGTTGTGCTCATTGGAAACGCCAATAATTTTAGAAATTGCCTGCGCACCAACCGACGTAAGCACCACAAGCGGACGCGAAACCATAAGAAAATGGGTCATAAAGCCACTCACCGATTTGGCAATAGCCTCGGGATTTGAAAGCGCGATGCGTTTGGGGACAAGTTCGCCAATAACAATGGAAAAATACGAAACGATAAGCGTAATACATGCAGTTGCAACGATGTATGATACCTGCGCCGACCAGCCAAAATTACGAAACACACAGGCAAGCGGCTCGGACAGGCTCGTTGCTGCAAGCGCCGAACTCAAAAACCCAAGGAGCGTAATGCCCACCTGAATAGCGGCGAGAAAATCGCTTTCGTTTTTCGTGATAAGCAACACACGCCCGGCTGGTATGTTCCCTTCCTGCGCCTCATGCTCAAGCAGCACGCGCTTTGCCGTAGACAGCGCCATTTCCGCCATGGAAAAATAGCCGTTTGCCAGGGTAAGAAGAACCGTAAGTATAAGTGATGGGCCTACGTCCATACGATGTATACGCTCCTTTATAACATAACGCATAACTCAAAAGATATGTAAAGCATAGCACATACAGATTAATGAAATATGGTTGAAGATGCAGCAGAATATGCTCCATGCAGGGATGATGCCGGGATGATGCCGGGATGATGCCGCAATACAAAACGGCGCGCACAACAGTACGCGCCGCCTGTCGTTTTTGCAGTTTGTAGGTGCTAATCCTAGCCGCGGCCTTCGCTTCTGCGCTTTGCATACGCCTCAGCAAGACGTGTTTGTACATCGTGAGGCACCTGCTCATAGCCCGTAAGCGTAAGGGTAAATTCGCCCGTACCACGAGATAGTGAGCGTAAGCGAGTTGAATAGTCTACTACCTCGGCATATGGCACCGTCGCTTCAATTGACGTATACCCAACGTACCCGCGACCCTCAGCCGCCGTCATACCCTCAACACGTCCGCGCGAAGCAGAAATATCGCCCATAACTGAGCCCGCGTAGCTTTCGGGAACGGTAATGGTAAGATGCGCCATAGGCTCGAGCAACACGGGTTCCGCCTGCATAGCCGCCTTTTGGAAGCCAATGCGTGCTGCCGTCTTAAACGCCATTTCATTTGAATCAACCGGGTGATACGAGCCTTCGTACACAGCACAACTAAGGTCGATCATGGGATATCCTGCAAGAACACCCTCGCGCATGCACTCTTGTACGCCCTTATCAATCGCCGGAATAAACCCACGTGGAATGTGTCCGCCAACAACCTCGTCTACAAATTTATAACCATTATTTGGATTTGGCTCAACACGCAGCCAACAATCGCCGTACTGACCAGCTCCACCCGTTTGCTTTTTGTAACGCCCCTGCGCACTTGCAACGCGACGAATCGTTTCACGGTACGCAATGCGCATAGAAACGATGTGCGCCTTTAAGCCACAACGCGCCTCAAGACGCTCAAGCAACACGGATACCTGCGCTTCTCCAATAGCACTTACAATAGTTTGGCCCGTTTCTTCGTTGCGGTCTACCGACAGTGTTGGATCGGAAGCAGCGCTTTTCTCGATAAATGCAAACACCTTGCCCTCACTGGTGCGCTCATCAGCCTCGATTGCAACACGATACAGGGAGTTGGGGAACCTAAACGCCGCAGCCTCAACCTTTCCGGTTGTAGACAGCGTGTCGCCCGTTTGAACATCAAGCTTTGGCACAACACACACGTTACCTGCGGCAACTTCGCTCAGGTCCTGCAGCTCGCGGCCGCACATGCTATACAAATGGCCAAGGCGCTCCGTTTTGCGGGTACGCGCACAAATAAGCTCGCACGAAGGCGTAAGGGTACCTGCCAGCACTTTTACAAACGAAAGCTTGCCATTTTGCTGATCGTTGAGCGACTTAAATACAAACGCAACAGGACGCGTGTCGTCGGGCGAAATGTCGAGCTCCTCGCCGTTTACCAGCGGTACCCTACCAAAGTCTTGCATAGTTGGGAACCACTCGTCGATAGCGTTAAGAAGTGAAGTTACACCCTCCTCTTTCACGCATGCGCCCGCAAATACTGGCACAAACGAACGCGCGGCAATAGCGCGTCCAAGCAAGCTCTCAAGCTCATCTTGCTCAATTGGCTCACCCTCGAGATATTTCATCATAAGGTTATCGTCTATTTCCACCACAAACTCAATAAGCTGAGCGCGGGCTGCAGCTGCCTGAGCTTGATATTCCGAAGGAATTTCCTCTTCAACCAATGTGCCGTTGTTTAAATGACGCGCGCACATGTGAATAACGTCGATAATACCTGTAAAATTGTCATGAGAACCCATGGGCATGGTAACCGGTACCAGGCGCGCGCCAAACAGGCTCCGTGCCTGTTCAAGGGCGGTGTCCCAATTGGCGTCGCTTCTATCGAGGCGGTTAATAAACAGTGCGCGGGCAAGCGAAAGCTCCTCGGCGGCATACCACAGGCGCGTGGTAATAGCGCCAGCGCCCGTAGCTGCGTCAACAACAAACACGGCTGTTTCGGCTGCAGCAAGGGCACCATATGCATCTCCCACAAAGTCGGGATAGCACGGCGCATCAAGCACGTTAATTTGCGAGGATCGCCAGGTAATTGGGGCAATTGTTGTTGAGATTGAAAAACCGCGTGCACCCTCTTCACTATCGTAATCAAGTGTAGGCTTTGTTCCAGCGTGGCCACCTAACCGCGTAGTTTTTCCGCTTAAATGAAGCGCAGCCTCGGCGAGCATTGTCTTTCCGACGCCACCTTGTCCAACAAGAGCTAGATTTTTAACTTTTCGTGCTTCGCCTGCCATAATTCCTCCTCGCACAAACAACGAATGGGTAACACTTATGCATAGACTAGCAATAGTTGGCGCGCATGATGCGCACTACTCGCCAAACGAGCTAACTTTTGCGCTGAGCGTATGGTTTTATTGATAAGATATGCATTTGTCACCGTTTTTGCATGCAACCTGTAGGATAAAGAGTATGCAAGTCCCATGCGGAGCTGGCTTGGGTGCACGGCTCGTGGCTGGCTCATGCACGCGTGCAGTTATGCATTTTTTGTTATACGGATTTTGCTATGCAGGCTCTACGTGCTATACATTTTGCATTCCATAAGGATTACCATGAAACACGCTCACCCCTCCACCACACCACACCACCGCAGCTCAACGCCTAGTGTGCAGCGTCGCACAAAGCAGAACGGCCAACGGAACAACACGTGCGATTACTGCGGATGTCCATGGCTAGCTATGCCGTATGCAGAGCAGCTTCGCGAAAAAAATCGCAGTATGCATGAGCTTTTTAACCCATGGATAAAGCAGCATTCATGCACGTTAAACCCCATTATTGGTATGGAATATAAAGACGGGGTGCAACCTTGTGGATTTCGCTATAAAGTTGCAACGCCATTTGCCGAGGCGCGTACAGACAGACACGCGCAGAAAACACGTGATGTGCGTGATGCAGGTACCATGCGAAATGCGCGCACAACGCACGCGCGTCGCGACAGTCGTACACGCCACATACAGCCTCTCGCGTGCGGCTTCTATGCACCGGGTACGCATGCCATTATTCCGTGTACACACTGTCCCTCAGAAGCGCCACAGGCGCGCGATATTCTCAACTTTATTGCATATAAGGCAGCAGAACTGGGAGTTAGCGCGTATAACGAAGACACTTGTACAGGTGAGCTTCGCCATGCAATTTTACGCATAAGCAAGCACTACAACGAGAGCATGCTGGTGTTGGTTACCCATACGCGCAATTTTCCTCAGAAAAAGATGCTTGTCCGTGCTATACTGAGCGCATATCCGCAGCTCACCACCATTGTACAAAACGTAAACGCACGCAACACCAATGCGATGCTGGGAACGTATACGACGACGCTATTTGGACCGGGAAAAATACGCGATAAGCTTTTAGGGTGCACGTTTGAAATAGGCCCCTGCAGTTTTTTCCAAACCAACCCTCAGCAAACAGAAATTCTCTACCAGGTGGCTATTGACGGTGTGCGTACACTCTGCCAAAAGAGTGCTCTACCTGCACGAAAATCCGATAACCTAAAGCCCAATAAGGCGGCTAAAAACCAGCATACACAAGGTATGCTGCGTGTCATGGATGCCTATTGCGGGTGCGGCACAATTGGCATTTGTTTAGCAAGCCAAATTGAAGATGCAGTTGTTGTAGGAATAGACCAGGTAGAAGACTCAATCGAACGCGCACGAAGAAATCGAAAACTCAACCATTTGCGATCGCGCGCCGTCTATTCACTCGATGATGCCACCCATTTTATGCAGAATTTCGTTTACGCATCCTCAGTAACATCGGAGCTTTCGCACGAGGATGAGGCGACAGCGATGAACAACGACGATCGCCCTCGCTTTGATGCTATTATCATGGATCCACCGCGCGCTGGTTCCACGCCAGAATTTATTGCCGGAGCCTGCGCACTAGCTCCTACCTGCATTGTTTACATTTCATGCAACCCGGTTACGCAAGAGCGCGACCTTCATGAGTTTTATGCGCACGGGTATGTGCCACGCAGCATCACGCCTGTGGACATGTTTCCCCATACGCCACACGTCGAGAGTGTCGTATTGATGTCAAGGGCTTAATAGGTGGGTGCATTTTTGCCCTTATGTAGCAGGGTTTAGCGAGGGCTATCGTTAAAAGGTTTAATGCGAAGCAGCTTTAAGCTGGGTTCTCGCGGTTTTTGAGTGTGATTTTGCTGTTTGAGGGAAGATATCAACGCTCTAGGGTTGAGTGCACAGGATGTTAACGTTAAAAAGTGCACACACTTTGCACCCACCCTGTGAAGTGGGGATATACAGTATTACAAGCATAATATAGTAAGAAATAATATGATGCTCTAAATCAAAGTTTCAGAGTACAGAGCAATAGTTTCAGTGTTCAAAAGCAAAGCTTCATTGTATACAACACGTAATGAAGCTAGATGGGAGCGTAATGAAAATAGACGAGTAAAAATAACAAATATACAATATATAAAGGCTAGTCAATATAGATTTTTTCTTGTATAATTAGCACAAGAAAAATTAGCATAAAAGGTTGACAAGCCATGAAAAGACTGACAAAATCCTTGACAGACAGACAGACAGACAGACAGACAGACAGACAGACAGACAGACAGACAGACAGACAGACAGACAGACAGACAGACAGACAGACAGTGTAGTTCTGTCTTTTTTCACGTAGACTTTTTTAATTGGCAGAAATATATACCTGATGGATAGGTATGTGTTTCTGCCTATTTTTATGCAATTTTTCAAAACAATAAAAAGAGAGCTATAGGACAAAAAGTGTGTATAAAATCGGTTGTTTGCCCAGGTAAACAGCCGATTTTTCGTAAACAATTCAAAAAAATCGAATTTTTCACCTGGACAAAAAGTGTGTAAAAATATCAGCATAT
>OPYK01000009.1 GCA_900343135.1 Atopobium massiliense | reverse complement strand
ACGATAAAAAGCAAGCATTTGATGGAAAACTTAATGATGCTAATACCGCTAAAGATGCACAGGATGCAACGACAGATAGCCTGAATAAAGCAAGAACAGATCTTGATACAGCCATGAATAACCTCGACGGTGTAGCTCAAGACCTTAAAGAAAAGCAGACGCAAGCAAAAGACAAGCTTAAGGACTACGGTCTTTCAGAAGACGAGCAAAAGCCATTCATAAAAGAAATTGATGATGCGAAGGATGATAAAGGCATAAACGATGCCCTTCTTAACGCTGCTAAAGCTGCACTTAAAAAGAAGATTGGGGAAGCAGAACAGAAGCAAAAAGAAATTGCATACACCAAGGCATCAGACGATAAAAAGCAAGCATTTGATGGAAAACTTAATGATGCTAATACCGCTAAAGATGCACAGGATGCAACGACAGATAGCCTGAATAAAGCAAGAACAGATCTTGATACAGCCATGAATAACCTCGACGGTGTAGCGATTGATGAAGCAGAAAAGAATCTGGCCGCATCTAAGGAAGCGCTTAAGGCAAAGATAGCTGAGGCTGAAGCTAAGAAGAACGACTTTGCATATACATCTGCTTCAACCGAGAAGAAGACTGAGTTTGATGAAAAGCTACAAGCCGCAATAGATGTGCGCGACAAAGCGGACGCGAAGATAGATGAAATAACTGCGGCAACAAAAGCGCTTAATACCGCTATGGACAACCTTGATGGACGTGCGCCTGATACAGAAGAGTTCTATGCACTTCACACGATGTACCGCTTGTATAATCCCTACACGCACGAGCACTTGTTTACAACTGATGTAGACGAGAAAGACAAACTTTCAAGTATTGGTTGGCGCTTTGAGGGCACTGTTGGTAAAGTGTACATGCATGGCGAGAAGGGTGGCGTATACCGTCTGTATAACCCAACTACAGGTGAACATCACTACACAACCGACGAAAATGAGCTTGCAAAATGCGTAAAGGCGGGCTGGAAAAACGAGGGTGTGAAGTTCTTTAGCGTGCTAGACTCCGACAAACAAACAGTGGGCGTTGTGAGTATGTACAACCCCTACGAAAAGAAGTTCTACCACCACTACACGTCTGACGCAGACGAGATTGCCAAGATGGTGAAAGATGGTTGGCGTAAAGAGGAAATCAAGTGGTACGCTGTTAAGTAGGTATCATTACTTGTAAACACAAACGGGCAGACGCTATGTTGTGAGCGAAGTGCGCTTGCGCGAAACTTCGCCACAACAAAGCTCCTAGCAGCCCGTTTGTGTATCTCACTTACTTTCCGTATCGCCAATACAAAAGGCTGAAGAGCAATTACTGTTGCCGCAGTGCAAAGCATTGCGGCAACGTTTTTGTGGGGAGCATGCGACTGGTGCGTCGCGCGTTTACAAAACTTTTTCACTCATATTAGAAAATTACCCCACTTTGACACGCGTTTCGGCGTCGCTCAAGCGCGCTGCGGCACACCGCAAAAACGTGCGTTTTCCAAATGCCCAGGTAGGAGCGTTGGTGCTTTTTTGCTCAGTCAACAAATGTGCCTCAAAGGACAATTTTTCGGTTCAAAACGCGTGTCAAAGTGGGGTAATTTTCTAATATCGCTCAACTTTTTTTGTAAGCGCCTATCCGCGTTGCAATTGCGAGAAGTGTGTACCTGCGTTAGCTCGCTAGATACTTTTTAGAAGGTTGTTTACTGGCTTTAGCTCTTACTGCGATGCTCACACGCCGCGCGCCTACCCAGCTACTCAAGCGCATGGTTGTCGATATTGCGCTCGGAAATCCGCGTACCCACGGTAACCTGAATAACCTCAATACCTGCTTTTTCAATGTCGCGGATAGACTGCGCATCGGCAAATTCATCGGTTACCAGCACATCGATTGTTGTAGATGCTGCTACAAAAAAGTTGGAGTCGTGGCAAATTTTGCGGTGGTCGGCTACCACAATAACCTTACCTTTTGTGTGTTCAATCATAAGGCGGTTGATATTTGTTTCGCCAGCATTGCTGGTAGTGATGCCGTTTTTAAGGCTCAGCCCCGAGCAGCCAATAATAGCCACGTCGGCAATAATGCGTTTAACAGCAGCTTCGGCAACCTCGCCAGTAAGCGCCTCCTTTGGAAGGCGCAGCTCACCTCCCGTAATAATTACCGTAGAAGCGGGATTCAGCGAGTCGCGGTGAATTTGCCCATGTATACGCAGGTTGTTGGTAACCACGTTAACGCGTTTATTTTGCAAATAGTCAAGCGCATACAGCGCCGTTGAGCTGGTATTTATAAATACGGTGTCTTTGCTGCGCACAAAATTTGCTGCCATTTTGCCAATGGTAATTTTTATTTTTTCGATATTGGAGTTTGTGGGCGTTGCATCCTTAAATCGGTAGTGCTCGCTTAAAATAGCGTGTCCGTGTTTGTGTGTAAGCACGCCCATCATTTCGAGCGCGTCCAAATCGCGCCGTATGGTCATGGGCGACACGCAGCAGTGCGCAGCAAGGCTACTTACCGACACCGTGTGGTCGGGTGTTTGCTGAAGCATCTCCTCGATAACAGCTCTTCTCGAAGTAATAAGTGCCGCCGAGTTTTTCATCGTACGCTCCCTTGTAATCCTGCTTGCCAGCCTGTTGCTATGGCTGTTTGGTGCATTATATGTACCGCGGCGTGTGCCGCGGCGCTTGGTTTTTAAGCGGCTGGTAACGTGGTGTTCTACCTCGCAACCACTCATAATTATGAGCGAAAATAAATCATAAAACAAGAAATATGTGAATAATACGAACATAAAACGACTAATAACACATATAAACACATTGTCTTCACAATTTTGCATTCATATAATTGAGGTAATTAGATTGAGGTAATTATGTCAAGAGAAAGGAATGTAGATGAGTGCTATCGATGAGATTACGAGAGATTCGTGGCTCAACAAGACATTCCCCGAATGGGGTACATGGCTTACCGAGGAAATAGCTGCTGCAGAAGTTCCAGAAAAAACAGTTTCAATGTGGTGGCTTGGTAACATGGGCGTGTGGATTAAATCGGATCATGGCACCAATGTAGTTATCGACATGTGGAACCAAACTGGTAAACAAACCATTGGCTCTGGCCACATGAAAAAGGGACACCAAATGATGCGCATGAGCGGCGTGCGTAATCTTCAGCCAAATCGCCGTAATCAACCATTTGTTATCGATCCGTTTGCTGTGCGCGACATCGACGTGCTGTGTGTAACGCACTCGCACTCCGATCACCTCGACCAAACAACAGCTGCTGTAGTAACGCGTAACTGCCCAAATGCAACATTTGTAGGTCCGCAAGACGTTGCTAACAAGTGGATTGCATGGGGCGTGCCTGAGGAGCGCATTGTTGTGCTTCGACCAAATGAAAGCGTTAAGGTTAAAGATGTTGAGGTAAAGGCACTTGAGTCGTTTGACCGTACCATGCTTCTTACCGTAGATGATCCTAACGAATCGCTTAAAGGCAAGCCAGTACGCGATATGAACGAGCTGGCCCTTAACTACCTCGTTAAAACCAACGGCGGCAACATTTACCACGCGGGCGACTCGCACTATTCAAACATGTACGTAAAGCATGGTAAGGAAAACACGATTGACATTGCGTGCGTTGCTTATGGTGAAAACCCAATTGGTATTACCGACAAGCTTACGTCTGCTGACGTGCTTAAAGTGGGCGAAGCGCTCCGCACCAAGGTTATTATTCCAACCCACTATGACATTTGGACCAACTTTATGGCCGATCCAAAAGAAATTTTGCTGCTTTGGAACTACCGTAAAGACCGTATGCAATACAAATTTAAGCCGTTTATTTGGCAAGTTGGTGGCCGTTATGACTATCCTGGCGACACCGATCACATGGAGTACATGTATGATCGTGGTTTCCATGACGCGTTTGATTACGAAACCGACCTTCCTTACGACGCGTTCTTATAAGGAGTTGCGCGCAGTCGCGTAAGGGCGCGTAAACCACGTACTCGTGCGTGTAGAGCGTACAGCGCATAGCGCACGTAACCCTTGCTTCAAATTACGTTTGCTTCAAACAGATGAGAGTGTGGAATGCTTAACTATTTTTATGACAACAACCTTGTTTACTATGCCGAACAACAGCCAAAAGACTGGAAAGAGGCCATTCGTATGAGTTGCAAGCCCTTGCTTGACAACAAGTTGATTGAGCCTGCCTATGTGGAAACGATTGTTCAAAACGTTGTGGATAATGGGCCGTACATTGTTATTGTGCCTGGCATTGCTATGCCACACGCACTTGCAACTGCACCGGGTGTGCTTGGAACAGGAATTGCGTTTACAAAGTTTGAAGCGCCTGTTACGTTTTACGACCCTGCAACAAAGGAAGAGCCACAAGCTCAGCTGTTCTTTACGCTTGCGGCTAAAAATTCCGATGAGCACCTTAAGAATATGCAACGTCTTATGGAGTTGCTCATGGACGAAGAAAAGGTTGAGCAGCTCAAAGCTACTCATTCCTTGGACGACTACAAAAAACTTTTGTAGGTTTGGCTTGAAGACGTGCGCGTGTGAGCACCGTGTCATGCGCGCGCGTTAAAACCGCACGTGTTTTCTCACGTGCACCCGCACGCACCGCGTGCAACAAGCGCGTTGCCTAACACGTGCAGCAAGGCGCTGAAAGCGCAGAATACAAGTGATGTAATACAAAGGAGGCACAATGGATATTCTGGGTATGCTCATGACAGTTTGGACGTTCTTTGCTAAGAATATTCTTACGCAACCGCAGTTCATGATCGGTTTTATCGTACTCATCGGTTATATCCTGCTTAAAAAGCCCTGGTACGAGTGCTTGGCTGGCTTTTTAAAGGCAACATGTGGTTACTTAATTTTGTGTGTTGGTTCTGGCGGCTTGGTTAAAAACTTCCGTCCTATCCTTGTTGGTTTGAAGGACCGCTTTAACCTCAGCGCTATGGTTATCGACCCATACTTTGGTCAAAACGCTGTTACCGCAGGTGTTGAGGAAACATTTGGTCGCGCATTCGGCGACGTAATGCTTCTTTTGTTGTTTGCTTTTATCATCAACATTATCGTTGTTCGCTTTAACAAGCTCACCAAACTACGTGCCATCTTTACTACTGGTCACGTACAGGTGCAGCAAGCGTCAACCGCATTTTGGATTATTTTGTTCTGCTACCCATTTATGGGTCGTTGGGAAATCTTGGCATTCATGTCAATTATCCTTGGTTTGTATTGGGCAGTTGGTTCAAACCTTACCATTGGTATTTGCCAAGACCTTACCGACGGCGGTGGCTTTGCCGTTGCTCACCAGCAAATGTTTGGTTTAACCATCTTTGCAAAAATTGCTGAGCACTTCTTTAAGCCTAAAGATGGCAAAGAGCCTAAGCGTATGGAAGATGTTGAGCTTCCTGGTTGGCTTTCAATCTTTAACGAGAACATGGTTTCAACGTCAATTTTGATGCTGCTGTTCTTTGGTGTCATCCTTGCTGTTTTGGGCAAAGACTACCTCGTAACGCTTAAAGCTCTTAAGCCCGAAGACGACTTCTTCTTCTACATTCTCCAAACGAGTTTGTACTTTGCAGTTTATCTGGCAATCCTCCAACTTGGTGTACGTACCTTTGTTGGTGAGCTTACCGAGAGCTTCCAGGGTATTTCTAACACCATCCTCCCGGGTGCTGTACCTGGTATCGACATTGCCGCTACCTACGCATTTGGTTCGCCAAACGCTGCAACCATCGGCTTCCTTTCTGGTGCTGTTGGACAATTTATTACCATCGCAATTCTTATTTTGTGCCAGTCACCAACCATCGTTATTGCAGGCTTTATTCCTGTCTTCTTCGACAACGCTGCTATTGGTGTATTTGCAAACAACCGTGGTGGTTACAAAGCTGCACTTGTACTGCCGTTCTTCTCGGGCGTGTTGCAGGTATTGGGTTCGGCTTTGTTCGCAAGCTGGGTTGGTCTTGCTGCATACGGCGGATACCTTGGTATGCTCGACTGGGCAACGGTATGGCCACTTGCAACCCTTGTTATGAAATACCTTCCATTCGTTGGTATTGCAATTGTTATCGTTGTGTTGCTTGCTATTCCGCAGCTTCAATTCCGTGCTAACCCCAAGGGTTACTTTATGCAGGTAGAAGACTACGAGAAGTACAAAGCAGAGTTTAAGAAGGCATAAGCTTTAGCTTCTTTACTTTGTATGTGGTGATTTAAGTGCGTGCTCATAGGGTGTTTGTTGAGCACCTGAGCACGCGCTTTTACGTGTGTTACGTTTCATGCGTACACTGTTATTTTTAGGAGGATATAATGCGTGTTTTAGTTTCATGCGCTAATGGTTCGGGTACGTCACTTATGCTTTTGCAAACTGCTACCAAGGCACTTACTGCATTGGGATACAAGGTTACCGCAAGCAATCACACGTCTATTGCCGAAGGTAAAAGCACAGCTAAAAACTACGACGTCGTATTTACACCACTTAACTTTATTAACATGTTTGACGATGCTGCAAAACAGGGTGTAACCATTATTGGCGTACGCAATGTTATGAGCCTTCCTGAGTGCAAACAACGCATTGAGGAAAGCGACCTTGCAAGCAAAAACCTCAAATAGTGCAGTTCATTGTGTAAAGGACGCACATGCACGCCATACCATGTGCGTATCATGTGCGTCCTGCTACATACCTTGTTTTTAGTTTTACGAATTTTAACCCATACGAGTTAATCTCTAAAGGAGAACATTATGGCATTACCTATGCTACAGATTGCTTGCGATCATAGCGATTTACCAAGCGCATTGGCTGATATTAAAGCTGTTGGCGACGTAGTAGACATTCTTGAAGTTGGAACAATTCTTATTCTTCAGGAAGGACAAAAGGCAATTAAGTGCTTTAGAGCAATGTACTCAGACAAGCTTATAGTTGCCGATCCAAAATGTGCAGACGCAGGCGGAACTGTTGCAAAGAATGTGCACGATGGTGGTGCTAACTTTATGACATGCATTTGCTGCGCAACGCTTCCTACCATGGCTGCTGCTGCAAAAGAAATTGACGCTGTTCAGGTTGAGCTGTATGGCGATTGGACATTTGAGCAGGCACAAGGCTGGCTTGACACGGGTATCGACCAGGCAGTATATCACCAGAGCCGCGACGCTCTGCTTGCAGGCCAAACCTGGGGTGAAAAAGACCTCACCAAAATTAAAAAACTGTGCGAGATGGGCTTTAAGGTTTCGGTTACCGGTGGCCTTAATGTAAATACGCTTGAGCTGTTCCGCGGTATTCCGGTGTACACCTTTATTGCAGGTCGCGGCATTACGCAGGCAGAAGATCCTCGCCAAGCTGCTATCGACTTCCAAAACAAGATTAAGGAAATTTGGGGATAGCGCATATCACGAGAGATTGGACGTGTAATGGCACATTTAGGTATTTATGAAAAAGCCCTGCCTAAGAATGTTTCTTGGAAAGAACGCCTGTCTTTGGCAAAAGAGCTTGGGTTTAATTTTGTTGAGATGTCGGTTGATGAAACCGACGAGCGTTTGGCGCGTCTTGATTGGACGCGTGAGCAGCGAAAAGAGCTCCTCGATGCTGAATATGAAGTAGGTATTAAAGTCTACTCCATGTGTTTGAGCGGACATCGTCGTTTTCCTTTTGGTTCAAGCGATCCCAAAATTCGAGCGCATGCATTAGAGATTATGCAAAAAGCAATCGACCTTGCAAGTGACCTGGGCATTCGCAACATTCAGCTTGCCGGCTACGACGTGTATTACGAGCCAAAAACGCTCACTTCGCGCGCGTACTTTATGGAAAACCTCAAAAAAGCTGTAGCGATGGCTGCCGAAAAACAAGTTATGCTTTCGATTGAAATTATGGACGACCCGTTCATTAATTCGGTAACAAAGTTTAACAAAATTAAAAAGCAGATACATTCGCCCTGGTTGCAAGTGTATCCCGACCTGGGCAACCTTAACGCCTGGCCTGAAAACGACCCTGAAGCCGAGCTTGAGCTTGGTATTGATGAGATTGTTGCGCTGCACGTAAAAGATACGTTGAGTGTAACCGACACGTTTAAAGGCAAGTTTAAGTGCGTTCCCTTTGGCGAAGGTCAGGTAGACTTTTTGGGCTACTTTAAGACGCTGAAGCGCCTGGGCTACAACGGCACCTTTATGCTTGAGATGTGGAGCGAAACCTCCGACAATCCAAAAGCCGAAATTCAAAAAGCACTCGACTACACCTTGCCAATTTTTAAGGAGGCAGGTTATGAGTTTTAATGCAGAAGAAGTGCTGCGCAGCCGCGAAGTTGCTGCCATGTGCGAGCGCGTGTGCGCTGCTAACTGCCGTTTGCCTGAGCTTGGTCTTGTTACCCTTACCTGGGGCAATGTGGCTGAAGTAAACCGTGAGCTTGGCGTTATTGTTATTAAGCCAAGCGGCGTGCCATATGAGGGCATGAAGCCTTCCGATATGGTTATTACCACGCTTGAGGGCAAAGTTTTGGGCGAGCATAGCTTGCGTCCTTCATCCGACCTTCCAACCGATGTCGTGTTGTTTAGAGAGTTTCCGCAGATAAACGCCATTACGCATACGCACAGTGTTCAGGGTGCTGCGTGGGCGCAGGCTGGTCGTGATGTGCCCGTTTACGGCACCACACACGCCGACAATTTCTATGGCTGCATTCCTTGCACGCGTGATCTTACAAAACAAGAGGTAGAAGAGGCGTACGAAGAAAACACCGGTCATGTTATTGTAGAAACCTTTACCTCCCGCGGCATCGACCCGGTTGCAACACCGGGCGTTTTGGTGCGCAATCACGGTACATTCTCGTGGGGAAAAACGCCGATGAAGTCGGTAGAAGTAGGTAAGGTTATCGAAACCGTGTGCGATATGGCGGAGCGCACCGAGGACATTTTGAGCCATGTAGCTCAAGGTTCATCGGTTGACACGCAAGCCAAACCGTTCGAAACAATCCCTCAATATTACCTAGATAAGCACTATTTTAGAAAACATGGTGCGCACGCATACTATGGACAGCCTGGTGACGTGCATTAGTGAGGGCGTTCGCGTTTAGTTTTGTTACCGTTCGTTTGAAGTAACAGTTTTGAAGTAACGGTTTTTGAACTAACGGTTTTTGAAGTAACATTTTAGAGGAGAATATATGACTCAACCGATATTGGGCAATCCGTGGCACAAACTCGAAAAGCCAGTATCCGAAGAAGAGCTTGCAGCTGTTGATAAGTATTGGCGCTGCGCAAACTACCTGTCAATTGGACAAATTTACCTTCGTAGCAACCCTTTAATGAAGGGCAACTTTAACCGCGACGACATTAAGCATCGTCTTGTTGGTCACTGGGGAACAACGCCCGGCCTTAACTTCTTGTTTGGCCACGTAAACCGCCTTATTCGTGACCACGAGCAAAACACCATCTTTTTAATGGGTCCAGGTCATGGTGGACCTGCGGGAACTGCGCAATCGCTGCTTGATGGCACCTACCGCGAAACGTATCCGCGTATCACCAACGACGAGGCAGGATTGCAAAAGTTTTTCCGCCAGTTCTCCTATCCTGGTGGTATTCCTTCGCACTACGCGCCCGAAACGCCCGGCTCAATCCACGAAGGTGGCGAGCTTGGATACGTACTGTCGCACGCATACGGTGCCGTTCTCGACAATCCTTCACTTCTGGCTGTAGCTGTGGTAGGCGATGGCGAATCGGAAACCGGTCCTTTGGCTACAAGCTGGCAAACAAACAAGTTTATGGACCCCCTTACCGACGGTATCGTGTTGCCAATTTTGCACCTCAACGGCTATAAAATTGCTAACCCGTCCATTTTGTCGCGTATTAGCGATGCTGAGCGCGACGAGTTCTTCCGCGGCATGGGCTACCACCCATACACCTTTACTGCCGGCTTCGATAACGAAGATCACTCGTCTATTCACCGCCGTTTTGCTGCGCTTCTCGAAACCGTATTCGATGAAATTTGCAACATTAAAACGCGTGCTCACGCAGGTGAAGAAGCTCGTCCTGCCTATCCTATGATTGTGTTCCGCACACCTAAGGGCTGGACCTGCCCTGCGTATATCGACGGCAAGAAAACGGAAGGTTCGTGGCGTGCACACCAGGTACCTCTGGCATCGGCGCGCGACACCGAGGAACACTTTGAAGTGCTTAAAAACTGGATGAATTCGTATAGGCCACATGAGCTGTTCGAAGACAGTGGCGCTATTAAACCCTGTGTGGTTGCGGCTATGCCTCATGGCGAGCTTCGCTTAGGTGCAAACCCCAATGCAAACGGCGGTAAGCTGCGCCATGAGCTTAGCCTTCCCGACGCTCATGAGTTTGCTGTTGATGTTGAAAAGGGCGGTCATGGCTGCGGTGCAGTTGAAGCAACGCGCGTGCTTGGCGATTATACTGCTGCGCTTATCAATAACAACCGCGATAGCTTCCGTATCTTTGGACCTGATGAAACTGCATCTAACCGTTTGCAGCCGTCATACCGTGTTACCGACAAGCAGTGGTTTGGCGAGATTAACGCCGACCCGCAAAACGACGAGCATATGGCACCTGTGGGCAATGTTATCGAGCAACTCTCCGAGCACCAGTGCGAAGGCCTTTTGGAAGGCTACACCCTTACCGGCCGTAGTGGTATTTGGTCGAGCTATGAGTCGTTTGTACACGTTGTTGATTCCATGATTAATCAGCATTGTAAATGGCTTGAGGCATGCGTGCGTCACATTCCATGGCGTGCACCTATTGCCGGTATTAACCTGCTTATTTCGAGCCATGTATGGCGCCAGGATCACAATGGTTTTTCGCACCAAGATCCCGGTTTTGTAGACATTATGCTCAACAAGAGCTTTAACAACGACCACGTAACAAACATTTATTTCCCCGCCGATGCAAACCTGCTTTTAGCAGTTGCCGAGCGTGCGTATAAATCTACCAACTGCTTTAATGCTATTTTTGCTGGTAAACAGCCTGCGCCAACGTGGGTAACGCTTGATGAGGCACGTGAGGAGCTTAAAGAAGGCGTTGTTGAATGGAAATGGGCTTCAACCGTAAAGGCTGGTGAAGAGCCTGATTTGATTATTGCTTCCTGCGGTGATGTTCCTACGCAAGAGGCGCTTGCTGCCGTTGAGCTGCTCGACAAGCTTGGCGTTCACGTGCGTTTTGTTAACGTTGTTGACCTGCTTAAGATTCAAAATGCCAAGGAAAACGACCAGGCTATTTCCGACGAGAAATTTGTTCAGCTGTTCTCGGCTGATAAACCTGTTCTGTTTGCATTCCATGCGTATGCAGGCAGCGTTCGTCGCCTTATTTGGGATCGTCCAAACCACGACAACTTCTGCGTGCACGGATATGAGGAGCAGGGCTCTACTACCACGCCATATGACATGGTTCGCCAAAATCACATGGATCGTTGGGCTTTGGCTGAAGACGCGTTGCGTATGGTTGATGCTGATAAGTGGCACGACCAAATTGAAGCGTGGGAGAAATTCCGCGCTGAGGCGTTCCAGTTTGCAGTTGATAAGGGCTATGACCACCCGCTATTCACCGACTGGAGATGGCACGATGCCAAGGACTCAGCTGAGGTGCTCTCGGCAACGAAGGCAACCGGCGGCGACAACGAATAATACGGCGTTTACCACGCACGTTTTGCGCGCGGCATAGCGTGCACTACGCTGTACACTACACGAATGCTACGCTGTGTACCACGTTGTTCAGTACGTTGACACCAAGCTCCCTTGCTTAAAGCAGGGGAGCTTTTTTATGTTTCACCTGGCGTTTTTTACCAGGCGTTTTAGGGTTATAGGACAAAAAGTGTGTAAATAAGTTATTCTGCTGTATAAGGAGAAGGATCGCTGTGATGTAGTTCTGACCACACCACAGCGTTTCCATATGTATCGGGATATATACTTTCTCTTCTAAACGGTCTGAATGCATTTATCATTGTTTGCAGGTCTTTATTCCTAGGCATGCTCATGAGTATCTCTGCAGGCTTTAGAGGAGCTTCTGTATGCATGTATCATCACCAAAATACAGCTTTAATACGCCTTAGTTCGCTCAATCCTCGATGATTGCGAGCTTCCGCACTTAAGGCATCTATACCGCTGCTTTCCAGCCTTTGTCTTGCCATTTTTGACCATCTTGCTGCTACAAACGAAAACAAATACTGGCACTCATAATCCACCACCTAAAACTAGTAATTTTTTCTCTAATTTAGATGGTTCTACGTGCTCATATGCTGATATTTTTACACACTTTTTGTCCAGGTGAAAAATTCGATTTTTTTGAATTGTTTACGAAAGATCGGCTGTTTACCTGGGCAAACAACCGATTTTATACACACTTTTTGTCCTATAGCTCGCGTTTTACGGAAAAACAATCTCTACAAAAAACAAAAAGAGCGAACCTGTCGGAAATTCCGACAGGTTCGCTCTTTAATAAACCATGTAGCGCCGTGCACACACGTGCAGCTAGCGCCCGTAGCGCATTAGTGATCGCTCATGCCATATGAATTGTGCATGGTAAGCGATGCGGTAAATAGCACGTCGTTTAAGGTTTTATCGGTTTCGCGTTTAACCATTGCGGTAATAGCTGCATTTGCTTTCTCAAGCTCAGCTGCAGCATCTTTGTACGAAAGTTTTTGCTCCGTAACCTTTTTATCGGTTTCGTTAACCATGCGCCAACCTTGTGCACCCACGGCGTCTTGGTAGTGCTCAATATGATTTGCACAAGACTTAAAGTGCGCATCTGCCAGCGCGCCAATAATACGGTTGGTCCAATAAAAACTTTCGGTAGTTACATGACCGGTTGTATTCGCCAAATACTCAGGCGTGTCGTTGATGTTTGCATAGTAGGGAACCAGCGCGTTAAACGCGTTTGAACCGTATGCCATCCATTGCAGCGCGCAAATAGCCTCAGGCTTGTTGCCACGCAGCTGAATTGCGGCAAGGTGGCTGTTGCGGTTAATACCAATAGGACGATACAGGCCGCGTGTTTCAGGTGTACCCAACGGTGAGTAGGGATTAAACTCGGTGCCCTGGTAGTACATCGACAACGCGTACTTTACTTCTTCCATGGTAATCTTGTGCTCGGGCTTCATGCACCAGGGCAAATCGTCCGACTCCGGACCCCACGGGCAATCGCTATCAGCAAAAATGCTAGGCGTAAGATAACGCAGGATAATCCATGCGCGCGGTGTGTTATACACATGGTCGGCGTCGCAGTGCGAACCAAATGCGTCACGCGGGTTAAAAATACCCTTTTCGTACTCGTCGTCGCACTCGCAGGCGCAGTCTGCGCAGCAATCTTCATCGCAGGTGCACGCTTCGCCGTCTTGGCAGCCGCACCCACATTCGTCGTCGCAGGTGCAATGGTCGCATTCGCAATAATCGCTGTCAACGGTATAGGTAAGGTTGAGGTTGTACTCGTCCATCCATTCGCGCAAATCGCTTGAGCACATAAACTCTTTTTGCTCGCCAAATGCGTCGTTGAGGTCGAAGTAGTCGATACCCAGCTGGTTTGGCATAACAACGTAGGAGTCGTCGGGCACGCGACGCGCAATCCAGTGGTGACCACCAATAGTTTCGAGCCACCAAATTTCGTTGGTGTCGCTAAATGCAATGCCGTTCATTTCGTAGGTGCCGTATTGCTCAAGCAGGCTACCCAAACGCTGAACACCTTCGCGTGCGGAGTTGATGTATGGCAGTGTGAGAGTAACCATATCTTCTTCGCTAATACCGCCAACAACCTCAGGAACATACCCCTCTTCGCCAGGTTTTCCTTGAGCAGGTACAAACTCTACCAGCGGGTCGGCACCAAGCACACGTGCATTAGACGAAATGGTTTCGGTTGCCGTCATAGCAACATTTTTTTCGTTTACACCTGCAGCTGCCCATATACCCTCGTTATCCAGGGCATTTGGCACCGCGCTATAGCGCATGGGGTTATCGGGCAGGTCTACTTCAAGGTGCGTAAGCACAGCTTTATAATGACGCGGTTGATCTTCGGGTTTTACAACCACAAACTTTTTAGGACAAAAAACGCCGTTGGGAGAGTCTTCGTTACGAGCAATAATGGTTGAACCATCAAAACTCGCTTTTTTACCAACAAGCAGCGTTGTACAAGCCATACAGGCCTCCATTTCTGTGACAGCGTCACAACGATGGTTTGCATACTTCAATAATACCCTGTGTTCCTTATTTTAATGAGAAGAACAAAGATCGTTTAGATAAACGGCAGATTGTGCAGGCGGTGCGGCACGTTGCTGTGTGCCTGTAGAGTTGCGTTCATGTTACAAATGCGTGAGATTTTGTTTTTTGTTCAAAAAATGCAGTAGTATGAATACATATATCCATACACATATACCTGCTGTTGGCTGCATGTGGGCACCTATACATGCCTTATGGCCGGCGGTAATACAGTAAGAAAGGCTCCTTATGGCAATGAATTTTAAGCGCAAACTTCCTATTCCAAAGGAAATTCGCGAAGAGATGCCCCTATCCGCGGAAACACAAGCAGCAAAGCCGCTGTTTGATGCTCAGGTTGCCGATATTCTTACGGGTAAGTCAAATAAAAAGCTGCTCATCATTGGCCCTTGCTCAGCCGATCGCGAAGACGCGGTGCTCGATTACACCGAGCGTTTGGCAAAGGTAGCACAAGATGTGGCCGATAAGCTCGTTGTTATCCCGCGTGTATACACCAACAAACCCCGCACTAAGGGTACGGGCTACAAAGGTCTTATGCACAACCCCGATCCGGAAGGTGCCCCCGATTTACTCGGTGGCATTAAAGCGCTGCGCCACATGCACGTGCGTGTTGCTGAAACTACCGGTATGTTTACTGCCGACGAAATGCTCTATCCCGAAAGTTATCAGTACCTTACCGACGTGCTTGCCTATAATGCTGTGGGTGCCCGTTCGGTTGAAAATCAGCAACATCGCCTGGTAGCTGGCGGTGTATCGCAGCCGGTTGGCATGAAAAATCCAACGGGCGGTTCTTGCGACGTAATGCTTAACTCCATCTATGCTGCTCAGCAGCCTGAAATGTTTATTTTTAGAAATTGGGAGGTAGAAACCACCGGAAACCCACTTGCGCACGCTATTTTGCGTGGATTTAAGGGGCTTGATGGTATTAATTACCCCAATTATCACTATGAGTTCCTTATGCGTTTGGCTGAGCGCTATACGCCCGATATGTACAAAAATCCTGCGGTTATTATCGACTGCAACCACGACAACTCGGGAAAGCAGCCGCTTGAGCAAATTCGTATTATTCACGAGGTGCTCGACAGTACGCGCAGGAGCGCAGATATTGCCAAGCTGTTTAAGGGCTTTATGGTTGAATCGTACATTGAAGATGGCAACCAGCCGGTTGGCGGCAACGTGTATGGCAAGTCGATTACCGATGCGTGCCTCGGTTGGGACAAAACAGCATCGCTTATTTACACGATTGCTGAGCGTCTGTAAGCTGCCTGCACGCTGTATGTACGGGCTATAGGACAAAAAGTGTGTAAATAGGTTTTACACACTTTTTGTCCACATGAAAAATTCGATTTTTTTGAATTGTTTAGGAAAATCGGCTGTTTACCTGGGCAAACAACCGATTTTATACACACTTTTGTCCTATAGCTCCGATTTACGAGGCAATTTATTCTTTACTTTATGCGTATGTGATCTAAGGATTCTAGTGCTAACTTCTAAAGACGGGAGTAGATGCCAAAACGGCAGTTCAGAGCACAGATGCATATTGATTGGAAAAATAAAGAAACTACCTATTGCTTTAGATTTGGAGCTGTATATAATTAGACACAACGAAATAAGGGTATGAATGGCGTCTTACACCCTGCAATAACAGCCTGCCATAAACATGCGCAAATTTAAGGAGGTTGTAAAAGTGGCTATAGTCCTTGGTATTCTAATTGTAACCTTAGGAGTTTTTAATATTCGGACTAAAAATCCCATATTATTGCATGCCTATCACAGGAAAAATACAACGACCGCTACTTCAGAAAGTTTGGCAATTCAGTCTGGTATTGGATTAATTCTCGTAGGGGTGTCCGTTGTTGTTCTAGGCGTATTTCACGGGATTTATTCTAATCAAATGGGTACCATATTTGGTATAATCTTATTAATACTTGGTATTGTATACTTATGCCATTCGATAATTAAATATAATGGAAAATTATTTTCATAGTTCATAAGGCATTTTGTCCTATAGCTCTGCTTATAGGTTTGTGCACGTATGTTTGCGTTTAATATCGAACTAACAAAAAACACGAGGTAGAAACTACCTCGTGTTTTTGTTAGAGGGTATCTAACGGTGCTTTATGTGCACCTACAACACCCATCGTTGACTAACCTATCATCACCTGCGCAACAAGGAGGAGTGCATTAAGTACAACGGTGCCAATAAGCAGCGGCATTATAAACTTTACCCAGCGGCTAAATGGTACTTCAACCATAGCAAGCGAGCACAAAATAAGACCCGTTGGTGTGATATACGAAATAAGACCTTGGCCGTAGTTGTACGCGGCAATAACGGCTGCACGCGACACGTTTGCAGCATCGCCCAAGGGAGCCATAATTGGAATTGAGAGCACAGCCAAGCCCGAAGACGAGTTAATAAAGAAGCCGAGGATAACGTATACTAGCAGCATAACAATGATAAAGACAATAGGGCTCATGCCTGTTACCACGCCGGTAAAGTAGTACAAAATACTATCGGATACCAAGCCTTTTTCGAGCAGGATGTTTACAGCGCGCGCAACACCACAAACGAGTGCAACGCTCATAAGATCGCCAGCGCCTGCAATGTAGGTATCCAGGTAGTCTTCTTCGGTCATACCGGTGGTAAATGCCAAGATAAACGACGCAACAAGGAATACCACGGTCATGTTGTCAAACCACCATTGGTCGGTAACAATGCCGTGTACCATAACGATAAACGCACCAAGGAATACCAGCAACGAAAGCTTCATACGACCGGTAAATTCAAGATTGGTTTTGTGACCGCCCCAGCGCTGCTCAATTTTGTCTTTCATGTCGTAGCATACCGACTTGCTTGGGTCGCGGTGCACCTTAAAGGCATACCACAGCACGTAAGCAACGGCAAAAATGGTACCAATAGTAAGCGCAATAAAACGCCAGTTCATTTCTTCGGCCATGCTAATACCAGCGGCTTTAGTGGCAACGCCAATTGCAAATGGGTTAAGCGTGGAATACATGGTACCAACCGATGCACCTACATAGATAACAGCGATGCAGGTCATTGCGTCGTAGCCAGCAACAAGGAACACGGGCATAAGGATGGGGTAGAGGGCAATTGTTTCTTCGCCCAAACCAAAGGTAGTACCACCAATAACCATAATAAGTGAAAGCACAATAATAAGGATGTATTCTCGCCCTTTTGTAATGCGCGCAAGGGCAAATACTGCAGAGTTAAGCGCGCCAATTTTGTTAAGTACACCAATACAGCCACCGAGTAAAAATACAAACAGGATGATGTCGATGGTGTCGTAAACACCTTTTACAGGTGCAAGGAAGAAGTCATACACACCCTGTGGATTTGGATCGAGGCGCTCGTACGTATTTGGAATGGCAACGGGTTTAGAAATAGCGCCGCCTACATAGTCATCAATTTTACCGGAAATCCCCAGCTTATCGAGGGTTTCTTGTGTGGGCGCAACCTTTTCTGTTTCGCCATCCGGTTTAGTGATAACAAAGGTTTTTTCTTCTTTGTTGTACAACAGTTTTGAGTAGTTACCCGCAGGGACAACATACGTAAGTATTTGGGCAAACACCATAACTATGAACAACACGGTTACTGCCGTTGGGAAGTGAAGCTTAAAGCCTTTCTTCTTAGGCGCAGCCGAACACGCTTGCTTGGGTTGAGCTTGTTCGTTTGACATAGAGGTTCCTTTCTATGGGCAGACAATGTGTGCTTTCAAGTTCTGCACCTCTATTATCTAACAATTAATACATATTAAAAGCAAAAATATGCACTTTTTTGTGAGCGGTACGAATACGCGGGTGAATAACATAGCTGCTTATACGTAGTTAATTTTGTATACTTGTAAATTTATAGGTATTCACCTGCATATATAGTCGCGAATGGTTGGTTTTTGCGTGCGAACGTTATTATGAGGCTGAAAGACGAGTGATAAAAACACGCATTTATATACAAGTTAAATTTGGTTTACTTTTGAAGATAGGGTACATGTACCGTGCGATATTTACACTGTGATGGTAACACTGTGGCATGTATACTGTGGCGTTTATACTGTGGTGGTAACGCGCGTGGATTCGGTGCCTTCGTGCAATGCGCCAGGTTCTTCAATGGTAACGTTTGCCGCTCGCATCGCAAGTTTGCGGGCAATCATGCGGTCGTGCCGTGCCTTCATAACAATTTCGCGCAGTGCAGGTATACGTGACGCATCCATTGCTGGCACGCCTTCAAGCGGGTAAGGAATATTAAGCGTTTTATATTTTGGAACACCCATTTTGTGATATGGCAACAAATCAAGACCAACTACATTGTCCCAGTCGCCAATAATGCGGCCAACGCCTTTGAGCTCTTCTTCAGTATCGGTAATGCCCGGCACAACCACGTGACGAATAAGGACGGGAATGTGGCGGCGGCACAGCTCATCACCAAATGCGCGCGGGCGCAGGTAGGTGCCCTTAACAAGCTGCATATGTCCTTTTGGATCGGAATGTTTTATGTCGAGCAGCACCAAATCGGTGTGGTCGAGAAGTTCGGCAACATACTCGGGGTGGCGGGGATTAAACGTTGCGCCCGAAGAATCCAGGCAGGTGTGAATGCGCCCTTGGGGGTCTTCGTGCGCTGCCTTAAAAATGTTGCCTACAAAATGTGGTTGAGCTAACGGCTCACCACCACTACAGGTAATGCCGCCTTTTCTGTAGAACGGGCGGTTACGTTCGTAAATATCCATAATCTCTTGGACCTTCATGGTGGTGCCTGTTTTAAAGCCCCAGGTTTCGGGATTATGGCAATACTTGCAGCGAAATGGACAGCCTTGTGTAAAAACAACTAAGCGCGTACCAGGGCCGTCAACCGTGCCCATAGTTTCAATGGAATGAACCCGCCCCTGTACGAGAAGCGGGTTTTCATTCATGTTCTCTATGTTGTTTGAGGACAACACAAAAGTACCTTTCGCTCGCTGCGATTAGAGTGAATCGTGGAAGGTACGGGAAATTACATCATCTTGTTGTTGTTTGGTGAGCGTGGTGAATTTAACCGCGTAACCAGAAACACGGATGGTGAGCTGAGGATATTTCTCAGGATGTTTCTGTGCATCAAGCAGAGTGTCTCTGTTGAATACATTGATGTTAAGGTGGTGACCACCTTTTTCGGCGTAACCGTCAATCATGTTGACGAGGTTGTCGATTTGTTCCTTTGATGCTGCCATACTAAACTCCTTTCTTTGGTATGGTTGTTGTACCCATAATTAGTATTCTCTAACTCTCATATGCAAAATTTTTTTAATTTTTTTTGCATGGTGCCGCGCTCAGTTTGTAATGCAATGCATGCGCATATGCTTGGGCAAAAGCTGCACAACCGTTACGCATTAATGCACTGGGCATGGCTTTGAGGCTCCCTCATGAATACATCAACCATTACGCACACGGCGCGTAGCGCGCGCCAAGCGGCACGTGCTACGCACGCATGTATTTGTGGTTTAACGGTCTTCGCAACCGCACTTCGAACTTGCGTCGGCTTCACATGCGCAGTCAACTTGGTTCTCAATGTTAAACTGAGCTGTCTTAAAGTCGATCTTTGAAATGTCGTCGATGTCAGCGAGTTCGCACATGTCGCTATCGCCAAACATAACGTCGTTGGTTTTACCAAGTGCACCAGGAACGATGGAGAAGGTGTTGGAAATACCATCTTCTGCGTCGCGGAATGGGAGCTTGGATACCGAAGACAATGAAGCAACAGCACCGTGGGTGTCGCGTTGGTGCATTGGGTTTGCACCAGGTGCAAATGGGGTACCGCCACGACGACCGTCTGGCGTGTTACCGGTTTTCTCACCATATACAACGTTGGAGGTAATGGTAAGTACCGAGGTAGTTGCGGTAGCGTTACGGTAGCAGTTGAATTTGCGGATTTGCTTCATGAAGTAGGCAACAACGTCGCGTGCAATAACGTCGACGCGGTCGTCGTCGTTACCATACTTAGGATAGTCGCCCTCAATCTTGTAATCGGTTACAAGACCAGTTTCGTCGCGAACAACCTTAACTTTGGCGTATTTAATAGCCGAAAGTGAGTCGGCAACAACAGACAAACCAGCAATACCAGTTGCAAACCAACGGTGAACGTGCTCGTCGTGGAATGCCATCTGAATGCGCTCGTAGGCGTATTTGTCGTGCATGTAGTGAATAACGTTAAGAGCGTTAACGTAAATACCAACAAGCCATTCAACCATGTCGTGGTATTTCTCAATAACGTCGTCGTACTCAAGGTAGTCGCCCTCAACTGGACGATACCTAGGACCAATTTGCTCGCCGGTGATTTCGTCGCGACCACCGTTGATGGCGTAAAGCAAGCATTTTGCAAGGTTAGCGCGGGCGCCAAAGAATTGCATCTCTTTACCAACAACCATCGAGCTTACGCAGCAAGCGATAGCGTAGTCGTCGCCGTGGTATACGCGCATAAGGTCGTCGTTTTCGTACTGAATGGAGCTGGTGTTAATGGAGATTTTTGCGCAGTAACGCTTAAAGGTCTCGGGCAGGCGTGTAGACCACAGAACGGTAAGGTTTGGCTCGGGGCTGGTACCCATGTTTTCGAGGGTGTGCAGCACACGGAAGCTGTTTTTCGTTACCATTGGACGACCGTCGATACCAATACCACCAATTGACTCAGTTACCCATTGTGGGTCGCCGGAGAACAGGGCGTTGTATTCTGGCGTACGTGCAAATTTAACGATACGCAGTTTCATAACGAGGTGGTCAACAATTTCCTGAACTTCTTCCTCAGTAATCGTGCCCTCTTTGAGGTCGCGCTCTGCATAAATGTCGAGGAAGGTTGAGGTACGACCAATGGACATTGCAGCACCATTTTGCTCCTTTACGGATGCAAGGTATGCAAAGTACAGCCACTGAACAGCCTCTTTAAAGTTGCGTGCAGGCTCAGATACATCAAAACCATACTCTTTGGTGAGTTCACCAAGTTCTTTAAGTGCGTGAATTTGCTCAGAAAGCTCTTCGCGGTGACGAATGGTTTCTTCGTCCATAATTTGGTGCGTGTTAAGCTTTTGCTCTTCCTTGTCTTCGATAAGACGATTAAGACCATACAGAGCTAAACGACGATAGTCGCCGATGATACGGCCGCGGCCATATGCGTCGGGAAGACCAGTAATAATGTGCGAGTGGCGGCATGCGCGCATCTCAGGCGTGTAAACGTCGAAAACACCAGCGTTGTGAGTTTTACGACGTACGGTGTAAAACTCAACGAGCTTAGGATCTACTTCGTAACCATAGCTCTTGCATGCCGAAACAGCCATACGGATACCACCGTTTGGCATAAGGGCACGTTTAAGAGGTTTATCGGTTTGCAAACCAACGATTTTTTCGAGTGGCTTGTTAATGTAACCAGCTTTGTGCGAGGTGATAGTGGATACGATGTTGGTATCCATGTCGAGAACACCACCGTGCTCACGCTCTTGTTTAAAAAGATCCATTACCTGCGCCCAAAGTTCTTGGGTGGCTTTGGTTGGTCCTGCTAAAAAGGACTCATCGCCAGTATAGGGTGTATAGTTTTTCTGGATGAAGTCGCGCACGTCGATAAGATGTGTCCACTCTCCACCAGTAAATCCACGCCATGCCTCTTGCATTAGACACGCTCCTTGCTAGAACTGTGTATAGATTTAACATCAACAATGTAGCAGAAATTGTATTTGGTTTTGTGTACAAACCAACCGTGCGCGCATCTTTTTTGCGGCAGGCTGGTATCATGGATATACCAGTGTTCGCGCAGCCGCAAAATAGTACTGAATGCCTGCATAAACGGTCACTTTATGAACTTGTTTGTCGAGTGGTTGTACGTATTGCATACCGTAGGGATTTGGTGCACATTGCGTTTTTTTGAAAGGATTGTTGGGCCATGCCACAGGATACGACCCGCGCAAATACCTGCGAAATCTCAAATTCATCGGTGCCCGATGATGCGCTTGATGCCAAAGAGACACAAAAAAAAGTTGTAGTACAACCTACCACTCACACCTCCGAGCAACAACACAAAACAACAGAGCAGTACAAAAAAACACACGATATGTTCATAAAGCTGTCACCCTGGCGTCTGTTTTTGCGCGCCGCTATTCCCGGCTCGCTAAGCATGCTTTCTTCTGCCATCTACGAAATTGCCGATGGTATTTTTGTAGGTCAGCTGTTGGGCGGGGAGGCGTTTGCCGCTATTAACCTTGCCATGCCTTTTGTTATCATGCTGTTTGCCTTTGGTGATATGGTGGGTGTTGGCTCTTCGGTGCCCATTTCAATTAGCTTGGGCGAAGGAAAGGCGCATCGTGCCAACAACATCTTTACTATTGGCGTGCTGCTCATCCTTTTTGGTGCAAGTATTATTGGCGCTGTGTTTTGGTTTGCCGCACCCTGGCTTATGTCGCTTATGGGCGCGCACGGGCATCTGCAATCGATGGCGGTTGATTATTTGCGCATGTTTGCACTCTTTGCACCGTTTGGCACCATTCTGTTTGCAGTCGATAACTACCTGCGCATCTGCGGCAAGGTAAAGTCGTCGTTTGCGCTTAATGCATTTACTTCTACCATTGGTTGCATTCTTGAGTTTTGGTTTTTGTATGCGCTTAACTTGGGCACGCTTGGCGCTGGTTTGGCGTTCTCTATTGCTATTAGTTTGGGTGCTATAGCTGCGCTTATTCCGTTTATGTTTAACAAAATGCTTCTGCGCTTTGTGCGCCCGCAGTGGAGTGTTGCTATCCTAAAAGAAATTATGTTTAGCGGCACGCCTGCGTTTTTGAACGACGTTGCAGGCCGCATTACCCTTATTTTTCTTAATGTTGAGCTGCTTGTACAGGGCGGCATTACTGCTGTTACCGTGTATGGCTGTTTGGGCTTTGCAACCGCGTTCATTTTCCCGCTCATGTATGGCATCTGCGATTCGCTTCAACCTGCCGTTGGCTACAATTGGGGTGCTCACCAGTATCAGCGCATAAAACAGCTCGAAAAATATATCTTTTCTGCGCTGTGCATTATTTGCGTTGCACTTTCGCTGGTTATGGGCATCTTCCCCGAGTTTTGCGTGCGCATTTTTATGGCCGATGCCACCGGCGATGTGCTCGCCATGGCGCCCGATGCGTTCCGTTGGTACGCTGTGGCATATACGCTGCGCTGGGTTCCTATGGGCGTGCAAAGTCTTCTTACTGCGGTCGAAAAAACAAAGCTTGCAGCCCTGCTTTCGCTCATTATTGTTACTGTAGCTCCACTTGGCGCGCTCGTATTGCTTAAACCGTTGGGTCTTCTGGGGCTGTGGCTTAATGCGCCTGTAAGTGTTGGCGTGTGTGTGCTTGTATCTATGTGGGTGTTAGTAGGTTTTCGAAAAGAGCTTCATCTTATCGAAACACGCAATCTACCTGCGCATTAATTCTGTCACCTGCGCGCGCATTGCCCACGTGGGCCTACGCACTCCGCGTGCGCCAATTGTACGTATTTGTGTTGATGTCTTTGTATTTGCCCCTTTCGTGCGCGCAAGTGGTGGTAGTCTTATACAAAACACCTGTGCATCTGTGCATGCACTACTCATTGGTTGCGAGAATCGAGGATCTATGGCTGCTTTATCATCAACTCAAACCCACAAAAGCCCTGTTGTTGCTGCATTTATGGCTCCAGGAGGCGAGGAGTGTGAAGCGCTCGTTGTTCTTGATATTTTTCACCGCGTTAACATTGCTTACAAGCGCGTGTCAATTACACCCGAGCACGAAGTTGTAAGTGCGCACAACCTGCGCATGGCGTGCGATTGTTCAATTTATGACGACGATTTTTCTTTCGATAATTTTGACGTGCTCTTTTTGCCTGGTGGTATTCCTGGCACACCTAATCTGCGCGCATGTGAGCCGTTGTGCAATGCGCTGCGTGCACACAACGAGCAAGGCAAGCGTATTGCTGCCATTTGCGCTGCTCCATCCATTTTGGCTGAGCTTGGCATTCTGAGTGGCAAGCGCGCCACGTCAAACCCTGCGTTTCAGCACGTACTAAGCGAAAACGGGGCTACGGTTGAGCAGGAGTACGTTGTGCGCGACGGCAACCTGTTTACTAGCCAGGGTCTTGGCACCGCAATGGATTTGGGGCTTGCTCTGGTAGACGAGCTTGCGGGCGCCGATGCGGTTGAAAAAGCAAAGAAAAGCATCGTTTACCTGCATTAATATACACGCACCTGCACATAAAACGTGCACGTAAGGTGGTTAGCCGCTCAAGGTAAAGGGGTACTCATGGCCTATGTTGAGTTTATAGATGTATGCAAAACATACCGCATGGGTAGTTGTGATGTGCATGCAGTTGACCACATGAATTTTAGTATTGAGCAGGGAGAATTCGTTGTTATTGTTGGGCCTTCGGGTGCCGGCAAAACCACCGTGCTTAATATGCTTGCAGGCATGGATACGGCAACATCGGGCACTATTAAACTGGCTGGTAAAACCATTAGCGGGTCTACTGAGCGTGAGCTTACGTTGTATCGCAGGCACGACATTGGCTTTGTGTTTCAGTTTTATAATTTAGTGCAAAACCTCACGGCGCGCGAAAACGTTGAGCTTGCAAGTCAAATGTGCAGGCACCCTTTGCCTGCCGACGATGTGCTGCAACAAGTTGGTTTATCTGAGCGAAAAAACAATTTTCCTTCGCAGCTTTCGGGTGGTGAGCAGCAGCGTGTTGCAATTGCGCGTGCGCTTGCAAAAAACCCAAAGTTGCTGCTTTGCGATGAGCCCACGGGTGCGCTCGATTATGTAACAGGAAAACAAATCCTTAAACTGTTGCAGGACACCTGCATACAAACACATAAAACGGTGGTAATGGTAACGCACAACAGCGCGTTTTGCCAAATTGCCAACAGGGTTATACGGGTGCACGAAGGCAAAGCTGCCGCCATCGAAGTAAACGCTCACCCGCACGATGCATCAGTGGTTGAGTGGTAAGTATGTTGCACCTATGCCGCACCATAAAATCAACCCTGAGCCGCTTTTTTGCGATTGCCGCCATTGTTGCGCTTGGATCGGGCTTTTTTGCAGGTCTTATGATGACCGGTCCCGACATGCGTGCTGCTGCAGACGCATATTTTGATGAGAGTAACGTGTGGGACATTCGGCTTATCTCAACCCTTGGATTTTCTTCGCGCGAAATTAATCACGTAAACGCTACCGAAGGTGTTGAAGCAACTGCAGCGTCGCACACGGTAGACGTTGTTGCCGATCTTGAAGATAAACAAATTGCCGCGCGCATTTCAAGCTTTGACGTAGCACCTGCCGATGAAACCGCAGGTAGTGAAGGTAAAAACACGCGCGATCGTGAGGATGCAGCCAACCAGGACGCAAACGGATATATTGCCGGCGACGGTGCTGTGCCCGGCTCAGCAGCTGCACATGGTGCGCACGATACGGTATATCTTAACCGGCCAAAACTTATATCAGGAAGGTATCCTAAGGCAAACGACGAGTGTGTTGTTGCTGCAAATGCGCCTCATGCGCCGCTTTCTGAAGGCGCAACAATTACGCTTGGTTACACAAAATCCGGCGTAGACAAGGTATTTCAACAAAAAACGCTGCATGTGGTGGGTACCATTGCATCGCCCTTGTATCCCTATACAAAAAGTTTTGGTTCTACAACGCTGGGCACGGGCGCTATCGACCAGTACATTTACGTGCTTAATGGCACATTTAGTGCAGATTTTCCGTATAACGAGCTGTATGTATCGGTAGCTGGCGCAAAAGGCGACGTAAGCAATTCACCTGCCTATAAAGCGCGGGTAGACGAAGTAAAAGACCGGCTTTTGGCCGCTATCGACGAAATGTCGGTGTGGCGCAAAGATGCCGTAAAAGCCGCGGCGCAATCAAAGCTTAACGATAAAATTGCCGATTATGAGCGCGAACACACAAACGCGTATGCCACGCTCGATGAACAGGAAGGCAAACTGGCTTCAGCCGCCGCACAGCTTGCACACGGAAAAGCAGCACTATCTCGTGCAAGGCAGCAACTTGTGAGTGGTACATCTCAGCTTGATACGCAATATGCCGAAGGAAAAGCCAAGCTCACGCGCGCAGAAGAAGAGCTTTCCGCAAACCAGGCTACGCTTTTAGCAACCGTGCGCGCCCGCGGCATACACGCATCTTCGCTCGAAGATGCCAACACGCAAGTTTCTTCTGCGCTTGCTTCCATCGAAGCAGCACGTAAAAACGCCGGATCAAGTGCAGCTATGCCTTCTGCAGCTGGCGCAGCATCGTCTGCACTGCCGCAGAGCCAACGTGGCGATGCTGCTGCAACAAAAAGCCAGCCAGATGCCGCGGATCGCACGCAGGAACGTGCTGCACAGGCACAACCGCAGGCACATCCGCAGGCGGAGCTTAAGCCATCTGAAGAGCAGCCGCAGCAACGTACCCTGGAGCAGCAACAGCAGCAACAACAATTGCAACAGCTGCAACAACGTCAGCAGCAACTAAAAGAGCTACAAGGTCACATTCAGGCGTGCATTGCTGCGCGTACGCGCCTTGAACATGAGCGTGCCTCGGCAGACGAAACGTATGCTGCCGCGCAGCACGAGCTGGGCGAAAAAAAGGAGCTGCTTGCCCAAAAGCAGCAAACGCTCGCTGCAAAACAGGACGAATACCAGGCAGGACGTGCAACATTTGATGAGCAAAAAGCAAAGGCAGACGACACGTTTCGTATTGCTAAAGAGCAGCTCGACAGCGCGCAGCGGGCTATTGATGCGAATACTCCGTGTGATATGTATCTTCTCGACCGCACGCAACACGAAGGTGCGGCCATCTATCACGCCGATACCGAACGCATGGATACGTTGGCGCGCGTATTTCCCGTTATGTTTTTCCTGGTAGCGGCTCTGGTTTCGCTTACCACTATGACGCGCATGATAGACGATCACCGCGTACTTATTGGCACCTATAAAGCGCTTGGCTACTCAACCTTCCAAATTGCGCGCCACTACATGGGCTATGCGGCGGCAGCTTCGGGCATTGGCGCCGTGTGCGGCATTGCCATTCTTTCGCAGGTACTTCCCAGTATTGTGATGGGCGCCTACAGCGTCATTTACGACATTCCGCCCTTACCATACATGCTGCCCATGCATGCTGATATTGCTCTTCTTGCAGGTAGTTTGGGTGTTGGCATTACACTTGCTGCTACCTGGTGCGCTATTGCCACCACGTTGCGCGAACAGCCTGCTCCGCTCATGCTTCCGCGTGCGCCTATGGCAGGTAAGCGCATTTTGCTTGAGCGCGCTGGTTTTATTTGGCGCCACCTGTCGTTTTCCTGGAAAATTACCCTGCGCAACCTGTTTTTGTACAAGCGCCGTTTTTACATGACGGCAATTGGGATTGCTGGATGCACCGCGCTGCTTCTTGTTGGCTTTGCGCTTCACGATTCCATTTGGGATATTATCGGCCGTCAATTTACGTCGATTGTGCACTATAACCTTACTGTTGGTTGTACGGATGATGCCGATGAGCTCGATGTTCAGCGTGTTATCTCACAGCTAAAAAACACCAACAAGGTTTCAGCGCTTGAGCGCGTTACGCGCAAAAATATGTCGGTTGCAGCCCCGGGCGCGTCTGCCCACAGCTCATCTACTTCTACGGCAACTAAAACAACAAACGTGCAGCTTGTTGTGCCTCAAGATGCGCAAAATTTTGCCCAGGTGCACACGCTTCAAAATCGCAAAACGCAAGAGCCTATTCATTTTGATGATAACTCCGTGGTTATAAGCGAAAAACTTGCGCTTCTCTATAACCTTTCGTGTGGCGATAGCATTACGCTCTACGATCACGACCTGGTAGGCAACATAACGGGCGAGGGCATGACCTTTGCCATAACAGGTATCTGCGAAAATTACATTTCTAACACCGTGTTTGTGGGGCGCGATGCCTATACGGAGGCATCGGGCACCGAGCCGCGCTTTGCCATGCTCTACGTTGCGTTTGACACTCAAAGCTCCGTTGCAGATGAGCTTACTTCTGCCGAAAAAGAAGAGCAAGATGCCATGGTTCACACCTTGCATCAAATGCCCGAAGTGTCGCTTGTGTCGTTTTCAAACGAAACGATTGCCGTGTATAAAAACACCATTGGCGTTGTAAACATGGTGGTTGTGGTTCTTATTGTAGCGGCAGTGTTGCTTGCGTTTATCGTGCTTTACAACCTTACGAATATCAATATTGAGGAGCGTATACGCGAAATTGCATCACTTAAGGTGCTTGGCTTTTTGCCGCGCGAAGTATACAGCTACATTTTCCGCGATATTCTTATTTTGGCGGGTATTGGCGATTGTATTGGACTTATTGCAGGCACGTACCTTGCACACTTTGTGGTTGAAACTGCCGAGGTTGAGTATGTCATGTTTGGACGTGTTATTCACCCCGAAAGTTATGTGTATGCCTGCGTGCTTACCTTTGTGTTTACGCTGCTTATTGTGGCAATGATGTGTCCCAAGCTTAAGCACATTAATATGGTTGAATCGCTTAAAAGCGTAGACTAGCTGCCGCGCTCATGCCCGCTTGCGTGCCTGCTTACGTGCCCGCACGTTAGTTTTGAATATTCTTTGCATAACGCCGCAGTAAAAAATTTGTAAATTGGAATATACTACTATGTATACATGGGAGCTTACAGCTAGGTAGGCTGAGAAAGATGCCAGCATCTGACCATACCTGATCTGGATAATGCCAGCGTAGGGACGTTACAATGTACATGCATACATGCCTTATGTGTGTTTGTCCCACATGCCGGTACACACGAAAGGAGATGTTATGCAGTGTTCTGTTGCGATTCAGTTTTTGCCGATGGACGCCCACTCAAACGACGACGTGTGCGCCTATGTCGACAAAGTAATCGCATATATTGCGTCTACGGGGGTGAAGTATTATGTTGCACCCTTCGAAACCACTATTGAGGCCGACCTCGAAACGTGCATGCGCATTATTGCCACCTGCCCAAAAATTGGAGAACAAGCAGGTTGTGCTCATAGTATGATGTACGTAAAGGTAGATTATGATGCACACGATACCTGTCTTACCTGTGAGCAAAAATTAAAGCCCTACGTTCAACATAATCAAGAGCAAGCCTCTAAGCAGGAATAATATGGCTTTGAGAGGTTGTACCAATGTTGTTACCTATGGTGTTAGCTGTAGCCTTGAGATGTAGTGAGTGAGCGTTATGGAACGTGTTTTATCGTGGCGTGCAAACCATAAAACAACCCTTATTCCTGCGGTAACGTGCGTTGTGCTTATTGCGCTATGGCAGTTTTCGGTTGATTGCGGGCTTATCGCCAACTTTTTGTTGCCAACGCCCCTGCAGGTGTGTCACGCCGCCGTGCAAGATTGCGCGCTTTTGTGCCAGCACGCCCAAACGACCCTGCTCGAGGCGCTATACGGGCTGGTATTTGGCTGTATTTTAGGCTTTGTGGTGGCGGTTATTATGGATGTGTGCGCGCCTATCCGCTATGCGTTGTCGCCACTTATCACCGTTTCACAAACTGTTCCAACTATTGCTATTGCGCCGTTACTTGTGTTGTGGCTGGGGTATGGTCTGTTACCTAAGGTTGTATTGGTTATTCTTACCACGTTTTTTCCCATTACCATTTCGCTTACGGCAGGGTTTCAGTCGGTGTCGCCCGATATGCTTAACCTTATGAAAACCATGGGTGCAACGCCATTTCAGCTCTTTTGGTATGTAAAAATACCTGGAGCTATTGAGCACGCGTTTTCCGGCCTTACCATAAGTGCTACATATGCCATTGTAGCTGCGGTTATTGCCGAGTGGCTGGGCGGTTACGCCGGTCTTGGTGTATACATGATTCGCGTGCGTAAATCGTTTTCGTACGACCGCATGTTTGCGGTTATTGTGCTCATTTCGGCATTGTCGCTTGCCTTAATGGGCTGTGTTCGCGGCTTGCAACACATTTGCATGCCTTACAAAAAATATGAAAGGAATCAACATGAATAACATGTTATCTCGTGAAGATATGGACCGCCTTATACGTGCACGTTCGGGATTTGCCGGTATGTCGCGTCGTGGCTTTTTGGGTTTGAGTGCCGCTGCTGCCGCTGGTTTTGCGCTTGCCGGCTGCTCTGCTCAACAAAAAAAGGAAGAAAGTGCTCCTGCAAGTGCACCTAAGGATCTTGAAAAAATCACGTTCTGCCTCGATTACACACCAAACACCAACCACACCGGTTTGTATGTAGCGCGTGACAAGGGCTACTTTAAGGATGCAGGCTTTGACGTTGAGATTGTTCAGCCTGCGCAAGACGGTGCCGAGGCAATGATTGGTTCGGGTCAGGCACAGTTTGGTATTAGTTACCAAGACTTTATTGCAAACACGCTTGCAAGCGATAATCCTGTGCCTATTGAGGCTGTGGCAGCCGTGTTGCAGCACAACACCTCGGGTATTATGAGCCGCAAGGCCGACGGTATTGCGTCGCCGCGTTTTATGGAAAATCACACCTATGCCACATGGAATATGCCCATTGAGCAGGCAACCATTAAGCATGTTGTTGAGAAAGACGGCGGCAACTACAGCAAAATTAAGATGGTTCCTTACGAAGCCAGCGACGAAGTGCAAGGTCTTAAGGCTAACCTCTTTGATACCGTGTGGGTATTTGAAGGCTGGGCAGTGCAAAACGCCATCGTTAACAACTACGATATTAATTACTTTGCATTTAAGGACATCGACGAAGTATTCGACTTCTACACACCTGTTGTAGCTGTAAACAGCGGTTATGCAAAAGATCATGCAGACAGGGTATCAAAATTTGTAGGTGCGCTTAAGAAGGGCTATGAGTATGCCGTAAACGATCCAGATGACGCAGCCGACCTTTTGTGCAAAGCTGTTCCCGAGCTCGATGCTAAACTTGTACTGCAAAGTCAAAAGTTCTTGTCGCAAAAGTATGTTGATGACGCTAAAGAATGGGGCGCTATCGATCCTAACCGTTGGGGTGCATACTTTAAGTGGCTTAACGACAACAAACTTGTTGCAAAAACAATCGACGTTGCCGCAGGTTATAACCTTAAATTCTTATAAGTATGAGGCTACCTCCACGCTGCGTGCGTGGGGGTAGTTTGTTTGTTTGAGTCTGCTGTGTGGCCAGGTATTTGAACTTTGAACTTTGAACCTTTAGTTTGAACTCTGAACTCATCTTGAACTTGTTTTGAACGTTTGAACTACCTGATCTGCCTGGTATTTGAACCTTGCACGTATGCTCCGCAAAGAAAGATGCACGTTATGGATTGTATACACGCTGATACTGCTTATGAAAACGACTCACATTCCGCTGCAACGAACAACGCGCCTTGTGGCACGTCTACGCTGCAAGACGAAGTGCACGATGCTGCTACGCCCTCGCGCGAAGATTGTGCGCTGTGGGCCGAGCACCTTTCGCTTTCGTGGGATATGGCATCTGCCGCACGTAAGGCGCATAACAGTAAGGCGCATAACAGCGCATCTACCAGCGCATCTCCCAATGAGCCTGCGCTTGTGGTACGCGACGTTTCGCTGCACGTTGCTAAAGGCGAAACGGTATGCCTTGTGGGACGCTCGGGCTGCGGCAAAACCACCATTTTGCATGCGCTGGCAGGGCTTTTACCTGCGGTACGTGGCGATGTGTGTTCGTTTGGCAGCGTTATTACCAATAAACCCGGTCATGTAAGCTATATGTTTCAGCGCGATTTGTTGCTTGAGCACATGAGTGTTATCGATAACGTGTGTTTGCCTTTGGTGATGCACGGTGTGCCAAAACAGCAGGCACGCGCCCGTGTTGCAGAGCTTTTTGAGCCCTGCGGTCTTGCCGGCTATGAGCAGGCCTGGCCCTCGCAGCTATCCGGTGGTATGCGCCAGCGTGTGGCGTTTATGCGTACCTATGCCATGGGTAATTCGTGCGTTCTTCTCGACGAGCCCTTCTCGGCACTCGACGCTATTACCCGTGTTGAAATGCGCAGCTGGTATTTGCGGATGGCACGCCTGTACCATTTGTCGACGCTTGCCATTACACACGATGTTGATGAAGCGCTTATGATGGCACAACGCGTGTACATTTTGGCAAAGCCTACCGCGCACGCTTGTGAAGATGCAGCGTGTGCACCCGCTACGATTGTAGGCGAGGTTGCAGTTGCGCATAGCGCCGATATGTCTGCTGCCGATTTTGCGCTTACTGATGAATTTCTACATGCAAAACGTCAGGTAATGGCCTTACTCTAGGCAGGTACATCCCGTTTTAGCCTCGCGTGATGATATGCCTTTTTGAACATACCGCAGCGTGTGCGCAGGCCGTTTGGCGCGGTTGCGTATACAGGTATGACTAATATGTATGCATAATACGTAACGATAATCCTATTCATAAATTGCGCTATGATACTGTGTGTAACAAGCGTACCAAATAATAATGTAGGTACTTCAAGGAGGTAACTCATGCTCGTTTCCGCAACAGATATGCTTACCGGCGCTGTAAAGGGCCATTATGCAATCGCTGCATTTAACACCAATAACCTCGAGTGGGCAGCCGCTATTCTCGACGCCGCTGAGGCTGAACAAGCTCCTGTTATTGTTCAGTGCACCGGTGGTGCTGCTAAATGGCAAACATCATTTAAGGTTGTTAAAGAAATTGTAGATACCATGGTAGAAACCAAAAATATTACAGTTCCTGTTGCTATGCACCTGGACCACGGTAATTACGAGGAAGTATTCCAGGCAATCGAAGCAGGCTTTACGTCTGTTATGTACGATGGTTCACGCGAGCATGATTTTGAACTTAACCTTAAGCGTACACAAGAAATTGTTGGAATTTGCCACAAGAAGGGCATTTCTGTTGAGGCAGAAGTTGGCGGCATTGGCGGCACCGAAGACGGCGTTACCAACACCGGTGAACTTGCCGATCCTAAACAGTGCGAAATGTTCGCTAACCTGGGCGTAGACGCTCTTGCATGTGGTATTGGTAACATCCACGGTGTTTATCCAAAGAGCTGGAAGAGCCTTTCGTTTGAGCAAATTTCACTCATTAAAGAGAAGGTAGGCGATCTCCCACTCGTTCTTCACGGCGGTAGTGGTATCCCAACCGAGCAAACTCAAAAAGCTATTTCGATGGGTATTGCAAAAGTTAACGTTAATACCGAGCTTCAGCAGGTATTTACCGCAGCTATCCGCAAATACATCGAAGAGGGTAAAGACCTTGAGCCCAAGGGCTTCGATCCTCGTAAGATCCTCAAACCAGGTCGCGCTGCAATCGTTGACCGTGCAGTCGATCTTATCCGCACCTTTGGTAGCGATCACAAAGGTTGGAACAAATAGTTCTTACGCACGCTGCGCACTAAATTTTAGTGTATCGTAGCTGTGCTTTGCAGCTACACATCGTAACGTAAAACTCCCGCAGACGCATGTCTGTGGGAGTTTTTCTTGTCGCCATCTGTCGCAAATTTGCGCCTAATTTTTTACCATGTCCTGAGGTTTTCTGCAGTCAACGTGCGCGTTACAACCCAAGCGCACGCATCCATTCATCTTCTTTAAAACCAGCACACACAAAGTTCACCTTGCCTGTTTGGGTGTTGGTGCCAATAAGCAGCGGACGCTTAATGAGTTTGCCGTTTTGCTCCATGCGCAAAAACAGTTCATCGTTCGTCATGCCCTTATCGAGCAGGTCTTTTATGTGATCTTCTCGGTAACTTACGCCCGATGTGTTGCACAGGCGCCGAGCTGAGCTGTAGCCGCTTGCTTCATACCACGCTGCAAGCTCACGTGCGGTAGGCGTTTGCGAAATGATGTCGCGCACCTGTACACGCACGCCATGATTTTCGAGCCACGCTTTTGCTTTTCTGCAGGTAGAGCACCTTGCATACCAAATAAATTCAATCGAACATGATGTAGACATAGCTGCTCCTTTACATATGGTAGGTGCTTTGAGTATACCCGCATTGCAGCTGCCCAAATCGGATAAACTCATAAGAACAATACTGCCGTGCGCGTGCGTGCCTACCATCACAGACACTTCTGCACAAGCACCAGCACTCGCACCTACACGTGGCGCGTTATAAAACTTTAATGAACATGCGCGCTGTTGAGCTTAAACGAAACACACGCGGGTAGGATTAATCTATACATACATCGCGCTATACGTGCGCATCCGCGTGCGTTTTTATATTTTACGAGATGCCATTACTCAAAGGAAGGTGCTCATGTCAGACTTACTCACAGTTTCTCACCTGCATGCAGGTACAGAAGATAAGCCTATTTTGCATGACATACAACTCCATATCAAAGCAGGCGAAACTCACGTCATGATGGGGCCTAACGGTGCAGGTAAATCAACCCTTGGCCATGTTATTATGGGCGACCCTGTATATCACGTAACCGAAGGTAGCGTAACCTTTAACGGTGAAGACATCACTCAAACTACCTGCGATAAGCGTTCGCTTGCGGGGTTGTTCTTGTCGTATCAGGCGCCCATTGAAGTTCCCGGTGTGCCGCTTTACAGCTTTTTGCGTACCATTTGTCAAAAGCGTCCCGAGCTTAAGCTCTCTGCGCGTAAGTTCCGTGAGCGCGTTTCCGAAATTTCCGAAAAACTCGAAATGGATGAATCGTTCCTTACACGCGAGCTCAACGTTGGTTTTTCGGGCGGCGAAAAGAAAAAAGTAGAAATGTTACAGCTGCTTTTACTTCGTCCAAAACTTGCTATTCTCGACGAAACCGATTCGGGTTTGGATGTTGACGCACTTGCCATTGTGTCCAAGGGTATTGAAGCCTATCGTCAAGATTGCGCAGGTGCGCTCCTTATGATTACACACAACACGCGTATTCTTGAGCGTCTTAATGTCGATTGCACGCACGTTATGGTAAAGGGACGCATCATGGCCGAAGGACCTGCGTCGCTTATCGACCACATTGATACTCACGGCTTTGGCGAATACGAAGAGCTGCTTAGCGAAAAGCTTGCAGATAAAAAGAAGCGCGAGGCATAAATGAAAGATAAATCTCTTATCGAGATAGCCGAACACGCACAAACCGATATCTTTGATGAACAGTCGGGGCAGGACGAATATGCAGGTCGCGGCTCCAATTCTAATGTTGGACTTGACGAAAAAGGCAGAAGCGACATTGCTGATGTCGACCGGTCGCTTTACGACTTTGTTATGAGTGAAGACGGCTACGAGCGCTATGCCGATGGTCTTACACCCGATATTGTTCGTTCTATCTCGGCAAAAAAGGAAGAGCCTGAATGGATGCTCAAGCTGCGTCTTGACGCGCTTGATATTTTTCATCACATTGATATGGCGCCTAACTGGGGTCCCGATTGTGGGGGCTTGGATATGGACCACATTTCAACCTACGTAAGCCCCAACACAAAACAGGCGCGTAGCTGGGACGATGTGCCAAAAGATATTAAGCAAACGTTTGAGCGTTTGGGTATTCCTGAGGCTGAGCGTAAAAGTTTGGCGGGTGTTGGCGCACAGTACGACTCCGAAATTGTGTATCACAACATGCGTGACGACGTGGCCAAGCAGGGCGTGGTGTATACCACTATTGAAGATGCGCTACACGATCCCACCTGGGAGCCTGTAGTACACAAGTATTTTTCCAAGCTCATTCCGCTTAAAGACCACAAGTTTGCCGCGTTGCACTATGCTGTGTGGTCGGGCGGTTCGTTTGTGTATGTGCCCCGCGGCGTTACGCTTTCGTATCCACTGCAAAGCTATTTTCGCTTAAATGCTTCGAGCGCAGGTCAGTTTGAGCACACGCTTATTATCGTAGAAGACGGCGCCGACCTGCACTTTATTGAGGGCTGCTCTGCGCCTAAATACTACGAGGCAAACCTCCACGCCGGTGCTGTTGAGCTGTTTGTAGGTGACAACGCCCGCCTGCGGTATTCAACCATCGAAAACTGGTCTAAAAACATGTACAACCTCAACACCAAGCGCGCGCTTATTGGCGAAAACTCGCGCATGGAGTGGGTGAGTGGTTCGTTTGGAAGCCACGTTTCGTATTTGTACCCAACCACCATTTTGCAAGGCGCGGGCAGTGTGTGCGAGTTTACGGGCATTACCTTTGCGGGTGCTACGCAAAACCTCGATACCGGCTGCAAAATTATTATGAACGGTGCCAATACAAAAACATCGGTTGATACAAAATCAATCTCCAAAGACGGCGGCATTAATACCTTCCGCTCATCAATGGTGGTAGGCAAGCATGCGCACCATGCAACTGCGTCGGTGAGCTGCCAGTCGCTTATGCTCGACGACATTAGCCGTTCGGATACTATCCCGGCAAACGACGTGCGTTGTGCTACCGCAAGCGTTGGTCATGAGGCAACTATTGGTCGCATTTCCGACGACACCATTTTGTATTTGATGAGCCGTGGCTGTTCTGAGGCTGAGGCTCGAACGATGGTGGTAAACGGTTTTGCCAACCCTGTTTCAAAAGAGTTGCCGCTTGAATATGCCGTTGAAATGAATAACCTCATTAAGCTCGAGATGGAAGGAGCAATTGGATAATGGACACACAACACGCAAAATCTGAGTTATCCTCTACTTCCGCTGCAGCTTTAGACCAACCAACGTCGCATTCTGTTTCGGGCTTTACCGATGAAGTTTCGATGCATGCCGATACTACCAAAACGGTTGACATCCGCGTAAACACGCCACCTGCGCAAACGTGGAATTATCTCAACGTAAACAATGTTACTTTTACGCTTCCTCAAGGTCGCGTTTCAGGCTCGCTGTATGCGCGCTTGCCGCAGCTATTCGACCGTGTGCCCTATGGCTTGGGCAACGAGGCACAGGCGTGGATCGATTCGGTTGCGCCCGATTCTCACTTTTATGAGGTGCCAAAAGGTCAGCATGCCGAAAAGCCCATTGTGCTTAACGTAAATGCCGATAATAACGAAATGAAAGATAGCGGTATTCTCATTCGCGAGGGCGCTGAGGCGTGTGTTGTGCTTGTTTCGCACGCAACGTCAAATAAGGAAACGTCCTCGGCAAACGTGGCGCGCATCATTGTTGAGCGCGATGCCACCTTGCATTTGGTTGAAATTGTTGCGATGAGCGACACGCACCAGCACTTGCAGGGTACCGGTTTGCAGCTCGATGATCGTGCCCATGTTGACGTACATCAGTATGCGCTGGGTGGCAAGCAAGTGGCGTTTGGGTTTGAAACAAACATGCAAGGTGCTTCGTGTCGTCTCGACCTTATGCTGCGCTATTTGGTACGCGGCGACGAGCGCTTGGATATTAACCACATTGCGCGTCAGCGCGGCCGCAATACGCGCTGCACCATGCTTTCAAATGGTATTTTGTATGATAGAGCGCACAAAACTTTGCGCGAAACTATCGACCTTGTACATGGTGCCAAGGGTTCAAAAGGAAACGAAGCCGAAACTGTGCTTGTCGCATCAGACGACGTGCGCAACGAAACTCTGCCTGTTATTTTGTGCGATGAGGACGACGTAATGGGTAACCACGGCGCTTCCATTGGTTCGATAGGGCCAGAACAGCTTGGGTATCTTTCCGATCGCGGTCTTACCGAAGAGGAAGCAAACGAGCTGTTTGAACGTGCTATTTTCGACGATGCCGCCATTCATGCGCCCGATGCTGCATCACGTGAGGCCGTGCTTGCCTATGCACGTACCATTATGGGCGACGAAGTTGCCGACGACTTTCACGATGCGCTTGGTGACGATCGTGCGTACTCGTACGAAGTTCACGGTGCTATCGAAGACTAAACCATCAGCGTGCAGCGCGCGGACGTGTTGTTATGTGCGTTCATGTTCAACCATGTGTGGATGTCCGCATCCGCGTTTGCGTCTGCGCTTTGTGCTTGCACGTTTCATAAGTCACATCTTGCACCCCGCATAAGCAGCGTTTTTGTTGTGCGTTCGGGGTGCTCGTAAGGGAGATTGTAGTACATGCTTACCGATGCTCAGTATGCTGCGATCGCGGCAAATCCGTATAAGGCAGATTTTCCGCTCTTGGCTGCAAATCCGCAGCTTGCATACCTCGACAGCGCGGCGACCGCTCAGCGTCCGCACACAGTTATCGAGGCACTTACCGAGTTTTATACCACCATGAACGCTAACCCGCTTCGTGGTTTGTACGGGCTTTCGGTTGCAGCTACGCGCGGCATCGACGACGCACGCAGACGTGTTGCAGAGTTTATTGGTGCCACCGATGCGAGCGGTAATCCCAAACCCGAGGAAATTGTGTTTACTCGCAATACAACCGAATCGCTCAACCTTATTGCAGCAAGTTTGGCAACGCTGTGTTTGCAGCCGGGCGATGAGGTTGTTATTTCGGGCATGGAGCATCACTCCAACCTTATTCCGTGGCAAGAGGTATGTCGTGCACATGGCGCACACCTCAAATACCTGCGCTTTGATGAGAATTTTTGCATACGTGATGATGAGCTTGCTTCTACCATTACTAATCGTACAAAAATTGTTTCGGTAACGCAGGTGTCCAACGTGCTTGGCGTGCAAAATGATATTGCGCGCATCGCACAAGTTGCGCACGCGCACGGTGCTTACATGGTGGTTGATGGCGCGCAAAGTGTGCCGCATCTGCCCATTTCCGTGCACGATTTGAATGCCGACGTGCTCGCGTTTTCGGGTCACAAAATGCTTGGTCCTTTTGGCGTGGGCGTGCTGTGGGCATCATCTGAGTTGCTTAGCATGTTGCCTGTATTTTTAACGGGTGGCGAAATGATTGAACAAGTAAGCGAAGATCATGCTACCTGGGCGCCTGCACCCGAAAAGTTTGAGGCTGGCACGCAGGATGCTGCTGGCATTTATGCGTTTGGCAAGGCAGTTGCCTATTTGCAGGAACACGACATGCATGCGCTTGAAGCGCGTGAGCAGCTCCTTTCACGATATTTATATGACACGCTCTCTGCGCTCGACTTTGTTGACGTGTACGGCCCTGCTGAAGGCGCGCGCCACGTAGGTGTTGTGTCGTTTAATGTTTCTGGCATTCACCCGCACGATGTGTCGTCTATTTTAGACGCGCATCAGGTGTGCATTCGCGCAGGTCATCATTGCGCGCAGCCCCTGCTTGTGTCGATGGGCTTGCAGAGCACTTGTCGCGCGAGTATTGCATTTTATAACGATGCACACGATATCGAACAGCTTGCAGATGCATTGCAGCAGGTATGGAAGGTTTTTCATGGATAACACACCATCAATGGCACAAAGTTCCGCGGCTGGTGCGGGCAATATTTACAATGCGCTTTTTATGGATCACGTAAATCATCCCGATTACAACTATGTGATTGAGAAGCCCACGCACACACACGAAGGGGTAAACCCCTCCTGCGGCGATGAGCTCACGTTTTACCTGGTAGTTGAGGGCGAAGGCGATGCCGCGCGTATTACCGACGCGTCTTACCAGGGGCACGGCTGTGCTATTTCGCAAGCGTCTGCCGACATGATGTGCGATTGTATTCTCGATAAAACACCTGCTCAAGCAGGAGCTATGTGTGGCCTTTTTGGCCGCATGATTCGAGGGGAGCTACGCGAGGACGACGATGTAGCGCAGCTTGATGACGCGGCGCTGCTCAAAGATATTTCACACATGCCTGCGCGTGTAAAGTGTGCCGAGCTTGCCTGGCGCACGCTTGAAGAAATGCTTGGCGTGCCATCTACGCTTAACACCGACGACGCTGCTGCTGCACGCTGCATGGTTTCGCCGTCGCATGTAAACGAGCTGTAACGAAAAACCAATGCGCATGCGTTGCAGTTTGTGCGCGCAGATACTATGCGTATCACTTTAATTTGTAATCTGAGCTTGTTTTGTCTAGCCTGGGCGGTATACTCAAAAGTAGCAATCATTCTGCGGAAGGACGAGGATGTCTAACGTTGCTTTGCACGGCGTTAATCTCACAGGTTGGCTTTCTCTTGAACCCTGGATTTCATCTGAGTATTTTGCTCAGGCAAACACCTTAGATGAGCTGGGCTTGGTTCAGGTGCTTTCGCATGAAGAATATGACGAGCTCATTCGTGCTCATCGCACGTATTTTATTGACGAGGACGATTTTAAGAATATTGCTGCGCGCGGGTTTAATGCTGTGCGCATAAGCGTTCCGTGGTATGTGTTTGGCAATGCCGGACCTATTAAAGGCCCGTTTATTGGCTGTGCCGACGTGCTTGATAATGCCTTTGATTGGGCCGATGAGCTTGGTCTTAAAATTATTATGGTGCTTAATATTCAACCTGGTAACGAAGGCAAACTTGCCGATGTCGTGCCCGAATTTTCGTCGTTTACCGAATACAAACCGCAGATGATTAACGTGCTTGCCGCACTTGCAAAGCGCTACGCATTTCGCGCTGCACTTGCTGGTATAGAAGTTGCGTCAAATCCTAAGGTAAAGCAGCGTGTTGGTTTTCACACGAGCGGTGGTGTGGCCTTTCATCAGCTGCGTAATTATTATCGCGAAGCCTATCGCACCATTCGCACCTACGCCGGAGATGACGTGTTTGTTATTATGCCCGACGCGCAAAAGCCGCTTGCTTGGAAACAGTTTATGGCGGCGGGTCATTACAAAAACACTATGATTGACGTGCACCTTGACCATTTTGACGACTATTTTGGCATGACGGGAATTATGTCGATGCAACAGCTCGTGCAGCATGCGCGCAGCTACATTGCACAGGCAGAAAAAACGGGTTTCCGTGTTATGGTGGGCACCTGGTGCGCGGCGCTTCCTGGTCTTGAAAGCACTACTACGCCCGAAGGCCACATTGCTTACGAGCGCATTTACACGTCCGACCAACTCGCGTTGTATAAGTCGTGCGCGGCGTGGTTTTTCCAAACGTGGAAAACCGAAAATCGCCTCTCGGGGTGGGATGCTCGCACCACGTTTTCGTCGTTTGAGCGTGGCATGCTGTGTGCACGCTAGCTGCCTTATCCGCTCGTTTTTGCAGCTATCTTTCTTATTACCATAAAGGAATACACATATATGAGTGGTTACATATCTATTATCGGAACCCCCATTGGCAATCTTAGTGATGCGTCGCCACGCGTAAAGCAAACCCTTGCTGCGGCTCAGCTTTTGCTGTGTGAGGACACGCGCGTTACATCTAAACTTCTTTCTGCGTTTTCAATTCACGTGCCGCTTATGCGCTGCGATGAGCATACCATTGCCGCGCGCACAGACGAGGTGCTACAGCGTGTATTTGCAGGTGAACATGTGTGTTTTGTGTCCGATGCTGGTATGCCTGCCATATCCGATCCCGGACAAGTGCTGGTAGATGCCGCGCTTGATGCGGGTGTGCATATCGAAGTTATTCCCGGACCTTCGGCTGTGGTATGTGCGCTTGCAGCAAGTGGCCTTAACTCGTCCTCATTTTTCTTTGAAGGCTTTTTGCCGCGCAAGCAGTCGGCAATTGATAGGCGCGTGCGTGTGTTATCGACAATACCTGCTACCTGCATTATTTACGAATCGCCCCACCGCGTATGCGCAACGTTGCATGCGCTTGCAGCTGTTATGCCAACCCGCCGCGTTGCCCTTGTACGTGAGCTTACTAAAGTGCACGAAGAAGTGCAGCGTGCGTGTGCGAGCGAGCTTGCAGAAATCATGGCGAAGCGCTGCGCGACAACGCCACTTAAAGGGGAGTGCGTTATTGTGGTTGAATGTGACGAAGCTACCAGCCGTGAGCTTTCGTGTGTGCGCATTGACGCTACAGGATCGGAGCTTGCAGCAGGTGAGAAGCCACCGCTTGAGGATGCTATACATGCCGGTATAGCTGGGCATATTCGTCCAACACAATTAGCAAAAGAGCTTGCAAGCACCTATAACATGCCGCGCGCGCAGGTGTATGATGCTATTGTTGCTGCTCTTGAGGCAGCAAAGGAGTAGTGTGCGCCTGCTCGCAATCTAGAGTACAATAGGCAGGTATGATATTTTTGCCGTGGGTTGGTTTGACCCGTGTTAGTACGTTACATAATAGGAGCGCTTATGTCACAAGAATTTCGCGATATGATTACCGAGCATCAGCCCGAATTTAATCAGCCGTCGTATTACATTACTACGCCTATCTATTATGTAAACGCAGCTCCGCACTTGGGCACCGCGTATTGCACGCTTTTGTGCGATGTGCAGGCACGCTATCGCCGGAGCATGGGCTATAACGTGCGCTTTTTAACGGGTATGGACGAGCACGGCGAAAAAGTTGCGCAGGCGGCGCAGGAGCACGGCTACTCTCCGCAAGAGTGGTGCGATGCACAAGCGCCTCTGTTTAAGGATTTGTGGAAAACACTTAATATTTCGTACGACGATTTTATTCGCACAACTGAGCCTCGGCAGTATAAAGCAGTGCAAACGCTGTGGAATCGTATGCGTGAGTCGGGCTATTTGTACAAGGGCACCTACGACGGATGGTATTGTTTGCCGTGCGAAACCTACTTTACGCCCACGCAGCTCAGCCATGCCGCACAGGAACATCAAAGCGCAGATGAGCACCTGTGCCCCGATTGCCAGCGTCCGCTCAAGCGCGTAGAAGAAGAGTCGTATTTCTTTAAGCTTTCGGCGTTCCAAGATAGGCTGCTTGAGCTGTATGCCAAGCATCCCGACTTTGTGCAGCCAACGTTTCGTATGAACGAGGTGCGCAGTTTTGTTGAGGGCGGCCTGCAGGATTTGTCGGTAAGCCGTACGAGTTTTGATTGGGGCATTCCGGTACCGTTTGATACGAAACACGTTACCTACGTGTGGTTTGATGCACTTCTCAACTACATGACGTCGGTGTTTTACGGCGAAGATGACCCCATCCGCAAAAACCAATTTGCCTTTAGATGGCCTGCTCAGTGCCATGTTGTGGGCAAGGACATCATTCGTTTTCACTGTATTATTTGGCCGGCTATGCTTATGGCAATTAACGAAGCGCTGCCCGAGCACGTATTTGCGCACGGCTTTTTAACGGTACGCAACAGCGAAACGGGCAATGCCGAGAAAATGTCGAAATCGCGTGGTAACGCTATTGCACCGCAAGAGGTTATCGACTTGCTTGGCATTGATGGGTATCGCTACTACTTTATGTGCGATGTTATTCACGGTGAAGATTCTGCTATTTCTTTCGACCGTATGAAGCAGGTATATAACGCCGACCTTGCCAATAGCTGGGGTAATTTGGTTTCGCGCACGCTTTCGATGTGTGCTAAGTATTTTGATGGACAAACGCCCGCAATTTTTGACGGCTGGCACGATGAGCACAATGTGCTGCGCGATATTGTTGATGACGGGTTGTTTGCAGAGTATTCTGCTGCAATGGAACAGATGCGCTATGCTGATGCAAAACAGGCTGTTATGAAGCTCATTCACGCGGCAAATCACTACATCGAAGACATGGCACCCTGGACGCTTGCAAAAACGGCAGCCACTAATGACAAGGATGCACAGCAGCTTGCACGTATTATGCTTAATTTGCTCGAATCGATTCGTATCGCTGCGCACCTGTTGGCACCAATCATGCCGCACACGTCGCACGAAGTTTTGTGCCGTATGGGATTGGAGCCAGAAGCCGAAATTCTTAACAGTTGCCTGAGCATCGATCTTATTCTCGAAAAGCTCTGTGCTTGGGGCGGACTTTCGGCACCGTGCGCCGTTGTGTGTGACGCGCCGCTCTTCCCTAGAATCGACACCAAAAACTAATGAAGCACACCTCGCGCCAGTCATTATCTGCAAAATCTGTTGAGCGTGCCGCGTTTTTGCCCTCTGCACCTGAAGCCGCGGACGTACCCGCAGCAACACCTGTAGCTGCAGCGGCACCGTTTTCACCGCTTGCCAATCCGCGCGCCACGCGCCGCGTGCTTGAGCAGCACGGTTTATATGCAAAGCATCGCCTTGGCCAAAATTTTTTGGTGGACGATGCTGTTATCGGCAAAATTCTTGCACTTGCACAGCCGTGCGCTCACACATCCCTGCTTGAGGTTGGTCCTGGCATAGGTACGCTTAGCTTGGCACTTTTGCAGCAACACTGTCAGCTTATCGCTATCGAAAAAGACGACGATTTGCTCGACGTACTTGCCTCTACCTGCGCGTTATATGCAAACGCTATGCACGTGTATCATAGCGATGCGCTGCGTGTAGATGCTGCATCGCTGCAGGCGTTTTGTAAGGCGCGGAATATACCGCAGCCTGCAGCGCTTGTTGCCAACTTGCCCTACCAAATTGCAGCCACGCTTGTGCTTCAATATTTTGAGGACATGCCGCAGCTTGAACGCATGACGGTTATGGTGCAGTCGGAGGTGGCGTGTCGTATGGCGGCAAAACCACACGATAAGCTGTATGGCGCTTATTCTGCAAAACTTGCGTTGTATGCCGCGCCTGCCGGAGCGTTTGTGGTAAAGCCATCGAGTTTTATGCCCGCGCCGCATGTAACGTCGCAGGTAATTGCCTTGCAGCGCCATGCGCCTGCAGATCTTGTATGCGATGGTGAATTGCGCCGTCGTGTGTGCGTGCTTATTGATGCAGCGTTTGCGCAGCGCCGCAAAACGCTCGTCAATTGTTTGAGTGCTGCCGGCATTGCGCCCGATATCACGCGCGCGTGTTTATGTGATATGCAGCTTGCTCCAGCTATTCGAGCCGAAGTGCTCCATGCTACGCAATTTGTTGAGCTGTACACACATCTTCAGACTCACGGTGCGCTTGATTCCTTCTCGCTAGGTGGTCGCGCGCTAAAGGAGTAGTATGCACGATAAAAACCTTACTCAAGCTGCGTGTTTGTACAGCGATGGCACGCTTTTTGGCACCAAGCATGCATCTGTCATCGCGCCTGCGCCTATCCGTGCATGTGCACCCGTGTGCGATACGCACACGCATATGCACTGCCTATCTGCGATAACGCCTGCTTCAGCGCTTGCACGTGCAGCGTTTGCTCATGTTGGCATGATTGTAAATCCCATAGATCCTGTGGAAGATGCTGCGCATGGCTTTACGTCGGCTGGCGCAATTTCGTCGTGGATAGAGCGCAACTGCGAAGACGCGCGGCAGATTGTGGCTTCTGTGCAAGCAGGTTCGTACGCGCCTGTGCAGAAACCTACAGCAGACGTTCGCGCGCCCTACCGTGCACCCTATGCGGACATGCTATTTTCGCACGTATTTGCTATGGTGGGTGTGCATCCCTATAACGCAGCCTCGCTTTCTCCTTGCATAAAACAAACCATCGAAGCTATGTGTGAGAGCCCGCATGTGGTTGGCATTGGCGAGATTGGTATTGATGAAGGTCCCTATAACACCTGTCCTTTGCGCGAGCAAGTGCATGCCTTGCGCTGGCAGCTTGCGTGTGCGCGCGAGTATAATCTTCCGGTTGAGCTTCACATTCGCGACAACGTAAACGATACTGGCGCTCATGCTCACATGTGTGCACTCGATGTTATCGACGAAATTGGTATTCCACAAGCTGGCTGCATTTTGCACTGTTTTACCTCTACGTATGATGTCATGCAGCCGTTTGTTGAGCGGGGATGTACCATTGCGTTTGGTGGTGTATCTACGTTTGCTTCTGCGGGGTATGTGCGTGATGCACTGCGCGCGTGTCCGCCCTGCCAGATGGTTGTTGAAACCGATGCGCCTTATATGGCACCCGTTCCTCTGCGGGGCGAGGAGTGCGAGCCGGCTTACGTTGTGTTTACCGCGGCAGCGCTGGCTGACGTGCGTAAAACACCTGCACTACCTGCAGAATCGGTGTATCGTGCATTATGGAAAAATTCTTGCCATTTATTTGTGCCCAATGATGAAACTATGCGCGCGTCGTATACTGAGTAAGTGGTTATTACCAGTTTGAGCATGTTAGTGCCTGGTATATTGTGGGTTGCGCCTGCCGCAGCTACTGTAATACTGTACCGATACTGTACAGACACACATGCCCGATTGCCACTCACTGAAAGCGATGTATACGCGAGGAGTTTTATGTACAAGCTTATTGCACTCGATTTAGACGAAACGCTGCTTGGAAGCGATCATCATGTGCCCGAGCGCAACAGGCGTGCCATTGCGCGCGCAATGGAGCAAGGCGTGTACGTGGTGCCCTGCAGCGGGCGTAGTTTTAACATTATGCAGGATGTGCTCTATGAACTTGGCATGTACCAGCGTAAACACACATATTCAGTGTCATTTAACGGCGCGTGTATAACCGAAAACTATCACAATCGCATCTGTGCGCTTGAAGATGGTGTATCGTGGGACGATTGCAATGCCATCTGGCAGTATGGCTGCGAGCTAGGCACAGTAGATGTGCATTTATACACCCTCAACACCATTTGGACAACGCCCCTTAACGATGCTGATCAAGAAGTGTTCGACGCGCTTCACATTCCGTCGGTTGCCACAACGCAGCGCTCAATCGAATTTCTCAAAGGCACGCACCTCGTTAAAATTTTATATATGAATCTTAGTCTTGATTATTTGCACACGATTGCCAAAACAATGCCGCCCATTGCAACTGCGCTCGATACCACGTTTTCTTCGGATCGCTACCTTGAATTTAATGCCAAAGGTGTTTCAAAAGCATCGGGATTGTCGCGGTTAGCTGCGTATTTGGGCATTGATATGCACGATGTTATTGCTATTGGCGATTCTGACAACGATGCCGAAATGATACGCGAAGCGGGGCTTGGTGTGTGCATGGCAAACGGCGGCGATGCCTATAAACGTATGGCAAATTATGTAACACATGCTACCAACGACGAGGGCGGCGTGGCAGAAGTTATCGAAAAATTTGTGCTGTAGCTGGTAAACCACCAGAGGGAACACTCCAACTATCATTGCTATGTTTCGAACATTTGTGCTCGCGTAGTCGCGGCGTTTCTGGTACACTTAAGGTGCATGTTGGGCTAACGTGCATATAGGTGTTATTGTGGATAACTCTTTTGTTTCTTCTCGCAAAAGTCCCTGTACGTATGGCTATTTTACTAGCGTGCTTGCCCGATGTATGGCGCTTTTTAATGTGCCTTCTGCATGTGCTGTGAGCACATATACCCCTCTCAAACAACAATCATTACCTGCGCATATAGCGTCACGTATGTCGCTTTCCTGGGTTGTGCATATGGCCGAAGAGCTGTGTGCGCTTCCACTTTGTCTTGGCTGCGGAGCTCCTCACACCTTTTGTTGTGAGCAGTGTTTTTATGCGTTGCCGTGGATACAAGCTGCGTTTGCGTGTCGTGTGCGCGGCGCGCCGTTTGGCTGGCTTTGCTGCGGAGTTCATGGCGAGGCGTGGGAGCGCACGGCTGTGTATGGACAGGGTGCAAGCTGGAGCGTGCTTGAGTATGCATCGTTTGCTAAGCGATTTATTACTACCTATAAAGATGGACTTGACACGCGCCTTGCACCCTATATAGCTGCGCTTATGGTGGTTTATTTTGAAGCATACATCGCACATCCGCCGCCGGGTGCGACTGGTGTGCCAGATGTATCGGATGTGTCGGAAGCGCCGTGTGCGTCGCAGGAGCTATCCCAGCAGGATGTGCCTGCGTCCACGCTCGCAGCTGCATCAGTGAGCATTGCAAACTCACCCGGCTTTGACGGCGTGTGTTTTGTGCCTGCTACAAAAGCTGCGTATACGCACCGCGGTTTTGATCATATGGAGCTTGTAGCACGCCTTTTTGCAGCTGTGCTCAACATTCCTTATATCGATGCACTTGCGCGGCCGTATGCTGCCGATCAGCGTGCGCTCAACAAGCAGCAACGCATGAGTAATTTGGCTCATAGTATGCTTGTGGTGCAGCCCGAATCTATTCAACAAAAGCATATGCTTGTGCTCGACGACACGCTCACTACCGGTGCGAGTGTTATCGAAGCTGCTCGCGCGCTGCATGAAGCGGGCGCAGCATCGGTATGCAGCTTTACGCTTACGCGTGTGTGGTAGGTTGTTTTGCCGCATTTAGCTGTTGCACCACAGTATAAGCTGGTATACTGTTACTATTCTTATCTAGGTTTGTGGTTGCGAGTTTATCCAACAGTATTAGCGTACTCGTTTTTATAGGCTCTAGTCCATGGCAGACGAGGTCAAAAGGATCCACGTAAGCGTGTATGTGCGCATATGCGCGAGCATGGCTCGTCCTAGGAGTAAGTCATACCGCTTGTTAAACATAAAAGACATAGGGTCTTGCAGGCGAGAGAACCAATAGTATGAGCGCATACGTGCGCCGCAGCAACAGTTCCAGTATGCGAGTGTGGGGTCAAATACCAGGTCAGCTAGATAAGAGCATGTATTGCATACCGTAGCAAAAGGAGCGTTTATGAAAGTGCCCGAAGGCTTTCAGAAAGCAGCATGTGGTGTGTTGTGTTCAACAATGATGGTGTTAGCAGGTTGTTCGTTACCTACAGCCGATTCACTCCCTTCGTTTAATTCGCCTACCGTTTCGCAAGCGCAAGCGCAAGCACGTAAAGATCTCGTTCCAAAACTCGATAATTCATGCTTGCTTTCGAGCTCTATTCTTACCGTAGGTGTTAAACGCAATACTATTACGGCACCTTTTGTTATGAGCTCATCTTCGTCGTCATCCGAGCTTACCGGCTTTGACATCGACTATGCGTACACACTGGCCGATGCTCTTGGTTTGCAAATTAAGTTTGTTGAAGTATCCGATGTTGGCCGTTCGTTGGGCAAAACCTGCGACGTTGTCTTTAATGCAAAAGCGGGCGAAACAACCACCGCAAAAGTTATTGGCAATTATGCCGAATCGGCTGCCGCGCTGTTTGCAAAAGGTAAAACAGGTCCCATTCAGGCAACTGACCTTACAGGCAAGCGCGTTGCCTTACAAAAAGGTTCGCTTTCGGAACTTGCGCTTAAAAAAACGTCTATTTCCATGATGGAAGTGTCGTGCACTAACCTCAACGAAGCATTCGACAAGCTTGCACAGGGCGAAGTTGACTACGTATTGTGTGAAGCATACGCAGGTGCATATTTAAGTAAATATTCCGATGGCATTAATTGCGTAGGCACGCTCGAAAAGCCCATTAGCACGGGTATTGCTGTTGCCGCTAAAAATACTACTTTGCAAGCAGCGCTGAGCAATGTTGTGTCACAAGTGCAGTCGAATGGTGTATACGATCTTATTCGAGCACGCTGGTTGGGGCCAACTTTTGCTATTTCTTCGAGCAGCCTTATTAAAGGCGTAACAGTATCTTCGCCATCAACGTCGCTGAGCAGCCCAAGTTCAAGTTCAGGTTCAAGTTCGTCTTCGACAACGCCTAATAGCTCGCCTAATAGCTCGCCTAATGCCACCAATACATCTGCGCAAAACGGCAGCTCATCGGATCCCGGACAAAACGCTGTTCACTTATAAGTAACGCACACAATCGTACGTATACGGCGCTGCATATACCGTTTACGATATTTACCTATGCGGTTTGGGTATAACTACAGTAGTATTGCAATAAGACCATTACCGTATGAGAGGAGCAACTATGCAAGACATTAAAATCTCAGGTCGTAAGGTCTCTGTAAGCGACGCGTTGCGCGAGCGTGTGCAAGCAAAAATAGGAGATGCACTTACGGTATTTGATATTTCTCCTATGACATGCGACGTTGTTCTTCGAGTAGATAAATACCATTCAAATCCTGAGCGTAAAACGTGTGAAGTTACCGTGTATGTGCGCGATAACGTTGTGCGTGTTGAAGCAAGCTCCGACGATATGTACGCTGCAATCGACGATGCGGCAGCAAAAGTTACGCGTCAGCTGCGCAAGTATAAAACGCGTATCATCGACAAAAAACAGCGTTCGCAAGCACCTCTAGTAGCTGCGCAAACGTCAAATTTGGGCGATCTTATTGAAAATCGCGATGACGACGAACTGCTTGTTCGTGAGAAATATGTAGACTTGCGCCCCATGACCGAAGAAGAAGCGCTGGTGCAAACCGACCTTATTGGTCATGACTTTTATGTGTTTGAAAATGCTACAACGGGCTTAATTAATGTGGTTTATCATCGTCACAACGGCGGATACGGTATCATTAAGCCTAAGTTAGAAACTGAAGAATAAGTAAGGCGCGCCTGTTTGTTGGTTGTACCTGCTGCACCATTATGCTTTGTGTATGTGCGCTGGCTGTGCACCGCTCGTGTGCGGCTTCGTGCCAGGTGCGGCAGGTATGTGTATCCACTCACGCATCGTGCGTGGCATCTTTTGTGCAGCCGCTGCGCCAGCGCCTTACCTGTGTTCGAAGGATGTTTACATGAATAATCAACAAGGCGCATGCGATAGTGTTTTGCAACACGCTACCGCGATGCCCGCTGGCGTGGCTGTTAACAGTGATAGTACCAGCGATTTTAAGGCGCTCGATTATAATCAGTCCGAAAACGTGCATATTATTGTTGATTCTACGTCGGACATACCAGTCGCCACCGTTAAGCGCCTGGGTTTTGAAGTTATCAATTTTTCGTACATTGACGACCGCGGCGTTGAGCACGAAGACGACATGTGGCAATCAATTTCATCGCATGAGTTTTATGAGCACATGCGTAAAAACCCAACGGTGCACTACACTACAGCTGCGGTAACGCCGGGCAAGTACTATGAAGTGTTCAAGCGTGCTGCCGAGGTTGGTACGCCTACGCTTTATATGGGGTTATCTGCAGGACTTTCGTCGTCTATCGATTCTGCTCGTCGTGCACAAAGTATGATTCACGACGAATACCCCAATTTTGAGTTATACGTGCTCGACAACCGCTGCGATTCTGCTGCCGGCGCACTTCTTGCTATGGAAGTTGCCAACCAAGCTTCTCTTGGCCTTACAGCGCGTGAGCTCTACGAATGGGCGCGCGATGCACGTTACTTTTTGCACGGTTTCTTTACGCTCGAAAACTTTAATGCGCTTGCAGCAGGCGGTCGTATTCCACCTGCGGCTGCAAGTGTGGGCGGCAAACTCAACATTAAACCCGTGCTTTCCTACGACCTTAATGGCGCGCTTACCTTAAGTGGCATGTGCCGTGGCCGAAAAAAAGCGCTGCGTGCTATGTTGCAGTCGTTTGCTGAGCAATATGCCTTTGACACGTCGCTGCCCATGGCGCTTGCTTCGTCTGATTGCGAAAAAGACACCGATTGGCTCGAAAAAGAAATTCGCAAAATTAAGGGTTGCGAGCGTTTAACAATTGTTCGTACGCAGGTATCGGCGGTGTTAGGCGTGCATACAGGTCCGGATATGGCGGCGCTCGTATTTTGGGGAAGCGACCGTCGCACGCAACAATCGCTTGCCGATAAAATTGCACAAAAAATTAAACGTTCGATGGGTGCGCAATAACATGACCTTTAGCTTTGTTAATTTTAGTATTGCCCTTGTTGCCGTGCTTATGCTGCTTTTTGGCATGATACTTGGTACAAAAATTGGGTCGGTCGTAGCACAACAATGTGTTACGTATCGCGACTTTTGGCTTGGCAACGCAAAAATATTGGGCGGCGGCATTGTGGTGTCTATGCTTGTAAGCATGACTCACTATTATGTGCTTGCCGGCATTCCCGTTGGTGCCATGGCGGCTGGTATTGCCGTCCTTAAAATGGATTTTGGCGAAAGCGTTGGCGTGTGGAAGTGGCACGACATGTTTTTTCGCGTAAATGCCGATCAGGTGCATCGTGCTTCTACAAAAGAAACGCGCAGCCATGCGCAACAGGTGCGCCGTGCACGTGCTATGCATGAACCTATGCCCGAAGTTATGAGTGTTACCGATGACGCTTCTCGAGAAAACGCTGGACAAAACGCCGCGCAAAACGCTGCACACCGCATGCCAACTGCTGCTTCCCACACAAAAAAATGAAAGGATTATATTGAACGATATACCGCAACGCTCATTAGCAGTGTTTATTGACTACGAAAATTTTGCCTACGGTGCGGCGGGTGCGGCGCATAAACGCACCAGTCGTACGCATCGCAAAACGCCTGATATGAAAAGCGTGTTTGGCCGTTTGGTTGATAAGGGCCGCATTACCGTAAAACGTGCGTACTGCGACTGGCAGCGCTTTAAGCAGGACATTACGCCGCTCCACGAGCTGGGCATTGAGCTTATCGAAATTCCCGATCGCTCGTCTACCGGCAAAAACTCTGCCGATATTCGCCTTGCTGTTGATGCAACGGAAATGTGCCTTACCAAAGAGCACATTGACACCTTTGCCATTCTTTCGGGCGATTCAGATTTTTCGCCCCTGGTAGCCAAGCTCAAGGAATTTGGCAAAACAGTAATTGGCATTGGTGCTGAGCCCATTACCAGCTCGCTGTTGGTTGAAGTGTGCGATGAGTTTATTTTTTACGAAGATATCGTTGCACAGGCGGGTATTCCCGAGTTTAAGGACGTTGTTCCTGCCGAAAAACAACCTTGCTACCAGCTATTACTCGAAACTATCGATGCACTGCAACGTGAAAACGAATCTGAAATTTTCCCGTCACACCTTAAAACAACCATGATTAGAAAGCAGCCGCAATTTAGCGAGCGTAGTTACGGCTACCGCTGTTTTTCGGCGCTGCTTGCTGAAGCTACCAAGTTACACCTCATTACCACCCATCCCGGTGAGAGGAAGGGTATTCTTATGGTAGATGGCTTTTTTGAGAAATAATTGCTTGTACAAGCTGGTTTTTACCCGTTCCACCTGTAAGCTTTGTTGGTGTTATACCGAGCTGTTTGAATGGTAAGAGTTGGCTTACTGGTAAGAGCCGTTTGAACACAGTTGGCGCATATCTTTTATGCCGCGCGCGAAAGGATGGAGCTATGGCAGACGAAACACCTGATTTTGATGCGCAATCTGCCGCATCGAATACCACCGACGATTGTACCCAAGACGCACTGGCAGAGCAGGTAGAATGCCTGCAAAGCCCGCGCAGGCGTACGCGCCAAGATGCTGCGCGCGAAATTGGGCGCTATGCTCAGGAGCATCCGGAATGGCTGGTGCCGTTTAGCAAGGAGTTTGAGCAGGCGCTTACCTGCAAAGAGTCGCAAACGCGTTGGGAGATGTTGCGTGCGCTTGCTACCATTGCGCACATCGATGATAGCGTGCTTACCGACGTAGTTCATACGGCCGAATCGCCGCTGTTTGATGACGAATCGGTTGCTGTGAGGCTGGCAGCTTGTCGGTATCTTACGGTGTATGGCGCTCAATCTGAAAAAAATTCCGACCAAGTGGTAGCGCTTATTGGTGAGTTTATGCAATGTTATCACGGCGACCCTGAGTATCGTGACATCCTGTCTTACGTGCTGCATTTTGCGCAGGGCAGCATTTCGCAGGATGCTGCGTCGGTTATTTCCGAGCGCGTTTCGTTTGACGCACGCCATTCTCACGGCTATATTCGTAAGTTTTCCGCTGATATTATTGAGAAACTCAAACAAGCACACTCATAGCAGCGATTACCGCTACAGTATTTATATCCAAGAATTCGATGCGAAGCCGCGCTGCGCGTTGCTTTCGCTTTTAATGGAGGACATGTATGCAAGATCCAAAAGATACACAAGAACATACTGATAAGGATACAGCCGCGCCAGAATCTGTGAACGATACGTCCGCTGCGGCGCACGTGGACGCAAAGGCTGATGCAAAGGTTGAAGCTAAGACCGATGCAAAAGCAGATGCAACCAGCTCAGATGCAGAAAGCAAAATCGACGCTCACGAGAAAGAAGAGCAGCGTTTCCTCAACGATGAAAAAGAGTTTAAGGCTGCAAAAGCTGCCAAGGCAAAAGAAGAAGCGAAAAACGCCAAAGATAACAAAGCTGCAGGTAATGACAAAGAAACCCACGCAGATAACAAGCACCATGCACATGCAGCTAAAGCCGACCATGCGCACAAAAAGTTTGGTGCAGCTTCGGTTAAACGCCACAGCATTTCACATAATGCTGGCGTAACGCGTCTGCTTTGGGGTGCATCGATTTTAGTTGTGCTTATTGTTGGCGTGCTGCTTGGTCACTTTGTGCCTATGGGCTCGTTTGGTACGCAGCAGCTTTCTGGTAAAGTTGCCCTATCGGATAGCGACCTTTCGTCTGTTGTTGCACAGTATGAGTACGACGGCAAACACTACGACGTAACGGCAAAGCAGATTATTACGAGCAAAGCATCGCTCGAAAAAGCAAAACAGCCCGACGGCACGTACAAGGCACCTACGCCCGAAGATATTACTAACTACGTACGTGGCCAGGTGCTTAAGCTTGATGCTGAAAAACAGGGTCTAACGGCCACCGATGATGAAATTGCCGCGCAAGCAAAAAAGATGACCGGCACCGACAGTGTTCAATCGATTGCCGAGAAATATGGTCTTGAAGAAGACACGATGAAGGACCTCATTTCGCTTTCGGTATTGCTCGATAAGCTGCGCGCAAGTAAGGTATCGGGCGAGGAGCCAAAAGACCCTGAGCCACCTGCGGCTCCTGCAAAGGGCAAGGAAAAAGAGCCAACAGCCGATTATGCAAAGTTTATTATTAACCTTGCGGGCGACGAGTGGGATGCCGACAAGAACACGTGGAAAGCACCCGACGGTCCCTATGCAACCGCGCTCAAAGACTTTACGATTACCAACGATGCTGCTACCTACGACGCTGCTAAAGCTGCATTTGGTGTAGTAACACAGCAAAACAAAAAGGTTAAAGACGAGCTTAACAAAGAATGGCTTACATATATTAATGGCGTGCTGTCGCATACGAGCATTACTATTAACATGCTTAACTCCTAAGCTACGCCTACGCATGTGTGCCATGTACCTGCGCATGTACAGCTGCGCTTTGTGGCAGAATATATAACGCATCAAACAAGCATCTGCGGGTTTGCAGGTGCTTGTTTTTTAACTTGCCTTTATTTCGAATATGTAACCGATTTGTTTCTAATAAAATATTTATTATGTGGTAGAAAACTGCATAAAAACGCTTATCTATGTATAAAACAGATAAAAATAGCCAAAAACAACCTGTTTATACAAACATAACGATCTTTTATACATAGTTCTCAATGTGAACAAAAATGTCGCTTCGCTACAATAGCTCCAACATTTTAGCCTCAAGGAAAGGAAGCGACATGAATAAACGTTGGACACTCAAGATCCTCAACGCTCGTTCTGCATATCATACCTGGTCTAAACAACGGGTTCTCTATACTATTTTTGCGTTGGTGATTTCGTCCATTATGGCGCTTCCAAGCGCCGCTCAGGCAAAGGAGCTCTCGTCAAATGCGCTGGCTGCTGCTGCCGTTGAAGCATTCACCCAGGCGCAGACTCACGCGCAAAAAGTTGATGACGCCAAGGCCGCCGCTGCACCAGCTGCACCTGCTGCTGATAAGGCTGTAGCAGCTAATGCTGCAGCCGAGAAGAACGCCGCAGCTCCTGCTGCTGAGAAAGCTCCTGCGGCTCCTGCAACTCCTGTTGCAGCACCTGCCGATAAGGCACCTGCAGTACCTGTAGACCAAAAACCTGCAGCCAAGGAACCTGCCGTACCTGTAGCACCAGATGCACCTGCTGCTGCTCCTGCAGACAAAGCACCTGTTACACCTGTTGCTGCACCTGTAGATAAGGCGCCCGCCGCACCCGCTGCGGACAACAAACCCGCCGACGCACACAACCAACCTGCTGCTCCCGTAGCCAACCAACCTGCAGCTCCTGCAGCCAACGCAGCTGAGCCACCCGCGCCCACGCCTGCGCAGCCTCAAGCAAAGCCCGCACTCGACCCCGAAAAATACCAAGATAGCTTAGGTACTACGCTTGAATTCGACTGGAACAACAATGGTAGCACGTCTAAAGAAGACTGGCTCGCGTTTAGAACCTGGCTTTCAACCTATACGCCCGTCCAAAACGGCGGTAACGCCGAAGGTGGTAACACGGCAATGGGCGCCATTAACATCAAGGTAAATAAGCCCGATGAAGGCGATGTATCGCTTACGCCTGGTGTTGACGTATCTAAGGTAAAGCAATACTACCTTGCCAATGTAGGTCAACTTACCCCATCACGCAACCAAGGGAGCTTGGGTACCTGTTGGGCGCATGCAATTATGGGCGAACTTGAAAGCGCTATGCTTAAAAAACGTGCTGGCGACAAAGGTATGGTTATCGACGAAACTCAGCATAAAGCGCCCAAGCTTTCCGGCGTTGACAGCAAGCTCGATTTTTCGGAGCTGTATTTAGCGCTTAAGTCGTATACGCTCCACAAGGAAGGATCGCAAGCAGGCGAGGGCGTTGTTCCCATCAATATGCAAACAGGTAAAGAAGATCCTACAACCGAAAGTCTTAACTTGGGTGGTTTTACCGATTTTGATGAAACACTCCTTACCAACTGGGATGGTGTAGTAAGCGAAAAACTGCAGCCCTACTGGCCTAAGGACGTGCCCTTCACCAAGGAAAATAGGCTTAAAGTGTTGGCAGGACTTATGAAATTAAAGGGTACCGATCAAAACGATTGGAACCTCACCATGAAGGATGCTCACCCCGAAGCGCCTGTTCATGTTGATGGTGTATACTACCTGCCGGCAGTAAACCACTATGCTATCGAAAACAAGCAAATGGTTTGGAAAGGCCGCAACCCCAAAGCAGTCCTGCGCATGAAAGAAGCGCTCGTAAAGTATGGTGCGCTGCAGTTCTCGCTTAATATGGGAAATTCAGCCAAACAATACAATAACGAAGATTCAAACCAGCAAAACCATGCCGTGCTGGTAGTTGGATGGAACGACGAATATCCAGCAGATGGTTTTGGTTGGGATGCAGCTCCTGGTAAGGGTGCATGGCTCGTAAAGAACAGCTGGGGCTCACGCGACTACGTTGCAAACCAAGTAAAGCAGCTTAAAGAAGACTATAAGATGTCGGACAAAGATTTTGCCGACGCACTTTCAAAACTTCCGTATATGTCGTACATAAAGCGCAACAAGAAAAGCGTGTACAGTCGTCTTAAGCAACGATTCCAATATATGGTGGAAGATGATAAGGCAAAAGACCCAGCTACACTAACAGACGCACAAAAGGCGCAAGTAAAGCATAATGCAGAGCAGCTGGCAAAATACACCGATCGATTAGCGAACTTTGATAAGAACTGGGCTCAATATCTTGCTCAGGATTATGAAACAGGAGAAACCGGCTCTGGCTGGGGGCTTCCAGACAATGACGGTTTCTCATCAGGATATTTTTGGGTGTCCTACTACGATAAATCGTATACGGGCGCGCAAGCACTAAGTGTTGACCTTAAAGACGACGGCTTTGATTACGACAATAACTACAGTTACAACTATAGTTATTCAGGCACAACTACCCCGTTTGAGCTGCGTACTACCGACACCACTACGCTCGTTTCGAACGTGTTTAGTGCAAAAGGCACCGAGATCCTCAAAGCTGTTTCGGCACGCTCAACGCAGGCGGGCTCCCACGTTAACGTAAAGGTGTACCTGGTAAGCGATGCTTACCTTAAAGACTCCGACCCCACTAACGACGGTGTGTTGGTATCCGAGCAAAACTACGTAACAACTGCAGCGGGCTTCGAAACCATCAAGCTTTCCACACCGGTTCAGCTTTCTGCAGGCACCAAGTTTGCTGTTGTCGAAAACATCACGGGCGAAGTAAAGAAGGGTAATCAGCTTGTTAAAAATGCATGGTTGAGCGTTGAAACAGGGCTTTCGCAATCAGCGCAAGATCCCAATAATGGCAAACTAACAGATGAGGGTACCTCATCACGCGGCCTTCCTATGCAGTACTTGTGGACGTTTGTGAAGTCGAACCCAGGTGAGACCTTTATTCGCCTAAAAACAAAGGATGGCGAAAAGTGGTTAACGCCGCAGCAGCTTACGGCCGCATTGTGTCGCGGTGATGCCTTTGAGTTTGGTAACGCGTTTATTAAAGCGTTTACCGTGAATGGCCGTTTGCCTGTAGTAGAAGTTGATGACGAAAAGCCCGCTGTACAACCTCAGGTAGTAGAAACGCTGCGCGCGCTGGTAAATGATGCAAAAACGTTTGCAAGCACCGACCTTAAGCAAGACGCATACCAGCTAGCCGATCTTGAAGCAGCAACTCCAGCAGTCCCCGATGCTGCTGCCAATGCTGCCGTTGAAGCTAAGCGCGAAAAGGTTGCCGTTGCGCTTAAACAAGAGCTTGCAGGCTATGCACATGAGCTCGAAAGCAACAAGTTTGCTCCACTTTTGGCCGACACTAACCCCGACGCTGAGCTTAAAGCGCAGGCAGCCGAGCTTGTAAGTGCCATGAAAGAAACTGCACAATCGCTTGCTGCAAACGATGTAACTGGCGCGTACGTTAGCGACCTGCTTACCTGCTCGCGTATGGTTGAAGATGCAAAAGATTTGTATGCTGAAGTGGTAGGTGAGCTTGCCTTTGCTCAAAAGCATCCCGAGGCTGTTAATGCTGCCGATAAGGAAGTTATGCAAAAACGCTTGGCGTATGTAAAAGCACTGCTTAAATACTATGCGCTGCTCTTAAAGAAACACGACAATTCGCTTGACGCGCAATATTGCAAGAACGTGATGAGCGAGCTTGCGAGCGTTGTTAAGAACGATGCTGCAGTGCAGCAATACCTACGCCGCCTTGCTGATAAGGGATTTACGCGCAAGTAATATGCAAGTACTAACGGCGTGCGTGCTGTAGCTAACAGCACAAGACGCACGTGTTCTGCACACCTCCCGCCCGCGGCACGAATAACGTCTGCACACGCTGGCTACTTGAAAAGCAATGCACTATGCGATTATGCTGGTGCATTGCTTTTTGCGTGGGATGTGTATGTGTACGTGCACACACTGCTCCATGTGCAGCAGTTGTCCACACAGAATCTTCGTTTTGGTGTTCTCGTGCACGTTAAATTGAGCCTTGAACAAACGAGTATTTTTTCGTATAGTTACATAGGTTACACGAAAGCCAGCTTAGCTCAGTTGGTAGAGCACCGCTCTCGTAAAGCGGGGGTCACCAGTTCAAGTCTGGTAGCTGGCTCCAGTTTTTTTGCTTTTTCAGGTTTCGCACCTATGCGAGGCCTAAATTCACCACAATCAGTTATTATGAGCCGCAGAACACGCGTAGCACGCACCCTACGCGCGGTACGTTTTTGCAGCATGCAGGGCACGCATAGCGTTACACACAGCGATAACGGTTACGCCCACATCACCAAATACAGCAAGCCACATATCAGCATGCCCCAAGGCAGCAAGCGCTAAAATAAGCAGCTTAATGCCCAGCGCAACCACGATATTTTGCCATGCAATGCTCATCGTTTTGCGTGCAATAAGAATTGCTGTTGCAATGCCGGTTGGTTTATCGTCCATAAGCACCACGTCGGCAGCCTCGATAGCTGCATCGGAGCCCATTGCGCCCATGGCAATACCAACGTCGGCGCGCATGAGCACGGGGGCGTCGTTTATACCGTCGCCCACAAATGCAACGTGCTCTTTTTCGCCCGCGTTATGCATAAGGGTTTCAATTGCATGCACTTTGTCTTGGGGTAATAGCTCCGCAAACACGTTATCCATGCCCAAACGCTGTGCAATTGCCTGTGCAACTGGTTTTCTGTCGCCAGTAAGCATTACGCAGGTAGATATGCCAATTTCGTGCAGGGTAATAATGCTTTGCGAGGCGTCATCTTTGGGCGAATCGGCAATCACAATGTGCCCCAAATAGGTGCCTTCTCGTGCCAGATAAATACACGTGCCCATAACTTCGCAGGGAGTTTCGTGAATACCAAGATCGCGCATAAGGGCAAGATTGCCTGCATATACGCGGTGGTCTTCAAACTCTGCGCTTACGCCTTTACCTGCATGTTCTTTAAAGTTTGATACAAGCGCAGGGTTAGTACCGGCAGTATACGCTTGGCGCAAGGCCTGCGCTGTGGGATGGTTCGAAAACACCTCAACATGTGCAGCAATACGCAGGAGCTGCGCTTTTTGCACGTGCTCCGAAGGGTGCGTGGTAACAATACCAAATTTGCCGGTAGTAAGCGTACCTGTTTTGTCAAATGCAATGGTTGAGGTTTGCGCAAGAATTTCAAGGAAGTTTGAACCTTTAACCAAAATTCCTGCCTTCGAAGCAGCGCCAATCCCGCCAAAAAACGACAGCGGCACCGAAATAACCAGCGCACACGGGCAGCTCACCACCAAAAACACCAGCGCACGCTGAATCCACACAGCCCACGAGGCGCCCATGCACAGTGGCGCTACGCATGCCAAAAGTACAGCAGCAAGCACAACGATGGGGGTGTAAATGCGCGCAAAACGCGAGATAACGTTTTCGGTTTCGGCTTTGCGGCTGCTTGCGTTTTCTACCAGGTCCATTATGCGCTGCACGGTTGAATCGCTGTATGCTTTCGACACCCGCACGCTAATAGCGCCCGTTAAATTTACGCAGCCCGATACTACATGCGAGCCAATGCGCACCAAGCGCGGAAGTGCCTCACCTGTTATTGCTGATGTGTCAATTTGAGAATACCCCTCAATTACCTCGCCATCGAGTGCAATGCGTTCTCCGGGTTTTACCATAATGACATCGCCAATGGTAAGTGTATCAGGCGACACGCGTACAAGTTTGGTGGCATCTTGGCGCCAGGCATATTCGGGCGCAATGCTCATAAGCGACTGTATTGAGCTGCGGCTTCGATTAACAGCGTAATCTTGGAACCACTCACCAATTTGGTAAAAAATCATAACAGCGGCGCCTTCCGCCATGTGCGGATCGGCTTCGGGGAAAAGCACAAGCGCAAATGCGCCAATGGTGGCAATGCTCATGAGCAGGTTTTCGTCGAGAAAATCACCCTTGCATATGCCGCGTACTGAGCGCGCCAGCACGTCATAACCAGCAATGAGGTAGGGGATAAGAAAGAGTACAAATGACAGCCACAGTGCCGTCGTGGTCCCAAAAAGCGCAGCTAGTGGCAAAAATTCAATAATACAAAATAGTATAAGCGCGGCAAGAATGCGAAGAAGGTGACGCTGCTGTTCTTTTTGAAGTCGGTTAAAGAACAATGAGAGTGTATGCATGATAATCCTTATGAACTGCGTTTTTACTCGCAAATGTGTGTTAAGCCTTGCGAAAGCATGGTTTTTACGTGCTCGTCTGAAAGCGAATAAATAATTTGTTTGCCATCTCGGCGAAACTTTACTAAGTGCGTTTGTTTAAGCGTGCGCAGCTGATGAGAAACGGCGCTTTGCGACAGATGCACAGCGTCTGCCAGCTCATTTACCGACATATCGCCCGATGTGAGTGCAAACAAAATTTTCACGCGCGACGTGTCCGAAAAAATCTTAAACAAGTCGGCAAGGTCGTAGAGAATTTCCTCGTCGGGCATGTCAAGCGCGCCTAGATTGGGTGCATGTTCACGCTCTTCGCCTGTAGCGGTTGTATTGGTTGTGTTGTGTGTGGCTGAAAGCGATGGAGCTGGTTGTTTGCTTGTCATAGCTATCCTTTGTGTGAATATAACATGGTATCCAATACCATATCGGATAATCTAAACATATGAACACGCGTTCATATGTAAGCATAATAGTAGGGATAAATTACAGAATGTCAATATGTGCCATATGAGTATATGTATGTTTCACAGCGCTCACATAAATAGTGCTCACCGTATAGTTCGCCGCACTGTCTGCCCCGTGCGCGCGACATTAATGCAACTTTAATGCGACTTTGCCGCGTAGGTTTATGAGCTGTGAAGAAGTACAGAAGCCCAGCGAATGCACAGCAGCACAAGTAATAGCAGCATGGATGCCGTATATGCCCAAACAGCACCACTAAAGCCCATGGTGGCAATAAGACTTGCCGAAAGCATGCATACTACAACGAGGCACGCGCAGTAGCTTAGTGTTGCCCGTGCCTGCTGGCGCATCACGCACAGCAGCTGGAAGACAAAGTCGATAAGAGCACATACCACGCCGGCAATAATCATGAGGTTTTGCGCCTCTGCAATGCGCGTAAACGAAACACCATAAAGCAGGGAATTTATGGCTGCACCCCAGGTAGAAAAAATGACAAAGAACACAGCGCCCACCACAAGGATGGCGCCCATGAGTGAAAAACTATGCAGCACAAACGCACGCGTGTTTTTTTCGACCACATAGGTGTTTGAAAGGCAGGTGAGCTGCGGCTTATAGAGAAGGCCGCCTATCAGCACAATTGCCATAGCCGGAAAATAGATGGCATTAAAATAGAGCTGCTGCTCGTAGCCGAGCATGCCTTCCATGACAAACTTAGGAATGGCGTCGATGAGGGCATAGAGCAGTTGAACAAGGCAGGCCGGCGCGCAGAGCATGCAGAGTTCTTTAATTTCAAGGATGGTTCCGCGTCTTGATGACGGCGTTTCAATTTTTGCCAAAGGAAAGCTTACAAGAACAAACGAAGCTGCAGCAAAAAGGCACAATATAACGCTTGAGATAGCTACGCTGCGCGTAATGGTGAGACTTACGATAAAGAGAAGCGATGCGCCAAAACAGCGGATGCTTTGCGAGATGCCGGCAAGATAGAGTTTGTTGTATTGCTGCAGGCGCCCTTCATACACGTCGGCCAGCGCGTCGATGCACTTAAAGATAACAAGCGCCCAGCTCGTGGTATGCATCGCGGAGTTGTACGAGCGAAACGAAAGATACAGCCATGCAACAAGGAGGGCAAGCGCGCAGCTAAGCGCCCGTTGGAGCTGGTAGCTGGCAAAACTGTCGTGCTCATCGATGTCGGAAACTTGAAAGGTGCGTATACCAAACAGCGCAATAAATGAAATGAGTGTGGCAAACACAAACGCCAAGGCAAACATACCTGCTTCAAATACGACGCACAGCTGCGTGGTTATGATAACAAGCAGAGGAAACATAAGGCCACTTGCCGCTTGGCCAAGCGCGTTCCAACAATAATCGCGACCAGTTTTGCCGCTCCCAAAAAATGCTACTTGACGTGCAAAACTTTTGTCGCCCACACCCTGAAGCAGCCGCGTTTTCCATGCACGGATAATGTTGCCTTGTGTGCGTATTGGTGCGGCTGCGCGCCCTTTTGATGCGTGCGGTATGGCTGCATACGATGTGTCTGCGGCGGGGGATATAGGTGATGTGTGCTGTGTGTGTTCAAAATGTGATGAGCGTATGGCAGGCATGGGTATAAACGTCCTTTAATGAGATATGTGCGGGTTTACCATGTGATATGTCAGGTGCGTATAGGCTGTTTTTCTGACAATGGTTCACAATGTGATGTGTCTGTACATATGCTCGATATGCGTAACAATTGTATTACGATTATACCGCGAAGAAAACGTACCCTTGTAAGTGTGTTACATAATTTAGTGTATCGTTACAAGGAAAACGTTTGCTGTTGTTACAAAACGCCTAACACAAGCTAAGCAAGAAATGAGATAGTATCATGACCGCTGCTCAGGATAAGAAACACAGTACGAAGGCAGAACGCTGCACATCTATAGGACCCTCGGTGGTGTCGCCCCTTTGTGAAGTAGACATTCCCGCGCGTCTCAAAGACTCGATGGAGCTATTTTTGCGCCTGGTGCGCCGCGTAATATCCGAATACGATTCCACACTCTGTGGAGTGTTTGACCAACTTTTATGCGACTTTATATCTGCCGATAGCGGTTCGGGCTATATGCTCGATACGCGTGATGCACAAGCTGCGCACACGGCAGATGCCAACGATGCACAAGCTGATGCAGATGTACCTGCATCAGGTGCAGCTGCACAATCTGCCCCGCGCGCAAACGACGCGCTTCACGATGCTGTTCGCATTATTTCATCACTCGATATTCATCAATCAATTATGCTTGCCCGCGCCTTTGCGTCGTATTTCCACTTGGCAAATATCTGCGAAGAAAACTACCGCGTGCAGGCGCTTCGCGACCGTGAGCTGCACATTCCTGGTTCTCGCTCGGAAAAGCAGAGCGTGAATCCTAATAACGACCTTTCGGCGGCGTATCACGAACTCATCCAAGAATGTGGCACAAATAAGGCACATGAGCTGCTCAATAAGCTCGAATTTCACCCTGTGTTTACTGCGCATCCAACAGAAGCTCGTCGTAAAACGGTTGAGGCACGCATCCGCACCATTTCGCATTTGCTCGAAAAACGTGCAACACTTGGCGGCCCTTCGCTTGCCGAAAACGAGCGTCGCATGCTTGAGGAAATTGAAGCGCTGCTGCGCACATCTCCTATTGGCATTAAAAAGCCTACGCCTGTTGAAGAGGCTGATACCATTATCGAAATTTTTGATTACACGCTGTTTGATATGGTTGCCGATGTATACCGTCGCTTTGACGATTGGGAGCTAGGCGAAAAAGCAGGAACGCAGCCTCCTGTGTGTCCGGCGTTCTTTAAGCCGGGAAGCTGGATTGGCACCGACCGCGATGGAAACCCCAACGTTACTGCAAAGGCAAGCCGTATTGTTGCCGAAAAATTCCGCAAACACGTGCTCGAAACCTTTGCGCGTGAAACCGATAAGGTGGCGCGCGCACTTACGCTCGACGTGGTGTCAACGCCCGCCTCAGATGAGTTGCGTAATTTGTGGAATCACCAGGTAGAGATGAGTGAGGTTCTCTCAAAATGGGCATTTGAAGTGTCGTCGAGCGAGCTTCACCACGCGGTGCTCAACGTTATTGCTAACCGCATTAAAGCAACTATTAGCCGTACTGCCGATTTGATGTACCCTAACGCCGAAGCATTTATTGAGGATTTGCGCGTTGTGCAACGTTCGCTTGCTGCGGCAGGTGCAAAACGTGCTGCGTATGGTGCGGTACAGCGCCTTATTTGGCAGGCTGAAACCTTTGGTTTTAGCCTTGTCGAAATGGAATTTCGTCAGCACTCGCTGGTGCATAGTCGTGCGCTTGCCGATATTCGTGAGCACGGTCGCTGGGAGGAGCGCGGAAGCCTGGCACCCATGACTAAGGAAGTGCTCGACACCTTCCGTGCTATTGGCTCTATCCAGCGCATTTCGGGTGTTAATGCCGCGCGCCGCTACATCGTTTCGTTCACCAAAACCTCGCAGCACATTCAGGATGTGTATACGCTGGCGCAGCTTGCGTTTGCGCACGAAGAAGATGTGCCAACCATCGACGTTATTCCGTTGTTTGAGCAGGTAGAAGACTTGCACAACGCAATTAACGTGCTTAATGGCATGATTGAGCTACCGGCGGTTAAAAAGCGTCTTGCAGCAACAAATCGCACGCTTGAGGTTATGCTTGGTTATTCCGATTCTTCCAAAGACGCAGGTCCTACGTCGGCTACGCTTGTGCTTCACGAAACGCAGGAGCGCATTGCTACCTGGGCGCGCGAGCACAACATTAACCTTATATTAATGCACGGGCGCGGCGGCGCTGTGGGTCGCGGCGGCGGTCCTGCAAACCGCGCGGTTCTCTCGCAGCCTAAAGGTTCGGTTAACGCGTTCTTTAAGCTTACTGAGCAGGGCGAAGTTATTTTTGCACGCTACGGCAACCCCGTTTTGGCGCGTCGTCACATCGAATCGGTGGCAGGTGCAACGCTCTTGCAATCGGCGCCTTCAATCGAAACGCTTAACACAAAAACAACCGAAGACTTTACGTCGCTTGCGCATGAGCTCGACGTAGCTGCGCAGGAGCATTTCCTTAACCTTACACATACTGAGGGCTTTGCCGAATGGTTCTCCACCGTAACGCCGCTTTCCGAAATTGGCATGATGCCCATTGGCAGCCGTCCTGCAAAACGTGGTTTGGGCGCTCAGTCGCTCGACGATTTGCGTACCATTCCTTGGATTTTCTCCTGGTCACAGGCGCGTACCAATTTGGCAGCGTGGTATGGCTTAGGGAGCGCCTGCGAAAAAGTGGGCGATTTGGCGCGCTTACAGTGTGCTTACAAACAGTGGCCGCTCTTTACTACATTTATCGATAACATCGAAATGTCGCTTGCAAAAACCGATATTCGCATTGCGCGCATGTATTTGCAGCTTGGTGATAGGGACGACCTTTCTTCTAAGGTGCTCGACGAGCTTGTTCGCACCATGCATTGGGTACTTGCTATTACGGGCAATTCTTGGCCGCTTGAGTGCCGCCGTGTGTTGGGTCCGCTTATTCGCAGCCGTCGCCCCTTTGTTGATGTGCTTTCGGTTATGCAGGTTCATGCCTTAGATGAGCTGCGCAAACATAAGGACGAACTAAGCGAAGATGAACGTGCGCGCTATATCTACCTTATCCTGTGCACCGTTTCGGGCGTTGCTGCCGGCTTGCAAAACACAGGGTGATGTCCCGCGTTTGCGTATGTGCGCTTCCGTATGGTTTATTAGGTATTGCCGCCGTGTGCGCGTGCATCTGTGCACGTACGCACGGCGTTTTTCTGCGCTTGTTGCTTGTATTTGTGCAAGCATCCACCTGCGTTTTTGCTCGTTATTTATAGCATTGTGTTCTAATTTTGAACAAATAATATGCATTTTGCGAAAAAGCATTAATTCTGAATAAAAACTGAAAATTACGCTCAGTTAACTTATTCCCCTCTGTACAATGGTCATACAAAGAGTTAGGAGTACATAACTTTTTGTAAGCCACATCAAAGGAAAGGATATTGTTGTGACAGTGGGCCCTTCTCGCGTATCAAGCGATGAATCACGCGGGTGTATGCCATTATCCCTGGTAAAACAGGGTAGTGATGTAACTGTGTGTAGTGTGCACGGCAGCTGTGAAGCGCGCGCACACCTTGAGGCGCTTGGGTTTGTAGCGGGAGCTCATGTGCATGTTACCGCAATGCTCAAAGGCAATTTAATTGTTCAAATTAAAGGGTCTAGTTTTGGCATTGGTAAAGAAGTAGCGCGAAAGATTTTTATTCGTTAGCACCGTGAGTGTTATACGCATGTGGTACTAACCTTGTTGCCAGGTGTTTTTGCAATGCGAGAGTTGCATAACACCTGTAGGCGTTTTACGTGCCGGCATGTGGTGCAGCGCGAAATGCAGCGCTCTTTGCATTCAGCCATGTTTTATATCTTTGTGTGGTTGTGCACATACGTGCACACGTGCAGCGCAGTTATATCACCTTGTTAAGCCCATGTTGATATACCTTGTGCAGCTACTGTATCTATTAGTTGCGGACTGTCCACGTAGTGCGTGTTACCAGCGGTTTTGCTAACGCGCGCCCGCGTGCATTCGCATGCAAGAAGAGGGGAAGGCGAATGCCTACTTTAAGGGACGTAAAAGTGGGACAAACCTGCACGGTGGTACGCCTTGTAGGAACAGGCGCTGTTAAACGCCGTATTATGGACATGGGTCTTACAAAAGGAACAAAAGTGCGTGTGCGCAAGCTGGCGCCACTCGGAGATCCTATTGAGCTCACAGTTCGTGGATATGAGTTGTCAATTCGCAAAGACGAAGCAGAATCGGTTGAGATAGACAATATCGAAACTCCTGCTAACACCAAGGAATAGGGGCGCTCATGAACAATACGAACGATGCTGTAAAGAATGCTACGGGCGCTGCTGAAGCAAAATTAGCCGCGTCGCAAGCTGCTGCAAACAAGTCCGCAGACGCGCTGTTTATTGGCCTTGCAGGTAACCCAAACTGTGGTAAAACCACACTATTTAACGAGCTCACGGGCTCAAACGGCTACGTTGGTAACTGGCCTGGCGTTACCGTTGAAAAAAAGCAAGCACCATACAAGCGTAATAAAAAGGTTACGTTTGTAGACCTTCCGGGTATTTATTCGTTATCGCCCTACTCGCCTGAGGAAGTTGTTTCGCGCGACTACATTATCGACGAGCAGCCACATGCGATTATCAACCTGGTAGACGCAACCAACCTTGAGCGCAGTTTGTACTTGTCAACGCAGGTGCTCGAAACCGGCTGCTCGGTGGTTATTGGTCTTAATATGACCGACCTGCTAAAAGAGCGTGGCGACGTTATTGATACGGTTGAGCTCTCAAAGCGCTTGGGTGCCCCCGTTGTGCAAATTTCTGCGCTTCGTGGTACCAACATTAGCGAATTGGTAGATGAAGCCTGCGCTGCAGCTAAAAGTACCGCTGTGCAACCCGCAACGAAGTGTTTTTCTCCCGAGGTAGAAGACGCGCTGACACACATTGCCGATATCATTCGCGATACCTGTGATGCTGAGCATGTACGCTGGTACGCCATTAAGGTATTTGAGCGTGACGCACAGGCAATTGAGTGCCTGCACCTCTCAGACGACATCTTAAGCGCGTGCGAAACGTACATTGCCGCACTTGAAGCGCAGCGTGACGATGACGCGGAATCGATTATTACTTCCGATAGATATAACTGGATTGAAGGCGTTATCGCTGCATGCGTAAAAAAGGCTGAGCCAAAGCTTACTCTGTCGCAAAAAATCGACCGCATTGTTACCAACCGCTTTTTGGGATTGCCAATTTTTGCTGCTGTTATGTTCCTTGTGTACTACCTTTCTATCTCTACCATAGGTAAGCAAGCAACCGACTGGGTAAACGACAATCTGTTTGGCGATGGATTCTTCATTTCGCAGGTAGGCGAGGAATCATTTAATGACGACAAAGCAGAATTTGACGACAATCACTATCAAGATAAAATTGATGGCTTTATTGATGAAGCTGCAAAAGAGGGTATTGAAACCGATGGCGTAGCCGATGCAATTAATACGCTCAAGGAAAACGAGGACGACGAAGACGCAGCTCAAACGCTTGACGACTTTGTTGATGCTGCAAAAGAAATTAACCTTGTTGCGCATGATGTACCTATTCACAACGAGGATGGTAATGTAATTGACACCAACGACGAAGTCATTACCACGCTTGATGCAGATGGTGAGCCCGTGCTTGAGGACGGCCAAGAGCTGCAAACGATTGACGCTGTTGACACCGATAGCTTTGTAGAAGCTCAAGAAGCGCTGGCCGATGAGCCCGATCCTGCCGATTATGAGGGCTTTATTCCTTCCATTCCAATGGTAGCTACAAACGCTTTTAAGAGCCTTGGCGCGTCGGATGCAGTTATTAGCCTTATCTGCGACGGTATTATCGCTGGTGTTGGTTCTGTTCTTGGCTTTATTCCGCAGATGGCTGTGCTGTTTGTACTGCTTTGCTTCCTTGAAGATTGCGGTTACATGAGTCGTGTTGCTTTTGTTATGGACCGTGTGTTCCGACGTTTTGGCTTGTCGGGTAAGTCGTTTATCCCCATGCTCATTTCTTCGGGTTGTGGTGTACCAGGCGTTATGTCAACAAAAACTATCGAGAACGAAAAAGACCGTCGTATGACCGCTATGCTTACTACCATGATTCCCTGTGGTGCTAAGCAGCCTATTATTGCACTCGTGATGGGTGTTCTTATTGGCGGCGGCGATGCATGGTGGGTTGGACCTTTGTTCTACTTCTTGGGCATTGCGTGCATCCTTTCGTCGGCTATTATGCTCAAAAAAACCAAGTGGTTCGCAGGTGAGCCTGCACCATTTGTTATGGAGCTTCCCGATTATCATATTCCACGCCTGCGTTCATGGGCGCTGCATGTGTGGGAGCGCATTGGTTCGTATGTTGGTAAAGCGGGTACCATCATCTTCGCTGCTGCAGTAGGTATTTGGTTCCTTTCCAACTTTGGTATTGCTGCCTGGGAGGGTGGCGCTGGCACCTTTGGTTATTTGCCTAGCATGGATCAAGTTCCCGATGAGTTTATGGACTTCTCCATTCTTGCTGGTATTGGTAATGCTATTGGCTGGATTTTTGCACCGCTTGGCTGCGCCAACTGGCAATCAGCTGTGGCTTCCATTTCTGCACTTATCGCTAAAGAAAACCTTGTGTCTACCTTTGGCGTTTTGTATGGTTTGGGCGACGCTACCGAAAACTCGGTATCCATGTGGAGCGGTTTTGCCGGCATGTTTACCGACGGCGCAGGTATTATTCACGTGGGTGCGATGTGTGCATTTGTTGCGTTTAACATGCTCGATGCACCGTGCTTTGCTGCTATTGGTACCATTCGTAAGCAGATGAACGATCCTAAGTGGTTTTGGTTTGCCATTGGATATCAGTGCACTTTTGCCTGGATTGTTGGTCTTATCATGAACCAGATGTGGGAGCTTGTTGTGTTTGGCACCTTTGGCGTGTGGACAGTTGTTGCATTTGCGCTGATAGCTGCCTTGCTCTTCCAGATATTCCGTCCTGCACCTAAGTGGAAAAACACTAACGAGAAAATTCTTGACACCTTGCAAGAGCTCGAAGATACAGCAAGCGAGGAGTAACGCGCACATATACGATATGCTGATATGCTGACGTGCTGATGTGCTGATGCGCTGCGTGCGTGCCCATTGGGTCGTACGTATGCGCATCGTGCGTGGCTTATGCGAGTGATACAACCGTGCGGATAGTACTATCCGGAGCTATAGGACAAAAAGTGTGTATAAAATCGGTTGTTTGCCCAGGTAAACAGCCGATTTTTCGTAAACAATTCAAAAAAATCGAATTTTTCACCTGGACAAAAAGTGTGTAAAAATATCAGCATAT
>OPYK01000007.1 GCA_900343135.1 Atopobium massiliense | reverse complement strand
CGGCGCCCTCGGAAAGCGACACGGATACATAAATCGTGCAACCATCTTCATTGTGGCTCATGCTATTTTGAATAAGATTTGCAACTGCTCGCTTGAGTAAACCCTGGTCGACATTGCCGATGCAGGTTGTCAGTTTTTCGCTCGTTTCCCATACAATTGCGTACTCGTCCTGCATATTCATGTTGAGAAAATCCACAACAACCTGGCGCACAATAGCAACGATATTTTCCTCTTTTTTCATAATTGGCTGCATAGTGTATTCGAGCTTTGAAGCAAGATTCAGGTCATTTATCAAATTTTTCATGCGTTCACTTTGGCGTGCAATCATCGTTGCTTTTTTGCGCTCCTCTGGTAACAGCTGAGAAGAATGTGCCAGCTGATCTGCATACCCCATAACCATGGATAGAGGTGTTCGAATATCGTGGGAAACTCCCGCTATCCAGTTCGCACGCGCCATGTCCTTTTTTCTCAGCTGATTTTTTTGCTCTTGTAGCATATCGGAAGCAGAATTGATGCATGTAGATATTTCCGAAAGCGCTCCTGTTTCTGGAATATGGACGCTGTTTCCGGTGGATAAGCGTTGTATCCCCTGGGTAATTGGTTTAATCGATTTGAGAAGCTTTATATTTGCCACGAGATAAATACCGAGGATAACTAACATATTGATGCCCAATACGCTTAGAGCGATCTGTGGCGCATGTGAAATAAAACTGTAGTTCCAGCTTGCACGGGTGTGTTTCCAAAAACTGTTTTGAGGGAAGCCGAGGACAACAATTCCACGCTCATGTGTACCCGTGTAGGTGGGATAATCTTTAAGATACCCCACGCTGAGACTCGCTATTTCCGATGCCGTATATTCACTTGGAATAGTGCTCGGGGTGTTTTGCGTTTTCCACACCACGTGTAAGCTGGCGTTATCAATCAATATCGCCCAGGCGTCAGCGTGCTTGAGCTTTTCGGACACGCGATCTGGCAGCGCATACACTCCATCGGGAGACTCATGCAGCTCTTCGCCAGCTTCTCGTGCCATATCGTAGGGAGATGCGTTGTTGTTGAGCGCATATCCCGACATCAGGGCACCAAATACGATGATGTTCATAGCGAGAATCAGTACAGAACTGAATGCAAAAACACCTATAAAACGCCGTATAAGCTTGGGGATGCTTTTCATGCTAGTGCTTCTCCACAATCAGTTTGTAACCCAATCCTTTGACTGTTACCAATGAAACAGGCTGCGATGGATTCTCCTCTATTTTTTCTCGAATGCGACGTATGTGCGCCATTAATGAATTTTCGTATCCAAATGGATTGTTGCCCCATAGCGCCTCGCACAAAGCATCGATCGTTACGATGCGCCCTGCGTTTCGATACAGGACCGAAAGCAGCTCGTGCTCCTTTGCGGTTAGCGGAATGTGGACGTTGCTTTTGATTATTTCTGCTGCCGAAAAATCAATCCAACTGTTTTTTAGTGTCACAACAGGGCTTTCGCCTTTGTAGCTTCTTCTTAGAATAGCCAAGATGCGAAATACCAGCTCTTTTGGGAGAAACGGCTTCACCATATAATCGTCTGCGCCCAGGTTGAAGCCTCGAAACTTGTCCTCGTCCTCGCCGCGTGCTGTCAGAAACAACACAGGACAATCAGTCAATAGTCGCAATTGTTGCATGACATCAAACCCGCTTCCATCAGGAAGCATCACGTCGAGGATTGCCAGCTCAGGGGAGAATTTTTGAGCCGCTCCTAGGGCGCTTTTCACGCTTTTTGCACACGTGATATGACTAAATCCATATTCAGTGAGAATCGATACCACCATATCTAAAAGTTCTTGCTCATCATCAACAAGCAACACTCGCTTATTCAACAAATGCGTATCTTGACTCATGTTCAAACCTCCTTAGTTCCTATTATCCCACGTAGCTATTCATTTTTCGAATGATGGTCAAAACGTAAGGTAGATGTAAGGTAGCAGGAATGTTGTTGCAAGCTTGGTGCAATATCATAAACCAATGAAAGGAGACATGTTCATGAAGGAGAAATTGCCATGAAGCACATCAAAACCAATGAAAGGAGACATGTTCATGAAGGAGAAATTGCCATGAAGCACATCATCATAACAGAAGCACTCACTAAAACGTATAAATCTTTTACCGCGGTCAACAACGTTTCACTTCATATCAGAAAGGGAAGCGTGTATGGTTTTCTTGGCCCGAATGGAGCAGGAAAGTCCACCACGATGAAAATGCTTTTGGGGCTCACAGCTCCCACACAAGGCACGTTTACCATCGACGGGAAGCATTTTCCGCACGAGCGCCTATCGATTTTAAAAGAAATAGGCTCGTTTATCGAGTCACCGTCTTTCTATGCAAACCTCACGGGTAGGGAAAATCTCGATATTATACGCCGCATTTTGGAATTGCCTAAAAGCGCTGTTGACGATGCGTTAGAGCTGGTGAGTCTCTCAGAATTTGGGGATCGTCTTGCAAAGGACTATTCACTTGGCATGAAGCAGCGCCTGGGGCTTGCTGGCGCACTGCTTGGTAGACCGCCTATATTGATGCTGGATGAGCCAACAAACGGGCTTGACCCTTCCGGCATACACGAAATCCGAAACCTGATTAAGTCACTGCCAGATCTTTTCGACTGCACGGTTCTTATCTCATCGCACATGCTTTCTGAAATTGAACTTATGGCCGATGACATCGGCATACTCAACCACGGACGGCTGCTCTTTGAGGGGAGTTTGGACGCACTTCGCCAGCATGCGTTGCGGTCTGGTTTTGCGGCGGATAATTTGGAAGACATGTTTCTATCCATGATTGAGAACGATAACGCGTGCAGGAAGCAGAGGGCAAAACTATGAAAACGTTTGCATTTGATTCCATGAAAACCCTTGCAATTGAGCTGCGGAAATGCAAACGAACGGGTTACATCCCGCTTATGCTCGCGGTGGGCATTTTGGGCGCTGCCTATGCGTTTGCAAATTTTGCCGTCCGAAAAGATACGCTCTTACGTCTGCCTCTCGCCCCCATGGATATTCTTCTTACGCAGCTATACGGCATGATTATGGTGCTTAATATGTTCGGCATTATTGTCGCAGCGTGCGGAATATATCACGTGGAATTTAAAGGACGTGCGGTGAAAAAAATGTACATGCTGCCTATAAGCACGAGCGCCCTGTACTTCTGCAAGTTTCTCCTGCTCACAGCACTCTTTGCGTTTGCGGTGTGTCTGCAAAATTTGGCGCTTGCACGTATTGGTGTAAGCGATTTACCTGCGGGTACCTTTGATATGCCGGCGCTTGTGATGTTTAGCCTCTATTCATTTCTTACGTCGATGCCCGTGCTGTCCTGCATGCTTTTTGTATCGTCGCGATGTGAAAACATTTGGATACCGCTAGGAATCGGCGTAGCAGGCTTTTTGAGCGGCATGGCGCTGGCTCCTGCAAACAACGCTTTCTTCCTGGCATCACCTTTTGTGATCATGTTACAACCTGCGGTTGCTATGAGCGCCGCGCCCAATGGCATAGTTGCGGCGGTGGCTTTCGCAGAAACGCTATTGTTTTTGTGCGCCGGACTGTGGACGGCTAAGTACCTGCACTATGAATAAGGAGGGTAAGCATGAGCTTTTGTGAGTTACTGACCATTGAGTTTATAAAGGTCAAGCGCAGCAAAATTATGCCTTTGATTTTTATAGCTCCGCTTCTGGTAGTTGCATCTGGTGTCGCAAGCCTGCAGAGGTATTTAACACCTGAGTATACACATGCATGGGCGGCTATGTTTATTCAAAGTGCGCTGGTTTATGCATATTACTTGCTGCCGCTGAGTATGATCATCGTCTGTGTGATGATCGCAGGACGGGAAACGGCGCATAATGGGATGCTGAAAATGCTGGCGCTGCCCATCAACCGCTACGCGCTTTCCGCTGCAAAATTTTGTGTATTGTTGTTCTATCTGCTTATGGAAGTTGTCGTATTTTTTATTGTGTTTGTTGTTGCGGGGCTTATTGCTGCTGGTAGCACGGGGATGAGCGAAACGCTTCCTGTTCTGTACCTTGTGCATTGGTGTTGCGTGTTGTTCGTGACTATGGTGCCGAGTCTTGCCGCTATGTGGGCAATTACCGTGCTTTTTGAGAAGCCGCTTGCGTCCATTGGACTCAACATACTTCTTGTTATTCCTGGTGTTTTAGCAGCTAATACTCCTCTTTGGGTGGTTTATCCTTACTGCTACAGCGGTTATGTGGTGTCTCGGGCGTTACATGCTGCGGGTGCCATGGGGGCAGGCGATGGTGTGCCGCTTTTCCCGTTTGCACTATGCGCTTTTGTGATTTCTGCGGTGGCGTTATGGGTGGCCATCATGCGTTTTGGGAAAAAAGAGATGCGATAACGGTGCGGCATTGGTGCGGCATTGGTGCGGTAAGCAGGCACAATCTAGTGGCAGCTACCGCACCACCAAACTTACGGCCGTTGCTCGCGCAAGCTTAGGCGTAGAAAAAAGGCGCTGATATCACATAAAATATCAATCTTTTAACTAGTTTCGATAGTTAAATTGGGGGTGTGGCTGTCTAAAAAATGTCCGCACCCCCTCGATAAACCTATTGATTCTTACATTTATTTCTATTATAAACGAAGAAAATCACTTATTTCTTTCCGAGCCTCCACGCTTTGAGTACTGCTTCTATTACTGCGTAAGTCAATGCGGCCAACGGCCAAACGATCCAGCTTTTTCCCCAATCGGACGTGATGAAACTGTAGCCTAAATAAATGCAGATAATTATAAGCCAGTAAGCCTGGAGCAGTAACCTAATCTTTTCAGGATAGACAGTCTTTTTCTTCGGCTGCAGCAAACGGTAATAGGACGATCGGGTAATATTCGCCTGTACGAATAAATAAACAGCCGCGGCCACCAGAACAATAGCGATAACTACAAAAAAGCCGGATGAAAGTTGATAAAATTCCGGCGCTATATCCGAAATTATAAGAAAAATAAAGGCAACCATACATAAAACGACACCGCTGACCGTCCGCAGCACATACGATGGCATGAACCTCTCCAAGCGTTCTTTGAGCACACTGTCAACGCCGTAAGCCGTTTCAAAGTCCTCTTTTTCCAAATGTTGATAACGCTTTTCACGGAAACCCTGAATAATAAAAATAACTACAGCTACGGTAATAATCGCAACGCTGAATGCCAAGCTCAAAGTATTACCGATTTGCGCATTTACTGCAGGAGAAAGCAAAAGCTCGCTGCCGATCATGGGGATTGCCGCCAGAATACAAAGTAGAACACCTAGAGCAACATAGGCGGCAAATGATATTCTGTGAGTAATATAAGCGGTGGCTTCTTCCAGCTTAATTACCCGCATGCGAACGCCGGCTTCTTCCTGGCAGGCAGCTTCATCTGCATCGACGTTCTTTTCCATAACATCAATTTCATCTTTTACCAGAAGATCAGTACTAACACCAAACAAACGGCTCAATGCAATTATCCGCTCCATATCCGGGATACTTTGTGCGCCTTCCCATTTGGAAATAGATTGGCGACTAACGCCCAATTTGTCCGCTAATTCCTCCTGTGACCAGCCATTTTGTTTACGCAGCTCCAATATTTTATCTGCTAAAATCATAAAAACATCTCCATTTCAAACTCGAATGCATCATGATGATTACGGCGAAAGTATAATTAAAATAGCAGTTGCATAGTAGCAAGTGCGGTTGACAATTGCCGTTGAAAGCGCAATTTCTGCCGACAAATGAGCGCAACCGATCGCCAATTCAAATTTTCAGAACAGCTTCCAGACATAATTGCAAAGCGGGTGCGATTGAATCTTCACCCCAATTGCGTCCGTCATAATTTGTAGGATCGTGCAAAGTATCGGCGGTATATAAAATTTCTCCCCAAACAATTTCCCGCATTTGAGCGCAGGCAGCCAAAGCGGCACATTCCATTTCTACAACCTGGCAGCCTTCTGCCTTCCGACGCTCGACTTTAGCTTCAGTCTCCCGGAAAAAGCCGTCCGTCGTCCAAGTTTTAACTTCATGGTAGGGCAGGTTATGCGCCTGCAAAGTTTGCCTGATGGCATCTACTGCCCGCCGGGAAACAGAGACAGAGCGAGCGGGCGGCAAATAATGATATGATGTTCCTTCATCGCGCAAAGCCTCTACGGGAATAAGAAAGGAATTTTCCGCCCAATCGACCAATACGCCGCAGGAACCGGCACTGATAACTTCTTTAACCCCGTATGCAATTAACCATTCAAAAATCTGCACCGCTGCCGGAGCGCCGACGGGAGCTTGTACCAGACAGACTTCCGTCCCCTGTAACTGCAATAAATATATAGGGTAACTTTTAGTTGCCGAAACAAAATTCGCTGCAATTTTCGCATTTTGGCTTTGCGCATAATGATCAATCTCAGAACCTAAAAAGGCAAAAACGGCCTTAGGCGGCAAGTGCAGTTGTAAGTTATCGTAATTCGGCATAAGTACGGCATTTTTATCGTCATCATATTCCAGAATCGGCAGTTCGTTTTCTCTCATTTTCGTACCGCGCTTTCCAATCATCTTCGCAAATGCATCTTCACAACCGCCACCAAACATCGGAACTAAAATCCGCCAAGCGTTCTACTAATACCCCACTTTTAGGACTCGACCTACAAGACCCCCTTTGCATAACACGGTATACATTATGGGCGTAATCTAAAAGTACAACTTGAATTTAACGCCCAAACGAGGATGCATGCCGTAGCGTTTGTGAAACCACCTCGTAGCACGGTCGTTTTTAATACTACGGTCGCTATTCTCTTGTGATGCTCACGTCGTGTTCTTGTTTGCTGTGCGTAGGTTGTTAGAGATCTCTTCTCCAGTTATTCGCCACCAAATTCGCCAAATTAGCTTTATTGTCTTTGTTGACTCTTCCCCAGAAGTTAACCTCATATCCCATTTTTTTACCAAGATGCAAGAAACGAATGACCTTATGCGTCCACCATGGTTTAAGGCTCAATTCTTCAATTTCATGCCATGGCATTAAAACAAAATCGCTCTTGAGCGGCGTGCCCAGTTCTTTTTCGTAAATGCCTTTGGGGCTAAAATACACAATGAATTGGCGGCTGCTGTCTGTTGCGTAGTACAGTGTATTGATGAAGAGTTTGATGATGTCGCTTTGCCAGTTGTTGTGCTTCACGACCACCAAATAATGTTCCGTGTCGCCAAAAGCCTCTTGTACCTGCGATCTAAGTTCGTCCATGTCATACATAAAAAGGCTCATAATTCACTCCAATCACTGAGTATGAATACTTCTTTGATGTCTTTTCCTAACACGAGAGAAATTTTGTACGCTGTTTCTAAGGTGGGGCTGATAATGTTGTTCTCGTACGCCATAATTGACCTGCGCTTTAGACCGACAGCTTTTGCCAGGCGGTGTTGCGACAGTCCTTTTTCTTTGCGGAATTCCGCTATCCTATTTGTGATGACAACTTCCATATGAACGCCTTTTTGGTTACATTTATAGTACTTTGGTGCTATTTATAGTACCATCTTTGAGGCAATAGTCAACCGTTTTTTGCTTCCTACGGATAATTTGGCAACATTTCATTCCAGTATTTGTCCAGTTTTCATTCATGTAATTGACCAATTTACGTCCATGTATTTGGCGGCTTGTGAACCAAGTATTTAACGGCATTTTAGCTGGATCTTTGGAGGTTCAAATGCGCAAATATTTTGAAGTTGGATTTAGAAATGAATTTACACCATAGTTAGGACTTTGACCATTACCACCTGTGATAGCGGGCTCTTTTTGTCCCGCAATTGTGCCCATTATGTGGATGTTAATGGAAATTTTACAGTCTAGGCTAATTCTAACCTGAAAATATTATGAAAAAGAAAAACAATGATAGAATTTTAAATGTACCCGTTGAGACGGGGGGGGGTTGTGATCAGTGTTGGCAAAACTTGTCATACAATTCTCTCTATTTATTTCTTTAAAGATTAGGGAAAACTAAGGAGATTGTTATGACAACGGTTAACCCTTCAAAACATACATCATCAAAACCTTCTACAAAGCGTTCTGCATACAAAGTACATACGCTGCCGCTAGCAACAACGGCTGCTTTACTGACAGCGGCAACCTGCTTAGGCAGCCAGCCTGCCATGGCTGCTCCAGCAACCACAATTACTAAATTAACACAGGCTGCAACAAATAAGTCTACGAATGGCACGGGTGCTAAGTATCAAGATCGTGAAGCTGATGTAGTTGTTAACAATCCAGATTGGCTTAAAACTCCTAATATTCTTGAGTTCCAGCGTTATCGTGCCACTAATGATGAAAAGAAAGATAATAAGAAAATTAATTCCAACGAGCATGGTAGCGATGAGTACAATACTCTGATTAAAAAAACGGATATGTATGCACATATCGAAACAATAGATGGTGCTAAATATCTCGTATTCGACGTGTTCTTCAACAATGATGCTCAATCGATGGTAACAGCTTCAAAGAGGCAGTGGTATATATGGCAAGTACCCTACCAAATTGCTAAGTTAAATCCTGATGGTTTCTTCGAAAACGACACAATTCGCGACTTACGTTTTGACGCTTACAAACTTAAAGATGCATCACAAAATGACAAATTAAAACGTAAGATGAATTTTACTCTTTCGCGCGATTTTGCCAAGTTTGAAAAAGTAAACAATCAATCAACGACTATAAACTTCCCTAACGATAACGAGAAGAAATTCGGTGCTTCAATGTTCCAGTATAGTTTAGGACCGAATCTAACAAGCGATTCACAATATGAAGCAAATATGAAGAATCTATTCCATGAGAATCACGATGATTACGCTCTTGGTAAAGCAACTTACCCAGAGCCCCCATATAGTAGTAAGAATTATGGAATAGGTATTCAAACTACAGAAGTAAATCTTGCATTCCATATGCATGCCGCAGTAAAGCTTAACGATACAGCAATTAACGAAAACGCTACGACGTATGATGAAAAGTACGCTAATATACATAATGCTTGGACTTGGGCAGATTCTGCAACATATGGAAGAACGACAAGCTCATCCTACGTGTGGCTTTCTGGGCGAGATCCAGAATCTGAAAATGATAAAAACTTAAAACGTCACAAGGATGACAGAGAAGCGCCAAAAATTTATTACAATGACAAGGAAATAACCGACGACAGCCAGACCATTAATCTTTATAAAGGCGATACACTAAGCTTCACTACCACCGATGACAAGGGTTATATTGAGAAGTTTAGCATTTCTGGTTTAGCAAAAGATCCTACAGTCACGCAAGGCGCTGGAAGCAAAGACAAGCCGCTTTCATCAGGTGACATCACTGTTTCTAAAAACATGGAAAACAAGGAAGTAACTATTACTTCCGAGGATGGCTCTGGCAACGTTACCACACGCAAAGTTAAAGTCACGGTTACTACAAGGCCAAAACTTGCTAAAAAACATCCTCTTAGCGGTAAAACCATTACTACTACCGTTGGTGAACCATTACCGCCATTGACAGACATTGACAAATTTGTTGATATTACAGACAAAGACAATCTTAAAGAGAAGCCAACATTAAAGTGGAACGGTACTGTTCCAAACACTAATACAGCTGGCGTATTTACCCCTGGTATTAAGGGAATATACTCCGATAAATCCACGAGTATAGCAAAACCAGATGTAACCATCAATGTTAGACCAAAGAAGCCAGTTATCGACACTGATCTGACTAATCTTGCTGGAAAGAAAGGGCAGAAAGTAACAGTATCTGTTGGAAACGGCATTCCTACTGACGCTAAAGTTACTACAACAGTTACACTGTTTGATAAAAATGGCAATAAAATCGGCTCTACTACAACGATTAACGGTGATAAAGCGGAGATTACTGTTAATGGTGAAATTCCTGAAGGCAACGTGTATACAACAACGACTGTAACGAAGCCTGACGAAGATGGTCCTAAAGGAATAAAAACTCCAGGATTTAACCTAGCTTCAGAAGAAAGTGATAAAAAACAAGCTACTGCGCCTAAGGATGCTCAAGACCCAACAATTACTGCTACTGCCGATTCACCGTCTGTAACAGTTGGGCAAGATTTGAAGATTCACATTGTTGCTAAAGATGATGTGAAGGTTGAAAAAATTAACTATATAGACGCGCTAACGGGCGCCAATCTGCTTCAACCTGCTGATATCATTGGTGGTCGTGCGAGTGTTTCAAAAACCACTGACACTGATCAGGAACAAGTGTTGGATCTTACTGTTACGAAGATGCAGCCGAAGGAAGTTGGCAAACATACTATAACCTTCACGGTAACCGACTCAGCAGGAAAAACCAGCACCGTAACTCTAGCCATAACCGTAAAGCCAGATGCTCCAACCGTCACCACCCCAGCAGACGGAAAAGATCAAGGCTCAGCCACGATCACTCCAGCAAAGGATACTGATACTCTGGTAATCACCTATACGCCAGAAGGGGATACCAAAGAGAAGACCTTCACTGTCAATAAAGGTGGCGACGGAAACTGGACTGGTACAACTCCAGACGGCGTAACCGTTGATAAAACTAACGGTACAGTCACTATTCCAGCAGACAAAGTCAAAGACGGCAGTGATGTAAAAGCTAAAGACTCTAAAAACGGTATCGAGAGCAAAGAAAACACTGGTAAAACAGGAACTAACCCAACTAAGCCAGATGCTCCAACCGTCACCACCCCAGCAGACGGAAAAGATCAAGGCTCAGCCACGATCACTCCAGCAAAGGATACTGATACTCTGGTAATCACCTATACGCCAGAAGGGGATACCAAAGAGAAGACCTTCACTGTCAATAAAGGTGGCGACGGAAACTGGACTGGTACAACTCCAGACGGCGTAACCGTTGATAAAACTAACGGTAAAGTCACTATTCCACCAGATGAACTCAAAGACGGCAGTGATGTAAAAGCTAAAGACTCTAAAAACGGTATCGAGAGCAAAGAAAACACTGGTAAAACAGGAACTAACCCAACTAAGCCAGATGCTCCAACCGTCACCACCCCAGCAGACGGAAAAGATCAAGGCTCAGCCACGATCACTCCAGCAAAGGATACTGATACTCTGGTAATCACCTATACGCCAGAAGGGGATACCAAAGAGAAGACCTTCACTGTCAATAAAGGTGGCGACGGAAACTGGACTGGTACAACTCCAGACGGCGTAACCGTTGATAAAACTAACGGTACAGTCACTATTCCAGCAGACAAAGTCAAAGACGGCAGTGATGTAAAAGCTAAAGACTCTAAAAACGGTATCGAGAGCAAAGAAAACACTGGTAAAACAGGAACTAACCCAACTAAGCCAGATGCTCCAACCGTCACCACCCCAGCAGACGGAAAAGATCAAGGCTCAGCCACGATCACTCCAGCAAAGGATACTGATACTCTGGTAATCACCTATACGCCAGAAGGGGATACCAAAGAGAAGACCTTCACTGTCAATAAAGGTGGCGACGGAAACTGGACTGGTACAACTCCAGACGGCGTAACCGTTGATAAAACTAACGGTACAGTCACTATTCCAGCAGACAAAGTCAAAGACGGCAGTGATGTAAAAGCTAAAGACTCTAAAAACGGTATCGAGAGCAAAGAAAACACTGGTAAAACAGGAACTAACCCAACTAAGCCAGATGCTCCAACCGTCACCACCCCAGCAGACGGAAAAGATCAAGGCTCAGCCACGATCACTCCAGCAAAGGATACTGATACTCTGGTAATCACCTATACGCCAGAAGGGGATACCAAAGAGAAGACCTTCACTGTCAATAAAGGTGGCGACGGAAACTGGACTGGTACAACTCCAGACGGCGTAACCGTTGATAAAACTAACGGTACAGTCACTATTCCAGCAGACAAAGTCAAAGACGGCAGTGATGTAAAAGCTAAAGACTCTAAAAACGGTATCGAGAGCAAAGAAAACACTGGTAAAACAGGAACTAACCCAACTAAGCCAGATGCTCCAACCGTCACCACCCCAGCAGACGGAAAAGATCAAGGCTCAGCCACGATCACTCCAGCAAAGGATACTGATACTCTGGTAATCACCTATACGCCAGAAGGGGATACCAAAGAGAAGACCTTCACTGTCAATAAAGGTGGCGACGGAAACTGGACTGGTACAACTCCAGACGGCGTAACCGTTGATAAAACTAACGGTACAGTCACTATTCCAGCAGACAAAGTCAAAGACGGCAGTGATGTAAAAGCTAAAGACTCTAAAAACGGTATCGAGAGCAAAGAAAACACTGGTAAAACAGGAACTAACCCAACTAAGCCAGATGCTCCAACCGTCACCACCCCAGCAGACGGAAAAGATCAAGGCTCAGCCACGATCACTCCAGCAAAGGATACTGATACTCTGGTAATCACCTATACGCCAGAAGGGGATACCAAAGAGAAGACCTTCACTGTCAATAAAGGTGGCGACGGAAACTGGACTGGTACAACTCCAGACGGCGTAACCGTTGATAAAACTAACGGTACAGTCACTATTCCAGCAGACAAAGTCAAAGACGGCAGTGATGTAAAAGCTAAAGACTCTAAAAACGGTATCGAGAGCAAAGAAAACACTGGTAAAACAGGAACTAACCCAACTAAGCCAGATGCTCCAACCGTCACCACCCCAGCAGACGGAAAAGATCAAGGCTCAGCCACGATCACTCCAGCAAAGGATACTGATACTCTGGTAATCACCTATACGCCAGAAGGGGATACCAAAGAGAAGACCTTCACTGTCAATAAAGGTGGCGACGGAAACTGGACTGGTACAACTCCAGACGGCGTAACCGTTGATAAAACTAACGGTACAGTCACTATTCCAGCAGACAAAGTCAAAGACGGCAGTGATGTAAAAGCTAAAGACTCTAAAAACGGTATCGAGAGCAAAGAAAACACTGGTAAAACAGGAACTAACCCAACTAAGCCAGATGCTCCAACCGTCACCACCCCAGCAGACGGAAAAGATCAAGGCTCAGCCACGATCACTCCAGCAAAGGATACTGATACTCTGGTAATCACCTATACGCCAGAAGGGGATACCAAAGAGAAGACCTTCACTGTCAATAAAGGTGGCGACGGAAACTGGACTGGTACAACTCCAGACGGCGTAACCGTTGATAAAACTAACGGTACAGTCACTATTCCAGCAGACAAAGTCAAAGACGGCAGTGATGTAAAAGCTAAAGACTCTAAAAACGGTATCGAGAGCAAAGAAAACACTGGTAAAACAGGAACTAACCCAACTAAGCCAGATGCTCCAACCGTCACCACCCCAGCAGACGGAAAAGATCAAGGCTCAGCCACGATCACTCCAGCAAAGGATACTGATACTCTGGTAATCACCTATACGCCAGAAGGGGATACCAAAGAGAAGACCTTCACTGTCAATAAAGGTGGCGACGGAAACTGGACTGGTACAACTCCAGACGGCGTAACCGTTGATAAAACTAACGGTACAGTCACTATTCCAGCAGACAAAGTCAAAGACGGCAGTGATGTAAAAGCTAAAGACTCTAAAAACGGTATCGAGAGCAAAGAAAACACTGGTAAAACAGGAACTAACCCAACTAAGCCAGATGCTCCAACCGTCACCACCCCAGCAGACGGAAAAGATCAAGGCTCAGCCACGATCACTCCAGCAAAGGATACTGATACTCTGGTAATCACCTATACGCCAGAAGGGGATACCAAAGAGAAGACCTTCACTGTCAATAAAGGTGGCGACGGAAACTGGACTGGTACAACTCCAGACGGCGTAACCGTTGATAAAACTAACGGTACAGTCACTATTCCAGCAGACAAAGTCAAAGACGGCAGTGATGTAAAAGCTAAAGACTCTAAAAACGGTATCGAGAGCAAAGAAAACACTGGTAAAACAGGAACTAACCCAACTAAGCCAGATGCTCCAACCGTCACCACCCCAGCAGACGGAAAAGATCAAGGCTCAGCCACGATCACTCCAGCAAAGGATACTGATACTCTGGTAATCACCTATACGCCAGAAGGGGATACCAAAGAGAAGACCTTCACTGTCAATAAAGGTGGCGACGGAAACTGGACTGGTACAACTCCAGACGGCGTAACCGTTGATAAAACTAACGGTACAGTCACTATTCCAGCAGACAAAGTCAAAGACGGCAGTGATGTAAAAGCTAAAGACTCTAAAAACGGTATCGAGAGCAAAGAAAACACTGGTAAAACAGGAACTAACCCAGCAGCAAAACCAACTGTTAGCGATCCGAAAGCTGAAAACAAGACTGGTAAAGACAAGACAACCGTGAGCGGTAAAACCACTCCGGGCGCAACAGTCACTATCAAAAAGGACGGTAAAGAAGTTGGTAAGGTAACCGCTAAAGACGACGGAACCTTCACTGTTGATATTGATAAGCAAGACCCGAACACCAAGCTCACGCTCACTCCAAGCAAGGATGGTGTAGACGGCGACCCAGTCGAAACGACCGTAACCGATGAAACACCAGCAGCAAAACCAACTGTTAGCGATCCGAAAGCTGAAAACAAGACTGGTAAAGACAAGACAACCGTGAGCGGTAAAACCACTCCGGGCGCAACAGTCACTATCAAAAAGGACGGTAAAGAAGTTGGTAAGGTAACCGCTAAAGACGACGGAACCTTCACTGTTGATATTGATAAGCAAGACCCGAACACCAAGCTCAAGCTCACTCCAAGCAAGGATGGTGTAGACGGCGACCCAGTCGAAACGACCGTAACCGATGAAACACCAAACAACGGAAATTCTGGTTCTGGAGATTCTGGTTCTGGTTCTGATTCAGGTAACGATTCCACGTCTAATAATGGCGATTCGGATAACGGGTCTACTACTGGCGGTAGCAGCTCTACAGATTCCGGCGCTCAAAATAGCACCAACACATCAAGTAGCGCTGATAATGTTAACAACGCTGGTAACGCTGAAACCGGTAATGCAGGCAACGCCAACGCTGCTAATGCATCCACTGGCGCTTTAGGCACCAACGCGTCTACTAAGCCTGGCAACAAGGTTCATGCAAAGCATTTGTCCCAATTAGCAAAGACTGGTGATGAGTTTGAGCAAGCAGGATTGATTAGCGCAATGCTTGGTTTACTGGGAGCTGCAACAGCATTCTTCTCTCGCAAGATGAATCGCAACCAAAAACCTCGCCCACAAAAGTAAACTAATAATTGCAAATAATTAGAAAAAGGAGCTGGGCCACAAACCCAGCTCCTTTTCTATTTCGCTGCTCACTTATACAAACAAACTCTTGTATTGTGATTCAAAACACATCTTATTTAAGAAGAACCATCTTTGAACATAGGGGGTGCGGACATTTTTTAGACAGCCACACCCAGCCTCCTTCTGTTCTCGATCAGACCTATTCCTTCGACATGGTTTCACTGCAAATATCGTGTGGAGTAACGCTCTATATTTAGAATATAATCGCACGTGATATTAATAAATTCCACATCATGCGAAACAATAAAAATAATGCGTTTTTGGTTTTTAAGCGATTGAATGCAGTGCGATATGGCAAGCATGTTTTTATAATCCATGCCACTGGTTGGTTCATCAAAATACATGAGTGCCGCTTCATCAACCATGCTAGTAGCAATAGCAACACGCTGTTTTTGACCCCCAGATAAACTCATGGGATGCACATTTTTGAATTCACGGATGTTAAGTTGCTCTAATATAGAGTCTAGGGAAGCTTCCGATATGTTTTTTTGAGTAAGTGTTAGCTCATGTTCAACTGATTCGCTAAAAAGCTGGCTGTTTACATCTTGCATTACTAGTGATGATAGCGCAATCCTCTTTCGTTTATTGCACTGTTTATCCTGGTAAAACACTGTTTCTTTTGATTGTTTTATAACGCCAATAAGGCTTTTAATAAAGCTTGATTTACCACAACCATTTTTTCCAACAATGCCATAAATATAGTTCGTATGAAAGGCAAGATTGCTTACATGAAGATTGCATTGCTCTGCAAAGCTTAATTTAAGATTGTCTATACGTAGTGTTGGACAATTTTCTATTGTGTATGGTGGCAATTCAGACAACGAGAGTGCCTCGTCAACATTGCTTCGCAGTCCAAGCGCATGCAACTCATCTGTACTCAAGCGAATAAATTCACTTTGTGTATAACAGTGTTTTATTTCTCCCTTTTCAATATGAATAAGCCTATCAAGTATTTCGCGTAGGTAATACAAGCGATGCTCAGCAATAAGCAACGTAATACCCCGCTCTTTTAAACGCCGAAGCATATTAGCAAGTATTTCAATATAGGTATGGTCTAAATTTGATGTAGGCTCATCAAGCAGTATCAGTTTGCAACCTGAAATATAAGCGCTGGCCAGGCATAGAATTTGCTTTTCTCCGCCCGACAGCTCAAAAATGCTTCTGTTAAGCAAATGAGCAATCGGAAACAAGGAAAGTACGTCTTGCAAGCGCTTTTGCATGTTCTGTTTAGGCACTCCGGTGTTTTCCAGGAAAAACAGCAGCTCTTGCGTTGTATCGACGTTGAAAAAATGCGTTTTGGGATTTTGAAACACCGACGACGCAAGCATTGCAATTTCGTAGATTTGCTTTTGAGTAAGCTCGTCGCCATCAAGGGCGATGCTGCCTTCAATGCGCGCATTATCGTAGCGCGTGCCCAATCCGTTCACGGCATTTATGATGTTCGATTTGCCGCTCCCGCTTTCGCCTGTCAAAACAACGCATTCACCTGGCGATACGTTAAGGTTGATAGCATGAACCACCTGGTTTTCATCGTAAAACACGCTTAGATTGTGCAGTGTAAGCATGCAATTCCTCCTGCAATTAGTGCCGCAACAATGCCCATATACAAAAAATCAACAACGCGAAAGCGAACGGTGGTGTAGCGCGTTTTGGTGCCGGGGTTGGATATGGCTTTGCACTCTGCGGCTTTGGTAATGTCGTCGGCAAGGTTGCACGATACAATCATCAACGGCACGAATACGTATTCTAAGTAGCGGGCTGGGTGGCGTTTAGAAATGTTGCGAATGCGCATAGCGGTAGTAATGGCGGCGCTTTCTTCTTTGAACGCTGGGAAAAAGCGAAACATCACCGCCAGGGGAATTGAGACGCATTGCGGTACTTTCAGTAGGCAAAGTGAGGACAGGATGGCGCTCACGCTTGAACCTTTCACCAGGAACTTTCCTGCTAAATACGGCAGCATGAACAATTTTATCACCAAGCCGACACACAAGAATATCTTCAGCACATCAGGCAGACTCGAAAGCGCGTCAAAATTCGGCACAAAACTGAGCAGCGTGTACACAATCAGCGCTTTTATCACGGTTGTGCGGTAGCCGTTCAGATATAGAAATACCAACAGCGTAATTAACAGCGGAATTTCGGTAGGGAGGTGCTTAAAGACGCACAGCCCTGCCAGCACCAGCACCACGCATTTGCTGATGGGGTTCGGGTTGAACGGATGCGCGTGCGAGTCACAAAATGAACGGACGATTTCTGCGGCTGATTGCGCGGATGCGTGTGCGCTGCCATCTGCGGCTGCTTGCGCATTCGCTTCGCACGATGGGGTGCTGGTGCTTTCGTTCTTGGTTGATATACGCATGTGGACATCCATTTTTATGCAACAATTCCGGCTTTTACAAAGTGCTTCTTTAAGAGCTTTTTACCGATAAGCGCTCCGATAATCGCTCCCACGATTGTCCCGATAGTTACTAAAATCATGCTTTGCCATGTAAGAATTTGAACAAGCTGCGCTATATAAGCGTCTCCCATCGGCTTACACAGTTCAAGAAAACGCTCGCGCACAAAAATCATCTGGCTTAATACGCCAGGTAGCCACAGCGAATACACTGCATATGCCAACGTGTTCCAGGTGAAGCTGGAGTAGTTGCCAATTTTGCGCAGCACTTCGGCAAGCAGGGTCGTGATAATGACAATCACCAAAACAACGTACGTGTTGCCCAGCAAGAACGTGAGAGCGGGCGGTATAATGCCAAAAATCGCAAACGCAAATGCCTTTTGTTCTTTCGCCATAAATAGCAGCACCAATGGCCCAGCAATAATGGCGGCAATGGTGGGGTAGATCAAATACATTATCGGCACAATCCCCATACAGTCGCATGCCATGATAATGACAAGATAAATCACATCGAAAATGCCAATAAGAACTAAATCTTTCAGCATAAGCGATTTACGCTGTTGATTTGACGTGGTGCTGCATTGTTGATTTGACGTGGTGTTTTGTTGTTTCATCCTAATCTCCTTACTCTATGAATGACGTGAACTCATCTGCCGTGCGTGGTACCGCTGTGTCATGGTGCGTGGTGCTGTGTTGCGCGCCCTCCCAGGCTGCGCGCCGCCTCAATACACGAACTCATCTGCTGCCTGCGTTTTCTCGAGCAGATTTTGGTAGCTTGAACTGGAACGAAGCAGCTCGCTATGCGTGCCGCACGCTTCCACGCGGCCGTTTTTCATCACCACAATGCGCGCTGCGTTCTGAATTGACTTCATGCGATGCGAAATAATGATGACCGTCTTGTTTTTCATCAGCTCATTCAGCGATTCTTGAATTTTTCGCTCGTTGTCAACATCTAAACTTGACGCAATTTCGTCCAAAATCAGAATTGGTGCATTTTTCAAAAACGCGCGCGCAATGGAGATGCGCTGGCGTTCACCGCCCGAAAGTTGCTGGCCATTTTCCCCGATGAGCGTATCAAAACCCTCGGGCAGATTGTCAATAAAGTCGCACTGCGCAAGCTGCGCGGCATGCTTTACTTCCTCATCGCTTGCGCCTTCACGCCCAATGCGAATGTTTTCAAGAACGCTTGTGTTGAACAGCACAACATCTTGAAACACAATCGATATGTTGCGATACAAACTTTCAGCCGACGCGTCTTTAATGTTCACGCCGCCAATGGAAATGCTGCCCGAATCGAAGTCGTACAGGCGTGCTATCAGGTGCAACAGCGTCGTTTTGCCGCAGCCCGATTCTCCCACCAGTGCGCACACGCTGCCTTCCGGCACCGTAAAGCTCACGTCTTTGAGCACCGGTTTGTTGGCATCATAAGAAAAATTCAGGTGCTCGATGCTCATGTCGAAGGACGAAAAGCTTACATCGCGCCCGCCGAGCGCCTTTGCGTTGCGGATTTCGTTGATGCGTTCCACTGCCGAATTGATGTAGAAAATTTCCATGAAAAACTCCATGTTCGCATCAACCATTTCTTTGATTTTCATGGCAGCAAGCACGTAGCCTATCAGGTACAATATGGAAATTTCTCCCGTTTGCATAAGGAAAATGCCGCCCACAATTGTAAGTGCAAGCGAGAAGTGGCCAAAAATTCCCGAGCCAATTATCAGGAACGCCGCATTGCGTTCGCTTTTCCAATGCACGCGCTGCGTATCTTCAAGCCGCGCGTATAAACTGCTTTTGACGTGCTCTGTTAAGTTGAACGCGGTAATTTCTTTCGACATCTCGATGCGCTCTTGAAACGCTTGCGAATTTTCGCGCAGGCGCACGTAATGTTTGTTGAACTGCGCGCGTGCGTAGTTTTTTCCCAGCACAATCAGCCCAAACGACACCAAGGTTGGCACAATAGCAAGCAGCGCCATTTTCCAGTTGCCGATAAGCATCAGTATCGTAATAAGGGGTAAGAACAGGCAAAACCCAAGTACTGTGGGAATTGCGTGGCTGCCTGCGTGCTCGATTGCCGCTACGTCGGCCATGATGCTTTGCGCAAGATCGGTAAGGTCGTGCTTCGAGAAATACGACATCTCAAGCTGCGAGAGCTTCTGCGCAATTTCGATGCGCAAGTTCGCCGCTTCCTTGTAGGTTTCGTTGTATTGCGCTTCATATTCAAAGCTTAGCAACACTGCCATTACAATAAGCGTGATCAGCGAAAACAGCACGTAGGTAAGCGTGTCGTGCACGTGTTGTAGCAGCAGTTGATCAACCAACAGCAACAGTAACATTGCCGGGCACATCGTTATAACAAATACCAAGAAGCTAAACATGCCCGCCTTCAGAGCGCCGTGAACTCCCTGGTCAGTTAGGGCGAAGCTGCGTTTCAGAAACTTATTCATTGCTTACTCTCCATTCGTTCGCCTGAGTATAGAGCGTGTAAAGCCGTTTATACTTTCCGTTTTGCGCAATAAGCTGTGCGTGCGAGCCGCGTTCAACGATTTGCCCTTGTTCAGCAAGCAAAATTTCGTCAACGCCTGTAATGGACGACAAGCGATGCGCAATCATGATCACCGTTTTGTCGCGCATCAGCTGCTTGAATGCTTTTTGCAGTTCGTATTCGTTATCGGCGTCAACAGAAGCCGACGCTTCATCCATAATGACGATGGGCGCGTTTTTCAAGATGGCGCGCGCAATAGCAACGCGCTGCGTTTCGCCACCCGACAGGTACACGCCTTTCGTTCCAATAAGCGTATTTTCGCGTTTCTCCAGCTTGTTGATGACGCTATCAAGCCCTGCTGCCGACAGCGCCGCCATCACTTCTTCATGCGATGCATCACGCTTAGCGCAGTGAACGTTGTTGAACACCGTGTCATTGAACAGTTTGGCGTCCTGAAACACGAACGCAATTTCGCGAATGAGCGCCTCTTGCGTGTAGGAGGAAAGTGGTTTTCCGCCAATCAGCACCGCGCCCGAATCAAGCGGGTAGTACGCGCAAATAAGCTTCGCAATGGTCGACTTGCCCGAGCCCGACTCACCCACCAGCGCATATATCTTGTTTTCCTTAAGCGTGAACGACAAATTTTGAAGAACGTGTTTGTCGCCGTAGGAAAATGACACGTCCTTAAACTCGATGGAGTGGTTCGCAAAATGCGTTTCGTTTCCAAAATGCATGGATTCATCAGCCATTTGTTTGTACAGCGCTTCAAGCGAATCAACCGCGTAGTTGCCTTGGAACGCAAACATGCCAATGTACATAACGCCCATGAATGCGGCAAACATCACGCCCGACAAGAACAGCACCATTATTAAATCGAGCGCAAGGATAGAAGGACTTCCCAGTTCAGGCAAGCAAAAGACAGTCGGAATAACAAGAATTGCCGCCACGCCAAAGAACAGCAGCTGATATAAAACGTAACTTTTTTTACAATGCCTCGAGTATTGGTACGCGTAGTCGGAGTAGGTGTGAATAAGCGTGAACAGCTTTTTCATCGAACTAATTGATACGCCGAAAATTTTAATGACGGCAATTCCGCGAATATATTCAACTGTTTCCGCTGATAGCTTGTCGAGTGCATCCTGATATACTTTCATAAATTGGCTGCCGCCCATCATGCTTGCCAGGATTCCTCCCGTAACAAGCGTAAGGATGGTAACGCATAATCCAACACGTATGCTTACCAAGAAACTTACAACAATGATAAAAATGGGCATCAGGAACGCCTTGGTGGCATCGGGAATCATGTGCGCTACAATCGTGTGCGTCAGCGCTGCGTTGTCGTCGATGGTTTTACGAATAGTGCCTGATGAATGGGTATCAAAAAACCTGAAGCTTGCCGTGCTCAGCCCTTCAACGCCGCGTTTGCGCAGCGCGGTTTCTAAGCTGAAGCCCACGTGATGCGCTATGAGCGCCGAAATTCCTAGAAATATGCTTCCTGCCAGCAACAACAGCACAATCACAAATGCGAAACTTTGCGCGCCTTGCAGGTTGCTGTCAACGATAAGCGCGTGCAAAAAACGATAGATGGTATAGTATCCGCCCGTAATAAGGACGGACGATGCGCCCGATATAATAACTGCCAGTATGGCTAAGCCTTTAAGCTGGGGAATGTAGGCGAACAGTTTTCGGTAGGTGTTCATAAGCGTTCCTTTGTTGATGGGGAAGGTGTTGCGTGGTGCTGCTTGCGCTGGTGCGTGTTTGCGTGCGGGCGCTGCGGGTGCGGTTGCTGTGCGTCCGCACGTTCGGCTTGTGACGTGCTGTTTTCCAAGTTGCCTTGCTTCAGAATGAATAGGAACATTTCTTTTATAAGGTCTTGATTGTCTTGTACAAGCTCGTGTGCTTTCAATACGTTTGCAGAAAGAATAATTGCATTTACAAAAAACGACATAAACGCAACCTGATTTGACGTAAGGTTGAATGACGTGGTGTTGATGTGCTGCGTTTCGAACAATTCAAACGTTGTGTGCTCAAGTTGCCTATACACCTCCTCAAGCCGAGAGTTTCTTTTTTTCGCCAACAGCAATTCAACGTAAACGGGCATCAGTTCGTTCGCGTCAACAGCCTTTTTTGCCAACTCTTCGGCAAGAAATTCTATGCTCCACTGTCTGCCGTCTGCTATCGATTGCGCAATAACGTTGTTGCGGTATACGATGCCGTCAAGCATGATGTCGTACAACACGCTGGTTGTATTTTTGTAGTAATGATACAGGCCGCCTTTTGAAAGACCTGTTTCTTTCACAAGATCTTCCATGGTGGTATTGTCAAAGCCCTTTTCCACAAAAATACGTGCTGCTACACGCTTGATTTGCTGTTTGCGCTCATCGAAGCTAAGGCGTTTATTACGAACCATAGGCTGCTCCCTTGCTGGCGGAACGTGTGGTGCGTAGTGGTGGATATTTATATCGGCGGTTGCGTCGATATAAGCATTATAAGTTAGTTATGGCTTACTTTCAAGTGCTTCTTGGTGCGGGATAAGAGATGTGCGGGTGCGCCTGCAGGCAGAGCGCAGGCGCATGCTTCCCTGCAGCAATGCGTTGCGGCGCAGGCAAAAACGGCAATATATCATTTTGTACTTTGGCTTAGTAACCGTGCAGTTTTTCTCTTGTGCCCGTCTATACGGTTAATGCCCCAAGCTATAAGGTTAACGCCCCAAGCCACAAGGTTAACGCTTTTCTATAACCGTATTTATGGCAGCCTGAACAGCTTGATACCTGTCTTTATTTGAATGCGCAGCTAAACAGGTAATTAAATATCTTCTGCCATCGTTCTCGTACAGGGCAATAATGTTATACGAAGATGCCATAGTTCCCGTTTTTACGCCTTTGATGTGCCCGTTGTAAAACAGCGATTCTTTGTCTAAAAATTCACTGGTATTTTTCCACGTAAAATTGCCCTGTTTTGTTGTAATGGCAAACGAGCTTTCTCCCATGCATTCTTTGACAAAATCGTAATCGAGCAGTTTAAGAGTTACCCTATTGGTGTCATCCAGATTGGTAGAGGCTTGCGTTGAAAATCCGCTTGGGTCAAAGAGATCCGTTTTGCTATAGCCCTCACGTGCTAAATATGTACTCAGTGATTTTACAAATTGATTAATATATTCTTTTGCGCTATGACCTGCGACTAAATCCATTTTTCCTATATTATACGCCATAACATAGGCTGCATCGTTTCCAGATGGAACAAGCATCGCCTGCATAATTTGCTTTGCAGTATACGTTCCGCGTGTTAAATTAGCTAGCGATGAGCCAGCAGGAACAAGCTTAAGCGTTTCTTCGTTTGCCTCAAAAACGTCATCAAGCTTAACCCTGCTAAGTGCGTAATCTATGGCAAAAAGTTTTGACAGGCTTGCAACGGTTGGCAGCTGACCTGCACCTTCATAATATACATAGCTGTTCGCATCCATGTCATATACCGAAAAAGCAAGGGCGTCATCAGGGATTTTAAGTTGTTTAGTATTGACGATAAAATCGATTTTGTCGCTAACGCCCCTCAAAATGCTTGACTGAAAAATTCTGCTCCTCAAGAGCCCGAATACAACACAAAGCATTGCACAAACTATAACGCATACAATTATCATTATGTTTCGTTTGTTTTTGCGTTGCTTTTCCATAACTGCCTCCCGTTGAAGCGGTGGTGCTGTGCGCATTGTTTAGATCTCCTGTACCATTTACAAAACCGACAACAGTGAGTGTGTAGAAAAATCTCTGTAAACAGCTATTTTTCCAACTTGGTACCTTACCGGCACAGCTTAGCCATATGACGTTTGCGGTCACCACCAAGCAAATTCACCATCCCTTTTCATTATCCCTTAAAAAAGCGCTGCAAGCCTTGGAATATTGTCCTTTCTTTATTAAGGCGCCTGCACCCCGCATGTAGGTGTTATTTCGCGCCACGGGATCAGCAAAAATTCCTGTGGAACGCATCAATATGTCGCTGTCGCTGTTGAAAGCGCTTCAGGCGGACCGTTTCAGACAGGCGAAAAGGCAGAAAAAGATAAAAATATTAGAATAAATGCAGGGAGATATATCAGGGTTGGGAGAGATTCGAGACTTCCCAACCCTACGGAAGAATTTGAGTTATTAAAGAAATTTGCAGGATTTTCTTTTTAGTTCAAATCTCAATGATACAGCTACTATAGATGACTTAAGCTATGAGTATATGAAAGAGTATCTTATTCAAACGGGAGCTAAAAAAGATATTAGAGAGATGTCCAAACTTGATATGGCAAAGAGTATGGGGCTTTTAAGTGAAAGTGAGTATGGAGGTTACAGAGCTAAGAATTTTGCTGTCCTTATGTTTACAGAAACACAAAATAAATTTATTCCAAATGCTCACGTTGAAATCATAAGAGAAATTGACGGAACAGATAAAATGGAATCGAAAAGATTTGACGGGCCTGTATGGGTACAAGCAAAACAAGTCAGCAAATATTTTGAGGATAATATTATGGCTTCTTATACCATAAGGGAAGCTAATAAAATTGAGCATAAGATTATCTTAACTATCCTCTTACGGCATTTGAGGAGCTTGCTACAAATGCTATTTTACACAAGGAGTACGATACTCCTGAATATGTAGGTATATATTTATAAAGATAGGATTTCTTTTGTAAACCATAACAGACCACTACCACCAGTGACAATAGAGGCTTTGAATAAGAATAGGTGTTTTGATAGAAGGCAATATCTTAATAAAGAACTGAAAGATATGTTCTTTTCACTTAATCTAATAGAGTCTTATGGGTCAGGTATAAGGCGTGCCAAAGATGCGCTATTAAAAAATGGCTCTCCTGAACTTAAGTTCTATCCGGATAATGAAGAAGATAACTATACCAATGCAGTTATGGGCGTGAATGAAGAATTTTTGAAAGAAGGGTTTAATAGTAGTAACGACGAGAAAACTACCATGAAAACTACTACTAAAACTACTATAAAACAGGAGGAGATTATTAAGATAATTGGTGAGAACCCTCAGATAAGTGCAAAAGAAATGGCTGATAAATTAAATCTTACAGTTGATGGTGTCCGTTATCATCTAACTAAAATGAAAAAAGCTGGACTTATTAGATATGAGGGTTCAACAAAATTAGGCAAATGGATAATTACAAAGTTGCAGTAAGTCGCAAAATCGTGATTTATCCAGTATGAACGGGATATAAAACCCGGTAAAATAAGGTTTTTAGTAAGTCAAAACAGAAAATTTAAGTTGCAGTAAGTTGCAACACGCAGAATTAAGAGGTGACTAGAGTAAAATCTAGCCGCCTTTTTTGTTTGTAAAAAAAGAAGGAGGTAAACATGCGAATAAATGATTTTCATCTCATTTTAAAGCTGATGAAACAAGATATTCTGCGTAGCGAAGCAGAGTATCTGCAGCTCTTTGATGAAGAAAACCTCTATGATCCACTTTCTAAAGGCTTGAAGAAAGTCTTAAATAATTTAAAAAGGGAAGATCTGCTTGACTATGGAAGTGGGAGAAGAATTAAAAAATTAAGGTTGCCAAGTGGGATATAACTAAAGATGGGATAGATAATCATTTTATTGTGCCTAAAATATAGATGTGTTTAAATAAAAAAAGAAGGGTGGGTAAAATGCAAGAACTAAAACTAGAGTTGGAGAATTGTTACGGAATTAAGAAATTGAACAAAACGATTGATTATTCAAAAAATAATGTTGCGATTATTTATGCACCAAATGGCACAATGAAGTCTTCGCTGGCAAAAACATTTGAAGCTATAAGAGATGGCAGGCAAGTTGAGGAAAAAGTCTACGGAGCAAAGAGTTCGTACACTATTTCTGATAAAGATAATGTGGAAATAGCAAAAGACCATATTATAGTAATAAACCCTTTTGACGAAAAAGCATTTGAAGGTCAGGGCTTATTGATGGCTAATGAGTCCCTGAGAAAAGCGTATCTGAGCATCCATGACTCAATAGAGTCTAAAAAAGAATTGTTGTACAGTAAAATAAAAGAGAAATTTGGGTATTCAACTCGTAATGGCTTTGATGTTAAAAATACCATGCTAAATGATTGGGGATTAACACCAAAAAAAGAATATGATTGCTTAATTAAAATAAAAGAGTTATTACACAATCCAGTAATGGCTTGCTCGTTAAATGAAGATGATTTGGAATATGCTTCATTATTTAATGACAAAGTTTATTCCATGATGAAGACTGGTAAAACGGGAGAATTAATACAGGAGTATGAAAATAAGTATAGAGAGTTGGTCGATAAATCCCTATATATGCAACAAGGTGTTATTGATCACAATAATTATGTGAATATAAGTAATGCACTGAGTACTAACGGCTTCTTTGCAGCCAATAATGAAGTAATACTAAAAGCTAAAGATGGGAGTGCATCAGTAACATTAAAAGAGCAAAAGGAATTAGATGATCTTATAAAAAAAGAAAAAGAACAAGTATTAGATTCTAAAGAAATTAAAGATTTATTTGAAAAAATCAATAAAGCAATCAGCAAAAACAAAGATACACAAACATTTAATATTTTCTTGCAAACTCATCAAGATATAATAGTTGAGTATAAGGATATAGATTTATTTAAGAAAAAAGTATGGGTCAAAGCTTTTCTTTATTATGAGTATCTACTTGATGAATTGATAGATGACTATAACAAAGCACAAAAAGATTTAAAGAAATTGCGTGATAAAGCAAAGGAACAAGTTACAGATTGGAAGAAGGCGTTAGATTTATTTAAAGAAAGGTTTTCTGTCCCCTTTTCAATTGAACCATCAAATCAAGAAGATGTTATTCTGAATATGGAATTGCCAAGTTTTAAATATATTTTTTCGGATAGTAGAGGGGAAAAAGAGGTAACAAAAGAGAATTTGCTTGATATTTTAAGCACAGGTGAGCGTAGGGCATACTATATACTAAATATGATTTTTCAAATCTTAGTTGCAAAAAAACAAGGCAACGAATGGTTGGTTATACTTGACGATATTTCGGAATCTTTTGATTATAAAAATAAATATGCAATTATCGAATATATTAGTGATATTTCGGAATACACCGATACAAATGATGAAAAATTATTTAAAATTCTACTACTAACGCATAATTTCGATTTTTATAGAACAGTATCTTCAAGAATCACAACACGAGGCAATTCTTTTATAGCTTTTGTGGATTCTGATGAAATAAAATTAGAAAAAGGACAAGATACCAAAAATATTTTTATGCACTATAAGAATATTCTGATTAACAAATATAGTGATAATATTATGGTTGCATCAATACCGTTTGTTCGTAACTTGATTGAATATACGACCAGCGATGATAATGAAGACTACTTGACTCTTACAAGTGTTTTACATTACAAGAAGAATACAAGACAGATTACCTTAAAGCAAATTCAAGATATTTTTAATAAATATTGGTTTAAAAAAGAACCTGTTAAATTTGCAAAAGATAGAGAAAATGAAATGGTGTATGATGTTTTAATGCAAGAAAGCGAAAAAATTACAGATGTAGAGAAGTTGGAAATTGAGAACAAGCTCATCCTATCTATGGCAATTAGATTGATAGGTGAGGAATATATGCAGAATAAAATACTATCTAATTTATCAAATGGACATGATATATTGAAAGACATATCCGGCAAAAAAATCAAAGTGCACGGCTTACCAAAGAGTATAAAAAGTATATAAATGATGACGCAATGAATACTCTAGAGATTGTAGCAATGATAACACCAGAGAATATCCATTTGAATTCATTTATGTTTGAACCAATTCTCGATATGTCATTGAGGCATTTATATAAAACATACAATGATGTAAAGGCACTGACATAGTTTGGTTGTACTAGTGGACATCATAAAAGCATAAAAGCATAAAAGCATAAAATACCTACCTCTCCATCTCCTTGTCCAGGTAAATTCCATAGCTCTTTCGTATTTGATAAAGCTCGCCCATGGTAGATTTTGCAGAAGAATACCCTTGCATGAGGGTATTCGTTTTTTGCGCAGTGAATCAAGCTCTTTCAAAATGTCCTTAGAATTAGGCAGTTTTGAGTAGGGTTTTTGAGTTCTGCAAGGGCGTTCCGATGCAAGATAATCTGTGATTTACTATCCACTTAACCTTGCCCATTTTAATCCGTCCACTCAACCTTGCTTTATGAGTAGCTGATATGTTCCCATAAAGTAAAAAACCGAGCACCCGAACCTCCTCTAAAAGAGCGCCTAAATGCTCGGAAACGCTTTATTTCAAGCATTTTCTTATTGTTTAATTGTGTACTTTAGACGGCAAAACTACCGTCTCAACGTATAACGAGCTATAACGATTGATGTCTTGAGTTTCTTGAGCATACTCCGTTGCGGCTACAGCGCCTATTTACGTGCGCTCAGGCGTTAATGGTTGTGTGCGGAAATAGGTCAATAATTTATACCTGTTTGCGGAAACAAGTCCATGTGCTTTGCCTGTTTGTGGAAATAGGTCGATGCAAAATGGGCGTTTGTGGGAACTGGTCCACTGCTCGATAAAACCGCAACCTGTGATATGCGCTAGGTCAAGTCCGATGGAAAGAAATCCAGGGATATTTTGGCGGAGCAGGTCAGACAGAGTAAAACTCAGATTAAAAAATACATTCGCCTGACTGAGTTAATTCCCGAACTATTGAACATGGTGGACGAGAAGAGAATCGCCTTTAATCCGGCCTATGATCTGCCTTTTCTCAAAACAGAGGAACAGCAGATGATGTTAGAGACAATGGATTATGAGCAGGTCGCCCCCTCTCTCAGGACTAGCGCATGAAAAAGTTTAGCCAGGACGGGAAACTCCCCAGCGAATCCTTGCTGGCGATTATGTCGAGGGAAAAGAAAAGCGATCTGGACAAAGTGACCTTTTCTTCTGATACCTTGCGGAAGTATTTCCCCAAAAGCTATACCCCCAAGCGCATGGAGGAAACCATCATCAAGCTGCTGGAACAATGGCAGTGCAAGGGAGTCGCGGCTATCCTTGAGCATTGCTTGCCGGTATTTTCTATTTTGTGATTCACTGTGATACAGACAATGAATTGGGCACATGCTGCACTACCTTTATGGGAATGCAGGAGGAATTAAAAAAGTCACTTTCAGCACAGTGGAATATGACGCGGGAACGTGTGGAAAGGGCGGAAGCTCTTACACATGATTTAAAAATACCAGGGTGCTTTTCAAGAATTAGATGCAATTATTTGTAGCATCATTTTAGATATTTCTTTTGGAGACGGGCGATTTTCCATTTGTATCCATTCGGAAAGAAGATTCCAAAGTGCACCGGCACTGACAAGCAGTGCAGCTTTCTTTTCAAAGAAGCTGTCGTACAAATTTTGATTTCCACGAACGGTGTCATAAATCACAGGTAAGGCCCGGTTGAATTCTTCCAGCAGATAATAGAACAGATGATTCCGCTGCAAAAGACGCAAAAAGTTGATCTGTTTCTCCCAAAAGGAAAAAAACACTTCCACAATCTGCTCCAGTGTATAGTGCCTGTCTTTTTGAAAATAAGTAATGTAGTCCTCACATCTTTCTAAGAAGCATTGCTGTAATACCTGCTCCTTCGAATCAAAGATCCGGTAAAAAGTTCTTCTTGATAAAAGTGCATGTTCGGCGATTTCTGTTACGGTAATACGAGCGTAGTCTTTTTGGCTCATAAGATCCAACAAGGACTGCATCAACCATTGACGGGATTGCTCAGCGATGGGATTCTTTTCCTTTTCTATCAAACTCATTTTGTTCCTCCTGTCACACTTTTTCGGGATTGTAGCACTTGAACCGCTGCCATTAACAATCATGTCTTTTTGGTTATACTATAAATCAGAAAGTGACACAAGTGAGACAGATAAAGGAGGTTCAATTTTATGAATACAATAAATACGATTGTTTGGCTGTTCCCGGTTATTTTTATGCTGCATGACTTCGAGGAGATTATTTTTGTGGAGGCATGGAAACGGAAATATAAAAGAAAAATACAAACAACAAAAATGAAGAAGATTCCATTTGCCGATTTGGGAAGCACCCCGTCATTTTCCATTGGTGTATTGATTGAGTTTCTCATTATTGCAGCTTTATCGCTCTCTGCTTGTATCTTTGATTGGTACTTTCCGTGGCTGGGATTATTTTTTGGATTTACCATTCACCTGATTGTGCATTGTATGTTGGCGTTGCAATTTAAAGGCTACGTACCCGGAGTGGTCACCGCAGTCCCGTTCCTTCCATTTTGCTTTTATATCCTTTGGGTTTCAAATAAATACCTTTCTTTTACCACAGCTCAATTATGGATCAGTTGTGTAGTAGGCGCTATTTTGATGCTCTTAATGGTAGCTGTTTTGCATAGATGTATGAAATCGTTTGAAACTTTTATCAAGAAGTGGGAAGTTTAATTACCCACAAACAGCAAATTTTTAAGGAGGTCTTTTGCATGGAACCGGAATTTAAACGATGTGATGCAGGCCGTCAAAAAGATTACAGACGGCACAAGCTGGAAGCAGGAAATGATTTACCTTGGAGATCATGCGCTCTCTCAAAACAGAATCCCTTAGGCAATTGCATATTACCGGATGAGCGAATTTTTTGACGGAAATCCTGGCAATAGGGAATACTATATAAAGACCACGGAACTGTTTTATGAGTATTGCCATTCTTATTTCGATGAGGGACGTGTTCAAAAAATTCAAGTTCCACATGAAGATGCTATGCTGCCAATCATGGTTGCAAAAGCTCAAAAACAATATAAGGGCACCATTCTTTTACACGGTGGTAAAGATTTATGCTTTGAGGAAATGTTTTTGCCGATGTTATATCTTTCTGAACATGGGTATGACGTATATCTATTTGAAGGTCTTGGACAAGGCAACGTTCTTCGTGTTCAAGTGAAACACTTTACATATGCGTTTTACCGTGTTCTTCTAAACAACAGCCACCAAACTTGGTATCATTTCCTGTAAAGTTATCTCTAGTTTGTTGGTATCTTGGATACGCACAGACTATTACCTGCACATAATGAAACTTTTCTAAAACTCTGAAGCCATCGCTGGAAAGCCCGATGTTCAATGGATTTAGGGATCAAAAAAAGACGGTATTGCTACCGTCTTCTGATACAGTTTTTATACTACACTATCTTGTTTCCCTCTAAATCTTTTAATGTTATGCCTTCTTTTGTTTTCCATTCTGTTTTACCAGTTCTACCAAGCTTTTTTACAAGCTTTTTAATCTTCAAACTCAAACCAATTACCCATACTTTGGATGGCTGACATCATCTTCTCTGGCAGCTGCAATTGCGCTGCATGTGTTTTTGAAATGCTTAGATTAACTGGCTGATTAGCCTTAATTTTTTCAACAAATTGCGGATCGCTCACCAGCGCACGCCCGATTCCTACTAAGTCTGCACCTTCTGCTAAAACTTGCTCAATTCCAGCTTTTGATTGAACAGAACCCGTTGCCATCAAACGAGATTTGCCTGCAATTTTTTCGGCAAAAAGAGCTACATACGTCTGATCAATCCCAACAGGTTTTGATACGCCTGCATCCTCCAAAGAAAGATGAATATAACCCACGCCCATTTGTGATAAACGCTGCGCTAGAACAAGAGTATCGGCTACTCGAAGACCTCCTTCCATAGGTTCATCAGGCGAAATTCTGTAACCTAGGATAAAGTCCTTGGTTGCATATTGGTCAATTGTTTTTTGAATTTCCTCGACTATTGCAAGTGGGAAATGCAGGCGGTTTTCCAAGGAACCACCCCAGCGATCTGAACGCTTGTTAGAGAACGGAGAAAGAAAATTTTGGATAAGAAAGCCATGAGCCCCGTGAATTTCCACACCATCAAAACCCGCCTTTATTGCACGTCTAGTTGCCTCTCCGAATGCCTTGATAACCTCTACAATCTCACTATCCGTTAATTCACGAGGAACCACACCATCTACAAGTTCTGTTTCTTCAGTCTTCACTGGACTACTGCTAACCACATCATTCGTCAAGAATGGCAAAGCCTTATTTCCTGCATGGTAGATTTGGAGAATAGCCTTGGCTCCATGTTCCTGAATACGGCTTGCCTGCGCGCTCAATCCAGGAAGAAACTTATCGTTATCAACTGAAAATTCATTGGTAAACCCAATACCATTTGGCATTACACGAGCAGATCCTGTTATAATCATGCCCACGCCTTTGTTGCGAAGACCAAAGAAAGCTAACTCTTCATCCGATACGCTATAATCGTCATTACTTGACCAGGTAGTTATCGGAGCCATAACCAAACGATTTTTTAGCTTAACATTCTGAATAGTTATTGAATCGAACATCGTTATCTCCTTGTTGCTTGTTTTATTTTATTTGACATTCGGAGGGGTATTTTTCGCTGCTTGCTTTAGCACCAAGCAGAAAGGTTCGTATCTCTCGGAGGTCTACGTTAAATTATATCGCTCTCCGTAAAATTGTTTAGGTAGGTGCGTTAATGAGTTATCAGTGGGAATATATCCATAACAAATCAGTTACATTGTTCATCATAAGTCTAAACTTTCCTTGTTTAATAAAAAGTCAAATAAATTAAGAGTAAGTATTCCATTTTCGTCTAAAAATGGCTTTATTCGATCTTTCACGATAATAATTTTCTTAAATGAGTCATCAATATGTAACAAGGACGCTGTTTCTTTACATCTTTTTTATTACTATTTTCTCTTCTATTTAGAAATAATTCCATATCGGACATATTTCTAAATAAGCGTTTTACCATTGCTCGGGTTAAAGTTCAATATCATCTAAATTTCGTCATCCTTTAAGTGCTTTTAAATACTCTTTTTGTTTCGGCGTAACGCGCTTACTTTCACGTGCTTTCTGTATTGCCTTATTATATGTCCATGTGTCTAGGCGCTGATCTTCGATGTATTGTATAGTTACATCCCATTGTTTTGCCAAAGCTGTTGCAAAAAACCAGGCAACCATCATGTTCACATAATAGTCTTCACCAGTAACAGAAAGAGGTATTTCCAAATACTCAGGCTTAAAATCATCATCAAGAAAGTAAGACATTAACATCTTAATTCCAAAGCGGCACGTATAGGTCTTTTCCGATGCCGACCATTGTTTAATTTTTTCCAAAAGTGCTTTTTTATTCTTTGCGAAAATCTTTGGAGACATACTATCGCAAACAGCCCAATTATCTACATAAGGCAGAAATTCACAGACTGCCTCAATACATGCATCATAGTCTTTAATTTCAGAAATTAGAAGTCCGTGAAGCATATTTTCATCATAGTATGTATGCGGCAAATCTCTCAGAAATTTAGACGTTTCTGGCTCCTCTGCAATTCTTTTAGCAAGCTTCTTAGCAAGCGGAACTCTAACCCCAATAAATAGGTCTCTCGGTATGTTTGGCGTTAATTTCGCCTGAAAATCAGCATATGAAACATCCTGCAATGCCAATAATTCTTTTTTGATGTTCACTTCCTTTACCCTCCTTATAATTCTAATTTGCCGCCCCGCTAACAATCTTTGTCATCAATACAACGCTCTTCACGTGGCTCGACTGCTCCAGATGGATGTCAAATAATCGGCCAAACCACGGAAAAACAGCCTGTTGTACTTCTTGAAATCCTCTCCCTTTGGGATGAGAACTTAAAGACGGAGGTCTCACAAAAAGGCAGATAAGAGGCTAGCGACCCATGACAACGCCACTTCTTATGCTTCCAAGTGCAGACGGCTTGCCACACAGGAAGATTTTGACAGGTTTTAAGGCATAAAAAACCGCCCTTATCGGCAACTTGTCAGTCAGTCGTTATTTCATTTGCTATGCCTTTTAGATCTCGTCCGCCATAGACGATACGAATGATCGTTACCATATGTGCCGGCTCGCTAACTGTATAAAAGATAACGTAGTTTTTCACGGGAAGTCTTCTCATATTCATCGCCTTCCACGGTTCATTTTCCATTAAAGGATGACGTTCAGGAAAGGACGACAGAGACTTTGCCTGCTCACGCAGAAGCTTCGTGATATGATCCGCAGCAAGAGGAGCTTTCAGTATGTAGGCAATATAGTCACCGATGCCCAGAAGATCTTCGTAGGCTTTCGGTGAATAGACGACGGAATAGGGCTCACTCATACCTGATACTTCCCGGAAAACTCTTCATCCATTTCATCTGCCGTATAGACACGCCCCGCTTTCAGAGAATCAAGACCCTTATAAAGCTCCGCATCAAGCTCTTCTTTGCTCAAATCTCCGATGGCGGTAGGTGCGGCGTATGGAAGTCGCGGCTCAAAAGGCAGACCTTTTTGTAAAACGACTTGCTTGTAAAACATTTGCAGTGCACTGGAGGGTGTAATCCCCAGAGCGGAAAGGATTCCTTCCGCATTTTCTTTAAGGCTCGTATCAATACGGGCATAAAACGCACTTGTCTTTGCCATAAAAATCATCTCCTTTTGAGGGAAGTATAGCTAAAACTTATCAATTATTGCAAGCATTTGCAAGCAATTGTTTAGAAAGGAGGACGCATGGCCTCACGCATCAAAGGCATCACCGTGGAATTTAAGTCCGGCCTTACAATCGACATCGAAGCATAAAAGGCTCCAACACTGAATCGAATCGGTAGTGAGGAGCCTTGGTCTGCCTTTTAGAAATATTGATAATTGGAAAACGTCAATTATATATCCCAATTTCTAGTCTTATCTTCCTCTGTAATCGTCCGTATTACCTTACATGGATTTCCGACAGCCACAGAGTTATCCGGAATATCTTTGACAACTATACTTCCACCGCCGATTACAACGTTATTTCCGATTGTCACCCCCGGCATAACTTGAACACCTGCGCCAAGCCATACATTATCTCCGACAGTTATCGAATATGCATATTCCAACCCCTGATTTCTTCTTTCATAATCTATCGGATGACCTGATGTATGAAATCCGCAGGACGGACATTGAGCCTGACTTTAAGATTCATAAAAAGAAGTGACTATTACTGACAGAGATCAGTAATAGCTACCCAACGTGAGATATTCAACTATTGACTTGAACCAAACAAAATTCAATCAGTCTTTCGAAGGACAGTCTTAAGCGAGATCACTGTGACACCAATAACAAAAGAGGTGAAACCAATTCTAATAGCAAGTGTGCCATCCCATATTAAGGCAACCAGCATCGCGATTAAGGCAACCGTCAAGCCGAATATCGCTACTTCACGGCAAAAACGAACGAGCTTGTCCATTTCCTTAAACACCTCCTCGTGCACATACTAATAATCAGGTTTCATTTTACCTTTTGAGCTATATTTTCACACTTAACATTGTGGGCGCAAAGTGGGTGCACTTTTTAACGTTAACATCCTGTGCACTCGCCCTAAAGCGTAGACATGTTCCCTCAAACAGCAAACTGGGCTCAAAAACCACGCCGAGCCAGCTTAAAGCCACTTCGCATTAAACCTTTTAACGATAGACCCTGCAAACCCCTGCAATACAAGGGCAAAAATGCACCCACCTAATCAGCCTTTGACATCAATACGACACTCTCGTCTTGTATCTTTAGTGTTTAGTTTTATTTAGCTCGACAAACTGGTATTTGTTAATTTGTAAACCTTAACAAATACCCATTGGGATCTTGAATTAAAAACTCTATTTGTATTTCTTCTATTTCATTAACTTGATATATGTTTCTAGTTAGTTCTCTGTATAATTTTATATTCAAATTATTCACTAATTGATACAGTTCTTCAATATCATCGACAGCTATTGAAAAATTTATTCCTCTTCCTAAAGGATATACTAGCTCACCTATATTCCAACCATCATCATGAATTTGTTCGAACATAAACTGACTTTCTTGAAAAGACATGAAAACGAATTTATCTTCTGCACGTTCATATTCAATTTTGAATCCTAACTCACTATAAAATTTTTTAGTCAGATTAATATCAAAAACTGATAATTCAGGAATCATCCTACTGAAATCCATATTCCCTCCTTGACAAATACTAATTTATCCAAGCAGCTTTAATCTTATAATTCATCAATTCAACAAACGCTATCACAGTCGCTCCTATCATCGGAAGCCCATAGGAACTAAATAGGAAACCGATAACCAAGCCGGATATACCCATTCCAACTTCTCATTGAATAAAAGAAGCTAACGCCCCAAATATGCAGAACATCATAACGATCAACATTGAACACTCTGAAAATAGCGTCTGTCTTATGCTGAGGTAACACGGACATGATACGGTTATCCGTACCAAAGAGTAAGACTGCCGCAAGTGTTATACCTTCTTTGTTCGTTTCCGGATCCTCAAGTATAAGCCCGCAGCTTCTGAGCATCTCCTCATCTGTCATGTCAATCCACGGATGGCGCTCAGTATTCACCCTCGCCATTCTCCTTGCCCGATCCATAAGATCATGGCGAAGGCTTGAAACCGGGATGGCAGGGTGGGAGACTTAATCTGTCTATACAAGCGGGACGGTCATTTTGCTTTCGCTTCAGCATATCTATCTTTGCCCCACCAATTTGGCATGAGCTCCTTCAATGTGACAGTCTTCCGCTGTTCAAAGTCCTCCATAATCTCCATTTTTTCATTTTCTTCATTCAATTGATAAAAGAACTCTCTACACGCTCCGCAAGGCATACCGCTTCCCGCGCCATAAGGTGCCTTGTCGCGGAATGCGATGAAGCGCTTTACCTTCGTCTGTCCGCTATTCACATACATATTAAGAGCGGCCACGCGTTCTGCGCACAAATTAAGAACCCCACTGCAGCTCTCAATGCAGAAACCCGTGAAAATTTCTCCGTTTTCAGCTTCTATTGCACATACAACATGATGTGCGTAAACGAATGGAGAAACTTCCTCCGGATGAAATTGTGTCTTCACCTTTTCATACATTGTATCCCAAATATCCATATATTCCTTTTCTCCTAAAATACCTGAATTTATCGCATAGGCCTTCCTATTTGAATATACTCTTTCATACAAAAAGCCCTCTCCGTGGCCCGCATGTAGAAGAACTACATTAAGTGTGGAGAGGTTCTGTTAAGGCAATTATATTATGCCGCATTTATAAATCAACCTAATCAGCCCTAGACATCAACACAACACTCTCGACGTGGATTGAGAGAACAGGTAGTATATCTACACTTTTTTGAGTGAACACTATTGATAGTGGGTGCACTTTTTAACGATAGGAAAAGCTATCGTTAAAAGGTTTAAGATTGGCTTAATAGCTTGGTTTTTGAGCATAAAAACAAAAAACAGCCTAGAGATGATTCCCCCCTAGGTTGACTTTTGTAACATTTCAAACGCTCACAATCTTTTGGCTTTTACGATGCCCTTTCAATATCCACACTAATCTCTGATTTAAAAGTTACGCTGAACCTGTCCTCGTAAACTTTTATTTTCTTGATGTACTTTCTTACCAGCTTCTCGTCATACTCACTAATATCGTGACGTTCACTTTTCAGAAAATCTTCCATTTCTCTGATTCGTCTTTTAGCATCTTCTTGACCTGCTTTTTCTATAAGAAGCTGCTGTTTCTTACCTTTAAGCTCATCAATCTCATCAGCTATTTTCGTGTAGTCTTTTTTAGCTTTGAGCAAGGTTAGTAGTGTCGCTTGTTTATCTGCAATTCTTTTATCAACCGTTTCAATCTCGCTTAAGTTGTTGCCCGCGATAATTTCTCTAATATTGTTATTCAACGTATCCAATACTTCATCCGGTATACTAAACACCTTGTTTATGGCTTTCACTATAGCAGACTGCAGTTCTTCCTCTTTTACTGTCGGAGCATCACAAGCACTAGGACCATTTTCCCATCTGGTACAACAACGCCAAACAACAGAACGCACTCCTCGATTGTTCCAAGCAATTCTTCTGTAAACATCCCCGCATTTAGAACAAACACATAAACTGGATAAAGCGTACTTACTGGAATAAACTCTCCTTTTTTTATTCTCCTCACCACTAAACATGTTGGCTCGTCTTACCATTTCTTCTTGAACTTTAAAGAAAATATCTCTTGGAATAATAGACGCGTGGCTATCTTTTACATAATACTGTGGTTCTGTCCCATCATTTTTTATACGAACATGATTAATAAAATCTGTCGTGATGGTTTTTTGTAAAAGAGCATCACCAATATATTTTTCGTTTTGCAAAATGGTTTTAATATTAGACAAGTGCCATTTTAAATGCCCGGCACCGTTTTTAACACCGTCTTTTTCAAGACCCTCCGCTATATCTCTAAGGCTTAATCCTTCTAAATATTCTCTATAGATTCTTCTTACGACTTTTGCTTCCTGTTCAAGAATTACAAGATTCCCTTCATCGTCTTTTGTGTATCCTAAAAACCAGTTATGGTTGATTTGCACTTTGCCTTCCTGGTAGCGAAACTTAAGTCCAAGCTTCACATTCTGAGAAAGCGACGCGGATTCCTGTTGAGCTAAAGAAGCCATGATAGTAAGCAATAGTTCTCCGCTTGCTTCCATAGTGTTGATGTTTTCTTTTTCAAAAATGATCGGAATGTTTTTGTCTTTCAACTGCCTAACAAACTTTAAACAGTCGATAGTGTTTCTCGCAAAACGGCTAATCGACTTAGTGATAACCATGTCTACTTTGCCACTCATGCAATCGTGGATCATGTCGTTGAAACCGACACGTTTTTTCGTGCTAGTTCCTGAAATACCGTCATCAGCGTAAATGCCAGCAAACTCCCAGAGAGGATTTCTTGAAATATAATCCGTATAATGCTGAACTTGCGTGTCATAACTTGTTGCCTGTTCTTCACTGTCAGTACTGACACGACAATACGCTACTACTCTTAACTTCGGCTTATCTTTATGCTTATCTACCGTATTCCCCGCTATTTTTCTTGGTGGAATAATTGTAACGTTGGCACTCATTTCACACCTCCCTTGATTTGACTGTACGCGTATGCTGCTTGCCGATAAGGATCATCGTATTTCTTTTCTATAACACCTATTTCATACGCGAAATTTGTTGTAATTAAAGGTTTTAGCTCTGTTGTACGAGGTCTTTTTCTAAAATTGTTCGCTCTTAACTGCTGAACTTTATAAAAAGTTTCTTCATCTAAAAGACTCGGGTAAAGCGATGTTCCTAAGTACGTTTTATTTTTCAAAATATTACTAATTACAGAATGTGTTTTATCAATGTTCACCGCTCGAGCCGTTTCAGAAATCGTTCCAAATTCTAAGAATTTACAGAAAAGTTCTCTAACTTTCAGAGCTTCTTTTTCGTCTATAACCGCTTTACCGTCTACTATTCGGTAACCATATGGGATGTGTGCCATGTTTCTTTCACCTCTTCTTCTAATTCCAATCCGCATTTCAAATGAAAAATAAATTCTGTTCTGCTTTTAACTACGACATCGTCTACAAAATCCAGAAAATCCTCGTCCTTAAACTCGCTAAATACTTCTGTGACGCTGACGAACCGTTGAAGTTTTTGTGTCTCGTTTAAGTGCGTTAAGTTACCGTTTAAACTGTTGGAAAGCTGAAGTTTTTCCTTAAGACAAGTATCCATTTCCTTTTTAAGCTGATTGCTTTCCAGATAGTAGGAATCCATCTCAATGTAGCCACCGGCTAAAAGCTTACTGAGTACTTGCTCTTGTTCTTGCAGCTTAGCTATTTTTTCTTCGAGTTCGATAACCTTGTTTAATCCGTCTTTATTATTCACGTTTCTTAAGCTTTTTATGAAAGGCGTTAATATTTGAGCGTATGTTGCTTTGAACTTGTTAAGCATTTGAAGAAAAGCTAATTTAACATACTCCTCTTTTACAGCTTTCATAGGGCAGCATTTAGTATCATGTATATGCTTGGTACAACACCAAACAACATAGGCTCCATCTTTTTTATGCCGGTCGTGTTTCTTTAACCGACTATGGCAATTACCGCAGTAAAGTTTCCCTGAAAACACATATCTAGCAAGGTATTTATTACTACCGCCGGTAATATTTAGTTTTAATTTCCTCTTCTGTCTCAGCTCATGAACAAGATTAAAAGTTTCATGACTGATGATAGCCTCGTGATGGTTTTCAATAACATACTGTTTTTTCTCGCCACGGTTTTTATGGCGGTTAAAATTATCGTCTGTAAATGTCTTTTGAAAAATCACATCCCCTGTGTATGTTTTATTGTTCAAAATAGCGTTCACGGTAGTCGAAGACCATTTAGCTCCTTTTTTCGCAGGAATCTTTTTAGCCGTCAGCTCATTAGCTATCACATGCCCGCCTTTACCTAAAAGTGCCATACTAAAGATGTCTTTTATAACCTCAGCTTCCTTTGGAACGATAATCATTTTCCCGTTCTCGTTTTTATACCCATACGATGGGGAAGAAATGACATAGCTTCCGTTTTCGAACCTTTTTTGAATTGACCACATGCTGTTTTCCGAGATAGATCTTGATTCGCTTTGCGCAATGGAACTTAAGATAGAAAGCATGAGCTCTGAACTCATATGCTCGGTATCAATGTTTTCTTTCTCAAAATACAAATAAATACCAAGACCGGTAAGTTTTCTAACTATTTCAAGACAGTCAACCGTGTTTCTTGCAAGCCTACTAATAGACTTTGTAATAATCCTATCTATCTGACCACTTTCACAGTCTTTAAGCAGTTGTTTAAGACTTTCACGTTTATCGATTTTCGTGCCGCTAATACCCTCGTCAAAGTAAAGTCCCGCATACTCCCAGCATGGATTAGACTTAATATAGTTTTCGTAATGCTCCTTTTGTACTTCTAGACTGAGAAGCTGTTCGTCACTGTCTGTAGAAACTCTCGCATATGCGGCAACCCGTATTTTTCTAAGAGAATTATCCGGCTGTTTGGCTTCCAGTTTTGTTATCATTTTCATCATCTCACCTCACTTTCTTACAGTCATATACATCACTCTAAAAGCAGTGTTTATCAAGCTTTTAGCCCAATAATTCCTTGTAAAACGGTTGAAATTTTTCCCTGTTAAGACGGCTTATTTTTTCTTTTTCTTGCTCGCTGATAAGCCCTTTTTTAAAGAGTGAAACGGTAAGTTTTTCGGCTATTTCAAAACGAAAATCCGCCTGCATACTCTCTTTTGTCCAAGCTCTGGCTTTAACATCCGTTAGCCCGTGAACATCCTTACTGATTTGCATGATGCTCACCTCCAAAACGATGTTCTATATAGCAGGCGTGGCAGCAGTATTTTCTGGTTTTATTACCGTAAGAGATAAAAGAATTTTTGCAGTTAAGACAAGTGCACTCATAGTTTGCCTGTCTTTTTACCAACTGTGTATGCTTGTTCCACCAATTGTTTCTACACACATCAGAGCAGAAACGTTTAACTTTTCTTCCTTTGTTTTGTTTGATTGGTTTTGAACAAGATTCACATAATGCCGTCTGTGTTTTCGTAGACTGGATTACGCCCAGGCTGTTACGTTTGCAGTAGCTTTTAATCGTATTAACGGAAATATCCATTCGGTTTGCAATCTGCGTATAGCTAAGGCCTTCATCTCTTAGCAATTTGACCTTGCGTTGTTCTTCCATATTCATAAAAAGGCCACCTCCTATGAGGTAGCCTTGGGAAAGAATAAAATCTGACGGTTTTTAATCTTTTTTGTAAAACTCGCACTCGTAGCCGTCAGCTCTAAGAAGTAAACCCTCTGCCCAAGGTGGTGTTCTTCCCATTAGCTCGCACACGCTTTGAACACTCGCACTTTTATCGGTTTCGATGATGGCTTCATCATGCACGTGCGCGACAATGCGATATTCTTTCAGTGTTTGCATGGCGTAAAGTAGAATGTCACGAGCTATAGCTTGCGTAATGTTTTCCACGAATTTAGGACCGTAGCTTTCCAGCCGCTCCCATTTTTTAGTAGATCCAACACCCTCATAGGTGACTGATTCGCCACCATACTTGTTTTCTTCCACACGTGGCTTCACATAGTAAAGGCATCTTTTCGAAGGCAGTTCGATGATAAGAAACCCACTCTTGTAAGTGAACACAATATTGTGTGTTCGAACAGATACGTGTTCGTGTACACACTGTTTTACCGCTTTGTCCACATCCCACCACAGTGTTGTCACCATCGGGTTAGATGATCTCCACGCGTCAACAAGTGGCTGCAGCTCCTCTTCGGTAAGACCCATGTCGAGTGCTCCCATGGCTTTTAACGCTCCAACAGAGCCGCCGTATCCAAGAGCGAGTTCCGCGATCTTACCTTTCTGCCGCAGGTGCCCGTTTACTCCGTGTTTTTCAACAGGTACGCCAAACATTTGAGAGGCTGACGAGCAGTAGATGTCTTTACCTTCCGCGAATACTCGCATACGCCATTTTTCACCTGCAAGCCAAGCCAAGACTCTCGCTTCGATCGCTGAAAAGTCTGCGACAATAAACTTAAATCCCGTGCGTGGAATAAAAGCAGTGCGGATAAGCTGCGATAAGGTATCCGGAATATCCTCATAAAGCATTTCCAAAGCTTCAACATTTTCTTGTTTAACAAGACTTCTAGCCTCAGCTAGATCAGGCAGATGGTTTTGTGGCAGGTTTTGTAATTGCACGAGCCTTCCCGCAAACCTTCCTGTACGGTTTGCACCATAGAAGCGAAACATGCCACGCTCCCGATAATCCATGCAGGCAGCGTTTTTCATCGCCGTATACTTTTTCACAGAGGATTTGGCAAGCTGCTGGCGAAGCCGTAAAACTTCCGACAACTCTTTACCCACTGTTTTAAGTTCTTTAGCGACTTCTTTTTTACCAAGCGACTCCATTTCAAGACCATGCTCTTTAAGCCAAGAGCGCATCTGTAACACGGAATTCGGGTTTTCTAAACCCGTAACATGCTTAAGCTCACTCATGAGATGCGTTTTCACCTCTAAGTCAAGTTTTATAGCTGACTCAACGAAAAGAGAATCTATTTCAATCCCACGGTCGTTAATCTCTTGGTCGAGATAAAATTCCTGCCATAAAAAGTCTGGTACGGGAAAGCGTGAGAGCTTTTCTTGAATACTCATCTCAACTTCAACATCACGCTTGTTATACGATTTAAACAGATCCCACTTTTCTTTATCGTGAAAATACTTGTTTCTTGTTCTTCCACCGTTTACTTTCGTAGGATTACACGGTAGGCAGAAGTATTTAATAAGATTCTTACCCTCAGTGAGTTTCTGCTTATCAAGCCCCAGTACTGCTCCCACGTTTTCAAGCGACATGGGTAGCCCCAGGGTGGCTGACCAGATCATTGTGCAATGCCACGAGCAGGGATTTAAAAACAAGCCTTCACTTTTTCCTGTCTTACCGGGGTTAACATTGATGCCCTTATCTCGCAAATAGCGTGATAAGCAGACTCTTTCAAACTGAGCGTTAAACGCCCACTTGGTCACCGTTTCATCCGTTAAAGCAGAAAGCACAACCTCGGGTATGGTTTCACCTTGTGCTAAGTCAACGACCTGAACTTCACTACCGTCCACACTGTAGCCAAAGAGCAGTATTTCAAAATCATCTGATTCTGCGTATTTGTAAACCCCACATTTTTTAAGGTCAACGGAGGAAAACGTCTCTAAATCTATACTCAAATTTTCCAAATTACATCACCTCCAAGTTAAGAAAAGAGGTGACAGAAAACCTGCCACCTCCTTGACTTTCTTACTTTCTGTTCAGCATGTTTTTGACTTCGATATAAAGACTGACAAGTTTTCTTACCACGAAATCAAGAAGCAATACGCCAGCAAATATTCCAACAAACCAGCTAATCATCTTCACATGCTCCTTAGGCTAGAAAGTCATCATCTTCTAAAGTCGTAAAATCATCGGTTGCGAGGCTACGTCCGCCGAGCGGCTCACCGTCTCGAATCTTTTGAATATTGCCAAGACCGCAAGCAATTCCCTTATTACCGTTAGAGTTAAACGCGTAAAAGTTGATGGAAACCCTCGCATAGCAGCCTGAATACACTTCACTGCGATCCATGATTGGTTTTACCTGCTTGTCTACAATCTGCGGAGCCATGGTTGAGTTTGCGTTAATGAAGTAATGTCCTTTATATGCTTCATCATCACGCTCAATATCCCCGTCTCTCAGTGGTAGCTTTATCGCTTGCTTGTTTGGTTTTTTACCGCCGAACTTGCCGACACCTTCCTCAATCGCAGCATCAATAGCTTTCTCAATAGCCGTAATCGTTTCAACATCACTTTTAGGGATAAGCAGTGAAACACTATATTTTTCAGGACCGCCGTTAATAGACTTTGGCTCCCAACCGTTGAAATAGGAAAGACGCGTGTTTTTACCGGTGATAACTTTCGTGTTATTTAATTTAGACATAGTACTAATTCTCCTTTTTGAATTCGTTATTTGCGTTTGAAACATTGACTTTTGCCCGCTTATCCGAGTCCGGTACGAGCGTAAGTTTTCCGGACGGTTTGATAATGAGGTCGCCCAGAATATCCTCAAATTTTTTCTTGCCCATCAGTTTTTGCATTTCCGTTAAACCGATAAGACTAGTTTTGAAAATGTCGGTAAAGCCATGAGCTTTCGCTTTTTCAATAACCGCTGTCTCATCCTTAAACTTGCGAACTGATCTGCCTTCTACGAGTTTGAAACCAGACCACTCTTTGCCGTGGTTAATAGCGGAATCTGTGGCGTACGCTAGAACATCATCAGCCCACTTTGTTAACTGTGGGATAAGCGTGAGCACTTCTTCAATCTCACTATCTGTTAGAAGCGAAGGCGGTTTGAACTCAAGTTCTGCAAGTTTAAGGTTTTCTTCCGCCCGTTTACGGCACGTGGCTTTTGCCCTGCAAAACCTGCACCAGTCACCGGCTTCAAATTCGCCTTCGCCTTTAATAGCAAGCTCTGCTTTAGGTTTAAGCACGCTTTCAGCCCAACAGATTAGCTCCGTGACAGGTAGCGTAAAAGTGGATACGTTGTCACGTCTTGGCTGAAAAATACTCATCTCAACAGTTTGAATCTCATACAAGCTGTCGAAAAGCGTTAAAGCTCCAAGCGCGTAGCATTTCATCTGAGGATTCTCGTAAGCGTCCACCAGCACGCCTTGACCGTACTTAAAGTCGATAACCTGCAGCGTTTTTTCGCCTACAATAATGCAGTCCGCCGTACCAAACCCGTCCGGCACGTAAGCTGAAAAATCAACTTTCTGCTCTATGAGAAGGATAGGATCTTGACAGTTAAGCTTTGCCTGCTCGTATTTTTCCATTACGAAATCCACGTAAGCATCCGAGCATTCCTGCATCTCGTTTGAGTCATACTCGGTTGACGGTTTTTCACACGGACGGTTAAGAAGCTTATTCAGCTTATACTCACACCACGCGTGTGCCGCTGTTCCTTCCTCAGCCGCCGCAGAAGTAGTGTTTTCAAACTTTTCTTCTAAAACAGCACTCGGAGTACACTTAATCCACCTGTGAGCAGAAGAAGGGGAAAGTAAAGCATGCTTAGTCACCTTTAATTCCCTCCGCTTCATGCAATAGGCTCGCATACTCGCTTTCAGGGATATCTGAGAGCTTTTGCGCACCGTGTTTTACGATGAGTTTCTTCACCTCAGCTGTCTTTCCCAGCTGGCTAAGTTTTGCTAAAACTGCTCGCACCTGTTCAAGACTTACCTTTTTAGTTTCAGGTACTTGTTTTGGTGGCGTCTTATGTGTTGTTTCACCCGTGATCTCTTTTAGGTGACAAATCAGTGATTCAAGATCGCCAATTATCTTTTTTACCGTGTTTTCGTTCATTCTTATTCACCTTTCTTGTTTTGAACCACGACTTCATCGATTCTGTTACTTGGAATAAAGACCATGATGTCTTCTTTCTTTCCGAGGAAGAATCGGATGATTTTTTCTCTCAGCCCGATAGGTTTGCAACTTGCAAGCCCTTCTTCTTTAGGCTTTTTTGAAACACTTACGACAAGTTTTTGTTTCATATGCCGCCTCCTTTCTAAAAGGACTTTGTGCCCTTCTATGGGGGTAGCCTTGGGAAAGGTGATAATCTGACGGTTTTTCTAAAAAAGTTTTCAAAAATAAAAAAAGCCCGAGGATTGCTCCAATGTAGGAACAAGCCTCGGGCTTTATAAGTGTTTCAAACTGTTTTACAAGAGTTCGTTTACTCGTTTTTGTACTGCATCATAATCGTATCCTGCTTGAGTTAGACGCTGTTTTCGCATGCTGCCGTTACCCCACGTGCCTCGGATTACTTCACGTGCAAGCTCATCAACCGACTTTCTATAGGCTTTCACACCAAGAAGTTCATTAACTTTATTTTGCACGCTCGTATAATCGTATCCGGCAGAGGTTAAACGGTTTTTACGCTCAGTTCCGTTACCCCAATCACCGTTAATAACTTCTCGTGCCACTTCATCAATGCTTGATGTTTGAGGAGCAGTGTAAGAGCCTCCGTTTTTATATCCGTTTAGACCGGCTTTTTTAATCACGCTTGGATAATCTACGTAAGCATAATCCATGTCAACTCTTCCGGCTATTCCACCCACGCTGCCACTTGACGAGTATTGCCAAAGACCATATGAGCCTTGATAATCACAGTGCGTATTCCACTGTGCAATCCATAGAGCGTAACGGTCTCTAACATGAGAGGACACAAGATTATTAGCTACTGAAAGCGAGGTGTAAAAACCTGCATAATACCCGTAAGTTTCCAGCTTATTACAAAAACTTGTAATCAAAGAATCACAGAAAGCTCGTCCACGGTTAAGCTGGCTTTTTTCTTCTAAATCAAAGTAAACTGGGTACTCAAAACTCTTACCTGAAAGTATGTTCACGCAGCTTTGAGCTTCCTCAGACGCTTCGCCTGCAGAGCTTGCGTACGAATACCAGTAAGCTCCCACATCAAGACCTGCTGTTTTTGCTTTACGATAGTTTTCCTCAAACCACTTGTCTTTGTGTCCGATACCGTATCCTGCTCGAATGATCACAAACTCAACGCCGGATGCTTTTACCGAGTTGAAATCAATGTCACCCTGCCATACTGATACGTCTATTCCTTTTTTACTCATGAGTATTGTCCTTTCTGTTCTTGTCGTGTAATTGTTCTAAAACGTTTTTTAATTTCTCAGGCACGGGAAGCCCTAGGTGAGCCGCGTTTTCGATAAGTGAAAGTCCTTCGTTAGATAGGTAGAAGAAAATTACCGCGGTTCTAATCACGCTTCCTTGCTTAATAACCTGAAAATCTATAATGTTTGCTATGCCAACAAGCATAAAAATGAGCACCTTTCTAAAGATGCCCTTAAAACCCACGCTGCTTGAAAGCTTTTTATCAATCGCCGCACACATCACGCCTGTGATGTAATCAGTTACCACAAATAAAAGAAGTGCGAGGATTAAACCATCGCACCCGCCTAAAAAGTATCCCAGCCAGCCGCCTACTACTGTGAAAGCCAGCTGTAGTGTATTCCAAAATTCTTTCATTCTACCGCCTCCTTAATAAGATCAGTTACATCTTCTACCTGCATAAATGTAATAATTACCGGTATTTCGTTTGAAGGTTTATCCCCATAACAGTAAATCCGCCAATCACTGCCGATTGCCATAGTTAGTTTGCAAACCTCCTTAATATCTCCCATGCCATAAAACCTCGTATACGGTAGGCTTTCATAGTCGATTTTTATATCAAGTGTTACATTCTGTTCCTGTGCATTGTTGGGGTACTGTTCTTTATGTGGCTTGTAATATTTTTCGTTAAAAAAGCCATACACATAACCATCTAGTACTTCCTGCCAAGAATCAGGTCTAATAACCCATTTGAACTGCTTGGGCAGCTTAGGCATTTCCTGATGTATCAGCAGCTTTGTTACGAAATCCACGTATTCACGGTTAACGATTTCTTTTCCTCTGGTGTCCGGTTTATAGGTTGGTGTTTTAACGGTCGGTTTTCCCGTAAAAGCAGGACTGTCCAGTGTGGCAAATTTTTCTTTCAGTTTTTCTATCAGCCTAAGTAAACCTTCTTTGCCTAAAAACTTGTCTGCCATAAGTTTCACCTACACAAACAGTGCATCGATTTCTTCATTGCTGATACTTTTAACATCTTCTTTTTTCACATAGTCGCTTAAATCAACTGATGTTGTACCGATTTTTTCAAACCTGTCGTTTACATAAATGTATTCATCATATGCATCGTTTTCGCCCTTGTTATCGCTTATAAGATAGATTGTTGCCTTATCACCTGTCTGAGGCAGGCTATCAACCACCTTAAAATCAATTGATTGAATGTTGCCGACAAGATGCTTTACCTCTTCAGTAAGGTCTGTCTTTTTCACATAATTCGCTGCGTCTTCCAGCTGTTCTACTTTTGTCGGCAGCGCACTTGTTTTCGCATACGCATCAATACCTTGAAGATTTTCTACGTTTGTCACGATGTCGGTTTTCTTCGCGTATTCTGATGCATCTGTCAGGTTTTCCACCTTGGTTGGCACTGAAGATACTTGTGCATAGTTTGCCGCATCACTTAAATCCGTGACTTTCTTCGGCACTGTTTCCAAGGCTTTTGTCAGCTCTTCTTTTTTCACAAAGCTTTCTTTGATTTTCTTCCAAACGTATAAAAGTCCGTTGTTGTCTAAAAATTTGGTTTGCATAATAATTTCCTTCCTTATTTAAGTAGTTCTTCGAGTTCAATATTGCTGATAGAGCAAAGTCCCAGCTCTAAAAGCGTTTTATTGCCTATAAGCTTTACTTGGTTAATTTTCGGCAGGTTAGTAAGCCTGTTGTAATCTGTTGTTTCTTCGCCTGTTACTTTTATGATGCTTTCAAAAGATGCGCTCATATCTGTATTGTGTTTAAAACTTGCCTGTAGTTCTGCCATTAAATCTCACCGTCCTTTACTATTTCTTCAGCTGTTGTTCGTATCAGATTTGAAGCGATAGCCGTGTTGTCGGGAAACTTGGCTCTGATTTGAATCGTGACAATACCGTCTTGAAACAAAAGTGTTTCTTTCTGCGTGAGATTGACTGTTACAAGCGTCTTTTTAATACTCACATCCTCTAAGCTTTTTTCTAAAACAACTTTTCCGTTTTGCTTATAGCTAACAAAAAGGACAGATGCGTTTTCTAAATCCACATCTGTCCTGAACACGTTTGTAGGTGTTGTTCCTCTATACATAAGGCTTTCCTCCTTATGGTTTTTCTTCTTTTTCTGCTTTAAGTTTTAGGATTTCTTCGTTTAGTTTTTCTAACTGTTCTTCGTAATACTTTGTGTTTTCCTCACTAAAAGCAACATGTTCCATCGTGTTTTCAGCTATCACTGCTGAGCGTATGTCAGCTAAAATTGATGCGATTATGCCTTCAACCATGTAGGTCGGGATAGGGATGCTTTTTTGCAAAGACACTATCTCATCGCTTAACTTCGCTCTAAACTTTTGTGTAGCTATCGCATAGTTAATGGTCGGCTTTTCCATCTTCCACCTCCTTTTCCTCGATTAGAATATCAAGTTTGTGATTGATGTCTTCTATCATCTTTGCGTACTTACTGTTGCTGATAAACTGCTCTATTTCCATACTCTCATCAGCAGTTTTAGCGACTTTTATGTCACTGTTTTTAGTACCTTCGTTTATCACAACCTCGTTTGTGTTAATAATAAGTTCTGCCATATTCATCTCCTTAGTTGTAGAAAGTCAAGTCCATGAGGATACCGTTTTTAAATACCATGCGCCCGTTTTCACCCCATCTTCTTACTTTGCCGTACTCATCCACATCAAGTACCTGCACATAATGAATGGTTGCCGTAGTTCCAAATCCTCCTTCCCACTGCGGGTTTATAACCTTGAAACCGTGGGCATAAAAGTTGCAGCCTAAATGCAAGCCATACTCGTCATATATACTGCCTGAGCGTGAAAAACAAAGCATCGTATTATACGAATTAGAATAGGATGATTCTTTTTGTGCGAAAGCCATATACTTTCCTTCAGGAGAGAGGTCAAACACGAGCCCTTTATGAGAGTCGTCTTTATTCCACTGATTCGTTCCGATTTTTCCCACATAGTAGCCATCACGATAAAAATGGTTACCGTTTTGATCAAATACGGCACGCTTACTATCAGAATCAATCGACCCATTGTAAAGACCTATTTGCCCTGCAGTGATTTGAACATAGTTGCTTGACTCGTTAAACCCAATCAGAAAACTGTTGTAGTTTTGCCGCATAAACGAACCAAACTCACCCTTTTTCACCATGGAGGTAATCGAATCTTCAACAATAGAAACTTTAGATATAGCTCTGTCAGCTGTATCTTTAGCCGCCTGAATGTCTTTGTCACTGACTCTAACCCAATCAAACTCCAGATAACTGTCAAGACTCTCATTTGACGTATACCGCCAGAGTTTTCTCGTATTATCCTGATACGGATCATGCTCTGACTCAGGATAAGTGCTGCCTGACAGTTCTATTATGTTTCCGGCATCGTTAGGTAAAACCGCTAAACTATCTTGAACTTCTTGCCTTGAACTGCTTTTTCTTATCGCATCAATCTTAAAACCGTAATAATCATGGCTTGAACCATCACTTCTAAAATAAAGCCAGAACATATTGCTTGGCACAAAGATGCTTTTACCTGCTATGTCCGTACCGCCAAGTTTCGGTAAAACGTGAATCTTACCCTCAGACTCATAGAAAACTTCCACCCAATCATAGTTTGCGCTTTCCGTACGGCAATTACTGTTAAACTTAATTTCTAAGCAGTCTCTTTTAACCCGATACCTGTAGGCGTAGCCTGTTTGAGTATCGAAGAAAAAATCTCCCACGTGGTTTAACTTCTCACTTCTGCTTGTCCAAGAGTTAGCCGGAGCATTAGAAGAGTAGGGAGTATACGTGCCGTAATAGTTACCATTTTTCTGCTCCAGTTTCTGATTAACTGTTTCAACACTTGACTCAATCTTTCGATCCGTTACAGAAAACTTGGTGTTAACCTCATTTATCGTATAGTAGCTTTTAAGCTTCTCATCACTATCAGAAATAGCTTCCTGTTTTGCGTTACTAATCTGCTTTTCCACCTGCGAAGTGTAAGAAACTGAAAGTTTCTCAGCATCAATCGAATGCCCGATAATCCTATCTCCGTAAACACGCCCGTCTAAAGTAATTGCCGTATTATAAGGTCCTGCAAAACCGTTATGGCTTCCGCCGATCCCGTTCATATTAACCTGCAAGACTTTCGTAGCAGTATTCTTATCAGGCGTATCCATATAAAGGTCTCTTAGCCACCTGCCTGAATCATCATATTCTGTTACCTTATATCCGCCTGAGGTGATGTTCATCTGTGCTTTAATATTGTTGATTTCACTTTGCACACGCTCGTTATCTATTTTTCTTGTTGCAAGGCTTTCTTCACGCAGACTTTGAACAGAATCATGTGAGCTTTGCACGTAGCTTCGCCTGGTTTGACTGCCCAGAACTATTTTCATCTCACCGGGTTTTTGCAATGGAATAGACTGTCTCATCACGGGAAATACCCGGTCCATGCCAAAAGGCGATGCTATGCACCTAACTCTGTCTCCGCACTCAATAGTTTCAAAATCAAGGTCAAACTCGGATAAGTCAACCGCACTTAAGTTAAGCTCTGTCTGTTCGAACTGATTATCTTTAAGCCAAAGAGATGCTTTACGTAACAGGTTTTCAGGAACACTCACATCATCCCATCTAACGACTTTACAAACCCAGCCAAACGCGCTCTTTGCCTGAGTGGAAACAAGATAGTTCTTCCCGTTATTAACGCTTGTAATATCAGTGTATTTTTTAAGAACCTCGTTTTTACTGTTTTCACTTTCCAGTTCTTTACCTAAAGGGATAATCGCTGTAGAAACATCTTCTGCCGATAAGTTTTCAGTATAATCAAGCATATTAAGACCAAACTCAACCGGCTGTTTCGCCATTTTACCCATTTCTTCCAAGCGAAGATAATCAAGGTACATCCCGTCTTTTTCTCGTCTTAGCTTTAAGTATCCGCCCAGCTTATCAACCATTTTTCCCATAATCGCTTCAAGCGTTGTCTCAAAATTGGTGAACCTGTACAGGGAATTATTGGGATCTGTCACGCTTACTTTTCCGATATGAATCTTTTTCCTGTCATCCACCTGCTCGTTATGAATGTTTAGGAATTTTTCCAACAGTTGGTAAGGTGTGTGATCATGGTATTCTCTCTGCGGCTGAATACTGTCTGCAAGATACGTTAAAAGACCTACACACACTACTTTCTTGTTTTGGTTTAAGTCTTTCTCCTGTTCTCTTACCTCTCCGGTAAAAATTTCTTTCTCACCTCGATACACGCTCACTACTGATTTTCTGTTAAAAAACTTCTCATAGCAGGGATTTTCTTTCGGACAGGTAAACACGAGCGTGCCTGCAGTGTTAAGCTCCACGTTAAGCGTCGCATCAAGAAGAACATTCTTAGTGTCGCCTGGATAATACAAGGCTGTTTCATCAAGAGTTATTCTGTACAATTTATAACCACCCCCTTAGGTAGGAAATATCAAGCGTGCCTGTGCCTTGAAACGTAAGCGTCATATTATTTTCGCGTGTTCTAAGTTCAGGGAAACGAGATACGCCTTGTTTTAGACTGTAGGTTTTTCCGTTAAAATCAACGCTTAGCGTGTTCAGTGTTTTATTAGTAAATTCAGGTATAAGCGTCATATCACAATCACGGGTAAGCCTGATTTCTTTTTTGTCTTTAACCTGCACGTTTTTTAACGTGTACACGCCACCTGTTTCCATGTCTAAAACACTGTGCTTATAAGGGTTTAGCCTGTAGTTAAGCGTAATCGTTTCATAGTTTTTATCCGATTTAAAATCACTTACCCACACTCGACCCTGATAGTAAAAGGAAGATTCACTGTCCAATACAAGGGTTGTTTTAAGCCCGTGAACATCACGTTTAAGCCTCTCGTAAGCTTTCTGCCACACACCTTTATCTGCGACAATAAACTCAAAAGAGCCTTCACGCATCTCGTATAAAACTTCACCTGCTAAGCTTTCCGTAAGATCAAAACTTCCCAATCTTCCCGGCACTTCCAGATAGCTAAACCTTGGGGAGGGTAGATTAACATGTGGCTTAAGTGTTGGAACTAAGCCTAAATCTTTAAAACTATGTAAGTTTCCTATTGTCATCCCATACACGTTTACCACCCCCTTGTTTTTCTTGTTTGCAGTTTGAAAAGCTCACTGTCCATCTTGTTTGCAATACCGCCGACAAGCTCGCCTGAGTCAAGCACAATACTCTGGTTGGAAAACTGTGGGAAATACGCGTCCATAATCGCTAGAATCTGGTTCATAACACTAAGCATTTGCGTGTTTGCTCCCGCACTCATATTCTGCAAAGTATCAAGCCCCATAATCACCTCAGGTCCTTTTTCACCGCCGCCAAGCAAATGCCCGTTTTTCTCACCGAAGATAGTCGCCCCGTTTAACAGCATCGGCTTATTCATTGCCTTCTTATACCAGTCGATAGCAAGATACGGTACAGACGGTGGTGCGAGTGAGAAGTGTCCTTTAATACTAAAATGAGGCAGTTTAATATGAGGAAGACTAAGTCTAATACCTGCAAAAAAGCCTGTTATAGCGTCAACTACCGCTTTAACCTTGTTTTTCGCCGCTTCAATCGGAGTGATGATAGCGTTTTTAATACCATTCCAAATTGATACGGCCGTGTTTTTAATACCGTTAAATACGTTGCCTACAACGCCTGCCACCGCGTTAAACACTGTAGAAACCGTATTTTTAACCGTGTTCACCACGTTTGTTATAACACTGCAAATTCCATTCCATATCGTTTCAGCCACTGATTTTATGCTGTTAAAAACAGATGTTACAACACTTAAAATCGCATTGAAAACGCTCGTAAACACACTGCTTATAGTGTTTAAGACGCTTGTTATAAACGACATAATCGTGTTCATAACACTTGTTATTACACTGTTTATGGCTTCAAGCACGCTGCTTACCGTGGTTTTAATCGCATCCCATGCGCCTATAATCACGTCTTTACAGTTTTCCCAAATAAACCTAAACGGTAGTGTGATAAGCGAAAAATAGCCTTTGATAAGTTCTACGATAAACATGAGTGCTACCGTGAGCACGTTTTTAATCGTATCCCACACGCCGGTAAAAACTTGAACTAAGCCTTGCCATACGTTTTGGAAAAACTCCGAGATGTTTTGCCAAATACTGCTCACGCTCTGGCAAACACTCTGCCACAGGTTTTTAAACCATTCGCTTATAGCACCCCAGTTTTTAATAATCGCAATAATCGCTACAACCGCGGCAATAATCGCCGCAATAATAGCGATAATAGGAAGAAGCGAAACGTTTAACGCACCAAACCCAACAGCCGCTGTTCCGGCTGCTGTCCCTGCCGCCGCTGTTCCTGCCGCACTGGCTCCTCCTGCCACACCTACCGCAGTAGTGGCTGTGGCTGTTCCTCCAAGAAGTCCGATAAGACCTCCCAGAGCAGAAGTGATTGTTCCAACAGCACTAATAATTTTCCCGATCACAATGAGTACAGGACCGACTGTTGCCGCAATAAGCGTAATTTTTACTATCGCATCCTTCATTCCAGGAGACAAGCCGTTCCAGGCTTCGCTTAAAGACTTCATACAGGAAGCGAACTTTTCAAGCATAGGCTGTAAAACCGTTGCAAGAGAACTGCCAAGATCTGCTCCCACGATTTTCAGACTATTCATTGAAGTCTTAAACTTATCTATCGGATCAAGCGTTTCGTTAAACGTTTTCTCCACGCTGCCGGCATTATCTTTAAGGGAAGTACCAAGCTCAGCAAAAGACAGTGAACCGTTTTTACACGCCTGATAAATAGCCGCACCTGCACGCTTACCAAACAGCTCGTAAGCTACTTTTAAACCTTCAGTGTCGCTTTTCGCATTCACCATACTGTTTTGAATATCTTCTAAAGCCTGTTTCATAGGCGTGCCTTTAGCTGTAGCAGCAGCTAGTGCTTTAGTTAGAGCTGTCATAACCTGTGACGTGTCAGCACCGGACATTTCAACATTGCCTAAGAAATTAGCAGCATCCGATGCACTAAACCCGAGCTGCTGTAAGGAGGCACTGTTAGTAACCATGGTTTTAGCAAGCGTATCCATGCTGACACCGGTACGCTGACCGACTGCGTTCATCGTATCAAGTAAAGCCCCGGCGTCCTGTGCTTTAAGCCCAAAAGCAGCCACAACTTTCTGCGTGTTATCAACAGCCGTGGAAACATCCATGTTGTTAATTTGAGCAAATTTAATAAACCTGCCTGACAGGTCTTCAAGGCTTTTACCTGTTAAACCGAATCTGGTGTTCACCTCGCCGATAGCAGCACCTGCGGTTTGAAAATCAGTAGGAATACTGGTAGCAAGATTTTTCATACTATCTTGCATACCCTCCAGTGCTTTTCCTGTTGCACCTGTTTTAGTAACAATCGTATCCATGCCCGCATCAACTTCGTTAAACGCGGCTAAAGACGCGGCTCCAAGCCCCACAATTGGTGCGGTAACATGCGTGGATAAGCTTGTGCCGACTTGGGCTGTTTTCTCACCGACACTTTTAATTTTATCCCCAGTTTCTTTCATAGAAACTGCTAATGCTGAAGGGACTTTCTTTGCCTGCTGTTCTAAATTTTTAAGATTCTGCTCGGTTTCAATAATCTCACGCTGCAAAGCATCATACTTGTCTTTACCGAGATCCCCGTTTTCAAGCTGTACTTTAGCCTGCTTATCAGCCTGTTTTAAAGCGTTAAGTTTCTCGGAAGTGTTTGCTATTTCCTGCTGCAATAATTGCTGTTTTTGTGCTAAAAGTTTAGCGTTGGACGGATCCAGTTTTAACAACCTGTTTACGTCACGAAGCTGAGCTTGCGTGGATCTGATAGTCGTATTCACATCTTTTAACGCTTTATCCAAGCCTGTCGTATCTCCACCGATTTCAACGGTAATACCTTTAATCCTGTTTGCCATAACTTCACCTCCTTTTACTCTTAAATTTAGGTATGAAAAAATCAGATATTTTAACGTCAGGGATAAGAATGCTTGGTTCTCGTCTAGAACCTGTCGAATTCTGCCTGGCTTGCGAGCCTATCGTATTTCACGTTATCGTTTGCTTTCTCCGTCCACATGTCTAAAATCATGCCGATGGTTAAAAGATCCAGCTCGCAAATGCTTATCCCGATTTCTGTGCATCTAAGAAGAAATAACGCGGTGGTCATTTCTCTTGTAGTTGACGTAACTTTTTTTTAGATTGAACCTGTGTTTGTAAATTCGCACCCCAAAGCTCTAAAATTTCAGGCAGAACCTCGTAGATAGAAAACATTTCAAACTCATCGAGCCATTTTTCAATCGTTTCAGGAATCGTGTTATCTGCATGGTAGGCCATGATATAGGCTACGTTTTCAAAAATCTCCAGATCATCAATCTCAAACCCGGTGCTTTTAGTCTTATACGATTTTTCCAGCTTGGAAAGATCCTGAAAAATATCACGCTTGAATTTGATGCGATACAGTCTTGGAATAGTGGCAGAAGAGCGAAACTTCACGTCTTTGCCACCGATTTTTACTGTTTTTTCAATCATGCTCACCACTCCTTTTTACTTAGGCTTAGCCTCTGTCGTGTTTTGAGGAACGTACACGCTCTTATACCAGTTAGCGTAAGTTTCATCAGATGTCGTATCTCCGCTACGCGATTTCACAAGCCCATCTTCTCTAGGATCAGCCGTAAGCGAGAGTGTTTCCGTACCCGGTTCTATCGTGTCTTCCTTAGTTTCCGAAGCGATAGAAGGTCTGGAAGCCGAGCAGTTATAAAGCACGTGGCGGATTGCTTTAACATCACCGTCAAACTCAAAAAGAAGTGCGAACTTTTCCGCTTCACCGGTAGTTGCTTTTTCTACCAGCACACCGTTTTTATCAAGTTTTTCTTTTAATATTTCTGTTCTAAACCATTCAGGTATGAGAGCCATTTCCAAGTCGCCACTGTAACCGTTGTTCGCAGTCGACCTGAAGTAGACAATCCCGTCAGCGTAAAACGGTGAGGATTCACCTTCCGCATCAAGGCTTATGCTCACAGCTCCCGGAATAGGCTTAGGTGCATCATAGTTAAAACTTCCGCCTGCGTCTTTTTTAAGTTTTGCCGCGTACACGTTTTTAAGATTGTATTTAACCTTGTTACCCATTTTCTGTTACCTCCATTTCAAAAATGTAGAGTGTTTCATAAAGCTTTTCCGACTCTATGAACGTCTCTGTTTTGTTATAAAAAATGCCGCGCCTATCAAGCACGGCTTCAACTTTTTCTTCCACACTAGGATTCTTATAATCTGTGTATAGTTCGATATGAACTTCGTTTGCTTTAAAATACACTTTCCCGTCTGCCGCGAAATTACTGCTTGCAGGCGTAAGAAACACAAGAAACGGTGGAGAGGGGGACTCTCCTTCAGCAAAATGGTGATAAGCAAAAGGAAAACCTATCTCTTTCATAATGCTTAAAAGTCTAGTCATGTTCTATTGCCTCCCTTATTTTTTCTTCGAAGCTTTTAACCGCTTTTTCTTCCGCAAGCTTAATGTGTGCTCTTGCTCCCACGCGTCCGCCACCTCGTTTAGCATGTCCGTACTCTAACAAGTGTGTAAGCTGATACTTGTTTTTTGAGTGAACTACCAGTGTGAGAGCGTTTTCTGTTTCTTTAACAGTTTTCAGCGCCCAACTTTTCGCATACTTACCTGTGTGTTTCGGAGCAGTGTTTTCTATATCTTCTTTAACGGTTTTACTCACGTTTTTAACTGCTTCTTTTACTTTCTCACTCGTAGTATCCGCGTAAGTTTTAAGTTCTTTTATTATCCTGTTTGAAAGATTATCTACTCCTGTTTTGCTCACTTTTTACACCTCTTACAGTGAAGTTTCAGGCTTTTCTTCTTATAATTCATGTGGTCAACACCTAAAATCTCATAAACCGTATCATGGAAAATAATCCTGTAACCAAGCGATGATATTGCAGCTGTTTCTTTCGAATAGCGGATAGTAAAATCTATTTTTGACTCATCCCACACGTTTCCTGCCGAAGTCTGCTCTACGGGACTTTCAGCACTCACCGTGGCGTAACACTCGTAATATTTACTCCACTTAATCTTATGGTTACCAATATCATCAACTTCAACACTGGTTTTAAGCAGCATAATACGCTCGTTTAATAAACCTATTCTCATTTAAAACCCCCTTTTTCTAACAGTAAAAAGCATCGAACGTAAGGTAAGCATAAGCGCGTGGTGGTCTGCTTCTTCCCGATGCTCATACAAGTAGCCTGTAGCGTATAAGACTGCGAGCCGATACTCGTCAAAGTTTTCACTAATCAAACTACTATCGTTCTTACGAGCTACTCCCTGGCAGAGTTTTTCAGCAGAACGAATAAGGGTGTTGATAAGCTCATCATCTTCTCTACTATCCACCCTAAGATAGTTTTTTGCTTCCTCAACTGTAACTATCATCAACACCCCTCCTTAACTTTTAGCCGTCTTTTAGGCTGCTACGCTTGTTTTAACAGGCAGAATCTGTACTGCTTCTTTAAGCACGAGTTTGCCGTCTACACGCTCTTTAGCAACGAAACCTATCATGCCGTTTCCAGCGAAAAGCTCGGTAAGCTCTTTAAACGAGCGTGAACCACGATCACCAATGTTGTAGTACGAGTAGTCGCCAAAAGCCACCATGTTTTCAGGCGCGTAAGCAGACGTGTAAACAGGGTATCCGAGAATCCTGTTCGGCTCATCATCCTGGTATGAAGGCTGCCAAACGTACGCGCCATTATTGTCTTTAAGTTTTCGTATGCTCGCGACTGTTTTATCGTTCATAATAAAACTCGCGTTTTTACGGTATGGTCGCCTCAAAGCGTGAACAAGATCAATCAGATCATCAGTTTTAATACCGGTAGTTTCTTTAAGGAACGTGCCGCCGTCTTTCTTGTTGAAAATACCAGTCGGTTTTCCCACACCATCACCGTTAAGAAAAGCGTCTTCCTCAGCGTTAGCTAACGCCATACCGAAGGATGTGAGAAGATGATTCTCGAGGTTAAACGCATTATCATACAAGAGTTCTTCAGTAACTTTTACCGCAACGTGAAGCTTATGAGCGTCAAGCAGGATTTGAGCAAACTTGGAATCCCCAAAGTTAAGACTTGCACCTTCTTCAATCCAAGCCGCCGCAGGATCACTCATCGCAACATTAATCTTACGCTCGCCACTAGTAGTAATCGTGGTAGCAAGAGAGCGAATAATGTTTTCTTCTTTCAACGTTTCAATCAGACGATTATCATACTCTTCCGGCACAAGATACCCACCGTCAGAATCAAGACCCTCTTGAAGAATATTGTCCAACTTTTTGAAGTTAGAACGTAGAGCTGTAAGCATCGCCTGCTTATACTCGTCACGCGCACGCCCTTGTTTTTCAAGGTTAACACCCGTTTTCATGGGTTTTGCAACAATCGCCTCAGATGTTGGTTTTGAAAGCTCCTTATCCATTTTTTCCATCTGCTCCAAGCGTTCAATTTCCATACTGTAAGCTTTCACTTTCGCTTCCATCTCATCATAGGTTTTCGCGTCTTCTTCTGAAATAAGCCCGTCCTTGTCACGTTTAGACTCAAGGAAAGCTTTCGCACCCTGCCAAGCCTTGTTACGTTTCTCAACCATGTTTGAAATAGTGTTCATCATGTTTACCTCCAATTTTTGATTAAAAAAAGACGATCCATAAGATCGTCTGCACTAATACTGTTTGTTTCCTTACCGCTTATCCGGCAGGCTTTAGATATTTTTTCCAATAACGTGTTTTGCACGCTTGCTTTCGAATACAATGTTGAAACCTGTGGTATGCCAATATCAGCAGTTTCACCTCTAGTTAAAACACCGTCCGCGAACCCGAGTTCTACCGCCTTGTTAGCATCCATCCACGTTTCCGAATCCATTAAATGCGACAGTTTCACACGGTTAAGCCCTGTTTTAATCTCGTAAGCGTTAATAATGGACTCTTTAACCTCATCAAGCATTGATATTGCTTTTTCCATTTCGCCTCTGTTGCCAAAAGCAACAGTCATAGGATTATGAATCATAAGCATTGACACCGGGCTCATATAAACCTTCGTCCCAGCCATCGCAATAACCGATGCCGCCGACGCAGCAATCCCATCAATCTTGACCGTCACACAACCCTTGTAATCCATCAGCATGTTATAGATTTGTGCCGCAGCCACACAATCGCCGCCAGGTGAGTTAATCCACACGGTAATATTTCCACTACCAGCGTTTAACTCGTCTTTAAAAAGTTGTGGTGTAATATCATCATCAAACCATGATTCTTCAGCAATCGTACCGTTAAGAAACAGTGTCCTCTCAAAAATCTCATTATTCTCATTGTTTTCCTTTTGGTTTTTCCACTGCCAAAACTTCCTCATTACCTTGCTCCTCCTCTCTTATATAAAGAAGCGACCAAGATTTTCTTGGTCGCTTCATGTTCGTATAACACTCATATAATACCTAAAGAACTAGCTTTACAGTTAAATAATCCACCTTACTTGTATGCTCTTCCATTTAAGGAAACTAGAGAATCAAATAATTGTGTTTCATCTAGAATACTCTCAGTTGGAGTTCTTTCCGTTATTGCAAGTTCTTTATACTTACTAGTAATTCCCTTAACAGCTTCTAATATCGATGGTTTAGAAACTTTGGAATCACTTTTCCTATACTCTTTAATTAAATCAGAAACTGCAAAAATCCCTAATTCCTTAAATTTCTGAGTTCGGTCATGATCATTCAAAGTTTCATTATTACTGATTCTTTCAACATTAAACCTTGTATTGTTTACTTTTTCGTCATAAGCCATCCTAAACTCTAACGAATTTTTCCAACCATAGTCAGAATTGTAAACAAACTTTTCGCCAGTTATGTCTTCAATAGCCATAGCTAGAATATATTCATAGCATCCAGCATCTCTACTATCATAAATAGCATCGTAAAGAGGTTTAATTGCCTTCAGTCCCAGTTTCAATATTCTTTGATAGTTTTTAGAATTCCTAATAATCTTTCCTGGATGTGCCTGCATAGCCACTTGTGGATTAGTCTTCGTCTCAGTTTCTAATTCCACCATCAACTTATTCATGGATCCCTTTATATCATCTAACGTTTCAGCATAAGCTACGTTTACTGGCATCAATTTATGAGCTATATTCCCACTATTCTTTGATGCTGGATTATTTCCAATAATAAAAATTCCAGTAAATACAAATAGAACCAATAAAAGTAAAGTTCCTAGCGAAATATACATTTTTTTCTTAGACATAGTATTACACCTCCTAGAATTCTAATTCGCAGTGTATTTGTGTTGCAAAGAACCATAAACAGAATTAGGGTAATAAGGATCATGACTACCATGGTTAAACAGCTCCAATTGTCCCCATTTAGCACGGCACCACTTAAGACCAGTAACCTTTGCAAAATGAACAATTTTATCAGGAGAATGACCATACGCTAGAATAAATGGATCATATTTATAAGGTCTATAACCTTTCTTTGCCAGATAATTATCCAATTGCGCTTTAGTAGCACCATCATCACCAAAGTCACTAGGCCATTCGTACGTCATACTACCAGTTGCAAATCCTAGACAATTATATGCTGGCGTAGCCTTATCGCTATAAAACCATGTCCATGAAATACTATCATAAAACGATTTTGGTTGAGATAAAGTATACGCATAAGCAACAGAATTGGATGTGAAAAACAACATTCCAACAACCATTACATAAGTGGTTATTGCTGATAACATCTTTCTTTTTCTAATCATTTGTAAGCACCTCCTTAAAAACAACATCTTTAACTAAGATTGAGATTAATCAGATTTTATCTCGAATGATCACTATTCTTGTACATTTTATGATTTTTTTATAATGTCACATAAATTATTCCATCCTTTCTGCTATTATTAATTTGTTGTATACTCTCATAGTGTAGGATATTATCTTAGCTAAGTATCCATAGAGATTAAATTCTATTTTTCGCTTAACGTTAAGATAATTCGTTATGTCTTCGTTGCCTAAATGATTCATCCACTGTCTAAACAGTTATACTATAATAATATTAATATAACATGTTATATTAATATTATCAAGACACAAATTCATCTTAATCACCTAACTTATTTCTACCAATTACAGTGAACGCTCCAGCACGGTTAAGCGGGAGCATGTTACCGTTAATCAAATACAAGTCACCACCCTCACAGGCGGGAATCTTATCCAAGTTTTCTAACTGTCTAATATCGTTCGCGCTCATCCAACCGTTTTGACGAGCGGTAGCATAACCATTCATACGACTCTGATAGTCTCCTCGAAGAAGACCATCCACGTTAAACTTCACATAATAGGTTTCTTTCTCCTTATCAGTAAAAAGCCGCCTCGTAATAGACTGTTCAAACCGCGCCACCCAAGGATCCAGCGTGTATTTCACAAACTCCAGCGACTGCTGCTCAATATTAGAAAAACTTGATTTTTCCAAATCACCAACCATGTGTGGTGGGACTCTGAAAATACGAGCGATCTCGTTAATCTGAAACTTACGAGTTTCAAGAAACTGTGCTTCGTTAGGCGAAATAGAAATAGGCGTATACTTCATGCCTTCCTCTAAAATCGCTATCTTATGCGAGTTAGAACCCGAGAACCCCTTATTCCAACTATCCCTCATACCAGACGGATCTTTTACTGTTCCGGGGTATTCTAGAATGCCGCTTGGTGTAGCACCGTTAGCGAAAAACGATGCACCATACTCTTCCGTAGCTATCGCCATACCGATAGCGTTTTTTGCCATCGCAATAGGCGAATAACCAACAAGACCATCAAAACCAAGACCGGGAATATGAAGCACGTCAAAAGGTTTAAGTTTCACACTCGTTTCTTTACCCGCTAAAACATCACTATCATTTAACGTATACTCGTAAAAAATTTGACCACTCTCATCCCGGTCAACTCTCATACGATCAGGCATTAAAGGGTATAAGCCTAAAACCTCGCCTTTACCGTTTCGAATAATCTGCACGTAAGCATTACCCCATAACAGAAGATGCGTCATCAATGTTTCTCTAAACACGAAGCTTGTCATTTCAAGATTCGGCTCATCATGAAGCACCTTATACAAAGGATGTTTAACAGCTTTAGCCGTACCTGTACTCGTCCGCTCATACACGTGAAGCGGCAGACTCGCCACCGCCTCAGACAAAATACGCACACACGAGTAAACCGCCGTCATCTGCATCGCCGAACGCTCATTCACCCTTTTACCGGACGAGGACGCGCCCATTAAGAAACGATAACCGCCGCCTAACATCCTGTTTTCAGGCTTATCTCTACTCTTAAAAATTTTACTAAAAATATTCACGACCCACCTCCTTACATGAATAGGATTCCTCGACTGTCATACACACTTTCCGTATTTGCATTACCGCATCTGATAGCACGGTCAAGTGCCATGATGGTTGCGATAGCACCATCAATTTTCTCGGTTGATTTTTCCTTATCGCATTTAATGTTTCCTGCAGGATCTGTCCTAATAAATATGTTGTCCATGTTCCAGCGAAGCACCGGATGCCCTGCGTGTGCGATTTTCTGCTCGAGTGTAAGCTTCATAAGCTCCTTGGTAGGCGGACTCATATCCTTGAATCCCTGTCCGAACGGGACCACGGTAAACCCCATGTTTTCAAGGTTTTGCACCATTTGCACCGCGCCCCAACGGTCGAAAGCAATCTCACGAATATTGAAACGTTCACCTAAAGTTTCGATGAATTTTTCAATAAACCCATAGTGAACAACGTTCCCTTCCGTAGTTTTAATAAACCCTTGTTTTTCCCACACGTCATAAGGCACGTGATCTCGCTTCACGCGTAAACTCAAGGTTTCTTCAGGCACCCAAAAATAAGGTAGAATACGAAACTTATCCGACTCATCTTCTGGTGGAAAGACCAAAACAAAGGAGGTAAGGTCGGTGGTGCTTGAAAGGTCAAGACCCCCGTAGCAGACCCTGCCCTCGAGTTCTTCCTCATTCACCTGAAAACCGCAAGCATCCCACTTTTCCATCGACATCCAACGAATAGACTGTTTCACCCACTGGTTAAGACGAAGCTGACGAAAAGCATTCTCTTCACCGGGATTTTGCCGAGCCGACTCGAAAGCAGCCTTAACTTTCTCCATTTGAACCGTCACCCCAAGAGAAGGATTAGCTTTCTTCCACACCTTAGGATCAGTCCAATCATCCGAATCTTTTGCACCATAAATCACGGGGTAAAAAGTTGGATCAATTTTCCTACCCTCAAGAATATCCACTGCTTTCTGATGCGTCTCATAGCAGATAGAATGCGTATCCGTACCGGCTGTGGTAATCAGAAAATACAGTGGCTGCATACGAGCGTCCCCGGAGCCTTTAGTCATCACGTCAAACAGTTTACGGTTAGGCTGCGTGTGAAGCTCATCAAACACGACACCGTGAATGTTAAACCCGTGTTTAGAGTACGCTTCAGCCGACAACACTTGGTAGAAACTGTTAGTTGGTAGGAAAATAATACGTTTTTGCGAAGCTAAAATTTTAACCCTACGGTTAAGAGCCGGACACATTCTAACCATGTCCGCCGCCACATCAAACACGATCGTTGCCTGCTGACGGTCCGCCGCACAACCATAAACCTCGGCTCGCTCCTCATTATCCCCACAGCATAAAAGCAAGGCTACTGCAGCAGCCAACTCACTTTTACCCATTTTCTTAGGTATCTCAATATAAGCAGTATTAAACTGACGGTAACCATTCGGTTTCACCACGCCAAACAAGTCTCTAATAATCTGCTCCTGCCAGTCAAGGAGCTTAAAAGGCTTACCAGCCCACGTTCCTTTTGTGTGTGTTAAACATTCGATAAAACTTACAGCATAATTCGCTAAATCCTTACTATACGTTGAATCTTCTTTTTTAAACTTAGTAACCTCGTATTTTTCCAACTTAAGCTCCTCCTTTCTTTAGGCATAAAAAAAGACGCTTACTTGCGTCCACATCATTTCTTTCTTTTTTACGAAAAACAGAGCCTTAAAAAGCCCTGCTGCTTTTAATAAAACTTCAGTTTTTAGTTTCTAGCATCGAGGATCATTTCTAAAGCCTCATTTGCAAGCTTGCTTGTTGGCATAATATCCCAGCCTCTATCATAGTTTGCGATAACCTTGTTATTGTTTTTCAAAGTAAGCTTGGAAATTCGACCCTGGTTAATCCCATATTCGCTTGGCTCTTCAAAAACCTTCATACTGTAGCTTACAACCTGATTTTCTACTTTAAGCGTATCTTGTTCCCACATGGTTTTGCTCCTTTGTTTCTGTGCTTTTTGTTAGTACTATATATCACTCTAAAAGCACCTAATAGCAAGTCATAAATGAGAAAAAATCGCAGGTAATTCCACGATTTTTCTTTGGTTTTCGCCAATTCTTCTTTTATTTTCTTGCCTGTTTAATCGCTTGATAGGCTTTTTGAATATCCTTGTCCAAGGTTTCAGCATCCGCGAAAAGTTCGAATTCTTTACTGGTTAGTTTTCCTCTGCTTACCTTACAAAGCTCCTCGTGAGCCTGCTCAGCACAGGTTTTTGCTGTTTGTGCAATATCGAGCATGCTGATAGCCGAACTAATTTTTCCTTCTTCAGCTTTTTTGATTGCGTTTAGAGCGTAGCGTCTGCAGGCTTTAACTTCGCTTGTAAGTCTTTGTAAGGTTTCTTTTTTCATAGGTTCTTCTCCTTTGCTTCTTTGCTTTTGCTGATACTATATATCACTCTAAAAGCACATATTATCAAGCAATAAACGGGATAAAACCGCTGGTATTTCCACTAATTATTGTTCTTACAAGTCGCTAATTTTTCGGCACTTATCCACGCCATAAACAACGCTTAGCCCGCTTCCTGTTTCCCAAGAAACCATGATTGAACCCATATCATCAACACCTCGCACTCTGCCTTTAGTGCCGATAGGAGGTGCCTGAACATCATCCATTAAGATAAGCTCTACCAAACAACCTGTCGGATAAGTTTTTCTAAGCTTTTCAACCTGTTCTCTACTTAATGTTCTCATCATTCACCTCTTTCGTTTCTAAAAGCACATGAGCCTTCTAAATGGGCAAGCAGAATCTTTCTATCCTTTTTAAACTCGTCTCCTATAAACCCGAGTCTAAGAAGAAAACATCTGAAAGCATACTTATCGTTAACCGGCTTATGCTTAGTTTCATTCACATGTTTTACTTCCAAACTCATTTTGCAAAGAGCCAAAATAAGCTTTATGTAAGTATCCATATGATCTTGGCTTACATCTTTAAACCAGGGAAAACTAACTGTTTCATCGTTTTCTTCTATTTCAAGACTTGTTACATCGAGTGCTTTTTTAATTAAATCACCCTTGTTTTTGATGATTTTTCTAAGCTTTACCACATCCAGTTTATCTTTTGGAAACTCGAGTGTAAGCATGCGTGTGCTTTCATCTTGTGTTTTAGGAAGGCTTATACCATAGTCGCCCTCAAGTATTTGTTTTAGATTCTTTAGGTTTTCATCATCCGCAGATGTTACTGTCCCAGTTTTATCAACGGTGAAAGGACCTATCTTGTAAGCCATGCTGGGTGTTTTCAGATACGTGGCTTTAAGACCTGTTAAATCTTCTATTGCTTGTATGAGTGGTTTTCTTTTAGAACCTTTTAAGCCATATTCTAAGCTCATTTTAATACCTCCTTTAGGTTTTTCCTTGTGTATATACATCACTCTAAAGAAGATATTTAGCAAGTCTTATGTGCTTTCTTTTCCCTGAAAATAAGCGATATTTTCAAGAACGAAATACACGCAGGGAAGTGCCACGCCGTTGCCCCACATCTTGTATTCAGCCGAATCAGTGTGAGGCTTTTTAAGCCATTTGATTATCTGATTTTTACTTTTCGGCTTACAGGCGTTTGTGACTAGTTTTCGATGTGTTTCAAACACGTCCTGCCAAAAGATAAGCTCTTCATCGCTTGGATTTTCTGTTTGAAGATTATCACACCAACAGTCAGGAAAGCCCTGCAGTCTTGCGCATTCTTTCGGTGTTAAACGTCTAACCACATAGTGTTTATCCTCATTCATATCGTTTACGACAGGAGGATCTTTATAGTCACTTGCCACAAGCGTGTCTGTCATTTCAGCCCGAGCATTCGTGTGATGCGAGTTTTTACTCGTAGAGTACACTATTGCAAGACCGCCTTGATTAGCTTCAGGCGAGTTTAGCCCTGTGTTAATTGTTCTTGCCAGTTTTGTTTCATACACTTTAGCACGCTTGTTTTTCGTGTTGAGTGATGTTAGACGAACGTCAAAACAGGTTTTATCACAAACCACAAAAGGCTGATTATTACCACCAGTTCCAAGACTTGCTCCTATGGTATTACTAATATCTATCGGGCCTTTAAATCTAGAGTCCTGTCCGTGATTTTCAAACACGAGCGGTGGATGGTTTCCCACGCTTGCTGTAAGCGTGCCGCTTTTGTTTTCAAACACGTCCATTCTGTTTCCGCCCTGATCGTTTAAACAGTATCTTTCGATTGCATCACCAGTGCCTGTTTTAGAATATCCGGCAGTTTCTTGCCACGGCTTTCCGCTCGCCGTAAAATCCCCAGGCAGGCTTTCTTGCTCAAATAATATTTTTCCGGCACTTTGTCCATCAAAATCTGCGACAAGAAAGATACGTTTTCTTCTCTGGGGTACTCCGAAGTATGAAGCATCAAGTACCCGCCATGCGAGTGAGAAATCTTCTGCCATGACAAGTCCTGCACTGCTCCATTTTTCAGGTCTAAGAGCATTAAACGTATGTCCTTTGACAGCACAGATTTCTTTGATAACTTTCTCGAAGTCTTCTCCTTTATTTGAGGAAAACGCTCCCGGAACGTTCTCCCAAACGATATATCTTGGTTTTTGTCCACCTGTTTTCCTCCTCATCTCTTTAATAATCCGAACCGCTTCAAAAAACAGGTTCGAGCGAGAACCGCTAAGACCTGCCCGTTTACCAGCAATCGACATGTCCTGACATGGGCTTCCAAACGTGATAATATCAACCGCATCCACAGCATCGCCTTTAATCTTTGACACATCACCTAAATGCTTAACATCAGGCAATCTTTTAGTGGTAACTCTTATAGGAAACGGCTCGATTTCACTTGCCCATAAAGGTTTAATCCCCGTAAGCGTAGCCGCTAAAGGAAAACCGCCCGAGCCATCAAAAAGGCTGGCGAGTGTAAGTGTTTTACTCATCGCCAGCCTCTTTCATCATTTCAATTGCCTGCTTAAAGCTATACTGTTTCCCATCCCGCATAAGAAGCACGTCCTTGGTTTTATCATCGTGAAACTTCATATACCGTTTAACCGCAACGTCAATGAATTTAGGTTCAAGCTCCACTCCAAAGCAGACTCTGCCAATCTGTTCACAGGCTATAAGCGTGGATGCCGAGCCTAAAAACCCGTCTAACACAAGACTGTTTGTTTGCGTGCTTTGTTTAATAAGATAAGCAATCAGCGGCACGGGCTTACTGGAAGGATGCCCACAGCCTTCTTCCTTCGAGTTTTTAATCCCGTCAAATTCAAACACGGCTGTCTGTTTCTGATCGCCATACCACTTATGTTTACCGTCTTTACGCCAACCGTAAATAATCGGCTCCATATTAAACTTCCAGTCCGTTCGCATCAGCGGTGCTCTCGGCTTTTTCCAAATCAAACCTGCCGCCACCTTAAAACCCGCGTCCTCAAAAGCATCGTAGAAAACACGCGCTTTCATCGTTGCGTAAAACTCGTAAATAGACGCGTCAGCTGCCATAGAGTTTTTGAAGTTGGTAAAAACTTTCATTAAAAACTCGTAGCCTTCTTTATCGCTTAAATCATCGTTTTTAATTTTCCCTGACGCGTTTTCAAGGTTTACGAAATAAGGTGCGTCCGTGCAAACAAGATTTACCTTTGTTTCACCGAGTAGTTTTTCAAACGTAGAAGAATCGGTTGAATCACCGCAAATAATACGATGCTTACCAAGCGTCCACATGTCACCCGTTTTAGAAAAACACGGTTCTTCCAATTCTTTTTCAACATCAAAATCATCATCGCTTACGTCTTTATCAGCATCAAAAATACTGGAAAGCTCCGCCTCGTCAAACCCGAGAAGATCAAGATTAAAATCAGCTCCTTCAAGCTCCGACAACTCTACTGCTAAAAGCTCATTGTCCCAGCCTGCGTTAAGTGAAAGCTTATTATCCGCAATAATATACGCACGCTTTTGTGTTTCAGTTAAATGATTTTCTTTCACACACGGAACTTTTTTAAGACCCAGTTTTAATGCCGCGGCAAGCCTGCCGTGGCCTGCAAGAATCGTATTATCTTCCGCCACTAGAATTGGGGAAAGGAAACCAAACTCGCGAATACTTGCCGCTATCTGAGATACTTGTGCCTCCGAGTGCGTGCGAGCGTTTCTCACATACGGGATAAGCTCACTTACGTCAGCCAAATAATACTGCATTTCTTTTTCCATAAGCTTTCCTCCCGTTAGAAAAGACCCCAGCAAGCCAGCTTTTCAAAACCACCCACCGAGTCAATATAATCTTTCGCAATTTTCACAATATGCGAATACGGTTTACCATCAACCATTTCATCCCCGATAGCACAAGAAAACTCAACCACCCGGCCGGTTTCCTGTGCTTTCAAAAACGCGTAAATATTAACCGACACGTCAGCTTTCGTAAGATCCTTACCATGAAGACCGCCGCCCGTAACAGCATCAGCCATGTCTGACCCGAGTTTTCGGTTAACCGCTCCCGCATCCACGCTTATACCACCCGTCCAGTCGCCTAAAGGATTAACAAACGCATTCGGATACTCTTTCAATAAGTCTTCTCGTTTAGCGTGAGATTGGCAGATGATAAGCTTTTCACCATCAAGAACATACTTGCCGGCATACGGATACTTTTCATAAACCTTTCGAGCAATAGCCGAGAGTTTCTTCTGCTCGCCTGTTAGTGGTACGCCTTTAAAAATCCCGTTATCAGCGCAGCGAACCATACCATCCTGATTTCGACTTAAATGCTTATCCTGTGGCACAACCGTAATATCAATCTTTACTTTCCCAGGGCTTAAACGGTGGATAATATTTTTAATATCCTTAAACTTAAACATCACCGTGCTTTCAATAAACACGGCACACTTACCATGCCCGAGCATCACTTCAACAGCAATCTTCGGGTTCTCATCCAGCTTGTAAGCCAGATCAACAATTGCTCCGGCAATACGATCCGCAATCTTGTCCGGGTGACTTGGATTTACTTTTTCTATCATAATTTTTTCTCCTTATAATTTTTTACGTGTTAAAAGCAGGCGTTCCATTAAATCGTTTTGAGGTGAAACACCATCAAACTCAGTCGAACAGTTTTCTTTCACAATCTGAAAAATCTCATTCCAAAGCCTGACCGCCTGATTCATGTAGTTAATACCAATATTGATAAAAGGCGATGGTATCGGTTTACCCGTGGTCGGATGCTTGGAAAGAAACCCGAGCTTACTGGTTACTTCCTCGCATTGAATCCAACGAGCACAGCTCATCGCATACCGTTCAATAAGAGGAGACGGGACTTTACTGCTCACACCAATGTCTTTTAGCCACTTCCACGTTTCTTCAAAAATTTCTCTAGCCTGAAGCTGAGTACCGTCTTTTTGCGTGGCGGATAAAAACTCGTGAGGCTGAGGCATTTCAGCACCTTCAAGCTCCGGAATATCAAGAACGCTTAAAGGCCTACCGCCGGGGTTTCCTTCACTAGCTTTTTCAACAACCGCTTTCTTTTTACGCCCGGCACCCACGCGTCTGCCGCCACGACCGCCAATATTATTTGATTTTGTAGGCAAACTTTTCGCCTCCTTCCCGCATGAGTTTTAACTATTAAAAAATTTTTGTGTCTGATTTTGCCTATTACCCTTTTGAATACGCTGTTTTTGCACGCGAGACCCTGCGCCCGTTCCCCAGGGAATAGGTTTTTAGAGATTTTGACCGCCCCTGGGGTGGTTTTTATCTGTTATGCCAGCGATCTCCACGCTTAGCGTGAATTTTAGAGTGACAGGATTTGCATAGAGAAATAAGATTATTCCTCTCATGCGTTCCGCCTTCAGCAATCGGTTTAATATGATGAACCTGCTCAACAGGAACAAGCACACGATTCTTAAAGCAAAGCTCACAGAAAGGATGCTCTTTCACATAAGAATCCCTTACTTTCTGCCATGCTCTACCGTAACGCTTGTGAGCATCATAAGGACGCTCGTATTTTTCGTATCGTCTGTTCTCTTGTTTTAAGTGTTCTTCACAAAACCTGCCGTCAGTTAGGTTCGGACAGCCTTGATAAGAACACGGTCTTTTAGGTTTTCTTGGCAAGACTTATCCTCCCTTCGGGCATGAAAAAAGCCCTTTGAGATAATCTCAAAGAGCTTTTAACAAAATCATTTACAAAACTATATCACTATTTTCCAATTACATCGTTTAATACTTTCCAGCCTTTTTCACAAAAATTTATGTTTTCATTACATATAGTTTTTCCATTTTTCTCAATGATGATACTCGCCGCAAGGATACTATCACTATCTTGCTCAATAACATCACCATTTGCGGTTTTCCACTTTACTAGAATATCACTTTTACTTAATTTACCTTCAAATGGAACAACAATCCGATTTGGTTCGTCAAACTTACTATCAGAATAGGTGTTGATAATTATTTTATCTTTTTGCTTATATACATCTATGTAGTTATAGTTAGCCCTATATGAAGCTATTTTCTCTTTACTATCAATTTGAGCATTAAATGCATTATTATCAATACGATGCAAGAATAAGGTGATAAAACAAACGATAGCCACAACTATTGAAATACAAAATATCAGCACTTTCGCTTTTTTACTTATCTTATTCATACTCCACCAAATTCTAATATCTAACTTTACCTTATCATAAAGCAGATCCTATTCTCTTTCATGCATTCTATGCATCAGCAGCAACAACCAACCCTAATGTTACTAAGAATCCCAAAATACCTGTAATTAATACTGGAACAAAAGCACAAATAGCAACTACTCCCGCTACTGCTACACCTATTTCAACAACATCTTCAGGAATTTCAGGAACCTTTATTGTAAAATCACGAAATGTAATTAAGTATTTTACAATCACCGTTATATGTTCATCAACATCATCTAATGTTGGTAATAGATTTTCTGACATTACCTCAATAGCTAACTCCACTTGATTTGGAGAAATAACTTTTCCAGTGAATGCAATATCACCCGATTTTACTGATGCTGCAATATTTGCTATAGATTTTTGAATCATGTCTCCGCCCTTCATAATTCTAATATCTTTAGCAATTTTAGAAATTTTATTTTCACATGCAGCACTTAGAGAACCATCACTATTTAGTTCTATCGAAACGTTGTAGGAATTATTAGGCACTGTCATCAATTCTGTTATTGCTTCTACCGAGGTTTGAATACTAATAGTAGGCAGTTCAGTATAACTAAGAATAATTTCTTTATTATATGAAAGACCAAAACTAGTAAGCTGATTTAGCAGATGTAGAGGCTCTACTACATCATACACAAACTGTGTTCTTGCAATATTTACTTTGTCTTTTATATTTTCCTTTTCTAGTTCGCCTTTCGTCATTTTTGTTACACTATCAAATTTTGCGATACCTTTATCTCTTCCAGAATATGCATCTTTATCAAGAGCAAAAGTCGGTCTAGATTGGAAAGAGAATTCATTAAATTGGTCGAACGCCCAATTGTTAGGAATTGCATAACCTAAATTCCCACTAAAACCAGTAGACATATCCGCTACAAACGAATATTTAGCATATCCTGCTTTGCTTACTTTTGAGCAGATTAATCTTGGGCCATATACACCAACTTGGTATTTCTTAATATTTTCACAACTGTTGAATAGTAAACTTATCTTCTTGAAATACGGTAAAATCATGCTGTCCAGCTGATATCCATAAGCATCAAAATCAACAGCAAAGTATATTGTACTACCAGAAGGAATACCAATCCTTTTTGCAGCGGAAATAGCAACCTGTGCATCAACAGTTCCCTGGTTAGGATTCGCAAAATATTCAGGATAATATCCTCCATCTTGATAAATTGGAAATACGGAAAGACCAGCGTTTTTTATGTTTTTAATTTCATCTAAAGTTAGAGCTTTAGATGTTGACTTTCCAACATACCCAGTCAAATATCTTCCAACAATCTGGTATCCTGCCGCTTTTAAATCTTTAGCTTGTTGAGCATTTAGTACCGTTGCACAGTCACATGCCTTGGCAGCTCTGTCTGGATTGCCTTTACTAGTTAACAACGACATCCACGTGTTAACATCAAGTGCTCCGCTGACTGGAAGCTTATAGTCTTTCTGGAATTTAGTGAGTTGCTCAGCAAAATCATCATCCCAATTCTCATTTTGAAGACAATCATATCTAATACAATTAAGTACAGCTTTTGCTAGCCATACCCACTTACCATAGGAAGAAGCGTTTTGCCTGCTAATAGTTTTCAAATTACCTCGTGTACCATGTCCAAAATTACCCGTGGCATCATCAGGCGAATAGCCTTCTAACGACTGTAAAATTTGGATAAGTGCGGTATTCATTTCTCGACCATACAAGCCGTCACAAGGAATGATACCTGTATAATCCTTATAGGTTCGGTTAATAGTTTGTTGAATAATCCTAATAACGTCAATACCACCGTAACGCTTTAGTAAAACGAACTGCTGCATAGAAAGAAGAGCTTTCATTACATCAATTGTGACAGTAGAATCACCACCAATGCCCATATCATTCTTCAACTCTTTAATAGCATTCCCAGTACCACCATAAAAGTTTTGTGTAATATCATTACCAGTAGAGTAACCCTTGCACCATAAAGCACCTTGAATAATCGAGTAAACATTACTTTGCGACTTATCACTATCGGATTGTTGCTTAACACCATGTGGATAACGTTGATTAAATTTACGTGTTGTACCAGCACCAAAATTATTTGCTGTTGCTGTTATACCAAGCTCAATCTGCAAAGCACGAATAAGCCCATTAATTGTATCCCAACCAGTATTCCCATCAGTAATAACTGAACCAAACCCAGGCTTATCACCATAGGTTTTGTTTAACCATTGCTGTGTTAGTAATACCATCTGATCCATGTTGTGCCCTCCTTTTAGGCATGAAAAAAGCCCTGAAAGATTACTCTTCCAAGGCTTAGTATTTATAATTTTTGCTAAGTTTATAATACCATATAGAAGGCAGTGTCATCTCGTATCAGAGCGTACCAAACCGTACCATTTTTTAGATTTGGATTAGATTATCTGGTAAAACCATGTGCTCTAATGCTTTACCATGCCATCTTATAATCGTCATTCTGCTAGCATGGAGTTCTTTACCAATATCCTCCCACGTCATGTTACTCATGTAACGGTAGCGTAAAATCATCTGCTCATCCACGCTTTCAAGTTTAGAAATCACGTCCAAAATCTGCTCTTTCAAACTGATAAGCAGCGTGATCTCCGTGTTAATCTTGGCTTCTAAATCCATAACCCTTATAAGAGCTTTCACAAACGGAGCTTCCACGCTTCGAGTCGTCTGCACATACTCTCGGTCGTATCTTAATGAAGAAACACTTGTAGCAAGCTCACGCAGTCTTACTACTTCATCCATGTCAGCTTTAATCCGCTTATCAAGAAGATAGGCTTGCCGTAAGTATTCTTTTTTGTTCATTCTTACCTCCATTTTGAGGTAAGTTCTCTTTAGAACCCCTTTCCCTCACTTCGTTAATTGATAGTCTTGCTTTAACCGACTCGATTAAAGCATCCTGCACTTTAGCCTTCATGCTTAAAGCCCTCATCACATCCTCATCAATCGTGTTCTTAGTGATGATGTGATGGATTACAACCGTGCTAGTTTGCCCTTGACGGTTAAGCCTGGCGTTTGTTTGTTGGTAAAGTTCTAAACTCCAAGTCAGGGAAAACCAGATAAGCGTTGAACCGCCAGCCTGTAGGTTAAGACCATGACCCGCGGAAGCCGGGTGAATCAATGCTACAGGAATTATGCCGGCATTCCAGTCAGCAATATCAGCACTCGTTTTAATCTCACGCACGTTAAAACGTTTCTTAATCCGCTCAAGATCATGCTTAAACCAGTAAGCTACAAGCACCGGTTTACCGTTAGCAGCCTCGATTAAATCCTCTAAAGCATCAAGCTTACGATCATGAATATGAACGCTTTCTTTACACTCGTTATAAACCGCGCCGCCTGCCATTTGAAGAAGCTTATTTGAAAGAGACGCTGCGTTAATCGCATCAATTTCTTTACCTTCCAACGACACCACCATATCCTGTTTCAGCTCATCATAGAGTTTTCGCTCCTTTCCGGATAACTCTACTTTCACCTCGTTTATCACACACGCTGGCATTTTCAAATAGTCTTTCGACTTCATCGAAATCGTAATATCAGCTATCTGTTTATAGATTAAACTCTCAGCACCATCTTTAGGCTTATAAGAAAAAATCATGTGCTGGTTACGCTTATCTGGATCAAAAAAGTTCTGCCGATAATACGTAATATAGCGGCCTAGTCTTTCACCCATATCAAGCAGCCTAAACTCAGCCCACAAATCCATAAGCCCGTTAGAAGAAGGAGTTCCTGTAAGACCTACAATCCTTTTAACTTTCGGCCTAGCCTTCAGTAATGCTTTAAAACGTTTCGCCTGATACGATTTAAAACTTGAAAGCTCATCTATCACAACCATGTCGAAATTAAACGGCAGGCCGCTTTTCATTATCAGCCACTCCACGTTTTCACGGTTAATAATATAAACGTGAGCAGGCGTTTTTAGTGCTTGAATCCGCTCCTTCTCACTACCCGTCACAACCGAATAAGTAAGGTGTTTTAAATGCTCCCACTTTTCTAACTCTAAAGGCCACGTAGTGTTTGCAACCCTAAGAGGAGCGATAACCAGAGTCCTGGAAACATCAAACGAGTCAAGCATCAGGTCGTTAATCGCTGTAAGACTTATCACACTCTTACCAAGTCCCATTTCAAGCAAAACCGCTGACACCGGGTGTGTGATAATAAAATCAGTCGCATACTTTTGATACTCATGTGGCTCGTATCGCATCAATCACACCTCCAATCTGACTCCTGTCATCAACCACGAAAACCTTAAAACCTAAAGCCTGTAAATCCTTCATACGTTTCACCTGTAAAACTCTAGGCTTTTTACCTGGTGCTTTAAGCTCGACAAAACCAATCTTTCCGCCGTTAAGTAAAACCAGCCTGTCAGGAAGCCCGTCAACGGAAGGACTTGTAAGCTTTAAACAAAGTCCTCCCATTGCTTTGACTTCACAAACGAGTTTTCGCTCAACCTCCCGTTCTCTTACTATTATTTTTTGTTTTCTTATCACTGCTTCTTATCCTTTCTATCGGGACAAGGACGGACAAATGGCTAAAAATCCCTTTACGCGCGAATACACGTGTTACGTGTACGCTATAAGTAATAAATAAAGATTTTATTTAATATAGATTTTCATGTGTTGTCCGTCCCTGTTTGTCCAAAGCTTGTTGTTATTAGTGGGACAAGTGACAAGGTCAGGACAAGCTACATTCAGTTGTCCTGTTTTTAGCCGCTTGTCCACTCAAATTCTGGTATAAATTCTTTGCCTTCCATAGATTGGTAGGGTTCTACGATTGTCAGATCTTTGCCAGTCTTTCAAACGTTTCATAATCGCCGATATTGCGTAACTGTCGATAGGCTTAATATCTTCTTTGGCTTTCCCGAAGCATTCGCACCATATTTCAATGTTGGATACTTCCATGCGTTTAATCGTGCCTTTAGGTCGTGTCGGATCCTCCATGTCACGGAAGTAATCTCGCCGCCTGTAAATATCCATTTCATCCCAAGTATCAGGTAGAAGCATGTTAAGATACTCTCTAACAATGCCTTCACGGTCGTCTTGCTGCATAGCTTCACGCTGTTCTTCTTTAGCGAAAGCCTCCAAGCTCTTGTCAAGGAATAGTTCTTCACCCGCCTTGGAAATAACCATGGTTTCCGCCCATATTTGGTCAACCAGTTCTCGCGTCATTTCCCAAGGCTTATACTTGCCGTTTCCCGACACTTTCACATTCCAAAAACGCCGGTTACCTGTAACATCCCTTAAATAACCGTTTTCACTATTCGTTGTACCGAAGAACACGCACTGCCTCGGGTGTGGGGAGACACGTTTGCCAAAAGAAGCACGATACTTATCGTCACGTCTTGAAACAAAAGCTTTTACCTTATCAAGGTCAGCTTTTTTCATGCCCGCAAGCTCGCTGATCTCATGAATCCAATATCCTTGGAGTTTTTCAGCCGCCGTCTTATCGTTCATGTCTGAAAGCGTGAGACTATCTGAAAACCATTCCATGCCAAGGTTTGCTATAAACGTTGACTTGCCGATACCTTGCGCACCGTTAAAAACAGGAAGGTAGTCAAATTTAATACCGGGATGGTAGATACGCATGTATGCTGCACACAGTGTTTTCCTACACACTGCACGAATATACTCATTGTCTTCAGCACCAAGATAATCAATAAAAAGCGTGTCTACACGTTTCACACCATCCCATTGAGGAAGACTCTCAAAATAGCGTCTTATCGGATGATAACTTCTATCATCTGACACTTTCGTGACAGCAATATCATAGTTTCTCTGTGAAAACGAGCCATAATGGTCGTCCACATAGCAGATAAGCTGCGCATCGTCCGCGTCCCTCCAAAACTTCGCAGGATGCTGCCAAGGCATGTCGCCTTTAATTTCAAGACCATCAGCCAGCTGGTTAAAAACTATTCCTTTAAGCAAAGGATCATGTTTAATAATGAGTTTCGCATTATAAAGCGAGTTTTCTAAAACCGCGCCTTTAGACGTATAGCGTAGTTTTTTCTTCCAATCCTCACTGTCAACAAAATCATCTTCCGCTTCCAAGAGTCTCTCGTTTGCCGCTTGAAGTTTTACCCCATCAAGACTCATCGCAAACTCGCTCATTTTCTTGAACGACTCTTTCTCGTCCAAGCTAGCGAATTTGTGCGTGCGAACAATATCAAAAGCGTTACACAGTTTCAAATACGCCGGGTCTTTAGCATGATGAGAGTAAACGAACTTGTCTTCGATAATCTCAACTCCTGCCATACTATGTGAGGCTATAAGATGCCAGCGGTTTTCATTATCAGTCGGCTCATACACGTCGCTTAAAAACTTTTCTAAAGCAAGAGTTATCGGATAGAATACGCGGTTAAACAATCCAACCACACCGTTTTTCGCGAGTGGATCTTGCACTTTCTGCTTTTGCACCTGGTTCGCTTTACTCTCACGAGATGAGGTCGGAAGCCTGGTTGGATCCACCCACTCTGGGTGAGCGGATAAAATATCATCGGGATTAAGCCAGTCTTTTTCAACCTCTTTATACTCGTACACGCCGTTTCGTGGCGTGGACGGCCAGTACATGAGCTGGTTAGGCAAGTAAGAGCATTCATCAAACTGGTCAATACCCAGCATGTCAGCTAAATACCTTGATGCTGCTACAAACTCGTCAGGTGTTACATTCCTTGTTAAAGGAAAAACAATTCTCACCCTCGGATTATCAGGCGTGTGGCTGTGTGTCGTGTACAGAAAAGATGTGTAAGGCGCAACACTCTCGTAGAGTGCGATAAAGTCTTTAGCAACATGATCCCCGTCTAAGGCAAGCATGGATCGGAACTCAACACTGTCGACTTTTCGTCTACCATAAGCCAACGCTCCTGCAACGAAACCACCGTGGTCTTTTGCAAGATCACGGTCTGCTTTTTTCATTTTTGCATACTCTTCCGCTGACTCTGAGGTGCGAATTGTAACTTTAAGACGGTCTTTCAGCTCATCATAGGTGATGGTCTTATTAACCCATGTCTTTGCCTGCCTGTTGTTACCGTAAGCGATAGCTAAACTACGCATCAACATTCACCCCCTAAATCCTTATCCGTAAAATACTTAATCGGCTGCCTGCGTTTTTCTGCAAGATTGATTTCTACTTGCATGCCGCCTGTGATTTTTTCTCCGAACACCCATAGTTCGTTGCATTTGCCTAAGAGGATAATGTCCATAAACATCGCATCCCCTCTATGCTTTTGATTCTCATCATCCATGAATGGGAAAAGCAGGTGTGGAGTGATGGGGATTGCTCCGCGTGAATACGCGTAAGCCGCACACTGAATAGCGTGGTTCACGTTTCTTTCTTTATCTCCACGGTAGGGAGCACAAATGTAGACGATAGGCTTAAAGTTCGGTGTTGTTTCTAAATGTTTTTTATAAGACTTACTCATCTTTAGCCTCCTGTTCAATCAACGGGTAGATCCCGTGTTGTGTCATGAGGTGATAGATGAAAAGCCTGCCTTTCTGAGTCCAATAAGTGTGAACCTTTGAATGAGTAATACCCTTAGCGTCTTCATAAGCATGCGTTTTTGTGCTGGTATAGCCTTTCTCAGCATATTTTTGATATAAAAGCCAAGTATCAGATTGCTTAAATTGGACACCAAGTTCATGTAAATAGTTGTTCATCCACTGTGCCGATTTACCATAATCTTTTGCAATCACACGCATGGAGATTATGTCTTTGCATTTAAGCACAACATCGTAATAGCTGGCTTTCGGTTTAAGCTCAGCTATCTGCTGTGTTTGCAAAGCTACAGTATTGGTAAGTTTCAGATTTTGCGATTCAAGCAGACTCAATTTCCTATTGGCTATTTGCAACGCACGTGCCATTACCGCATCAGGCGAGTTCCACTTCTCTTCAACAGAAATAAAGTACTCTCTGAATTTTCTGCCAAGTTCTGTACGCTGAATCATACATAGCTGTTTTGCCATATCAATAGTAAGCTGATGATTGGTTGCAGGTCTTCCACCAGTACTTTCCGACAAAAATGTCGAAAAGTCCTTATCCTCAACAAAACCGTAATCACACATTCTTGGAAACCACTTATCATAAGGTGTTCCGATATTAAGTGCTTGATGCAAAACACGGCCATCTACAGTCGGACGTTCATTGTTATAACTGATTTTGATTAGCTCTTTCATAGTAGCTACCTCCTAATTTTTATTGGAGGAACTGGAACTGGTTCCTCCTATGAAGTAGCCACGGCGGATGCCAAAATCTGACGCTTTTTTGAAATTCTTTACTAATTTTTTCTCAGCCCGCTTAAGTTTCTGTGTAATGTTGTTAGCCAAGCGATCCACGGCTTTTTTATAATCAGCCTCTGTTTCAAAAGCATCACAGCTAATCATGGATGCAGCTTTTTCGTTAATCGCCATATTCCTAATACGGACAGCCATAAAAAGATCCGCCACATCCGGCTTTAAAATCGAGTAAACAAATGACTCAACTGCCCTATATTCTTCTGAAGCTTTAATCTGATTTACTGTTTTGAAAAAGATGCCAGAGTCTCTAACATCACTCATGCAAGACTCATAATCATCAGTTTCCTCACCGTCTTCACCGCTGTAAGGTCTAGTAAAACCTTTATGCCTCTCATATTTATGCAGAGAGTTATACTCGGGACGGTTAAACTCAGCATCTACCTTTTCTTGTGCTCTCTTCTCAAACTCTTCTTCGCTTTCATCGGGAAGAAGGTCGATATTAAGCCACCCTTTAACCTCATCAAGCTTGAGGTCGAATGTTGTAAAATGCTTGTCACAACGAACTCGAATTTTCATAAAAAATCCTCCATCTGATTTCCGATGAAGGAATTTCTTGAATTCAGCTCAAATAAGGCATGACAAAACACCACAAGCTAGAATGAAGAATTCCTTCATCTTGACTTGCAGCTGCCTTATTCGGTAAGACTGCTGTACTTATTTAGTTGTTCTATGCGGACTCCGAATAATCCTTAGCTAAGGGATATTTCCGCATAGAGGTTGAGGCTGATGCCTCTTTGCAAAGCTACCGTCCTTTTATCGAACTTTTGCTTTGCTCAAAGGTATCTTTGCGTGATATAATTTACACATCAGCAAAGTTGTTTCTTTGATGATTTGATTGTATTAAATCGGATTTTTTATTTGGTTCTTGTTTGGATCAATGTGGTTCAATGTGGTTCAAAAAGAAAGGAGGGGTATCTTTGGACTTTAAAATGTTTTGTGCAATGCTATACAAACGTATCAGTGACGATTATGATGTTCCTCAATTTGTGAAAGATTTAATTGTCATGATTACAAGCGTGCCTGAAGGTGAATGGGGCACAAAAAAAGATCCCTCTGAATCCGTAAGCACGAATACATATCGTAATTTTGCTAAAAGAGGTATTTCAAAAAAAGTTGCTCGAGCAATTTGCTATAGGCTTACCCCTGAAATTTTTATAGAAAGCCTGAACTCAAGACCTTCAGAAGTTTTGAAATTATTAGCTCAAGATTTACGTCCGTATGATCCGAATGTTACTACTGCTAATGTTGCTGAAAAACTTGCTGATATATTCGTCAATATTATTAGAGAAACAGCAGGAATAATCGCACCTGATGTATTGGAAAAGAAAAAGCAACTACAATCCTCTTCTGATTTAAAAACCAGATACGGAAAATATTTATTGCAAGAATGTGAAAACCATTGTGTAATGAACGGTTGTTCCAAACCACTCGTACTTTCTAATGATTCCAATGTTTCAGAAGTCTATGAAATAAGTCGCATTGATAAGACTAAGGAGCCAACTATTGATAATCTTATAGCTCTTTGCCCTCAATGTTTTGCTGTATACCAGATGGACAATAGGAAAAAAGTTACAAGCCTTTTGTTCAAAAGAAAAAAAGCCCTAGCTAACCACATGGCAAACATAGGCTTACTTAGTTCCTCACAGCTGGAAAAAGGACTTACAGACGTTATTTACAAAATTACTAAACTTAATCAAAAAGATTTATTTGGCTCTTCTCTAGATCCAAAAGAATTAAAGGAAAAAATAGATCCTAACAAAGATTTCCATCTTTACCTAACAGTAAAACAACAAGTTACTAGTTACTTCGTGAAAGTCCAAGAAATCCTTATTAACTTAGATAAAAGTAATGTTATCGATTATGAAGACTTACAAGCTCAAATGCGATCCATTTATAAAAAGCTTAAAAAAGCCAAACGGAGCGACATGGAGATTTTTGAAGAAATTTCTGAGAAACTGCATAAACTAACTCTTCAGCAATTGATTTATTGTCAAATCGTTGTGAGCTACTTTGTGCAGAAGTGCGAGGTGTTCGATGCAATTACCAAATAAGCTATACCCATATGAAAAAAGCACTCTGGCAACACTACCAGTAGTGCTAAAAATAATAAAAAGCGGAAAAACGAATGTAAAAGATATTTTTCAATCTACTTTGAACTATTTAGACGAACCTACAGACTTTTTATCCGTTATGGACTGTCTTTACGCTCTTAATGCAATTGATATGACAGATGAGGGTGAGGTGAAACTATGCTTATAGAAATTTATTCTCCTGCCTTTAAAGAAAATAACAATATTAGACCAATCATTCAATTAAAAAACGGGCTTAATGTTATTCAAGGAACACAAACAGGATCCAACTCAATAGGCAAATCATCTGCTCTATTAGCAATAGATTTTGCTTTCGGCGGCAACTCCTACCTTGATAGCGATGGCGTGAAATATGTGGGCAACCACGTTATATATTTTTGTTTCAAGTTTGACAAGAAATACTTTTTTAGTAGAAGCACAGCTGATGCAGATACGATTACTGTATGTAATGAAAAATATAAAACCACAGACAAAACACTGTCCAGAAAAGAATTCATCGAGTGGTTGAAAGAAAAATACGTCAGCAATAAAACCAATCTTTCCTTTAGACAATTAACCAGTACATTTTTTAGAATCTATGGAAAGAATAATCACGATGAAAATTATCCTCTGCAAGGATATAGAAATCAACCAACAAAAGAATCCATCAAAATTCTCATGAGCTTATTTGATTTCTACAAAGATATAGAACCATATCACAATCAATTAGACGTACAAATAGACAAGCTCAAAACATTTAAAAACGCTAGAAAATATAGTTTCATCTCCAATCTGGTTGGTGGCAAAACACAGTACGAAGAAAACATTAAAATCCTTTCCAATCTACGGGCTGAACTTAATGCGTTAACACTTAATTATGAGGTAAATGCAAGCAGTGAAGAAATCGAAAGCAATAAAGCTCGAGAAAATTTGAAAGCTAACAAATTAAGTTTAGACACCCAACTTGAACGACTTCAACGACAATCTAAACTATTAGAAATCAGTATAGAGTTTGGATTATTACCGACAGAAGCTGACATTGAATCGTTAGCCGAGTTTTTCCCTGATATCAACTTAAAGAAAATTTATGAAATCGAGCAGTTCCATAAAAAACTTTCAGCCATCTTAGAAGATCAGTTCAAATCAGAAAAAGAATCACTTGATACAAAGACTGCTGAAATAAAAGATTCTATAGAACAAGTAGAACGACAAATGTCAGAATTAAATATTACTAACTCTATTTCTAAAGATTTTCTTGACAAACACTCTGAGCTTAACAAAAAAATAGAAGCCCTAGAAGAACAAAACAAAGCCTATCTTGAAGAAACACAACTACAAGAGGCAAAGCAATCAGCTACACAAAACTTAGAGAAAAATGTCGAACATATACTTTCTGAAATAGAATACAACCTCAATACAAGGATGCATGAATTTAACGATAGGTTATATGTTGAAAAACGCAACTCACCAAAGATAGAACTTAAAAACTATAACAGTTATAGATTCTTCACTCCAAAAGATACTGGGACTGGTACAAACTTCAAAGGTTTAATCCTACTAGACCTTGCTATACTTTACACTTCGGCATTACCTGCTTTGGTGCATGACTCATTATTCTTTAAGAATATTGACGACGAGGGTATTGACGGAATTATGAAAATATACAAAGATACGGCAAATTTGAATAAACAAATCTTCATTGCATTTGATAAGCAAAGCTCCTACAGTAACGAAACATATGAAATTCTACAAGACAACAAAGTCCTTCAACTATACAGTGGTGGAGGCGAGCTATATGGACAATCTTGGAACAGAGAAATTAAAGGTGATAAAAATGAAATTTAGTTATAACAAATTATGGAAATTACTAATCGACAAGGGTTGGACTAAATCCAAACTCCGTGAAGAGGCAAAAATAAGCTCCTCTTCCATGGCAAAACTTAACAATGGCGGAAACGTAACTACTGAAATACTAGTAAAAATATGTGGTGTTTTAGATTGTGACATCAGTGATATTGCTGAAATCGTAAAGGAATAATTATGTGCAACTAAAAACTTTTCATTCACTCAATATAAGGAGGAGTCTATGAGTAGTACTGACGAAAGAAATTCAAAAATAATAAACATACTAAATGACTTTTATGCTAATGCTGTTAGTAATGATTATGTGATAGATGAAACGGATTATAAAAAATCCTTAGATATGCTTTTTTCAACTACCGCATGGGGGTTCAGAGAAATCCTTCTGGTTGTGATAATAGGTATGAAACTAGATGCAAATTTTAGAGCCTCAACCAGTTTATACGATTGTAATCCACGTGCGATATATGAAGGACCCATAAAAGAGTTTCTAATAAGAAAAGAAATACCGCATAGGAAATCCGGGCCATTGAATGTTGCCAAAGCAACTGTTGGTCTTGATGTTACTTGGGCAGCACAACGTAGACCGTCAGCTGTTGCTCAGGAAGTAGTTAATTTGATTAATTATATTGAAAAAGATAGAGCGAGAATCGATAAGCTTGCTATTTCGCTACTAAGAAAACTAATTGATGAATCTAAGCGGCTAGAAACACTTAGCATTACCATCAATCCATCATCTGATCCTATACACTTAAGCAAACTGTGCTGCGACCTTATTGCAAAAGTACCAGACTCTGGAAACACACCACAGAAAATTTCGGCTTTACTCCTGAAAAGTTACCACAGGTCCATGTGCACAAATGTGGTTGTAACAGGCGAAGAAGACAGAGCATCTGTAACAAGTACCACCAGCAAGAAACCTGGTGACGTTAACGAAGAATCTACAGATGGAACAATCTATAAAGTTTATGAAATAACGGTAAAACCCTTTGATTTGGCTCGTATTAGAGATTCATATGACTGCGTTCAAATTTATAATGAAAATACCGAGGATAGTGTCAACGAAATAATAGTTATTTGTCGCACTGAAGATTGTCCAAAAGAAATGATTAAAAGCGATTTCCATCTTTTTATGGGAAGTTATAGCTATCAAGATATAACTTACTATTATTGGAATATTTACGAATGGGTTGCAGATACTTTACAGCGAATGACACCAAAAGCTAGAAGTAATTTTTATTATGATTTAAATTTATATATTTCAGATATAAATACTGCTGAATCAGTGAAGAAGGAGTGGCAGGAGCTACACAAATAGATATTTATAAAATAAAAAAGAAGAACCTAAAAAGTTCTTCTTTTTTATTTTTTCCCATCTAAATACTGCATGACTGCTTTAGCAACTGCTTCGGCTAGCTTACAAGGTACCGCATTCCCTATTTGAGTGTATATACGTCCCTTATTTCCACAAAAAATGTAATCGTCAGGAAAAGTCTGTATCTTTGCTGCTTCCTTTATCGTGATACGCCGTAACCGCTTAGGTGCTTCCTGAAACTTTGGTTTAGTACTGCTGTTTTCTAGAGATTTGTGATATTGTGTTACCCAATCCTGATTTGCATTTCCATACAAGTACTCTTCATCAACAAATGGAGTCTTATTACCGCCCATAGATGCGGGTAGCGTATTAGCATACTCATCAACATTTATTGGTCTTCCTTGTCCATTAAAATACATTCCAGCGTATGGAGATTTTCTCATAATTGGATTTGTTGCAAATGTAATTTTAGCTGTACAGGTATTTGGATTACGTTCGGTACCCGCCCTTCCTAAATCTTTTAACACTTCTCTAACGCATGGAGCAGCATTTATCTGACTATGCAAAAGTTGGTGCATAGTAGCACCAAAAGTTTTATCATCACAACCCTTCAAACCTATAAAAAACACCCGTTCTCTTTTTTGTGGTACGCCATACTCAGTTGCATTCAATAAATATATTTCACAATTATATCCGATGGATCTTGCTTCATCTAAAAATCTCTCTCTAACAGACTTCCATTTTTCTAATTTGCCCAACGCCTTGACATTCTCCATGATAAACATTCGAGGCTGTACAATACTAACAACTTTAAGGAAACTGAAAATCAACTTGCTTCGATCGTCGTCTGGATTCATTTTACCAGCAACAGAAAATCCTTGACATGGAGGACCGCCGAATACGAGATCTACACCATAATATTGAGTGAAACAATCCATTATATTATTTATATCGTCATTCACTAATTTTGTTTCAGGGTGGTTGATGCGGTATGTTTCACTTGCTTCTTTTACAAGTTCATTGGCAAAAACTACAGATACACCAGCATTTTCAAATCCAACATCCATTCCGCCAGCACCACTAAAAAGAGAGACTGCTTTTATCGGTTTCACTTAGTTGACTCCTTACCATTCACTTTTAGCACTAGACATTTACTATTAGAATCTAAGTAGATATCAAATTTTGTCTTTCCTTTTTCGATATTTAAGTTTGATAAAATCGTCTTAGGTAGTCTTATTCTCATATCTTGCTGTAAAACATATGTGTCTAAATATATAAATTCTTCTGTCATAGTCTTCTCCTTTACTAGGTTAATTTTAGCCTAATTTTAGACTAAAATCAACCTAACTTTTAAGCAACGCATATGAATTCCTATTGTTTTCTTAGCATCAAAACTACCGTACTAAATCTAAAACATAGTACATTCTCATGCATAAGTTCTATTAAACTAGCTATAATACATACTCACTAAATCAAGAACATATACCTAAAAAAGAAAAAGTCTAGCGTAAGTTCACGCCGGACTTTCATTCACGTTCTTCTGCTTAGTCAGCCTACAATAAGCCCTTATTTACAGTGTTCTTTTAAGCAACAACCACCAAACTTTGTATCATTTTCTGTAAAGTCATATCTATTTTCATTACGTGTTGGATACAATGAAACCTTGCCCTTGAACTCTGAAACTATTGATCTATACTCTGAAACTTTAACTTTGAACTCTGAAACCTTATTTTATCCATCAAAAAAGACGGTATTGATACCGCCTTAACCATACTGACTATCCACGTTGGGGACCTAATTTTTATGCTGATTCCTTTCCTACATTGCCACCTTTTTCCATTTCCTGATCTTGGTTCTGAATGTTCCAAAAGGTGCAACGGTATTCACGTGAATAAACTTATACACTTCCCATACTGCTGTTTTGGTCGCTTCATCCGCCCAGACCCTCATATGTGGCTTGAACAATTCCGCCTCACTTAAGGAATCAATCATCATGTAGATTGACGTAATATTTTCTTTTAGTCTCGCTTTTAATTCTTCTAACGACAAGTGAGCATAGGTATCAGTAAACCACTGGTATAGTTCACCCAGTTGATTCCACTTAAATTGATCAGACGGAGTATCTACCTTCCGCCCATTTTGCTCCTCTTGTTCCCATTGCAGAAGCAAGGTCGTCCAGCCGACTTGATAGGCAAGATTTTCTGCTGGAGTGCGATCGACTTCATCCACACGCTTATCTTTTAATATCTCTGGAATCACATCAAATTCAGAAATGTACTTCTCGAAAGTTTTCTTTATCTCTGATTTCAGTTCTTCTTTGCTGCTATAAGCTTTCATAAAATCACCCCTTTGTTTTACTAATAACTAAGTAAAAAATCCATTATCTTAATTATATGTGACAAATAAGCCCTTTAACAGCAAAGAGCACGTCCGCAGCTAGCCGATATGCTATATTGTTTTGTCTTATTATGCTGCCTATTTAATATAACGTTTTAGCTTTGAAACATTAAAAAAACATGGCTCTAACATATCGCTAGAGCCATCTTCTAATAAGCAATGCTCGTTACTTAAAACAAGCGTGCTTACTTATTGTTTTCTTCCATCATTTTCTTCTTACGAAGAATTGCAAGTCCAGCAATCGAGAAACCTATAGCTGCAAGCAATCCTGCAAATGATGCTGATTCACCCGTCTTAGGAATCATGCCAATATGCTTTTCAGGCTGCGGCTGAGGAGCTGGTGTCTGAGGATTTGGTTTAAGTTCCGGAGTCGGTGGATTAGGCACTGGATCCGGTGTCGGTGTAGGTGGGTTTGGAGTTGGATCCGGATTTGGTGCCGGAGGATTCGGAATCGGATCCGGTGTCGGCACAGAATCTTTCGTGTAAATAGCATACACAGTCATATCGCTATTAACTTTGCTTGCTCCAGTAAACGTCTCACCCTTACCGTTTTCCTTTGTATTCCATTCCTTGAAGGTACAACCAGCCTTCGTTGGATTAGCAGGCATAGACTCATTAGGCAACGCATCAGTATCAATAGCCATACCAGTTTCTACCTTTACTGTTGCATGCGTCTTATCGCCGTCCTTGAATGTAACCGTGCTTTGAGCAGGCTTCTTCACTTGGAAGGAATAAGAGATTTGTTTAGACTTATTTTCTTCTCCGTTCGCATCTAACCCTTTAGAATCCTGTTCAGCTGCAAAAAAGAAATAATTGCGATTAGCACAGTTATTATCTCTTGCAGTGGTTGCTTTCACAAAATTCTCTGTGGAAGAATTGGCGAAATCATAGAAACCGGATACCGTTCCACGAATTCTATATTTTGTACCTTCAGTAGCTGTCTTTTTCACAGATAGACCAGTTACTGAAATCACGATATTGCTGGTATCTACATTTTTAACTTCTTTAATAATGTCTTGCCATTTCTGAGTTGTTCCAGGATTATCTTTCTTCAATGTAACAATGAGTGTTTTACCATTAGTTGTCTTGGTTACATTAGCTGAAAACCCCTGAAGCCCACTAACTTTAGCAGACACATCCTTAGCTACTTCTACACCATCTGGAATATCTAACGTAAAAGCAAATCCTGCATCAACCTTACCGTAGCTATTGTGGAATTTCTCAACATCAGAGTCATTCATACCACCAACTCTTGTATAGTTTAGCGTCCAACCATTGAGATAACGCTTAAACCATGGGATACTAACTGAAAAATCAAGATTCAGTTGATCCCCAGGCTGTAGTTCACCAACCGCTTTGGAATCCGTTGCATCCTTGAGCTTTAGATCACCGTATACTTTAAGTTTATCAACTGGATTTTTAATTTCATCTTGAGTTAATAAATCATTTTTCCCAAAGCCAAATGGGTTGACACGCTTTTCGATAGGGCTTGTAGGATGTTGTCCTGGTTTTGTATCTCCTTCTGCCGTATCTTGCCCTGCGAGATAACCATATCTTTCTTCAAAATTCATCCCAGGCAAGAACCAATACGTATTAGAGCTATTCACTATCCCCGCATTTGGAGTACTAGTCATGCCGTCTAAAGAGTTAAATGGAAAATCAGCAATCGCTGTTTTACTTGGAGAGGTTAAATACTTAGGGAATACCCCATAATAAGTTTTCCCTGTAAAACCATCGGTTATCTCTTTCTTTTCCACATCAACCCAATACGTATTCTTTAGTGCACTATCGGTCAAATATTCAGACGGAGCAGCCAACAAATCCTTAATTAAATATGGAAGCGGTTCGCTCTTATCCGCAGCAAACACTGGTGACACAAATGCTGTTGATGCAATCAATGTGGCTGATACTATCGTTACAGCCATATTTTTTAGTAATTTCATACAAAGCCTCCTACGGTCTCTTGATTTCAAGTGACTTTAATGGGGAGGTGATGTTAACGATTGGATCACTAACTGGGTGATTGCCAAATTTGTATAATTGACAAATTCCTGAACCAGTTATAGTTCCAAGTAATTCTTCTTTTCCTTCTACGGTATATGGGATATTTACGTTAATTTCGTGCCCAGTTTGATTACGTTCACTTTCTACAAGCTTAAAGAATTCTTGATAATCATTCCAATTTCCTAATTGAATGGTGATAACAACTGAATTATCCTTTTCTACATATTCAGCCTCAATGCCACTGATAGCAGATGAATTTTCCGTAGCTTTAATTCCCGTCTTATCAACGTGGAAGTTAGAAGGGAATTTTACCGTATACTGAGCAATAGGGAACTTTTCACCTTCACTAGACATGATTATATTTTCAAATTTCCAAGGTCCAAAACCTTGTCCTTTTATTTCTTTCTCATATACTTTGTAGGCTCCTTCAAAAAGGTCAGCAGCTTCCACGCTTGCGCTTATAGTACCTGTATAAGAGTCTTTTTGCCCTTCAATTGGCGTGACGGGAGATGCAGTTACAGTCTTACTCACATCAACGGTTCCTGTAATTTTCTTTAAGAAAAAGGATCCGCTTACGTTTAATTGACTATCAACTTTATATACAAGTTGTCCTTCAGCCGCAAACGCTTGCGTAGTTCCGGCCATTACACCAAATGCTACTAATGTTGCCATCAATAGACCCATCGTCTTTTTTACTAATGTTTTCATATTTTCCTCCTTATCAATCTAATAATGTTCTTTTTAGAGCTATAGGACAAAAAGTGTGTAAATAAGTTATTCTGTTGTATAAGGATAAGGATCGCTGTGATGTAGTTCTGACCACACCACAGCGTTTCCATATGTATCGGGGTATATGCTTTCTCGTCTTTGAG
>OPYK01000008.1 GCA_900343135.1 Atopobium massiliense | reverse complement strand
CTCAAAGACGAGAAAGCATATACCCCGATACATATGGAAACGCTGTGGTGTGGTCAGAACTACATCACAGCGATCCTTATCCTTATACAACAGAATAACTTATTTACACACTTTTTGTCCTATAGCTCTTTTTGTGGGGAGCATGTGACTGCTGCGGCGCGCTTTTACAAAAGTTTTTTACTGATATTAGAAAATTACCCCACTTTGACACGCGTTTCGGCGGCGTTCAGGCGCGCTGCGGCTCATCGCAAAAAGTTGCGTTTTCCGTTTGCGCAGGCAGAAGCGCTGCGGTTTTTTTGCTCAGCCGGCACATGTGCCTCGAAGGACAATTTTTTGGTTCAAAACGCGTGTCAAAGTGGGGTATTTTTCTAATATCGATCAATAGTTTTTGCAGAAAAGTCTTTGCGCTTGTATTTATCAGAATAAATTGTATGGTATAAGAGATTTACGTGCCTTAACAGGGCATAAACATGGCGGAGGGGGAGGGATTCGAACCCTCGGAACGGGGTTGCCGCTCAACGGTTTTCAAGACCGCCGCATTCGACCACTCTGCCACCCCTCCGACAAAAGCACTGCATCATGATATATCATTTTGGGCGCACGCGCAAGCACACCACAGCTTTTGCGCACGTCGTTTTTGTGTTAAGCTCTTGACGAGTAAAACGTACACACGAATTAAAGCACGGTTTCATCGCCGTCACGCGCAAATTTACACGTCAACTATTAAATAGCACCACAACCGAAAGACTCACATGTCACACACCTCTTACATGCAAGACAACATAACTCCAGCTACAGAGGCTGACGAGGCGTTTATGCGCGCAGCATTAGCCGAGGCGCGCGCCGCGGCTGCGGAACACGAGGTGCCCATCGGCGCGGTTATTGTTTACAACGGCGCAATCATAGCCCGCGCGCACAACACACGCGAGGAAAGCACTAATCCTGCAGGTCACGCAGAGTTTTTGGCAATGCAACACGCGGCCGAAACGCTTCAGCGCTGGCGACTTTTTGGCTGCACGGTATACGTTACGCTTGAGCCGTGCCTTATGTGCGCGGGCCTCATGCTCAACGCGCGCATCGATCGCTGCGTTTATGCAGCTAGCGACCCCAAAGCAGGCGCGGTGGGTACGCTTTACAATGTGAGCAATGATTTTAGGCTAAACCACAAATTTATGGTTACAACAGGTGTGTTGCAGGGCGAAGCGGTAGAGCTGCTTCAGGAGTTTTTTCGCCATCGACGCAGGTAGAGCCCCTCACGTACCGTTGCACGCACGTACCCTGGTGCTAATTTGCATCATCATCCTCTTTTATGCAATATGCAGGAGCCAGCGGATAGTGCACCTGCGACGCAATAAGTACGTTATTTGCAATGACGCGCGGCTCATCGTCGTCCTCACCAATAACATATACATGCGAAAATACGGGATTGCACCCATCAAGCGCAGCATCCAGGGGCTTTCTGTGCGCGCCCTCAAGCGCCGCAATGCAGTTTGCTAAATATACACCATTTGGCGTTAAACATGCAGCAAGTACTTGTGCGCCGTCGTGAGTATTAAGTGCAATAAGCGGCCGCGCGCCACCAAATGCATCGTTAACAATAACGTCAAACTTTGTCCCCTCAGAAGCACATTTCTGCAGGTATTTCCACCCGTCATCACACACAACGTGTAATCGCTGCTCGCCTGTGGCACAAAATTGCCCGCACGCCTCATCCACAAAAAAATGTTCCCGCGCAAGCTCAATAATTCGCGGGTCAATTTCAACGCACGTTACCTGGGCATGCGGACAATGCGCCAGCAGCCATTTTGGTAGAGAAAACCCGCCGCCACCAATAACGAGTACATGTCCGCGCCAGTCGGCAAGCTGAGCGTTTGTGTTGGCAAACGGTGATGCACTACCGCCCGCATCGGTCGCGTCCGCCGCACCAGCATCTGCACCTGCGCCAGCACCCGCGCCCGCAAGCTCAGCACCCGCAGCACCCTGCTTGCACGCAACAAGCTCTATGAGCTGCTCCATATACTGGTGATAAATACAGGCAAGATCCCAGCGTTTATCAGGCGAAACATAACACACCGACTGAAACTTATTGCCAACATTAAGCAGACGAATGGCGTTGTTGTCGTCGTCGGTGCTATCAAAAATAAGTGCCGGCCCAAACATTGTTTTCCAATAAAAATGCGCACCTTTAAGACGCACAACCACGGCTAATACAACAAGCGACACAACCACCACGACAACGCTTGTCCACGTGGCAATCATCGCCCACGATTGTAAAAATGTAAGTATATTGTGCATTATTGGCAAAAATCTCCTCGTTTGTATGCTTTGCTAAAATTAAGTCTGTAAATGAGCACGTAACTCGTTTATACTAACTGTGCAATCGAACTTGCGCAATAATCTTTTGCGCAATGAATCCTAACATGGTATTGTACGCCATGTGTACGGAACTTTGGAGGCTGCTATGTTTCTTGGTATGGGACCATTTGAACTCATAATTGTTGTTGTTGTTGTGTTGCTTATTTTTGGGCCAAAAAACCTTCCAAAACTCGGCAGCGCGCTTGGTAAAACGGTAAAAAGCGTGCGTGAGGGTCTTGATTCGGCAGAAGAAGAGGCAACAAAAAAGAAGCCTACAAGCTCTGCTGCAAAGGAAAAAGACGCTGAAGATGTTGTTGTTGATGAGGAGAAATCCGACAAGGACAACGAGTAGTAGCGGCTATCGGCAAACGCTTCCAGCGGCTATCATCGACTAACAGCACCTACCAGCAACGCGAACATTTACCCAGTTAAAGGACACCTATGGACAAAAAAGAACTCATCCTTACTTCTGAAGGACGTCAAAAACTTGTAGACGAGCTCACTTGGCGCGAAGGCGAAAAGCACGAGGAAATCGTTGAGCGCCTAAAAGAAGCTCGTGGTTTTGGCGACCTTTCTGAAAACTCGGAATACGATGCGGCAAAAGAAGAGCAATCGCAAAACGAGTCGCGCATTAACGAAATCCGCCAAATTTTGGCAACGGCAAAAGTTGTTGAGCACATGGCGGGTGAGCTTACGGTGTCTATTGGTACAAAAGTGAAGCTTATCGACGACAAAGGTAAAACGAATACGTTTACTATTGTTGGTACCACCGAAACCGATTCGCTTGCACACAAAATCTCTAATGAATCGCCGGCGGGCGCAGAGCTTATTGGTCATGCAGTGGGCGATTCAATTGAATTTGCCACCCCAGCTGGGAAAACAATGCACTACACCATTACAGAAATCACTCGCTAGCACGTTTACCTGCATGTTTGTGGTTGCGCACATTATGTGCATCCTGTTATGGACTCGTGCATTTTACGTGTCCACACTGCGTTTGTTGCAAGTTTGATGCATGTGTACGCCGTGTCTACTGCAAGTTTGCTGCAAACTGTCTGTAATTAACCGCGTTCTCGTGTGCGTCTCGCATTACGGGGCGCGTTTTGCTATTTTTGTCCGCTCAAGCGTATATAATTTAATGAGCAAGGTCTACGCACGCCATGCCGTACAGGTGTATACCGCACTAATGAGGCGGCTACAAATGAGTTAGCCTCGGGCTAGATAAAAACGAGCCTGCTTGAGCACATATGCGTATGCCTTGCGCACCTACCGCGTATACCGTATCTACCAAGGAGAACTATTCATGGCTGAAGTACACAACGCACAAACGCCCGCACCACAAACACCCACAGCGCCTGCAGCCGAGCAGGCGAGCATTAACGACGAGGTTGCCACCCGCCGCAAACGCCGCCAAGCTCTTATCGACGCAGGTATAAACCCCTATCCTATTGCAAGTTGTGTAAACGCGTTTGCCGCACAGCTGGAGGAGCGCTATGCCACGCTTGCCGACGGCGATAGCGCAAGCGACACCTACAGTGTTGCTGGCCGCATTCGCGCCATTCGCAAGCAAGGTAAAGTGTGTTTTATTGTGCTCGAAGACAAAACGGGCACTATCCAGCTGTTTTTGCGCATCAATAATGTGAGCGAAGAAAATTGGAACCTGCTTAGCTACCTCGATTTGGGCGATATTTTGCAGGCAGAAGGTAGTGTAGTGCGTACGCGCAGAGGCCAGCTTTCCATTGCGGTTACGGCGTTTGTTTTGCTGAGCAAAAGCACGCGTCCTCTGCCAGAAAAATTCCATGGCCTTGCCGACAAAGAAATCCGTTATCGTCAACGTTATGTTGACCTTATTATGAATCCCGACGTACGCGACGTATTTGTAAAGCGTAGTCGCATTGTTTCACTCATTCGCCGCTTTATGGAAGAGCAGCACTACCTTGAGGTTGAAACGCCGATGATGCACGCAATTTTGGGTGGTGCGAATGCAAAGCCGTTTACCACGCATTTTAATGCACTTGATTGTGATTTTTACCTGCGTATTGCAACGGAGCTGCCACTGAAGCGCCTTATTGTTGGTGGCATGGATCGCGTGTTTGAGATTGGACGTCAGTTTAGAAACGAGGGCATGGATCTTACCCACAACCCCGAATTTACCTCGATGGAAGCCTATTGCGCATACTCCGACTTGGCGGGCATGAAAAAGCTTACTCAAGATATGTTCCAGCGTATTGCGCGCGAAGTGTGTGGCTGTGCGGAAGGTAATGAAGTTATCGACTACCAAGGCACCGAGGTAGATATGCGTGGAACGTGGCGGAGCCTGCCGCTTGCCGACATTGTTTCTGAAGTGGTAGGCGAGCCCGTGTCGATGGACACCGACGTGGCGCACCTGCGCAAGTTGTGCGACGAGCACGAAATTGCATGGCAAGAAGATTGGCAAGCGGGAAAGCTGCTGTTTGAACTCTATGACGAGTTAGGCGAGCAAACGATTGTGCACCCAACCTTTGTGTGTGATTACCCGGCAGAAGTTTCGCCCTTATCGAAGCGTAAAGATGATGATCCGCGCCTTACCGACCGCTTTGAGCTGGTAATTTGCGGACATGAGTATGCAAACGCATTTTCCGAGCTTAATGACCCTGTAGACCAGGCACAACGTTTTGCCGACCAAGTGCGCGCGAAGGGCTTGGGCGACGACGAAGCCATGGGCTACGACTACGACTACGTGCGCGCCCTTGAATATGGCATGCCACCGTGCGGCGGTATTGGCTATGGTATCGACCGCATGATTATGCTGTTTTGTAATCAGGCATCGATTCGCGACGTGTTGCTGTTCCCGCAGATGAAGCCTGAAGTTATTACGAAGCAAGATATTGATAAACAGGTTGGGATACAGCAATAGTCTGGGATTGCTGCAGCGTGCATGAGCAGGTAGGCGCAGGTGCGGGGTGACGCTGATTGAGAAACGGCACCTTGGCACCTTGGCACCTAAACGACACCTAAGTTGTAACATGAACTTGCAAAAGGAGAGAATATGAGCACTCAACTTAATTCGAATCTTACACGTGAGCAGGCATTTGACCTGCTAAAACAGTACAACCAAGAGGAGTTTCACATTATTCATGGTGAAACGCTTGAGCGCCTTATGCGCTACTTTGCCCAGATACACGACCCTGAAAACGTGGACTTTTGGGGTCAGGTAGGTATGCTGCACGACATGGACTGGGAGGTGTGTGATGGTGACAAAGATCACACGCTTTGCACCGAGCGCCTTTTGAGTGGTCGTGGTGTATCTGAGCAGCTCATCCATAGTATTCAAACGCACAATTCCGACTTTAACCCCGATCTGCCAAAGCCGGAGCTTAAAATGGAACGCGTGCTGTTTGCTGCCGACGAAACGTCGGGTTTGATTGATGCGTGTGCGCGCCTTCGCCCCTCGAAATCGTGCCAAGATTTGGAGCTTGCAAGCCTTAAGAAAAAGTTCAAAAACAAAAAGTTTGCAGCTGGTTGTGGTCGCGATCAGATGACGCTGGGCGCCACATACAACGATTGTGATGTTGAAACGATGCTTGCGGCCATTTTGGCGGCGTGCAAGGCAACCGACCCTAACCGTGCCGCGTGGCTTGCTGACAACCCAACATGGCTCGAAGAACATCCCGACGATACTGACGAAAACCTCTACGCGATTGCTGCACGGCTTTAAGCAGGGCTTTAGTGCTGACAGTGGTGCGGGGTGACGCTACGTGCGCAAACCCGCCCGCCAAACGGGGCAGCATGTACGTATACCGCAAAGGAAGCAGATTGGCTCATGTTTGAAAACTTTACTCTTTTAGCACGGCGCATATTGGATATCGCCCAACAAGAAGCGCGCGGCCTCGGTAGGCTCTACGTAAGCAATGAGCATATCGTGCTTGCTTTCCTTAAGGAAGGTCGCTGCGCATGCGCGCAGCAGCTTGTTCGTGCAGGCTTTTCGTATGATGCGGCGCTTCCCGAGGTAAAACGCCTTGAGGAACACAATCAGCCCGAGGAGTCGGGTGGACACGTGCTCTACACGCCTTCAGCAAAGGCAATGCTTGGGCGTGCCATTAGCTATGCCTACGCGCGCAGTGACGACCGCTTTGTTACTACGTTTGACATTGTTCGGGCACTGTTTCAGGCTCCAAGCGCGCGCATTATTATTCTTATCGAAAAATTCAACGTGCGAACCAAGGCGCTTGACGCACTATGCACCCCCGATGCTAACGCTATTCATGCCGAAATTGTTGCAACGTTTGAAGGAGCTCACGAGTCTAAGCTTGTTGAGGTTGCGATGGGCGCGCCGGCAAGCTCGGGCACACATAAAACGCGGGTGAAAATGCTCAAAAAATATGGGCGTAACCTGGTAAAAAAGGCAAGTGAAGGTAAGCTCGACCCTGTTATTGGGCGCGACAAAGAAATTTTGCGCATGGTGCAAATTTTAAGCCGTCGCCAAAAAAACAACCCGCTTATCTTGGGCGATCCGGGCGTTGGTAAAACTGCTGTGGTTGAAGGATTGGCGCAGCTCATTGCCGATAAACATGTGCCCGATGTGCTGGCATCAAAAGAAATTTGGTCGCTTGACATCTCATCTATGCTGGCAGGCGCAAAATATCGTGGCGAATTTGAGGATCGTCTAAAACGCGTGGTAAGCGAAGTGCGTGCTAACGAAACGATTATTTTGTTTATCGACGAAATTCATACGATTATTGGCGCGGGTTCGGCTGAAGGCTCCATTGATGCTGCCTCTATTCTTAAGCCGCCACTTGCCCGCAGCGAAATTCAGGTGATTGGTGCAACTACGGCCGAGGAATATCGCAAGCATATCGAAAAAGATGCCGCACTTGAGCGCCGTTTTCAGCCGGTAATGGTGTCGGAGCCGAGTTGTGCGCAGGCGCTGAGCATTCTTGAAGGCTTAAAAGACCACTACGAAACCTTCCACAACGCACACTACGAAAAAGGTGCGCTTGAAGAGGCGGTTCGTTTAGCGTCGCGTTACATTCAAGATAGATTTTTGCCCGATAAGGCAATTGACGTTATCGATGAGGCGGGCGCGCGTGCGCGTGTTGCGCAAGGCGCGCACACGGATGAAGAAAAACGCCTGCTTGGCGTAGGTAAGCGTTCTGGTGTTGCGGAAGAGGGTGGTGCGGATGGCGCTGCGCTTTCCAACACCGACGCATCTTCTCTTGCAGATAACGAGCTTGATGAAAGCGATTTCGCACAAGCCGCCCGTGCCATCGATGAAAAGCGGGCAGTTCAAGTTGCTGCGGCGCGCAAGCAGGCTGCTACGAAGTCTGCCGCGCGCGTGGTTGTTACCAAAGAAATGATTGCCGACGTTATTTCGGACATTTCGGGCGTACCGGTGTCTTCGCTTACAGAAGAAGAATCATCAAAGCTTTTACATTGCGAAGAAGAGCTGCATAAACATATTGTCGGTCAGGACGAAGCGGTTAAAAAGGTAAGCGCGTGCATTCGCCGTAGCCGATCGCCACTCAAAGACCCGCGCCGTCCGGGCGGCTCCTTTATGTTTTTGGGACCTTCGGGCGTTGGTAAAACGGAACTTGCTAAAACGCTTGCTGAGTTTTTGTTTGGTACAAAAGATGCGCTTATCAACTTTGATATGAGCGAATATATGGAAAAACACGAGGTATCAAAGCTTGTTGGTGCACCTCCAGGATACATTGGCTATACCGAAGGTGGCGAGCTCACAAAAGCGGTACGCCGCCGTCCTTACTCGGTAGTGCTTTTTGACGAGGTTGAAAAAGCGCATCCCGACGTGTTTAACGTGCTGCTTCAAATCCTCGAAGAAGGCCGCCTTACCGATGGTCAGGGGCGCGTGGTTGACTTTGCAAACACGGTTATTGTTATGACGTCAAACATTGGTGCACGCGACATTGCACAAACGGCGCCGATGGGATTTTCGGCTCAGGACGAGGCGGGCTTATCGCACACCGAAATTACGTCACGCGTGCAAAACGAGCTAAAACGCGCATTTCGTCCGGAGTTTATCAACCGTATTGACGAGATTGTGGTGTTCTCGGCACTTAAGAAAGACGAGCTACGCAAGATTGTAAGCATGATGATTGGCGATTTGAACAAGCGCCTGGCGCCGCACGAAATGGAAATTGAACTTACGCCTTCTGCCTGCGATTATATTGCAAAAGAGGGCACCGATCCCATTTATGGTGCGCGTCCCTTGCGTCGAAGTATTCAGCGACTTATTGAAGATAAGCTTTCCGAGGAATTTTTGGCGCATACGTGGAACAAGGGCGACAAGATTAATGTTGATTATCGTGAAGGTGAGCTGGTGTTTACCCGCACAAAAGCCGATTTGAAGAAGCTTGCGCGCCTGCGCGAAGAGGGTGTAAACGAAGATACGCTCACGCACGGGAATGGTGCATCTTCGATTGGTGGTGCGAAATTTGGCGCGCCGGCACGCATGTCGCGCGAAGAGGAGCGTGCGCTTGTGGTGCACGGTGATAATCAGGATAGCTTATAATATCAGCTACACGCTTGAGGCGGGCAGGTGTTACATGCAGCGTGTCGATGCGCGTATACATGTGAAGCTGCATGAGCCTAACACGTTTAGATTTGCCGTTTAGATTTGTGGATAGAGGGGACAGTTATGGCAGAACTTTCGCATGCGCACAACCAACACGCGCAGTTCAACACCGCACAGCCTAATGCTGCGTCGCTACATGCTGCGCCGTATGATATGGCGGCTGATACCACCATGTGTCCCGCTCCGTGTTGCGCACCTGCGTCCCACGCTACCGAAGTTTCTGCACATGCCGAAACTCCACGTGTTACCCAAACTCCACGTGTTACCCAAACCCCGCGTGTAGCCGATGATTCCGCTGCTAGCAGCGCTTCTGCTGCCAATGTCGATACAACTACAGCCTTTGGAGCTGATGCTACGGTTGCAGGCGCTGCACCAAACCAATCGCAGCAAGCAGAGAACTCCCCAAAACCTCAAGACGACACGGCTGAACGTTTGCGCGTGGCCATTGGCCAAACGGCGCCAGGTACGTCGCTTCGTTTCGCACTTGACATGATACTTGCTGGTCACATGGGTGCGCTCATTTGTATTGGCGATACCGAAAACGTGCTTGCCGCTGGTGACGATGGTTTTACACTCGACATTTCCTTTACTGCAAACCGCCTGTTTGAGCTTTCAAAAATGGACGGTGCCATTGTTATCGATAAAAGCCTTACCAAAATTCTGCGCGCAAATTACCACCTTAACCCCTCGGCATCGCTGCCCACGTCTGAGACGGGCATGCGCCACCGCACAGCTGCGCGTATGAGCCTGCTCACACGGGCAACTGTGATTTCGGTATCGGAGCGCCGTCAGGTGGTGGCGCTGTACGTTAATGGTCGCGGCCATCAGCTTTTGTCGGTGCCCGAACTTATGAGCTCGGTAAATCAGCTTTTGGTGTCTATGCAATCTACGCGTGCGCAGCTTGATCGTTCGCTTTTGCGCCTTACTACTCTTGAGCTCGACGACTATGTAACCCTTGCCGATATTGTTGATACAATTTACCTGTTTGAGGTGCTTATTTCTGTGTCTGAGCAGCTCGAAGACATTATTATTCAGCTTGGTAGCGAAGGCAGAACGGTTGAAATGCAGCGCGAGGAGTTTATTGGTAACGCGTCGCAAGAATACACGCTGCTTATTCGCGACTACGCAAAAGATTCGAGCGAGGAGAACGCAACGCGTATTCGCGCCGTTATGCACGACACGGCAAATACCAAGCTCCGCAGCGCAAAACGCGTGGCTGAGCTGCTTGGTTTTGAAAATAAAACAGAAGATTCCATTATGGTGCCCCTTGGATTGCGCACGCTGTCTAACGTTTCGGTTGTGCGTAAGGGTATGGCCGATAAAATCGTGGACGAATTTGGTTCACTTCAGCAACTGCTTGATGACATTGAGCAAAACCCATCACGCCTGGATAACCTGGGTGTTGATAATCCATCGATATTGGCAAACAGCCTGTATAGAATGTGGGGTAAGCGGGCATGACGCACGTGGAAATGCCGCAGGTAGAAGCTCCCGTGTGCGCGTCGCAACCAACGCGGTCTTTGCCGCAATCAGCACAGCCCGATACCTGCGCAATCATCGCAGCCGGCGGTGTTGGCAAGCGATTTGGCAATCCCAATGGCAAGCAGTATGCACGCATTTGCGGCAAGCCGGTTGTATATTGGTCTATTCGCGCAATGGCACACACACCTTCGGTTGCTTGCATTGTTGTTGCGGTTTCGCAAGAAAAATATGATGAAACGTGCGCACTTGTTGATGCTATTGAGCGCGAATTTGAGGGAAACATTACGGGCGAAACGCCCGCGCCCATCACACCTGTTGCACATGCCGCAAGCACGCACGCGTGCCCTATTGCGGTGTGCCTTGCGCAAGATACGCGCCAAAATACAGTAGCTGCGGCCTTGCGCTGCGCGCATAAGGAGTTTATAGACAGCGCACAGTATCACATTTCCTTTGTTGCTATTCACGATGGTGCACGCCCGCTTATTCGTAGCTGCGATGCCGAGCGAGCTATATCCACGCTGCGCGAACATCCTAGCTATGCAGGTACGCTGTGTGCACACCGCGTAACTGATACATTAAAGCAGGTAGATAACACGCGCGTTGTAGCAACGCCCGATAGGAGCCTGTTTTGGTGCGCACAAACGCCGCAAGTGTTTGCCACAGACATTATTTCTGCAGCTCACAAGCGTGCAAGCGACGATGGCTTTACGGGTAGTGACGATGTGTCGCTGGTTGAGCACCTAGCGTTGGTAAACCACTTGAACGCTTACGTGCATGTGGTGGAATCGCCACGCGATAACATTAAAATTACGCTTCCCGAGGATTTAGCAATGGCGCAAGCACTTATGAGTGAGCGTCTGAGCGTGCAAAGGAGCTCGTAGACATGCGTATTGGCCATGGGTATGATGTACACGCATTTGCGCCAAACCGAAAATGCATTATTGGCGGAGTTGATATTCCGTGTCCGGTTGGGCTTATGGGTCATTCTGATGCCGATGTTGCTGTTCATGCACTTATGGATGCGCTGCTCAGCGCTGCACGGGCAGGCGATATTGGTGAACTGTTTCCGCCAGATGACCCCGCGTTTTTGAACGCCGATTCGTGTGAGCTCTTAGCGCAGGTGGTGGAGCTCCTTGCTTCCAAGGGGTTTGTTATTCTCGACTGCGACTGTACAATTGCGGCCGAGATACCAAAAATATCGCCCTATCGTGCACAGATGCAGGAAAAGCTTGCCCACGTTATTGGTGTTTCGCCCAATCACGTGGGTATTAAAGCAACTACTACCGAGCACCTGGGGTTTGTTGGAAAAAAAGAAGGTATAGCCGCATGGGCATGCGTGCTGCTAGACGATAGCCAAGTGGGGGATTGTGATGCTCATTTACAATAGCCAAACACACAAAAAAGAAGAGTTTATACCTGCCGAAAAAGGGCGGGTGCGCATGTACGTGTGTGGTCCTACCGTGTATGACCAAATTCACATTGGCAACGCGCGCACGTTTTTGTCGTTTGACACCATTCGCCGCTATTTGCAGTACAAGGGCTATGAAGTGGTGTTTGCGCAAAACCTTACCGATGTTGATGACAAAATTATTAACCGTGCAAACGAAAACGGTGTTGAAGCAAGCGAAATTGCACGTACCTATTCGAGCGCGTTTATTGAGCAAATGCATCGTTTTAACATTTTGGATCCCGACATTCGTCCGCGTGCAACACAGGAAATTCACGCGATGCAAACTATGATTCAAACGCTCATCGCCAATAAGTGCGCCTATGTTGCCGATAATGGTGATGTGTACTTTTCCGTTCGTTCTGACGCTAGCTATGGAACGGTTTCTGGCCGTAATCTCGACGATTTGCGTGCAGGTGAGCGTGTAGAGGTAAACGACGCAAAACGCGATCCGTTTGATTTTGCGCTTTGGAAGGCGGCAAAGCCGGGTGAACCGGCATGGGATAGCCCCTGGGGCGCAGGTAGACCCGGTTGGCACACCGAGTGCTGCGCGATGATTCACCATTATCTTGACGCGCCTATCGACATTCATGGTGGTGGTCAGGATCTTATGTTCCCGCATCACGAAAACGAAAATGCACAGTCGGTGTGCGCCTGGTCGCAGCCGTTAGCGCACTATTGGATGCATACCGGTATGCTGCGCGTTGACGGCGAAAAGATGTCGAAAAGTTTGGGCAATTTTTACACGCTTAAGGATGTGCTTGACACCTATTCGGCCGATGAAGTGCGCCTGCTTATGCTGCAAACGCATTACCGTGCGCCGCTTGATTTTTCGTTTGAGCGCCTGAAGGGTGCACAAGGTACGTTGGCGCGCATTAAAAGTTGCGTGAAAAACCTGCGCTGGGCTGCCGAGCACGATAGCGAAGGCGCTGGCATTTGCGCTGCTAGTGATGCTGTTGCTGGTGCTACAGGTGCTGCTGGGGCTGTTGCTGGCGGCGACGCCGATGCCGCCTTGGAATTTGACAGTGCGTTTGGAAGAACTATCGACAAAGCACAAATTGAATTTGTTCAGCAAATGGACGACGATTTTAACGCCGCGGGAGCGCTTGCTTCCATATTTAACCTGGTAGCAGCTGCTAATAAGTATCTTGATGCGGCGGGAGCACGTCCATCTGTTGCTCTTGCTTTGCGCGCGGCCGACATGCTCTGCGAGTTGTGCGGTGTGCTTGGCATCGCACTTACTCGTCCTGTGCAACAAGATTTGCCTTCTGAACTGCTTGATGTTGCGCGTGAGCTTGCCGATTATGAGGGCAATGACATTGATGCTGCGCAAGCGGTGCTGTTGAGTGCACGTGCAGCGGCTCGCAGCAATAAAGATTGGGCGCGCGCCGATGCAATCCGCGACAAAATATCGGCGCTTGGTCTTGTGGTGGAAGATACTGCTGCAGGTACACGTATTAAGCGCAAAGAGTAGTGGGCACTGTGGCACTTGGCTGTTAAAAGCTCGCAACTAACAACAGCTAACAGTCAATAGGCAATAGGCAACGGTCAATAGGCACCAACCAACAACAAACAACCAACAACCAACGCATAAGGTGGCATTCATGAACGGTAGGCGAGAAGCTCGCTCTTATAACACAACAAACAGGCAAAATAACAACGCGTCGTCTCGCAAACGCGCACGTCGTGGGGGCAATGGACGTTTTGAGCGCAGTCGCGATGGGCAGTCTTCCGGTTTTTCTTCGGGCTTTGCAGGAAAGCCGCGCGCGGGTGCTTTTTCCCGCGGCAAGCAACATACAAAGCCGCAGGTAAGAAAGCCACGTGCCGGGGCACAGGTGCACTATATTGAGGGTAGACGTGCATGCAATGAGGCGCTTTCACTTGCTATGCCACTTATGCGCGCGCTCATCCAAAAAGACGTGCAATCGCCGGACATTCGCGCGTTTGAGCAGGCGTGTATTGCGCGTGATATTCCGTGTGAGTATGTACCCAAAGCGGCGCTCGATGCAGCAAGCTCGCACGGCGCACACCAGGGCGTTATGCTTGTTACCAAGCCGTTTGCCTATGCCGAGTTTGCTGACGTGCTGCGCACAATCGATGAGCGTGCAGCCGCAACGCCGGCGTTGCCGCAGCTTGTTGTGGTGCTCGATCATGTTGTTGATGAAGGCAACTTAGGCGCCTGTGTTCGCTCAGCCGAAATTGTGGGCGCTACGGCGGTTATTATTGCAAATGCCCGTGCGGCGCAGGTTGGCGTGGGTGCCTACAAAACATCTGCAGGCGCAGTGTTGCGCGTGCCAATTGTGCAGGTAGCTAACGTTGCACGCGCTGTTTTGGAGCTTAAAAACCACGGTTTTTGGGCAATGGCTGCAACCGAGCATGCCCAACAGGCGGTGTGGTCGTCGCCCTGTACGGGCAACGTGTGCCTTGTTATGGGCTCTGAGCAACAGGGTATATCGGCACTGGTGCGTAAGAGCTGCGACTTTGAGTGCAAGCTGCCGCAGCGCGGTGTTATTGAGTCGCTCAATGTTGCCCAGGCAGCAACGGTTATGTGCTATGAGTGGTTGCGCGTAAACGAAACAGCGCTTATGGCGGGTGATGGTGGTACAGCGGGTGATGCCGCTGCCGCTGAAAATGCATCAGCGGCGTATAATGCGCCAGCCAATGCGGACGAATTTTTTCAATCGTAATGTGAAGCGTTAGCAATGCCGATAAACGCAAAACCGCTGCTTGTGGTAGATGGATACAATGTGTTGCTTGCCTCTGATTGGTATAGCGCAACGCCCGGTGCGCCCGCTCCTGCGGGCGGCTATGCGACAGTAACGAGCGCGCAAGACACCGACGTGATGTATCCGGCACGAGAGCGGCTGGTAAGCGATGTTGCGGCGTATGCACACGGCACGTATGAAGCCTGCGTTGTGTTTGATGGCACGCGCAACAAGTCTAAAACTCCTGCAACGGTGCAGGTAGCGGGCGTGCGCGTGGTGTTTTCTCGCGAGGGCGAAACCGCGGACGACGTTATTGAACGCTTGGTTACCCGTGCCCGTGAGCAGGGGCGAGAGGTTACGCTTGTAACAAATGACAGGACCATTCGCTCCTCGGTGGGTTCGGTTGTAACACGGCTTTCGAGCACGCTGTTGCTTAAGGAAATAGTTGCGCGCGCCGCGGACGTTCATGAATATCAGCAGGTACATACATCGGCAAAGATGACTATTGAACAGCGTATCGACGAGGACACGCGCCGGCGGCTGTGGGAGATGCTGGGTCGATAGCGCACCCGCAGTATTTCGGGCTGTTTTGGCACGCGTCTACAGCATATGCACATTTTTCAAAAAAGTACTAGCACAAACGCGCATAAACCGTTACTATAATTATGCACTGCTGGCGTAGCTCAATGGTAGAGCCCTGGTTTTGTAAACCAGTTGTTGTAGGTTCGAGCCCTATCGCCAGCTCCATTGCACATTCAAGCCGAGCCATGCGCTCGGCTTTTTCTTTTTGCTGCCACGTGCTGCCTACTGCGCAATGTGCGTTGTTGTGCTATAACAATACATGCGTTATGCCGCACAAAGGTAATGACGCGGTATTACATTGCGTTGGTATATCCAGAAGGAGCGCGAGTTACTATGAGACAAACGAGCGGTTATACCATTGCAAACCCCTACGGGGGGCTTTATATTTTTGTTCGCCGACTGGCCGTTTTATTGGTTGCGAGCGTGCTGTTTGTGTTTGCAAGCGGTATTTATGCTGGTAAACCTGCTTATGCTGACGATGCGTTACCGTATGAAATTCGTGCCACCATTATTACGCAAGAACAATACAAAGGACTTTCTCTTTCTACTCCTGGTTTTTACGGTTGGGGAGCTGAACACTATTCGTTTACACAGAAAAACTTGGTGTCTTCTAAACAGCGTGAAAACAACCTGAATGAATATAAAGTTGTTTATCAGGTTGACAAAGCAGCACCAGAAAACCATCGTGAAGGTGAAACAGTAAGATATCGTCTTGAAAACGATGAATATGAGTTCGGGGATTTTCAAGAGCTTACTATTAAAAAGGATGATAAAAAAGGCGTGTATTATGCCGATTTTACCTTTAAAGACTCTCTTTATACTTCGAAGCCGTTATCCCTGATTGACGAGCATAATACAAACATTATTCTTAAAAAGGATATTGAGAATTTTCCTATTACGCTTAATGGTATCGAAGACACTGCAACAATTTCAGCTACTGAAGACAAAAGTGGAAATGAAATTGGGATTGGTGTGCAACCAAACGATGATGGTAAGATTACAGCCTCGATTGAGTTATCGCAGAAGGCGGTCGGTACAATAGTTACCATCAACGACGCCAAGTATATTGTCCAGTCTGTTGAAAAGCAGAACGACGGTTTTATTGTGCATGTGAAAAAGATTGAAACGATAACGAAAAATGTGGCATTTACTCTTAAGCGTTCGTTTTATCTGGGAGCGGCGAATGCGACATTTCAAGTTGTCTCGAAAGCGAATTCAATTGTTGTTGACACAAAAAAGGTTTCTCAACCTGTTATAAAAGGAACCGAGCCTATTACATTTAACGTAACTCTCCTGTGTGCAAAAAATAACCCAGATATAACAGTCACAATTGTAAAAAAAGACCAACCAACTCCTCTGGCGTGGGATGGGGCGGCATACCCAATTGACGGTGCGTATGATTCGGAAAGTGCTACGTATACTGCAACTCTAGCACGCGATTTTGCCGTGTTTGTTGCCCCTCTAAAAGATAACACGCCTATTGATAACGTCTTTAGAGCAACATCGGTTCCTGGCTTAGATGCAGAGCTAAAAAACGAAAATGGTGAAATTCAGAACGTGAAATTCGAGTTCAGCAAAGACAGCCTTATATCTTATGCATATCATGTGCGAGGCATTGTGCCAGGCACATACACTTTGAGGTTTACATCGACTGACAAAACATTACAAGATACTTACGATCTGAGTACAATATATAAAGTACGTCTTGATAAAGACGGTTACTTACAGATCTCGCACTTAGGAGATACCGATCAGACGCTTTACTATGCGCCGGGAACAGAAAAACTTATCCCAGGTATGACAAAAGACAAATCATGGTATATGGGAACCAAAAACAAGTCATTCGTCGCTCTTCCTCTTAAAACCAGGCTGGAGAAACGCGTGCGGCTTGTACAAGATGGTAAGAATGATTTTGAGAAAAAAATTGTCGCACATGTGGGTGATACCGTTCAATTTGATATTGCGGTTACGCTACCCAAAGACTATAACTTAAGCTGGAAATTTTCGTCTGGCAATATAACTATGTATCTGGCAGGACATGAGTGTCCACTTACGTTGTCCGATGTAATCGATTCGCGACTTTCCGTGTTAGCAGATAGTGTCGAGATATTAAACGGGGAGTTAAACGCGTTCGATAAGAACGCTATGAACTCTACGTTTGATGAAACCAATAATATGCTTACGGTTACGGATAAGCGTCCAAGTGAGGTGCACTCAACAGACGGCACAAGTCCGCTAACATTAAGAGCTGCAGAAGAAACCATCCACGTGCGTTTTAAGGCAGCAATCAAAAGCTTTGGTGAGTCTAACGAGATAGGCAATACGGTTGAAGGCTCAACAGCAACCATCGTTAAGCCTACGCCTGAGCCACCAGCACCGGAGCCTACGCCTACGCCGGAACCGGCACCTACGCCAGAACCTACGCCTACGCCGGAGCCGCCAGTGCCGGAACCTACGCCGGAACCACCAGCACCAGAACCTACACCAACACCGGAGCAGCCTGCACCTGCACCCGAACCCACAGCACCAGCACCTGCCGCACTCGCAGAGCCAACACCCGAGCCCGTTAAGCCCGAGCCCGCGGCACCACAGCAGGCGCCCCAAAAAAAGGCAATCCCCCAAACGAGCGACGCGACAACACCTATGCAGACGCAGGCAGGCGCGCTTGCAGTAATTGCGTTGCTTTTATGTGCGTTTGGCGCGGCATATCGCGCGCGGAGGTCTGCGTAATGCGCTCTTCTGCCAGCAATTATGGTGGAAATATGAGGGAGATACGCCCGGCTGGGTGGAAACGATTGACAAGAAGCAAAATGCGTCGTAATATCTCTTTCGCTCAAGAACGAATCCGCGTAAACACCTTACGTGCTTTGTGGCTTCGCTACACGCGAAAAAGCGTAGAATTCGTGGTTGTCTGTAAATCACGTCACACTACGTCTTTGTTTTTGAGATGCTTGTAACAGTTGGGGGTATGGCACAGCGGCAACTGCGGCGGACTGTAAATCCGCTCCCTCTGGGTTCCTTGGTTCGAGTCCAAGTACCCCCACCACTGCCCGTGTAGCTCAGTCGGTAGAGCACTTCGTTGGTAACGAAGAGGTCACCGGTTCAAATCCGGTCGCGGGCTCCATTAGGCTTAATGCCGGTGTAGCTCAGCTGGTTAGAGCACACGGCTCATACCCGTGATGTCACTGGTTCGAATCCAGTCACCGGTACCAGTAAGCAATGTAATGCGCGCCTGTGCGTTGCATGAAATATTGTTTGGTCACAAACATGTAGTTGTTGTAGATGGCCGATAAGGTTGTTTTCAAGAAGGAGGACGGCAATGGCCAAAGAAAAATTTGATCGTAGTAAGCCGCATGTGAATATTGGTACGATTGGTCACGTCGACCACGGTAAGACTACCCTTACCGCAGCCATCACTAAGGTTCTTTCCGAGCAAGACGGCTGCAAAGCAGACTTTACTGCATTCGAGAACATCGACAAAGCTCCTGAAGAGCGTCAGCGTGGTATTACCATTAACGTTGCTCACATTGAGTACGAAACTTGGGAGCGCCACTATGCACACGTAGACTGCCCAGGTCACGCAGACTACGTTAAGAACATGATTTCTGGTGCTGCTCAGATGGACGGTGCAATCCTCGTAATTGCAGCTACCGATGGTCCTATGGCACAAACTCGTGAGCACATTCTTCTTGCTCGCCAAGTTGGTGTTCCTTACATCATCGTATTCCTTAACAAATGCGACATGGTCGACGACGATGAGCTTATCGACCTCGTTGAGATGGAAACTCGCGACCTTCTGAGCGAGTACGACTTCCCCGGAGATGATATCCCCATCATCCGTGGTTCTGCACTTGGTGCTCTTAATGGCGAGCAAAAATGGGTTGACTCTGTAGTTGAGCTTATGCACACCGTAGACTCCTACATTCCAACTCCTGCTCGTGACAACGAGAAACCATTCCTTATGGCTGTAGAAGACGTTATGACCATTTCTGGTCGTGGTACTGTTGCTACCGGCCGTGTTGAGCGTGGTGAGCTTAAGCTTAACGACACCGTTGAAATCGTTGGTATTAAAGACACCCAATCCACCGTTGCAACCGGTATCGAAATGTTCCGCAAGACGCTTGACTTCTGCGAGGCTGGTGACAACGTAGGTATTCTTCTTCGTGGTATTAAGCGCGAAGACATCCAGCGTGGTCAGGTTCTCTGCAAACCTGGTTCAGTAACTCCTCACAAGAAGTTCACTGGTGAGATTTACGTTCTTACTAAAGAAGAAGGCGGCCGTCACACCCCATTCTTCTCAGGTTATCGTCCTCAGTTCTACTTCCGCACCACCGATGTTACCGGTGACGTTGAGGCTCTTACCGACGCTAACGGCGGCAAAGTAGAGATGGCTATGCCTGGCGACCACGTAACCGTAACTTGCGAGCTCATTCACCCCATTGCTATGGAGGAAGGTCTTAAGTTCGCTATTCGTGAAGGTGGCCACACCGTAGGCGATGGTCGTGTATCAACCATTATTGCCTAGTCACACTGCTTTCACTCATCGGGTTTGCGCTCGATAGAGAAGTGAGCTGTCACAGTGAAACTAACATCCGGTGCTCCATTTGGAACACCGGATTTGTTTGAATACGGCTTTCAATGGGATTCGCGCTGAGCGGTACAGGAATGTGCTGAACTATACTGCAGGTCATACTGCACATGTACTTGACTGGTTTGGTAATTTTGTTTAATTTTGGCGCATTGCTTATTTGAATGTTGACAGTACACTATGGTAGGTGATAGCGTTATCTACTGCGTCGTTTTCATTTTTGAGAGCGATTATAAACAGGAGGATTTATGCGTACTTTAGTAACTCTTGCATGCACCGATTGCAAGCGTCGCAATTACACAACGGACAAAAATAAGTCCAACACTCCCGATCGTATGGAGTTAAAGAAGTATTGCCCGTGGTGTCACAAACATACCCTTCACAGGGAATCCCGCTAAGTAGCGGCTCTTTCATACGCCAGTAGCTCCAATGGTAGAGCGGCGGTCTCCAAAACCGTTCGTTGTGGGTTCGAGTCCTACCTGGCGTGCCAGAATACACCGCCGGCTTACTCCACATGGGGTTGGCCGGCTTTATGCATGTATGGTGGTGTATGATACGTAGTGTACATGGCGTTGCTTATCTGCAATCTGGTTGTGTGCAAGCTGCTTATGTATTGTTCGTCACCTTGTATCGTAGCGTTGCTCTAAAGGAGTTAGACAATGGCAAAAAAAGAGCGTCAAAAAAGGAGTGCTCGTCAAGCGCGTTCGCAAGAGCGTGAGCGTTCTAGCGCCGATACTCAAGCAGCTGACGAGAAGTCTTCGGCCTCTAGTCGTCTAGCTGCTAGCGTGTCGCGTTCGCACAGCAAAAAAGAGGGCAAGAAACGTGGACGTTTTCTTGGCTATCTTGCTGACGTTAAATCTGAAATGCACCGTGTTGTATGGCCAACCAAGGCCGAGCTAAAAAACTATTCGATAGCCACTGTTGCTGCGCTTGTTGTGTGCGGTATTGCTACCTGGCTTATCGACACCGGATTTATCTCGTTGCTTATTACCTATACTAACTTAAGGGGTTAATGTGGCTAAACACTGGTATGTAGTTCACACGTATGCGGGCTACGAAAACAAAGTTAAAAACGACCTTCAGCACCGCATTGAAACCTACGGTCTTGAAGATCAGATTGTTGATATTCAAATTCCAACCGAAGAGGTTGTAAAAATTAAGAACGATGGCAAGCGCACCAGCGTTGAAGCAAACGCATTCCCTGGTTATGTACTTGTTCGTATGGAAGTGGACGATAACTCATGGGCTGTTGTGCGTAACACCAATGGCGTTACGGGCTTTGTTGGTATTGAAGGCAAGCCAACGCCGCTTCGTCGTTCTGAATTTAACAAAATGATGCGTCGCGCTAATCCAACTACACCGGAGACTCCGCAACGCACCGTTGAAACCGAGTTTGAGGTTGGTATGACGGTTCGTGTAGTTCGCGGGCCTCTCGAAAAATTTGAAGGTAAAATTACCGAAGTCATGACCGACGCAGGCAAAGTAAAAGTTTCGCTTACGATTTTTGGTCGTGAAACACCGGTTGAACTCACGATGGATCAAATTGAGATCATCGTGTAACGTATTGGCTTCTCGCCACGCTTTATATCGGTGAGGATGTACGTTAAAGCGTGGATGAAATTTGTGGCCGTACAACGTGGAATGTGCGGACACGGTATTACATTCTTATGCGTCTAAAGGAGCAACATGGCTAAGAAGGTTGTAAAGTTTATTAAGCTGCAAATTCCTGCAGGTAAAGCTACTCCTGCACCTCCAATTGGTTCTACCCTTGGTGCAGCTCAGGTAAACATTATGCAGTTTTGCCAGGCATTTAATGCTGCAACTGCCGACAAGGCGGGCGACATTATCCCGGTAGAGATTTCAGTGTACGAAGACCGTTCATTCGACTTTGTATGCAAAACTCCTCCAGCAGCAAAACTCATTCTTAAAGAACTTGGTATCGAAAGCGGTTCTGGCGTTCCTCAGCGCGATAAGGTTGGTGCTCTTACTGACGAGCAACTTACTAAAATTGCTGAGATTAAAATGCCCGACCTCAATGCTAATGACATTGATGCAGCAAAGAAAATTGTTGCTGGTACCGCACGTTCGATGGGCGTAACCATCGCTTAACGTTAGCCTTACAGCGCGCGCGTTGGTATTTGGCCTTGCGTCTTGCAATATTCGTGTAATACGACGCGCGCAGCGTTTGAGGATTTGTACACGTGGGAGGGTTGTAGACACCCGTTAACACCACCTAACTACCACAGGAGGTAGGACATGTCTAAGCACGGTAAACATTATCGTAATGCTGTTAACAAAATCGAAAAAGGTAAGCTGTATGCTCCTAAAGAAGCATTTGAGCTTATCAAAGAGCTCAGCGCATCTAAGTTTGATGAAACTATTGAAGTTGCCATTCGCTTGGGTGTAGACACGCGTAAAGCAGATCAGAACGTACGTGGTTCACTTTCACTTCCTCACGGAACCGGTAAAACCGTTCGCGTTGCTGTATTTGCTGAGGGCGAAAAAGCTAAGGAAGCTCAGGAAGCGGGTGCTGACATCGTTGGCTCCGACGATCTTATTGCCGATATTCAAGCTGGCAACATCAACTTTGATGCTGTTGTAGCCACACCAAATCTTATGGGCAAAGTTGGTCGTCTTGGTCGCGTACTTGGTCCTCGTGGTCTTATGCCAAACCCCAAACTTGGTACTGTTACCATGGACGTAGCTAAGATTATCTCTGAGCTTAAAGCAGGTCGTGTTGAGTATCGTGCCGACCGTTACGGTATTTGCCATGTGCCAGTTGGTAAAGTTTCATTTGATGCCGTTTCTTTGGCAGAAAACTACGGTGCGCTGTATTCTGAGATTTTGCGCGTAAAGCCATCGAGCGCGAAGGGTCGCTACGTTAAGTCGATCGTTCTTTCTTCTACGATGGGCCCTGGCGTTAAAGTTGATTCAGCAGTAACCCGCAACTTTGCCGAGTAACACAGAGCCTGTAAGCGCATTACATGGTGCGCGTTGCCATTGATGCGTGCAACACAATGTGTACAAAAAGAAAGCAGCCAGGAAACTGGCTGCTTTTTTGTTTTTGCTTTGCGCTACTGCGTTGCTCTGCAGGCTGTAAGGATGCGAGCAGGTTGCGCAGAGGTCAGGGCACAGCGCCTGCATGTTCAACCATGCTGATGGTATATACAGACGCTGGCTAACCTTGCTTTTACACGCGTGAGGCGCGGTAGCCTGCTGCTTGTGCCTGAGCTTCGTTTTTGAAGAACACCGCGTTTTTCATTGACACTTTGGTGTAGAACCTGCCATATGGCATGTGATAAATCTTGCTGTTTGTATTGCCGATAATTTGCCCTTGTGCGTACTTATACGCCGGGTCGGAGGGGTTATACTGCGCACTGCCGTTATGCTGCGGCGCGGGTTTTGGCGCTGCACCTGAGCTACCCCATAGACCTGCTTGATTGTTACGCGCCTGTTGTTGGAACGCGCGAAACTCGTTTACATATTTAAGGTCGGGCGGGAAGGTTGAAAGCTGTGCATATCCTCCAAGCAGCAGCGCTGCATTAAAGCACTTGCTTGCAAGCTCGTGTGAGTTGTTGGGAATATCGGTCCACACATAACGCAGCAGACGCCCATATCTGTCATATTCCGAAACATCGCGCTCAAGATACACGTATCTGCCGCTGAGCTGCGACTTTGTAAAGTTCGACGCCTCACGCCCATAATATTCAACGGGTTTGTGCGGATGTACCGTTTCGGGGGTATTTACCAGGATAAGGCGTACTTTTTCGTTGCCGTATCCGCGGTCGATTACGATGGTGTCGCCGTCTACTACACGAACCACGCGTGCACGTACCAGCTGATTTGCAGTTGGCAAGTTGCCAAGCGAGCCTGCGTCCTGAATCCACCGGCCGTTTTCATCAACTTTATAGCCATCGGGCGTAGTGGTATTAGTAAGCATGGCGCCGTTTGCGCCCAGGTAGTAATAGCCAATCCAGCAATTTGCAGCCATGTAGCCTGAGCCATTAAAGTAGTAATACACGCCGTCGATGCGCTCCCATGCGCTTGCAGGGTAGGTGCCATCAGCATGCTGATACCACCATCCACGTGCGTTACGTTTCCACAAATTTTGCGGAACCCACCTGCCGTTTTCGTCAACTTTATAGCCATCGGGCGTAGTGGTATTGGTAAGCATTGCACCGTTTGCGCCCAGGTAGTAATAGCCAATCCAGCAATTTGAAACCATATAGCCCGAGCAATTAAAGTAGTAATACACGCCGTCGATGCGCTCCCATGCACTTGCAGGGTAGGTGCCATCGGCATGCTGATACCACCAGCGATTATTGGTTTTTTGCCACATGTCTTGTGCAGCTGCAGATATGGGAAGCTTAATAAAAGCAATGGTAACAACAGCGAGCATGATAAACATAATGCGGCGAAGCAATGGTTTATGGCTATGCATAGCGTCATCTCCTTTGGATACGCAACGTAATGTGCCTTTCAGTATAGCGAAATAGTGTGGTTTTAATGAAGCACAAGCAGCTCTTTTAGCCTATGACATTTTTGCAGCGCATCTGCAATTTTGGTATGCTGCTACGTGAATGGGCTTACGGGCAATGTGCGGGCCACGTGCGGGCCACACGCATGGTGCGCGCGGGATGCGTACGGTATTGGTTTTTGCGTGATACAAACCCCATCACCTCAACCGCACTAACTATACCCACTGGCATACACATGCAGGATTTGTGACAATCATGTGGACGCCAGCGCCCCTGCCGTGAAAATTACGCCAAACAGCTTGCATTTTTAGGTAAACACCGTAAAATAATTTAATTGCAGGTTGCTTTGTGTAGCCAACCTGTGTTGTGCACATAGCACGTTCGCTGCCAAAGACAGCCGGTGTCCTGCACGGACTTAAAGGAAGTTGCCACATGGTAACCCGCCTGCCGAGGTGGTCTTAAGAATTGTCTTCTTGAGGACCCTTTCTTTGGCATCTGCCAAGAGAGGGTCTTTTATTATGAAGGCTCGATTGCAGCTGCGCTCGTGCCCGATTAATTTACAAGGAGGTGTATCATGCCAAACAAACTCAACGTTTCTATGCTCGAAAAAGCACAAGACTCTCTTGCTGCTGCAAAAGGCTTGTTCGTTATCGACTATCACGGTCTTACTGTTAAGGAAACACAAGGTCTTCGTCGCGCACTTAGCGAAGCTGGTGCTCACATGAAGGTGTACAAAAACAACATTGTAAGAATCGCGCTTGCTAACGCAAACTTGCCTGAGATTCAACATCTTGAAGGAACTTGTGCGTACGTTTTCTACGAAAACGACCCGGTAGATGCCGCTAAGGTTATCAAAGAGCAATCTGAAAAGCTCAAAAAGATTGAGTGGATCGGAGCCCTTGCCGATGGTGAAGCTCTTGACGCAGAAGGTGCAAAAGCGTATGCCGAACTTGCAAGCCGCGACGAACTCGTTGCCAAGCTTACGTACGTTCTTGCAAGCCCCTTGTCGGGTATTGCTTCTGTTTGCGCAGGTCCTGCACGTGGACTTGCTACTGCATTGGATGCTGTTGTCGAGCAAAAGAACGCTGCATAATTGCCGCGACCTTTATTGCACGCGCTATCAGCCCTGTAGTATTACGTAATCACTTGTGCGCAATTACCTGCGCATTCATTAACATATCGGGCACTTTGCCCGCCTTGTAAGGAGGATATCATGGCCGTAACTAAAGACGAAATCATTGAGGCTATTAAAGCTATGCCAGCTCTCGAGCTTTCTGAGCTCGTTCACGAACTCGAAGACGTATTCGGCGTATCTGCTGCTGCTCCTGTAGCTGTAGCTGCTGCTGCACCTGCAGCTGGCGCTGGTGCTGCTGAAGAAGAGAAAACCAACTTCGACGTTGAGCTTACTAGCGTAGGTTCTAACAAGATTGCTGTTATTAAGGTTGTTCGTTCACTCACTTCTCTTGGTCTTAAAGAGGCTAAAGACGCTGTTGAGGCTGCTCCTAAGGTACTTCTTGAGGGTGCTAAGAAAGAGGACGCAGAGGCCGCTAAGAAACAACTTGAAGAGGCTGGTGCTAGCGTAACCCTTAAGTAACTCGTTTTGCAGTTGCTTTGAGATGATGCAGCGGCTAACGTGCGCGCTGTAAACGTACGTAGATTGCGTGCGTTAGATGGTGCCTTAAGGCGCTGCTCATCTCTTGATTAAAACACGAAGAGCTAGATTCTGGTGGGTCTAGCTCTTTTCGTCATTGTCGCAACGTGTGGAGAAATGTTGATGATACACAACGCTCGCTCACATACTCATCACAATTGACCATTTGTTGCTGGCGTTTTATACCATATGCTAGCTCGTCAAACGCAAAAAACTAGCTACTCAACTACAATATGTCAAGAGTAATGTTGCTTGCACGGTTGACGTTATCTAGCAGCTTAGATAAATTATATCGTTGCGACAAATTGCCGCCTTCCACCCTTTTGAAGGAGGAACAGCCTGGTGCCTACACAAAAATCAACTCAAGGTGTACGTCCGAAGCAACGCACGCGCGTAAGCTTCAATAAAATAGCTCCTGTTATGGAGCTCCCCAATTTAATCTCTGTTCAGAAGGAGTCCTTCGCACGATTTATGACCGACGGTCTTGCTGAATCGTTCGTTGAGTTTTCTCCTATCGAGAACGCTGCCAAAACTATGGAAGTTACGTTTGGAGAGCATCAATTTAGTGATCCTCCTCACACCATAGCTGAGTGCCGCGCAAAAGATATTTCATATCAAGCGCCTTTGCTGGTAAACGTTCGTTTTATCAACAAAGAAACGGGCGAAATTAAAGAACAGCTCGTGTTCATGGGCGATTTCCCGCTCATGACCGATCGCGGTACCTTTATCATCAATGGTACGGAGCGTGTTGTTGTTTCGCAGCTCGTTCGTTCGCCTGGTGTATATTTCTCGCAAGAGGTTGATAACGGCGTTCAAACTCATCACGTTCAATTTATTCCCGCACGCGGTGCTTGGCTCGAGTTCGAAGTTGACAAGCACGGCCATCTTGTTGTATCTATCGACCGTAAACGTCGTCAGAACGCAACGTTGCTCTTGCGTGCAATGGGTATTGCCGAAAGCGATGAAGAAATTCTGAGCCTGTTTGACAACAACGAGATTGTTAAAGCTACCCTTGAGCGCGATGTAGCCACCACGCGTGAGGATGCTCTTATCGAAATTTACCGTCGTCAGCGCCCCGGTGAGCCACCTGCAGTTGATTCTGCTCGTACGCTTATCGAAGGCTTGTACTTTAACAACCAGCGCTACGACCTTGCCCGCGTTGGTCGCTATAAGGTAAACAAAAAACTTGGTCTTACCTGCGATGCAAACGTAAAAACCCTTACCAAAGAGGATATCGTTGCAGCTCTTCGTTATCTTTTGGCACTACATGACGGAGACACCACCAAACATGTAGACGATATCGACCACTTTGGTAACCGTCGTGTGCGTACCGTTGGCGAGCTTGTACAAAACCAGTTCCGTATTGGTTTGAGCCGTATGGAGCGCGTGGTGCGCGAGCGCATGGCAACGCAAAACCCCGACGAAATTTCGCCGCAGTCGCTTATTAACATTCGCCCGATTGTTGCTGCTATCAAAGAGTTCTTTGGCTCCTCGCAGCTCTCGCAGTTTATGGACCAATCTAACCCGCTAGCAGGGCTTACGCACAAACGCCGTTTGTCCGCACTTGGTCCTGGTGGTTTGGCTGGTCATAAGTCGGGCTCAAGCCGTCGTACCAATGTACCTACCGCCGTTCGCGACGTTCACAACTCGCACTATTCGCGTATGTGCCCAATCGAAACGCCCGAAGGTCCAAACATTGGTCTTATCGGCTCGCTTGCCTTATTTGCGCACGTAAACGAGTATGGTTTTATTGAGGCTCCGTATCGCCGCGTTGTTGACGGTAAAGTTACCAACGAAATCGATTGGCTTATCGCCGACGAAGAGGAAAACCACGTAATCGTGCCTGCCAATGCTGCAGTCGATCCAAAGACGGGCAAATTTGTTGCTACGAAGTCTAATGGTGAGGTATATTACCCCGACAGTGTTGTTGCACGTACGCGCAACTTCGACGGTAGCTTTGGTGCTCCTGCCGAGGTATATGTCACCGATGTAGACTACATGGACGTATCGCCCTCGCAGATGCTTTCTGCCGCAGCAAACCTCATCCCATTCCTTGAACACGACGACGCAAAACGTACCCTCATGGGTGCAAACATGCAGCGTCAGGCCGTGCCATTAATTCGTCCACACGCACCATTTGTTGGTACGGGTCTTGAGCGTGCTGCTGCATTCGACTCAGGTGAGTCGGTATGCGCCACCACTGCGGGTGAAGTTGTTGAAGTTGATGCAGCTCACGCAGTTGTTCAAACTAACGACGGCCCCATTCGCTACGATTTCCCCAAGTACCAGCGCTCCAACCAAAGCACGTGCATTAACCATCGTCCTGTTGTACACGTAGGTCAGCACGTAGACGAAGGTCAGCCTCTTACCGATGGTACGTCTATCGACAAAGGCGAGCTTGCGCTTGGTGTAAACCTTACCGTTGCATACATGCCGTGGGAAGGTTACAACTACGAGGACGGTATCGTTGTTTCTGAGCGCCTTGTTCAAAACGACTTGCTTACCTCGATTAACATTTCACGTCACGAAGTTGATGCCCGCGACATTTCTGCTAAACATGCCGAAGAAATTACGCGCGAAATTCCAAATCAGTCTGAGGAAGCGCTTGCTAACCTCGACGAAGATGGTATTGTGCGTATTGGTGCCGAGGTAGGCCCGGGCGACATTCTTGTTGGTAAGGTAACACCAAAAGGTGAGCCTGCGCCAACGCCAGAACAGCGCCTTATAGCTGCTATCTTTGGTAACCGCGCGCAAGACGTGCGCGACACGTCGCTGCGTATGCCACACGGTGCATATGGTCGTGTTGTCGACGTTATGCGTTTTGTTCGTCCCGAAGATAAATCTAAAGACAACGAGCTTCCTCCAGGAGTTAAAGAACTCATTCGCGTGTTTGTTGCTCAGCGTCGTAAAATTCAGCAGGGCGATAAAATCTCTGGTCGTCACGGTAACAAGGGTGTTATTTGTAACGTTCTTCCTATCGAAGACATGCCGTACATGGCCGACGGTACGCCTATCGACGTGCTTCTCGACCCATTGGGTGTTCCTTCGCGTATGAACGTTGGTCAGTTGCTCGAATGTCACTTGGGCTGGGCAGCAGCGCACGGTTACGACGTTGAAAGCACCAACTCTAAAGAAATTGTTGATGGCCCAATGTACGTTTCAACGCCAATCTTCGACGGTGCTACCGATGTAGAAGTTGCCGATGCCATTCGCCGCTCTAACATCAACATGATTAACAAAGCAATGCGCACCTACGGTAAAAAGATGAACACGGCGTTTGTGCCGCAGCTTAACGAAAAGGGTAAAACCACCCTGTACGACGGACGTAGCGGTGAGGCATTTGAAAGCCCCATTACGGTTGGTACCTCGTATATTCTTAAGCTTGGCCACATGGTCGACGACAAAATCCACGCGCGTTCAACTGGTCCTTACTCGCTTGTTACGCAGCAGCCGCTGGGTGGTAAAGCGCAGTTTGGTGGTCAGCGTTTTGGTGAAATGGAAGTTTGGGCACTGTACGCATACGGTGCATCGAATGTTCTCCATGAGCTTATGACGGTTAAATCGGACGATACCAACGGCCGTGTTAAAACCTACGAATCTATCGTTAAGGGCGAAAACGTTCCAACGCCGGGTATTCCTGAGTCGTTTAAGGTACTCGTTAAGGAAATTCGTTCCCTTGCGCTTGACATTGAACCTATTGTGTATAAACAGAACAAGAAAGATACGCCCGAGCAACAACCGCAAAAGGCTGAGAGCGTAGACGTATTTGCGCAGGCAAACAGCGTAGACGACCTTATTGGCGGCCCAACGCTTATGAGTGCAGATAGTTCGGAAGTTCTTGTCGGCGAACCAACGAGTGATAAGGAGTAGCAATCGTGGCAGACTTTGAATCCACAAATTTTGATGCTATTAAGATTTCGCTTGCTAGTGCAGATGACATTCGCAGTTGGTCGTATGGCGAAGTAAAAAAAGATGAAACCATTAACTACCGTACTCTCAAGCCCGAAAAAGATGGTCTGTTTTGTGAGAAAATCTTTGGACCGGTAAAAGACTGGGAGTGCGCGTGTGGCAAATACAAAGGTATCCGCTTTAAGGGTATCGTGTGTGAGCGCTGCGGCGTTGAGATTACCAGCGCCAAGGTTCGTCGTGATCGTATGGGTCACATTGAGCTTGCATGCCCCGTTTCGCACATTTGGTATTTCAAAAGCCCGGCAACCTTCCCTCTGGCGCGCCTGCTCGATATGAAAAGCAAGGATCTTGAAAAGATTCTTTACTTTGCCTCCTATGTAATTACCGAGGTAGATACCGATGCTCGCCAGCAAGATGCCGAAGACCTTCAAGAAGAGCTTACTGCCGACCTTGAAGAGCTTGATGCCGAGTGCCAAGACGAAATCGACCGTTTGCGCGCGCAAGCACAAGAGTCGCAAAACGACGAGTTTGCCGACGATACGGCGATGTCCGAGGATGAAGTTGAGCGCGCTGCTGTTGACATCCGCGAAGAATATGAAGATGAAAAACGCCTGCGTAAAGAAGCGTTTGACAAGTTTATGCGCCTTGAAGAGCATGAACTCATTAGTGATGAGTCGCTCTTTAGCGAAATGAAGCGCTACTACAAGCTGTACTTTAAGGGCGACATGGGCGCAAGCGCTATCCGCGAGCTTTTGCAGCACGTAAACCTTGAGTCTGAGGCTGCTGAGCTGCGCAAGATCATTGCAACCGATAGCGCGCAAAAACAAAAGCGCGAGCGTGCGGTAAAACGCCTTGAGATTGTTGATGCATTTTTGAAGGGCGATAACGATCCTGCCAACATGATTTTGGATGTTATCCCTGTTATTCCGCCCGATCTTCGTCCTATGGTTCAGCTTGATGGTGGACGTTTTGCTGCAAGCGACCTCAACGATTTGTATCGTCGCGTCATTAACCGCAACAATCGTTTAAAGCGCCTTCTGAGCCTTGATGCGCCTGCTATTATCGTTAACAACGAAAAGCGCATGCTTCAGGAGTCGGTAGATGCCCTGTTCGACAATGGTCGTCGCGGCCGCCCTGTTACTGGCCGTGGTGGACGTCCTTTGAAGTCGCTTGCTGAATCGCTTAAAGGTAAGCAGGGTCGTTTCCGCCAAAACCTGTTGGGTAAGCGTGTAGACTACTCCGGTCGTTCGGTAATCGTTGTAGACCCCCGTCTTAAGCTGCACCAATGTGGTTTGCCATCGGTTATGGCGCTTGAGCTGTTTAAGCCATTTGTTATGCGCCGTTTGGTTGAACTTAACAAAGCCGAAAACATCAAGGGTGCAAAACGTGCTATCGAGCGCGGCGCAACCGTTGTTTGGGATATTCTCGACGAGGTTATTCGCGGTCGTTTGGTGCTGCTTAACCGTGCACCTACGCTGCACCGTTTGTCTATTCAGGCGTTTGAGCCCGTGTTGGTAGAAGGAAAAGCAATCCACCTTCACCCGCTTGCATGTGCACCATTTAACGCCGACTTCGACGGTGACCAAATGTCGGTACACGTACCGTTGAGTACGCAAGCACAAACCGAGGCGCGCGTGCTTATGCTTTCGAGTAATAACCTGCGCTCGCCTGCATCGGGTAAGGTGCTTAACATTCCGTCGCAAGACATGGTATTTGGTGTGTACTACCTCACCACGCAAAAGGACAACCTTAATGGTGAGGGCCGCGTTTTCGCCAGCTTTAATGATGCGCTCTTGGCGTTTGACAGCTTGAGTGGCATTGATATTCAGGCGAAGATTATGGTGCGCCTGACGGCTAACGACGCGAACTATCACAAAGATGGAAAGCCCTATTTCCGCACGTACAGCGCTCGTGGAAAAATTGAAGACATCGATTTGAGCGAGCCCAATGTACGCTTTGCAACTACGGTTGGTCGCATTATCGTTAACCGTCAGTGCCTGCCCGACGATTATCCATTTATGAACTTTAAGATGGCAAAGGGCGACATTGCAACTCTCGTAAACGACTGCTGCGACCGCTACTCGCTGTCGCGCGTAGAACCTATCCTCGACGCCATTAAGCAAGTAGGTTTCCACTACGCTACGCGTGCCGGCCTTACCGTTTCGGTATGGGACGCAATTATCCCATCCGATAAGCCCGAGCTTTTGGAAGAAGCGCAGGGAAAGGTAGATGAAATTAACGATTACTTCGAAGACGGCTTCTTGAGTGAAAAAGAGCGTCACGCAGAGGTAATTAACGTGTGGACCGAGTGCACCGATTTGCTTGGTAGCGAAATGCTTGAGGGCTTTAGCTCCGACAACCCCATTTTCATGATGGCCGACTCGGGTGCTCGTGGTTCTAAAACGCAGCTTCGTCAGCTCGCTGGTATGCGTGGTCTTATGGCAGATATGTCGGGTGATACCATCGACCTGCCAATTAAGGCAAACTTCCGCGAAGGTTTGCAGCCGCTTGAGTACTTTATTTCTACCTATGGCGCTCGTAAAGGTCTGGTAGACACGGCAAGCCACACGTCCGACTCCGGTTACCTTACCCGTCGTTTGGTAGACGTTGCACAAGATGTTATCGTGCGTGAGGAAGACTGCGAAACCAACGAAGGCGTTTCGTATCGTTTGCAAAAAGCGGGCGAGAGCGACGTTGACCTCGACCTTGTTGGTCGCTGCTTCTTAAACGATGTTGTGAACCCGCAAACGGGCGAAGTGCTCTTTGAGAAAAACGAATATATTACCTGCAAGAATGACATCCTTAAGCTTGTAGACGCTGGCTTTAAGGAAGTTGAGCTGCGCGCGTTGCTTACCTGCAAATCGCGCTATGGCGTATGCCAGAAATGCTACGGTTGGGACTTGTCTACCCGTCGTCCGGTTAATATTGGTACGTCGGTTGGTATTATTGCTGCTCAATCCATTGGTGAGCCTGGTACTCAGTTAACAATGCGTACCATTCACTCCGGTGGTGTTGCTGGCGCAGAAGACATTACGCAAGGTTTGCCAACGGTTGCGCGTATGTTCGACGTTGTTGGTAATGTTAACGAAAAAATTCTTGGTCGCGAGGCCGATCTTGCCAGCTTTGGTGGCGTGCTTTCTATTACGCCCGAGCAAACCGAGTATCAGCTTACGATTACCGATGCCGACGATCCTAGCAAGGTACTCTCACAATGGCGTGTACCTGCGTCGGTACGCTTTATGCCTGGCATCGAAGACGGGTGCACGGTTAAAGCTGGCGACCAAATTACCCGCGGCTTTGTAAACTTTAGAACGCTGCGTGCGCTTACTGATATCGAATCGACGATGCACACCTTTGTTAAGTCGGTTAAAGATGTGTACACGTCACAAGGTGTAGACCTTAACGACAAGCACATCGAAGTTATTGCACGTCAGATGCTGCGTCGTGTTCAGGTTACCAACCCTGGCGATTCAACCTACCTGCTTGGTGAGTATGTTGACCGGTATGTATTTGCAAAAACGGCTGAAAACATTCGTCTTGCTGGCGGTCAGGCGCCTGAGGCTGAAGCTGTTATCTTGGGTACGCTTAAGGTTGCAAGCTCCATCGACTCGTGGCTCTCAAGTGCATCGTTTATCCGTACGGCTGGTGTTCTTACCGAGTCGGCAATTAAGGGCGAGGTTGATCACTTACTCGACCTTAAGAGCAACGTTATTGCCGGAAAGAAGATTCCTGCTGGTACTGGTCTTAAAGCGTACGACGACGTTAAGCTTGTATTTAACGGCATTCCTGTGAGTGGGCCTGCGTCCTCGCGCGCAAAATCGCTTCCTGAGTGGGCACCCGATTCGCTTAAAGAGATTGAAGAAAAGCTGCCCAAACAGCTCGACTGGATTGGCGACGACTACTCTAATGGTGGCGTGTACTCCAAGAACGGACGTTGCTTGTCTTCTGAAGATGCTAAGCTGTATCTCTTTGACGACCTGGGCGTTTCGCAGCGCTGGACCAACAAGTTTAGCGAAGTTGGTATCGAAACTGTTGGCGACCTTATTGGTAAAACCGAAGATGAGCTCCTGCGCATCGATGGTATTGGCGCTAAGGCCATAGAAGAGCTCCGCGAGGGTCTTGAAGCACGTAACTTGCTTTACTTGCTCGAGCCCGATGAAGACGAAGCCGACAGCGAAGACCTCTCGCAGCTGCTTAACATGGTATTCTCGCCCGATCCCGATAGTGACGTTATGCTTGGTACTGCTGTGCCGTCGACGCATTCGTTTGACGATGAAGACTTCATTGGAGCGCCCTCAGAAAAAGAAGGGGACGACGAAGAAGACGAGGATAGCGACATCATCAACGAGAATTTGAACTCGCTTGGTGACTTGCTTACCAGCGTAATTAAGCAGGAGCCGCGCGACCACGACCACGAGTAGTGGTGTTTGAGCGTAGTGCTTAGTGCTTAGTGCTTAGTGCTCGATTTGCGGCGCTTTCTTTAACGCCTTTGCTTTATGCAGTACAACCGGCTGTCCACACACGTGGATAGCCGGTTTTTTTGTGCGTCGTGTGCGCGTGTGATTAAAAAAGTTGCGTGTGGGTAACTACTGATAAATGCCTAGTAAAGGAGTTCACATGGATGTAAAGTCACAAAATGCAAAATCGCAAAATGCAACACCGCAGTTTGAAGATAAGTCTATCGAAAATGTACCGGGTCACTGGCTGCTTGCGCGCCTGGGCAAGCGTGTTCTTCGTCCTGGCGGACTTGCACTTACGCAAGAGGCGCTTTCTCATGCGCACATTCCTGGCAAGCAGGTAGTTGAGCTGGCGTGTGGCATTGGGCGCACCGCGCAGGAAATAATGGCGCAAAAGCCAAGCTATTACACGGGTATTGATGCAAATGCCGACTCAGTGGCGATTGTCCGCAATTTGGTGGGCGATAAGGGCACCTGCAAGCAGGCGATGGCCGAGGATACTGGCCTTGAGGCCGAGTCGTGCGACGTGTGCGTGTGCGAAGCCATGCTTACGATGCAAACGCCTGAGCATAAAGCGCAAATTTTGCGTGAAGTTGCTCGTATCTTGCGTACGGGTGGGTATTTTGTGAGCCATGAGCTTGGTCTTAAACCCGATACGCTCAACGAAGAAAAGGCAGTAGAAATTAAGGCTGATGTGTCGCGTGCGATTCGCGTTAACGCAAAGCCGCTGCGCGCTTCGGAGTGGAAGCAGCTGCTTGAAGGTGCCGGCCTTGATGTTGTGTGGACAAATTCTGCGCCTATGGACTTGCTAAATCCGCAGCGTACCATAGCCGATGAGGGTATTTGTGGCGCTATTCGCATTATGCGCAACGTCCTTACTATTCCTGGTGCACGCAAGCGTGTGATGGAAATGCGCAGCGTGTTTACCCGCCATCACGACAACCTTGCCGGCATTGCGTTTGTTGCAAAAAAGCGCAAGTAACGTGGGGTTTGTTGCGCAGTCGTAACGTGTGCTATGCTCGTAGAACTTCCACCATGCTTGCATCTCCATGTTTTTTTGAAGAAAGGAACCATATGTCAAACGCTCAATATGGAACGTCACAGTCGTTTGTAGACGTGCTGCCCAACACCGTTTATGCAGGTAAAAGCATTGTTTCTAAAGTTCCCATTGATAATGATTTGTTTCAGCTCACCTATTTGGCAATAGCGGCAGGCGAGGCGCTTACTGAGCATACGTCCCCGCGTGCGGTTGTGGTAACGCTGCTTTCGGGTGCCGTTGATTTTACGGTTGAAGGCGTAGTATCGCACATGCATGCAGGTGACAGTGTGTATTTGGCGCCAGGCGCACCGCATGCACTTTCCGCGCACGAAAATTCGTGCGTGCAATTGGTGATGATTAACACGCCTGCTGAATAACACACCTGCTGAATAACACGCCTGCTGAATAACACGTTCTACAACGCCCGCAGCAATGTAGAGGAGTTGTGAAGTATGGCTACGCCCGGCTGCGCGTACTTTTGACATATGCGCATATTCGGCGTAAAATTCATCCGCTTATGAAAATCGTGAGTGAATGCTACGCTCCTCGTGGAGCGGCTCGTCGCGCACAATCGTGCATAATCGCGCACAATCGTGCACGCACACAAAGAGCCCGCTTCGGCAGCCGTAGTTTTTCAGCGCAAACGATGAGCACGTGTTCATCCGCTTTATCGTTTGCCCCAAGATTCACTTGCTTCATAATTAAACTCGACAATCTCAAGTTGTGGTGCTGCACAAACTTGTGATACATAGGTGCTCGCGCGCCGCTCATCTGTATCTTCTAGTAAGGAGAAAGCTTTGCCTACAATTAATCAGCTTGTACGCCAGGGACGCGTTACTCACAAAGCAAAGTCTAAAAACGCTGCCCTTCAGCACAACCCTCAAAAGCGTGGAGTATGCACTCGTGTGTTTACTACAACGCCAAAAAAGCCTAACTCAGCACTTCGTAAGGTTGCTCGTGTACGTTTGGTAAATGGTATCGAAGTAACCGCATACATCCCAGGTGAAGGTCACAACCTCCAGGAGCACTCAATTGTGCTTATCCGTGGTGGTCGTGTTCGCGACCTTCCTGGTGTTCGTTATAAAATCATCCGCGGTGCATTCGACTGTGCAGCAGTTCAAGACCGCAAAAAGGCACGTTCTCGCTACGGCGCAAAGCGTCCTAAGGAATAACCACCTGCAGCAATGCTGCGTTTTAGTTGATATTCGATAGCGTTGTGTATGGGCGAATGTCGCGCAGCACAACAACAAAAGGAGAACAATATGCCACGTCGTTCAGCCGCAGTCCGCAGAGAGGTTTTGCCGGACGCAGTTTATAACAATCGCCTTGTTACTCAGCTTATTAACAAGGTACTTTTGGATGGTAAAAAATCGGTAGCCGAGCGCATTGTATACGGTGCTTTCGATTACATTAAGCAAAATACCGAGCAAGACGCTCTTGCCGTGTTCAAAAAAGCTATGGACAATGTACGCCCCACAATTGAGGTAAAACCTAAGCGTGTTGGTGGTGCTACATACCAGGTTCCTATGGAAGTAAATTCTCGTCGTGCAACCACGCTTGCTATCCGCTGGCTTGTTGGTTTTTCTCGCTCACGCAAAGAAAAAACCATGGTAGAGCGCCTCGCTCACGAAATTATGGACTCAGCAAATGGTGTTGGATCGTCCGTTAAAAAGCGCGAGGACCTCTTTAAGATGGCAGAGGCAAACCGCGCCTTCTCGCACTATCGTTTCTAATACCGTTACCCTCAACGCAAAGAAAGTAGTTCATAGATGGCAAAAGTTAAGTATAAGCTCGAAGATCTTCGTAACATTGGTATCATGGCGCATATCGATGCAGGTAAGACCACCACTACCGAGCGTATTTTGTACTACACAGGTAAAACGCACAAGATTGGTGAAGTTCACGATGGTGCAGCTACCATGGACTGGATGGTTCAGGAGCAAGAGCGTGGTGTAACCATTACCTCTGCTGCAACTACCTGTTTTTGGAAAGACCACGTAATTCAAATCATCGACACCCCGGGTCACGTAGACTTTACCGCTGAAGTTGAGCGCTGCTTGCGTGTTCTCGACGGTGCTGTTGCCGTGTTCGACGCAGTAGCAGGCGTACAGCCCCAATCAGAAACCGTATGGCGTCAGGCTTCAAACTACGGTGTACCTTGTATTGCATTTATCAACAAGTACGACCGCGTTGGTGCCGACTTCTTCCATGCAATCGAAACCATGAAAGACCGCTTGGGCGCAAATGCAGTAGCTGCGCAAATCCCAATGGGCGCTGAGTCTAACTTCTGGGGTCTTATCGACCTTGTTACCATGGAAGCATGGGACTTTAAGGAAGACGCAAAGGGCATGATTTACCCCGAGGTTATGGACGCTATTCCAGACGAATTCCTCGACGTTGCTCAAGAGCGTCGCGAAATGCTGCTCGACGCTGCTTCAAACTTCTCCGATGAGCTTATGGAAGCTGTTCTCGAAGAGGGCGACATTGATGTAGCTGTCCTTAAGGCTGCAATCCGCAAGGGTGTTCTTGCTGGCGATCTTAACCCTGTTTTTGTTGGTTCTGCATACAAAAACAAGGGTATTCAGGAGCTGCTCGACGCCGTTGTTGATTACTTGCCTTCACCACTCGATGTTACTGAAATTGATGGTAAAGACCTCAAGGGCAACGACGCTGTTCGTCACGCCGATCCAAAAGAGCCCTTTAGCGCACTTGCATTTAAGATTATGACCGACCCATTTGTAGGTAAGCTTACCTACATCCGCGTGTACTCTGGCCAGGCTGAATCCGGTAGCTACGTGTACAACTCGGTTAAAGACAACCGCGAGCGTTTGGGTCGTATTCTTGAGATGAACGCAAACGACCGTGTAGACCGTGACGAGTGCTCCGCCGGCGACATTGTTGCCTGCGTTGGTCTTAAAAACACTCAAACGGGCGATACGCTTTGCGACGAAAAACACGCAATCGTGCTTGAGTCCATCGACTTTGCCGACCCTGTTATCGACGTTGCTGTTGAGCCAAAAACGAAGGCTGAGCAGGACAAGATGAGCGTTGGTTTGGCTAAACTTGCCGAAGAAGACCCAACCTTCCAGGTTCACACCGACCACGAAACCGGTCAAACGATTATTGCTGGTATGGGTGAGCTTCACCTTGAGATTATTGTCGACCGTTTGCGCCGTGAATTCCACGTAGACTGCAACGTAGGTAAGCCACAGGTTGCCTACCGTGAAACCGCTGGTCACGAGGTTAAACATGTTCAGGGTAAATTCGTTCGCCAGTCTGGTGGTCGTGGTCAGTATGGTGACGCCATCATCGACCTCGAGCCAAAAGAAGCCGGCTTTGGTTACGAGTTTGTAGATGCAACTGTTGGTGGTTGTATTCCAAAAGAGTACATTCCTTCTGTTGACAAGGGTATTCAAGAGGCACTTACCTCTGGTGTTATTGCAGGCTATCCTGTACAAGACCTTAAGGTTACTCTCGTTGAAGGTTCGTACCACGAGGTCGACTCCTCAGAGGCTGCCTTTAAGATTGCTGGTTCTATGGCAATTAAGGCTGCATTGCAGCAGTCCGACCCTGTGTTGCTCGAGCCAATTGAGTTGGTTGTTGTAGAAACACCTGAGCAGTACATGGGCGACGTAATGGGTAACCTTACGAGCCGCCGCGGTAAGATTGAAGGTATGGAAGATCGAGCAAACACCAAGCTTATTCGTGCGAAGGTGCCATTAGGTGAGATGTTTGGTTATGCAACCGACCTTCGTTCGCAAACGCAAGGACGTGCGTCTTACACCATGCAATTCGACTCATATGAGGCTGTTCCAAAGAGCATTCGTGAGCAAATTGTTTCTAAATCGGGCGCAAACGCCTAGTAGTATTCGTAGCCTAACGCAGCTGAGCGCTGCATTGTAATGGAGGTATTGAAGTGTCAAGCCAAAAGATTAGAATTCGCCTCAAGGGCTATGATCACGAAGTAGTAGATCAGTCCTCAAAGCTTATTGTAGACACCGCACAAAAAACTGGTGCACGCGTTTCGGGTCCGGTACCCCTGCCAACTGAGCGCAACCTGTACACCGTTATTCGTTCGCCGCACAAGGACAAAGACTCTCGTGAAGAGTTTGAAATGCGCACGCACAAACGCCTTATCGACATTCTCGACCCAAGCTCGAGCACCGTTGACGCGCTTATGCGTATGGACTTGCCTGCTGGTGTAGACATTAACATTAAGCTCTAGGTTTTAAGCTTGCGTTGTTGCTTGGTCCTAATTAAAGGCAAAACAAACCCCCGTTGTGGTGTACATGCTCCACAGCGGGGGTTTTCTTTACTGCGCTCTTACTGTGCACTAAACGCGCGCGTGACCGGCGCTCTGCACCTGCCACGCGCGTGAGCGACGCTATAAAATGCCAAAGAAGGAAAGTACAATAGCCAGCACAAACGTAATCACAATGAGAACGATGGGGTTAGCACGCTTCTTCGTAAGCAGGAAATACAGCAAAAATACGTAGCCAAACGGCAGAAGATTCGGAAAGATTTTATCAAGAAAATCTTTTTGAATGTTGAGGGTTACCGTGTCGTTAATGGGAACCTCGCACAGCAGGGTAATGTGCACGTACGACGCGATAAGACCACCAATAACGGTGCAGCCGAGCACCGTTGCCGCCTTGCTGATGTGCAACGACGCGTCGCTGAGCATAGACACTGCCTTGGTACCCAGGTTGTATCCCAGGTGCGTCCAAAGCGGACGAATGAGAAAGAGCGCCAGGTATACCAAGAAGAACAACACGGGACCAGTTGGGTTGCCTTCAAGCGCCATCGACGAGCAAATGCCTGCAAGAATTGGCAGCAACGTAAACCAAAAAATAGCGTCGCCCACACCGGCAATGGGAGGAAAGAGCGCCACCTTAAGACCCTTAATGGTGGAGCGGTTTTCGTGCGCCTCTTCCATAGCGATAAGCAGACCGTTTAGAAAACCAACAATGTGCGGGCTAGTGTTAATGAACTCAAGGTTGTCGGACATAGCGGCTGCGAGCTGCTCTTTATCGTCCTTGTAGATTTTTTTGAGGCAGGGAAGCTGCGTGAGAAGCCAGCCAGCCGCTTGCATGCGCTCGTAGTTAAAGCCTGCTTGCAACAGAACGGTGCGGTATGCGAGCTTGGTGATGTCGGCGTTTGTAAGCACGTGACCAGTGTTTTGCGTTTGTGCTTGCGTTTGCTCCTGCGTTTGCGGCGCTTGATTCATGTCGTTAGATGCCATTGTTTTCACCCTCCGCTCCAGCTACGCTTACATGCGAGATAGCCTCTTTAATATCCTTTTCGCGTGCTTGATCAACGTTGTACACAAACAGCGCAAGCGCTAGGCCGATTATTGCCTCGGGCAGCAGGTTGCTAAAGGTAATGAAGCATGCCATAACAAAGCCAATGAGCAAAAACGGCAAAAATTCCTTTTTGAACATAACTTTAAGCAGCATAGCAAAACCAACAGCAGGCAAAATGCCACCAGCGATTTCGAAACCATGCGAGAGCCATGCTGGCAGGTTTTCTACCAGGGATTTCATTGCGTCTTGCGCAACGTAGGCGCACAAGAACACAACTACGCCGTACAGCACCGCCACGATGGCCGTGCACAACACGTTAATGCGGACGATAGTAGCGCAGTCGGCCTGTTTTGCAGCTTCGTCGGCCTTTGCCATAAACACACTAAAGGCGGAGTAGCAAAATAGCACGATGTATTGCATAAGGAAACTAAACGGCAAAGCAAGCGCCATTGCGCCGGCAGCCTCAGTTTTTGTGGTGTAAGCAATAACAACCGACATAACACCAGCTAAAACGGGGTTAGGCGGCTGGGTTCCTCCTGCGGGTGTAAGGCCGGCAAACGCCAGCTCGCAAAAACCGCCGCACATCATGCCAAGGACGGGGTCGCCTAGGATAATGCCGGTTAGTGATGCAACGATAATGGGTCGAAATATGTACAGGCCTTCAAGCCAAAAGTCGATACCGCAGATAACTGCCATAATTGCAAGAAGGCAGCCCTGCGTAAGAGTAATCGCCATTGGTACTCCTTTCGAGTTGTTGTAATGGGTGTTGCTGGTGCTTTGCACAGTATTAGAGGCCTACCAGCGATAGTGGCCTACCAGCGTTACCATGTATGCACGCTAGGGTGCTCTAACAGCATTAGTGCTGCATTAGTGCTGGTAGATTACGCTCTCTTTTTTGTCGCCAGGAACATCTTGGATATATACGTTGCAGCCGGCGTCCTCAAGCGCGTGCAAGTCGTCGAGGTCTTGCTGGTTTACGTACACTTTTGTTGAAATGCTCCATTTGCCTTCGGAAAAATGCATGTTGCCAACATTAATTTCGCCCAGCTTAACGCCGCCTTCAACCAGCTGACGTGCCACGTGAGGCGTTTTTACTACAATAAAAATGTGCTGCTGAGGCGATGCTTTGTGAATGGTTGAAATTGTTTTCTCAACTGTCCAAAAACGCACGTCAACGCCCGCTTGCTTCGCGGTGAGGGTCATAATTTGCTGAAGGACACCGTCCTGTGCAACATCATCATCTACCAGCAAAAGTAGGTTGGTGCCAATGGTTTTCGTCCAGGTAATTCCTACCTGGCCGTGGATGAGTCGATTGTCGATTCTTGTAAGCAGAATATCGGGTTCGCTCATACTATCACTTCCTTACACATTATTTAGTGCTAAGGCGGCATTTTTGCACTGTTGGAGCTTGAGTTCTTGCATCCTTGCGCCTTTGCACATGACTTCCTTCACTAATATATCACTTATGAGGTTGCATAACTTCAGTGTGTGTACGCGTATACATCACACGCGCCTATGGCGTATGGCTATAGCGCGGCGCTGTGATGCGCTGTCTTGCGCCTTCCCGCTACGCCTCCATAGCAGATGTCAGCTGCAAACCCCGCCATAACGCGCTGTCTTGCAGTGTGCAGTAGGTTGGAACCAATGAGTGCTGCTTTGGCCATAAACTAGCGACAACATACTAGGTTAAATTAAACGCGTCATGCTCAAATACGGGCGTAGACATTGTATACAACACGAATTTAAGGTACTAAACACCTGGCACACAGACAGTATTTTGCATACGTGATACAACGAACGTTTGACATTACGTTTTTTTTTTCATAGAATTTTTGTATGTATATAACTCTGATTGCTAGGCGAAGGAGAATACCTGATGAAAGGCATGAAGATTAGTAAATTTGGCGTTATTCCGTTGCTTGCTGCGCTTTGCATGTGGCTATGTCTTGCTGTTCCTGCGCTGGCAAAAGGTTTTACTTGGGTTGATGTTACCGGTACATTTATACAAGATATAGGTGTTCAGGAAGATGGCGTTGGGACTCTTGTTTGTGCTAGCGCTGAAAATAATATTGCTGTGAATCCAACCACGTATATGTTGCATAACAAAGGTGGTGGTAGTAGTACTGTTACCACAATCAAATGGCTTATATTACCTGAAAGTACAGAAGCTAAAGGTAAAACACTTAAAAGCACCGTTTCTAATAAAATTGATATTTCTATTGCAGCGCTCAAAAATGGAACCTACAAGTTATATGTAACAGATGGGAGAGACAGTAGTAACGGCAAGCTGTTTATTTTCAAATTTATTGTCCGTAAACCTGACCCTATCATCGACATTAAAACTGAAGTTAAAGATAGTAAAACATACCTTGTGCTCACGCACGAAAGTGGCGTTGTAAATAAGCTGGAACTGGGCAGCCTGAAAGGCGAAAAAGGTGAAAAAGGCGACAAGGGTGACAAGGGCGATCCCGGTGCAGATGGTGTAGCGGGTCCGCAAGGTCCAAAGGGCGATCCTGGTGCGCCCGGAGCAGATGGTGCACCTGGAGCTCCTGGTGCAGACGGTGCTCGCGGTCCCAAGGGTGACAAGGGCGACAAAGGTGAAAAAGGCGACAAGGATGATAGAGGCCCAAATGGCGTGGTAACTATCTCAAGCGCGCAGCAAACAACGCCAAATGAAAATCGTGGCAAGGTTGGAAAATACTCCTATAAAACGAGCGTCGCGCAGGAAAAGAAACTTCCAGCTACGGTTGATGAAAACAAGGCAGCGTTTGCCGTACTAGGTGTTGCGGGCGTTTCCTTGGCAGGGTATGGCTTCTTAAGAAAGAAGAAGTCAGCTCGCTAAGTATGCTGGTGTTTCGCTAAAAAATAATAGTATGTTTTGTTGCCGCTGTGCATATGCGCTGCGGCAATATTTTTTATGCCGTTCGCGCGTCTTCGATTTGTGCGTTACAAAACTTTTTGCTTCATATTAGAAAATTACCCCACTTTGACACGCGTTTCGGCGTCGCTCAGGCGCGCTGCGGCTTGTCGCAAAAACGTGTGTTTTGCATTTTGCCTGGTAGGCGTGTTGGGGCAGTTTTGCTCCGTGCTGAGAATTGCTCTGGAAGGCAATTTTTGGGTTCAAAACGCGTGCCAAAGCGGGGTAATTTTCTAATATCGCTCATAAGTTTTTGTAAGAGCCGAGCCGGTTTCCGTAAGATGCGCTGTTTTGCAAACGGTACGCGACTGAGCCCTCCGAAATATACCCTGTGTGCGCGATCGTCTGCGCTGGAACAAAAGTGCTTTCAGACTGTTGTAAATTGGCTGCTTAGTTATGCGTTTCACCAAATAATCCGGTGTTTTCTTAGTGATAATCATTTAACAAATTTTTGAGCTATGTATTAATAAACGCAAAGACCAGCGCACATTGTCGCAGCGTAAGGGCGCGGGTAGGCGACACCTGTGGAGCTCGCAAATCAAGCGAACCCGCGAACCCACAATTACGCGAACCAAGACACACGTGCGATGCGTGCGCGTACGACGAAATGCTTTAGGAGGCTGCAGTGGAAGAGAGCACACATTGTAAAGTAGAATTGCTTGCCGCAAAGATAAGACGCGACGTGTTGGCAATGCTGTATCATCGTGGATACGGCCACATTGGTGGGTCGTTATCCCTGGTAGAAGCCTATGCCGTGCTGTATGGCAAGCACATGCGCTATAACGCGCAAGACCCGCACTGGAACCTCCGCGACCGTGTGGTACTTTCGAAGGGTCACGCGGGCCCCGTTATGTATTCAACGCTTGCTGAGTGTGGATTTTTCCCCAAAGAATGGCTGTTTACACTTAACGATGGCGGCACGCGCTTGCCGTCGCACACCGACCGCCTTAAAACGCCCGGCGTGGACGCAACAACGGGATCGCTTGGTCAGGGCACTAGCGAAGCTGCAGGTATAGCCCTTGGTTTGCAAAAAAAGGGCATCGACGCATACACGTACATGTTTGTGGGAGACGGCGAGCTCAACGAGGGTCAGTGCTGGGAGGCGTTTCAGTTTATTGCGGCTCACAAGCTCAGCAAGTGTATTGTGTTTATCGACGACAATAAACGCCAGCTTGATGGCTACACTAAAGACGTGCTGTATCCCTTTGATTATGCTGAAAAGATGACGTCGTTTGGCTTTTATACTCAAAAAGTAAATGGCCAGGACATAACCGCGCTTGATGATGCTATTTGCGCAGCTAAACGCAATACGAGCGCGGCAAATTGCATCGTGCTCGACACCGTAAAGGGTGCAGGGATTCCGTATTTTGAAAACGTTCTTATGAATCATGCAATGAAATGGAATAACGACGAAATAAAAGCGGCAACAAAAGATGCGCTTGAGGTTCTTGATGCGCGTATTGCCGAGCTTGAAGCAAAGGTTGCAGCGTTTGATGCGTAAATTTCTGCACTTGCGTGAGGGTCTGCACGTGGCGTAGTCGCATTCACGCGTACACACCTTCAGGCATTCATCCTTGCAACCTATGTATCCAACATCCACAAAGAGGAACATCCACAAAGGAGACGATTCATGATTACACTTTCAAAAAACCTCGGAGCAGCTGGAACAGCCTATCGTGACGCATTTGTTAACACGCTGCTATCGCTCATGGAAACTGATAAGCGCGTGCTCATGATTGAAGCCGACTTGGGTGGTGCCAACGGCTCGCTCAAAATTCAAAAAGAACAACCCGACCAGTTTATACAGGCGGGCATTTCCGAGCAAAACATGATGGGTATGGCCGCCGGTTTAAGCTCAGAGGGCTTTATTCCGTTTTGTCACACCTTTGGCCCGTTTGCCACCCGCCGCGCCTTTGACCAGATATTTTTGTCGGGCGGTTACGCGCACAACACGATTAACATTTGGGGCTCCGACCCTGGCTTTACCGTGGGCGCAAACGGCGGTACGCACACTACCTGGGAAGACGTTGCTATCATGCGCACGCTGCCCGGCGCTGTTGTGTGCGATGCTGCTGATGCCGTGCAATTTGCCTGGATTATCCGTCAATTTGCGCAGATGGATGGCATTCACTACGTGCGCGCGGGCCGAAAAACCTCGTATCAAATTTACGGCGACGACGCCACGTTTGAGATGGGCAAGGGCAACATTATTCGCGAAGGTACCGACGCTCTTATTATTAGTGCAGGTCAGCTCCTTAAAGACGCAATGTGTGCCGCGGATGAGTTGGAAAAGCAGGGCGTGTCGTGCGAGGTTATCGACATGTTTTGCATAAAGCCGCTTGATAGCGAGCTGGTGATTCGCGAAGCCCAAGGTAAACGCGCTGTAGTAACGTTTGAAAATCATGGCGTGATCGGTGGCCTGGGTTCTGCCGTTGCCGAAACGCTCTTTGAGGCAGGCGTGTTCGTGCCCTTTAAGCGTCATGGCGTGGACGAGCGCTTTGGCCAGGTAGGCACCGTAGATTGGCTCCAGGAAGAATTTAAACTCACGGCGAGCAATTTAGTTCAAACGGTAACGCAGCTGCTTGCGTAAACTGCTGCTTGCGTAAACTGCTGCTTGCGTAAACTGCTGCTTGCGTAAACTGCTGCTTGCGTAAATCCGCTCGTATCCTCTGTACCAATAAGCTGCCCGTTTGCTCCCCACCATGGCAACGGGTAGCTTATGTTGTGTATAGCGCGGCTACCTTACCTGCGGGTGCATTGGTGCTGCTAACGGCACAATGTTTAGCCGCATGCCCGTTTACGGCGTCGAAGGATAGTTGGTCGATTCCTGCCAGTTTATATCGCACGAAAGCAATATATGGCGTTCAGCTGGCGTTTTTTGCTCAAGCACGTCGATAAGGGTACGCGCCACCTCTTTACCCAATTTGTGTACCGGCTCTATAAGCGTGGTAATTGTTGGCTTGGTAAGGCACGTCCATTCGCTGCAATCGAGACCAAAAAGCCCCAGTTGATTGGGGATAAGCGGGTAAAGCGGCTCAAGCGACTTAAACACCCGCGACAAATTCCATTGGTTTTCAACAAAAATAAGCGTGCGCCGCGCCGGGCTAATATTTTGCTTAAAGTACTCGCGCAAATACGAAATTGTCGGCACCGTGTAATCGACAGTCACAAATTTTGCCGTTTTGCCATACGCCTGAACAGCCTCAATAAAGCCCTGATGCCGCTCAATACGCGTGCGTGAGTTGCCAATTTTTGCCCCAACGGCAATAAAATCGTTATAACCTTGTTGAATAAGCGTTTCGGTGGCCGTATAAATGCCGTCATACAAATTAGTTTTTGCCCAATAGTTGTCCATGCCAAGCGGTGAGCAGTCACAAAAAACCACGGGTTTACCTGCTTGTTTAATGCGCTTCTCAACCGCTTTAAAATTGTTTGTAGGTTGAATAATAAAGCCGTCAATCCCAAGGCCAATCATTTTATCAACGTACATAAGCTCAGTTTCCTGATTAAACTTGCTGGTACACACTACCGTTTGATAATCTTTTGCAAGGGCAATTTGCTCAATGCCGTCGAGCAGCTGCCCTGCCCACAAATTGGTATTGTTAAGCAGAATGATGGCTATAACGTGCGTTTTCTTGCCCAGGAGCGTTTGAGCCTGCACGTTTGGGATGTAACCGGTTTCCTCGATAACCTTTGCAATACGCTGCTGCGTAGCCTCGCTCAACTTGTATTTTTTGTTGTTGAGGTAATACGAAACGCTTGCTGTTGAGGTTTGCGACAGGCGCGCAACATCAGATATGGTAATACGTCGTGGCTTCAAAACTAACTCCTTTCTCGCACATTAAAACAGGTCGATAAAACATGGGCGCCGTGTATGCGCCAGACCTACGTTTTACGTGCGAACGCACATAAAACGTTGGCAGTATGTACATAAGAATAGCAAAACAGAAGAAAAAAATGCAGTACATGTCCGCACGCAGCCCCCATCCGCTGCACATGCGTGTGCCGTAACAGCTCCTTTCCTTGCTATAGGTTACTCCATTTGCCGAAATTTATAAATAACACTTGACATTTTAGGTAAGTTGTATAACAGCAGGAAACGTGTTTGGTTAAACGTTTAAGTTAGATAGGTAAAACACCAGGTAAAACAAGGTATTTTATGCGATAAAAACCATTCGCCGAATTGACTGTATGAAATTGAAAAAGCCACTTTATTATGACGAGTAAGGAATAAATACATTAATTCTGCATAACAAGGATAACCGATGGCGCCCGTGGCGACGATGCGGGAAGTTGTGAGAGCGTGTATCGATTCCTTGTGTATCGGATGGTTGAAGGGAGTTGTTTATGAAGATAGTTGCTGTTGCTGCGTGTACGGTGGGAATTGCTCACACCTATATTGCACAAAAGGCAATCGAGGACGAATGCGCGCGCCGCGGTATTGAGTGCAAGTGCGAAACGCAAGGCGGTATGGGCATTGAAAATGAGATCGACGATGACGATCTTGAACAAGCCGATTTTGCGTTGCTTGCCATTGCGATTGGTATTGAGGGTGAGGAGCGTTTTGAAGCGCTGCAAGATGCAGGTAAATGTCTTACCATCGACCCTTCCGAAGTAATTGCTCACCCTGTTGAGATTATCGATCGACTTATTGCAATGTAGCGGTTTGGACATGTAATGGTCCTGAAAGGAGATGCAATGTTTAAAACGATAGGCAAAGACCTACTTAAGGCGTTTAACACTGGTGTTTCGTACTTTATTCCCATTGTTGTAATTGGTGGTGTATTCCTGGCATTTTCTCTTGCAACAGGTACAGCTGGTGCGTCGGGTATGCAGGTAACCGACCCGTTTATGAACAACCTGCTTACCATTGGTATGGCGGGTATTTGCACGATGATTCCTGTTCTTTCGGCATACATCGCATACTCGCTGGGTGGCAAACCGGCACTTGCCCCTGGTTTTGTGCTCGGCTACCTTGCAAATAACCCCGTTATTGCAAACGACACAAAGGTATCAACCGGCTTTTTGGGTGCCATGCTTTTGGGTGTTTGCGCAGGTTATTTTGTTAGATGGACAAAAACCTGGAAGGTAAACGACACCATTAAAACCATCATGCCTATTCTTATTGTGCCAATCCTTACCTCGTTTGTACTGGGCATGATTTATATTTACATTCTTGCATATCCCCTGGGTTTGTTCATGGGGTTCCTTACTGACGTATTGGGCAACCTGAATGGTGGCTCTGCAGTTGTATTAGGCGCGGTAATCGGTTTGATGACCGCATTTGACATGGGCGGCCCCGTTAACAAAACTGCTTCTACGTTTACCATGGCAATGATGACTACCGCAATTTATGCACCAAACGGTATGTTCCGTGTTGCTTGTGGTATTCCACCTATCATTTGTGGTATTTCTGCTTGGCTTGCACGTAACAAGTTTGAGGATGCCGATCGTCAACTTGGTATTACGTCGATTTTTATGGGTCTTATTGGTATTACCGAAGGCGCCATCCCCTTCGCCGTAAAAGACTTAAAGCGTGTTTTACCTGCAATTATGATTGGTTGTGCGGTTGGCTCCGGTTTGGCAGGTTTGCATGGTATTGAATGCTTTGTTCCTCACGGCGGCATGATTGTTGTTCTTGCAACAAATAATCCACTGTTGTACACGCTTGACATGGCAATTGGTGTTGCTGTTGGTGTTGCAATTTTGGTTGTGCTTAAGCCTAAATTGGAGAAAAAAGATTAATTCAAGCTGCGTTTTGGTACATGCGCGCGGGCGTGTGTTTGGGCTCGCGCTTTGTACCTGCAGTTTTGTACGGTTGTGTGCTTCTCTGCAGTTTTGCGTAACTGTTCTACGGCGGTCTGTTAGCAACGCTGCGGCGTAAGGCTGGCACTTGCTATACGTTTGGCTTGTAACAGCTTGTAACAGCTTGTAACACGGTGAGTTAGGAACCCGTTAAGGTTAGGATTACTATGAAATTTTTTATCGATACAGCAAATTTGGACGACATTAAAGCGGCAGCTGATTGGGGTATTTTATCGGGCGTTACTACGAATCCAACGCTGTACGCCCGCTGCGGCGGCACTCTTGCCGATTTTGAAAATCATATGGTAAAGATTTGCAAAATTGTGGGTAACGATGTGCCGGTATCTGCGGAATCGTGTGCCACAACCACCGAAGACATGATTGCTGATGGCGAGCGTCTTGCCGCGTCGGCACCAAATATTGTGGTTAAGCTGCCCATTTGTGAGGCAGCGCTACCGGCAACTCATGCGCTGGCAAAGAAGGGTATCCGCGTGAACATGACGCTCATTTTTAGCGTAACGCAGGCACTGCTGGCTGCTCGTGCTGGTGCGCGATACATTTCACCCTTTGTTGGACGTTTTGACGATATTGCAGAAGATGGTTTGCATGAGCTTGAAGCCGTTGTTGATGCGGTAAAGAACTTCGACTATGGCTATTGGGAGCAAGAAGGCGGACCGGAAATTATTACGGCCTCGGTGCGTACGCCAAATCATGTGGCTCAAGCTGCGCTTTTGGGTGCTGATATTGCGACGGTACCGTTTGGTGCGCTCAAAAAATGCTTGCTTCACCCGCTTACAAATCAGGGATTAGCTGCATTTGAGGCAGATTGGAAAAGGGTTACCGAGCAGGCGTAAACAGGCAATTGCGCGCAGGTTAGCGCGCCTAAGCGCGCAGGAAAGAGGATTGTGAATGTCAAACAACAAAGAGCAGGTAGCAAGCTATTTAGACTCAATTGAAAAATCGGTTTCGGAGTATATGAATGCCATAGACGTTGAGTCTCTTTCAGCAGCTAAAAAGCTAATTTTAGACGTGCAAGCCAGGGGCGGGCGCGTGCACGTAACGGGAATTGGAAAGCCAGGACACGTGGCGGGATACGCGGCGTCGCTGTTTTCTTCAACCGGAACACCCACCTATGAGCTGCACGGCACTGAGTGCGTGCATGGATCTGCGGGACAAACAAAGCCGGGCGACGTGGTTATTGCCATTTCTAATTCGGGCGAAACTTCCGAGCTCAAGGCCACTGTTTCGTGCTTGCAGAAGATTGGCGTGCATATTATCGCGCTTACGGGTAAGGCAACGTCGTGGCTGGCACAGCACGCGGATGTGGCGCTTATCGCAGGCGTGAAGCAGGAGGGCGACAGTATGAACAAGCCGCCTCGTGCGTCGATTTTGGTTGAGCTTATTGCGCTGCAGACGCTGTCTATTTTGCTGCAAAACGAGTATGAACTTACGCCCGAGCAGTATGTAAAATGGCATCCGGGTGGAGCGCTTGGTGCGTCGATTTTGAACGCGTAAGATACACATAGAAACTTAGCAAACGGCGCAGCTGTATCTTTCGGCTGCGCTGTTTTTTACATGCGCGGATAGGTATGTTTTTCAACTATTTTGATGCGCCCATGTCTATAATCAATTCTTCAGCAAGTGCAACATCTATTGCAAGATCGGTGATAATTCCCGAATTAAGGGCGCCCAATACGCTAAGGCTTTTTTCTTTTCTTGCAGCGCATAGATATACGCGCTTAATATTCCTTAAATCGTCCAATTTAAGGCCTATCATTTTATCAGTAAAAGGTGTTTTGCGTGTATGACCAGCTATATCGTAGAATGAGCAGAGAATATTTCCAATAATTCCTTGTGTACGAAAAGTGTCAAGTTCTTCTTTATCGGCATAGCCCAAGCGTTTTAGAGTTGAGTGCTCAGTAATGGCATCAGGTGTTATAAGTGCTATATCGACTGATTTTGCTTTTTCAATTTGCTTAGCGACTAAAGGAAATTTATATAATTCTCTAACGGTTTCCTCGTCTTTATCATACGGTGGTGTGTAGCTAAGAGTATATGTGCTAATAAATTTGTCTGCTGCTCGTATGACCAGTGCATTAGAGTGATATTGCATGTTAGTTATGCCGTAACCACCTATCAATGGTATGATTTCTTTTATATTAGTGTGGAATGATGGGAAAAAGTTTAGCAGCTCATAAAGGGTTGTTCCCCAACCAATACCAACGGTTTCGCAAGTATCTAATATTTGTTTAAGGTTCGGCAACAATTTATTGGCAAGATTACTTTTTGTCGATAATTCGTTTGGTGTGCTACTACAAATGACGACAGAGTTAAGGTTCCAAGTTTTTCTAATCTTCTTACATAAGTCGAGATAATTTTCCTCAATATTATTAATGGTAATAGTGACAATTCCGCGTTGAAGTGCTTCTTTAAGAAGCCGTGAGACTGTTGGTCTTGTGATCTGCAATAGGTCTGAGATTTCCTGCTGTGTCTTGCCTTCCTTATAATATAGCGTAGATATGATGTAAAGGTATTCCTGTCTATCATACATTTGTGCAAAATCCTTCGTGGTCGTTACATGAGAATATTGATTATTTAGCAATTAATAAATAACTGCCGTTTACCTAGTTATTTTAGCATAACCCCGTATTTCAGTGTATTGTAATGGCAAGGGCGAAGGGAGTAATAATATGAAAAACCAACAGGTACATGCACATATTTACGACAATGATTATGGTTAATTAGTGACCCTCCATTCCGCTAACCATAGGTTGTAATTTGCTTAATATGGCGTATGAACTATAGCCAAATAGTTGTGTTCTAGTTTGCAAAATAAATCCCCACATTGTTTTGCAATTGTAACAAAAGTAGACATTCTGTTTTCTTGTGCGTTTTCTAAAGTATTCGATCACAACCCAGAACCTTTCTTTTTGGCTCATTTAACAAAACTATTTAAAGAAGGAGGCCATTATGTTTATTGTGGGAATATGTGCTTGTCCTACTGGTATTGCACATACCTATATGGCTGCAGACGCAATAGAAACTGCAGCTCAAAAACTTGGTGCAGGTTACAAGGTTGAGACTCAAGGCTCAATTGGTATTGAGAATGAGTTAAGTGATCATGATATTACCATGGCGGACCTTGTTGTTATCTCTGCCGGCATGGCCTTAAGAAACATGGAACGTTTTGATGGTTGTGAAGACAAGATACTCAATATTTCTTTGCGGGACGTAATAGCAAAAGGTTCTGAAATTGTTGCTAACGAGTGTCAGAAGAGAGGTCTTATATCATGAAAGAAATCAGCATTGAAAAACTTAGAAACAACTTGATGACGGGAATCTCTTACATGATGCCAGTTATTGTTATTGCTGGAGTAACCCTTGGGGTTACGACATTACTGGGACAAGTATTTTTTGGTGTTAACGTTGGTAAAAAAGAGTTGTTAGAACAGAGTGATGGAATCATTAAGTTTCTGGCATGGACAAATCAAATAGGCGGAAAGGGTATGTTTAGTCTAATGTATCCTGTTCTTGCCGGTTATATTGCTTTCGCTATTGCCGATCGCCCTGGTATGGCACCTGGTATGTTGGGTGGTTTATTGGCTGTAAAACTAAATGCAGGATTTATTGGAGCTGTACTTATTGGTTTTGTAGCGGGATATGTAATTGTTTACTTAAACCGTATTATTAAACTTGAGCGCAAATACATCGGTGTCAAGTCACTGTTTTTGTTACCTGTGTTGGGAAGTGCTTGTGTGTATGTGCTATCCATGTGGGTTGTTGGGCCTATCGGGACTGCGTTTTCTCAGTTAAGTAAACTCGCTGTAAATTCAATCGGTCAAGGCGGCGGTGCTGTGTTGTCTGCTGCTCTTGCTGCTGCTCGTGCTTTTGACTTTGGTGGACCTGTTAACAAGATGGCGGGGACAATAGGAAAACAGCTGTATTTCGACACGGGCTATTCTTATATTGCTCTTATGTTAGGGTCGATAATTCCTCCTATCGGTGTAGGACTGTCAACACAATTATCAAAGATATTTTTCAAAAAAGAGGTTTTCGAACCACAATTGCAAGCAGGCGGTTTGTCTTGTTTAATTCTCGGCTTGTTGGGGATTTCTGAAGGCGTGCTCCCCTTTATCATCTCAGATGTTGGAATTATTCCAATTTGCATGATCGGTTCAGGCGTTGGTGGCGCATTAGGCTTTGCCATGGGTTCTAATGTGTTTCCTGGTTCATCATATGGCTTTTTTATGTGGCCTATTGTTGATAACATCGTTGGTTTTTTGATTGCATTGGCGTGCGGTGTTCTAATTGTTACGGTGCTCATGCTTTTACATGCAAAGCGGCGTTTTGACAAAAATCTAACAGTTGCCAAGTAAGCGACGTTTTGTATCAGGGATTGCGTAATATATTTGGGAGTAAGTATGAGATTATTTACGTTAAAAGAACTATTGGCGCAAACGCGTAGCAATGGATTTGCAGTTGGTGCATTTAACTTTAATAACTACGAAGATGCCCAAGCAATTGTGAATGCAGCCATTTCTCGGAATGCACCAGTTATACTAATGGCCTCATCAGGTGCGATAAAATACATGGGGCTTCATCAGCTATATCATATGGTATTAGGTATTGCGGAGGTTTCTACAGTTCCAATTTGTTTACATCTTGATCACGGAACTGATGTCGACTTAATTAAGAAAGCAATTGACATCGGCTTCCCATCTGTGATGATTGATGCTTCAAGACATGCTTATGCGGATAATATAGCCATTACATCTGAGATCTCGCATTATGCAGAGGAGCACAACTGTTCAGTAGAGGCAGAATTAGGGAAAGTTGGAGGTAAAGAAGAAGATATAGTTGTTGCTGATAATGCAGATGTTTTAACAGACCCAGAGGATGTCATTTCATTCATACAGCAAACCCATATTGATGCACTTGCTGTTGCGATTGGAACAGTACATGGTTTTTATAAAAAAGATCCGAACCTTGATTTCGCTAGGTTAGAGAAGATAGCTGGGATTACTGACTGTCCATTGGTGTTGCATGGTGGTTCCGGTTTAACTGATGATGAATTTAAGAAATGCATATCCTTAGGGATTCAAAAAGTTAATGTTGGCACGGAGCTTAAGTCGGGCTTTGCTAATACGCTGCGACAAATGAGTGAAAAACTAAGTAGTGATGAGTTTGATCCTAGGTGTTTTATGAAGCCGGTCAAGGATGCTGTTACTGCCATTGTTGAACATAAGTTGCAAGTTTTTGGTAGCGATGGTAAAGCTCAGCTGTATATTGAATAGTCGGTTACCTTAACTCGTAGTTGGCACTTGTATGACAGCTTAATTGAAGAAGCACGGCTTTATCTGCTTTATGACTACTGGACGAACGCAACTATCATATGCCGGATGCATTCATGTATTCGGCATATTTTGCTTTTTAACCGTTACGTTTTTGACAGTTACCTGGATGTAGTAAAGAAAACTATTACATGCTCCGATCGTTATGTGTGGCTTGTATAAAAAGAGATGCACACCAATGTGCAACAGAAGTTACTGAAATTTTCCGTATAGTGCATAACAGGTAAATCGAAGAAGATGTTGAGTGGCATTCTGTTTAGATATCCTGCGAATCCAGAATGGACTACGCCATGTATGTTAAAGCGATTGGTTGGAGGTTAATCACTATGCCCGTTGTTATCGGGATATAGTACCAAGCCATAGGGTCTGTTAATATCATTGTTTTAGCAGATGGGAGTCTGTTTCAGTTTTATCAACGATGCATATTCAAAGGTTCTTTCGAGATGTTAGAACTCAATGCATCTTCGCTGTAAGTTTGTTGCTGCGAAGATAAACAACACTGTTGAATAATTCGTCGTACCAGCACGTCAATTAACATGGATATACTGTGGGTTGTCCAGTAAAGACTTGTATTCGCCATACTATCTTTGTAGTAGAGCGCATAGTTTGCAAGCTTACTTATTGTGTTGACGCTGTCTATTGTGATTGTTATTAGCGTAATTCCTCTAGCTGTTGCTGTTGTAAGTGAATTCTCAATATTTTCTCCTCGCCCGTTAAGTGATAGTACGACTAGTACTGCATTTGCGGACATCACATTTGAGCACATATGCGATAAATCACCGCTATTGCGTATAGCTTGGACTCGTTTTCCAAAATACAGTAAATCGTTCGCAAAATTCTTTACTATTTCCTTTTGTTTCGAACCTGTTCCATAAATATACAGTTCGTTTTCCCTTGCAAGGAGTTGTGCAATTTCATCTATCAAAGCATGGTTCATGGCGAGGGTTTGCTTTATGTCTTGTATAACAACTTTTAGGTACTCTTTTTCGTCGAACTCTATCTCAGTTTGTAAATTTTTTTCCAGTTCTGCATCCAGGTCAATTTGAGTCTTAACTTTGAATTCGCTAAACGAGGAAAATCCCAATTTCTTAATAAGACGTGAAAGAGATGCTGTTGATGTATACGCTATATGGGAAAGGTTGGTTATGGTGTAAGTTGGTATTTCTTGATATTTTAGTAAGATGTTTTTTAACACCTCTTTCTCGTTTGAGTTAAGTTCGTAGAAATGATCGGTTATTCTCATCTGTAATAGGTTCATGGCTTGCTCTTTCATTTGATAATACACAATTGGCTCATTTAATAATTACCACTATTTTAATATGGAAGCTTTTACGCAATATGAAAAATTTAACGTTTAATAACTAAATTAACTAAAGTCCTGATTTCATGTTTTGAGCATTGTAGTACGCATACGATAGCAATTAAGAAGTGCTTAGTGCTTTTAATAGTATTCCATACCGAAAGGAAGTATGCCATGGGTCTTAAGGTTGCTATTGCAGGCGGTGGAGCGAGTCATACACCAGGTATTATCCTTACATTGCTTAATCATAAGGAATTTCCGGTAGATGAAATTCGCTTATACGACAATGATTCGGTGCAAAACGATGATATGTACCTCATTGTTAAAACTATTCTTGCTAAGAAGAAACTTGATGTAGTGCTTATTAAGACGGAGGATCCCGCAGTTGCTTTTAGTGGTATCGACTACATATTTTCACAACTTCGTGTAGGAAAAATGCAAATGCGTGAGAAGGATGAAAAAATTCCTTTAGCGCACGATGTAGTTGGGCAAGAAACGTGCGGTTTAGGTGGTTTTGCGTACGGGCTACGTTCAATGAAGGGCTTTGTTGAATTAATTGGCTACGTCCAACAATACGCTCCTAATGCATGGGTTCTTAATTATACAAATCCCGAGTCCATAATTTCAGAATGCGTTCGTCGTGCATATCCTAAGGCAAAGATAATTAATGCTTGCGATATGACCATTGCCATTGAAGAGCTGTTATGCAAGTCATTTGGCTACAACCGCGATAATTGGGTGCCTGTCTATTACGGATTAAATCATTTTGGTTGGTATCATTCAATTTATGATATTGAACTTAAGCGTGATGTAATGCCAGAGATTATTCAAAAAATGCAAACGCAAGGGGTTAATACAGAGGGCATGGAACCAAGCTGGGCACATACATACAATAATATGTGCATGATCACGAAGCATTTCCCTAACAACATCCCCAACAACTATTTGCAGTATTATTTGTACCCCAATCGCATGGTTGCCGAGTCAGATAAAAACTATACACGGGCAAATGAAATTATGGATGGTCGTCTTAAAACAATTAAGGAAGCGGTGCGTGCAATTAAGGCCGGCGATCCCGATGCGGCTGATGGTTTTGCAAGTACGGAACACGGAAAGTATATTGTTGATATTGCCGCGTCGATTTTACACAATAAAAATGATCGTTTTATGCTTATCGTTCCTAATAAAGGTGCCATTCCTAATTTGCGACAGGATGCAGTCGTCGAGGTACCATGTCACGTTAACGCAACTGGTGCTGAACCAATTTCGTTACGCTTTGACATTCCAGATTTTCATAAGGGAATTATGGAAGCACAGGTTGCAGCAGAAAAGATGCTTGTAGATGCCTTCTTTGAACAGTCCTACCAGAAGGCATTTGAAGCTTTTGCTCTCAATCAAACAATTCCAAATGCAGATGTTGCAAAGACGGTATTGGATGAGCTGCTCGTGGCAAATAAAGATTTTTGGGTTAACCTGCACTAATCTAAACCAACTTTGTGCTGTACAGCGCGTTACAGACAGTGTGAAAGGTTATGTTAAAAGTTTTGTAATTTAGGGGTTATATAATATGGGTAAGTTAATAGTTAATGCGGATGACTTTGCATATACGGAAGCGATAAGTCTTGGGATTATTAAGGCGTTTACTGAGGGGATCATTACCTCAACAACTGTAATGGCAAATATGCCAAGTTTCGATAGAGCAATACAACTTGCAAAAGATCATCCATCACTTGCCGTAGGCGTCCATCTAAACATTACTACGTATAAGCCTATATTAACCGACGTTCCTTCGCTGGTTAAAGAAGATGGTACGTTTCATTATCTTGATTTTTATGAACAAGATGGCGTGGTTAGTAAAGATGATGTTTATCGTGAATGGAAAGCTCAAATCGAGCGTGTTATTCATGCGGGTATTAAGCCAAGTCATTTAGACTCTCATCATCACATTAATACTGCTTCGCAGGTGAGGGATGTGTTTATTGAGCTTGCACGTGAGTTTAAGCTACCCGTTAGGAATAATTTTGCCGTCCCTGCGGACATCAAAACAACTGGTTCATTTATGAATTTTGACCAATTTGCTCACCAGCGTAAGCTTTGGAAGCCACTGTTGGTAAAGGAAATGCTTGATAAATTAACAAAGTGTGGCTCGTTAGAGTTTATGTGTCATCCAGGTTATGTTGACTATGAACTTATGCACCTTTCTGGTTTAAATATCAATCGTACTGATACACTTCACGAAGCTGTTAATCCATTTTATAAGAAATTGCTTATTGACAATGATCATGCTCTTGTAACTTTTAACGATATTTAGGAGTGCGTGATGAAAGATAAACTTTATGCAGGCATGCAAACATTCTCTCGCTCAATCATCAAACCTGTTATGTTTATGGCAGTTGCTGGTATTGTAATTGCTATCTCAGCTGTGCTGCGTCTAGATTTTATGCCACTGTTTCTCTCTGACATTGGCAAGTTCTTCTTTAGAATGCTTACTAATGGTATGTTAGGGAATCTTTCTCTTATCTTTTGTGTGGGTATTGCAGCCGCTATGGCTAAGGAAAAGATTAGCGATGCTGCAATTCTCGCTGTTAGTGTCTTTATTATTTTTCTCTATGCGAATAATTTTTGGTTGCAACAGAATGGTATGTTGGCGGAAGCGGGTAAGTTTGGACTAGCGGGAACTGGACAGGCTATGGTGCTTGGCGTTCAGGTGACTGACATGGGCGTGTTCCTGGGAATCATACTTGGCTGTATTACTGGTTACGTTCATAACAAGCTTTATAAGGTTAAATTTCCTAAGTATCTATCACCTTATGAGGGAACCAAATTTGCCTTCTTGGTACTCATTGCAGTTGTGGCCATATTGGCTATTTTAGTAACCTATATTTGGCCGCCGGTTGACTATGCAATTGAGCAAACAGTGATTTGGATGGCCAAAGAAGGACCAATTGGATATTTTATGTACGGTTTTCTTAATCGTTTGCTCCTTCCATTTGGTCTTCATCACTTTTTGTGGATGCCTTTGTACTATACGGCACTTGGCGGTACTGCAGAGATTGCCGGCACAACATACTATGGAGGTATGAATATTTGGTTTGCCGAAATAGGGAACATTGCAAATATAACCACATTGCATCCATCAATCGGTTACCTTATGAACTTTGGTTATACGGCATTACCGGCTGGTATTGCGCTTGCACTTATTCATACGGCAGATAAAAACAAGCGTAAAGAGGTTACAGGTACCCTTATACCGGCAGTGGTAGCATCATTCTTAGCTGGTATTACTGAACCTATTGAGTTTATATTTTTATTCACCTCTCCAATTTTATGGCTTGTTCATGCAGTTATTTATGGTTTTGGTCTTTGGTTGGCAAGTATCGTTGGCCTACAAACCTTTGTAGGTAATCTTGTCGAGACAATTTTGTATTCTCTTGCTGTACCCGTTGAAATGGGTAGACAATGGCTCATACCGATATTGTTTGTTGTGCTAACTGCAATAGAATATCTTGCATTTAAGTTCTTAATCGTTACGCTTCATTTACATACGTTAGGGCGCAGTGAAGCATGTTTAGACGGTTCTTCAGATGACGTTGCTACAGCGGATGAACTTTCGACAGTTGTTAACGATGGCGATGCTGTTTACAAGAAATTCGATGTTTTGCTCGAGGGGCTTGGCGGCAAAGATAATATCGAGAGTATTAACAATTGTATAACACGCCTTCGCATCGGCGTTAAGGACGATTCATTAGTTAAGAAGGAGCTTTTAGATAAATATCCTGCTAATGGAAACATAGTAAAACCAAAACATATCCAAGTGATAATAGGCTTAGGTGTTGAAGACGTAAAAGATGCCTTTAAGGATTATCTGAAGAATATATAACGCTATACAAGTCCCCACAGATATGCTGCCCTGCTTCGGTAGGGTGGCATATCTTTTTCTGTTATTTCAATATTACGAGTGCGTAGTTGCTAGACGGTAGGTGGCTTTCTACTTACTTGATGTTTGTTGGACCAAATAGCCGGTTTGAAGATCGTGTTATAAGTCGCATGCTTTGTAGCTAAGCAAACGTTTAAATTAGCCTAGATTCATATTTTGCAAAATAGATTGTCAATTCAGTACAACAGGTAAACACATATTCCTATTCTTATGGAGTTGTACACGTCTTAGCAGGAGTATCATTCGGGCATATTATTGTATGCGTATCTCTTTTGGTGAGTTTGTGGCAGATAGTTTACCTTAATAACCTAAAAACGGACTACGGGGAAATCTTATTAGTCTAGTGTTAACGCAAAAAATTTTCACTCAATATTGTTGCCGAAAAATTACACGTGACCGTCAGCATCGTGGCTGTAGGTTTGTGTGAGTGGTATTGCGAACGTAACCTGCATGCGATCGTAATCTGTATGAAGGGTACCTTGTGTACGTATAACTGCGGAAAGGTGAGGTTTCTCGGGTGGAATTAACGTCAGTATAGTACTTTTAGCGTATGTTCCGACAATTAAAAAATTCCTGAATTTGTGCTGTCTAAATGCAGTGTTTGAGTTTATAATATAGTAAGAAAGTTTTGAGAATCCATCAGTATACGAGGTTGCCAAAGTATGAACGTTCAAATACAATCATCGGCAGGCAGGCTAGTACTATTAGTTTCTGCACAATTTATATCAGTTTACGAGATAAGCAGGTAAGTGCGCTTTACTGTTAGCGTATTTACCTGCTTATTTATTTTCGCAGTATTCCTACTATGTTATGGAGAGCCATATGAGAGAAAAAATTGCAACCCTCAAGTTTCTGCTGTTTACGTTGATGCTTGCAGTTGCTGTGGTTTTGCTACCCGCATATGCCATTCAGGCCGAGAATACCAGGGCTGCTGGCGCTCAGTCTGCTAGTGTTTATCTTGATAGTAAAAATGGTGATGATGCTAATGACGGCTCAGAAGACAAGCCGGTTAAAACATTTGCCAAGGCTCTCGAAAAAGTTAACGACGGAGACACACTCAACGTTGTAAGCTTATCTGAAACAAATATTAGTTTTAACAAAAAAGGAAATTTGAAATTTGTTGAGGACGTAGAAATGAAAGGTACCGGCACAGGTATCGACCTTGCCGAAGGTGCTCATGTATCTGTAGCAGATGGCAAAAAACTTACTATGTCGGGCTATCGAACTGCAATAAATGTAGCTAAAGGTGCAGAGATAAATGACGGGAATTATGTATTTAAATTTCCTGATAATGGTTTTGCTTTTGAAACAAGTGGAAATATAGTAGGAACAAGCAAAGACAAACTTAAAATGGACATAACAAATGGATATTTTATGTTCCATAGTAAAGATAATGAATTAAGAAATGCTACTATTAATCAAAGATATGAGGGAGATAAGTGGCAACTTTATGAGTGGAATGGATTTAAAGCATTTAATTCGGAAATCAATTTATATAGACTACCAGTATATTTCAAAGGTCCTTTATACCTTGATAATACAAAATTTGTAATCGACGGAACAGGTGTTAATTATCAAACAGGAGCATATTTTGAAAATTCTTGGGAAGTAGGAGAATTTCATTTTACAAATCATTCTATTCTTGAGGTAAAAAACTTTAAGACACATTGGAGAGCAAAAGGCATCACTTTTGGTTATGATAATAAAGTGCTTGTCGATAATGGAGCTAAAATAGTTGTAAAAAATAATGGAAACGGTGGTTTTAATGATAATCAAGGTATCGCAACATTTAATGGAGGTTACCTTGAAGGAGAAGGACATAGTGGTTCATTATTTGGCGCACAAGATAAAGCAAATACTAAGATAGTTTTTGGGGCAGATTCAGTTGTAAATACACCGATGAAAGCCGACTCTGATAATGGACTTGGTCAAAGTGGAACAAACTACATTGTAATAGGCGGTTCACATAAAGTTAAGTACTCTCCTAACTATCAAGGAGGACTTGCAATTCCAGTTAACGGAGAAGAAAATGGTAATGAAAAACTTACTTGGTTTCAAATAACAGATAAAAATTTAGAAAAGCTGACGCCAATTAATAAAAATGGAAATCCTTATGAGTATTCTGTAAAAAATCCATCTGATGATGGCAATAAATATGTTTGAACACCAGCAGCTAGAGCTACTTTTAAATTAAATAATAATGACGCAAGTTTTGCAGATAAAACAAATGAAGATAAAGAATTTAAGACAATAAGAGGTTATAAACTTGATGATGTTGTAGGAAATGTTAATCCTGGAAATCCAACAGATAAAAATGGTGTTAAATTTTTAGGTTGGTTTTACAAGACAGATAAAGGCAAAGAAAAAGCATTTAATTGGGATGAAAAACTAGACTCTGACATAGAGGTTTACGCAAAATGGGAAAGAAAAACAGTTATTTATCATAATGGAGCTGGTAAAGACTATATATCTTCTGTAAGTAAAGATGCAAAAGATATAGAAGTTTTATCTTTTGAAGATATCTTAAAAGAAAAAGATGATTTTAAAGTAGAAGGTAAAAAATTTGTAGGCTGGACAACAGCACCTGACGGAAGTGGAAAAGTTTATAAGGCAAAAGAAAAAATTGACTTTACCGAAGGACAAAGTCAAATAGACCTTTACGCAAAATATACTGATGATGAATATAAAGTTTCTTTTTCAGCAAATGGCGGAGCTTTTAGTGAAAATTCAATCTTTAAGAAAAATACAGATGTCTTTACTATAGAAAAAGATAAAAACGGCGGAGATGTTGCAGTACTTAAGAAAACTGCAAAATATAATGATAAGTTATTTGATTTATTAAACGGACTTGACCATAACAATTTAAAACCAGATAAAGATGCAACAAAAACTGGCTTTGTTATTGGAAATAAGGATAACTGGTCAACTACAGCAGAACCTGGCGGAACTGGAATAAGATTTGATGATTATAAATTATTTGGTTTTTTTGATAAGAAAGGTGAAAATCCACAAATAACTAAAGACACAACTTACTATTTGTCTTGGAAAGATGATCCGAGTATTACTAAAATTTCTTCACAAGAAACAATTGACTCTGACATTTGGTCAGACAGTAAAGAAACAAGTAAAGATATAAAAATCATTTCTGAAAATAAAGAATTTGCTTTAACAGGTGAAGTAAATGTTTCTTCTATAAAAGACAAAATGAAAGCAATTGAGGGAATGTTTAAAAAAGAAGAAAAAGATTTTGATAAAATTTCTCTAACTGGAGCAAAATCAACTTTTACTGCTACTTTAACTTTACCTAAAGAAGTAGAAGCTCCTAAAAATTTACAAGTAGACGCTAAAGGACTTGGAGATTGTTTTGAAGTTAGTGAAACAAAAGTAAAAGGACAAAAAATAACTGTAACATTTAAACTTAAAGATGGAATGACAGATTATAAAAAATTAAAAGAAGCAGTCTTATCTACAGGTGATAAAGATAATACACTTTCAGTAACAGTTAATGGGCTAAAATTAAAAGATTTTGATAACATAAAAGACGGCGAAAAATTCACGATTAAAGGAGAAGTTAAAGGAGAATTTTCTTCAGTAGCAAAAGAAGAAGATACAATTAAAAAATTCGACTTTAAGTGGACTGGTAACCAATCACAAGCAGGAAAAGATGTTGAAGCAAAAGATGATTCTGCTATCCAATATACAATAATGGTTTCAAAACCCGTTCAATTAACCCTTGGTGGAGATATTTTAATAGGTGATGATACTGAACATGATGCCTTGCATAAGGTAAATCGTGGAGAATCGCTCGAATACACTGGTAGACTTGATGTGTCTAGTATTAAAAACCAAATAAAACTTTTAAAAGATAATTATGCAGGAGATTCTGGCACGATAACAACTAAAGATGTTAAGAGTGTATTTACTGCCACGCTTGAGATTCCGGAAGGACTTGATCTTCCTGATACAGTCAGCGCAAGCTTAACGGAAAACAATCTGTTTAAAGTGTCTGAGGTTAAAAAAGCTGATAGAACAATCACAGTAACGATGACTTTGAAGAAAGAATATACAAAATTTGATGATTTATATAATGATGTAACAAGTGTTCCAGATAACCTTGATCTTAAGGTTCCTAATATTAAGGTAGCTAAAACAGCTAAGGGCAACTTAACAGTAAAAGGTAATGTGGTTGGTACGTTTACGGGACTTGCCACTAGTGAATCGGGTACTAAGCAGCTGTTCAACTATAAATGGACGGCTGAACAAACAGAAAACGGCAAAGACTTTTTAATTAAAGATGAAAAGGACAATAAGACAATTCAGTATACGGTCGTAATTGAGTCTACGACGCAGCCAACCCCCGATCCTACGCCCGACCCGGTACCAACCCCCGAACCAGCGCCTACACCTACGCCAGAACCCGAGCCTACGCCAGAACCGGCGCCTACGCCTACACCTACTCCGGAGCCTATGCCAGAACCCGAGCCTAAACCCGAGCCTAAACCCGAGCCGGTACCAAATCCCGAGTCTAAGGTTCCGCAAACAGGCGATTTATTTGGCTTTGCCGCACCGTTAGCGGCACTTGGTGCAGCTCTTGCGGGCTTTGCGTATAGTCGCAAGAAAAACCACTAGTAGGTACACGTTTTCTTGCCACGTGCTATACCAGTTACTATGCACGCGATAATGGCCTTTGCTCTTGAGCAAAAGCCATTTTTTATCTATACGTGCTAGAAATGCTTAGCTACGCCAATCTGCATCCAACTTATCGAACATCTTTCTTACGTTCAACCCGCACACAACCATCGCGGAGTACGTTTGTTGCTCAAATGTCGTGCATGCACCCAATATTTACACGTGAGATATTGGTTGCTTTGTACAACCTTGCGCGCACAACGGTGCGACAATTTTTCGGGCGAGTTTTTGTCCAATTTCACTCAATATTTTTGCCGAAAAATTACATGTGACCGTCAGCATTGCGGCTGAAGGTTTGTGTGAGTGGTATTGCGAACGTAACCTGCATGAAGGTTACTATGTGTACGTATAACTGCGAAAAGGTGAGGTTTCTCGGGTGGTGACAAGGTGATAAGGAGTATAATTCCGTTTTAATGAACTACGCCAACGTGCGCTCATTTTGAAAACATGCAGGTAAATGCCCTTAACTTTGTTAGAGAAGAGGCTGTATGCAATGTACAAACTGTAAAAGCGCTGTCGATCCTGCCGCTCGTGCATGTCCGTGCTGCGGCGCTGCTCTGCCCGGCATGCCTGATGCGTCTGTGGTAGAACCTGTTATGAATCCCGTTGTAAACTCAGTTGCAAATTCTGTTGTAAACCCCGTTGTAAATCCTGTGTTTAATCCGGTTATGCAGCCGCAACCACCGCTGCAACCGCAGCCCATGGCGCAACCGCAACCACCGCTGCAGCCGCAACCCATGGTGCAGCCGCAGCCCATGGCGCAGCCGCAACCCGCAGCGCACCGCAGGTTTTTTCTCAACCATTATAAAACGCTTAAGCCCTGGCAAAAGTTACTTTGTGTGTTGGTGCCCTGTGTATTTGTGCTGGTAGTGGGCATTGGCGGATACGTTGTGGCAGCACATGTTTTTGACGACACCATTACGCCCGATACCATAAAAGCCGTCTACATGGAAAACGCCGATTTTGTTGCAAACGGTCTTATGAAAAGCAAGTTTGTAAAACAGTCCGATTACAAAATTACCGACCTAACCATTGTGAACGAAGAAAAAGTGTCGCAACACGACATTGAGGAGTCGATTGGCAGCCCTGAAGAGAGTGGTGTGTACGCCATGCGCATTTGTACCGTGCATGCCACCATCCAAAACGACAACTTTAAAACGACGTTTACCGATCGTGTGCGTCTTGACAAAAACAAAAACGGGGAGTGGCATAGCAACGAGCCCGCGCCTGCGGCATATTCCGACGTAACAACGGTGCCAATAAAGGGCGTTACGCTGGACAAAGACGAAAAAGATGGCTATGCGTTTGAGCAAACAGACGAAGCGCCCGTTGAACAAAAAGACGGTAAGTATGTATGCGCAGTTCCGTGCCGGTATACGGAAAGCAACTGGTACGGCAAGCGCGTGGTTAACTACCTGTATTCGTTTGCGTATTTTGAGAAAAGCGGCTGGGAAGTTATTAACAACAAGCATAACGATGCAAAGGAAACAACTTCGGTGGAATGGGATGTAGCTGGTAAAACCTTTACTAACAGCGATGCCATGCATCGGGATAGCACCGAAACCATGACAATTACGATTAACAATGTAAACGATAAAACGGCTGACGTGAGTTATACGTACGAATGTAAGCCCATTGATGCTACCGCGCAGTTTAAGCCCCTGGTAATTAACGGTCGACTGGCGGCAACGGTGGCGATTACCAGCAGCGATGTGGTGCTTAAGGTGCACGATACGTCCAATAACGTAACGTTGCTGATACGCGGTGTTGATGGGCAGCGCAAACGGCACGCAGCCGACCGGGGCTATATGGTTGTTAATATAAAGAACGACGCGTTTCCGAATGCGGGTAAGGGGAATGTTACTTTTAACAGGACGCTTACGTTGGACACGCAAAAGCAGTAGGGTGGCTATGCGTTGTGGGTCAAGTCCTAATTTTTGCTGCGACTTGGTTAAACTTGGTTGAATGTGACGAAGTTGGTTGAGTTTGTTTATATGATTGCTGGTGTGAGTGCGAGCAATGTGCGCTTATGTGAGCGATAAAGAAAGAAGGTTTGATATGGCTACCATGTCTTTTAGTTGTCCGAAATGCGGAACGCCGCTTGCGATTGGTGATGCTCAGTGCAAGGGATGTGGTGTGCGCATTAACACGGCGGCGTATGCTGGTGTGTCGGCACCCACGTCTGTACCAACACCTGCGCCCGCACCAGCACCTGCGCAGGCAATGCCGGGCGTGCCGGGGGTACCCATGCCCGTGACAAGCGCGCCCATGCCCGCGCCCATGCCCGCAACACCTCATCAACCACAGCCGCAGCCGCAGCCACAGCCACAGCCGCAGCCTGCAACCAATCAGCCTTTCTCAGCAGCAGCACCTGCATCAGCTCAGGCGTCACAAGCATTTGCCAACGCCACCGAAGCTGCAGCTGCTCAGTTTAAGCAAGTTGCGTCGTCGGCAAACGTTCAGCAGGCAAAGCAAACAGCCTCAAACTTTTTTGGATGGGTTTTGGCGTCAATTAGACATCCATCGCTTAACGATGTTGTTCCATCCTGGTTTGGCGTGCTTTCCCTTGTGTTGCAGCCGCTTTGCATTGCGCTGATGGTTGCTGTTTCGGTGGGAAGAATGTATAACCCCATACAGCCGTCGGGCAACGCAAGTCTTGACACGCTTTACTCGGGAACGGTTAACCATGTGGTAAACAATGTGGGGCATTCAATTGTTGGCACGGCATTTAACATGGTGGTTGTTACGGTTATTTGTCAGTTTATTTTCCTTGCGCTTACGTATGCAGCATATCGTATGAATCACAAAGAGCCGCTCTCGTTTTTGGGTTTTGTAACGCGCGTAGCGCAGTATTCCAACATTAACCTGCTGTTTTCTGTTTTAGCAATGCTGTTTGGCATTGTCAATGTGGCGGTGCTATCTGGTATTTTGCTGGTTATGAGCGGACCTATCTTTTACGCTGCCGCGATTGTTGTTCTTGCAGAAGGTCGCTCCACTGACGCGCACGAAACCATGCATCTTGTGTATCTTCCGATGTTGGGCTCAATTATATCGGCAATTATTTACATGATATTCTCACTGGCGTCGATAATGTCGGTGTTCGAAAATGTGTTAGGCGCGTTTCGCTTGCTGTAAATGCTGTCAGTTGCGCAAGGCGTTGCATTAATTGTTGCAGCCGCGAGCACATGTTGCTTGCGGCTGCGGTTTTCTGTCCTTGCTTTTATAGCGCTGTTATCGTGCGGGAAAACGCTGGTTTGTTGCTGCTATGTGCCGCTACTGCGTACGGGAAAAATATTGCTGTGTTTTGCGGGCAACCTGTGTCATCAGGGCATTTGCTTTGCCTTCGGGCAGCTCACACATAACCACAATCGTGTAGGGGCTACGTGCCATAACAATCCCACCATCGTGCCGAATGCCACCCAGCGTTCCTGTTTTGTGTGCAAACTGCACGCCAGAAAGTCCCTGCGGAATACCGTCCCCATCGGTTTGCTGCAGCAAAAAGTCCATTGCTTTGGTGCATTGACCTGCGCTTGCGGCGGTTTGTGTGTAAAACGCACAAAGAAGCCGGCTTACATCGGCCGCCGACGTGTAATTTTCAACACCAGTATTAAGCTGCATAAGCTTGCGATTAAGTGTTGTTTGCGTGCAGCCAAGCTCGCGCGCTCGCGTATTAACAGTGTTCACGCCAAGGGCATCTATCAGCGCATTTGTTGCGGTGTTATCGCTATACATAATCATGTAGCGGCAAAGTGCATCATAGGTGTATGTCCGCGCGCGCTCCGACTGAATTTTGCCTGTTCCGCCCACAATTTTCATGCGTGCTAAGGGCAGCGCTTGTTGCGGGTTAATGGTGCCGGCGTCCACTGCCTGAAGATAAGCAGCCATCACGGCTAGTTTAATCATCGATGCCGAAATAACCTGTTTGTTTGCGTTTATGTCGCAGGTGGCGCCCGTGCGTATATCAGCCACCGATATCGAAACGGCATTACCATACGGAGCTACTACCTGCTCTAACTCAGATTTAAGGGCGCTTAGCTGCGCGGATGCGTCATCGCTACCGTTTGCATTGCCCGCGCCTGGTGTGGCATTGTCGCTCGAAGACTGTGTGTCGCCTTCTTTTGCAGCGGTATGTTCGCTGTCTTGTGCGCGGGTATTTGTTTGCGCAGATTCCTCAAGGGCGGCGTTTTCGGTCGCTGTATTGGTCCTGTTTGCTGTAAGCGCAAACAATCCTACTGTTATTGCAGCTACGGCAACTACTCCCGCTATCGAGGAAAGTATAATAGCTCGTTTTGATGGCGCGTGCAGCATCGCTTGAGTTTTTTGTATAAGGTTGGTTGAATGATAGGGCGGCTGCACCGTTGGTTGTGCATATGCCAGCGCCGCTGGCTGCACCGCGGGTTGCATGGTTGGCTGACCTTTTGGCTGCAGCGTTGGTTGCGCATATACCTGCGCCGCTGGCTGCACCGCGGCGTGTTTGCGCCGTTGTACACTGCTTGTGGCTTCTCTATTAGTGCTATTACCAACGCTATAACGCGCATCTGTATGATTTGTTGTTGCGCTCATAATCACCAATCTGCAAACAGCCAACACGGCAGCTTAACCGCAGCGCAGCAATGCCGCGTTACGATACCTTAAACAAAACGCCCTTAACAAAACACCTTAAACAAAGCACTGCGCGCTGCGTTATACCTCAAGGTAACAGCCTTACGGCTTAAGATACAACCACGGCTTAAAATCACCCCGCTGTTTTGCAATGCTCTTAAAAAGCTCGTTATTCTTTGCTTGAGCGCCCACCAAGGTAACGTCTCTTCCTTTTGCCTGGTACCACTGACACGATTCAAAATACTTTTGAATGCCCGCGTTAGTAAACACGTACCCCTGGCGCGCAAACGGCTCATTCCAAGCAACACACAGCTCAGCGGGGGTAAGATTAAGCGCGAGCACTTCCGCTTCGGTGTATTCGTGCGTGTCGGAATCGGCAATTACATAACCGTTGGCATCTCTGCGAACGGTGCCGCTAATAGTGCCGCCAGCAGCCAATTCGCACTCAAGCGTTACGGGGTCTGACGTGTTTGCCTGTGGTTTAATGTCGCCGCTATATGCCGTGTAAAACGTTCCAACGTTTGCGTCTTGCAGCGCTTTTATAGCCTTTTTAGCATCGCTTTCTGTTTTCCATGTGCCAATTGTTACCGCCCACTTCTTTTGCAGCGGCGCGGATGGCACCGTGCGGGTGTCTACCACAACGGCAGGGTAGCCTTTTTGGGTGAGTTTTTGCGCGCGTGTTTCTGCATCGTCCTTATTATCCGATTCATACGCCCACACACCCCAAAACGGCTCCGATGTGTTGTTGGTAATGGCTAAAAACGTGTTGTCATCGTTTTGGCTGGTTGTATCTTGACCATTTTGCGTGCTGTTGGGTGTGGCATTGGCTGACGTGCTTGCTTGCGATTGCGCTGCCTGCTGTTTTGCAGCTTCGTTTGGCTGGATAACAAAGTGGTAATAACAAAATCCGCTAATAACGCCAACGAGTACAACAGAAAGCACAATTACAGCTATGATGAGGCCTTTATTTGCGTGACCAGCATGCGTGCCTGCTTGTTTTGCAGCTGTAGGAGCATTTGGCATGCTCGGCATATTCGCCATATTTGGCATAGTCGCCGCACTCGGGGTGCCTTGCGTGTGTGGTGTGGCATAGGGGGTAAACGCCATTGGTGTTTGCGTTTGCGCAGGTTGATATGGCTGTTGCGGCAGCGGTTGCTGTGGCGTTTGCTCAGGTAAAACAACGGTTTCAGCTGCTACGGGTGCAAGCGGCGTTTCAGGTGCCAGCGGGTCTACAACTTCGGTGGGGGCAGCATCGATATGCTCGGGATACAGCGGTGTTGTTTCGCCTTCGTTTTTTTGTTGAGAAAAACCCTCATCGCCCGCGGTTGGCAACACAGTTTCTGCTGTTTGTGGCACTTGCGCTGCGGCCATTGCGGGCGCGTTGGTATCTGCTGCTTGTGGATTTGCCTCTGGCATAACGGTTGTTTGCACAGCTTGCGGGCTTACTGCGTTGTCAGGTTCTGCACTAACTGCAGGCGCTACAACAGGTGTAACTGCTTCAGCAACAGGAAATACTGTTTCAGGCGCAGCTTCAGCAACAGGTGTAACGGTTTCAGCAACAGGCGTAACAGCCTCAGCAACGGGCGCAACTGCGGGCTCAGCCGCAGGCGCAGCTTCAGCAACTGGGGGAACTGCTGCAACTCCTGCTGCAGCTGCCGGCACTGCTGTATCGGCGGGTGTATCAGAGCGCCATATATACATTTCAACGCTGGTAAGATTTTCGTGTAGTGACACATCACCAAGCGCAATTGGCACAACATTGCATGCGCTTTTCGCGGCAACTTCTACAGCAAAGGCTTGCTGGGGCACTATAGCGGTATATCCTGCATCATCGGTAATCGACACGCTAAACTTGCATGTTTGAGCAGCTAAATCATTGTTTTGTAACTGCAATACAAGCCAAAGTGCGTTGTTTGCATCGGTAACAATTTGCAGCAGGGTACACAACACCGTGCACGGAGCCATGGCGTGTATGCGGGACGCTAATTGCGACTCATCTAATGTTAAAAGTACCTGTGCATTCTCATCCATATAAACCGCCTTTATAACCAGCTTGGTGATAAAACGATAATGCATACAGTGTACAACTTTTGCTCGACATATTTTTCAGTGCGAGAGTTTTATTCTTGTAATATATGCAACAAAACTTCGTGAGCTAACCACCCAACCAGCCACAAAGTATGCGTTCTTCATGAATTTTTATTTGAGCGACTTTTTCTTTCTCGATATAAGTAAGCTATTAAGGCTGCACATTTATGGGATAGCTATGCCGATTGTGCTTGTCTTATCCTGTGTTAAAGACAACTGCCCGCACGTTGGCGCGCAACACCTGTATGTGCACGTAGGAGAAGATGTGGTCCGCTGGATTCAGCATTCAATATGCTGGCATACGATGTTCCATGACCACCGAGTGATTGGATTGTATATGGTCACAACGATTCTTGGTCGCAAGATCGGTATGACGCAAGTATGGGACGAAAACGATAACGTAGTTCCAGTAACTGTTATTCAAGCAGGTCCCTGCGTTGTGTCACAAGTAAAGACCAAATCTTCCGATGGCTACGACGCTATTCAAATTGGTTTTGGCGAAGTTTCGTCAAAGCACGTCAACAAGCCAATGGAAGGCCACTTTAAGGCTCACAATGTAGAGCCTTTGCGTCATCTGTGCGAGGTTCGCGTCGAAAACGGCGAAGAACACGCATGTGGCGACACCATTACCGTTAAAGATTTTGCCGACGCTACCGCAGTAGACGTAACCGGCGTATCAAAAGGTAAGGGTTTCCAAGGTACTATCAAACGCTGGAATTTCTCTTCTGGCCCTAAGGCTCACGGTTCTCGCAATCAGCGCGAGCCAGGTTCCATTGGTCAGTGTGCATACCCCGGACGTGTTCGTAAGGGCTTGCACATGGCTGGTCACATGGGCGATGAGCGCATTACCGTTAAAAATCTTAAGCTTGTTCGTATCGACGAAGAGCAAAATCTTTTGCTTGTTAAAGGTGCAGTACCTGGCGGCAAAAATGCCCTTCTTACGATTCGTATGGCCTAAGGCCACATATACACCCTAGGCTACCAAGGAGATTTACATGTCCAAAATTGATGTATTGAACGTTGAAGGAAAGAAGGCAGACGCCGTAGAGCTTTCCTCTAACGTTTTTGGCATTGAGCCAAACATTGCCGTTGTGCATCAGGTTGTAGTTGCGTACGAGGCATGTCTTCGTCAAGGAACGCACTCAACCAAAAACCGCTCTGCCGTTTCCGGTGGTGGCGTTAAGCCATTCCGCCAAAAGGGCACCGGTCGCGCTCGTCAAGGTACCATTCGTGCACCTCAATGGGCTGGCGGTGGTGTAGTATTTGGTCCTACGCCCCACTCACATGCACTTCGTAGCAACAAAAAAGAAAAGAAACTTGCTATGCGTTCGGTTCTTTCGGGCAAAGTTGCCGATGGCGAGCTTGTATTGCTCGACAAACTTGCTTTTGAGGAGCCATCATGCAAGCAGGCTGCTGCAATTATTAAGGCACTTGGTTTGCAAGACAAGCGCGTAACCCTTGTTGTTGATGACGACGATGTTGTATCGTACCTGTCATTCCGCAACCTTCCAAAGGTTATCATCTACGCTGCAAGTGAAGTAAACACTCGCATTCTTATTGACAATGCTGCTTTAGTTATGACTGTTGCAGTTGCTAAGCAACTTGAGGAGGCGCTCAACTAATGACTTCCGCCTATGAAGTAATCATCCGTCCGGTTGTATCAGAGCGCTCGTACGATTTGATGAGCTCCGGAAAGTACACCTTTGAAGTAGCAGCTGCTGCTCCAAAAGAAGAGATTGCCGATGCAGTCGAGAAAATCTTTGGTGTACACGTTGTTAAGGTAAACACCATGTGGGTACAACCAAAAACCAAGCGCGTTCGCTATGTTGCTGGTAAAACCCGCAAGTGGAAAAAAGCTGTAGTAACTGTTGCTGCTGGCGAAGAAATCGAAATCTTTGCTAACAAAGAAGCTGCGGCCGACGAAAAGTAAGTAAGCACCCGTCATGAGGCGGGTGTGGTGCCGTGCGCAATGGATACGCGCGGCAACGTGGTAATCCGGTGTTAGTGCACATTAAACCCTACGTGTACTAGCCAACGGAACAAGAAGGGGAGATTTATTTATGGCAGTAAAGCACCTAAAGCCAACCAGTGCTGGTAGGCGTTGGCAAACTGTCTCCGATTTTGCGGAGATTACCGCCACAAAGCCCGAGAAATCACTTCTCGAGCCGCTTACAAGCAAAGGTGGTCGTAACAACAACGGTCGCATTACTACTCGTCACCAAGGTGGCGGCAACAAGCGCAAATACAGAAGGATCGATTTTAAGCGTCGTAAAGACGATGTTGTAGCTAAGGTTGCAACCATTGAGTACGACCCAAACCGTTCTGCTCGTATTGCACTGCTTCACTACATTGACGGTGAAAAAGCTTACATTTTGTGCCCTGAGGGTTTGCATGTAGGCGATAAGGTTGTATCCGGTGCAAAAGACATCGATATTAAACCTGGTAACGCAATGCCCTTAAGCGAAATTCCTGTTGGTACGCTCGTTCACGCGGTAGAGTTCCAGCCTGGTAAAGGTGCTGCAATGGCACGTGCTGCTGGTACGTCTATTCAGCTCATGGGTAAAGACAACGGCTATGCCGTATTGCGTATGCCTTCAAGCGAGCTTCGTCGTGTTCTTCTTACCTGCCGTGCAACAATCGGTGAGGTAGGCAATGCCGACCACTCCAATATTGTTATTGGTAAAGCTGGTCGTCAACGTTGGCGCGGCGTTCGTCCAACTGTTCGTGGTACGGTTATGAACCCTGTCGACCACCCACATGGTGGTGGTGAAGGTAAGAACCACACCTCAGGACGTCCATCTGTTACTCCTTGGGGTAAACCAACCAAGGGTTACAAGACTCGCGACCCGAAGAAGGCTTCAAACCGCCTTATCATTCGTCGTCGTCGTTCTAAATAGTGGATACTAGGTAAGAGGAGATTTACAACATGAGCAGAAGTCTCAAGAAGGGCCCGTTTGTGGAGACTCGCCTCCTTGCGCGCGTAGCCGCTATGAACGAGGCAGGTAAAAAAGACGTAATCAAAACATGGTCGCGTTCTTCAACCATCTTTCCCGAGATGGTAGGTCATACAATCGCGGTTCATGATGGTCGTAAACATGTGCCTGTATATCTTACTGAGTCTATGGTAGGTCACAAGTTGGGCGAATTTGCTCCAACTCGTACGTTCCGTGGCCACAAGGCTTAAAGGGGGTAGTACAACATGGCAAACACTAACGCAAACGAGATTAAAGCTACTGCGAAATTTGTTCGCATGGCACCTCGCAAAGCACGCATGGTAGTTGATACTATTCGCAACAAATCTGTTGAGCGTGCATTCGAAATTTTGCAATTTACTACACGTGCAGCTGCTGAGCCGGTTAGCAAAGTTTTGCATTCGGCCGTAGCAAACGCAGAAAACAACAACAACCTGCGCGCAAGCAACTTGGTTGTTACTGCAGCATACGTTAACGAAGGACCAACGCTTAAGCGCATTCGTCCTCGTGCTAAAGGCTCCGCATCGCGCATTAACAAGCGCACGAGCCACATTACTATTGTCGTTGCACCTGGAAAGGAGGCGTAGGGGAAGTATGGGTCAGAAAGTACAGCCTACTGGCTTCCGTCTTGGTATTACCGAGCAATGGCGTTCCCGCTGGTACGCCAATAAAGGCAATTATGCTAAAAACGTTAGCGGCGACCTTGAGATTCGTAAGTACCTCAAGAAGCGCCTTGCAAAAGCCGCTTTATCTCGCGTAGAAATTGAGCGCGCTGGCGACAAAGTAAAAGTATCAATTCTCACCTCACGTCCTGGTATCGTTATCGGCAAAAAGGGTGGCGAGATCGATGATCTACGCAATGACGTACAGCGCATTGCCGGCCTTCCTAAAGGTAGCGTTCATGTTGAGGTTGTCGAAATTAAGCAACCCGACCTCGATGCTCAGCTTACTGCCGACCGCATTGCCGAGCAGCTCGAAGGCCGTGTAGCATTCCGCCGCGCTGTTCGTAAAGCAGTTCAGGCTGCTACCAAGGCTGGCGCTAAGGGTATTCGTATCCAGTGCTCTGGTCGTTTGAACGGTGCTGAAATGGGTCGTGTTGAGTGGTCGCGTGAAGGTCGCGTGCCTCTGCACACGCTCCGTGCAAAGATCGACTTTGCAACTGCTACAGCAAGCACAACCATGGGCGCTGTAGGTATTAAAGTTTGGATTTATTTAGGCGAGAAGCTCCCCGGACAACCAGCTCCAAATCCTGCTCTTGAGGGTGCACCACGTCCTCGCCGTCGCAACGAGAGGAGGAGTCGCTAATGCTGGCACCAAAACGTGTTCTCCATCGTAAAGTACAGCGCGGCTCCATGAAGGGTCACGCAAAAGGCAACACCGAACTGCATTTTGGTTCGTATGGTCTTGTGGCTCTGGAAGCTCACTGGATTACCAACCGCCAAATTGAAGCTGCACGTATCGCTATGACGCGTTACATGAAGCGTGGCGGTAGGGTTTGGATTACAATTTTCCCCGACAAGCCAATCTCAAAGAAACCAGCAGAAACTCGTATGGGTTCTGGTAAAGGTAACCCCGAAGAGTGGGTAGCCGTTGTTAAACCTGGTCGTATTATGTTTGAGATCGACGGCGTTACCGAAGAAGTGGCCAAAGAGGCATTGCGTCTTGCTTCGCACAAGATGCCTATCAAGACCAAGGTTGTTATGCGCGCCACATCGAATGTGGAGGAGTAAACAGCATGAAGTACACTGAAATTCGTGAGCTTTCTGATGATATGCTCGCCCAAAAACTACAAGATGGCCGCAGCGAGCTTTTCCGTCTTCGTTTTCAAATGGCAACGAGCCAGCTTGATAACACCGCTCGTGTAAAGGCTGTTAAACATGACATTGCACGTCTTCAAACCGAAATTCGTGCACGTCAAATTGCCGCTGAAAAAGCGCAAGAGAACTAGAATCGGAAAGTGAGTCATTATGGCAGATACCGAAAGCAGGAATGCACGTAAGGTTCGCACCGGTGAGGTTATCTCCCTTTCCGGCGACAAGAGCATTACCGTGCAAGTTACATACCGTAAGCACCATCCTAAATACGGTAAGATGATGACCATCCACAAGAAACTTCACGTTCACGACGAGAAGAACGAATGTGGCTTGGGCGATACGGTTCGTGTTATGGAAACACGTCCGCTATCAAAGACTAAACACTGGCGTCTTGCTGAAATTGTAGAGCGCGCTAAATAACGATTGTCCCGACGTCCGATTGTGCAGCCGCGCGCGCTGCTTTAAGCAGCAATTTAAGCTGCGGGGCATAATCGGAGTCTTCGGGGTTGGAGGATGACGTATGATTCAGATGGAGACTATGCTTCACGTTGCTGACAACAGCGGCGCCAAGCGTGTCAAATGCATCAAAGTCCTGGGTGGCTCTAAGCGCCGTTACGCCGGTCTTGCCGACGTTATTATGTGTGCAGTACAAGAAGCTACACCCGGTGGCTCGGTAAAGAAGGGCGACGTTGTACGTTGCGTGGTTGTACGCACCGTAAAAGAAACGCGCCGTAAAGATGGCAGCTATATTAAGTTCGACCAAAACGCGTGTGTTTTGGTAGACAAGCAAGGTGAGCCAAAGGGCACCCGTATCTTTGGACCTGTTGCTCGTGAGCTGCGTGATCACAAGTACATGAAGATCGTCTCGCTCGCTCCTGAGACGCTGTAGAAAGTGAGATGCTCATGGCTAAGATGAAAATTAAAAAAGGCGATCAGGTTGTTGTAATCGCCGGTAAAGACAAGGGTAAACGCGGTGAGGTTCTTGCTGCTATGCCACAAGAGCACAAAGTTGTTGTATCTGGCGTTGCCGTTGCCAAAAAGCACCAAAAAGCTGCTGGCCCAAATCAGCAGGGTGGTATTGTTGAGAAAGAAGCTAAAATCGACGTTTCTAACGTTGCTCTTGTTGACCCAACTGGCGATAAGGCGACGCGCGTTGGTTATAAGTTCCTCGATGATGGCACCAAGGTGCGCTTTGCTAAGAAATCTGGCGAAGTTATCAAGTAGGAAAACACGTATGCGCAGCTCTAACCTGCAACGTTTGTTGTATGGCTGTATGTAGCAGCGCCTGTAGTGTTTGAATGATTGATATGAAAAAGCTCCGTACCCGTTTGGGCACGGAGCTTTTTGTGTTATCTAACGCATCCACTGGTGCAACCTTGCGTTGGCGTACCCTTACGTTGGTGCAACCTTAGAGCTATAGGACAAAAAGTGTGTATAAAATCGGTTGTTTGCCCAGGTAAACAGCCGATTTTTCGTAAACAATTCAAAAAAATCGAATTTTTCACCTGGACAAAAAGTGTGTAAAAATATCAGCATAT
>OPYK01000006.1 GCA_900343135.1 Atopobium massiliense | reverse complement strand
ATATGCTGATATTTTTACACACTTTTTGTCCAGGTGAAAAATTCGATTTTTTTGAATTGTTTACGAAAAATCGGCTGTTTACCTGGGCAAACAACCGATTTTATACACACTTTTTGTCCTATAGCTCTAAAACGAAGCTCGAGCATAAAGAACGTGCAAAACGCACCGCACATACGATACGCTTTGCACGAAATAAACAACATAAGAACGTGTGCCAAAGGGACAAAACCACGCAAACGCGCAGCTTGAACACGCACCTTACATAACTTCGGGTGCCGACACGCCAATGAGCTTTAGAGCAACTTCCAAGTTAATACGAACAGCGTCGCACGCAGCCAAACGCGCATGCGAAAGTGACTCATCAACTGGACGCCCTTCGCTAGAAAGCACCTGGCAATTTGCATAAAAGCCGTGGAACGCACCTGCAAGCTCCTCAACAAAGTGGGTAATACGGAACGGAGCACGGTCACGCGCACACGATGCAACAAGCTCAGGGAATTCCGAAAGTTTGCGCGAAAGCGCAGCTTCCATGGGGTGCACCAACAGCGACAAGTCAACATCATTGCCCACTGCACGAGCGGCAACCTCATTCATGCCAAGCGTTTTTGCTTCTTCTTCAGTAACACCAGCAGCGTTGCGCAAAATTGAACAAATACGCGCATGCGCATATTGCACGTAGAACACGGGGTTGCTGTTCGATTTTTCTTTAACAGCTTCAATATCAAAATCGATTGTTTGATTGGACGATTTGCTTATCAGCGTATAACGCGTGGCATCAACACCCACCTCGTGGAGCAGCTCCTCAAAGGTGATCATCGTGCCTTTACGCTTAGACATACGCACGGGCTCGCCGTTACGCAGCAAGTTTACAAACTGACCAAGGTCAACGATAAACTTTCCCTTAAAACCAAGCGCATCGCACACGTTGGTAACGCGCGCAATATACCCGTGATGGTCGGCACCCCACAAGTCGATTGACTGCTGCGCACCACGATCGAATTTGTCCCAGTGATAGGCAACGTCAGACGCAAAATACGTGTATTCACCATTGCTTTTAATAAGAACACGGTCTTTATCGTCGCCAAATTCAGTAGACTTAAACCACAGCGCGCCATCATCGGTTTTGTAGAGATAACCCATTTTTTCCAAACGCGCAAAGGCACGATCAACCTTAGAGGTACCGCTCTCATCTTTTTGGTAGAGCGAACGCTCAGAAAACCACAGATCAAAGTCGCAGCGTGATGTATGACAGGTATTTTGAATACGCTTGAGCATTGCCTGATATGCACGCTCGCGAAACGCCGCATTGCGCTCGTCCTCGCTCACCTGAGCCCAACTATCGCCGTCTTGCACATAAAATTCGTATGCAATTTCGATAATATAATCGCCACCATATGAATTGCCACCAAGATGCTCGTTAAATGCATCCATGTAGGGGTGATTTTCGGGATGTTCGTCTTCTTCATCATCGACATACGCATTGCGGTCGGCAAGCAAAAGCTCAAGAGCTTGCTTTGCAGACAGGTGTTTATCTGCAATAATGCTGCAAAGCTGCGCGTAACGCATGGATACCGAAGATCCAAACACGTCCATTTGGGAACCGTGGTCGTTAATGTAGTACTCGCGAAATACATCGTAGCCACAAAAATCCAAAACATTGCATACCGAATCGCCGAGTGCAGCCCAGCGACCATGACCAACGTGCAAAGGACCGGTTGGATTTGCGGAAATAAATTCGTAGTTAATCTTAAAGCCCTTGCCCATATTGCAGGCACCCCAGCGATCGCGGGCACTGCGCACAGCATTAATAACGTCGTTACTTGCAGATGTCGACAGATAAAAATTAATAAAGCCCGGACCTGCAATTTCTACCTTGGCAATTTCTGTGGTTTCGGGCATGTGATCGACAATTGCCTGCGCAATTTTTGCAGGCGCCATGTGCGCAAGACGAGCCGAACGCATGGCAACGGTAGACGACCAGTCGCCGTGGCTCGTATCAGCAGGGCGCTCAAGGCCACAATCAGAAACTTCGAATTCGGGTAAAACGTTTGCCGCTTGGGCATTCTTAATGGCTTGTAACACAAGGTTTTCTAAGCTATGAGACATTCAAACTCCTTTATTCGGCGGTAGATTTATCATACCTGAATTTGTATACATATACGCGCGCAGGCGCGAAAAATTCTCGCAGTGTTTACGTGCGTTATCGTCGTCGCTGCGCAGTAGTTTGATTGGGAGTTATAGAAGCTTGGGATGAGTGAGTTGAAACTGCGCTATCCGTGCTACCAGCTGTGCTATCCGTGCCATCAACGCCTGCATCTGCACCGCGCGCCATCTGAAGCTCACGCGAAGCAAGATCGCGCCTGACGGCGGCAAGCGAAGGCTCAAGACCAACCGGATACGTTTGCGGATTTAAGAAACGACAGTACGCCGGATCGAGCAGGTCAAGCGCGTTTTTACAACGCTCACGTGCAGAAGGCAAAGACTGCGGCTCACAGGTACGCTTACCGTGAGAAACAATGTGCTCAAGTAACTCATGGCGCGCGCAATTGGCAATATCATACGTAATAAGATCGTCGAGCACATCAACCATATGTGCTGGCTTTTCATGTACCTTAGCTTCTTCAACAATCATATCGCCCATAGGACTATTGTTGGCATCAACATACCGCATAACGGTTTGAATGCCTGGAATAGTGCGTTTATATGCCATTTCGGAAAGTTTCATAACGGGCTGCCACGCGGAATCCGCTGTGTTTTTAATGGCAGTCATTTTATACACACCGCCAAGCGCCGGCTGCGGATCACAGGTAGCAAGTTTAGTTCCAACACCAAACGAATCGATGGGCGCATGCTGCGCAAGAAGCGATTGAATGGTATATTCATCCAAATCGTTCGATACCGAAATCTTTACGTAAGGCATGCCTGCTTCATCAAAGGCGCGACGTGCTTGTTTGGATAATTTAGCTAAGTCGCCACTATCAATACGCACGGCAGCAAGGCGCTGACCTTTGCGTTCCATTTCTTTACCAACAAAAATTGCATCGGCAATACCCGATTCAACATCATAGGTGTCAATTAAAAATACACAGTTATGCGGGCTCGATTCGGCAAATGCGCGGAATGCATCAATTTGCGAAGGAAACGCCATCACCCAAGAGTGCGCGTGCGTACCAAAAACAGGAATATCATATATTTTACCTGCAAGAACGTTAGAAGTAGCAGCAGCACCGCCAACATACGACGCGCGCGCCGCAGCAAGACCGCCGTCTGGACCTTGTGCGCGGCGCAAACCAAACTCAAAAATAGGCCTTCCCTGCGCGGCACGAACAACACGAGCAGTTTTAGTTGCAAGCAGCGTTTGGAAATTTACCGTGTTAAGCAGTGCTGTTTCGAGCAGCTGACAATCGATAAGCTTGCCTTGCACACGCACGAGCGGCTCGCGCGGAAACACAATCTCGCCTTCAGGCACCGCCCAAATATCAACATCAAGCGAAAAATGACGCAAATAATTAAGAAAATCGGACGTAAAGAGCGAGCCTCCGCCGGGCGCCTTAAGACTTGCAAGATAGTCGATTGTTTCTTCATCGTACGAAAAATTTTCTACGAGATCGGCAATCTGACCCATACCGCAGGCAACGGCATACCCATTGTGAAACGGTATTGAGCGAAAAAACACATTAAAGCAGCCTTCTTCCTGGGCTTTTTGCGAATCCCAAAAACCCTGTGCCATTGTAAATTCATACAAGTCGGTATTAAGGGCAATGTCGGTTGGGCGCGTGTTATCGGTAAGAGCCATGCTAATCTTCCTTTGAAGAGAATCTTTCTTGTAGAATGAAACGTTCCGGTCCGCAAGCCGCGCACATGCGCGCGGCAAAAAGTACCTATCTGTACAGTGTACTCTTGATGAGGAAACGCAGCCGCAACAAACTACGAAGATAAATTAAAAACAATACATATGCCAACTACCAGCACAAAAAGAAACGCCAGCACCAACTTTTGCGCAAGTGGCATGTGCAAGTCGTCATCAGGCTCCATCATACGCGCGTTGCGTTCTTTTATTTGCGCGATGCGTGCGTCTTTTTGCCGCTCTTCTGCGCTTTTACGCTTTTGTGCAGCAAGTCGGCGCGCTTTTTCGGCTCTCAGCTGCTCAAGCTCGCGGCGCTCGTCGTCGCTGAGTGTTGATGAACTGCTAGATGTATTCGTATCTTGTGCCATTCCTACTCCTTTTCAGTGCTTAAAGCGTTCAATGCGCTGTTCAATGTGTTTCTTACGATGCAGCTTGCACGCATCCTATTACGTGCAAACGCTGCACAACCACTTCTGGTGTCTACTTATTTTGAACAACAAGCTCTTTTCCAACAACACCCGTCGCATCAAATTCAGGTATAAAACTCTCCGAAACCGTACCGCCTTGTTGCCACCACATATGCTCAAAACCAAGGCCATCGGCATAATCGAGAACCGACTCATACTCCTCGTTGCTCAGCGTATGCGAGAGGTTGCCGCCTTGTTTTCGACAGCGCCTGTTTGGCGTGTACTGATTCATAATCGAAACATCAATTTCATTATGACCCATATTCCACAACGTTCGCAGCACGTTCCACGAATCGTCTGTATGACCTGGCATTACTAAATGCCGCACAATAATACCTTGCAGCATTCTCCCCGTTTTTGCTTCTATTTTACGCCCGCCTTTCCTGCGCAAACTTTTGAGCATAACAGCAAGTGATGCCTGAGCATATTCCGGGTAATTTGGGGTAGCTAGCAGCGCAGATGCCAATTTGGGCGAATAGAACTTCATATCGGGAAGCCATATATCAATAACATCGGCCATCGCAGCAACCGTTTCGGGTTTTTCGTATCCCGACGTGTTACACACAATTGGCAGCTGCAACCCTGCCTCTTTTGCCATGCAAATTGCCGTGCGAACATGCGGCGCATAATGGAGCGGCGTAACCAAATTAATGTTGAGCGCACCCTGTTGCTGCAGCTCAAGCATAATTTCTGCAAGACGCGCGGTGGTAATTTGCTTGCCATACCCCTCTTGTGAGATACGAAGATTTTGACAAAACACACATCGCAGCGGGCAGCCCGTAAAAAATATCGCGCCCGATCCCGCTTTTCCCGAGATGGGTGGCTCTTCCCAATAGTGAAGTGCCGCGCGCGCAATATACAGCTTGTTTGAGCAGCCACAATAGCCAGCCTGCGGACGATTACGCGGCGCTTTGCAACAGCGCGGACAGAGCTCGCAGCGGTTGTAGGAATCGAAGGTAACCTCAGGCGCAACAAAAGACGTGCAGGGCGGCTGATGCGGCGTGGCAGAAACGTTCGCTTTAGGGTTAGCACTAGGGTTAACACTATTACTTGCTGTATCTTGCGCCGCTACGTACTTACACAAATGAGCTTCTACCTGCGATTTTACAGATGCAGCCCTGGAAGGTTCGGGTGCTATTATGGGTGCGTGCGCGTGTATGTTGTTTGGTAAAACCTGTGTGCTCATATCTTAAAACCCTAGCGTTACTATCGATGTATCATGCACATTGCGCCGCGCAAAAACCTTTGCAACAAGCGCAATGGAGCGCCTAAAAAGCGCCGCCGCCACCGCCGCCGCCAAAACCGCCTCCGCCGCCAGCAGAAAATCCACCACCACTGCCAAGAGCGCTACTCAGTTCACGTGTATTAATCATGGTAGAATGCGCACCTTCTACCGCGTGCGACAAGGTGTTATATGGTGCATGGTAATAATACGGGTTATGCCAATACCACATGGAATACATAGGAATAAGCGTAGCATCATCTTCAAGCTGCGGAAATGCAACCCGCAATTGCTCGGCAACTTCTTTTGCCACACCCAGTGCACATGCCATAATAAGCAGTTTGTTCCACAATATCATGTCGCTTGGCACGCTTTCTGAAAGCCGTGTGAATTCAAGAAGCCAGCGCTTAAGAGCAACCGTTTTTGCACGCAGCTCAAGCGCTTCGCGAGAATACGCTGTGTAGCGCGTAATACTCGCAATAAACGCAGCGGCAAGCGCTACAAGCACAACAATCGATCCTATAATGCCGCCGCGCACAAGCACATCGAGGTCTTCAATATCAAACACATTAAGCGCCAAGCACATAAACAACACCACGGCAGCTGCCACAATATCCAGCGAGGACATGATAGTCGCTGCAACACGGCAACCTGTAAGGCTTGTATCATGCGCATCTTCAATAAAGAATTCACGCTCAATTGCCGCAGCTTGAATGGTAGTTTTCCACTGCGTATACGCATCATAATATGCAGAGGATTCATGCTTTGCCGCCCATTGTAAGTCGTCGAAGCTCACCGTGCGCAATGCACCCTGTGAGGACGCTTCTGTAAATTCCGTACTACTATAAGCTGCATCTTTGTGACATAAGTGATATACATCGTCGAACAAAAACGACAGTGTTGCTCTATCAACAGTATGTGCGCGCGTAAGTTGGTTGGCGTATGCGCCAAGCTTGGCTTTATCGGCTTGATATGCATCGCAAGCAGCCAATCCATCTTCAAAACTCATAGTAAGCGCAATGCTGTAGGACTCCTCATGCTTTTTTTGAAACGCACCCGTGTGTATAGACGCGTGTGCAGGCGCATGAGAAACATTGTGCGCAGGAGCTTCGAGCGTACAAATACCCATGTCACACAGGCGCATAATTGCGCAGGTAAGCGATGCATTACGCACGTGCTTATGCTCGTATAAATAGCTCAATACACTTGGATGATCGTACGACGGCATATCGCGAAAATACCTATCGGAAAACAGTGGGCGCCTGCGTGCGCGCGCTATCATACGCGTTGCAACAAACACACCAATCGATATAAGCACAACAACAAGACCGCCTATGGCAACACCATATCCAACATATCGCGCAAGCGCGCGCTGTTCATTTGCTTTTGTTGCCCACGCAGCTTCCTGTTTCATAACATCGTCCTGAATGTGCTCTGCGCGCGGCGTAGCTGCTGCAAGCCAGCTTGCAGGAAACAGCACGCGCATCTCGGCAAAATCAGCAGTATCAACCTTGGGTACGTTCCAAACAATCGTGGTATTCGTAAACGAAATTGTTCCATTAAGTGGTCCATGTGCCCACGCATGTACATTGCTACCAGGTTGCATACGGTCGTTTTGTGCAATTGGAAGAGTTAGCGTGCAGGTAACATTGTTCGATGCTTTATCCCAGCCATCCGACACAAATTTCCAGTACAACATCGATGCATCCGCATACCGCTGTACAAAGTTCTCCAATGTATAACGCACAACAAAGGTTTTTGATTCATTTTTCGAGGGTGCAAACAGCTTAATCTTTTTATGATCGGTTTCGTCATACACCTGATACGTATTGTCATTACCTGTTGATGCCGAATTAAACCACACAACCTGACCGTTTTGGTAGGTACCCGCTTGAATATGGGTGGGTTCAAGATATGTACCTTCATACATGCCCTGTGCAAGCTTCCAATACACACCATGAAATGAGCCAGAAAACACAAACGTCCGATGCTCTTCAACATCAAGCGTGCCTGTATCATGGAGCGTAGCAGTAATAGTAACGTTATCGATGTTATACCCTTTTGCGTATGCTACCTGCGCACATGCAGCGCTTACGCTTACAAGCGCTGCGATATATGCCGCACACATCATAAGCATGCGATACACCCTACGCACACGAGGCGCAATAGTACATGCACCGCCAGTAGTTATACGCGTTAACGTTGCAGCATGGAGTTTCATATACGCCCTCTTTCGTTATTATTACAGCTACTCGTACGTACACGAGTGCAAACGGGTGCAAATCTTGCATGAACAGGCGCGCGTCCGCAGCAGGCATACGCGTTAGTTACATACCCTTTCTTGCCATATACTGATAAGTATATCAAAACGCACATACTGCCATAGCAAATGCACGTACGCCACGAGCACATGCAGGTGCACCCTACGATATAAGGGTAAAAATCGTACCGCACACATCAACGTGATCTCCGCGATGAACAGCTATCGGAGCACTTATCGCACGACCGCGCAACCGAGCGGGGTTTGTGGCTCCTCTATCTTCGATATATACCTGTCCATGATCTGCTCGAAAGCAGCTATGCGTACGTGAAACCGCCTTTGAGTGCAGCACTACGTCGTTTAACTCAAGACGCCCAATACTCAGCTCATCAGAAAAACAAACTGTCACATCAATACCGTCGTTATGCACGCGCACATAATGCATATCATCATGAGCTACAGCAGCGCCAGGGCTCGTGTGGGTGCTGGTAGATTGTGCAAGCGTTTTATACGCAGCAGTTGCATCTATATCATTGGGTATGGTGTCGTTATACACCCAACCATCATCGGCTGCGCCGTCGCGGGCACGGGCAGGGAAATATGTTGTATACGGCGGATCAAACGGCGGCACATCATTCATATCTATAGGTCGCGGTTCACGCGAAAAATCATATAAGCAGCCATAACACACATCCATATCTGCAAATAACTCTTCATCGCACACAGGACACCGTTTTGTTTGATAAAAAGCACCATTGCCCAAAGAGTCTGGAGGAGCTCCTGTTGCCGCAACTTCCATAGCCTGCACAGCAAGCTCGTGTGCACGACGCATTTCACGCGGCGGCGCTGCTGCGCGCGCTTTTTTCTTTGGTTTACTCCGCGTAGAAACACACTTTTGTGCTACCGACATGATAGCTCCTTTCATGCATCGTTTAGGATGCAACGCTCCATATGATTCCTTCCAGCTGCTCGCCGGCGCGTGGCCAGAAAGCCGTATGAGCTGGCCTTTCTAACACAGCACATGCACCCGCACACGAGAGCATTCGCCCTGCTGTAACGTGCGTATATGCTTGTAACACACGCATATCGGCCGATAAAAACGCAACGTCAATGGCGTAGGACATGCCCCAGGTATGAATAGCATGGCACGCACTGAGCATAATTGGCTCATGCGCGGGGCTCGTACAAAGCAAACCCCGCAACCGTTGCCGCCAGCTTGCATACACGACAAAGCTGCCATACGAAACCGGCGCACAGTTTGATTGAAACGCAATAACCATTACACAAGCACCCCCGGTCTAAAGCGATCGACTACAAGCCGCTGCGTATAGTCGATGCGCGCGCCAAAATCAACCGAAATGCCCGCAATACATACAGACAATGGCCACGGTTTATACGACATCTTGCACGTATACGTAGTAAGCAAGGGCGATATAAAAAACTTGAATTTAGCACCCGTTTCGTCGCGGGCCGATTGTGCCTGCACATTAACATCGCATGCCGCCTCTCCCATTGCCGTTTGTATGGCCGTTTTAATTTCGGATGCAGCATTGTCAGCCGATTGTTTGCCGGGAGGACTTACGCCCAAAACAGCAATGGCATCACGCGCGCATCTATCAAATTTTGAACATAACTGCACGTAGCACACAATGTTGTAGGCAATAAGCATCACAACAATAACAACGGGCATAAGCGCTGCAAACTCAACGCATATCTGGCCTTGGGCATTATGAAAAAACGCACGCAGGAACGCACGCTGCCTTGATGCGGCAACGCCAGCAGGAGCGGGCGCACGCGCAAAAGCGGCTGCGTTTGTTGTACATACAGTCATATTCAAACCCTTTCTTATAAGGCGCGCGCACGCACGTCGTGCCACATACGCCAGGTTGCACAGGCTACTCATGTGCCATAAGCGCGTGTACATTAATCGTGAGCGGCACCTTTTTATCCGAGCCTAAAGCCGGCAGGTTGGCGAGGGTAAAATTGTCGCCCAACAGCTCTTTTACTGCAGCTAAACTACGCGCTTTAATACTTTCCGCATCTGAAGGCATTGTGGTAATGTAGCGGCGTATTTCGGCAATACCCGATTTTCCAGCGCGCGACAAAATGTACTGTGTATGGATGCGTACGGGTTTTCGAAGACGCATGTCGCCAGGCTTAAATCCAAATGCGGAAATAGTCTGCGAAATTTTTGAAGACAGCCACGAAGCAACAAACCCACCTCCACCAGCAGAAATTCCCCCCATTACATTATTTGCAATAGATTCAAGATGCTTATAGGCCGATCCATATCCAACAAGCAGCTTCGACCAAATGGAACAAATGCCCCCAATAAGCGCCGCGGTTAGAGGGAAGCGCTCTTGTTCAATGCCGTCTGCCATGTGCTTTAGAACGTCGTTATTATCGGCGGAACCATCGGGTGCAAGCGTTGCACCCACTATCGCAATGCCGGAAGGAAGCGTGGCTGCTGGCACAAATGTGCTGGTAAGACTATCTGGAAGGGCAAGCTGCGACGTGCGGCTCACAAACGAAATGCAGCCATACGCACCCGGCGGACAATACGTTGGCCGAGCAACACCAATAAGATTAAGCGCCTTACTAAACGCATCGGATGCATGTTTTGCATCGTCCTTTTTTTGGCGTTCGAGCTCTTGCGCAGCATTCATTTCGTTTTGATATACCGAAGCGCTGCGCACAACTTCGCGCCAATAGTGCTCAAATCCATTGGTAATGCTCGTTGATGCAGCAGCAACGCGCCCCATATCCGTAAGCCGTATGCCGTATTTCGCATCGGGCACCGCGCGGCCTGCTTCAATATCAGCCAAGCTCACCCATGCTGAGGGCGCAGCTGGCATCTTTTCTGCTGCACAATAGGCAACAAGTTTGCCATGTTGTACACATGCCGGCCATACGCGCTCGCTATATAGCGTTGTGGCGCGCACCATCTGCTTGTTATACGGCAAATTTGGAAGCGATATATCAACAGGCGTTCCCTCGTTGCAATGCGCAGTTGCAACTGCACTATATGCAAACGCGTAAAAACGTTTGCGCGCGCAGCTTTTTATGTATTCGTCGCTACTGGCACCATTTGGAATATCCTGCTGCATACGCGCAGCATAATAGGCCTGTGCACGCGCACGCGCACACTCAAACGACCATGCCTCAAAGCTGTATTGCTGGTTGGCCGCGCCCGAAAGCGATGCAAGCTTTGCCGCGCGGCTGCGCATACAACTTGGATTATCTACGCAATCGGCACGCCACGCGCGGCGCTTGGCATCGTCGGCCTTTTTTTGGCGCTCTTCCTGCTCTTTTGTTTTCTTCTCAAGCTTTTCTGCTGAATCTTTCATCGCATCGTCCGAGATGTCCTGCAATGCAGCAGAAAAATCACTTTTTGAAGTAAGTGGATATGGCACCGCAAGACCAACATAGGGTATGTGCTCAGTTGAATTAGCATATGCGCACGATGCAGCATTATATGCAATGATATATGGCAGTGCCTTTTCAAACTTTGCAATACCTGCGTATGCACTACGCGCAAACGCTTGACGTGCCGTAAATATCCTATGCGCACACGCAATAATAGGTGGTGCAAATGCGCGAAGTATAGGAATTGCACTTACGATAAGCCCAACGGCAAACACAAGCATGCCAGTAAGTCCCAAACTTAATACCGTTGCATCGAGCACCTGCACAATCGTACTAAACGCAGCCACACAATTAGCACCAGCCTGTGCGGTAGCATCAGCAACTTCTTGCACATCGGCCGCACGTGAGCTCAAGTAATGCACGCTCGAAAGCCCAAATATCAAGCACAAACTCACAAGCAGTACCACAGCAACGCTTATGGTTGTATAGCCGCGCTCATCGCGTATAAATATGCCCAATAGCCCCGAGTATGTAGGCGCATCTGCAGGCGTCGATCCGTCTACAGATCCTGGCACAGCTCCAAGTGTGCGTGCACGTCCGTGCGGGTGCGAACGCGCAGGCGCCACGGTGCGACCGTGAAGATACATGAGCACGAGTCTTATGTTTGGCTTAGGATCACTCATGAGCACTCCCCATCGTTTGCCACTCATCGTATGTACCTTCCACCCATGACGCCTGCGTTTTTTGCGAGGCGCTAACCGTTAATTGCGCGCCGTTTTCGCCTGAGCCTACAATTGTTTGTACAAACAGCCCAAAAAACGGCAAAGGTTCAAAATCCCCTTTGATAGTTACCGTTGTTGCTTTTTCTTCGCGCGAAATGTCTATCTTCCAGTCTGTTGATGCACCTTTATGAAATATCGCAAGGTTTGGTATTGCTTTCAGACGACGACGTGCAAATTCCGAGCAATCGGTAAACGAACCATCAAAGTCGCACGCAGCAACCCGCACGGTTTGCGAAGCTGCACGCACCATTACTGCGCGCGTGTAACCAATCACGCACGTTTGCGCAAGTATTGCAAACAAAAAGAGTATGCATGGCAACATAACCGCAGCTTCCACGCTCGCCTGCCCAGCCTGCGCCGTGCAAAACCACAAACGCAGATGCCTTCTCGCGCGCAAACTCGAACACGGCGCACGCCCCTGCCAAGCAAAAGCACAAAGACGCGCCTTACACGTGTTATATATAGTGCTAATACAGCAAAATATCCTGCAAGTCACCGAGTACTCCTTGTGCTGTTGTGTGCGATGCAGCCGAAACGCTATCTTGCACAACTGTGCCCTCGGCAAACGCGCGGAAAAGCGCACCAAGCGCACAAATCATTGCTAAAAACGCAACAACCACAACCATGTATTCCATCGTGCCCTGACCTTGTTCACGTTCGCTGTGCAAACACCTGCGAATGCCTGCCCACAAAGCGACTTTCCGTGGCATAACCAGGGACAGAGCTGCACGCGCAGCGGCGGGCATAAACGTACACACCAATGGTGCACACATCTTTCTGTTCTTCATGTAGCCTCACCTATCCCTGCTGCACGCGCTTCTTCTTCCCAAGCATCCTTTACAAGACGCAGCTTTTGCAATCTGCATTTCGCATCATTGGTTTGCGTATCAATGCGTACAACATCAACCCAACGCGGATGCTGCACAACACACATCCACACATGCCCCATCAAATCCTGATAGCCACTTCGCTTAAGCGCTACATCATCTAAGTTTTGATACACCGTGAGTACTTCTTTTTGTACCGCCTCATCAACAGCATCAAGCGTGATGGTCTTAGAATCATCCGATGTAATACAGCTATAAATTGCACGCTTATCTTCCAAATTAAGGTCTTCACGCTGCAAGTTTTTGGTATCTATTGATGATTTGCCTGGTAGATTACCCTCTTTTTGCATTATTCCTGCTAGCGCGTCGGACGACGTTGTGGTTTCTCCGTTTTGGTTATGCGATTCAATGGGCGTGTAGAGCGGCGCATTATCACTCATGAAAAGTGCAGCTCCCAGCTCAGCATAGGGGCGAAATTGCGCACAAACAAGCATGAGTACGCACAACACGCCCACACATATAAGCCATCTGCCAGGCGACATACCACGCAAGCTACGAGCTCGTCTATACTTTTTCCGCGCACCAAATACGCGCGTGATACACCGTCTGCGACGTGTTTTACAGCTGCTGAATGCCATCTCGAATTGCGTCCCACAATTCTTGGACTTTTCCCTTAAAGGCAATAATCGAAAGAATGGCAATAACAACAAGCACACCAACTAAAATCGCGTACTCGGTTGTGCCCTGACCCGATGTTTGCGCAAGTGAGCACATCAGCTGTTTTTTGCACAATTCATATCTGTTGTGGCAGCGTGTCCATACATCTTTTGCATCAATCATTGTTACCTCCCAGGTAAACGGTATTAAAGAGATAATCCGCAAAGTAACCATTGCGGGAATGCAAGCGGTGCGAATAGCAGGCTTGCGTGTTTTGCGGGTGTTGCTCATGAAACGAGCGCGGCAGGTTTGCAGGTATACGCCATACACCTGAATCAGGAGCGATTATGGCGCAGCCGAGGCAATAAGCGGCCCCACAATGGAAATAAGCATTGCAGGCACAATGAGCGTTCCCATTGGAATAAGCATCTTTACCGGCACTTTTTCAATCTGCTCTTCAAGCTCAGAGCGCTGTGCATCGCGAATTGCCTCTGCTTGCCCCGCCAAAATATGCACTAAGGGGCTACCACATTCCAACGCTTGCACAACCGACGATATAAACCTACTCAATGCATCGAGCTTCATGTCTTGGTCGAGCTTAAGCAAGGCTTCACGCTTTGAAACAATCCCCAATCGCTCTTGGAGCATTACAGCCGAAAACGCATCAGCGAGCGCACCTTGATAGTGTGAGCAATACAAATCAAGCGAAGCATCAAACGATAACCCGGCAGATAAACCCAGGATGACAACATCCAGCAAAACGGGCAGCTGCTGCAAACACACCATGCGTCGCTTTTGCAATTCGGTTCGCTCAACAAAATGTCGTATAAAGCCAATAGAAAAACAAAACTGTCTGAATAGCTGGATAATACGTTCAAGCTGCAAACCTGATTGATTTTGTGCATACATCGAGCCTGCAATGCTGCGAGGCGAACCCCGCGTGCGCGTGCGCATCATAAGCACATACCATGCAGTAGCAACACACAGCCCGCATTGAGCTGCAATACCAAGGTCTTGAAGCATCTCTTTATCCATGGCTATCTCCTTTCAAATCTTCTGCCATCTCATCGTGCACACGGCGCGCAGGCAAAGGCGCGCGGCGTCGGTGCGCGCAGTATCCTTCAGCAGCGCACACGCGCGGCCCACTACTCTGAGCTGTCGTCGTGCAAAATACCCTTCATAAGCTGCGTAATGATAAACAGTGCAACGGCGTTTAACACAGCGGCACATATAAGGCATCCAACTCCCAAGGGGCGTGTTAAGCCTTTTTGAAAATCAACGGATAGTACCGATAAAATACAAATAAGTACAACAGGCAAACTCGCAACTACCCGAACGGATAGGCGTACTTGTGCCGTTTTAACGCGCAGCAGGCGCTTAAACTGTTCTTGCTGCTCAACTAACTTTGCCGACTGACGAAACAAATTACGCAATGGCGAGCCGGTGCGCTGCGAGATTGCCAGTGCTGTTACCAAAAACTTCACGCCCGGAGCATGCAGCATAGCAGCTATGCCCTTCAACACATCAGTAATGCCTGCACCGCATCTAAGCTGCAGCGATGCCTGCTGAAACGCATGTCCCGCTTCACCTTTTTTATGAATGCCCACATACGCAATTGCTTGCGTAAGTGTTTGGCCGCTTGAAAGCCCCATGCCTAAAATGCGAAACACGTCGGGCATTTCATGTGCAACCTTATCGCGCTTGGCGTGCACGATATAATTTGCGATCATAGGGAGAAACGCAAGCATGCTCATAGCACATATACCAACCGATACAAGCGATTGAGCTAAAAAAGCAACGGCGACAATTGCGCCAAGTGTCGCAGCGCACAAACACACGATAGTTTGAAAGCGCGTTAGCATATACCGACGCTGTGCGAGCTCTTCTTGTGTGTACGCCGCAATAACGCGAACGCAAGATATGCTATCAAGCCGTTTTACGATTGGCTGCTGAGATGCACGCTGCAAGAAATCAAAAAGACGCAGCTTATAGAGGGCAGCACGCGCGTTTGTTGTTTGTGCAGCATCTCCCGCAAGCATTGCCATACAGGCAGCAAACGCCAAACAACCGTGCATTATAACGACAGCGACGCTCTCCATGCGCTCACCTCCTTAGCGCATGCAGGAAAACCATGCAGCATATTGCCAATAAAATCGGGCTCTTTTATTAACGACCAACTGCACGTAACATCGTCGAAGCGCACGCACTCAATTAAGTCGACGCCGCCTTCCTTTTTGCGCCGCACTTCGCTCAAAGACGTAACATAGCGTGCACCGTTATGTAGCCTGCACGACATCACTAACAAATCAAGCGCCGATGCAATTTGTTCCTCGATAATGTCGGTTGGCAAGTCCATGCCAAAGCGTGCCATAAGCACCAGACGCAAAATAGCTTCGTTTGCACTGCCGGCATGAAGTGTGGTGAGCGAGCCATCATGGCCCGTATTCATTGCTTGCAACATGTCTATCGTTTCAGATCCACGGCACTCACCCACCACAATCCGATCGGGGCGCATACGCAGGGCATTCTTTACTAAGTCGCGAATCGTTATCTCGCCTGTACCTTCAATTGATGCATCCTGAGCTTCAAGACGAACAACATCGGGATGACTCGTAAACTTAAGCTCGGCAGAGTCCTCAATCGTAACAATACGTTCCCCTTTATCTATCTCACACGAAAGTGCATTAAGCAGGGTTGTCTTGCCCGATCCAGTACCACCAGCTACGGCAATGTCCTGTCGCGTGCGAACCGCCCAACACAACAGCTGTGAATACCACGGCGGCAATGCTCCCAAACTCACAAGCTCACTCATCGAACAAATACGATTAGAAAATTTACGAATGGTAACGCTTGGCCCTTGCAGCGCAACCGTGTTATACACCGCGTTTACACGATCGCCGTTAGCAAGGCGGGCGTTTACAATCGGGCTGCTTCTATCAAGGCGCCTGCCAAGCGGCGCCAAGATGCGGTCAACAATCATCATAATTTGTTCGGAGTTTTCAAACACCTGCTGTGCCTGGTGTAAGCAGCCTTCTTTTTCATAGAACAGCGCGTCTGTGCCGTTAATCATAATTTCGCTTACCGCAGGATCGTCCAGCAAATTTTGAATAGGTCCATAGCCGCAAATTGTGTCGGTTACACTTTCAACAAGCACGTCATAATCGCGAACAAGTACATCGGAAAATGCTTCGGTATGCAAAATATCGCGCGCAGACACGCCAAGCTCTTCTTTAAGGCGCGTGTTATCAAAATGTTGCATCATTGATGCAATAGTTGAAAGCCCAAGCCTGTCGATAAGCGCCCGTTGCAGACGTTTTCGATGCTCCTGCAGGTAGGTGTCGTGCATGCGTGCGTACGGCTTAACACCTGTGCCCACATTACGCTCGTTCTTTGCATCTAAAAGCTGTGCATCCGTTTGACGCACTCGTTCAAGCACGCTCATGACGCACACCGCTCTTTCTTACCAAAAAACGTACGCGTACGTTTGCGCGATTTGGAAGCCGTGCGGGCGTGTTCGTGGTCGGGTTTAAGGTCAATACGCAGGCTATGCGCAAGCTCTGTTACCATTGTTTGCATCGACTTAATAAAGGTAGAATTACCTGCACAAATATCGAGCATATTGCCCAGGCTCATAAGCTCGCCAATATCCGATCCGCCGTCGCAAATGCCATATACACTTGCCCCTTCAAGACCAATCTCACCGCGCGCAAAATCAAAATCGAGTTTTGCATGTGCGTTTGCATAATTTTGAACGCGACATATCCGTGTACGTGCAACACCCAGGCGCACAACCAGCGCAGACGTTCTTCCCAAAGAGCTTAGCGCGTCGTACATATCATCATGAATAATCATCACTCTATCTGCCGCCTGAACAGCTTGGCACACAGCATCGGTAAAGGTTGTTGATGTATCAATAACAACAACATCAAAATTATTCGTCGCATAGCTTATAAGTGCAGGTATCGCATCGTTTACCAACTCTGCTGTTTCGGGCTTTTCGCACGGACCCCAAAGCGCCAAATTATCGTTCACATACACAGCCGATTTGTCGATTATCTCTAAAAGCTGCGGCGATGCATACAGGCGCGCTAAGTCAAACGGATGTTCAATACCAAATGCACGTGCGGCATTACCACACGATAAGTCAAGGTCGATAAGGGCGCAGCGCACGTGTGCCTGCGCAAAGAGCGCAGCCGTTGCACAAGCAAGCGTCGTTTTTCCCATAGCGCCGCGACCGCTCGTAAAACAAATGATTGGTGCCTGCCCACGCGGATAGTGTGCATCCTCCTCGCCGACAGGACTTTCTGCTGCGTTTTCGGATTTTCCAGATGGCTGATGTGCGTCTAAAGACAACGACGTAGGCTCATTAGTAATGGAAGGAAGAGAAAGCGATAAGGAAGAAGCCGCGGGCAACGACGTGTTTGGAGCTGCGGCAGCCTTATCAGCAGCAGGTGCGGCTGCGGAGCGCGATGTGCCTGCAGTGCGCGAGGTGCCTGCAGTGCCTCCAGACGTAGGTGCTGCAATCTGGTCGTCAAACATTGCTTGCAACATATCATCCATATCGAGGTCATCTATGTCGTCGTTGCGGGCAAGCTGCGCTAGATGTGCTTTATTGTGCGCGCTGCTATCTTGTGCAGATAATCCACAAGACGAACCGTGCGTTGCCTGCGCCATATCAACCCCTATACGCTGCAATTGTTTTGCAACATCCTGAAGCTGCTCAGCAAACGAAGGCATCGTAGGTGTATATGAATCTTGAGCAGGTTCTGCGGGTGCTACGGGCGCTGCAGGTGTAGCTGGCGCATCAGTAACATCCGACATAGATGTATCCGATAAAATTGCAGCAATATCAGGGTCTATCTTGCGCGATGCAAGCGCCGACGCCAAGCGTGCTTCAGCAGAATCGTCATTGCATCGCGTCTGCACGTTATTGACGTACTGTAACGCCGCATCATCAGCGCGCAAACTCGCCGGCGCAGGTTCATGTGTTTGTACTGGCTTTGACCTCAACTCAGGTGCACTGTGGGCTAACGTTGCACGATTCGCATTTCCATCAAAGCCAATACAACCAAATGCTTGCATATCCCACACATCAGATATGCCAGCGGCCATAGCACGCGAGCGCACCGACCCCGATATACCAACACCAACCAGCATTACGCGCGCGCAACCATCGTGCACAAGCGCAGCAGCTAAATTAATATCAGACACACCGTCTTGCGTAAGCCCTACAAGCACACTACAACGCTGCGCACCAAGACGCTGAACACGCTTTCGAAGCGCGCTTCCGTCTGCAACATACTCAAGCGGCAAGGCGCATTTGCACAGCTCATATGCTTTGTTGAGGATTGGTTGATGTCCAGGATAACAGCAGGCCAGCCAGTGTTCATTTGTACATGCATTCATCTGGCGATTTGATTTTTGAGGTATTGATGTGCTCATATGCTCACCTCGATTTCTTTTGCGACGGCGTAGCAGATGCTACAGAGCGCTGCTTTGATGTAGAATCCGCATGCGCACGTGAGCGCTTAGGTTTTGATTGTTTGTGTGAAGGTGCCTTGCGCGCGTGAGTGGCATCTGCCGCAGCAGCGGGCGAATCATCGCGTGCAGCCTCGTCCATTGCCTGCGCGCTCACATCAGAAGATACGTCCTCACCCGCAGGATCTTGCGCCGCACTATCGCCTTCAGTAGATATGCCGCTTTCAGCGCCAGGTTCACCGGCAGCAGCAGCGCCCGCACCCGCGGCAGCCTCAGGAGCGCCGTTTTCTCCGCCGTTTTCCTGCGTACCGGTAGCAGCATTTGAAGCATCAGCATTATCGCTTGTGGTATCTTGCGCGGGCACAACAAACTTAAGACTATTTTTTGCCTGCGCAGTTAAAATACGCCCAACGTCCTGTGGTTTTACCGCAACAACACAGCTAGGCGAACTAAATTGACCACGCGCTTCATCTTGAACATACAGCACACGCATATCGGAAGTGATAAGATCGGATGCTTTTTGCGTCGCTTCATACGCAACTACTGCAGTATGAGGCGCAATATGTTGTCCTAATCCAAGTTTTTCTGTAAGCGGAATGCTAAGTGCAACATATCCTTCAGGTATTGAGTATTGTTCATCCATAGCGGCAAACGTCGTTTGTGTTATGGGAGTATTTTCGCTAAGCGGCACCTTTACAGTTTTACCAACAACATCTTCCATACGTGTATACGCATCTGCAGGCGCAAGCATCGAAACCCAATCGCGCTTAACCACATCTGATGGCTCAATAACGTCGCCAACCCGAAGTGCTTTTGTGCTTACAACCAATTCAACTGTTTCGCCACCATACCGTGCCTGCAAATCTTCACGCATTTTTTGAGCATCAGCTCTAATCGATTGAGAATATTGCAAACTTATCATCGCAGCGGCGACAGCACACAAAAGCGCACAAAGCACGCGAAACTTAAACGACATACACACCTCCTTATCACTTTCGATTTGCTGTAGGTGCATAGTCTCATGTTCAAAAAAATTAGTAAAGTACCAGGTAAAACATGGCTCCCGCGTTACTTGCAATAAACTCGCAAGGATTTTTTAATAAAATTTTGTATGCATGTGCAAAAAAATAATTACCGTAATACAGCACGGCACATGCAGCAAACAACGCCCAATTTTAGGTATGGGCGATGTGTGAAGGAGATTATCACACCTGTCGCTTGTTAAGAAATTATGAAGAAGAAGCGCCCATAAAAAGACGTGCAACATAAAACAACGTTCAACACAAAACGACGCAGCACAGCCCTTGAGCGCTACACGGATTGCAGAAACGCTTAGCTACGCACGTCGGCAGCAACCTCAGTCTGCGCGTCAGCGATTTCGCCCATAAGCTGGGCATATATACGTGCATACGCAACGTCTTTAAGGGCGCAGCCAGGCTCATGAGTATGCGTACAATCAGAAAATTTACATGCACCATCCTGCGGCAGCGCATCGGCAAAAAGCCGGCGCACACCGTCTTCTTCGAACAAAAGACGCAGCGTACGCACACCGGGACAATCGATAAGCATGGCATGAGCATTAACGCGCAGCAAACGGCGCGACACGGTAGTGTGCCTACCTGCATCATCACGCGCGCGCGTACGCGACGTATCCATAATGTGCTGATGAAGCAGAGTATTTATAAGCGTAGATTTGCCCGCGCCCGACATGCCAAAAAACATGGTAACGATAGGCGCGGTTGAAGACAGTGAGGATGTATCCACAAAAGCGGACGATGCGCCGCCAGCAGCATTATCACTGCCAGCACAATTAGCGGCGCCGCTTGCACCCGCACCACAAAGTGCACGGCGAACAGCCGAAACACCCCATGTTACCTGCGGATGTGCATACATAAACGAAGCTACTGCACCATCGTCCAAAAACGACCTTATAAGCGCATCTTCATCACCGTGCGAAAACGCTGCGGCAGAGCACACGTACACACAAACGTGCGGCGGAATAGCACCAACCAAGCGCTCTAACTGCTCGCATAGGTTAGCAGACGATATTCTATCTGCCTTTGTAAGAATAATACAGGGCATTATATTGTTGTGTGCTGCAATAACGCAGGCACGCACAAGCTGATCGATACAAAGCGGCTGCGCGCCAAGTGCGCAGGTAAGAGCCACGTTCGTAATGTTTGCGGCAAGCGTTTGCATGGTGCCGCGCCTATCGCCAATCCAGCGCGAAAATGCACGAATGCGCGGGCACACATCAACAATAATTGCCATGTTGTGCGCAGCGTCAATACGAATAATAACCCAGTCGCCAATACAAACCTGCAGCTTATTGCCATGTTTTGAACGCTGGGCGGCAAATTCGCCGCGCATGGTGCCCTGCGCGCACACCACCATAGGATAGCTTTTGTCAAGACGAATGCATTGAGCAAGATACAACGGTGATGAGGACCCATCGCCAGTACCCGCAACATCAGCGCCTGCAGCGCAAACGCCCAGGCTGCGCTGCGCCTGCGACAAACGGTGCGTGTACGTGCCCCACGCATCGCCTGCAGCACGTACACAATCGGCAAATACCGGATTAGTTTGCGTTTCGTTTACACTCACGCACATATCTCCTTTATGCATCTAAACCGCCGGTTGCACGCGCACAAACACCACGCACATAGCGCGCACCAAGCTACACCTACGCGCGCACACCATCGATCCTGCGCATAACCCATTTTTCAACTTCGACGATAGGAATAATAAGCGCCGCTAACACCAAGGCTGCACCATACTCTTCAACACCAATTTCTGCAAAATTAAAGAACGCTGAAAGCGGCGTTTCCACCACAAGAAACGTAAGAAGCAGCGCAAACGCAAACGAACCCCACAGCCACCAGTTTTGATGCTTAAGCGTTGCGAGCGATTGGCGAAGCGAGCGCATATTAAACGAGTGGAAAATCTCAACCATAGAAAGTGTTAAGAACGCCATGGTCATGCCGTGAATACCCTTAGTAGGATCGGCAAGTACCTGCGAAATATCGGCGGTGCCAAACTCAAAGTAATGACCAATAAAGTAGCTAATAAGCGTAAGCACCGCAATAATAACACCCTGGAACAGCATATCAATGCCAACGCCGCCAGCAAAAATACCGTCCTGCGTGTTGCGCGGCTTACGCTTCATGATACCGGGCTCGGCAGCCTCGCATGCCATTGCCAGCGCGGGCAACGAGTCGGTAATAAGGTTTATCCACAACAAGTGCGTTGGCTCCAAAATGGTAAAACCAATAAGCGACGCAATAAATACGGCAACAACTTCGGCTAAATTGCTGGAAAGCAAAAACTGAATGCACTTACGAATGTTGTCATAAATGCGTCTACCTTCGCGGCACGCTTTAATAATGGTTGCAAAATTGTCGTCGGCAAGCACCATATCGGCAACGTTTTTGGTAACGTCGGTGCCCGTAATGCCCATACCAATGCCAATATCAGCGCGTTTAATAGACGGCGCGTCGTTTACACCATCGCCCGTCATAGCAACAACTTTGTTTTGCTTTTTCCACGCATCAACAATACGCACCTTGTGCTCAGGCTGAACACGTGCATACACACCATACGAGCTAATATGCAAAGCCAAGTCATCGTCAGAGAGTTTATCGAGTTCAGCGCCTGTAATAGCTTCGGCGCGGCTTGCAATAATGCCCAATTGTTGTGCAATAGCGCAGGCGGTATCGATGTGATCACCGGTAATCATGACAACACGAATACCAGCGCTTTTAGCTTCTTCAATAGCCGTTTTAACTTCGGGACGAACGGGATCTATCATGCCCGAAAGTCCAACAAAGCACATGTCATGTTCGAGCGCATCTGAGGTATATGCTGCAGGTTCAGCATTACCCCAATCACGGCGAGCCGACGCAATTACACGAAGTGCCTTATCAGCAAGCATTTTGTTGTCGGCAATAATTTGTGCGCGAATCTCATCGGTGAGCGGAACGATGCCGCCTTCCGACAAATACGTAGTGCACCGCGACAAAATTACATCGGGCGCACCCTTGGTATGTTGCATATATGCCGATTTATTGCGCACAACAACCGTCATCATTTTACGCGTAGAATCGAACGGAATCTCGCCCACACGCGGACGCGATTGCGCTAATTTGCTGGTAGTAAAGCCGTCTTTTGCAGCGTCGGCAACAAGCGCAGCTTCAGTTGGCTCACCTTGCGCTGCGTTTTTATCATCGTCCCAAATAGCGTCGCTTGCAAGCGCCATCGTCCGCAAGTGAGCTGTAAGATTGCCGCACACACGCTCAACTACCGTCATCTTATTTTGCGTAAGCGTGCCCGTTTTATCCGAGCAAATAACCTGCGTGCAGCCAAGCGTTTCAACAGCAGAAAGCTTGCGAATAATAGCATGCTTTTTGCTCATTTTGGTAACGCCAATCGAAAGCACGATGGTAACAACCGCAGCCAAGCCCTCCGGAATAGCGGCAACAGCAAGCGACACGGCAATCATAAAGGTAGAAAGAACAAGGCCAATGTCCGACAAAAATGCCAGACCGTGTTTAAGCAGCGTAACACCAAAAATAACGGCGCAAATTACCACAACACATATGGTAAGCGTGTGCGAAAGTTCGGTAAGCTTTTTTTGAAGCGGCGTTTCTTCATCTTTAACACCGCTAATAGCAGCTGCAATTTTACCCATTTCAGTATTCATACCGCAGCCAACAACAATAGCGCGTCCCCTACCAAACACTACGGTAGAGCCCATATAGCACATGTTTTTGCGATCGCCTAAGGTGATGTCTTCCTCGTCTACGCCAAGGCTCAGCGCATCGGCAATTTTAGTAACTGCAATCGATTCACCGGTAAGTGCCGCTTCTTCAATTTTGAGCGACGCACTTTCGAGAATGCGGCAGTCGGCAGGCACGCAATCGCCCGCTTCGAGCAAAATAATATCGCCCACAACAAGATCGCTTGAAGCCACGCGCACCAGCTTACCGTCGCGGATAACTTTGCTTTGTGCTGCCGTCATCTCTTGCAAAGCAGCAAGTGCCTCTTCAGCTTTAAGTTCCTGCACAACGCCCAAAAATGAGTTGAGCAGCACGACAAACAAAATGATGGCAACGTCGGCAAAATCGCCTTCACCATTATATAACCCAATAGAAAGTGAAATAATTGCAGCTACGATAAGCATAATGACCATCGGATCGGCCATTTGTTCAAAAAAGCGTTTTACAACCGATTCTTTTGGCGCTTCGTCGAGCTTATTTGGTCCATGTTCGCTGAGTAATTGTGCTGCACGCTGCGTGGATAAACCATCGCTTTCGTTGGAATGCAGCTGTGTAACAACGTCCTGTGGGGTATCGAGATACTCTCTCACCTTTGCCTCCCGGGTATATTCGTCCAACCATTGATTCCCGATTATAATTCCCCAAATGGGGCAAGGGCTCACCAAGTTATTGCGGTTAGAAATGTGCATCACTTGTATAGTACCGTACTTTTTTATTTTTTGTGCGGCGGCGCGATATTCTCATCAATGTGCAACAAACGCGTGAGGAATACCGTGTCGCCACCCGTGCAAGTACAACCCACACGTGCAGCGTGCAAGTGCGCCTCACACACAAAACCCGCCTGCCGCATAGCTGCAGCAGACGGGTTATTTGCTATGTGCGCTGTTCAATGAACTAGTCAATTATCGCGCGCAGTACATCCTACTCTTCGTAGAAGCTCGGCGTACGTCCGTAGTATGCATCAAGATAGATATTCTTGATTTCCTCAATAAGCGGGTAGCGCGGGTTGCTTACGGTGCACTGGTCGTTAAATGCCTGCTCAGCCATTTCGTCAAGCGTATCCAAGAAGTATTTCTCGTCTACGTTGTACTCAGCAATCGTTTTCTTAACACCAACAGCATCAAGCGTAGATTGAACTTTCTCAATAAGCTTCTCAAACACTTCGTCGTCGTTTGCACCGGTAATACCAATGTAGCGCGCCATCTCGCAGTAGCGCTCTTTAGCGTGCGGGTAAGCATATTGCGGGAAGGTGCCCATACGCGTTGGTTTTTCGGCAGCGTTGTAGCGCATAACACGGCAAAGAAGCAGGCCGTTTGCCCAACCGTGAGGAATGTGGTGGAATGCACCCAGCTTGTGTGCCATGGAGTGTACCAAGCCCAAAAATGCATTGGAGAACGCCAAACCAGCAATGCACGATGCGTTAGCCATGTGGTCGCGCGCCTCAACATTGTTTGGTTCGTTATAGGCTGTTGGCAAATAGTCCATAATGAGCTTAAAGCCCTTAAGCGACAATGGCTCGGTGTAGTCGGATGCCAAGGTAGATACATACGACTCCAAGCAGTGCGTCATTGCGTCGGCGCCCGATGCACTAGTAAGACCGCGCGGCTGCGTCATCATGTTATCAGTATCAACAATTGCCATGTCGGGCATAAGCTCGTAATCGGCAATTGGCCATTTCACGCCTGTTGTTTTGTCGGTAATAATAGCGTAAGGCGAAACTTCAGAACCGGTACCCGACGAGGTAGGAATAGCAACAAAGTATGCTTTTTTGCCCATTTGTGGGAACTCGTACACACGTTTACGGATGTCCATAAAGTCGGCAGCCATATTAGCAAACGACTCTTCGGGATTTTCGTACAAGAACCAAATAATCTTACCGCAGTCCATAGCCGAACCGCCACCAATTGCCATAATGGTATCGGGCTCAAAGGCGCGCAGCTGCTGCAGGCCTTCTTCTGCCGATTGCAGCGATGGATCGGGCTCAACATTCCAGAAGCAGGAGTGAACAATGCCCAGCTCATCGAGGGTGCTTTCGATGGGCTTAGTAAAGCCACTCTTGTAGAGGAACTGGTCGGTAATAATAAACACGCGCTTTTTGTTGAGTTTGTATTTAAGCTCTTTTAGGGCTTCGGGCATGCAGCCTTTCTTAAAGTACACTTTGTCGGGAGTTTGCAGCCACAACATGTTTTCGCGGCGCTGTGCCACCTGTTTGATATTTAGCAAGTTCATCACTCCCACGTTTCCGCAAACTGAGTTTCCACCCCATGCACCGCAGCCAAGCGTAAGCGAAGGTGTAAGCATAAAGTTGTAGATGTCACCAATACCACCTTGCGCTGCAGGTGTGTTGATAAGCACACGGCAGGTTTTCATTGCGTTTTCGTATTTTTCAAGTTTTTCGTGCTCATTTGTATTGATGAACAAGCTTGCCGTGTGACCATAGCCGCCCTCGGCAATAAGGCGCTCTGCCATAGAAACTGCAGTGTTAAAGTCTTTCGCGCGGTAGAATGCCAACACGGGGCTGAGTTTCTCGTGGCTCCAGGGCTCTTCGGGCTCAACCGAGGTAACCTCAGCCATAAGAATCTTGGTGCGCTCAGGCACGGTAACGCCGGCCATCTGAGCAATGTACGGTGCTGGTTTACCTACGATAGCGGCGTTAATGTTGCCGTTTTTAATAACCGTGTTACCAACTTTTGCGATGTCGTCGCCCTGCAAGAAGTAGCAGCCGCGGCGTGCAAATTCGTCTTTTACCTGGTCGTAAACAGAATCAACAACGATTACTGAGTTTTCGGACGCGCAGATAGTACCATAGTCGAACACTTTAGAGTGAATGATGGAGTTTACACTGAGCTTAATGTCGGCAGAATCGTCGATAATAGCCGGGTTGTTACCAGGTCCAACACCTAACGCAGGCTTACCTGAGCTGTACGCAGCTTTAACCATGCCAGGACCACCAGTTGCCAAAATAATATCAGCTTTTTGCATAAGCAAATTGGTAAGCTCAATGGACGGCGTGTCGATGCATACAAGAATGTCTTGTGGCAAACCAGCTGCTTCGGCTGCTTTACGAACAACACGGGCGGCTGCAAGCGTTGCTTTACGCGCACGAGGATGCGGCGAAATGATAATAGCATTACGAGTTTTAATGCATAACAGTGACTTAAAAATAGCGGTTGAGGTGGGGTTTGTAGTTGGAATAACAGCAGCTACAATACCAATTGGCTCGGCAATGTGCTTCATACCATACGATTTGTCTTCAAAAATAACGCCACATGTTTTTGTGCGACGATATGCATTGTAAATGTACTCAGCAGCAAAGTGGTTTTTAATAACCTTGTCTTCAACCAAGCCCATGCCTGTTTCGGCAACAGCTACCTGTGCAAGCGGAATACGGGCGTTATCTGCGGCCATAGCAGCAGCAAAAAAGATTTTATCAACTTGCTCTTGAGTAAAGGTGGCAAATTTAGCTTGCGCTTTGCGCATCTTTGTCATGAGATTAGTAAGATCTTCTTCCGTTGTAATACGCACAATGCTCTCTTGTTCAATAAGAGAAGAAACGAGCTCAGCGGAATTTTTTGATGTTGGCTTAAGTTCAACATCTGGAGATGCGGCAGCTACACGCGTAGGCTTTTCTTCCTGGGGTTGTGCTGCAGCTTTTACTTGCTTTGCCATAGTACCTCCGTCACCGTGTTATATCGCTGCTATAAGGTGCTGTGCAAAACAGAATGCACACATCTAAACGCGATACACTTTTTTATAACCATTTTATTTACATGTTCTATAGTTGCAGATTATTGGGTAAAAGGTTGCGTCATTTGCGAAAAAAGCTGGCTTTTTGCGGTTGACCAGCTAAAAGTGGTCATGTTTACCTGGGCAAATGCAACTGGGTGTAGCTTTTGCTACCTAATTGTGAAGGCATACCAGTACATGACCACATAAAAGTATACAACTTTAACTAGTTTACCAACTGCAACTTTTTGCTGGTGGACAGGGTGCGGCGGGCGCGGGCTCAGGGCGCGTCGCATGCCGTGCGGATACGCCGCGGCGGGCGGATGGACACAGGCGCAGGGATAGGCACGGCTCTAGGCGCTATCTTGCGCTATGGCCGCCATCTGTGCACAAAAAATACTATGAAATTGCGCTGCATATGTAGAATTTTATTGAAAGATACAGTATTATTCTTGTATCTATCTTTTGATATGAAGTACGTCTTGCATATGCGCAAGATGCTGAAAGGAGTTTACATGAAATCATTAGCTCGTAATGCAGCTGCTGGCGCAATTGCATGCGGTTTAGTGCTCGGATCGGCTGCCTTGCCATCTGCAGTTCATATGACATCGGTTTCCTATGCCGCGCAAACAAATGGCGATTCGGCAGCAGTAAAGGCAGTAAAGCGCGCTATTAAATCGGAGCTTGAGCGCGTAGCACGTCAAAAAGCAAACCGTGAAGGCACAACGGTAAAATGGGCCGACACGCTCGTTGAGAATGCTAATTATGACAAGGTAAAAGAGCTTTCTTTGTCGTACGTAACGCTCGACGAGGCAGCAAAAAATCTGCTGGGCCAGCTTACCGGTCTTAACGCACTTAAAATTACCAACTCCAAACTCACTGATGACGATCTTTCGAGCATTATAGGTTCAGGACAGCAAATCAACCTAAAACAGCTTACCTACCTGAATGTGTCAGGCAATAAACTCACCAAACTTCAAAGCCTTCCTACAACACTTAAGTCGCTTGTTGCAAACAACAACGAAATTACTGATATTAGCGGCATTTCGAGTCTTACCAGCCTTAGTTCGTTGCAACTTCGCAGCAATAAGCTAGAAAACACCCCCGCCAACGTAAACGCGCTCACAACGCTCGCAAACTTCACAGATCCCACAAGCAAGACATGTAATCTGTGTAATGTTGATCTTTCGGGCAAACTTGCTGACAACTACAGCGTAAAAGAAGCGCTCATTAAGGTAACCATGCACAATAAGGAAGTCCAACAGACAATCGAAGAGTATAAAAAGAAACTTACCGATGAAATTTCGTCTATCGACAGCTCACACAGCTTGCTTGAGAGCTATCTTCGTTTGCAAAACGCACATCCAAATGTTCGCTATGCAATTTTGTATCGTTTGTACAACAACACAACTGGTGAACACCTCTTTACTCCCAAAGAAGCAGAAAAGAACAACCTGGTAGCTCTTGGCTGGAAGCTTGAGGGTGCAGCAGGTCTTATTCCAGCAACAGAAGGCGACGAGGTATATCGTTTGTACAACCCATGGACTGGCGAGCACCACTACACAACCGATACAAACGAGGTAAAAAATCTTGTAAAAATTGGTTGGAAAGATGAAGGCGTATGCTTTTATAGCTCACGTTCTACAAAGCGCAGACCCAGTATATTCACTCTACAATCCAAACAGAACAGAGTTCTATCACCACTACACAGCCAAGCTCGATGAAATTGAGAAAAACGTTAGGGACGGCTGGAAAAAAGAAGGCGTTAAGTGGTACGTTGAAGAAGTGTAATGCAGCCTTTTATAGCTTTACATTGCTAAACGTAGCGCTGCCGTACATACCAGCGTTCTAATGCAAAGAAAACACCCGTGTTCATACAGAACGCGGGTGTTTTATTACCAAGGTTTAGCACCTGCCTAGATTTGCTCTACATACGCAGCGTGAGATGCACCTTTCGCGTACCGCGCTTATTTGCGCAGCTTCGCAACATCGTAAATTTGGCAACTTTCAAGCACGCTCAGTGCAGCTTCGTGCTTTTTGGGCGTTACACCCGCGCAGCACGACGAATCGACATAGATTGGCGTTTCGGGAAGCGCAGCTTTAAGTAGCATCGCATTAGAGAGCACACAAATATCAGTACAAATACCAATAAGAAGCACCGACGAAAACGGCGTTTGCGCAGCTTGAGCAGCTGCCCAATGTGCTAAATCCACCGAACCAAAATAATGCTTCGAAAATCCTCGTGCATCGCGCGCTAAAAGCGCGTCTGCAATCGCAGGATGCAGCTTTTGACCGGGTGTGTGCTCTTGACAATGCAAAACGGGCAGGTTTCTCCCCTCTTGCGTTTCAAGGTAGTTAGAAAAATGCTCGTCGAGTGTATACACAACTCTACCTGGGAACGTGGCAATTCTTTTAACACAGGCGTCAATAATGCCTTGTGCTTCTGGCGTGCCAAGCGTGCCATCTATAAAGTCGTTTTGCAAATCAACACACACAAGCAGCGAGTTAGCTGTACATACAGATGATGAATCGTGCATACGATGTCCCTTCTCTATGCATATTCAAAGTGCACCACATTATACACGAAGCAGCCAAAACTGATGGTTTATTTCGGCTTACTTCGGCGCCCTGAGGCACGCAAGCAGCTCACGCAAGGTCTGCGCACGCTACAGCTGTAAATACGATTGAAAACACTCAACCATCCCTGCCTGAGTTGTTTGCGCAGCTATACGGGCTACATGCGCGCTGTCCATAAACATTTCCATCATGGCAGAAAGCACATGTACCTGCTGTTCATTATGCTTAAGAAGTCCTAAATTAACAATAAGCGATGCCAAGATGGGCTCATCAGACACGCCCGCCATAGCAGAAAACAGAATGGGCGTGCGCGGTTTTACGATTGCAATGTAGGGTTTAGTAATGTGAACAGCGTCTACATGAGGAAGCGCAAGCGCAATGGTTTCAAATGCAAGCCCGGTAGGAAACGCGGCCTCGCGCTCTTGAATGGCTGCCTGCCAGCTTGGAGCTACGTAGCCTTTTTGCATAAGCTTCTTCGACAAAAATGAAAAAAGCTCATCGCTTGTAGTTGCTTCAGCATCCAAAAACACGAGGTCTTCAGAAAAAAGCGACGGTGCTGCAGGTACAGCGGTAGGTGCGACACTAGTATCGGAGCGTTGTGTCATGTATATCCTTTCTACAAACACGGTAGTGTAAAAGTAAGAGGTAAAAACAGAAGTGTACGCACGCGCATGTAAAGAACGGCAGTGCGCCGAAGCACACTGCCTGTATGTACCAACGTTCATGTACGTAACACGTGTATCATGCACGCCAAAAACCGCGTGGGTTACTTTGCGCAGTTAAGCTCTTGTGCCTCTTTGCGAATGCGCATGCGATTCCACCATGCAAGCGCAAGCGCGCCCGCTGCCGGAATAACAATACCCACGCCGTTAAAAAGTGCAGCTAAACGAACGATAACCCAGGTAAGCGGGTTTGCACCATCGCAAATAGACGAAATGGCAGCAGCACCGTTCATGTCAAAGCTCACGTTTTGCGCAGCTGTAGTAATAAGCGGCGACAAATCGGTTGCAATGTACAAACCAACAGCAAGCACAACGATACCGGTAAGAATGCCGCGAAATGCATTTTGGCGAACGATAGGCGTTACCAGCACAAGCATATACGGAATGCACGCCAAATCAACAAGCGGCATAACTTTATTGCCCGGAAGCGCCAGCGACAGCGCAATGGCAAACGGCACCAAGATAAGAGCCATCGTAAGCGTTACCGGATGGCCGGTACCCACTGCAGAGTCGAGACCAATGTAAATTTTTCCTCGGCTTTGAAAATGTTTTTGAATAAATGCCGATGCTGCATCGGAAATAGGAAGCAATCCTTCCATAAGCAGGGCGGCCATTTTTGGAATGAGCACCATAACAGCACCCATGGCCACGGCACACGCAAGAAAACTAGGCAGCGGCTTGCCGTCAGCGCCAAGCGAGGGCAAAAAGCCGTAACCAGCAAGAATACCAATAACAAGGCCGATAAGCGAACCCAACAAAACAGGATCGCCAAACACGCCAAAGCGTTTTTGCATGCTTTCGACATTAATGGTGATTTTGTTGATACCGGGAATGCGGTCGATGAGCCAGTCCATGGCAAACGCAATGGGCACGTAGGCACCTGCAAAACCATGAGGAATAGAAACGCCAGGTAAACCAAGGGATTTCTCAACCAAAGGAGCAGTAACATCGCCGATAACAAGCACGACAACTTCGTTAATAATTGCTGCAACAATACCAAAGGCAACGTTGTTAGTAACAATAGCCACAAGCGCGCCGGTAAATGCAAAGTGCCAATAGTTCCAAATGTCAACGTCGGCAGTTTGCGTGGTGTTGGTAAGCAGCATAACCACATTTACCAAAAGCGACAACGGGATGATAATCGTGCCAACAATTGAGCCCATAGCAATTGCTGAGGCGGCAGGCCAGCCAACATCGATAACCGAGAGCGTAAGCCCAAAACGGTGCACCATAGCAGTAACTGCGCCCGCAAGATCGGTGCCCATGAGCTGGTTAATTACGAGGTTAAGACCAATAAAACCAATGCCAACGGTTAAAGCCGCTTTAAGCGATTTGCCAAATTTTCCGCCAAATGCAAGGCCAATGATGGTGAGCACTATAGGCATAACAACCGATACGCCAAGGCTTGAAACGCTCGTAAAAAAAGAAACAACTGTGTCCATATTCCCTCCTTCGGATTTGAATACAGTTTGGTGAACGCTGGTGCGTTAACGGCGCACGCTACAAGCGCTCCCCTATGCGTTCATAAAGTCTAATACCTGTTGTTCTGCAGCTGCGCGACCCATGCCCGTTAAAAATGGAATGCCCGAGATAAACGGACACGCAATACCATCGGGTTTAACGGTTGTTGCAATAATGAGATCGGCATCTTGCGATTTTTCTACAGCCTCTGCAATAGAACAGGTGGTTATGCTATACGCGCCTGCAAAGCCATTGTCGTTTAGAAGATCGCTCACTTTTGCGGCAACAGCGGTGGACGTAGCAATACCCGACCCGCACGCCAAAATGATGTGTTTCATGCATCCCCTTTCTTGGACGTATGCGATAATGGTATTAAATTATACAACTAATTTACGAATATACGGCGTACAAATATGCAGCTACACGATAGAATTTGCTGCGCGAATGCGGGTAATGTGCCGCCTGCGACGCGTGTATTTTAGCAGCTATGAGCACCTTTTTTCTGAAAATAACCTGTAAAATGTAGGAGCTCTCCCTTGCCCACGTGCGCGCCTTCGCAAAGGTTTCCAATTAGAATTTTTTAATATGCGGGCGGCGCGGGTGCAGGGCTGGGGCACTTTCAAAAGTGTAAAATTTTTTAAGTTTTGAAAGTAGTATACCATGCACGTCGAGCACGCACATGAGAAACACGGTCAGGAGCCTAACGCCCCGTAACACGTGATGTGTTTTCGCTCAATAAAAGCATTATGGTGCCTTAACTAAAGGGTTAACGTGCCTTAACAAATGCGTACAACGGTTATATAATTACTCCTCGGCTATGAACACAAATGAATGGGGAAACCATGGTAGATCTCATTGTTGTAGGAGCAGGCCCTGCGGGAGTTTCTGCAGCTCTGTATGCCCAATCACGCGGATTGAGCGTTACGATGTTCGAAAAAAACGAAGTGGGCGGCCTTATTGGCAAGGTGTCAAAAGTAAGCCACTACACCTCAATTGTGGTTGATGAGCCGGGCTTTAAGGTAAAAGAGCGCATGCTCAACCAACTGCGCGCATACAACTTGGAACCTTTGTATGAAGAGGTAACCAAGGTGACTAAAACGGGCGATGCCTTTAGCGTTACAACGCAAAAGGGCTGCTACACGGCTCGCTCTGTAGTTATTGCCTGTGGTTCAGACCCTAAGGAGCTGCCGATAGACACCCAAGGCTACAGCGTTTCGCATTGGGCGTATGGCTGCGAAAAGCGCGTTGCCGGAAAAGTTGTTGTGGTAAACGGCGGTTCAGACGGCGCGGCAAAAGAAGCGCTCTATATGCTTCCGTTCGCAAAAGAAGTTCATATTGTTCAGAATATGGACAGGCTCATGTGCATTCCAGAATTTAAGCGTCCGCTTGAAGCCAGTGAAAAACTGCACGCACATTGCTCGTCTACACTCAAAAACGTTACCGTGCACGATGGACGTGTGGTAAAAGTTCAACTTTCTGATGACGAAGAAATCGCGTCGGACGAAGGCATTGAGATTTTTGCCATGATTGGCCAGGCGCCGCACACAGAATTTATTGATTGCGATGTGCCGCGCAATGCTGCTGGGTTTATTACCTGCGATGTTGCGTCGCCAACAGACGGCCTGTTTATTGCTGGTGATGTGCGCGAAAAAGCAGTGCGCCAGGTGGCAACCGCAGTTGCAGATGGATGCCTTGCTGGCATTGCAGCTGCTAAATGCATTGCACGTGCAAAGTAAACGGTATGGCTGCAAGGTAAACGGTTCATAACCGATTCACGCATGCCTTGCATACACAAGAGTTGATAAAAAAGAGGATGTATGCATAGTAAGAGATTTTTAGTACCTATAAGTACCTTCGGTACGGCTGCAAGTGACAGGGGGGGCGGCACGTAACGAAAGCAGCTCTTCACGATTGGCAGGCGCCACGCGCACTATGAGCGCGGCTGCCGGCGCAGTTGTAGGAGCTGCATTTGCACTAAGCATGCTGTACGCACTCCCCGCTTACGCACACGCGAGTGCGCTGCAGCAAACCACCACACATGAAAACAACCTAACCACCGTTTCTGAAACACAAGACGGCACAAAGAGCACAAAGGATGCAGCAGACGACAAAAACGCAGCGAGCACCCAGGATGAAGCAGGTAAATCTCAACAAAATGTGCTGCAAAATGACGCGCAGCAACAAACACAGGTAGAAGGGCAAACGCAAGCCCAACCGCAGCCGCAAGCCCAGCCAGCGGATTTGCGCTGGGTGCGCAATAGCTACGGTGTGTGGTATCGCAACCAGGATGGCTCCTACCCCTACAGCACCTGGATGCACGACAGTGAGGGCTGGCACTATTTTGACCGATGGGGATACGCCGTTTCGGGCTGGTATAAGGTGCCAAGTGGAAAATGGTTTTACTTTGACCCTCGCCAAGAACACCATCGTTTAGTTGTGGGCGATTGCTTGGTAAATGGCTATCACTATTGGATGGATGAAAGCGCGGGCCTTGTGTACAACAATTGGGTGCACGAGGGTGCGCACACCTGGCGATACACCGACGAGTGGGGAATTTTACGTACCGGCTGGTATAAAACGCCAAGTGGCAAGTGGTTTTACTTCGACCCAAATAACAACGGTAAGGCGGCATTTGGTTGCGTAAAGGCCGACGGACACATCTATTGGATAGACGAAAATGCGGGCCTTTTGTACAGCCAAAAGGTAGTAACACCCACGCAAACGGTGTACGTGAACGACCACGGCTATGTAGAAGCTATGTTTGAGAATGGCGAATACATTGCGCCCGATGGTTCAAAACCAACTGGGTTTATAACCATTCAGGGAAATCGCTACTACATTGACCCCATCACGCACAAGGCGCTTACAGGCATTCAGACCATCGATGGAAAAAGTATACATTTTGATGCAAACGGTGTGGCAAGTCCATATATAACGCATGAGAACGGCGTTATGCACGCGTTTGACGAGTATGGCCAAGCAAAGTCGGGCTGGGTTAAGGACAACGGCGCGTGGTATTACTTTAGTCCGAAGACGCTTGAAATACAAACGGGCTGGATTAACGACAGTGGCACGTGGTATTACGTTGACCCTGCAACCAAAATAATGCATACTGGCTGGCTTTATGAGCAAAATAAAGCATATTACCTGAATAGCAATGGTGCTATGGCGCAAAACTGCACGCAAGTAATTGACGGGTATCCGCGCCGCTTTGATGTGGATGGCCATTGCGACAAAATTGGATATCAAAATCCTGTGGGCTACTATCACATTTCAACATGGAATGTAGCGCCCGCGTGGCAGGCAAGTGCGCCGTTTAACTATATGACGCCGTCGCGCATTTCGCTTAATGCGTCGCGTGAAGAGTGCGTCAAGGCGTTTTTGACGCGCGCGGAGGAGTACCTTGGCACCCCCTACCGTTGGGATTACGCGTGCGCGCCTGGTGTGGGCGTTGATTGCGTGGGACTTGTTATGCAGTCAGCGTACGCGGTGGGCATGGATTTGGGCGATTTGAATCCGCAGTTGCACTGGGCAACCGGTCCGCGCGGCTATCATTCGCATGATGCCGAAAACATGCATCACTACGGCTGTTATAAAACGATTTCGCTCTCGCAGCTCCAACCAGGCGATTTGGTATTTTACCCAGGTCACGTAGCGATTTACTGGGGCAACGGTTGGATAATTGAAGCGTATCCGCCAAATGTACACTGGTCGCATTTGTACGATCATGGTACGCCTTCCTGCGCGGGTCGCATTTTTTATTACTAGGTGTGCTGGCAGTGCTGAGCGTGCTGCGTGTGCGAGGTTTAGAGAGCTCTAGCATACGTTAGCTCACAGCTTTGCTTGAATTTGGGCGTGTAGGTGCAATTTGTACCTGCGCGCCCATTTCTGTACCTGCACGGCCATTGTCATGAGTGCGAACGCTAACAGGAGCGAACGCTAAACCCCAGGTTATAAAGGTGCTTGCCAAGGCACGAGCCGAACTAAAAAATGTCTTACAAAAAAATTGATTGACATTAGAAAAATACCCCACTTTGACACGCGTTTTGAACCCAAAAATTTCCAAACTTGGCAATTTAGAGGACAAGTCAAAAATGTCCCAACGCTCCTACCTGCGCAAACGGAAATCACCCGTTTTTGCGGCGGCGCGCAGCGCGCTTGGACGACTCCGAAACGCGTGTCAAAGTGGGGTAATTTTCTAATATGAACGCAAAACTTTTGTAAAACCCGCTCGCCCAGCCGCACGCGTCTCCACTAAAACGTTGCCGCAGTGCTTTGCACCGCGGCAACAGTAATTGCTCTTCAGTCTTCTTGTATTGGCGATAAGAAACGTAAGTGAGATACACAAACGGGCAGCTGGGAGCTGTGTTGTGGCGAAGTTTCGCGCAAGCGCACTTCGCCCACAACATAGCGTCTGCCCGTTTGTGTTTACAAGTAATGATACTTACTTAGCAGCGTACCACTTGATTTCTTCTTTTCGCCACCCATCTTTCACCATTTTGGCAATTTCATCTGGGTCAGACGTGTAGTGGTGGTAGAACTTTTTCTCGTACGGGTTGTACATACTTACCATGCCCGTAACCTGCGTGTCTTTATCTTCAACACTAAAGAACTTAACACCCTCATTTACCCAACCTGCCGCAGTGCATAAGGCAAGCTCGTCGTCTTTCATCGTGTAATGGTGTTCGCCCGTAGTTGGATTATACAAGCGGTACACGCCGCCCTTTTCACCATGCATACCCACATAGCCAACGACACTCTCAAAACGCCACCCAAGAAAAACAAGGTTGTCTTTCTCAGATAAGTCTGTTGTAAACAGGTGCTCGTGCGTGTAGGGGTTATACAGACGGTACATTGCACGACGCTCATAAAGACCGTCATAATCAGTTGCGCCCGAGGGCTCATCAACCGAAATGAACTTCCAGGTTCCAACCAATGTTATATTTTTATTCACATTATTAATCGTTGTAACAGGGCGGCCTTTGCCATCAATCTTCCAGCCAGCAGACGTATCAAAAACCCAGGTACCTGTCTTTTTTGTGCCATCACCCACAACTTCTGGCCAAGGATCAAACTCACTTTCGTCTGTAGTACGAAGGTTAGCATTGCTAATGGCTACCGAATCACCTTTGTACACGCGCAGAGGCTTTAAAGCATACTGCTTACTCAGATATTCAGGCAAGACATGACCTGGGGTACCGCTTATATGCGTAAAGGTGATAGTGTAAGGAGCTTCGGCATCGAGCGTAATTTTTTCTTTTTTAAAGCCTACCTTAAACGGTATAAGCTTATCGGTGTCGTTTGCCCCAAGCTGCCGATATACATAATTTATCCTACCAGTTAGCGTTCCCTCAGCAGAACCCTCAAGCTGATATGTTTTACCGGCTTCAGCGTTGGAATTAAACCAGACAGGAATAAAGCGCATCTTCAGGTCGTCGCCTAGCTTATTTATCCGTTGCTTAATTTCGTCAAACGAATAGGCATACGGCCTCAATAGTTGATTGCCCTTATACCAGTCTTTTAAATACGCCGTAGCTGTAATGGTATTGTTTTCTTCCTTAACGTCCTTAAGCTCAAAGCCGTCAAACGTGCCCAGCAGTGATGTTGCGTCGTTACGTACGCCGCCAGGCTTAAGCGGATAATGTTTTGAGGGATGTTCCAACGGCGACTTGCTCTCTGAAAGGGAAATACCCGGGGCAGCTTAAACGTAAGCTTAATAGACAAATCCAGACCTTCAACATATACACGTGAAACGTCGTTAATTTTTGTTTTGAGCCAGCTTTCAACGTTAGCTATAGAATCTTTAATTGGCGCAGTGCCAACTTTTGCGTTTATTTGTACACCGTCTTTAGTTACAAGAGGAGCGCTGTAATCCTCGTAGGTAACCTTTTCCACCGTACCGGAAAAGCTAAATTGTTTGTTGGTGGTGATCTTTGTATTTTGGCTGTTTTTAGTTAGTGCGTTACTATAAATGAGCTGGTGGAAGTCAGTTTTGGTAGTATCAAGAGGCTCGGTGATAGTAGCACTCCCTCCCAGTAATGGCAAAGCAAGCTCATGCGTAATATAGGTTTGACCAAAGTCAGGAGTAGGATTTCCGTTATTGTCTTTATACAGGTCGAGAATACCTGTACCTGTAATGCTGTTATTTTTAACGCGCTTAAGGTCCTGTTTTGTAAAGGTAAAACGAGCAGTAAGGCTGAGTTTGCCATTATCTGTTGAGCTGTATAAAGCGCTCCATATATTTGGTTTTAAATGAGCAGCAAGCGTAATAGTGTTTTTATGAGAGGAAGAAATCGCTGGTGTGGCAGAATCAACCAAACTCGAATCGTTAGTAACAGTTGGATTTTCTGTCCAGCTTATTGGCTCGGGCAAGGAAAGCGTATAGTTAAAATCGAGCTTGGCTTTTTTATCGCTATGCGCTTCCATCTGAGCCTTTGTTGCCTTAAGCACTTCACTCATAGGGATGTTCAGCGTAAGCGTGCCAGTAAATTTCACTGCGTTGGGATTTGCCGTTTGAGATGGCGACGCGGCGGTTGTTGTGGTTGCCGATACCTCATGGTTGTTATTATCATAAGCGGTAACTGTTAAGGACGCATATTTTCCAACTTCTAGCAACGGCTCATTCACATGAAGTCCACCATAAAACGGTGCCGGGTATTTAGGCTCATCTAAATCTAAGAGACCACCGGCATAGGCAATGCTCGATGGATTACAAAAAGTACAACTCAACAAACTGTATAAGGGGCTGCATATGGGGCTGCGCAATGTGCCACACAACGGACTGCAAATCGCCGTGCCTACGGACGCTACCATGCAGTACAACACGAGACTCACAATACAGCGAAACATACAGCAACGAACCTTAAACGCAGGTGCAGATGCGCGGGATAACAATGTAACAAATGATTTATATACAGTTTGATGAATTACCATATAATCCTCTAAATACTTGCGAACAAAGGGCACAAACACTTCGTAGTGAGAAATGGCAATGGCTCCCAAGTTAAAAGCAACTTGTAATCAACTTGTAATCAGTGGCGTGGAAACACAACGCACCTGACAGTATGATACATATGTGCAGGCAAACCATCGCCATGAAAACGATAATGGAGAGGCCATACGTGTTGGCTGCACATCGCCTTCGAATGAGGTGTTTGTAGAGAACACGCAGTATCAACAGCAACAATAGTATCAGCAGTGGATACGCTGTTCATGTTGTTACAGGATACCAAACACCACGCGGCAGAGCAATAGTAAACGTCAAATTGCATATTACGCATCTGATAATGCGTTTTTCTGCACCATGAGCTACGGCCGGTGGGACGCACGCAGGTGCACGGCCATTGTCATGAGTGCGAACGCTAACAGGAGCGAACGCTAAAACCCCAGGTTATAAAAGTGCTTACAAAATCGCGAGCCGCGCTAAAAATTGACCTACAAAAAAGGTTGATCGATATTAGAAAAACTTTTGTCAACGAATGACGCACCAACTGCATGCCCTCCACAAAAACGCGCTGCCTTGCGGCAAACAAGGCAGCGCAGGTTAAACGAGGCTACAACGCAGACCAATGCACGCGCCAAAGCAACAGGGTAACGGCAGCGTAAAGCGCATCTATAGCTGTTACGCGCGCTTCGTAATGGTCTTTTTCGAAAGCGCAAACAAAGCAAGCGTGATGAGAGCAACCACAGCAAAGAACAAGCAAATGTTTGCATAGCTAGTAGAATCTGCAGCAACACCCGGCACAAGGTGCATGTCTTTCAAAGAAGGATTAGTAAGCAATCCAGCATAAATAGCAACACCAATGGAACCGGACACATTGAGAATAAGGTCGCAAATACCCATACCGCGGCCGTTTTCTTCCGTGGGAAGCGTATCAGCTGCACAGTCGTACAATGCGGTTTACCCTAGTGACCCACCAGCAATAATAAGCGATGCGCTCGCCGTAAGAAGCACAAGACCTGCACTAATAAACAACGCAAATCCAATAAAACCAACTGCAATAAGAACAATGGCGGTGTAAATAGACGGCACGCGCCCAAGCATACCAATAAGCTTGCCCGACATAAGTCCTACAACTGCAGCAACAAGCGAAATAACGCCGCACGCAAGAGAAATATCGATAATCGAAATCTTGTGAACTTCAGAGCAAACCGTGTTAAACAGTGGCATGAGCGAATAATTAAAAAAGCACACGCCAAAGATTATAAGAACGGTGAGCAAAAAACCAACATTTTTAAGAAATGCAACATCGATAAAGGGGTGCTTGCCATGTACCACGTAAAAACCAAATACAACAAGAAACAGCAGCGCCGCACCAATTATCTCAACAAAAGGATATGAAAACCAAATAACGAGTAACGCTGCAAACAATCCAAAGATACTAATACCAAACACATCGATTTTTTGAGTTATACTTGTTTCGTTAGGCAGATTTTTGATAAGTGTAGGCAAAAAGACAACGGACACGACAGGGATAAGAATCAAGTAGCGCCAATCGATTGAGGTGATAATACCACCAGTTACCGCGCCAAGCGCTGCTGCAAAGTAGTAAACGGCACCATAAATACCAATGTAGATAGGCTTTTCCTTATCGTCCAGATACTTAACCGTGGTAACCAAAAATACCGAACCGGCTACCTGACCGCCTGCAGTTTGAATAATTCTACCCGCAAGCACAATCCAAAAATTGAACGAGCCAAAAAAGCCGATAAGACTACCCACCACAAAAATGCATACACCAAAAATAGACATGCCTCGAAGTGGAATAAAATCGCATAGCGTGCTATAAAGCATGCACACGATGCCGAGAACAATACCAGGAATAGCCGTAAGAAGCGCCGCGCTCTCGGGCATGGCAAGCGCGTTTCCAATATTTTGGTACACCAAATTAAACGCTTGGAGCATTACAATACTAAATGCAAAAATTACTAACAGTGCAGGTAGCGACTTTTTCACTTGTTGCGTATGTAGTGTTGCCGTTGCCATAATAGCTACTCCTTTTCACTAAACGAGCTAAAGAACGAATATAGCGTTTGCTCAAGATGACTCACGAACGTTTCGTTTTGCACCTCAAGAGCAACGTGCACGGGCGTTTTCTTTGCCATAACCTCAAGCGGATCGCTAACAATACGCCCCCTACCAGGCTCTTCAGTATCAACACGCAGCGGAACATCCACGCAGCGCACATACTGGGGGTTAAACGCAACGCCAACCGCAAGTGGGTCGTGCAGCACAAACGTATCCTGTGCGCACGCCGGAACGTAAGGATTAGACGCCTTAATGTAAAAATCGCACATATCAGCAAAAAACGTTGCTTGTGTGTTGCCAAGCGCGCGCACCTTGTTGATAAACGCCTGCGTCGTGTAGGTTTGCATGGTTACATCAAGCCCAACCATCGTAATGTCCGCACCACTCGACAGCACCACATCGGCAGCATCGGGGTCTTGCGCAATATTGCATTCGGCAAATTTATCGTTGTTACCTGCTTGAATAGCGGCGCCTCCCATCATCACAATGTGCATCTTGCTAATAAGCTCGGGCGCCTGCTGAATCACGCGCGCCATCGTTGTAAGCGAGCCAGTTGGCACAAGGGTAACATCCTTACCGTATGTTTTTACGTTTTGAATAATAAAATCAATAGCACTTTGCGGCTGAACAGATCCAACGCTCTTAGCTGGAATTTCAACATCACCCGTACCATTTTTGCCGTGGAAGATTTCACAGCCCTCGCTCACCGTAAAATTATCTGAGAAAAGCGGGTGGCATTCGCCCTTAAAAACAGGAATTTCCTGGTGCCCAACCATAGACAACAATGCAAGATCGTTATGAATTCCCTGGTCACGGGTAACATTGCCAAACGAGCCCGTAACGCCAAGCAGCTGGATATCAGGATTTGCAATGGCGTACATAAGAGCAAATGTATCGTCGATACCAGTATCGAGATCTAATATCATTTTCATACGAATACCTCCTTGGTGCACAACGCGCGCGGGCATTGTGCGTTGATATGGGTTCTAAGCACGCGGCGCGCCTGCTTGTGCGCGCTTGACATTGCGTCTGCGTGGACTTGTTGGTGCTCCTACTCCTTCTGCGTCGTACCTCCTTTGGTCGAAAAATAGGCTTCTACCTCTTGTTTTGTAGGTATAGAAAGCTGTGCGCCCACCTTAGTGGTTGCAAGCGCAGCTGCATATGACGCTCGCAACTGTGCCTGCTCAAACGGCATATCCGCAGCTAGACAAGCCGCCAAATAACCCACAAACGTGTCGCCCGCAGCAGTTGTGTCTTGCACATGCACGGCAAAACTTGGCTGATACATAACATTTTGCGACGTAACACGCATGCTACCTGCAGCGCCAAGCGTAACAAGAAGGGAGCATGATGAGCTACAAGGCACGTTATTGGGCGTGTTTTTCTCCGAGGCAGAGTCTTGCGCGACGGCACAAATGCATTTTGCAACCTCTTGCAGCGCGCGAGCTTCAGGGCAGGTGCCGTTCTCGTCAATTGTTGGCGTAATGCCAAAGAGCTGTTCACACTCAGTTTCGTTAAGACACAGCACATCGCAGGCAGCCATAAGCTCACGCGACATGCTGCGCGCAGGCGAAGGATTTACAATAACGCGGCATCCTTTGGCGTGAGCCGTTGTAATTGCAGCTTCAACCAGGCTTTTTGAACATTCAAACTGAATAAGCAGCACGTCGTGAGGCGTGAGCGCTGCGTTTAAATCACGAAGAGCCCGCGTTTCGTCGAGCGCATAATTTGCGCCATGCTCAATGATAATGCGGTTATTTTGATGGCTGCGCAGAACCACGGCAACACCGCTAGAACCTGGTGTAACAGCAATGAGCTGCGTTGCAACGCCCGCTTGCGCCAGGCTTTCGCACAACACCGATCCAAACGCATCGCTTCCAACAGCACCTATCATCTGCACGCATGCGCCGGCACGCGCGGCCGCAACTGCCTGGTTAGCGCCTTTTCCGCCGGGGCTCATCAATAAATGGGAACCATTAATGGTTTCACCTTCATGCGGCATGCGATCGCATTCAATTGAAACGTCCATGTTAATACTACCGAGAACAACCACGTGTCCCATATAAACCCCCTGTATGCGCCGAACATACCAACCCTTGCAGCTACTTTCAATTTAGGAAATGTATTTTTCCGTTTCGTTTTCTTTAGCTGTAGCATACAAAGTACATGGTAAAATGCTAGTTAGCATCTGCAAACGGTACTGTTTTAACCGCAAACGGCTACACATCCAGGAAAACATATTTTCCTTGCTACACTAGGCAACATAGTTTTTATTACTTGCCGCGCGCAGGTAAAAAACTTAAAAGTACGCACATGTACAAGGCAATTACGCGCAAGCGTACCTTGAGTACCACGTTTATATCGCATGAGCTCAGCCTATAAAGGAGCCACCATGAACATCAAAGACATAGCACGGCTTGCTGGTGTTTCTCCTTCTACCGTATCAAAGGTGATAAACGGCAAAGCACAAAGCATAAGCAAATCAACGCAAGACAAAATTAAAGCGCTCGTTCGCGATTATCATTATGTTGCGTACAACAAAAATGCTGTTTCATCTGCCTCAAAATGGGTTGTAGGTATTGTATTCAACAACCGTCTTACTATGGATACCCTACTGTTTGGCATGGTAGATGCGCTGCAAAAACACGGGTGCTGTGCGCTCGTGCGCCTGAGTGACAACAGCCACTCGCAAGAAGAGAAAAATATTGAAACACTTATTCAAGCAGATGTTTCCGCAATAATTTGGCAGCCAATAGAACCTCTCCAACCCACGCTTGCAAATCGCCTTGCAAAAGCGCGTATTCCATGTGTAACTATTGGACTTACAACACCAAACCCACCATTTCTTAACTTATGTCTACCCTACCAGCGCATGGGTGCATTTCTTACCAAAACGCTAATCGAACAAGGACATACACGCATAGCATGCCTCGCACAAAAAGGAAGTCGAACCCAAGCGGTTATTGCAGGTTATACAACAGCTATGCGTCTTTGTGGATTGTCAGAAAAAAACACGCTAGTCTGTTTTGATACGCCAAACGACCTTGCAACCTTGGAATATGCAATTGTACAAGGCGATTTTACAGGGCTTGTATGCACGCATTACAACATTGCCTACAAGATCATAGGACGACTTGAAAAATTGCACGTACATGTGCCATCCATGGTAAGTGTAGTAAGTATTAAAAATGAATATGCCCATCCCATCGACTACAAACAAATCCATACCGTAAGTGCGTGCACAGTACCGCATAATGAGTTTGCAGCAATGGTTGTAAATGAACTTTTTGCCGAGCGTAACTGTTTTCAAGAGGCATCAAACACTAGGTATAACGAGACGCGAACATGTCACTACCAGCACAATTACGCGTTTACACTTACGTCGATGACAACCGTAATGCCTCCTTGCACACAACCAAAAAAACGTGTACTTGTAATAGGAAGCATCAATTACGATACGCAAATAAGCGTGGATAGTCTTCCTGGTTCAGAAACCACGCAAACAGCACGCAGCGTCACACATGCGCCAGGCGGCAAAGCAACAAATCAAGCAATTGGCGTAGCAAAGCTTGGATGTGAGGCAACAATTATTGGAGCAGTGGGCAATGATGCTCAGGCAAATACCATATTTAAGGAACTTCATCAGTGGAATATTGAAACTGACGCTATTACGCGGGTTCGCGATGCCGAAACAGGTCAAGCGTACATTAGTGTTGATAAGCTGGGCAATTGCTCTATCACGCTTATTTCAGGCGCAAATAGCAGCGTAAACGCAGCATATATTAGCGCGCAAGAAAAGCTGTTTGAGCAGGCAGATGCGTGTCTTATTCAAACAGAAATTCCATTCGACGCCGTTGAGAAAAGCTGTGAGCTTGCTCATAAACACCATATACCCGTTGTGCTTAAACCTGTCGACTGCACATCGCTACCTGCGCACATACTGGCACGTGTTGACTATCTCATACCGAATGAACAAGAACTTGCGGCAATTTGTCCGCAGGAACAAACGATGCAGAAGCGCGCTGAAGCGCTCTGTGCGCATGGCGCCCATACTATAATTACCACCCGAGGTGAACGTGGTTGTTATGTGTACAGCACCACCAATGCGCAAGTTCAAAGCCAGATAATTCCCGGCTTACATGTTGAGGTGCTCGACGGAACCGGTGCTTGTGATGCATTTATCAGCGCATTTACGCACGCCACATTGGAAGGATTTACGTGCATTGAAGCTGCACGAATAGCTAATATTGCAGCAGCATACAGCACCACACGTCCTGGTGTTTCAGGCGCTTTTATCGACCGCTGTTTAATGGACAACATTACAAGCAAATAGTAAGAGCGTATACACAAAAATAAAAACCCCACACGCATGATTGCATGTGGGGTTATGTATTACGAAAACGATTTGTCAGACGAGTTCAGGGTTCAGAATTCAGGGTTCAAACCAAGTTAAAAGTTCAACATTTAGCAAAGTTCAAACCAAGTTCAATGAAACCGCAAACAAACAATACTTACTCGTCAGCCTCAAGCTCAGCCAACACTTCGTCGGACACGCACATAGCTGCATATACGTTCTGAACGTCGTCAAGCTCTTCAAGACGGTCTACCAGGCGCTCAACCTTACGCGCATCGCTTGCATTGAGGTCGGTTGGGTTATTAGGAACCATGGTAAGCTCACTACCTTTAACCTCAATACCCTGACCTTGCAAAGCCTTTTCAACAGACTGCATCTTGTCATACGCAGTGTATACAAGCCACTGATCGCCATCATCTTTGTAGTCTTGACCGTCGGCTTCGGCAACTGCCATCATAAGCTCGTCCTCATCTGCGCACGCTTCTTTGGTGATAGCAATGCAACCTTTGCGATCGAACTGGAACGCAACAGAACCCGAGGTACCAAGGTTACCACCTGAGTGTGTAAATGCAGAACGAACATCGGCAGCCGTACGATTAAGGTTATCGGTAAGGCATTCAACATAGAGCGCAACGCCTGCAGGACCGTAGCCTTCGTATGTAACCTCTTTATAAATAACAGCCTCAGCGCCGGTGCCAAATGCTTTGTCGATAGCAGCTTGAATACGGGCGTTAGGCATTGAAACCATACGTGCACGTGCTACAGCTGCTGCTAAAGCTGCATTGTTTTCGGGGTTTGGATCGCCGCCATTGCGAGCTGCTACGGTAATATTTCTAGAGTGTTTGGAGAAAAGTGCCGAGCGTTTCGCATCGATAGCTGCTTTTTTATGCTTTGTGGTAGCCCACTTTGAGTGTCCGGACATGCACGCTCCTTCGTATGAAATCTAACTACTAACTGACATATCATAACGCGTAATTGCGCATTTGACTATACATGTTATGCATTATCACGCAGTCTTTAAACATCTGCCTAAATCTGCCTCATAATTGCACGTGCAAACTCATAATAGCAGGTACACGGTTGGTTGAGCAAGACAAAATCGCAACGAGTGTAACAAATGCCCACCAAGCTCGTGCATCTACACCAAGCTCGCACACCTGCGGCAGGCATGCACAGCTACACCAGGCTGTGTTGCCGCTTTTTCTTTAAGCTATATATGCACAAAAGCGCGCCCGCACCAATTACCGGCAACGATAGCACCTGACCCATGGTGAGCCACGACGTGCCAAGCAAATAGCCAAGCTGCACGTCGGGTAGGCGCACAAATTCAATCAAAAAGCGAACAATGCCATACATCAGCAAAAATAGCCCTGTGTAGCTGCCCTCGTACATGCGCTTAGACATAGTGCGTGAGCGCGACAACCAAAAGAGCACAGCAAAAATAACAACACCTTCAAGCAGCGCTTCATACAGTTGTGAGGGGTGCCGTGCCACCATACCGCCGCCAGTGCGGGCAAAAATAACGCCCCACGCCGCATCGGTTGGCTTGCCCCACAGCTCGCCATTCACAAAATTTGCAACGCGACCAAAAAACAGTCCAATGGGCGCGCCAATAACTGCCATATCAATCACACTAAGCGGACGAAAGTGCAGGTAGCGACAGGCAACACAGCCCATAGCAAGAGCGCCAATAAGTCCGCCATGAAAACTCATACCACCCTGGCTTAAAAATAAAATTTCTACAGGATGTTCAAAATAGTACGTGCCTGCATAAAACAGCACGTATGCAAGGCGGCCGCCCACAATTACACCGATAACTGCAGCATTTATAATTGTAATAAGCGAATCGGGGCTCAAAGCAAGCTGCCAGCGCCGCGCTGTGTTATACAACACGGCTCCCGCACACACAAAACCGGCAATATATGCAAGCGCGTACCACTTAATGCTAACAGGTCCAAACTGCAGCGCAACGGGATTGAGCGATTGGTAAATATCGTTTAACCACATTGCAACCAACTACCACATCATTGCAGGTTCAACTTTTGTTACGCCAGGCACATGCTCTTTCAAAATACGCTCAATACCCTCGGTCATGTCGTATTCGCTTAAAGGACAGCCCGCACACGCGCCCGTCATTTCAAGCGTAACAACGCCGTCATCCGACACATTCACAAGCACCACGTCGCCACCATCTGCCTGCAAACTTTCGCGGATAACGTCTATCGTTGCTTCCAAGATTTCGCGGTTGATAGGAACGCGCTCGCCTGGGGTTGTAGCATTGTCCCCGCTGGTAGCGCAGCTTGCGGCGGCGTCTATAGGGTTTGTGGCTTGTGCGGGATCTGAAGCATTTGCAGCGTTTACGGCAGCTTCGTTATTAGCGTTGCTTGAATCGTTACGCGGAAATTCGTTACTAAACGCATTATCGTCGCCGGTAAACCCGTTATCATAGGCGCTACTAAAATCGCCGTTAAAGCCGTCTTCAAAGCCCTCATTAAGGCCGTCGTACATCGATGTATCTTGTTCGTTTTGCATAACAGCACATATTCCCTTCATTATTCACCATTCAAACGCATGTTAGCACCAAGTTCGCACCAAATCTGACATAGCGCCTGGCGAGGCGCTCAACACACGTTGCATTAAGCTTATACCCATATCGTTTTGATTACTTCAGTATAATTATTCAGCACATAACGCGCTAGCACCCATCGCCTATCGTAAACCGCATATTATGCGTTTCTGGCCGCGGCGCAAAACCCCTATACGTACCAAATCCCAGCATATACACAGCCATAACGATAGCTAAATCGTCCGATGCAAGCTTCTGCTTAGATGCCAACGCTTTTAACTCGTCAATAACGGTATCATGGGGCACGATTGTTTCATTAAGCTCGCGTACCACATTTTCAATTACAGCAGGCAATTTCATGCACATATGGTAAAACGCATCCTCTTCACCCGTTACCAACGCATAAAATTGGTCAAGACTTACACGTCTAATTAACTTATGCCCAACTTTCTTTTTATCAACAGTTGTTTCCCACTTAATATTTTGAGAACGCTGCGCAATTGCCTCAACCAAAAAACAAGCGCAATCATCGTCGGTTAACAGCTGATTTTGCATTTTTATAAATGTTTTTCCTGCTGAGGACGAGTTCATAGTATTGTGCTTGTTTTTCATTTCAACATAAATTGTATGAACAATGCCAGCATCCGGAATATCTATACCACGTGGGTTTTTATAAATTACATCCCAACCGCCCTCATTGCCGTTGGAAGGCACGTGACAGTTTGGCATATATTGAAAAATGCCTTGATGAAAATAACCAATATCGTTGTTGTTCGATTTGTCGCGCTGCCGAAATATTTCGTTACTAACAATCTCGTCCCACGACGCCTGGTACACCGTTTTGTCAAAGATGAGCTTGATCGGATCGATAATATTCTTATTAAAGTGCTTGAGGTCAATTGATTGCAACTTTTCACCATATTTTTCAATGGTTGATTTCACGTGATTCGTGAAATCTTCTTCCGAAATAAAAGACAAATCCCACATTATAAAGCCTCCAACGCTCGTTTAATTTGCAGCGCAATGTCATATGCTAAATTAACAGGAACGGCATTACCTACCTGCTTATACTGTTGCGAGATGCTTCCGCAAAACTGCCAATCATCTGGAAAACTCTGGCACCGCGCATTCTCACGAATGGTAAAGGGTCTCGATTCAAGCGGATGGCAGCGCTCCGTTTGTTTTTGGGTTGGCGTCGTTAACACCGTTAACGATGGTTCATCCAAACTAAGTCTGCGCAAAATTCCCGTTCTCCCGCCTTCCATATACCAGCAACTTTTCATGTATGCCCGCGCAACGTCTTCCGGCACATCACGCCAATAACCGCCGGGCGGGACAAGGTCAAAAATTTTACGTTTCGCTTCTGAATAACACGCACCTTCACTTTTAGGACAGTCCAAAAGAATGTCACGTAGTACCGGCTTATACTGGTGCGCACGCGGGAAAGAAAACTTGATTTTGTCTGTTAAATCGTTGCGTATGCCAATCGTAATAAGGCGCTCACGCTTTTGAGCCACTCCGTAATCCCACGCGTTAAGCACGCGCTTTTGTATGGTATAACCCGCTTGTTCAAAAATTTGGGTAATGGTTTTATACGTTTTGCCTTTGTCGTGTGAAAGCAGCCCCTTAACATTCTCAAACAAAAACATTTTTGGCTGAAGTTTCGTTAAAAATGTTGCATAGTGATAAAAAAGCGTGCCGCGCGCATCTTCCAAACCAAGCCGTTTACCTGCATAAGAAAACGATTGGCATGGCGCTCCGCCCGAAAGCAAGTCTAGTTCGCCTTTTTGTATGTCAAAATACTGCTCCAAATTTAAACACGATATGTTTGCAATGTCGTCGTTTATAACTCTCCATTGTGGACGATTGCATGTAAGCGTGTTAGCTGCAGCTTTGTCAAATTCAATTAATCCTATTGTTGTAAAGCCAGCTTTCTCAATGCCAAGTGCTAAGCCACCCGCACCTGCAAATAGTTCAATCGTTTTACGTAATTTGCAGGGCGCCGCTGGTTGTATACATAGCGCGGGGCTTGGAGTTTGTGATACGGCGGGTGAAGCTAGAGGTGCGGAAGTTGAAACAGAATCGGACGTTTGCTGTTGCTTATCCGTTTCAGAAGATGGCGAAGCAATAGAAATAATGTCGCCTACATCACAATGCAGCGCAAGGCAAATTTTTTGAATGCTTTCAAACGAAATGGTTTCGTTTTTGCCCATGCGCGCCATAACGTTAAAGCTTATATTTGCAGCCTCTTTGAGCTCGGTTTTATTCATATTCTTATCGTTAAGCAGCTTCCAAAGACTGTTATAACAAACTCCCACGTAATACCCCTTAACGCACGTGCCCCATCTAAATCCGCAGAGAACAACCGAAAACCCACGTGCACGCATTGCAAGAGTTTCCAGGCTGATTGCCATGCTGCAATGGGTTACGTACAGTATAAAATAACCAGGGGTTTTATGCAAAGATTCTCACGTTATCGTGAGATATTCTCTTATAACACACAGCTCGTTATGTGAGCTCCTAGTTAGTTGTCATCCTGTTACTTTCCACATGTCAGCAGATGAAAAGAGTATACACAACTGGCTCGACATACCCGTTGTGCCAACACGAATTACTAAATGACGAATGGATCATTTTCCTAGAAACACCCAAATCTTTGAAGATGAACACCTAGCGCACATCCTTGAAAACTCCGCCAAGCAGTACGTTTTAGAGGATATTTAAGGTTTTTACGATTGGAGGGCACGGACATTTTTTAGAGAGCCATACCCCTCGAATTCGAGGGGGTTAAAATCTGCATTATTTAACTGCTCGCAAATGCCAAGAATAACGATCATTGTTCAGGTTACTGAAAAATCGGCAGCCACAAGACTGCCGATACAGTAGCTACGCTCACAGGCAAGACAAAGCAAACGAGAGTTACTCCCACTCGATGGTCGCGGGCGGCTTGGGCGTAATGTCGTACACAACACGGTTAATACCAGCAACTTCACTCACAATACGCGACGATATTGCCGACAGCACATCAAATGGTAGCTTTGCCCAATCGGCAGTCATCGCATCGCTCGACTCAACCGCACGAACAATGCACGGGCGCTGATACGTGCGCTCATCGCCCATAACACCAACACTTTTAATGTCGGGAAGCACGGCAAAATACTGCCAACACGCATGCTGCGAATTGCGCTCGCCCGTTTCTTGGAACAGGCGCTCGTTATACGCGTCAAGTTCCTCGCGCACAATGGCATCGGCCGCGCGCAGCTGCTCAAGCTTTTCTGCAGTAACCGCACCAATAATACGAATAGCAAGTCCAGGACCGGGGAACGGCTGGCGATACACCATGCGGCTAGGCAGCCCAAGCGCACAACCAAGCGCACGAACTTCGTCTTTAAAAAAGTGGTCGAGCGGTTCAATCAAATCGAAATGTACGCCTTCGGGGAACGGAATAAGATTGTGATGCGACTTAATGGTCGAAGCCTTGCCGCCCGTTTTGCGCGCACCCGACTCAATAATATCGGGGTAAATGGTGCCTTGCGCAAGATAGCGAATAGGCTCCTTACCACTTGAAAGCTTTGCAGCTTCCTCAAAAAATACCTTCCAAAACTCGGTACCAATCCGGCGGCGTTTTTCTTCGGGATCGGTAACATCGCGCAACAGCTCAAGGTAGCGCTCCTCGGCGTGTACGTGTACAAGCGGCACGTTAAACTGCTTGTGAAATACCTCTTCTACCAGCTCGGGTTCGTCTTTACGCAAAAAGCCGTGGTTTACAAACACGCAGGTAAGCTGATTACCAATTGCGCGATGCATTAGCGCGGCAACAACAGACGAGTCAACACCACCCGAAAGCGCCAAAATAACACGGCTTTTTCCAACAGTGGCACGAATGCGCGCACATGTGTCATCGATAATATTATCCATTGTCCAATTTGGCGTAAGCTTGCACACGTTAAACAAAAAGTTTGAAAGAAGCTGTTGACCATATTGAGTGTGACGAACTTCGGGGTGAAATTGGGTGGCGTACATCTTTTTAACTGCGCATTCCATGGAGGCAATGGGGCACACCGCTGTAGACGACGTAACACTAAAGCCCTCGGGAAGTTTGTTTACTGCGTCGCGATGGCTCATCCAAACGGTTTGCTCCTGAGGTGTATCGGCAAACACAAGCGAAGCGACTGCAGCGTCGTTTTGCGCACGCTCAAGCTGAGCTGGTCCATACTCGCCTTTTTCGGTGTGGCCAACCGCACCACCAAGCGTAGCTGCCATAATTTGCTGACCATAGCAAAAACCAAAGATAGGAATACCGAGCGTAAACACAGCAGGATCCATGTGCGGTGCGTCTTGCGCATACACCGAGGCAGGTCCGCCCGAAAGAATAATAGCAGACGGCTTCATAGCAGCAAGCGCGTCTGCGCTTATGTCGCAGGGGACAATTTCGGAATACACGTGCAAGTCGCGAACGCGGCGAGCAATGAGCTGGCCGTATTGTGCACCAAAGTCGAACACGGCTACAAATTGTGAAGGGCGCGATGCCAAAGGCGCAGGTGCTGATGCTGTTTTAGGTGTTGACGCTGCATCAAACACATCGTGTGCGGCGGGTGAAGTGAATGAATCCTTTGACATGAACATCCTTTCGTTAGCTGTACGATAACGGCGCGGCAGGTTGCGTAGCAACCAGCACATAACAAGCACGTATATTATACCGAGCATTGCAATAAGCGCGAAAGCCAGAATAATTGTTTTTATGGACTTATCATACAAAACGCGTTGCGCAACACAACAAACGGTACAATTTTGCAGATAGTTATAACACAGTTGCCCGCACAGTGTCCCTCAATTGCGGCACGGTGCAATTGTGGCTATCCGCGCTGCTAGAACTCTTACGGCTGTTACAGCAGCTACATCTCTTACATGTACCTGGTACTCGTTTGTTATCAAAGTTACACATGTAAGGTGGTTAGAAGCGCGTACCATACCTCGTGCAGTAAGGAGAGTGCCTTGGCACTTCATAAAAAACATACGGCAATTACGCGAGAAGAGCATGAAGCGCTATCTGCAGATACCTACGCCGCTCACTCGCGCCATGCAAAGACAGCTGTTGGCGCCTCAGGCGCTAACGAAAACGCAGGTCGCGCGCAGAACGCAAACGAGCCTGCCACAAAGCGTCGTGAAAGCGGCGCGGGTAACGTGCACGCGAAAGCACGCGCACAAGCTAGAAACGCTATGCAAAACCCCGCGCAAAACGCAATGGATGAGGGTGCAGCCCTTGGTCGTGCAAACGCTGCCGAGCTTTATGCATCAAAACGCAAAGCACGCACCAGAAAAACGATTTTTAAGCGTATTGGCATTGTTATGGGCACGCTGGTATGCATGCTTGGCTTGTGCGCCGGTGCCCTTGCGCTGTACATTCATTATATCGACAACCAAATTACCAGCAAAATTACCGACGACTTGCGTGCAATTCTTACCGATACCAATAATAACGAGCCGTTTTATGCACTGCTGTTGGGTATCGACCGCGACGAAGGTCGTGCAAAAAGCAAAATGTATGGCGCGTCGGATAGTGCATATCGAAGCGATACTATTATTCTTACGCGTATCGATCCCAAAAATCGCAAAATAACGATGGTTTCAATCCCCCGTGACACCTATGTAGACCTGGGCAAACACGGGAAACAAAAAATAAATGCGGCATATTCGGTAGGCGGCGCTGCCTATGCAACCGAAGTTATTTCGAAATTTGCCGGCGTAAAAATTTCGCACTATACCGAAATTGATATGGACGGTTTTGCGCACGTTGTAGACTCAATTGGCGGTGTTGATGTAGATTTGCCAATACCGGTAAAAGATCCAAACTATACAAAGGTAAATCTCCCTGCAGGAAAGCAGCACCTGGATGGCCACACCGCAGCGCTGCTCGGTCGTTCACGCCATGCGTACGACAAGTATGGCGACGGTGACGTGTACCGCGCGGCAAACCAGCGCATGCTTATTGGCGCCGTACTCAAAAAGGTGCTCGCATCAGGGCCTGCAGGCATTGCCAACAGCGTTACCACGATGGCAAATTATGTAACAACCGATATGAGCGTAAGCGATATTATTACGCTGGGCACCAAGTTTGCCGGCATGGATATTACAAACGATATTTACTCAGGCTTATGCCCCACTACCTCAAAATACATTAACAAAACGTGGTTTGAGATTCTTGATACCGAAAAATGGCGCGTTATGATTGACCGTGTTGATAAGGGATTGCCGCCATTTGACAACGACAAAGAAAATACTGCAACGGGTATTGCGGGCTCGGTTGGTATATCGAGCAGTAACGACGGTACGCCGGCCGATGGAGGCGGTGACGATGCCGAAAAAGAGCAGTTTGAAGGCACCGTTGCCGTGCTTAACGCCGCTGGTAGAGCAGGCGTTGCGCGCGAGAAGTCGGACATTTTGGTAAAGCGCGGCTTTAGCCCAAACCCTGGCAATGCGCGAAGACAGCTTGCAAAATCGATTGTGCTCTATAACGAAGGCGCGCAGGCAAAGGCACGCGGCGTTGCAAAAACGCTGGGTATTACCACAAAGCCGCAGCCAAATAACGGTCAGTACAACAGCGGCACCGATGTAGTTGTACTGGTTGGTAAGGACGTTGCGTAAAGGTCTGTACGCGAAACGGCATGTAGGATTTACGTAGCGTTAACTCACGAACAAAAAAGCTGATGGACGACAATGCCGCTCATCAGCTTTTTTACCAGCCTTATTACACGCAACGCGCACACACGCACACACGGCTGCGTGTTACACGTTAAAACGAAATACCATAATATCGCCGTCGGCAACCACGTAGTCTTTACCTTCGATCCGCAATTTACCTGCTTCGCGTGCCTGCGCCTCGCCGCCAAGCGCAACATAATCGTTGTACGAAATTGTTTCGGCTTTAATAAATCCGCGCTCAAAATCGCTGTGAATAACGCCTGCTGCCTCGGGCGCGCATGCGCCAATACGTGTTGTCCACGCGCGTACTTCCTTTGGACCTGCCGTAAAGAAACTTTGGAGCCCAAGCACCTTATAAGCAGCACGAATGAGATTTTCAAGGCCTGAGTGCTCAAGCCCAAGCGACTCCAAATACTCGGCCGCCTCGTCGTCGCTCAAATCGATAAGTTCGCTTTCTACCTGCGCACAAATAGGAATCGCGGGCTCATCATCAATCGTTATAGTGTCGTTTAGCTGGTCTTCGTCGCAGTTAGCAACATAAATCATTGGCTTGAGCGTAAGCAGGAACAAATCGTGCGCAGCTGCACGCTCATCTTCTGACATATCAAGCGTAGCTGCACGATTACCATCGTTAAGCCATGCCTGCAAACGCTGTGCAATAGCAAGGCGCGGCGCCGATTCCTTATCGCGCTTAGCTTCTTTTTCGAGCTTGGGTATTGCACGCTCAAGGGTAGCCAAATCGGCGAGCACAAGCTCCGTATTAATTGTTTCAACGTCGTTAGCAGGGTTAATGGAACCTTCAACATGCATAACGTCGGGGTCTTTAAAGTAGCGCACCACTTCGCAAATAGCATCGCATTGGCGAATGTTTGCCAAAAATTGGTTGCCGAGCCCCTCGCCCTTATTTGCGCCCTTTACCAAACCTGCAATATCCACAAATTCTACGGTAGCAGGCACAACACGCGCGGGGTGCACGATGTCGGCAAGTTTTTGCAGACGCTCATCGGGAACACGCACAATGCCCACATTAGGATCGATGGTTGCAAACGGATAATTTGCAGCTAATCCACCCTGTTTTGTAAGTGCGGTAAACAGCGTTGATTTACCAACATTTGGAAGTCCTACAATACCAATCGATAGCGACAAACTTCTCAGCTCCTCTGGTTATTACTCTAGTTAGTATGCATACTGTTAGTTAGTATGCATGTGTTTACTCATCATCCATATGTGAAATAGAGTTTAGCACAGCGTTTACAACTTGTTTGCCCTTAGTTTTAACCTCGCGCACATGCTGCTGGCGCAGGGCCTTTTGGCGTTTAAGGCGCTCGGCTTCGGGGTCGCGCACCACAAGCTCCTGCACATCGCCCGGCTTCATCTCAAGGCATTGTTCGGGACAAATAATGGCACAGGCCGAGCAATTCAAACAATACGCGCCTTCAACACTAAAGCGACCATGCTCGTCAATATTGCATGCGTGCTCGGGGCACACCCGCACACACGCCAAACACGCCGTGCATGCCGTTTGATTGCACACAGGCACCTGCATACTTTCGCTACAACGATTTGCAAGCACGGGATTTTTTTGAATAACACCAAGTAGAAGCTTGCGTTTTTGGGTTAAAATGCGCCGCGTGTGCGATGTGGTACTATCGCCCAGGGCATTTTCGAGCGTACATTGCAGCTCGTAAAGCTCGTTTGAATGCTGTTGCAGCTTTTTTGTAACGGCTTGCACGCCAGCAATAACGGGGTTTTGCGCAGCAAGCAAACTTTGCCCGGCTCGCGCCACATCGCCCATAAACTCCTGACGCTTAAATGCACGTGAAAGCTCGTGTGAAAGCGCTTTTGCGTCTACTTCCATGCCAAGGGAGCTGTCCATAAACTCCTCAGCAGCACCAATTTCGTTGCAATAGGCTTCTTCGCCCGTTGTGGTTTTACACCTATCACATACACCAAGCGGCAAAAACACGCTAATGTTTGAATACTCCGCAAGCAGCGCTATCCACACGTCGCGCGGAACAGCACCAACACACGGCAACACAATTTCGTTATCATAGGGTTTTCGGCCAAGCGCACGAGTGCAGGTAACATAACAAGTTTCGAACATACTGGCAGCGCGCGCAATGCTGTCGTACAGCGATTTTGCCATCAAACGCTGAACCAAAAATGTTTCGGTAGGACACACCATCGTGCACAGCCCGCACATGCGGCAATCGTCTGACACGCGCACCGTGGTGCCTTCAATGGTAATGGCATCAACCGGGCACACCGCCATGCACGCGCTGCAGGTAGTGGTCGTAGGCAGGGGTATGTCATCGTTTTTTTCGGTTGAAGCTGCACACACGTTAAGACAAAACATTGAGTTTACGCGCGGACGCTCCTTATAATCCGATGGATTGTAAGGCGTCTGAGGCTCTGCCTCCCCCGTCATTACCTTAGTAATGGTAGAAAGGGGGTTTGATAGCGCTGCCCAATCTTGCCGTATATCAATGAGCTCATCAAGCATATCGCGCTTATCACTCATTGACACCTCTCCTTTGTTCTACGTACAAAACCTCTCCTTTTTGCACGAGTAGATCACGTTCTGTGATTTCCTTACAAATCACCTCATAATGGTACCTCAAATTGCTGCGGTTTTGCTACTAGAGCCAGGCGAAAGTTAACGTGTGCAGGATACATGTAAAAAAAGCACATATGACCCCAAAAGATCATATGTGCTCCTTGCACGTATGCCAGTTCTATGCTGCACTGCGACTAGTTACACAGCCGCATCAGCAAACTATGCGCTCACGATTAGTGCAGATTAGTGCAGATTAGTACATACCGCCTTGGTTACCTGCAGATGCAGCGCGTGAGATAGCCTCTTCGATGGAGGTGTCTTTTGGCTCATCGGAAATAGTTGCCTCGGTAATGAGGATAAGCGATGCAACCGATGAAGCATTTTGCAGGGTAACACGGGTTACCTTAACTGGATCGAGCACGCCCATCTGAATCATGTCGCCCCACTCGCCGTTTGCAGAGTTAAGACCCTGACCAGCAGGAAGGTTGTTAATCTTTTCTACAACAACGGAGCCTTCATAACCGGCATTTGCAGCGATTTTCTTAACAGGAGCAATAAGTGCCTTGCGGATGATTTCTACACCAAGCTTTTCGTCGGCGTCGTCGGTTTGTACCGCGTCGAGCGCTTGTGCTGCCTGCAAGAATGCAACACCACCACCAGCAACAATGCCTTCTTCAACAGCTGCACGAGTTGCTTGAAGTGCATCTTCAATACGGCTCTTAATTTCCTTGAGTTCAGCCTCAGTTGCAGCACCAACTTTAATAACAGCTACGCCGCCACCAAGTTTAGCTTTACGCTCTTGAAGCTTTTCCTTGTCGAAGTCGGAGGTTGTGTTTTCAATCTCGTTTTCAATTTGAGCAACGCGCTCAGCAATAGCTGCTTTGTCGCCAGCACCATCAACGATGGTTGTGTTGTCCTTGGTAATCTTTACCGATTTTGCACGACCAAGCATTTCGGCAGTAACATCGGTAAGCTCAATACCAAGCTCCTTCATAGCAGCCTGACCAGCGGTAAGAACCGCAATGTCCTCGAGCATACGCTTACGACGATCGCCATAGCCAGGAGCTTTAACAGCGCATACATTGAGCGTGCCACGAAGTTTGTTGAGAATGAGCGTTGCAAGTGCTTCGCCGTCTACATCTTCGGCAATAATGAGCAAAGGAGAGCCGCTCTTCTGAATGCCCTCAAGAACAGGAAGAATGTCTTGAATGTTAGAAATCTTCTGATCGGTCATGAGGATGTATGGATTCTTGAGCTCAGCCGTCATGGTGTCGTTATTGGTTGCAAAGTAAGGTGAAATGTAGCCCTTGTCAAACTGCATACCTTCAACAGTGTCGATGTCGATACCAAAGGTTTGCGAATCTTCTACAGTAATAACACCATCTTTACCAACGGTTTCCATAGCGTCGGCAATTTTGCTACCAATTTCTGGATCAACAGCCGAAATAGTACCAACAGAAGCAATTTGCTCTTTGGTGGATACTGCCTTAGAAGCGCTCTTCATAGCGTCGACAGCAGCAGTAACTGCCTTGTTAATACCGCGACGAATAGCAATGGGGTTTGCACCTGCAGCAACGTTGCGAATACCTTCGTTTACGATAACCTGTGCCAAAAGGGTTGCGGTGGTAGTACCGTCACCTACCGTGTCGTTTGTTTTAGTAGCAACTTCTTTAACAAGCTGAGCACCCATGTTTTCGATCGGGTCTTTGAGCTCAACTTCTTTTGCAACGGTAACGCCGTCGTTCGAAATAACAGGAGCACCGTACGAACGTTGCAATGCAACATAGCGACCTTTAGGTCCTAAGGTGGTGGTTACTGTATCTGCCAATACATTTACACCGTGAGCAAGCTTTGTGCGAGCATCGGTGCCAAACATAATATCTTTAGCCATAATAAACCTTTCTTATATCAGGCACATGCATGTACCTGCGTGTATGTCAAAAATACCGTGCGAAGCAGGTATGCACTAGTCGCACAAAATAGCGTAAATGTCGTCGGCACGAAGCAGCAAATAAGTTTCGCCGTCAATCTTAACTTCGTTGCCACCAAATTTACCGTAATATACCTGGTCGCCCACATGTACGTCGAGTGCAATGCGCTCGCCCTTATCATTGAGCTTACCTGCGCCAACAGCAACAACCTCGCCACGCTGGGGTTTTTCTTGTGCTCCACTTGAAATATACAAACCGGTTGAAGTTCTTTCCTCTTTAGGAGCCGGCTTTACCAAAACGCGGTCGGCCAAAGGCTTAAGGGTCATAATGTTAACCTCCTTATGCATGCGCGAAAACGCGCACAGTTCCAAACAAACCAAAGAGTGCAAAGACCGCACGGTACAGAGTGCATGAAAGTATGTAGTGCACGTACTACGTGGTTTTGCAACTATGTAGATAATACCCACAACGCAAGACTTATACAATACAAATCACAAAATCTCATAAACTACACTTAGGTTTTCTTCATTGGCGAATGTTAGGAACGCTGCGCCACACATACGCGTTAATGCGCCGCTGTATGAGCTGTATCATCTTCGTCGGCCGAACCATCATCCTGCAATAAAAGCGCCTGCTGATAAAGGCCATTGTCATAAAACCCCAGCATACGATAGTAATTTCGCGTACCAACCGCCGATATAACATTTATTTTTGTATACCCATGCGCACGAGCAATTTGTTTTGCACGATGCACAAGCTGCTTTCCCAAGCCATGGTGCTGGGCATTTCCGGCATCGTCCTGCGTGACGCGCGCCACTGTGCCATACACGTGCACCTCACGAATCATCGCTTCACCCTCATGTATAGGCAACGACCCTTTCGTTGTTGTTGCAGGAGAGCCCACAGCTGTAGCCGCAGCTGTATCCGTAGCTGTAGCCGCATCCACCATATTGTCATCCGTGTTTCCGTACGTGTGCAGCGCGCGTTCAAACGGCAGAGAAAGACGCAAAAAGCCCGCAATGTGATAGTCTTTATCAACCCATTGCAAAAAATACTCCTGCGACACTGCCGTTGTAAAGGGAATCTCTTCCATGCGAAGCGACGCGGGGTTAAGAGCGCTACCAGCAATTTCACGCATGCGTATTTCGCGCACGTGAACCTGCGGCGACGCTGCACACCGTGCAGCAATAGTAGTTTCTACCAGCTGACGCAAGTTTGGTTTTTTGTTGCCAGCCACAATATCGCTTGATGCAATGTCACGAATCATGCGAGAAATACGCGTATACACGGGCGTTTGAAGCACGTCGTCTACCAGCACATCTACCAACTCTTCGGGGGTATATGCCTGCCATGCCTGCGTTTGAAAACAGCGGCATAAGTGCGCCGACGATACAAGCACACACGGATAGAGCTTTACTTCGTCGGGAAGATAGCGCACATCGGAAACAAGCTCGCGAAAATCAGCCTTATCGAGAGCAGGCGTTGAACCCATAAGATTTACCATAGCATGCACGTGAATTTTAAAGCCAAACAGCCGCAACAGCGCAAACGCGCGATCAATGTCCTCACGCGTACCCCGCCTGTGATTAATGCTGCGAATGTGCTGGTTGAGCACCTGAATACCCATCTGCACTTTTGTTGCACCAAGCGCACGCATAAGACGAAGATTATCGACTGTTATGGTGTCGGGTCTCGTTTCGATAACAAGACCAACCACACGATGGTGCGAACTTTCGTTAATGCGCTGCTCATGCGCAACATCATCAAACGTTGCCACCTGATGCAAGGCAAGCTGCCGCCACTTGGGGCTTGCCGCGTAACTTGCATAAAATGCATCGTTATACGAGGAATCTCCCTTATCGATAGCCTCCTGCAAGCTGGCGTACTGCGCTGCACGCACCTTGGCATCAAGCACAAGCCCGCACTCTTGATATACCTGAGCGCACGCGCGCCGCGCATCGGTACTTGCATAACCGCAGTTAAGCGCCCTAAATACTTCGCGCACAAACCACATTTGGTATGCCTTGGGGTAGTCGCTCCACGTGCCGCCCAAAATAATGATTTCAATTTTATCGGTAGGGTGCCCCATATTCATAAGCGCTTGCAAGCGCAAACTTGTTTGCAAAAATGGGTCGAATAAACACTGTTCAGCGCGCTGGCAGGCAGGTTCATTTGCCATGTAGCTTTTTGGCATGCGAATATCATTCGGGCAAAAAATACAATTTGAACTGCACGGCCATGGCTTTGTAAGGATGGTTATTGTTGCAACACCCGAAGCCGTGCGGCGCGGCTTTATGCGCAGTGTTTGCAAAAGCTCGCGTTCAAGCTGCGGTGTTATCTGCCACGATTCCCAACGCTTAGGATCGTAATATTTAATTTCCATATAGCGCGGTATCAGCTGTTTTTTTGACGTATGAGCAGCATCGTTCGTAATGCCCTGGTTGCACGCATTTAAAAACGAGTTGAGTTCAGAAGCAGAAAGCACGCCCACCTGCGTCACGCGCGCGATAAGTTTGCGCAAAGTCGTGTCGATAGTTGGCGTGGTATGATATATGTAATCTGGTGTAGTAGTCATAGTGTTAGTGTAGCGCATGTAGGCGCACATATCCCCCATTGCAGAAAGATTGATTGTCGGTGAAGAAAACAACCATACAAACGCTGATTGAGCTTACGAGTGAATTTTACGCGCATGAAGCACAGTCGTTTTCGGATAGCCGAGAGCGACCCTGGGACGGCTGGCATGAGGCGATGGACTTTCTACGTGCACACACGATGCCGCCGTTTGGAACACGCACAGCTGCCGGGTTTGGTGCAAGCACAAACACGCACGCAGACAACGACACCAGCGCATCTCAGCCGTTTTGCTGTATTGATGTAGCATGTGGCAACCTGCGTTTTTTGCATTTTCTTTGTGCGTATATGCAAACGGCTACCCCTACAAAAAACACGGCGCACAATACATCAGCGCCGCAGGGTAATACGTTTTTATACGTTGGTATAGATAAGCAACCCGAACTTACTGCACGCGGGATGACAACAATGCGCAATGCGCCAACACAAGCCGCGCCACACGTAACACTCTACACACACGATATTCTGGAAGGTGCACTGAAGGGCACGCCGGCGCTTCCCTGCCTTGAACATCGGGCTGATATGCTCGTGTGCTTTGGTTTTATGCACCACATACCAAGCGCGGCATTGCGGGCACGCGTGCTTGCAGAGCTTTGTGCGCAGGTAAAACCGGGCGGCGTTATGATAGTTTCGTTTTGGTGTTTTGCTGCAAGTGCACAGGGAGCTGCAAAGGCTAGTCGTGAAACAACGCAGGCGTTTGAGGCGCTTACAGCACGTGCAGAAGCCGGTGCAGAAGGCGCTGCAGCCAACAAACCTATCCTTACCGCCGAAGATTTTGAGCCCAACGATTTTATGCTTGGGTGGAAACACACGCAAGGCGTTATGCGCTATGCTCACAGCTTTACCGAAACAGAAGCGCTGCAGCTTATAGCAGGTGAATCGCAACTTTCGTATTGCACACATTGGTATGCCGATGGAAAAAACAATCGCTCAAACTTATATGTTATTGCACAAAAAACGGCGTAACCGTGCGCGCACGATGTTGCGCGTGCAACTGAACAACACGAGAGCTTAACCGCGCGCTACACAAGGTACTTTACGAGCGCGCGGAAGATGTATGCGTATTAATCCACGCCCAGGTAGATGGCCAAAATGCGCAACGCGGATCGACCAAGTCCATATGATCGCACAACGCAAGGATCTGTGCATCAACATGCCCAAAATGCTGCGGGTTTTGCAAATAATCGAGCGTATGCGTAAGTGAAATTTCGGGGTCTTGTGCACCATGCACAATAAGGCAGGGCACCTGAACAGCCGGTTGATAAAACGGCGACGCACTCATGAGCAAATTGGCCGTTGCGTCCTCGCCAAAATACACTTTTGCGGCATCATCGCCCTTACCTTCGCTATACACGCGAGCAGCGTTGGTAACGGGCGCAAGCGCAACCACCACATCAAAATCGTTTGCAGAAAGAAGCACAAGACCGCCGCCAACCGAATGGCCAAGCGCCACAAGCTGCGCGTGCGGATAGCGGGCGCGAATTGCGGCAATAGCACAACGAACGTCTGAGAGGGGCTGTGGCCAAGGGCCGTGAGCACCACGACGATACTCAACGCACGCAACCGTTTCTCCCCTATCTATCAGCCATTTTGCAACATCAAGACGGCGATGAACGTCGATGTCTTGGCGCCAGTAGCCGCCGTGTACGATAACGATAACGCGCGCGGGATTGGTTTTTGCGGGCGCTGCGTTAGGCGCGGGTGCTGATGCAAGTGCAGCGGGTGCGGGCACAGGAGCGGCATCGTAATAATCAATAAAACAGTCGGCATCGTCGGCGTAATATTCGGTATGCGCCCTATTAAGCAGCTCGCGTACAACCGCAGCTGGCGTGGGTTCGTGCACTTTTGCAACTAAATTCATAATGTTCCTTTAGTAAATGAAAACCATAAAAACGGCAGGTTAGACACCCGTATGCAAGTGCCAATAGCTTAAACACCCGCAGGTAAAGCCCCAGGTAACCTAGGATGCCAGCCACGCTGACGCAGCCACCACTACGGCGCTCACACCGCAATTAAGCGTTGGCTGCAAATCGGGCGTAAAGAACGGACTATGATTTGCAGGGGCATGTGCCACATCGGCAAAGCCACCCAGCGTCCAAAACGTGTACGGACAACCCCACTCATCGGGAATGTACGAAAAGTCTTCAGACACACTTTGCGGCTCACCCAACAGTGCATGCTCACCAAAATATGCTGCAAACGCTTCCTGCACGCGCGGCGTGGTTTGAGCATCGTTGCTGGTAAGAGGGCCTCTATCAAAATATTCAATATCGGGCGGTTGCGTACACCCTGCAGCGTCACATTCCGCACGCACAATGCGCTCAATCGCCGCAAACAAGCGCTTTTCGAGCTGTGCATTATAGGTGCGTGTGTTAAGCAGCAACACGGCGGTATCGGGTATGATATTTGCCTTGCTACCAGCCGAAACAGAGCCAATCGTAAGTACAACGCGCTCGTCTGAAGGCATTTCGCGCGACACAATTGTTTGCAGGCGCATAATCACACTTGCAGCAAGTACCACAGGATCGATGCCAAGCTCGGGCATGCTACCGTGGGAACCTTTGCCGTGAAGCGTAATGCGAATGGAATATGCGGCCGAGAAAAATGGCCCCACCTTTGTTGCAACACAGCCAGAAGGCAGCGTGGGCATAACATGCTGACCCAAATACACGTCGGGCTTCTCAAACTGCGTACAAAGCCCTTCGCGAATGAGTGAAAGCGCACCTTGGCCAACCTCTTCTGCCGGCTGAAACACGCCCATAAACGTGCCGTGCCACGCGTCTTTGTGAGCGGCAAACGCATGCAGTGCCGAAAGCAAACTCATAATGTGAAAGTCGTGACCGCAGGCGTGTGTCATAGGAACAGTGGCACCACTTGCAGGGTCGGTCATAGTAAACGTAGATGCATACGGCTTTCCGGACGCCTCTTTAACGGGAAGACCGTCGATGTCGGCGCGCATGCACACGCAAGGACCATCGCCATTTTTAATGCGGGCAACAAGCCCCGTTTTGCCAATACGCACAACCTCAATGTGCGCGCTTGTTAGATCGTCGAAAATGCGCTGCGATGTCCACTCTTCCAAAAATGCCAGCTCAGGATGGTTGTGAAACTCCTTATAGAGCGCCTCACGCTCGGCTTGCGTTGCGTCAAGATTGCTTAGCACGCGCTTTGCACAGGCACAAATTTGCTTTGCTGTGGGCTTTGGTGCGGGCGCTGCTGTGGATGCTGGGGTGGGATGATTATTGCTGATAGACGCCATAATTACTTCGATTCTTACGAGAGGATGTTGAGAAGATAGTAATGAGCTGCATAAAGCAGCTGCGATGCATAGATGAACTGACATGCGTATGAGAGCTGCCGTGGTATACAGCACCGAGTGCGCCGTTTGCACAGCACACTCGGTTTCATGTAAACGTACTATCCGCAAGATGGAAATACCCTGCGGAGAATAATCCGCGCACGTAGCTGCACGTAGCCGTACGTAGCTGCCGCGGAGATGAGCGCCCATATGGGGGCGCCGCGCTACAAACTAATCGTCTTTACGCGCGGCAATTTGACGTTGAAGCAGTGCAACAAAATCGTCAAACGCATATTGCGTGGTGGTGTTGGAGCGGTCGCGCACAGAAATATTGCCTGCTTGCGCCTCCTGTTCGCCCACAATAAGCATGTAGGGCACGCGGTCGATTGAGCGTGCTTCGCGAATTTTATACCCAATTTTTTCGTCACGGTCATCGAGCTTTACTCTAATTTTAAGCTTGAGCAGCTTTTTCGTGAGCTCGCGCGCGTAATCACGGGTTTTTTCGGACACGGGCAACACTTTTACCTGCAGCGGAGCAAGCCAAACTGGGAATTTTCCTTCGTATTGCTCAATAAGCATACCGATAAAGCGCTCAAACGAACCAAAACCGGCGCGGTGAATCATAATTGGGCGCTTCTTTTGGCCGTCGCTGTCAACGTATTCAAGGTTAAAGTTGTGCGGGAATTGGAAGTCGAGCTGAATGGTACCACATTGCCAGGTGCGTCCCAGGCAATCCTTAAGGTGGAAGTCGATTTTAGGACCGTAAAATGCACCGTCGCCCTCGTTAATGGTGTAGTCAAGACCCATTGCCTCAAGTGCATCGCGCAAACCGGCTTCGGCAGTTGCCCAATCTTCATCGGAACCCATCGAATTTTCGGGGCGCGTAGAAAGTTCAACTTTGTATGGGAAACCAAACTGCTTGTAATACGCAGAAATGAGCTCGGTAACTTCGCGTACCTCGTCACAAATTTGGTCGGGACGAATAAACAAGTGCGCATCGTCTTGCGTAAACTCGCGCACACGGAACAAACCGTGCAGGGTACCTTTAAGTTCGTGGCGGTGGTCAAGACCAGCTTCTGCCAGCTTAAGGGGCAAATCGCGATAAGAGCGCGGCTTGCTCATGTACACCAAACACGCACCCGGGCAGTTCATCGGCTTAATTGCAAAGTCTTCGTCGTCGATAACGGTCGTGTACATATTTTCTTTGTAGTGATCCCAGTGACCTGAAGTTTCCCACAATTTACGCGACAAAATAATAGGCGTTTGAATTTGTTCATAGCCGTACTGATCTTGCATTTCTTGCCAGTACTTCATAAGTTCATTGCGAATGCGCATACCATTAGGAAGCCAAAACGGAAAACCCGGACCAGCTTCGTTAAGCATGAACAAATCCATTTCCTTACCAATTTTACGGTGATCGCGCTTTTCGGCTTCGGCAATAAGACGCTCGTATTCGGCAAGTTCTTCTTTGGTGTCAAACGCAACGCCGCTAATACGCGTAAGCATTTCGTTGTCGCTATTTGCTTTCCAGTACGCGCCCGAAATACCCGTTAACTTGAACGCGCGCAGCTTAGAGGTGTAGCACACGTGCGGACCGGTGCACATATCGACGTATTCGCCCTGCTTATAAAAGGTAAGACGGGTCGACTCAGGAAAATCGGCAATGTGTTCAACTTTGAACCGCTCGCCACGCTCGTTCAAAAATGCGATTGCTTCGGCACGCGGAAGTTCAAATGTTTCAACCTTAAGATTTTCTTTTGCAATTTTTTTCATTTCGGCTTCGATAGCGGGCAAATCGTCTTCGCTAATTTTTACACCCTCGCCAAACGACATATCATAATAAAAGCCGTTTTCGGTAGCCGGACCGTAGGCAAAGTGGGTGTTGGGATACAAGCGCTTTACGGCTTGAGCCAACAGGTGCGCACACGAATGGCGAATAGTGTGAGTTTGTTCTTCTTGTGAACATTCTGCAACGTGGCCATCGTTATAAAGAATTTTCATGAGTCGCCTTTCCGCAGTTCAAACAACCACAACATGCTTGAGCTGCTATGAGCCTTTGTGCACCATATGCAGCATTTGCATATGTACGTACGTGCACAAATAGTAACCTTACAGTAGGTGAAGTGTAGCACAAGTCGTTACCATTGCGTTTAATTTTGCCAACTGATAACACAGCTTTCATATTGCATGGTAAGGTTGTATCACGCTACAGTACACAGTCACGAAAGAACGGAGTTTTATGGACACCATGCGTAGTATTACCACAAGTGATGTAACAGCAGCGCAAAAGCGCTTTGATGCTGATAGAGCCCTTACCGTTGCAAAAAATGCAGCAAGTTCATGCGGCATCCGCAAAGCGGCGCGCGTCCCCGAGGGCGTTGCGCAGAACACGCTCGATTTTGACATTGAGGTTACGCAAGGCGATCGCTGCAATCAGCAACGCTCGGGTCGCTGCTGGATGTTTGCATCACTCAACACGATGCGCTACCGCATCATCAAAAAGTTCAATCTTAAAACATTTGAACTTTCGCAGGTATACCCCCTATTTTGGGACAAAATGGAAAAAAGCAACTGGTTTTTGGAGAACATTCTCGACACGCTCGATGAAGATGTTCATGGCAGACTGGTAAGCTTTTTACTTGATGCGCCCGTAGGCGACGGCGGTCAGTGGGACATGTTCAAAAGTTTAGTTAAAAAATATGGCGTGTGCCCCAAGGCAAGCATGCCCGAAACTGCCAACTCATGCAACACGTCCGATATGGATCGCTACCTTACCCGCTACCTGCGTAAGTGCGCTGCTCGCCTGCGCGAAGCACATGCTAAGGGAAGTTCAATTGACGAGCTTTTGAACATGAAAAAAGGCATGATGGACAACGTGTACCACCTGCTTGTTATTTCACTTGGTGAACCACCTGCATCGTTTGACGTGCGTCTTCGCGACAAAAACGACAAATTGGTACTTGCTGGCACCTATACCCCGCAGCAATTCTTTGATGAAGCCGTAGGTATGAACCTCGACGATTATATTTCGCTTATCTCTGCACCAACAGCTGATAAACCTTTTGGTCACACCTATACCGTAAGCCGTTTGGGCAACGTGTGGGAAGACCACGGCGTGCGCTACCTCAATCTTGAACCTGCCGAGCTTAAACGCGTTGCAATCGCTCAGCTTTCGGATAATTTGCCCGTGTGGTTTGGCTGCGACGTTGCGCAATCGTACTTGCGCGATGAAGGTATGATGGACTTGGCAGCACTTGATGTAGATGCGCTGTTTGGATTTGAAATTGAACAAAGCATGGATAAAGCTACGCGTCTTGATTACGGCGAATCGCTGATGACACATGCTATGGTGCTCGAGGGCGTACGTTTTGACGCCAACAAAAAGCCTGTTATGTGGAAAGTTGAAAACAGCTGGGGTAAAGATCACGGCCGCGACGGCTTTGATACTTTGAGCGACGCCTGGTTTGATGAGTATGTGTACCAGGTAGTTGTTGATAAAAAATACCTCACCCAAGAGCAGCGCGACACCTTTGAACACGAAGAAGCCACCGTACTTGAACCGTGGGATCCGATGGGTTCACTTGCCCGCTAACGTTCATGAACGTATTGCATTAACGCCCATTCCACAAAAAACGCAAAGCAGGCACGCACAGTTTTGATTTGGAGTGCGTGTATGTACGTGCAAAGCAAACGCAAATCAACTTTCGTGTAACGTGTGTTGACGCAGCTCTATTTTGAAGTGCGCGTATGCAGGTGTAACGTGAGCAAATAACTCTCGCAGCTGTAACGCGGATAGACGCTTTGTTGTAGGCGAAGTGCACTTGCGAACAAAGCTCTCCGCTATCCGCGTTTATGCATTGCAACCGTGCGTCTTTTCAACGCGAAACTTCAAAATAGAGCTGCTCCCAGCAACACACGTTTTTCATTCAAATACGAACGTCTTTAAACGCGAAACTCCAAATCAAAACTGCTCCCAGACGCCTGCTTTTTGTCTATAGCCTGAATTTACTGTTCAAAGCAAAGAAGACTGAAGAGCAATTGGTGCACCGCCTGGCTGCTGCCAGGCGGTGCGTTTTAATGGATTTTTGAAACCTTCTCAGCGCTTACAAAAAAAGTTGAGCGATATTAGAAAATTACCCCACTTTGACACGCGTTTTGAACCCAAAAATTGTCCTTTGAGGCACATGTGCCAGCTGAGCAAAAATGCTCCAACGCTCCTACCTGCGTAAATGCAAAACGCACTTTTTTGCGGCGAGCTCCAGCGCGCTTGTGCGACGCCGAAACGCGTGTCAAAGTGGGGTAATTTTCTAATATGAGTGAAAGACTTTTGTAACGCCCGCTCCACAAAAACGCGCCGTTTTGCGGGTTGTGCAAAACGGCGCACTCATTGCTCTTCTGACTTTTTGTATTGGCGTTAAGGAACGTAAGTGAGATACACAAACGGGCAGCTGGGAGCTTTGTTGTGGCGAAGTTTCGCGCAAGCGCACTTCGCCCACAATATAGTGTCAGCCCGTTTGTGCTTATATATAACAGGCTTACTTAACAGCACTGGCTGGCAGCGTGCACCACTTTACTTCCTCTTTGCGCCAGCCAGCCTTTACCATCTGCTCGATTTCTTTAGCGTCTGCCGTGTAGTGATGGTAAAACTTCTTCTCATACGGGTTGTACATACTGTAAAGCTTATTTAGCGTTACCTCTTTGTCTTGGGCGCTAAACCACTTTACGCCTTCGCTTTTCCAGCCTGCTTTAACGCATGTAGCAACTTCGTCTTCATTCATAGTGTAGTGATGTTCGCCTGTGGTGGGGTTGTACAAGCGGTATACGCCGCCTTTCTCGCCATGTTTGTAAACGTATCCTACGCCACCTTCACTCTTCCAGCCAAGACGTACCAAGTTGTCGTTTTCTACCGTTTCTGCGGTAAAGAAGTGCTCATGTGTGTACGGGTTGTACAGGCGGTACAGAACTGTTAGTTCAGGTTCCAAATTGGGTTTATGCTCTTGATTTACAGTGATTTGTCCTAAATCAATCGTAATATCCTTCACTTCATCAATGGTGGTAGGCAGCGTTGCTGGTAGCTGAGCGCCCACGTGAAATTTATTAGTAATAATCCAATTAGGATGCTGCTTTTTAAGGCCATCTATATCGTACTGAACAATCGCTTGAGCTGCTGTTCGATATGCCTCTTGCTCGGCCAAATCGAATGTAGGGGGCTTTTCCTCTTGGTTATTTGTACCTGGCTTTTTAAGTGCGCGTGCATACTTCAAAGCCACCGTTTTAGTACATGTTTTACCATCAGGAGTTTTATATGTAACAGTCACGTTATAGTTCACTATTTTATAGCTTCCCTCTTTAACAAAATCGGAGTCGGCAAGTCCTGTAGTGACGTCTGTTACAAAAGTAAAGTCTGCTCCATGGTTATCAGCAAAGATCCACCCATGTTTCGCGAAATCGAATATATCATGAGAAGTAAAAGAATGATTCAGCTTATAATTTTGCCAATTAGTAGCAACAAGGGTACAGCCCAAATATTTGAACATTTTAGCAGTTGTAACCTTATCTGGGAATTTCTTATTACTAAAGTTCAGCACGAAATTCCCATTTCCAACACCATGCCACTTATCAGTTGCGTCATAGTAAGCCGCAAAGAGGTACTTTAAGCCAAAACGCTCACCGTAGCGTTTATCTGGCGTATCTCCTTTAGGATTATCTACAACATTGCTAATGTCCCAGTTGCTTAAGTCGTTTACACCCGAAAGTGAATTGCAACCAAAAAACATCCCGCCCATATTTGTTACTTTCGATGTGTTCCAGCTGTTAAGCGGTGTTAACGAACCGTAAATCCTTGTGCAGGATGAAAACATTTCTTTCATATTTGTAACATTACTTGTATCCCACGACGCAAGAGGTTCAAGGGAGCCTTTTAGAGATGAGCACCCGCTAAAAAGCTCGCTCATATCTGTAACGTTCGATACATCAAAGCGATTAATATTGCCAAGACTAGAAATTTTGCTTTCCTTAAATAATTCACTGATATTGCCGTAGCCGTAAATGTTGCCTCTAAATTCCAGTGTTTTACCTCGAGCGGCAGCACTCTTTATAGCGTCTCGCAATGTATTAAAATTATCCTCTTTTTGATCTTTACTTATAACACCATCAGCTGCTTTGTTTTGAGGAGCAATAACAAGCTTGTCACCATCAATTGTAGCGTCGCAACCAGCCATTGCTGCAACATCTTTTTTAGTTAACGTGCGCTTTGGCGTTTGCTGCTGAGCAGGGATTGTATTGGTCGAAGATTGCCCTACCGGCTCATCTGCAAAAGCTGCGTTGTTCAATCCAACGCATACAGCCGAACATGCACACGCCAAGGATATTCCAACGACGCAGAGTGATTTTCCATACCACGCACGGTTATACGGTGCGAATTGAGCGGGTTTTATACACGCTAAAGAGCAGCTGCCAAAATTGTGCTTTGCTTTGCTGTTGTGTTGTTTACTATGCATATAGCAAGCTGTCATCCTATACCTCCATATGTACCTACGAATGTCAAGCTCAACCAGTGGGCATCTCGTACAACAAAGTGTAGGACAATTACAAAGAAGAAAAAAAAAAGCAGCAAATTTAGAAATAATCCATATATCTGAAAAGATTCCATAATTCAAGTTATGCAAAGTTCGGTTTCGTTAAAACGCACAAACAACATGTATTAATACTCATATATTATGCACAGTAATGAACGAATACTGAAAAAGCTATTATTGAACTTAGGCAAGTAACTACATTTAAACAATGGTATTTAGCTGCATAAATAACATATGAATAGCAGCGCACACGAAAACCACTAACTCCAAATAAAGCTGAATTGAACCATAAAATAATCCTCAATTTATTGGATAAAATGAAACCACATTATTGATACTTTCACCCCGTTAAGGAGCGAATACCATGACGCATCAAACGAAACTCGCAGCAATAGCTGCTACTTTGGCAATAACAGCACCTACCTGCGCGTTTGCGACAGAAGTGCCAGCGTATACAGGAACTACAGCAACGCCGCACACTGCGTTTGCAGAACCATCTGCACCAGTAACACAGCACGATGTTGATAAGGCAGAGCGCGCATATAAGGAAGCACACCATGCAGCTGCCAATGCACACAAAGAGTTGAAGGATGCGCAAAGCAGCGAATACCATGCAAGCAATGCAGCACATAAAGCAAAACAACGCTACGACGAGGCAAAAAAAACGTATGAGATAGCACCTAACGTTACGCAAAAAGATGTAGAAGCAGCAAAGAACGCAAAAACCGCAGCTGAAGAAGGAAAAAAGCAGGCTGAACGTACACTACAAGAAAAAGAAGCTGAGCTACAAAAAGAAGCCGAAAAGGCAAAGGATGCGCTTACAAAAAAGGACAAGGCGGAATCTGAGCTGAAACGTGCTGAGAGCAACGCAGAAGCCATATTAGAAGAGCTCAAAGCCGCAGATAGCGCAAAAACTGCTAAAGAGAAAGAACTTGCTGCACACAAAGAAAAGGCAGCTCAAGCTAAAACGCAACGTGAGAGCGACATAGAAGCAAACGCAGAAGCAGAAAAGAAACTAGCGCAAGACGAGCTTACACCCAAAGAACAAGAACTTGACCAAGCGAACGAGAAGGCAGAGCAGGCAAAACATGCTGCTGAAGCGAACGATGAAGAAATAGCAAAGCAAGAAGGAGAAAAGAAGAAAGCGGAAGCGTGGGAACAAACACTTAAGAAAGAAAAAGAAGATATCGAAAGAAAACTCCCTCACCAAAAGCAGGCGGTAGAGGATGCAAAACGCGAGCTAAAGCAAAAGCCAGGTGACCCAGGCTTAACTGCAGGACTTAAAGAGTCACAACGAACCCTAGAGGAAGAGCAGAAAAAGCAGGCAAAGAACGCAGAAAATCTTGAGCAGGCCGCCAAAAACAAAGCAGCAGCACAAGAAGCACTAACGAACGCGACAGACAAAAAAGCAAAGTTGGACGAAGAAAAAACGAGAACGGCGCAAGCGCAAGAACGCGTTCAAAACGAGGTTGATACGCTTAAAAGAAAGCAATCCGAACTTGCGGAAAAGAGTACAAGTCTAAAGGAAGAAGCACAAAGACAAGAGGCTGCAGACGCACAAAAAGAAGCAGAGCTTACAGGCGAAGTGTCACAGCTTATACGCAAAGTAGAAGAAAAGAACGCACAGCACCAAACCGCGCTGGCACAGGTGCAGGAAAAGCAAGCCGAGTATAGCCAGCAAAGCCAAAAGGCAGATGCTGCAGCGCTTGCACACAAACAAGCACGTAGCAACAAAGACGCAGCCGCGCAAGACGTAAGCACCAAAGCAGCTGAGCTAGCAGAAAAAACGGCTCGCTACAACGAGGTGCTTGCACAGGCACACAAGAAAGAGGAAGCGCGGCTTGCGATGGAGCACGCGAAACAAGCGCTAGCTGCAGCGCAACACGTATACGCACGTCAAAGCAGCTATGTTGACGCCACTCAGCGCACGTTTGACAATGCAATCAAAACGTTTACCGAAGCACGGGACTCGTACAAAAAAGTGTTGATTGCATATTTGGTTCAGCAAGGCATGTCGAAGCTCGAAATTGAGATGAAGACAAAAACTCTTGAAAGTGATGCATTTTTGCAGGTAAAAGATGGATTACGCGCGCAAAGTGGCGCACACGCCAAGGGAGCGCATGAATTAAACAACCCGGCACACACGGATGTCGTACATGCGACGTTGAGCCATGCTAACGCACGGGTAAAGAGCGCACGTCACATCAAACCACGCGCGAGACATGCGCAACACGCCCTGCACGCTGCCACAACCCTAGCAGCTACAAATTCCCAGGTTAAGACACGTTTTGATATGCCACAAGCTCGCGTTGAGGAGCGAAAAGCAGAAGATCTTCAAGCGTAGCTGGCACCTTCCATAACGCACGGTTAGTTACTCACGCTCCTGTTTGCGTACGCGCAAGCAGGAGTTTTTTTATGAGAGTTTTGCAGGCAAGATTATTACACGGCGGGGTTTTGCGCGCAAGATTGTTGCGCAGCGGGGTAAATTTGTTCAAACTGTGCCCTTTGAAACCGCTCAGCACAAAAGGGGTACAACATGAGCGCAAGCGTGTAGAATGCATTTTTACATATGCACGAACTTGCGCGGTACGCGCGCGTCCGCACACACAAGCGCACGCACACGAGCCACGACATGCGCCCACGCACATCATAAAGGAGCACTATGAGCTGCTGCGACACCAAATGCGACACCAAAAGCAAACCATCTATTTACACAAAAGACGTTATTCTTGTTATGGCAGCCTCGTTCTTTTTTATGTTTTCAATTATGATGGTCACGCCGCTCATCAACGGCTTTGCCCAAAGTCTTGGCACAACTGCGCTTTTTGCGGGTGTTATTACGGGCTCCATGAGCATTATCTCCCTCTTTTTGCGCCCTGTAGCAGGTAATTTGTCTGATCACTTTTCAAAATATCGCCTGTCGTGCATCGGCGGTGCGCTCATTGCGCTCGGCGTGTTTGGCTGCGCGTGGGCACCCGAGGGCAATCTTTTGCTCGCCTTTCGCATTCTTAACGGCTGTGGCTTTGTCCTCGCAACGGTGTGCATGACAACCTGGCTTGGCCTTCTTGTTCCACGCGAGCACGTGGGCGAAGCAATGGGCTTTTACGGACTTATGAATGCACTTGCCATGGCTGTTGCACCAGCGTGTTCAATGAATTTGGTAACGTACATTGGATACCGTCCGTGCTTAGCCTTGGCGGGCATGTCGGCAGTTGCCATGCTTATAAGCATTCAATTTGTGAGCGATCACGCGCATCCTGTCAAAGTAGTGACAGCACAACCATCCCAACCAGCAGTCACACCCACAGCATCCCAACCAGCACAAACATCCCAGCCCGCACGCTCACGCCTGCATACAGCGCTTAGCACCCTGCGTCACATCCGCATTTTGCAAAAAAACGCGTTCCCCATCAGTCTGCTCATGCTCCTATTTTCAATCCCCTATTTTGCCACGCAGGCCGACATCTTGCTCTACGTGCAGGAAGGCCACCTAAACGTTGCAGTTGGCTACTTTTTTGTGGTATATGCAATTGTGCTTCTAATTATCCGCATGACGCTCAAACGCTACTTCGACACCGTGCCATACGGCAAATGGTTTTGGAAATGCCTGCTTGCAAGCGCACTTTTCCTTATTGGTATGGCGTTTATGGTTAATACGCTTATGATGATTGTATGCGCGGCGCTGCTATCGGTTGGTTATGGTGTTATTTACTCAATAAACCAATCTACCGCCATGATGCTTGCACCCACGTCTGAACAAGGACTTGCTAGCTCCACGTTTTATTTGGGTCTCGATATTGGCATGTCATCGGCACCAATTTTGGGCGGCTATTTATACACCGCGGTTGATAGATTTTGGTTTTATCCCTCAATATTATTTATCGTGCCGTTGTGCATTTTGGTGTATATGTGCTATAAAGATCGCTTGAACTCCGCCATTTACGTGCGCTAATAGCGCGCCACGTTGCAGGCACGCGCGGCAACAAACACATAATCAGGATAGACATAATCAGGGTAGAAAAATGCACACTACACAAATGTGCGCGCACAAGCAGCTGCTTATGCGCGCACAAAACGTTACCGTGCGTTTTTACATCGCACAAACCCTAAGCTACACAGCTTACGTGAGCCTAGTCCTAGTCTTCAACGCCTAAAATCTCGGCAATGGCATTTTTATAAATAACAGCCTTTGCACCAAAAATGGCCTGAATACCACCAGAAACTTCAAGCACACCAGTAGCACCAAGCTGCATAAGCTTGTCGCGATTAACAGCGCTTGCGTCTTTGGTGCTCACGCGCAAACGCGTAATGCACGCGTCAATGTCTTCGATGTTTTCAGCACCACCAAGTGCTTCGATAATTTGCATCGAAATGTCATGAAGCTCGCTTCTCGATGTTGGTGCTGCAGCAGCCTGCGCGGCATCGTCGTCGCCTTCGGCACCTCTACCAGGAGTAGGAACGTTAAAGAAGGTAATATACCACCTAAACAGCACGTAGTAGAGCACTGCCCACACGCAACCAAACGGAATTTCGAGTAGCCAGTTTGTTTTGTCGTTACCTTGCAAAATACCAAACAGAGTAAAGTCGATAACACCACCAGAGAACGTGTTACCAATGGAAATATTAAGAATATCAGCAATAAAGAAGCTTACACCGTCGAGGAACGAGTGAATAACATAGAGCAGCGGGTTTACAAACAGGAACATAAACTCAATAGGCTCGGTAATACCCGTGATAAACGAGGTAAGCGCAACACCAATAAACAAGCCGCGGTATTTAGGACGACGCTCTTTTGGTACGCAGTGGTACATGGCCAAACATGCAGCTGGCAAACCAAACATCATGGTTGAGAAACGACCGGCAAAAAAGCGCGTACCTTCGGTATATAAACCAACGTGATTGGGATCGGCAAGCTGAGCAAAGAAGATCTTTTGCGCGCCAACAACCGTTGTACCTGCAACGGTTTCAACGCCACCAAGCTCAGTAAACCAAAACATGGGGTAAATCATGTGGTGCAAACCAACCGCGCCACACAAACGCATAAGGAAGCCATACAAAAACGTACCAACGGGACCTGCCTGCGAAATGTAGCCACCGGTAGCAACAAGCAACTTTTGGAACGGAGGCCAAATAAGGAAGAAGATGCATCCAATGAACACACTGGCAATGGAAGTTACGATAGGCACAAAACGCGAACCGCCAAAAAAGCCAAGTACCTGCGGCAATTGGATGTTGTAATACCTATTGTGCAGGTTAACGGCAACAAGTCCGATAACAATTGCTCCAACAACGCCGGTGTCGATAGCTGCGCCTTTTTCCATGAACAGCTTAACCATAGCATCGATAGTTGCTTTCATAACCAGGTAACCGGTAACACCTGCAAGTGCAGCGGTACCTTTATCGCGTTTGGCAAGGCCAATACACAGACCCACGCACAAAAGCATGGCAAGGTTACCAAAGATAACGCTACCAGCAGCGCTCATTACCTGAAAAATTGCCTGCAAGGTGGGGTTTGCAAGGACGGGATACGTTGCAACGGTTGTTGCATTCGAAAGCGCACCACCAATACCAAGCAGCAAACCTGCGGCAGGCAAAATTGCAATAGGAAGCATAAACGCTTTACCTATTTTTTGCAGAGTTTTGAACATACATACTCCTTTCAGCGTGTTATTCAACAAACGCATACCACGCTCACACAGCATGCTAGCACGAGGGCGCATATGCACCTGTAGCGCGTGTAGCACGCCTAATGCATGTGTGCGAGCAGGGAAGTTACTTCGATGATAACATAGAAAAAAGCTGGTACATTAATTTTGAGCCAGTTTACATTGTGAACGATAAACGGTGCACATGAAGCCCGTGCGGGTGCAGCGCGAAGGCGCACAAAACGCCACATATCTGCAGCATTTCAACTACATATCAAGCGTTACTGCAGATACATGCCCTACTGCTTGGAACACTGCGCAAGAGCTTCGCCCACCTCGATGCGCTCAGCCGATTCAAACGTGCGCACAAAGGTGTAAGGTTTGCCGTTGGTTGCAATAAGTAGCACGTCGGTAGCGTAGCCGCGCTCACTAATAAGCTGCGTATCCATGCGCACAAGGGGCTCACCTACGCGCACGCGCGCGCCGGTAGAAACAAAGGGCTCAAAGCCTTCGCCCTTAAGCTCAACGGTGTCAAGACCCAAATGCAAAATGTATTCAACGCCAATTTTTGACGTAAGACCAATAGCGTGATGCGTGGGAAATACGGTTGTTACCTGCGCATCAAATGGCGCGCATATGGTGATAGGCGCATCTTGTGAAAGCGGAGAAATCGCCAACGTGGGTCCTATAAGCTGCTGCGCAAAGGCGGGGTCGGAAAGCTCGCAGGCGGGCTTCCAAGTGCCGTCACACATGCTTACGATGGTGTCTTTTTTGGTAAAAAACATACGCTACCTCCTGTGGCGAGCCTACTTTTTTGGACGAAGCTATCAACAATCAACCAGCACGCACTAATGATGCTCCGCAGGTGGCGCAGGTGCAGGTGCAGGTGCCGGAGCGGGCGCAGGCGCTGGTGCTGGCCGCGGCGCAGGCGTGGGAGCCGGCGTTTGCCGCGGGTGCTCTTGTGCTGGCGGCGTTTGACCGTTTTGCTCTCGAGGCGCTGCTTCTTCTCCTGGACGCTCTTGGCGCGAGGTGGTGTCGGTTGGCGTAGCTTCTTGTGGCGCATCGGCTACATCATCGTGACGTTCGATATTTGCATCGGGCGTTGTGTTCTTAAACACCCAGGTAGTGTTGGGCTTATATTGCACCGTGGCATCGGTGTGCGGGAAATCGGCAGACGGCGCATTGCCAAGCACGCGGTTTATAAAATCGGCGTAAATGGGCACGCTGGTAAGCGCGGGCGAACCATTGGCACCACGCACACGCACGGATGCTTCTTCGATATAACCGCTCCACACAGCAACGCTTAAGCTTGGCGTAACGCCGCAATACCACAGGTCGCGGAAAGCGTCTGACGTACCAGTTTTGCCAGCCATAGGCTGCTTAATGTGTACAAGTCCCTGCAGCGATTTTGCGGTACCTGTTTGTACCACTGCTTTCATAACATTAAGCGTAGCCTCGGCAACTTCGGGCGAAAGCACACGCGTTGGCTTATCGGCGTGCTCATACACACTGTTACCATTGCGGTCTTTAATAGCGGTAATCGAAACGGGATCGCGGTGAATGCCGCCACTTGCAAGCGTTGCATATGCATCGGCCATTTGCAAAACAGGAATGCCGTCGGTACCAAGTGTCATGGAATCGTAGGGCGGCAGCTTGGTTTTAATGCCCAAATTGTGTGCCATCTCGGCAACTTTATCGGCACCAATAGCCTGAATAAGCTGTACAAATGCCGTGTTCGAAGAAACGGCAAACGCCTGTGTAAGCGAAATGGTGCCATAGCTATGAAAACCAAGGTTTGAAACCTTCCACACAGGCGACGCTTGATAGGGCGAGTTTGCGTTAATGCGCACGGTTGGGTCGACACCCTCGTTTATCGCGCAGGCAAGGGTAAACGTCTTAAATGCAGAACCGGCTTGACGGTGCGCCTGCGTTGCCAGGTTAAATTGGTTGCTGTTGTAGTCTTTGCCACCCACCATGGCCTTTACGTAGCCTGTTTGCGGGTCGATAGCAACGAGCGCCGATTCGAGACGCTTATTGCCAATTGCTTTAAGACGACTAGCAACGGCAGCTTGGGCATTGTCCTGAATAGCCGGGTCTATAGTGGTGTACACCTTAAGCCCGCCTTGCATAACGGTGTCTTGGTCGAAATCGGCAAGGAGCAGCTGCTTAATGTAGTCGGCGATGTAAGGATAGCGACCGTGTGCGGTGCTAAATTTACCGGGGTGAATTTCGAGCGGCTCAGCCACAGCGGCATCGTGCTCCTCTTGCGAAATATCGTCGGCAGCAAGCATACGATCGAGCACCATGTTGCGGCGCGAGGTAGCAGCATCGGGGTTTACAAACGGGTCGTAACGCGAAGGCGCCTGCGGCAAACCCGAAATCATAGCTGCTTGCGCGAGAGTAAGATCTTTGGCAGAGGTATTAAAGTAGGTAATTGCCGCAGCTTGAATACCATATGCACCATGTCCAAAGTAAATGGTGTTGAGGTACATATTAAGAATTTGGTCTTTGGTGTAAATTTTTTCCATCTGAATGGAAATGTATGCCTCGCGCACTTTACGGCGCAACGTTTGCTCAAACTGCTCTTTTGACAACACGGTATTACGCACAAGCTGCTGCGTAATGGTAGAAGCACCCTCGGAGCGGCCGCGGGCAGTTTTTACGATGGCGCGCACAATACCCTGCGGGTCGACACCGTTGTGTTTATAAAAACGCGAATCTTCGGTATCTACCACGGCTTTTAGCACGTAGGGCGAGATTTGATCGCTCGTAACGCTGCGGCGGTTTTGCAAATAAAATTCGGCAATAACAGAGTTGTCGGCGGCATACACAGTGGTGGGCTCGCCTACTACGTATGAATCGGCAGAGGTGTAGTTAGGCAAATCCTCCAGCCACGACGACACAAGCGACCCCAACGACATGGCAAGTGCTAAGCAAAGCAGGGCAATAAAACCAAAAAATCCGGCAATACCAAACTTTGCAACATGTGTTTTGCTGTGTTGTCGCGCTCTACGGGTTCTGACGCCCATACAACCTCCTAGAAGTAGTTCAATGTTCTTATTATAAGCGATTTAAGATCATTTGTTGCAAAATGCATTACGCACGTGCAGTTGTTATGTACGCGCGCAAAAAATCTGCATCTACCGTGCATCTGTACTCATGTTTGATGGTGCTATACGCTACAATAACAAAAGCTATCGTGCGCATCGCATATGCTCGCGCATCGCAAACTTCGACGATATGGAGGACATCGTTGGTATCAGTAGAAGAGCAGCTCAAGGTTATTACCTCGGGCACCATGCAAATTGTACCTATAGATGAGCTTAAGGCAAAGCTCGAAAAAGGAAAACCGCTCACCATCAAACTTGGCGTCGATCCAACATCACCCGATTTGCACCTTGGCCACGCGGTTCCCTTACGCAAAATGCGCCAGTTCCAAGATTTGGGGCACCGCGTTGTACTTATTATCGGTAACGGCACCGCACTTATTGGCGATCCATCGGGTCGCGATTCTACGCGCCCGCCTCTTACCGAAGAGCAGGTAGAAACTAATGCGCAAACCTACGTTGCTCAGGCAATGAAAATTCTCGACCCCGAAAAAACGTCCATTGTTCACAATGGTGACTGGCTAAAACCGCTCGACCTTGCGCACATGCTCTCGATTATGAGCAAATTTAATGTTGCACGTATTCTTGAGCGCGAAGACTTTCACAAGCGCTATACCAACGAACAATCAATCTCCCTCCACGAATTTATCTATCCTGTGCTGCAAGCTTACGACTCGGTAGTTGTATCTGCCGATTTGGAAATGGGTGGCAATGACCAAATCTTTAACCTGCTTGCCGGTCGCGACCTTATGCGCGCCGAAGGTATGGAGCCGCAGGTAGCACTTACCATGCCGCTGCTTGTAGGTATCGACGGCAGCAAAAAGATGTCCAAAAGCTACGGCAACTACGTTGGTCTTACCGATGAGCCAAACGACATGTTTGGCAAGCTCATGTCTATTCCCGACGAACTTATTGCCTCGTATTACCGGTTGTGCTCAACCTTTAGCATCGACGAAATTGATGCCGTTGACCAGCAGTTTAAAGACAATACTGCAAATCCCTATGAGCTCAAACGCAAACTTGCGGAAAACATCGTTGATTTGTACCACGGTGCAGGTGCCGGTGCTGCGGCGCAAGATGCGTTTGACGTAACGTTTAAGCATGGTGATATTCCAGAAGATATTCCTGAGTTTTCGCTCTCGTGCGTGCAAGAAAACGACGAACACATGGTGTACCTTGCTAAACTGCTTGTTGATGTAAAGCTTGCACCATCAACAGGAGAAGCACGCAGACGCATCGACGGTGGCGGCGTTAAGATAAACGGCGTTGCTGTAAAGCCAAAATGCTATAACCTGCCAGCCGATACGTTTACAAGCGGCTGTGTTATGCAATTTGGTAAACGATCCTGGGCGCGCCTTGTGTAGCCGCTTTTGAATTGTGAGTATTATTTGCAGGAACACACATACATGTTGAGATTATTTGTATGTGTGTTCGTGCGTTATGTTTTGCACATAATATCTACTACGTACATTAAACCTACTACCTTTATGGAGATGTGCTTTACACCATGCAGACGTATACCCTTGCTCACGTTGTTTTCGAACAAGAACAGCGTGCATATGATGTACCAACACTCTACTATCACACCAATGTAACCGTTCATATTACGGGCGAGCGAAGCGTTGCCCTTATGGGTGCGGGTACATTTGATGCCACGACGTTTATGAATGCGTTTTCGTATCAAAAGTGGAAAACGTACACGCACACCAGCGACGTATGGCTACATATTGAACTTAAAGGTAGTGCGGTTGATCTGATTGCAACCTACGCTCAAGAATTTGATGAAACACCACGAACACGCAGCTCAAAGCACCACATCGAGCAATCAGACGCGTGGCAAGCGGTGGACATCTCGCTTGACTGCAGCGACAACCCCGTACTACTTGGATTTCAGCTTGTTACAAGCGGCGCGTGCGAACTTAAGAATGCCTACTACTACACGCATGTAGAAGAAGCAGATATCACCCCTGTTGAGCTCGCACTTTGCACTACCACCTTTAAAAAAGAGCCCTATATCATTAACAATGCTCGTCGCATTCGCCACTCCATTCTTGAAAGCAATGAGCCTATCGCACAGCACCTTACGATGCATATTGTGGATAACGGCCGCACGCTCACCAAAGAAGACGTGGTATGCAAGGGCATTTACCTGCACCCCAACCCCAATGCGGGCGGTTCGGGTGGCTATGCCCGCGGCATGATAGAAGCCAAACGCCAAACACCGCGCGCAACGCACGTGCTGCTCATGGACGACGACGTTGAAGTGTGCCCCGAAAGCATTATTCGCACCTATACGCTGCTTTCAATTATAAAACCGCGTTATAGCTCGGCGTTTATCAGCGGCGCTATGATGTGCCTTGAAGACCCCGGCATGCGCTGGGAAGACGTTGGTCACATGCTTCCTAACGGACAGTGTTTGTCGCTTAAAAGCCCCAATATGATGACGCTCTTCTCAAACGTAGTGCGCAACGAAGTAATGTGCAACGAAAGCGATCTTACAAATATTATCGAAACAGAAAGCCAGTATGCAGGCTGGTGGTACTGCGTTATACCAATGCAAACTATCGAAGAGATTGGTCTGCCGCTGCCATTGTTTGTGCGCTTTGACGATATTGAATATTCGCTGCGTGCGCACTGCGATTTTATTACGATGAACGGCATTGCCGTGTGGCACATGGGCTTTAACACAAAATACAGCGCCGCAGTTGAGCGCTACCAAACTACGCGCAACTCGTTTATTACGCAAGCAACGTCGGATATTTGCTCGTTTGAAAGCCTTCTTATTCGCTTTAAGAGCCTTGCCTGCGAGCTCGACCTTCGCAAATTTAATTACACCGATGCTGCGTTGGCACTTGAAGGTTTTGAAGACTTCCTTAAAGGCCCCTCGTTTATTATGAAAAAAGGCCAGGTAGAAGAGCGCTTTATGTATGCCAATCGCAATTGCGAAAAGCTCTTGTCCAAACAAGACTTCAAAAAAGCGCTTCAAGAGCACGGCTGGGACTCAATTATTCAAGCGTATGCATCGCCCTATCTCACCAATTTTGAAGGTTCATTCGACGTGCGGCGCAGCCTTAAGCAGCGCGTTATCGACTACATAACCTTTAACGGACAGCGCATGCGCATGTTTGCAACAAACAAGCCCGAACCTGCAGTTATCGACCACGCAGGTTGGCTGTATCAGCCGGGCGTTATTTCGCAGCGTGAGCATCTTATTGTTATCAACCGCTTTAGTGGCGCTGGTTGCATACGTACACGCGATGAAAAGCGCTTTGCTGATCTCCACAAACGCCTGATGAGCGACCTTGCCTACTTTGCTAAGCACAAAGACGAGCTCGTGCGTGCGTACCGCGATGCATTTAGCACCATGACGTCCGATGCGTTTTGGCTTAATTACCTGGGCGTAGATGCGTCTGAACATGAAGCTGCAGCTGATGATGCGAATACGCATGCTCAGACCCAAGACCACACTCAGCACCCGGATCAACACCAGTAAGGCGCTTACACACCCATGACAACTGCTGCCACGCAACAACACCATACTACCGCTCATACGTCCAATACGCTGGAGCTCCTTGCGCCAGCCGGCTCGCCTGCTGCGTTTTACGCTGCGCTGTATTCGGGCGCGGATGCCATTTATTGTGCACTGGGCTGCGATTTTAATGCCCGCCGCGGTGCCGATAATTTTTCGGACGAGGAATTTCAGCAGGCATGCAAAGATGCACACCTGCTTGGCGTGCACGTGTATGTGCCCGTAAATATTGAGGTTCGTACCAGCGAAATTGAGCCGTTGTGTGCACTTGTACAACGCGCGTGGCTGCTTGGAGCTGATGCGTTTATCGTGCAAGACTGGGGCGTTATGTATGAGCTCAGCAGGCGTTTTCCCTTTATTGAGCTGCATGTTTCTACGCAATCGAACATTCACGACCCGCGCGGCATTATGTGGTGTAAACATCACGGCGCAACGCGCGTAACGCTCTCGCGTGAACTCAGCCTACCTGAGCTCAAAGAGCTTTCAAAAACACAAGTTGACTTGGAGTGTTTTGGTCATGGTGCCATTTGCTTTTGCTACTCGGGCATATGCATGCTAAGTTCGCTTAACGGTCAGCGCTCCGCAAACCGCGGCCTGTGTGCACAGCCCTGCCGTTTGCATTACGAACTTATCGACGAAGACAATCACGTGTACAACACCAAAGCCGCCGACCATTTGTTGTGCCCAAAAGACTACAACACGCAGCAAAACCTGGAGGATATGGCTGCCGCTGGAGTGCACTCGCTTAAAATTGAAGGCCGCATGAAAAGCGCAGCGTATGTGTATGCCGTTGTAAAAGCCTATCGCATGCGACTTGACGCCATATATGCAGGTAGAACCCTTAGCGCCGCCGAGGAAGAGGAAATTCACAACCTGCTGTACCGCAGCTTTAACCGCGGGTTTACCACTGCATACCTAAAAGGCACATCGGGAAACGAAATGATGAGCTACGAGCGGTCGAACAACCGCGGTGAGCTTATAGGACAGGTGTGTGCGGCGGAAAATTTGGGCGTGTATAAACGTCCACGTCCGGATAAGCCGGGGCGTTTTCGCTATAAACCAACAGCAAAACTGCAGGTAAAACTCACGCGGGCGGTGCAAAAAGACGACCTTTTGGAGCTTAGACTCGATGGTCACAGCGACTTTTTAACATCAAAAGTTACAAGCGATGCAAAAGCGGGCGACATTATCGAATGCCAAACGGCGCGTTGCGTGCCTGTTGGCTGCCCGGTGCGACTTATTCGCTCTCAAGCATACATGGATATTGCACAGGCGTGCAGCAACCATACACTCGCGCGCAAGCGCCCCATTGCAGTTTGTGTATATGCCCACGTAGGAGCCCCAATTTCTATACGCATGTGGCCAATTGATGATAGCCGCTGCAGCGTTGAAGTGACAGGCGATGTGCTCGAAGCCGCGCGCACAAAAGCGCTTAGTGCCTTAGACATTGAGGAACATGTAGGACGCATTGGTACCACGGCGTTTGAAATTGCACATTGGGATATTAGCGTGGGCGAAGGCGTTGGTCTGGGCTTTTCTACGTTGCATAAACTACGAAGTCAAGCTACAGACGCACTTGAGGCACGCATCCTTGAGCCATGGGAATACCACGCGCGAAAACGCTTGCTCGACGAGGCGAAAGAAACGCATCCTGTGCCCAGCATGAGCGCTGGCGCTGCCGCTGGACACGCGGGCACTGGCGTCACGAATATTTCAGCTGCATCTGCAGCGGCACGCATGCAGAACAAGGACGCGCTGCCTGTTGAAGTATGCGCGCTTGTTACCACGCCCGACATGGCCATGCGTGCCCTCGAAGCAGGCGCAACGCGGCTATACGCCACAACCGATGCGCTCATTGCAGCCGCACACGCAGGCCAAACCTGGCCATCATATACCACGTATAATCCGCACACGCACGCCTATGAGCGCCTAAGCTCCCCTATCAGTATTCTTGATGAAGTATGCCGCATGCGCGACTATCCACGCTGCGATAGCTTTGTTACCGCACACGCAACCTGCGCTGTTGGCAACATCTCAGAGCTTGCATTATGCAAACAGCGCGGCGCATACCCCGAAATTCGCTCGTGCATACCCATTCTTAACAGCTCTGCTATAGCATCCATAGCGCAAGAAGGTGCGCGCGGCATTTGGTTTTCAAACGAGCTGAGCTTAGATGAGCTGTGCGACTTAAGCAGCACAAGGGCAGATATTGCCTTTGGTACGCTCGTACTTGGACGTCCGCGCTCCATGACCACCGAACACTGTGTGCTCCAAGCTGCGCATATGTGTATTCACAATTGCGTTCGCTGCACGCTGCGCAAAAAAACGATGTATCTTAAAAGCGAGCGCGGCGACGTGCACCGCGTTACGGTAGATCTTGAAGGTAGAAGCCGCATTTATGCAGGTCATGTATTTGATGCTACGCCCGAAATTCCGCAACTGCTAAGCTGCGGCATGTCACGCTTTTTGGTTGATTGCACCCTGTTGCATAACTCCGATGTACCGGTATACATACAGCGCGTCTGTCGCGCACTTGACGCGGCAAAACGCCACGCAGCGCCGCTTTCTCGCATGCACGGTGCATATAGCGGCAGACTGTTTGACCCCATCGGCTAGAGTGCCTGCGTGCATAATAGCGTGCATAAAGCGCACGTAATCAGCTGCGTGTTACTGCTGTTTGCGGCTTGTTTACGCACGAGTATGCATTTATTTTTTATCGGCTGCTTTTACGCTTATTGAATACAACTCGGTTACATTATCGGCAACAGAGCCAAGCGCCCAGCTGGTATTGGTTGCTTTATAGCTTGTTGGATCGAACAGCACAACACTGCCATCTTTGCGCAAGCCGGTAAGCAACACCCAGTGCGCATACGGGCTGGTAAAGCCCTCTTTTACCGACACAAGCGCCGCTTTGGAAGCGTCGGATGTAGCCACTTTAATATTTTCGGCAGATGGCGTGTAATCTTTTACAGAAAGCCCAAGCTCGGCTGCCTTATCCTTAAAGAACGCTGCATTAACACCGCGGTTTGCTTCGGCATAATCGCCCGCCAATTGCGCAAGCACGTCGGGCGTATGCTCGTTTGAGCCGGTAAGGTATGCGTCGGCCATAAACAGCGCCGTTAAGCCCGAACCATCAACACCAAGCACCGACGACAAAAATGGCACGTGACCCCAGTGCGAATCCCAGTTGTACACGGCAGGAACGGTGCCTTTTGCAATTTCGCCGTCGTATGCAGACGCCTTGCCATCGCTCGAAAGTTGTGCGCGCACAAATTCCGCTGCCTGTGGCTCGTTTACCGCAAGCTCAACCAAACGCTCATCGGTATACTCGCCCGCGTGCTGCGCAATATACAGCATGGTGTCGCTGTAATTAAGCGCGGGAATAAGCTTTTGAGTTAGATTGTCGGAGGCTTTTGGACTAACACGGCTATCGATAGCGTTTACCTCAACCTTTGTACTTGCAGGCGAAAGCCAACCGCGCACACAGCTGCTTACACAGCCACCCACCAACACAAGAAGAGCGATGAGCACAACGGCGCTTATTGCGAGCAGGGCATACATAACAGTTGTGTCGCTTGCATTGCCAAACAAGCGGCGGCGACGACGCTTAGAGATGTGGCGTACATTAAGGCCAGCGTCGGTGCCGCGAATGGTGCGATAGTTGCGATGACTTTTGTAAGGCAAAAAGCGCTGGCGGCGACTGTGATCGTTTGGCGTAGCACGATTTTGATGTGTAGCTTGCGCAGATCCGCGCGCACGCGGCGCGCCTGATGATTGCATTGATAGCGAGTTTGTTGTGCGCCCCAAGCGATGTGAGTCCATGCTGTATGCCTCCTTGGCAAAGCCCATAAGCCACCTATATATCGCTAGTGTATAGTATTTTAATGAAAAAGAAAATGAACGATAGACAGATAGTCTGTATACATTGCAGGGTCTATCCAGATTATATACACTATTTTGTGATTTTTAAGAATACTTTTTGCCATTCTTTGCAAATTTTGAGCTTATTATTGCTAATTTATTACAAAAAGAGAATTAATGTTGACTTTTTTGGTATGACTTTTTATTTTTATACATGCTTGTTAGTTTTGAACATTACTCACGTAATAAACGTCGGAGGCAGCTATGGTAAAGCGTCGCAATAATAGACAAGACGCTATCCGCGATATCGTACGCGGTCAGTCAATACGTACACAAAAAGCCCTGGTAGACGAGCTTCAGTCTATCGGTTTTAACTGCACGCAGGCAACTGTTTCGCGTGATATTGCCGATATGGGTTTGCGCAAATTACAAGAAGGCATTTATGTTCTTGCCGAAGACCTGCACCTTCAGCGCATGGTTTCTGAGTTTGTTATTTCGATTGATAGAGCAAACAATCTTGTTGTTATTCGCTCGCAGCCGGGAACCGCTCCTGGCGTTGCTGCTGCTGTTGACGCGGCATGCTTGCCCGAAGTAAAGGGTTCCGTTGCAGGTAACGACACTATTTTGGTTATTACCGACGATAGCGAAGCCGCCGAAGACTTTGTTAATCTCATTCTTAAACTGCGCAATTCAACGTTGCTGCACTAACACGCACAGGCGCGCATTGGCGTAAAGCCGAGTTTATTATACGCGCGTGTGCATGGTTTTTTAACACGTACAAATCAAAAAAATCGGTCGTCCATAAGGGCGGCCGATTTCTTTATTCTTTAACTGCTTTGTTGCGGTTGGTAACCTCAGCTCATATCACACGAGGTACACATGCCACACACCACGCGCTTACTTAAACAGCTCGTCGATAACAACCGAAATTTCATGCTGGATTTTCTCGGCAACATCGCGGTGGCGTGCGTAGGTAAACACGTACGCTTTAATTTTGGGTTCGGTACCCGAGGGGCGAATAATAATCTTATTGTGACCTTCAAGCTGGAACTCTAGCACGTTTGCGTGCGGCAAAAGCGACGGCTCCTCTTTTTGAAGACCGCCAATACGCTGCATCGTAACGTTGTTTGCATAGTCGATAAACGACTCAACCTCAAGACCGCTAAATTCACACGGCACGTTGGTACGCAGCTTAGACATAATGGTTGAAATTTTTTGCGCACCCGAAGCTCCAGTAAAAGTAGCGTTAATCGTTTTGTTAAGGAAGTAGCCATACTTTTGATACAGAGTATCCATTGCTTCGTATAAGTCTAAGCCCTGCTCAGCATAGTAACTTGCCATCTCAACAGCAAGCATGGTAGCCGTAATGGCGTCTTTGTCGCGCGCGTGCGTGCCAGCAAGATAGCCGTACGACTCCTCAAAACCAAACAGAAAACGGTCTTGCTCGCCTGCTTGTGTAAGCAAATCGACCTGCTCACCAATATACTTAAAGCCCGTAAGCACGCGGCGCAGCTCAAAGCCCCAATCTTTTGCGAGCGCGGCAGACATATCCGACGAAACGATAGACGACACGCACACTTTGCGCGTGATGTCTTCGTTGTGCTCGCATGCCATACGCGCACGCCAGTCCATGAGCAACACGCCCATTTCGTTGCCCGATAAGAGCACGTAATCGCCGTTATGCGGGATGGCAGTACCCATACGGTCGGCGTCGGGGTCGGTTGCAACAAGCAAATTTGGTTTTACTTTGTCGGCAAGCGCAAGCCCCAAATTCCACGTTTCGCGAAATTCAGGGTTGGGATACGTGCAGGTTGGAAAATGACCATCGGGGTCTTTTTGCTCGGGCACAATGGTAACGTCGTTAACACCAAGCTTATGCAAAATGCGCGTAACACACTCAAGACCGGTACCGTTGAGCGGCGTATATACCACTTTGTAGCCCTTTGAGGCGGTAAAGTTTGGTACCGATGTGCGCATAACGTTTTCGATAAACGAATCGATAACTTCTTCGGGTGTCCACTCAATAAGACCTTGCTTCATGGCTTCGTCAAAGTCCATCATACGCGCGCCACCAAACATTGGCGTTTGAGCAATTGACGCGGTAATTTCGCTGCAGCACTCGTTCGTAATTTGGCCACCGTTATCGTTGTACACCTTGTAGCCGTTGTAAATTGCCGGATTGTGCGACGCGGTAATTACAATACCTGCCGAAGTGCCAAGGTGACGCACAGCAAACGAAAGCGCAGGTACAGGCTCAATACGCGGATATACATATACGTGAATACCGTTAGCCGCAAGCACCGATGCAGCAACACGCTGAAAATCTTCGCCGCACAAACGCGAGTCGCGCGCAATTGCCACTGTTGGGTGGTCGAAGTGTGCGTTTAAGTATTGTGCAACACCCTGCGTTGCGCGCGCAACAACATAAATGTTCATACGATTAGTGCCAACGCCTAGCGCAGCACGCAGGCCTGCAGTTCCAAATTCGAGATCGCGATAAAAAGCATCGTAGAGTTTTGTTTCGTCATTTGAGGCAATAAGCTGCTGCAACTCGTCTGCAAGCGCTTTATCGGTAACATGCGTGCGCCATTGCTCAACACGCGCTTGAATATCTTGTTCCATATTTCTCTCCTTGCCTGTTGGTGTGGTATATGACGCTTACTAAAAACTCATCATTACATAGGTATACTACAAAGGTATGAGTAATTATAACTATTCTTGCACAAGGCGGCTATATACCACGTAAAAATGTTACGCTAGCATATAAGCAAACTACAATCAACCTGTATATTAAGGAAAATCATATGTTATACGAGAGCATGCAGAGCTCATTGTTACCACGCAATAACGAACAAACGAACAAAGCGAGCGCAGCACGCGACGCGCTGGCTGACGCGTCGACATCTACCGCAACTGCGGAACAATGCTACGAGTTTTTTGCCACCTGCCCGCGCGGCTTTGAGCAGCTCCTTGCCCGTGAACTTGCCAGTTTGCAGCTTGAACGCATTCGCCCGTTAAGCGGCCGTGTATCGTTTTTTGGAACCGTGCCCGATGGCTATCGCGCCTGTTTGTGCTCACGCATTGCTTCGCGCATTATCTGTGTTATTGCACGTGTTGATGCATCGTGTGCCGAAGAGCTTTACCACAATGTATGTGCCATACGCTGGGAAGATCACATTACGCAATATACGCGCATTGCTGTTAGCGCTCATGGCACCAATACAAAGCTTACAAACACCCAGTTTGTTGCGCTTAAAACAAAAGACGCAATTGTTGACACGTGCCTTGCGCACACAGGCTGGCGACCCGAAATAGACGTGCACTCCCCCAATCTCACCATTGACGTGCATCTTTCTCAAAATCGCGCCACCGTTGGCATTGATTTTTCGGGTACAGCACTGTGTATTCGCGGCTATGAGCGCAAACTTGCAGCGCCGCGTCCTCAAGGAGCCGGAAAAAGCAGCGTACGAGGAGGATTTTCTGGCCGAGGATTTTCTGGCCGAGGGTTTTTGGCTGCAAACCCCTTTGACAAACGCACATCAGCTGCAGCATCACCCAGCTTGCGCAGTGATTATGCATGCGCACTCTTAAGCTATGCACGCTGGTTTGCGACATGTAGACATCCTCACCCAACGCTTGTTGTGTTGAGTACATCGCACAAGGAGCTTATTATAGAAGCAGTTGCCCAGGCACTTGGCGTTGCACCTGGAAAACAGCGTATGCACTGGGGCTTTGAAGGTTGGAAACAGCACAACGCCCAAAGCTGGAAGCGTGCTCTGGCGCAAAGCGAAACACAAGAGCGCGCGCAACAAGAGCAGGTAGGACGCGTGCACGTACAGGTTCTTACCATAGACGCCGCGCATACAATGCGTACCGATGCACTTATTGCGGCACTTCGAAGCTATGGCGTTAACCCCGATTATGTTGATATTCGTAGCGCTCCCCTTGATGCTAGCGCGCGGTCGGCGAACGTAATAGCGCGAAAGACAGCTGGTACAAATGCGAGCGCTGCTACAAATGAGCAGGAGCCCTGCTACATTGCTGATGTAACAGCTGCACATGTGCACAACGATGCCGCATGCTGCCAAGCGCTCGCGCAGCTTCGCAGCTTTATTGCCTATGTGGATGCTCAGGCGCAAACACCAGCGCAAGAACAGCTGGAAACTGGTGCAACTGAGCCTGTATCAGCCAATACACAGCTGCAAGAACAAACGCAGCCACAAGCGCAAACGCAGCCGGCAGCGGTGGTATATGCACCCGCTGACCTGCTGGCACTCTTGCGCGAAACACACTATCCTATGCAGCAGGAGCCGCTTCTCACGCAAAAAGGGCGCGATAGCATGACCTTTGCGCAGCTACGAGAAAACGCGCGTACAAGGACGCACGTAGTGCTTGCAGGCGACTTTAGCAATGGAGAAAAGCGCACATACTCGGTATTAGACGAAGGCGCACAGCAGTTTGCCGACCGCTTAAAAAAGATGTACAAGCAGCGCCGCTCAGCCGCGCAGGCGCAGGATGTAAGTTGCTACCGCATCTACGATTGCGATCTTCCCGATTTTGCTCTGTCGATAGATATGTACACTGAGGATGCAGGCTATTTAAGCGAATTTGGGCGCGGGCATCATGAGCCAGCGCAGTTTTTGATGATTGATGAGTATGCCGCGCCGCGCGAGATTGACGCAAACAAAGCAAAACGTCGCTTATACGATGCCATACAACTTGCCTCTCTTATTTGTAACGTACCCTATACCCGTATTTACGTGCACAAACGCACGCGTGCCAAAGGCGGAAGCCAGTATAGTGAGCAGGCGCAAAGTTTGAAGACTGCGCCAAAAGCACGTATGAACAGCAGCGACGACCGCGACGGGCGCGGTGCCCTCACCCGCATTCCTGCAGGTGCGCACCTTATTGATGAGGGCGGCTTGTGCTTTGAAGTAAACTTTACCGAGCGCCACGACTGCGGTATCTTTTTGGATTTGCGCGACATTCGAAGCGAAATTCGTGAGATGGCAAAGCAAACACACGGATCGAAGCGTTTTCTCAACCTATTTGCCTATACAGGTACATCTACCTGCTACGCAGCAGACGGCGGTGCAAAATTTACTACCACGGTGGATATGAGCGCCCCGAGCCTCGCGTGGGCGCAGCGCAACATGGCGCGCAACGGGTTTACGGGAAGTGAACACGAGTTTGTGCAGGCAGATGTGCTTGAGTGGGTGCAAGACATGCGTCATAGCGCTAACAGGTGGGATCTTATTTTGTGCGATGTACCAACGTTTTCTAATTCGAGTCGCATGAAACGCTCAAGCTGGGACGTGCAGCGCGACCATGCTGAGCTTATTATTACGCTCTCGCGACTACTTACCAAAAACGGAAAGGCCATTTTTAGCTGCAATTTGCGCACGTTTACGCTCGATGCCGATACGCTCGAAAAAGCCCACGTGCACGTAGAGCCCCTTGGCAACGCAAGCGTTCCCTTTGACTTTGCCCGTAGCAAACACGTGCACCGCGCCTTTATCATTACGCGCGAGCAAAGCGCGTAACAAAACGCGTAACAGAGCACACGACGCCACGCGCATATAAAACGCGCGCCCAGCTTGCAGATGCAAGCCAGGCGCGCGGTTATTTGTTCAACCACAAAGCACAAACAAAACGCTACTGCTTTGCGTAGAACTCCTTCATATCGCGGCTGAGCTGCTCAAGCGTAGGTACATCAACATAGGCCATATGACCACAGCCATACAAATGCCACTCAAGGCGCTCTTTAAGCTCACACGAAAGGTACTGGCGTGCCATGTCGTGCACAACGTTCCAAAACGGCGTTGCGGCGTCGTAGCGACCACCCAAAATGCAAACCTTCATGGCAGGATTGCGCCTCATAGCAACGGCAATGTCGTATCCAACGTTTGCTGTTGGCGACGCATAGTCTTTACCAGGCACTTTGTGCTCCCATTTCCAATTTACGCCAACGCGGTGATAGTTCATCGACAAGTAGGGCGTGTTGAAGCTAAAGTGAAGCATATCGTGACAAAATGCACGGAAGGCGCTTGTCCAGCTTGTTTCTACAGCATCATCGGCGGCATCTTCGCTACCAAACCACGACGTACTCTCTTGAATGGCAACCGGCGCATCGCTCGAAAAACGCATGTCAAGTCGGCCAACAACGCGATCTTCACTGTAAAGCAAATGGCGACGGAAATCGTCGAGCGTAATGCGAAGGTGACGGTTGCGAATGTGTGCCTCGGAAAGACCAATGTAATGACTAAGCTGTTGCGCAACGGATTCTTCGGTGTCGGCATCAAGACGATCACCCAATAAAAGCGCTGGTGCAAGCACCTTATCGGTCCAATCCATCACTTCGTCAAACCACGCCTCGGGCGTAGCATCGCTACCAGCCTTACCAAAGTACTGCGCGCACGCCGCCATCGTTGGTGTCATGCCCAAATGGTACAGGTCGCTACCCTCTTCGGTTTGCGCGTAATCAAAAATGGAGCTTAACATGGTTACACCAGCAACTTTAATGTCCTTTTCGCCCAAAAGACGCATAAGAACCGAGTTGCGCACGGTACCATACGATTCGCCAAACAAATACACGGGGCTCATCCAGCGGCCCTGTTGCTCAAGCCAGGTTGTGATAGCACGGCAAAATGCATCGGCATCGCCATCAACACCAAATACGGTTGACGTATCAACGCCTTCGGCAAGCGCCGACCAGCCCGTACCAAGCGCGTCCAAGAATACAATGTCGGTTTCGCGCAGCAGCGTGCAGGGGTTATCCTCAACCTCAATGGGGTGCGCCAAGTGCTTTACGCCGTTCGTCTTAACGCGCAACGGACCCATACCACCAAAGTTAATAGGCACCGATGCACAACCAGGACCGCCGTTATACGCAAAGGTAATTGGGCGCGATTGCTGAGGATTTCCCTGCTCATCGAGGGCAACATAGCTCATCGAAAACATTTTGCCAATAAGCGAGCCGGTATCACTCCTAACATCGATATGCGAAGCGCATGCCCGATAGGCAATGGTTTCGCCCTCAGAAATGCCCGAACCCTTCCACACAAGATTGGCACTGCCCGCCTGCGGCAAAGGTATGCGTTTTTCGGCAGACGTCATGATAAATGCGTCTTTAAGACCTGCCGGCGAAGCTGCGGCGGATGCGTCGGCAGCAGCAGCTTGCACAGGCGCTTGCGAAGCGGGCGCAGAAACGGCGCTCGGTGCGTAGCCAAATTGGGTATACATGCCTACTTGACCAGGCATTTGTGCGCCAGGAGTGCACATCGCAGCGGCGTCTTGCGCCGATGGTACCTGATGAATTGTTTGGGATTGTGACTGATCCATACAACATCCTCTCTTGCATAGTTTTTTAAATCAGATAGGATAACATATATTCTTTAGTTTACTGGTTATTTAGTGTTTCGTCATTCTAGAAATTAGGTGTTAACGATATGTCTGCATCGGTTACAACGGATAGCACGCCCATGCCAGATGGCTCCGGTATGAATGCACAACAGTCGCACGTAGCGCGGGTGCGCAAGCCACATAAAGGCGCGCACAAAAGCATCCCCCTATCTGCCGCAATGATGCTCATTACCTTGGGTATTGTGTATGGCGACATTGGTACCAGCCCCATGTATACGCTCAAAGCAATTATGTGCGGCAACGGTGGCCTTAATTCAATGTCAACCGATACCGTGTTAGGCGCGCTTTCACTCATTATTTGGACGCTTACGCTTATTACCACCGTTAAGTATCTGTTTATTGCAATGAGTGCCGACAACCACAACGAAGGCGGCATTTTTGCGCTGTATGCCCTCGTTAAACGCTATGGTAAATGGCTTATTATTCCCGCTATGATTGGTGGCGCGGCGCTGCTTGCCGATGGTATTTTAACGCCCGCCGTTACCATTACTACAGCTATCGAAGGTCTTCGTACCATACCGTTTATTCATGCAATTATTGGCGATAAACAAAGCATCGTTATTTTCATTACCATTACCATTATCTGCGTGCTGTTCTTTGTGCAGCGTTCGGGCACATCGTCGATTGGTAAGGCGTTTGGCCCTATTATGACGCTGTGGTTTTTGTTTTTGGGCATCTCAGGCCTGCTTAATATGAGCGCCGACTTTACGGTGCTGCGTGCGCTCAACCCGTTTCGCGGCATCATGTTTTTGTTTAACAACCAAATAAACGCTGCTGGCCTTATGGTGCTCGGCAACGTATTTTTGTGTACAACCGGTGCCGAGGCGCTCTACTCCGATATGGGTCATGTTGGGCGCGTAAACATCTTTGCTACCTGGCCATTCGTAAAAGCCTGCCTTATTTTTAACTACCTTGGACAAGGCGCCTGGATTCTCACGCACAACAATTCGCTCAGCCTCGCTATGGTCGACGACCTCAACCCGTTTTTCCAAATGATTCCCACTGAGCTGCGTGCGTTTGCCGTTATTCTTTCTACCTTTGCCGCAATTATTGCCTCGCAAGCACTTATCACCGGCTCGTATTCCATTATTTCAGAGGCTATTCGTCTTAACCTTATGCCTCACATGAAAATTAATTACCCATCCATGAACAAGGGTCAAATATACATTCCGCTGGTAAACAACATTATGTGGATTGGCTGCATTAGCATTGTTGCCCTGTTTCAAACGTCAAACCACATGGAAGCAGCATATGGCCTTGCTATTACCGCCACCATGCTTATGACTACCATTCTGCTGTATACCTACCTTGCCGACGTGCGACACAAGCAAGTTCCTGCCATCATTTTTGCCGTGTTCTTTGGTGCAATTGAGGCAATGTTCTTTTTCTCGAGCTTAACAAAGTTCTTCCACGGTGGTTACTTTACCGTTATTATGGCTGCTGCCATGTTTGCCGTTATGTACATTTGGCGCCGCGCTACTGCAGTTGAACGCACACAAATCGTGTTTTTGCCGGTTGCAAAATACATCGACCAGCTACGCCGCCTGCGCCGCGACCGCGAAGTACCGTTTATAGCCGACAACCTGGTATTTTTGTCAAACGATTCGTCGTTTGACAGGCTCGACCGCGACATTTTGTATTCCATTTTGGACAAGCGCCCCAAACGTGCAAAAGCATACTGGTTTGTAAATATCAACGTTACCAACGAACCTTATACAAGCGAATACCTTATCGAAAACTTTGGCACCAATTTTGTGTTTAAAGTGCAGCTGCGCCTTGGCTTCCGCGTTAACCAGCGTATTAACACCTATCTGTACCAAATTGTTTCCGATTTGGTTGAAAGCAATCAGCTACATCCTCAGCATCACAAGTATTCAATTTATCGAGAAGACAGCAACGTGGGCGACTTTAGATTTTGTCTCTTGCGCAAAGTTCTCTCGCCCGAAACAAACATTTCGGGTATTAACCGCGTTGTTGTTGAAGCAAAATACATGATACGGCGCATGTGTGGTTCACCGGTAAAATGGTATGGACTCGAAAACTCAAGCATTGTATTTGAGTATGTACCGCTGTTTACCCGTGCTAAGCAACAACACCGCTTAACTCGCATTACGCGCCCGCAACGAACAGCAAAACCGCTGGTAGACATTACTAAAAAGTTTACCTTCGACGACCCGGACGATGATATCTTCTCGGTAACCATGAAGCCCGATTTGGTCAATTCGGTAGAAACGGTTGAACACTCTGTTATTGGTGGCGACACCGCCTCGTTTAGACCGCTTGTGCTTGATGAAGATGACGATGCAAGCGAGAGTGACGACAGCTTTGAAGATGACTTTGTAGATGAAACCGGTATTTTTGAGCCGCTCGACGAAACGTCGCACGATTTGATGGGACGCAGCGCAGGCGCCGGGCAGAGCGTGCCCGCCGTGCAGCCTAAGCACTAAGTCACAAAGCACTACGCCACAAACAAACACATACAAACGTGCACATACGTTGCTTAGTACAGCGCATGTGCACGTTTTGCTATAGGTTTTTAGCATTCGTTATGATTCGTTATGAAGGCCGCACGCTGCAGCGCAGAAGCCAGCTCTACTCGTTTTATTGGCCGTTGGCTGAAGAATTATCGGAAGACTCAGAAGATGAACCGTCACCAGAAGCAGCAGCATTGGCAGCATTGGCACGACCAATCTCAAGTGCAGCCGCCTGAATCCATGCAATGGCGTTGTCTTGTGCATTGCCGCTGCGTTCGCACAGCTCAAAGCCCTTATCCCACACGGGTGTAAAATCAACCTTGGTTATGCCCGAATAGGTAGAAAGCGCAGCCACCAAATTAAGCTCGCAGGTAAGCGTAGTTGCCGTTTGCGTAAGACCGGTGTTAATACGCCAATACGGAGCCACGTGCGCTTTGTTATAGCCCTCGTACGTGTTGCACAAATGATAAAGCGGATCCATCATAAGTCGGCGGGTAGCCATCGTTTGCTTAAGGCTATCGAGTTTGGCAATGTCGACGTGCCATTGTTCAGCAATTTTATCAGAATAGGATTTATCGTTAGCAAACTCCTGTTGATGCTCGCGAAGTACCTGCGCTATAGCGTCGTCGTAGTGCAGCGTAGACTCGTTATCAATACCAAAAAACTGGTTGGTTGGCGTAGATTTATCGATAGCGTCAAACGCGCACACCGCCTTTGATGGCCGGCGGCAATGGCGCACAAAATCCCACAAACTCGTTATGCGCACCGTACCGCGTGACGCCGAATAGGTAAGCCACTTGCCATCTTTGTTAAGCGACGCAATATAGCTCTGCGGGTTTTCGAACACAACGCTTTGCACCTGTTGCACGCCCGAAATGCCTTGCGCATCTGCGGGTTTTTGCGGCTGCGCGGGCGCGGCTGCAGGTTGTTTGGCATCTTGCTTGCCATCCTGTTTGGCACTCTGTTTGCCGTCTTGTTTGCCGTCTTGCGCAGGAGCGCCGTCAGTTTTGTTAGCCGACGCACTACCAGCAGCGTCGCCCTTTGTTTTTTCGTCAAAAGGCACATGATACATGCTTGGATTACCCGGAAACGCCGGCTCAACCAGGCGCGACGGCGTTTGCGTGTAAGGAAACTGCGTGTGTGCAAAGAAGTCTGTTGCCGCAGACACCAGCGTGTCCATTACATAGGCGTAGTAACTACCATCAACAAAGCTGCCGTCTTGCGTTTGGTCGAGCGTAAGCGCTGCACCTTTGGTGGTATGAAGCCCAAGCCCTTTGAGCTGCTGTGCATAACGAGCGGCCAGCAGGTGTGATAATGCCTGCTTCCAGCTGCCATGTGCGCGCGATGCGTCCTCAACAAACTGACCCATCAGCCACTCATACCCCGTGTTACCAAACGCAGAATCGACAAGTGGGCACCACAGCGCGGTTGCCTGAATAGCATCGGAAAGCGTATTGCCATTTGCATCGCAGGTAGCAGCGCCAACAGCCTTAAGGTAGGGTGTATACAAATCGCTATCACCACTTGCCGCAAGCACCGACGCAATCGTTGCGCCTGCGCCGTAACCCATAGCCACAATGCTATTAATATTGCCAGGCAGGCTTTTTGCGTTGTAGCGCAGATAGCGAATGGCACTTTTAAGATCCACAACCGACCAGGGAGCGCCGCCGGAAAATACTTCTTTTTTGTCGCTCTCAAAGCCCGAGCTACGGCCACGAAAACCAGCGTACACGTAAATAAATCCCGCTTGAAGGTAGCGACGAATACCCTCGTAATCATATGAGGTAGGACACAGCTGCGGCGTAAAGTACGCGGAGTTAAGCGGCATAACAAACGGTGCATTGTGAATGGTAAAATCGCCTACCGCGCCCTTCTCGTTTGGCTCGCACGACCAGGTATCGCCCTGCTGCTTTGCAACAAAATAGCTACCCGGCACAAATATCGAAAGCGACATGTACGACTTAGACGCAGGATTTAAACAATATGGAATAGCAAGTTGATAAAAACAATTGTGCTCTTTGTCGTAGTTCCACCCCGCGTGATTGAGCTCAAGCGCTTGGAATTCGTTTTTGGTGGTAGCCGTGGGCACATCCGGGGTTTCGGGGAGCGTAGGCTTTGGCTCTGGCCAGCTCATGCACCCCGCAAGGCCCGAAACACAGGCAAGGGCTGCAAGTGATACGAATGTCTTTCGCGACATGGGTGCTGGCGTAGTATGAGTGCTCATAAAACCTCCGAATACAGGCACGGTAGTGGTAGTTATATTGTAAGAAAAAGACAATGATAATGTGTGAACAAATAGAGTTTACACGCGCTTCGCATCATCAGTATGTGCGCGGCGGGTGCACATCTCTCGCCACTGTAACGCGGATAGGTGTTTTGTTGTGGGCGAAGTGCGCGTATGCAGGTACATAGCATACGTAAATCGCCTTACGTGTAACGTGTGTTGGCGCAGCTCTATTTTGAAGTGCGCTTTCGCGAAACTTCAAAATAGAGCAGCTCCCAGCAACACACGTTTTTCAATCAAATACGCAGGTCTATAAACGCGAAACTTCGCATGCAACAAAGCTCTCCGCTATCCGCGTTTATGCATCTAGCTTGACCTTCTCTCCGCTCAAGCGGGAAGCCTGAAGAGCAATGAGTGCGCTGCCTTGCAAACCCCGCAAGGCAGCGCGTTTTAGAGGATATTTGAAGCCGGATCGCTGCTTACAAAAAAAGTTGATCGATATTAGAAAATTACCCCACTTTGACACGCGTTTTGAACCCAAAAATTGCCAAACTTTGCACTGTAGGACACAGGTCAAAAAAGCCCCAACGCTCCTACCTGGGCGTTTGGAAAACGCACGTTTTTTCAGCGGCATGATGCGCGCTTGAACGACACCGAAACGCGTGTCAAAGTGGGGTAATTTTCTAATATGAGTGAAAAAGTTTTGTAACGAGCGAAACGCACGCCGCATGTTCCCCATAATAACGTTGCCGCGGTGCGTTAGCACTGCGGCAACAGTAATCGCTCTTCAGTCTTCTTGTATTGGTGATGCAGAAAGTAAGTGAGATGCACAAACGGGCAGCTGGGAGCTTTGTTGTGGCGAAGTTTCGCGAAAGCGCACTTCGCAGACAACAAAGCGTCTGCCCGTTTGTGTTTACATAAAACAGGTTTACTTAGCAGTGTTGCACCGAAATGTTGTTAATGCCTAAACGCGGATAGGATCTATCCGCGCTGCAGCAGCGCAAAACGTTCGGCGCGTACACGCACGCAAAAACTATGCATAGTATGCACGTGCAGTTTTGCACAAAACGAGCAAATTATTACATGTATAAACTGTGATGACAGATACTTTCACCCGCTAAATTCAACCGTTTATCGTTTTTATTGTAACTTTTTATCCACGATGAACGCGCTTGTAGCATAATGAAAATCTCATAAGGATGCACAATGCATCGCGGGTATTATGCATCGCTATGAGTGAACGAGTAGTACCTACTAAATATCGGGTATTTTGCCAGATTTATGCACTTTTAGAGCATACGTCCTGCATAACTAAACGCCTGTATTCACGTAAAGGAGATATACATGAGTTCTCAACAAACTATCGTTGTAGCGCTTGGCGGAAACGCCCTTGGTAAAACGCCCCAACAGCAGCTGATGCTCATTCAAAATACAGCATCATCGCTGGTAGATATGATACAAGAGGGCTATCGCGTTGTTATTACCCATGGTAATGGTCCTCAGGTTGGCGCCATTAAAGTTTCAACCGACTATGCAGCACAGCACGAAGTAGGTCCGGAAATCCCGTTTGCCGAATGCGGTGCCATGTCGCAAGGATACATTGGCTATCATTTGCAGCAAGCAATGATTAATGAGCTTGCGCGCCGCGGCATTGAAAAGCCTGTTGTTTCTGTTGTTACCGAAACGCTTGTTGATGCAAACGACCCGGCGTTTGAGCATCCAACAAAGCCGGTAGGCGCATTTTACACCGAAGAAGAAGCCAAAAAACGCATGGAACACTCGGGCGACACGTATGTAGAAGATGCTGGTAGAGGTTGGCGCTGGGTTGTTGCCTCGCCCCTACCAAAGCGCATTGTTGAAACCGACACCATCAAACAGCTGGTAGACAGCGGTTGCGTGGTTATTGCTGCAGGCGGCGGCGGCATCCCTGTTATTAAAACCGATGCTGGCTATAAGGGCGTTGCTGCAGTTATCGACAAAGACAACACGGCAGCCTTGCTTGCACACGACATTGCGGCCGATCGCCTGGTTATTTTAACGGCTGTTGAAAAAGTTGCCATTAACTTTAACACTCCCAACCAACAAAATCTTGACACGCTTACCGTTGCGCAAGCCAAGCAATATAGCGACGAAGGTCAGTTTGCACCAGGTTCGATGCTGCCAAAGATTTCTGCTTGCGTTACCTTTGTTAAAGAAACAAAAGGTGGACAAGCACTTATCACTTCGCTTGAATGTGCAAAAGACGGTCTTTTGGGCAAAACAGGAACCGCAATTGTTGCATAATTGCTCCATTGCATGCACAAATGTGTAACAGCAAGCCACCCTCAGTACGCGCGACGCCACGGCTTGAGGGTGGTTTTTTAGCGCGCACATACGCGTGTATCACCACATACCCTTCGCAAAACTACCACTCACACGCCTATCCACCACCGTTTACAAAAATAACTACTCATTTGTATACAGAATGTGATATAGGAGTGTGCTCTTGCGTTTATGCATGAAAATACGGTGTCACTGCATTAAAATAAGCATGTGCTAAAGGTAAAACGAAGTTAAGGAGCAACTATGAATGTGCTTATGTTTGGTAGTACAAGCTATGACAAACACTCTTTTAAGCAGGAACTTTCTGCATACCCTGAACTCAACTTCGATTTTATAAAAACCGAGCTAACACCCACAACTGCAGCGCTGGCAAAAGGCTACGACGCAGTATGTGCGTTTGTTAATTCGGACATCTCTGCAATGACACTCGAAGTACTACGCGGCCTTGGCGTTAAGCTCATCCTTATGCGCTGCGCCGGTTTCGACGCCGTTAACGTAGACTTTGCTGCGTCGCTTGGCATTAAAGTAACGCGCGTACCTGCCTATTCGCCCGAGGCAATTGCCGAACATGCAATGGCACTTGCACTCGATGCAAACCGCCGTATAAGCCGTGGTTTTATGCGCATTCGTGAAAACAACTTTTCACTTACCGGCCTTGTGGGCGAAACGCTTTATGGTAAAACCGCAGGTATCGTTGGTACCGGTCGTATTGGTGCCGCGTTGTGCCGCATTTGCAAAGGCTTTGGCATGACAGTATTGGGCTACGATTTGTACCCCAATCAAAAACTTGTTGATGAAGAACATTGCGTTGACGCATACGTGTCGCTCGATGAGCTGTACGCAAAAAGCGACCTCATTAGCTTGCACGCATTTCTAAATGATCAGAGCTATCACATGATTTGCGATGAGTCAATCGAAAAAATGAAAGAAGGCGTTATTTTCGTTAACACGGGACGTGGCGGCTTGGTTAATACCGAGGCTCTTATCCGCGGCATTAAATCGGGCAAGATTGGTGCATGCGGCTTGGACGTATATGAAGAAGAAGGTCCAAACGTGTATCAAGACCGCACCTGCGACGTGTTCGACTCAATAACCGCGCGTTTGTGCTCGTTCCCCAACGTTGTTATGACGTCGCACCAGGCGTTCTTTACGCATGAGGCCTTGCGCCAGATTGCGCAAGTTACGCTTGAAAACGCTCAGCGCTATGCAGATGGCAAAGATTTCATTGAACGTAGTGTTGTTTGTTAAAAATGCATTCACAATATGCATGTAAAGTTGTAAAGTATTGCCGTTATAAAGAACGATAGAAGTTAATCTGAAAGGAATTACATGAAACGTACCAAAATCGTTTGCACCATGGGCCCCGCAACCGAGGATGACGACATCCTTCGCGAGATTATTAAAGCAGGCATGAACGTAGCACGTTTTAACTTTAGCCATGGTTCACACGAATACCACCGCGCAAACATCGAACGTGTGCGTCGTATTTCCGATGAGCTCCACATCCCCGTTGCCATTATGCTCGACACTAAAGGCCCCGAAATTCGTACCGGTGAGCTCGAAAATCACGAAAAAGTTACCCTTGTAACAGGTGAGAAAACCGTTGTAACCACCGATGACAACGTTATCGGTACCAAAGAGCGTTTCTCGCTCGACTACAAAGAGCTGCCACATGAAGTTGAGCCAGGTTCGTGCATTCTTATCGACGACGGCTTAATTGAGCTTCGTGTAGATCACGTTGAGGGCAACGACATCCACTGCATCGTTGATAATGGTGGTGAGCTAGGCGAACGCAAAGGCGTTAACGTACCAAACGTAGAAGTTGGCCTGCCATCTGTTACCGAGCAAGACCGCAAAGACATTATTTTTGGTTGCGAGATGGGCATCGACGCCATTGCTGCATCGTTCATTCGTAATGGCGCTGCTGTAGATGAAATCCGTCGTATTTGCCTCGACCACGGCATGCGTCACATCGACATCTTCCCCAAGATTGAGTGCACACTTGGTGTAAAGAACTTCGACGAAATTCTTGAGCACTCCGATGGTATTATGGTTGCTCGTGGCGACCTAGGTGTAGAAATTCCACCTGCAAAGGTTCCTCACATTCAAAAGAGCATCATTAACAAGTGCGCAGCTGTGTACAAGCCCGTTATTACCGCAACGCAGATGCTCGACTCCATGATTCGCAACCCACGTCCAACGCGTGCTGAAGTTGCCGACGTTGCTAACGCAATTTACGACGGTACCGACTGCGTTATGCTTTCGGGTGAAAGCGCCGCTGGTAAATACCCGCTTGAGGCTGTTAAGATGATGGCCACCGTATGTCGCGAAACCGAGCGCTTCCTTGAGGAGCGTGGCGTGTATCACGACTCTGGAGACGAAGTTAACGCAGCTATCGGTCTTGCCGCTGTTGAGTGCGCAAACCGCGTACATGCAAAATGCATCATTTGCCCAACGCACTCTGGTCGCACCGCACGCCTTATTTCTAACTTCCGTCCGAGCCTGCCAATTATTGCAATGTCACCTTCAAATCATGCCATTCGCAAAACGTGCTTCTACTGGGGCGTAACATCGTACAAAACGCCTGAGCAAGGCTCGCTTTCGGGTACCTGCTACAACGCATTGCGTGAAGCAAAAGAGCACGGCTGTGTTGATAAGGGCGATTTGGTAGTTATTACTGCGGGCGACCCACAAACCTCGCCATCGCAGGGTGACTACATTACCTCAACCAACATGACGATGGTTGCACAAATTCAGTAGTATATAGCTGCTGATACAAGGCATAACAGGTTCTTAATTGAACTTTTGAACCTTGAACTTAGTTTGAATCTTGAACTTTGAACTTTGTTTAACAAAAAACACCCGGCTGCCTTTCGCAGTCGGGTGTTGTTGTATTGCTGATACTTATACTAAGCAGGCACCTAAGCATGAACGCACGCTGCAGTCGCACTGCAGTCACGCGCGCACGCGTGCAACGTCAGTAGCCTAGTCCGCAGCCTACACGGTACGCTTCATTTCGCTCGAAATAACACAGCGGTTAGCGGGCAGCCACACGCTTCCCCATTCAAACGGTGTACCATCATCAAGGCGCACCAGCTGGTCTATCTCAAGCGCGGGCGCATGCTCATCATACTCAAGGTACCTACCACGTTTTTTGCCCACAACGCGCGCCGAATACACAATTTCGCTTTTACCAATGCTGTGACCACTAAGCCGTTCGGCAAACGCAAACAGCGGCATCGTTGAAAAATCTTGCTTATCCATACCCGGGCACGCTGTAAGATTAATGTGCGACTCAATAAACATAACCGGGCGCTGGCGAACATAACGCACACGGCAAATGTACAGGTACAGCTCGCCCACCTCAATTTGCAGGTTTTCAGCACACACCGTATCGGCAGGTTTTACCTCTTTGTGTACCACTTTTGTTTCAAAAATTACACCCTGATCGCTCATCGATTCGCCAAACGAAAGCAAGCGATTAGACGACGGGCGCGCCATTACCGGCTGCACTACAAAGGTGCCACGGCCGCGCTGCTGTACGAGTAAACCCTCGTCAACAAGCTGACGAATGCCCTTTTGCACGGTTCCCCGCGATAAGTCGAGCATGTCCATAAGTTCATGTTCTGATGGAATGGCCTCGTCAATACCCCATTCCTTTGAATAAATTTTTTCACGAACATAGTCGGATACTTGTTCATAGTACAATTCGCCTGTCGATTTATCGAACTTTGGCATGGACATCAATCCCTCTCCACTAGATGCTGTCGTGCATAGGCTGTTAATTGTGCATGAAGTAAATTATTTACCATAGTAAAGGTATCATCAAAAAAGCGTTGGTGCAACATGATATACGTGGGCTGAGTGTAAATATGCTCCGCGCGATTTTGCGCCACGATTTCGTCAACCACACGCGCACACGCATCAACGTCGCAGCGCTCAATGCGATACTGCGGAAAGCGAGCTATCTGCTGCATTACATCGGTGTCAATGGTAATGTGCGAAGCAATATCAATCGTTTTGCCAAAAGTTGCCAAATCGGTTTGCTTGCCAATACGCGCCTTCTCACCACGAGGAATACCGTGAGCGGCCAAAAACGCGCGCGTTTGCTTGTTATAGCAATGATCACACATCATGTGGCACCACGCGCCCAAAAGCACATCACAATGCTCCTGCTCGTCGTATGTGCATGGCAGCTGCGTAAGATAGCGCGCCTCAAACGCGTCGTAATCGGGCAAGGGCACCTGCGACGGATCGGCAAGGTGCGTTGTGTTATACGAAATCTTTTTAGAAATATCGGGCACCATATAGCCCACGTACAAATCGGGTAGGAGATTTCCAAGCAAAAATGCCGAAGGATTGTGCACCGCTATCTCGCGTAACGTGTGATGCGCAAGTACGTACTCAACGTGAGCAATATGAACATTCCAACTAGGCATAAATGCCGCCATCTCCTACCGTTATTACAACTGTACCAACATACCGCGCTTAGCTGCGGATTTCTGCCTTACAGCTGCGTGAAATTTTTTCGATAAGCTTCTTGTGAGCTTTGTCAACCTCTTGCGACGTAAGCGTGTGATCGTCTGCACGATAGGTAAGTGCAAACGCCATCGACTTTTTGCCTACACCCACACGCACATCGTCGCGGTACATGTCAAACAGGCGCACCTCATGTAACAGCTTGCCGCCCGCCGACCTAATGCGTTGCATTATACTCTCATAGCTGAGCTCCTCAGGAACTACAATTGCCAAATCGAGGCTTACACCAGGCAAGGTGGGCACTTCGGTATAAGCAAGCTCCTTGTGCGCGTTACGTACGAGCTCATCAAACGAAAGTTCAAACGCAAACACGGGCGTATCAACACCAAATTTTTGAAGCGACAGCGGGTGAATGGCACCAACCCAACCGGCTGGCTGCCCGCCAATAAGCACCTGTGCTGCATTGCCCGGCTGAAGCCAACCACATGTGTCAGGATCGGCAGGCTGAAAACGCACTTTTTCAATGCGCAAGGCACGCAAAAGTTGCTCAACAATGCCCTTTGCATCAAAGAAGTCGAATGCAGAAGGCGCACTACACCAGGATTTGTCGTCCCATGCGCCACTCATAACGGCGGCAACCATACGCGTTTCGCGAGGTAAACTCTTGTGTTCGTGACCATAAAACACGCGGCCAATTTCGTAGAGATGAACATTGGCAACACCGTGGTCGATATTGTACGCCACCGCACGAAGCAAACCAGGGATAATGTCGCGACGCATTTCGCTTTGGTCGGCAACAAGTGGGCGCATAATGCGCACGGGTACGCCCTTGCCCTCCTCGCTCATGCCAAGCTGCGCCAAATCGCGCGGGTCGGCAAAGTTGTACGTAACGGTTTCACTTAAGCCCTGCGCGCGCAGCACGCGGCCAATGGTGCGCTTGAGCTGTTGCTGAGGCGTTAATCCGCCAGCATGGTTTTTTGCGGCAGGAAGCGTAGCAGCAATATCACCCTCGCCCCAAAGACGCACTACTTCTTCTACCAAATCAATTTCGCGGGTAAGGTCGAAGCGTGTGGGCGGCACCGTTACGTGGAGTACGCCGCCATCAACCGCGTCAGCACCGCTACCAGCACCATCGTCTACCACGCTGCAGCCCAACCGGCTCAAACGCTCACACATAAAAGCGCGCGGAATATCAGCGCCAGCAAGTGCGCACACGCGCTGCGGACGAAGATCAATAACACGCGGAGCTTCGGGCGTTGGATACACATCTACCAAGCCACAGGACACCTGAGCCCCAGCACATTCCTCAAACAGTGCGCAGGCAATCTCCGACGCAATATCGCAGCTAGAAGGGTCTACCTGACGCTCATAGCGAATGGAGGCTTCGGAAATAAGGTCGAGATTACGCGAAGTGCGCGAAACGTGGCCAGCATTAAACGCCGCCGATTCGAGCAGCACGTCGCAGGTATTCTCGTCGATTTCGGAATTTTGCGCGCCCATAACGCCTGCCAGGCATACAGCACGCTCATCACCATCAGAAATAACAATCATGTCGCTTGTAAGCGTGCGTTCGGATTCATCGAGCAACGTTAGCTTCTCGCCGTCGCGCGCCGCACGCACAACAATGTGGCGCTTGCCATCATCGCCGCAGTTAATCTTAGACAAATCAAACGCATGAAGCGGATGGCCGGTAAGGTACAGCACGTAATTTGTAATATCTACCACGTTGTTAATGGGGCGCGTACCTGCAGCAATAAGGCGACGACGCAGCCACTCAGGGCTCGGCGCTATAGTAACATTGCGAATAACGCGCGCGGTATAACGTGAGCACAAGCTCTCATCGGCAATTGTTACATCAACAATATCGCTCGTTTTTTCGGAAGACGTGGTTTTGAGCTGCGGGTGCGTAATATGCACGGGCTCATTGAGCATAGCCGATACTTCGTATGCCATACCCTCCATGCTTAAACAGTCGGGACGGTTTGGTGTAATTTCACAATCGATAACGGTATCGCTTAGATTTTTCCACGTGCAAAAATCAACACCAACGGGCGCATCGGGCGGCAAAATCATAATGCCCGCCGACTCGCTTGCAAGGCCAAGCTCCGATTCGGAACAGTTCATACCGCACGATTTAACACCGCGCAGCTTACCTTCCTTAATGTGCACATTGCCGGGCAGCGTTGCTCCAACCAGGGCAGTTACGGTTTTATCGCCCTCGTTAAAATTCTGCGCGCCGCACACAACCTGAAGCAACGCAGGATTTCCCGCCTCGTCGGTATTGTAGGTTCCCACGTCCATCATGCACACAAACATGTGGTCCGAATCGGGATGTGGCACCTTTGATACTACTTGCGACGTAACAACGTGCGTAATATCGGCGCCAATTGTTTCAACCGCTTCTACCTCAGTACCCGTCCGAATGAACTCATCTACCAGCGTCTGTGGCGCTGCTGGCAAATCGATTAAACTAGAAAGCCACTCATAAGAAATACGCATAGTACAACCTTTCATGTATTGTTAGCACGCAGCCTACAGCTGTGTGCCTTCGTGCGGCGCATAAGCGCTCACTAAACCGCTACAAGCCAACTAAAATTGACGAAGAAAACGCATATCACCAGTTATAAGCATGCGTAAATCGGCCAGATCGTAGCGAAGCGCGGCAACACGCTCAACACCAATACCAAAAGCAAAACCAGAGTATTTCTCGGGATCGATGTGTACATAGCCAAACACGTTTGGATCGACAAGACCGGCGCCCAAAATCTCAAGCCAGCCGGTGTATTTGCAAAAACGGCACCCGCTACCATTGCAAACGCCACATGATACATCAACTTCGCAGCTTGGCTCGGTAAATGGGAAGAAATGCGGACGATAACGCGTTGCGCGGTCCTTACCAAAAATTTCCTTGCAAAAATAATCAAGCGTACCTTTAAGGTCGCCAAACGTAATGCCCTCGTCCACAACAAGACCTTCTACCTGCGTAAACTGTGGCAGGTGGTTGGCGTCGGCAGTGTCGGGACGAAACACAGTGCCCGGGCAAATCATATAAATAGGTGGCTTGCGCTGCTCCATAACATGCACCTGCACACCCGACGTTTGAGTACGCAACAGTACATCCGATTCGCCCAATACGTGCGCCTGTTTGCCTTCGGGCGCGTTGTCGTACACGTAAAACGTGTCTTTAGCTGAGCGCGACGGGTGGTCTTCGGGCGCGTTTAACGCGGTAAAGTTGTAGTACGTTGTTTCAACAAATGGACCATCTTCAACGGTGTAGCCCAAACCGCAAAATATATCTTCGATTTCTTCGCGAATTTGCGAAATGAGGTGCTGCGTACCTTGCGTGAGAGTACGCCCAGGAAGGGTAACGTCCACGGCCTCAGCAGCAAATTTAGATTGCAAATGCGCACGGTGGAGCTCTTCTTTGCGCGTTTCGAGTAGCTGCGTAAGAGCGCAGCGCACTTCGTTTGCGCGCTTACCCATAAGCGGGCGCTCTTCGGCAGAAAGCCCACCCATCATGTGCATAACTGCAGTTAAACTACCCTTTTTGCCTAGTACACTCACGCGCACAGCATCGAGCTCTTCAAGCGTTTGAGCAGCAGCTACCGCCTGCTTGCACGAACACTCAATGTCGGTGAGTTGTTCGGACATCGACATACATTCCCCTTTCGATCGGAATACAATCTTGTTGGTTTGCATATGTCAAAGCCGGCGCATAAAAAAGCCCTTGGCCATGCATATGCATAACTCAAGGACGAAATATTCCGCGGTACCACCTCGATTGGTATGTGAGCTTATGTTCCTGCGTGTGCAACCACGTGCAATCACGCGAGCGCGACAGGCGGTCACATACCCCCTTATTTATGCTCGTATCGTGAGCACACGGCGCACCTACTTAATACGCTCGCACTCCACTCACACGAAATGCGCGCGAATTGTTCAGATTGCTGCTGATAGAGTGAACGTTTATCTTGACACACTGTGTTTCTCAGCCGTGAACACATTCTCTGTAGCGTGACAACATACGTCGAAAGATAAACCCTCTCCGTCATTGCATCGTTGTTATGATAGCACAGTGTACGCGCATCTAGTGCGTAAATGGCCATTCACCACAGGCAAGCATCTCAACTGCACATGCCACTGCGTCGTCTTCGCACGCACCAATGTGCCAGCGCGCGGCCGCAGCAGCTTCAGGCGTTGCACCAGCAACCGCAACGCAGTTGGTAACATGGTTAAACATGGTAAGGTCGTTTCCAGCGTCGCCAAACACTACCACGTTGTCAAGCGTAATACCCATGGCTTCTACCAGCGCATCTATACCCGTTGCCTTGTTGTTGCCGCTCACCATAACATTTGAAAAACCAACACGCGGATAATCGAAATCAAGGCCGTCTACTTCTTTATTGAGTGTATCAATAACCGCACGAGTGCCCTGCTCAGGCGCCGCCATGAACACGTTTGCCTTTACGATGGGAATGTTGGGAATGTCATCTACAGGAATGCATATATCTGCATACGTGGGAAAATGCACGCGTAAATCGTCGCGCGTGCCGCTAACTAGCAGCGGCGTTATACCGTCGAACACCAACATGCCACATTGGCTGAGCTTAGAGGTGGCATCGCGCAAGGCATAAAGCCTGTCGCGCGGGACAATTACTTCGCGAATGGTTTTGCCATCGTAAAACACCTGGCAGCCGTTTGTTGCAATAGCGGTTTGAAGGCACTTCATATCGTTATTAAACATAGCCGGAAGCTGGCCAAACACCCTACCCGACGCAGGCCCCATTGCAATACCATTTTCCTGCGCGCGCACAAAAGCCTGACGCGTGCGCTCGCTTACCTGCGTTGCGCCAAATGGCAAAATAGTGCCGTCGATGTCAGAAAGAATGAGCTTAATGTCTGGTGTCATACATGTCCTTCTCGCTATTCGTTATTTACATTCTTTAATTGCACTCGTTATTTGTACTCGTTATTTGCAAAGGCAAATGCTGTGCGTTATAACAAAACGCAGGTGCAAGGCAAGGGCGCACTGCCCCACCTTACACCTGCGCAAATCTCATGCGCTAGCGCTATTATAACCGTTTTTTGCGCCGCGGGGCTGCAGAGGTTACACATGTCGCAACGGTTGCAGCAGTAAAAGCACCTATACATCCATGCTCCTACAAGCACATAGGCGTATGTACACCAGAAGCCTAGATGCGTTTTCCTTCAATATAGGTAGCGCACACGGTCATATCATCGTCGAGAATATTAAAATCGGCACGTCTGCCAGGCAAAATGCTACCGCACACATCGTCTATGCCCGACGACTTTGCGCTTACTTCACTCGCCATACGAATTGCTTGCTCAGCCGAAACAATGTTCCAGGTAACGAGGTTTTTTACCGCCTGTTGAAGCGTAAGAACCGAACCCGCAATGCTGCCCATCGACCCATCCTCCAAGATGAGGTGAGCCAGGTTGTCTTGCATGCGAATAGGGAAATCGCCCAGCATGTAATCGCCCTCAGGCATACCGCCGCAGCGTAAACAATCGGTTACCAGTGGCACGTGCTCATAGCCCTTCGCACGCACAACAGCCGCAATAGCAGCAGGATTAACGTGCATGCCATCACAAATAAGCTCGCCAAAGGTATTGCAGGTAGACATCGCGCAGCCAACAAGACCAGGGTTGCGATGGTGCAGACCGCTCATACCGTTATACACGTGGATAAAGCTGTTGGCACCGGCATCCAAACACGCCATGCCCTGCTCATACGTAGCGTCGGAGTGACCAAGCGCACACAAAACGCCAATGCTTGTTGCATCGCGGCAATACTGCACCGAACCTTCACGTTCGGGCGCTAAACCCGAGCGGCAAATAAGACCATGAGCTGCTTTTTGCCAGTCTTCGAGCACGTCAATTGAGGGATTTATCATGTGCGCTGGATTTTGAGCACCTTTGTGTTTTTCGGTAAAGAAAGGACCTTCAAGAAAAATGCCCTCGATATGAGCTTGATTGCGCGCGTCAGCATCTGCGTTGCGCTGGTTTTCCTCGGCTTCTGCCACCGCGGCACATGCGGTGCGAATTTGCGGCACCGTTTGTGTGAGCGTTGTTGGCACCCACGACGTGGTGCCCTGTTGAGCTAACGCACACGAAACATCCGCCAGCTCAGAGGGGTTGGCGTCCATGACATCAAAGCCAATAAAGCCGTGAATGTGCACATCAACATAGCCGGGAGCTACCCATTTGGTGCTATAGTCAACAATTTGCATATCGAGCGGCTTATCGTGGGTAAAGCCTGCAAATGTGCCGTTGTCGATAAGCACGTAGCCATCGCGCGCAACATGCGTGGATAGTACGGTGTGACCTGCTTTTATTGCATACATTGCGTCCTCACTTTGCGTTTTCTTTGCGTTTAACTTGCATGTAGCATGCATTCAGCGTGCACATACCGTGCACATACTATGCGTTTAGCGTGCAATTGCTTGTTGTCTGTTACACCAGAGGATGAATTGTTACGCCTTTTACCACGCGGTTTACAGTACCTGTTGGCGACGGCGTGTCGGGTGTATTACCAACCTTAATTGATGTGTTAAGCGCAATAATCTGAGCAGCTAAAATGTAAGGCAGTGCAAGGTAGGCCTCGGGCAGCGCCTCAAACGATACGTCGTAGCTAAACGATTCGTGCTCAAACATAGTGGATGCATGCTGCTGAATAGCAACGGTGTGTGCCGCAATGCTATCACCATCAATTTCGTGAAGAATGTCCAGGTCGTACTGGCGTGTGTAGGCGTTGTTGCTTACAAAGTCGAACACCAGCGTGTGCGCATCAACAAATGATTTAGGTCCGTGACGATAACCCATCGATGTATCAAACGATGTGGCAATTTTACCTGCTGTAAGCTCCAAAATCTTAAGCTGAGCTTCGCGCGTAAGTGCACCCAAAGATCCGCTTCCAAGATAGGTAATACGGTTAAAGTCGCAGTTCAAATATGACGCAAGTTCATCTTCGCGGTTGCGGGTATTCTCGCCCATGGCAATTGTTGTTTTTACAAACTGAGCTTTTTTATCTTCGGGCGTGGTGTCAAACACCAGGCATGCAAGAAGCTCCATGCAGGTAAAACTACCCGTCATGGCAAAACCTTGGTCGTTTGCAAAAGGCAACAGCACGGTGAAGGCGCGCGGGTCGTTTTTGGATTGTACGGCAAGCTTGCCTTCGGGAGCACAGGTAATGTTGAGGTAGTGTACCTGCTTGCACACCTGGCCTACGCGCTCATAAGCAGCCAAGCTCTCGGGGCTGTTGCCGCTGCGTGCAAACGAAACAAGCACGCACGGATCATCGGGGCGAAGAAAATCATATGGTGCCGACACAATATCGGTGGTAGCACGCGCAGAAAATTCGTACAAGCTGCTATCGCCCATGGCACGCAGATATGGAACAAGCGTGTCGCCTACATACGCTGAGGTGCCTGCACCAGTAAAGATAATTTGAACCTGTTTACCTGCAGCTTCTTTAACAGCCTTGGCAAGATGCGCGCAAATGGCATCTTTTTGCTCACGATAAATGTCATACGTTTTTTGCCACGACTCGGGCTGCTGATAAATTTCTTTTGTTGTAATCTGTGCGCCAAGACGAACAAGTTCGTCCTCTTGTTTTTCGAACATACCTAACCCTCTTTCGTTTGATGTTCCAACCTGTGCTACCCGCACTACCTGCGAAAACCACTACTGGTATCATACCACTATCGAGCCCGCCAGAACCCTAAATTGGCATTACGCGCCAATCTCACACAACCAACACGACAGCGCTACAGCCTACGCGCGTACGTGCGAAATCGAATACTTAAACCTATCGCCACGTGCAACAGCGCGCGTGTACTCAATAATTTGCCCGCGGTTATTCAACGTGGTGCGCAGAATACGCAGCACGGGCACTTCCTCTTCAATGCACAGCAGCCGCGCTTCATCGGGGCGACTTATGCTTGCCGAGCATTCTTCATTAGCAATATGGATTACCTGGTTGTATTGCTTTTCAAGCAAGTCGTAGAGTGGTTGCTCAACCAATTTATCCAAATTAAGGTTGGGGAACAGCTCTAACGGCAAATAGCTCACGCCAATCATCATGGGCACTTTGTCAGCAAGACGCAGGCGCTTTACCATGTACACATTTGCCCCGGTGGATATGTGCAAACTTTCGGCAATATTGCGCTTGGCGGGCATAATTTTAAAGTCGAGAATACGCGTTGCCGGTACGCGCCCCATCTCTTTCATTTTTTCGGTAAAACTATATGCCGAAATAAGGTTTGCTGCCTCGTTGGTCATGTCGGATACAAACGTACCTTTACCGTGCTTGCGCACAACCACGCCCAAAGCTTCAAGCTCAGCCAAAGCAAGGCGCACCGTTGTACGTGAGAGGTTATACTTCACCGAAAGGTCACGCTCAGATGGCAGCAAATCCCCGGGTTTCATATCGTTATCAATTTTTTCGCGAATAGTATCAACGAGCTGGCTGTATAGCGGTTGCTGACGTGAAGTTATACTCATACTCAATACCCCTCATAACAACAAAAAACCTAATCACACACATGAAAACGCACACGCTACGCACGACTTAGCTGTATACATGGACAAAAGGAGCGCACAGCTACGAGATATTCTCATACACTGCACGCTCCTTTAGATGTATCCGCGTTAAGAATACGGACGGAGCGTTAGCCCCAAATGTTTGGCCAAAGGCCGAATGGACCTGCGCCCAAAATACCAATAATGAGTACCAAAATAATACCCTTCATTGGCGTAAAGCGCTTGTAGGCAAACAGATAGTACAACAGCATAACAATTGCGAGTGGAACAAGCTTAGGACAAATGCTGTCGAGAATCTTTGCAAAGTCTACGGTAACAGGCTTGGAAACCTTTTCCATGTAGGTAACTTCGCTCATACCATTACCGAGATCCTTAGCACCAGCCTGAGCAGGTGCGCCCTTCTCGTCCTGGCCCTTCAATGCCTTACCTTGGGCATCTTTGGTACCAATAAGCGTAATACCGTCGTCGGCCTTCTTAATAACATCAAAGGAGGCAACGTCTTTGTTGGCTACAACAGCCTTGTGTGCAACATAGCTTTCGGTAGTACCGTTAGGCAATGCAAGCTTAAGCTGGGTGCCGCCCATGCATACAGTAAGGCAACCAACAATAAATACACCAAGGATTGAAGCTGCGCGGGTAAACGCCTTCATGTGAGCCATCAAGGAGTCGATGGCCTGTGTACCCATCTTGTACGACCAATTCATCAAACCAAAACGGAGTGCAAATTGAACGATGTTAAAGATGAGCAGGAACAAAATAGGTCCGAAAATGCTGCCGGAGATAGCCATGTTAGAAGCAATACCTGCGGTGATAGGTACCAATGTCATCCAAAAGAGTGCGTCACCAATACCACCAAGCGGGCCCATAAGAGAAACGCGGACTGCACGGATGGTAGGAATGTCGATTTTCTTTTGCTCCATGGAGAGGATAACACCCATAGCAAACGTTACCAAGAACGGGTGGATGTTAAAGAATTCCATGTTGTGACCCATGGACGTTGCAAGGTCTTCTTTGTCGGTGTGGATTTGTTCCAAACCAGGCAAGATTGAGTACAGCCAGCCAGCTGCCTGCATACGCTCATAGTTAAAAGAGGCTTGTAAGAAGCATGAACGCCACGCCATTTTGTTGAGGGTACGCTGATCAAGAGTTGGTCCCTCATTCAAATTTTTGTATGTAGTTTGCTCATTAGATGCCATCTTCTTCACCTCCATCAGCAGCCGCTACCATGGTTCCCTTAAGCTCGGTATTTTGCTGGTAGTCCCAGTATGCAATACCGAAACCAATCATTGCCAAGATAAGCAATGCTGGTGTGCTGAGCGCAGGGATGTTGGTTACGATAAGCGCTACACCAAAGCCAAGGAAGTAGAATGCCCACATGTCTTTGTTCATCATGAACTTGAGCAAGATAGCAAAACCAACAAAACGCATCATGCCACCTGCTGCGGAAAGACCGTTGGAGAGCCATTTTGGAATGGAGTCTACAACCGATTGTCCAACTGCTGCACCACCTACGAAGAACAAGGTTACAACCAGGCCAAAGACAAGGCCAAGCAAACCCATTGAAAGGTAGTTGATCTGCTCGATGCCGCGTGGATTTGCGTCATGAGCATATTGATCCGCTTTACTCATAAGTGGGGACATAAGAGTAAAGATAAGAGTTACGCCATACTGGCCAAGCAGTGAGAATGGAATTGCGGTAGCAACGGCAATGTTCGGATCCAAATGTAGTGAAATAGCCAACACTGCTGCCATAATGCCACCTACAACAGCGTTAGGTGGTTGTGCACCTCCAATGGGCATATTTCCGATGGTCATCAGCTGATACGTACCACCAACGATAAGACCGGTGTTTACATCGCCCAAAATAAGGCCAATTACCAAACCTGTTACCAGTGGCTGATACAGCGACTCCAGAAAACTAAATTGGTCGATAGCTGCAATAAACGTAACTATAAATACCAACGCTACCTGAATAAATGAGTATTCCATCTGTGCTCCTCCTTTCAACTTATCCTATGTACCGAGGCATGATGCCCCATATGCATGTGCATACGTGTTGCACGACGTGCGCAAAACGTGCGCACAGGGTTTTGTTATGCCAACATACGCTGCTCCCCACGGCAGACATATGCATTAAGGCCAAAATTAACTAAAGAGCTTGTCTGAATCTTCTACAGCGGTGGTTGGTACACGCTGAATAACAAGCTCAACGCCAAGCTCCTGGAGCTTTTTGAACGCGGCAACATCCTTATCGTCTACAGCAACGCTGGTTGCAACCTGACGTTTGCCTTCCGACATGTGCATGTTACCAATGTTAAGCGATTTAATAGGCACGCCACCCTCTACCAGCGCAAGTGCGTCTTCCGGCGTTTCAATAACGAGGAAAATGTGCTGGCGAGCTGCTGCCTTGTGAATAACGTCAATCGTTTTTTGGAGCGTAAAATAACGCGTTGCAACGCCCGCAGGAGCTGCCATATCCATAAGGTTTTGACGCATTTTGTTTGAAGCAACTTCGTCGTTAGCAACGAGGATAAGGTTGCCTCCAACATATGAGTTCCATTGCGTGGCAACTTGTCCATGTATTAAACGATTATCAATACGTGCTAAAACAATGTTTGGTTCTGCCATTGCAATCACCCTTTCGTGACGTTTGTAACCAAATGAAATGTAGATACGGCGGGTTAGGCGCTACGTGCTGTCTTTTTGTGCCAGGTGCTACGCGTGCTTGCTACACGTGCTACGCGTGCTTGACGTGCGCATCTGTACGCTGTGCTTGCACCATACTTCTATCAACCTCAAGCACCGCTCCCGACTTAACTTTAATATCGCAGGTATCTTTTCTGATAGCTGCAATCTCACCATAAATGCCGCCAATAATAGTTACCTTTTGGCCAACTTGGAGCGTTTGCTGAACAGCAACAAACTTTTTTTGCTGCTTCTTGTTTGTTCTGCTCATAACAAAAAACACAACAGCGCAGCAAATGGTAAGCAAGATGGCAAGCGCAAGGCACGACGCTAAAAACGCTGTAGGAAACACGTCGCTCATTAAATGCCGTCCTCTTCGCTATCGGTATCCTGGGAAGATGCGCTGTCATTGGACGATTTGAGCATTTCGGCTCCCACGCGATACACGCCCGCTGCACCTGCCTCCTGAGCCGTTTCTGCAAGGTCGTTTAGCTGGGCTGTGTCGAGCATAGATGTAAGCTCAAGCAACATGGGCAAATTGGCGCCGGCAACAACTTCGGCGGGCAAATTTTGTACAGCGAGAACAGTTTGATTAAACGGCGAACCGCCAACAAGATCGCAGCATACAATCACCGATCCGTACTGGTTGATGGCTGCGTGAATAGCGGATTGCAGCGTGCTGGGAAACTCGGCGGCAGCGTTCTCGTGAAACGGAACGGCCTGAATGCATGGCTGATCGCCCGCAATCATCGTAAGCGCGGAAAGCATACCCGTAGCAAAATCGCCGTGACCTGTAATAACGCAACCAACCATAGTGTCCTCCAACTAGCTTTACGTGTGCGCGCATGCAGCTGCGCGTGCACCTGTAATGCGGGTCAAACTCGTCTCAAACGCGGCTCAAATCCGCAAGTGGTTGTAACCACATGTATAGTTTAGTACGACGAGGAGCATTTTTCGTTAAGGATTATTACGAACCCGCGAGCGGTAGTAAAACGACGGTAAGCGCAACATTGCAAAGAAAGAGGTATGTGCGAATACATACCTTTACGTTGTGTTTTATTAAAACCAGTGCTCCGCGCATGTTCCCTTTGTTAACCAGTTTTATGCTTAAGCGGTGCGAGTAATTTTTTCGGTAAAAATATTGACTTTGTACTCGCAGCGCACCAACGACACGGCTGAACGCAACCCATAAAAACGCACTGCCTTGCGGGTTTTGCAAGGCAGTGCACTCATTGCTCTTCAGTCTGCTTTTGTTGTGGCAAGAAAATCAAGCTAGATGCACGAAAGCAGGCGCTAAAGAGCTGTTTTGATTTGGAGTTTCGCTTTAGCGCACTCCAAAATCAAAACTGCGTGCGCCTGCTTTGAATACATAAACCTATTTCTTAGGAGCGGCGT
>OPYK01000004.1 GCA_900343135.1 Atopobium massiliense | reverse complement strand
GCACTGTGCCTGTATACAGCATGTACAACCCGTATGCAAAGAAGTACTACCACCATTACACATCAGATCCAGACGAGATTGCAAAGATGGTGAAAGACGGCTGGATTAAAGAGGAAATCAAGTGGTACGCCGCTCCTAAGAAATAGGTTTATGTATTCAAAGCAGGCGCACGCAGTTTTGATTTTGGAGTGCGCTAAAGCGAAACTCCAAATCAAAACAGCTCTTTAGCGCCTGCTTTCGTGCATCTAGCTTGGTTTTCTCGCTCCAACAAAAAGAAGTCAGAAGAGCAATTACTGTTGCCGCAGTGCACCTGCATAGCGGCAATTTTTTTGTGGGAATACATGTGTACGCGTTACACAAATAACAAGAAGGAAAAAGTAAGATGGCTCTCCCATTACAGGAAAGCCATCTTTTATAAGATCAACACCTGTATTATGTGTGTCAAAACCACAAATCAGTTTAGGAACCTGCCTGCACATTCAGTGATTCCTCCCATAAGGGATTTACGGCAATGCCACTAATGCGTACATTATTTTTACGATATTCGACTAAGCTACTTACATCAAAAAGGTGTTCGTATGTGCCGGTTTTAAATACATACCGTGAAAAATCGAGAGGATCATTTTTGTCCTTTCCACTTATAAGACAATACACCGCAGACGGCGTTATATCAAAATCAATATATTCTTTTCCATCAGGAAGATCTTCGAACGTATAGAGATGTTCACCAACACCTGTTGTTATGTCAATTGAGTACACGTTGGCACCAGGTAAGAGATAATAACATTTGGTGTCATGTAAGATACCTCTTCCTCTGCAAACTCCTTGATTTAAATCAATAAAATTACCTTTCTTATCTACTACATCAATTATGCGATATGAATGATCTTTAAGGTTCCACTCCTCTAAAACAGCGTGCCCTGCTCTAGGATCCTTACCGTCACCAGGTTCAGCTTCTGGATAATCAAATTTAAAACTTAAAAGATAGATGCTGTCATGTAGGCGCTGATAGCATGTATGAGCATGTACAATGCCCCTACGGTATGGGATACTTTCAAGTACCTGTGGGTTTTGAGGATGATTTGCTGGATAGACCTGAACTAAAACGTCGAAGTTTTCTATCTTTGCAAGTTCTTCATCTGATACACCGGCATGGCTTTGGTAGTTTTCTTTTGCCTGGTCAAAAAGATTAGGAGCGTATTTAGTTTGTGTCACCGCATAGAGTGTATCTTCACACACTCCCATACTCATATATGCACCATGTACATCAATACTTTCGGTTTTTTCTGAATCCCCTAATAGAACGGGCTGTTTGTAGCCTTCAGGAGTCCCTCCCTCTCCATAGAATGTTATAGACCCTTGCCCGTTGTTACGTGGATAGCGGGCATATTCTATTTGTGGCGTGATATCACGAGAAAGAGCTTTGGTGCCATCTTCATTGGTAAAAAACTCATGCTTAGAACCACCATAAAAGATGCCAGCTTGTGTCCATATGGGTTTTGCAGAATCCATCTTGCCACTTTGAAATGCACGGATATTGCCCGAAGGATCAGCAAGTACCATGTATCCAGTTTTTGGAGTAAGACTCGTGTCACCTGCAATGTAAATGCTATTTAGCTGTATGGCAAGTGCTTGTCCTTTAGTACTAAAGTCTTGGGCACTCATAGTATTTGCGGGCTTAAAGAAATAGAAAAGAGCAAACAATGCGCTGCAAACCACCACACAGGCAATGAGTGCTAAAACACGACGTTTCATAGCGCTCCTAACTTGCATATAGATGATTTCGTCAGACAAGGCAGAAATCTTGTCTTATGTGTTGATATTGCTAATATTTTATACTATTTCCTTAAATCTATTGACAAGGAACCTGCAATAACAATTACACATTTTTGAGTTTATGCAGCAACTTCTGTTATGTACAAGCACCAACTTTGCTATTTGCGCAGCGTTTTTCTTGCGCAACTTTACCAAAATTTTACCTAATGAATTCCTGCACTTTACACGTGCTTAGTAGCATAAAGATAAACACAGAAGTCCAAGCTGCGTGCAGTGTAACGTCATAACGCAGCAACAAAACAAGTAGGAGAACACATGTCACACTATACGACACACTATATTACTCGCCGTCACGTATGCCGCCTGGGAGCCAGTCTATTGGTCAGCGCTGCTGGACTAGCATTAACAGCATGCTCAACAACCAATCAGAACACTGCGGATACTTCTAGCTCAAATCTGCAAGGAAATATTTCGCTTGCTGGTAGCACGTCAATGGAAAAGGTGTGCGAAGCGCTGAGCGAAGGTTTCATGAATACATACCCCAACGTGCACGTTTCGGTTGAATACACAGGCTCAAGCGCTGGCATCGAGTCGCTTACTAATGGCTTGTGCGACATCGCTAATAGCTCGCGCGAACTTTCTCAAGCCGAAAAAACCTCGGGCATTGTTGGCAATGTGGTGGCGCTCGATGGTATTGCAGTGGTTGTTAACAAGGCGAATACCTGCACAAGCGTTACAAAAGATCAACTTAAGCAAATTTTTACGAGGTCGGTTACTTCTTGGAAGAATTTAGGTGCACAAGATGCAGCTATTGTGGTCATCGGTCGCGAAAATGCTTCGGGCACTCGCAGTGCATTTGAAGAGCTTGTTGATGTTAAAAATAGCTGCGTGTATGCTCAAGAGCTTGATTCAACAGGAGCTGTCCTTGCAAAAGTAGCGTCAACACCAGGTGCAATTGGCTATATTTCGCTCGATGCGCTCTCTAACTCGGTAAACGCGCTCGTACTTGATGGTGTAGCTCCAACGGCAGACACTATTGCTTCGCAGCAGTATCCGCTTGTGCGTCCGTTTATTATGGCTACTAAAGGAGCGGTATCCGAACAATCGGCGCTGGTACAAGCCTGGTTTTCATACATCAAATCTGACGAAGGTATACAAACTATAAAACGCGCCGGTGTTATGCCAGCTAAGTCAGACGCAGCTGCATAGTAGAAGGTGACACATGCTTCTGCATCAAAAACAACATGCGCAAGAACATGCTGCTCAAACTGTGTGCGCAGCGTGCGCGTGTATCGCGGTGCTCGCGGTTGCCTCAATAAGCATATACATTTTAATAAGCGGTCTGCCAGCACTTATGCACATCGGTATTGGCAATATGTTGTGCGGTGTTCAGTGGAGTCCAACAACAAATCCACCTGCATTTGGTATAGGCTATATCATTCTTGCATCAGCACTTGCAACGGCAGTAAGTGTTTGTATTGGCTTGCCGTTGAGCATCGCCGTTTCAATTTACATAACGGAGCTTGCACCTGCGCGTATTGCAGCAATCGTAAGTAGCTTTATAGAGCTGTTAGCTGGAATTCCCTCCGTAATATATGGTTTGGTGGGAATGGTTGTGCTGTGCCCTTTGCTGTACCGTGCTGAGCTCGTCATATACAACAATAATCCAGCGCATCAATATTCCGGTGGTTCTAATATGCTTGCGTGCATATGCGTGCTTGTGGTTATGGTGCTTCCAACCATGATAGGCATGAGTGTGTCGGCGCTTCGTTCGGTACCTGCATTGCTTCGTGCCTCGTCGTATGCACTCGGCGCTACGCGCATACAAACAATCATAAAAGTTGTTAACCCTGCAGCTAAATCGGGTATTTTTGCAGCAGTTGTGTTAGGCGTTGGTCGAGCACTTGGTGAAGCTATGGCAATTAGCATGGTGGCTGGTGGTGGCGTTAACCTGCCTTTTCCGTTTGCTTCGGTGCGCCTGCTCACAACCCAGCTGGTAAGCGAAATGAGCTATGCGCAGGGGCTTCATAAAGAAGCACTGTTTGCTGTAGGTGTTGTACTGTATGCGTTTATTATCTGCATAAATAGCATCGTACTACTCACAAAACGAAAGAAGCATTGCTATGGAGAATAACACTGTCTGTGCGCCTACCAACATCCACGTACCCACTGCCGTGCGAACACCACACGTGTCACACGAGCTTGCTGTTAAAGCTACAGATTTCACCGTATATGCATTTGTGTATGTATCAGCAGCACTCATTGTGCTTTTGCTGGTAGGCATGATTGGCTATGTGCTGTCGCAGGGATTGCCTGCCCTTAATCTCGAATTTATTACCTGCAGTACGTCTTTGCGTAAAGGTACGGTAGGCGTTGCAGGAAATATTATCAATACGATTATCATTGTTGTGGCAACACTTGCTATCGCTGTACCTCTCGGCGTTGGTAGTGCCATTTACCTGCAAGAATACGCGGGCAACAAAAGGCTCGTGCGCGTTATAGATTTTGCTACCGATGTTCTTGCCGGCATTCCTTCTATTATTTTTGGTTTATTTGGCATGCTATTTTTTGGACAAGTCCTTCGGCTTGGATATAGTCTTTTGTGCGGCGCACTAACACTTGTGTTAATGGTTCTTCCGCTTATTACGCGCAATACGCAAGAGGCGCTTGCGTGTGTGCCCCAGGGCTATAAGCTTGGCGCTTTTGGCTTAGGTGCAGGTAAATGGCATACTATTCGCACCATTTTGTTACCCGTGGCAGCACCGTCTATAGTAACGGGCGTTATCTTGGCGCTTGGCCGCATTGTTGCCGAATCGGCCGCGCTGCTCTTTACAGCGGGGAGTGCAAAACTCCTGCCGCACAGCATAGGTGCGCTCTTTTCAAAATTGTTTGCATCGGGTGGAACTCTCACTGTGCAGCTTTATCTAAGTGCTACAAGTCAGGGTGATTTTACAACAGCATTTGGCATCGCTTGCATTCTTCTTGTGTTTACGCTGCTTATCAATGTGGCAACTCACGCGCTTATAGCGCGCACCAGTTCAAGAACTCTGCAAACTTCGTAGTACTGCCTGCCTATACGCTTTCTTTCAGCATAAAAGCAGCCTAAGAAAGGTTCAAATCGTATGACATTCTTTACAAAAACACAACCAACATGTGCGCAAGACACGCATTCAGGAGCGCAGAAAGTTCAAAGTTTAGCGTCGTCTGTGCAAGAAGCTCCCGCGCCATGTGCGCAGCCATCCACAAAAATGCATATTGCTAATCTCAATATGTATTACGGGGCTACACATGCGCTCCAAAACATTACGCTCGACATTTACAATCACAGCGTACTTGCGCTTATTGGACCTTCGGGTTGTGGTAAAAGTACATTTTTGCGCTGCCTTAACAGGATGAACGACACGGTTTCCATGGCGCGTATCAGCGGAAACGTACTTCTTGATGGCGAGGATATTTATGCGCCAACGTGTAACCTTATGCGTCTGCGTAAGCGTGTTGGCATGGTGTTTCAGCAGCCAAATCCCTTTCCAATGAGCATTTATGACAACGTTGACTATGGCCCGCGTGTGCACGGCATTACCAAAAAGAGCAGTTTGGATGCCATTGTTACGCAAAGCTTGCAGCGCGCGGCTATTTATAACGAGGTAAAAGACCATCTACACGACTCGGCACTCAGCCTCTCAGGCGGCCAGCAGCAGCGTTTATGTATTGCGCGTGCGCTTGCCGTTGAGCCAGAAGTGCTGCTTATGGATGAGCCAACAAGCGCGCTCGATCCCATATCAACTGCTAAAATTGAAGAGCTTATCGTAAGTCTTAAGGAACACTATACTGTTGTTATTGTTACGCACAATATGCAGCAGGCGGCGCGTGTGTCCGACTATACAGCGTTTTTCCTTTTGGGTGAGATGGTTGAACTTAACCGCACCTACCAGCTGTTTTATGAGCCTCATGATGAGCGCTGTGCCGATTACGTTATGGGGCGGTTTGGTTAGGTTTGGTTAGAGCGTGAGTATGTACGAGCATGGAGTGTGTCGATGGAGTGTATCTATGTTGTTGAAGACGATGTAAGTATTCAAGAAATTGAACTCATTGCCCTTAAAAATAGCAATTATGACGTGCAGGCTTTCTCGTGTGCTGCCGATTTTTTTGCTGCGCTTAAAACACGCACACCGCAGCTCATTTTACTCGACATTATGCTGCCCGACGCCGACGGCAACGCTATTACGCGAACCTTACGAAGCAATCCCCAATGGTCGCACATTCCAATTATTATGCTTACTGCAAAAACCACCGAAATGGATATGATACGCGGGCTCGATAACGGTGCGGACGATTATATTCGCAAGCCATTTTCCGTTATGGAGTTGCTCTCCCGTATCCGCGCACTCTTGCGTCGTGCACAAACACCTGCACAAATGCCTGCCGATAAGTACTCAATGTGCCGTGTAGGTGCAATTATGCTCGATCCCGCGCGTCATTTTGTGTGCGTCCACGATGAGCCCGTTAATCTAACGCACAAGGAATACGATTTGCTGCACTATCTTATGTTGCACGAGGGACTGGTGTTTACACGTGACATGCTTATGCAAGCGGTGTGGGGCTTTGATTATGAGGGCGAAAGCAGAACGGTTGACATGCATATTAAAACGCTGCGGCAAAAGCTCGGTGATGCCGCCTGCTACGTGCAAACGGTACGTGGCGTTGGGTATTGCGTAAAATCAAACGATACCACCTCTGTAGGGTAGTGCTATGAAAAAGAAAATCAGTCTGCATGTGGCCATTATTTCGTGCTTAGCGCTCGTGTTGTGTACGTGTGCACTAACGGGCGTATTTTACCGCATCTTTTTTGAGCAAATCAAACACGATATCCGTGTTGAGGCACACCTTATCTGCACAAACGATGTATTAACGCACGCTCAGGATGCATCATCGCTTAAGCGCCTGTATGGGTCGCTTGATACCAATAATTTGCGCATGACGTGGATACGTACAGATGGCCAGGTGTTATTTGATAATGATGTTGACGAGCACTCAATGACAAACCATCTTAATCGACCCGAAATTCAAGACGCGCTTCATAAAGGCCAAGGTGAAAGCACGCGTCATTCTGCAACGTCACATTGTGATACCTATTACTATGCCGTGCTGCTGGATAACGGCACTATCGTTCGCCTTTCTATGCATGTGCAAACTGTTGCCGACATCTTTTTAGCCACGCTGCCCATTGTTGGAGCCATTGTTTTGGTTGTGTTTCTTATTTGTGTGTTTGTAGGTAGGTATCTTACCCGTGACGTGCTTAAACACCTCGATGCTCTTGCAAAAAGTTACGATTTGCCGCCCACAACGCCAGTGTATAAAGAGCTGGAACCTTTTATACGAACAATGCGCGAGCAGCACGAAAAAATTCTTCTTGCTGCAAAGAGTCGTCAAGATTTTACGGCAAATGTAACACACGAGCTTAAAACACCCATTACGGCAATCAGCGGGTATGCCGAGCTTATCGAAAATAAGATGGTTGATGCAGAAGAAGCTGTGCATGTAGCTGCGCAAATCAGGGAAAATTCGCATCGGCTGCTGTCGCTTGTGTGCGACATTATTCGTCTATCTGAGCTTGATCGTCCCGAATTTCCGCGTACGTTTGAAGAAGTTGATTTGCTTATGTTGGCACGCGAAACTACGCAGGCGTTGCAGCCCATTGCCGCGCAGCGGGGCTTACAGTTAACGTGCAGCGGCATATCGGTGCGCGTGCAGGGCAACTACGCGCTTTTGTGTGAAATGCTTGAAAATTTAATTCAAAACGCGCTTACGTATAACAAAGAGGCTGGTAGCGTGAGCGTGCGGGTTCTTATTGAGCATACAAGGCCAACAGTGGTGGTAAAAGACACCGGCATTGGCATTCCGGCCGCTGAGCAATCTCGTATCTTTGAGCGCTTTTACCGTGTGGATAAGTCGCACGCCCGCCAAACGGGAGGCACCGGGCTGGGTCTTGCGATTGTAAAGCATATAGCCGATATTCATTCGGCAACAATTGATGTAACAAGTGAGCTTGGCCAAGGTACAGAAATGCGGTTTGTATTTTGATGTGCGCGTTGCTGCGCCAGAATAAAAATTTACATACCCTGCGTATATCAGCGCATTTATTGAATTTTTCTTAACGGTATGCAGCGCTGTATGCATATTTATTACAATAGAAGCGCTGCATCATGCACGTGCTAGCCAGGCAAATCTGCACAGCCATGCAACCCCGTACAGCTGCGCGGACGTGATGCATCCACACACATACTACGAAAGGAATGTGCTCCATGTCCACACCACAGCGGCTCTTAGATGCGTTTGTTCCTGAACACTACGATATTTTTCTCGACATAAACCGAGAAACAAAGCGTTTTTCGGGCGAAGTACACATCACAGGTACGGCAAATACCTCAACGTTTGCGCTCAACCAGCGCTACCTTACCATTACGAGCGTTAAGCAAGATGGCAAAGCCTGCACGTATACCAGCTCCGATGACACTCAAACCCTTACCATCGAAGGCTATACCACGGGCGCCACGCAGATTGACGTTGCCTTTAGCGCTCCTCTTACCGATATGATGATGGGCATTTATCCTTCGTATTACACGCACGATGGCGTTAAAAAACAGCTGGTAAGCACTCAATTCGAAACCACCTTTGCGCGCGAAGCATTTCCGTGTGTTGATGAGCCGAGTGCAAAAGCAACGTTTACGCTTTCTATTCGTTTTGACGAAAAACCAGGCGAAACCGTTATTTCAAATCAGCCCGAAGTGTCGTGCACAAACGGCATTCACACGTTTAAGCAAACGGTGCGCATGTCAACCTACCTGCTTGCATTTGCGCTAGGTGAGTTGCAGTCTAAGTTTGCACGCACTGCCAGCGGTGTTGAGATTGGCGTATTCTCAACAAAAGCACACCAGCCAAAAGAGCTCGACTTTGCCCTTGACATTGCAACGCGCTGCATTGATTTTTACGAAGATTTTTACCACACGCCCTATCCACTTGAGCATTCCTACCAAATTGCGCTGCCCGATTTTTCGGCGGGTGCGATGGAAAACTGGGGTTTGGTTACCTATCGTGAGGCGTACATGCTGCTCGACCCCGATAACAGCTCGCTGCCAAACAAGCAGCGTGTGGCGAACGTTATTGCGCACGAGCTTGCGCACCAATGGTTTGGCGACCTTGTTACCATGAAATGGTGGGATAACCTGTGGCTTAATGAGTCGTTTGCCAATATGATGGAGTACGTGGCTATCGACGCGCTTGAGCCTACGTGGAAAATTTGGGAGGCCTTCCAGGCATCGGAGCCGCCGCTGGCACTTGCCCGCGATGCAACCGATGGTGTGCAGTCGGTGCACGTAATGGTTGAAGATCCGGCAGAAATCGATGCGATTTTTGACAGTGCTATCGTGTACGCCAAAGGTGCGCGCCTGCTTGTTATGGTGCGTGCGCTTGTGGGTGATGAAGCGCTGCGTAACGGCCTTAAAGCCTATTTTGAGGCTCACGGATATGGTAATGCCGAGGGTGCCGATTTGTGGCACGCGCTTGAACAGGCGAGCGGTTTTAACGTGGGCGCCATTATGGAAACGTGGCTTGAGCAGCCTGGTTACCCCGTTATTTCTGTACGTCTTGAGAAAGATACCGTTCAGATTGAGCAGCAGCAATTCTTCATTGGAGAGCATGAGGACAAGCAGCGCCTCTGGCAAATTCCGCTAGCGTCTAACTGGGACGTTGTGCCTGCTATTATGAGCGAAAAGCACTGCAGCATTAATTCCTACAAAGAAACCCGCGCACAGGCCGGCACGCCTTTACGTCTTAACGTGGGCAACAACACGCATGCGGTAATTCACTACGACGATGCACTTCTTTCTGATATTGCCCAGCACATCGATACACTTTCTCACATCGACCAGCTCCAATTGTTGCAGGACATGCAGCTTCTTGCAAAAGCAGGCAAGGTATCGCTGGCTGCGTGTATGCCGCTTGCGCGCACGCTTGCACACAGCTCCTCGTACATTGTGCAGCGCAGCATTCATGAGCTTGTACGTACGCTTGACAGCTTTGTTGAAAGCGGATCTGCGCACGAGCAGCAGCTCCAGGCATATGCACGCGAGCTTGCGCATGAGAGCGTTGCGCGTCTTGGGGTAAGCCCGCGCGAAGGCGAGCCTGTTGACGATGCGCTTACGCGTCCATGTGCACTTGCGATGGCGCTGTATGGCCAGGATAAGGACACTATTTGCGCACTTCACGATATGTATGTGGATCATAAAACCGAACTTTTGCAGCTGTGCGCCGATGTTCGTGCGCTTGTGCTTAAAAATGAAGTGCAGCATTATGGCAACGACGAGCTTTTTGGCGCGCTTATGGATGCCTACCAGCACACAGCTGATGCACACTTTAAGAGCGATGTGTGCGCTGCCGTGTGTGCCAGCAAAAACACCGCTCACATTGAATCGATTCTTAAGGCGTTTATCTGCGCGGATATTATTAAGCCGCAAGATTTGCGCCTGTGGTATGCGCTTCTTCTTGATAACGATGATGCGCAGCAGCTTGCGTGGAATTGGCTGCGCACCAATTGGCAGTGGCTTGAGGCAACGGTTGGCGGCGACATGGAGTTTACGATGTTTATTGAGGCAACAGCCCGCGCGTTCCATACGCATGAGCGCCTTGCCGAGTTTACCGAATTCTTTGAGCCAAAACGTCCGCAGCCAGGCTTGGGTCGCGAAATTGATATGGACATTACGCTTATCGCTGGTAAAGCTGCGTTTATTGATGCAAATAAAGACGCCGTGCTTGCTGCGCTAACCGCGTACGGAAAATAAGCTGTTTCTGTTCGTGCACGTTTGTGGAGCAGGGCGTTTGTGAAGCAGCACGTGCATGAGCGTGTTGTTAGCATTATGCGGTAATAAAAATGCAGGTAGATGCCATTGGTGTCTACCTGCATTAGTATATTGTGCATACGGTGGTTGGTATGCATCACGCAGCACCGCTCACGCGCGCGTTGTCTGCCAGCAGCACTGCCTACTTATTTACTGCATCAACAAACGCATCAAATTGCGCAAAGCCATCAGACGTTAGCTTAAACACGCCAGCGTTTTCGAGTACATCCCAAAATACCTGCGACGTTTCTTCTCGAAGAAGAGCCTCAAGCTCATCTCGCGAATACGCTGCCTTATGCTCGCTTTGCCGTTTGTGGTAAATGCGTGTTGCAATGTCGCGTGCCCACGCTGCATGGAGGTTGCAGCTTGGTTTTTCTATGCAGCGGGCATACACCGTATCTGCTGCTACGTGTGCCTGCGTTTCTGCATCAGTGTTTGCGTCAGCGTTTTCGTGCGCAGCCTTATTAAACAGGCCTTCGTTTTGCGCAGTTTCGAGCACATCGCACAAATCGTGCAGCTCGCTCTTAAGGCGCGCTGGCAAAATTGCAAGTCCCATTACTTCAATAAGGCCAATATTTTCTTTTTTAATGTGGTGATATTCCGCATGCGGGTGAAACACACCCAGCGGGTGCTCTTTGCTTGTAACGTTGCAGCGCAGCGCAAGGTAGAGTTCATACACTGTTTGAGCTGCAGTGGCATCGTGCTCTGTGCTGCATATCGCAGCAACTTCATCGCGTATCGACGATGCCGGCACCTTACGTGCAATAGGCGTTATGGTGTTGTGGCGCGTGCCATCGCTATCATAGGCAACTACGCCCGCTTCTTGATCGTTATACGCTTTCCATGTATCAAGCACGTGCGTTGCTGCACGTATAAGTTCATCTTTTGAGCACGCCGTTAAGCGAATGGTACTAAGCGGCCATATGAGTTCTTCTGCTGCAACACCGTTATACCCTGCCAGCGCAACACAACGTCTGGTAGGGGCTTTCATCAGCGGAAATACGTGCAAACCCGTTTGATAGTGGTCGTGGCTTAAAATTGAACCACCCACAATGGGTAAATCGGCGTTTGAACCAATCATGTAGGCATCAAAGGTGTCAACAAATTCAAGTAAATTAGAAAATGCCGAGGTATCGATGTGCATGGGGCGGTGACTAGCACTCATAACAATGCTGTGCTCGCTAAAGTAGGCATACGGGCTATACTGAAAACCCCAGCGCTCGCCGCCAAGCGTAAGGGGGATGATGCGCAGGTTATTGCGAGCAGGGTGCGCGCCGCCAGCAGCCGCAGCGCTGCGTCCTGCAAAGCCTTCGTTTTGAATGCAAAGCTGGCAGGCAGGGTAGCGCTCACCTTGTGGTGCGCTTCCTGCAGCAGCAATCGCTTTTGGATCTTTTTCGGGCTTTGAGAGGTTAATTGTTATCTCAAGTTCATTGCCATCAATGGTCGACGTCCATGCAAGGTTGCGCGCAATGGCTTCTTTTCGCACGTAGCATGTTTGGCATGAAAGCGTGTACAGATACGCGCACGCTGCAGCCGAACCTTTTGAGTGCATAAGCTGCATAAACGTGTCTGAAACCGTGCTTGGGCGTGGCATGAGCATGCCAATAATGTTCACTGCAACACGATCGCGTCCGCTTGGCGTGTCTTCTTCTTTGTGGTTTGCAATGGCAACCTGCGCAAGTTTTGTTAAATGCGCTTCAATTGGAAACGTGTCTATGGTTATGTCTGCGCTTGCATTCTGCTTTATTGTGGTAAGCCACAATTCCTCAGGTGCGGCTTCAACTTCGCCAATACATGAACAAATGCTGTTAAATGCCCAAATTTTGTCGCCGGGTTGAATGAGGTTACATAGCAGAGCGTAGTCGACGAGCGTTTCTACATCGCGTACAATCTGCGCACGTGCGCGTACAGATTGAACTTCTTTGTCGTTCTTTTGAACTTGAACTGTGCTAGATGTGGGGGATGTTAGTTGAGCCATTGTGCATAAGCTCCTTTATCGGCAATGGCATAACGCAGTGCTGCACCCTGGCCAAACCATGCATCCATTTGTTCAATAAAGTTATCAACTTGTGCAAGGGGAACAAAGCACTGAATTGAACCGCCAAAACCGCCACCGTGAATACGGATAGCACCCTTACCTGCTAAGATATGCTCGGCCAAACCAAGTGCAAGCATGGCTGGCTGATAGGCGCCTGCGGTGGAAACGTTTTGCAGGTACATGCCCGAACTTGCGCCCGATTTGCGTGTAAGATCCAAAAATGCAGCAATGTCGTTTGCTTGAAGCGCTTGCCAGCGGCTATCTACCAAGCCATTTTCATACCAGTAGTGAATAGCGCGCAGCAAGCAGCGATCGCCGAGTTTCTCGCGAAGTTCAACAACGCGCGCGTTAAATGCAGAAGGTTCAACTTCGCACAAACGTGTCTTACCAAATGCGCGTGCAACATCCTGCATTTCCGTTGGCACTGCCGCATACTCATCCGTAAATTGAACATGGTCGCTACCTACGTTTACCAGGCATAATGCATAGCCGTCATCTTCAAAATTGAACCCTAAGCGTTCAAATTGAGGATGTGCCGGATCCTCAAAGTTCATAAATGCAAGACCGCCCAAGCACACGGCAAGCTGATCCATAAGTCCGCAGGGTTTACCAAAGTAATCGTTTTCCGTTTTTTGACTGCTGAGTGCAAGTTCAATAGGAGAGATACTGGGGCCTTCCCAGAGCGCTTCCATGCAGCGTCCAAGTGCTGCTTCGCAGGCAGCCGATGACGAAAGACCACTTCCACCAGGAACCGTGCTCGTCATTGCAATATCAAAACCCTGTGGTGTTCTGCCGGTTGCAACCAGTTGGTGCGCCATGCCACGCACTAAACTTGTTGTGGTAAGGTGCTCGTCGGCGTGAACATCAAGATCGCCTATGGTAATTTCAAAAGGATCGAAGCCTTCTGACACAACGCGAATTGTATCGGTACCGTTAGCTGCGCAAATACCAGTAATTGCAACGTTAAGTGCACCTGCGATAACGTGCCCACCTTCGTGATCGGTGTGGTTGCCGGCAATTTCTGAGCGGCCGGGTGCGTGTACGTGCAGACGGCGATCATTGGTATTATCGCCAAAATGCTCATTAAACACGCGCTCGGTAGCTGCAATTTCCTTCGTTTGGGTTAGTTGTGGCATGGTGGTTTCCTTTCTGTAGCAGGTGGGTTGTGGTGGTTGTGGTGCGCCAGGTGCGTCATGTGCCAGGTTATACATGTGCGCGCGACGCCTTACATCATTGTTGCATCCTTACATGTCATAAATACTGTCTTGCAGCAGCGCTTCTTCCTCATCAAGCATGTCATGCGAGAATGTATACACAATGGTTGAGCAATAGGGCTTCTGTGGCGTGCACGTTGGCTGCGGCCATGAAGGGTGATGCGAGCAATCGGGATAAAACTCAGGCTCAAAGGCAAAACCACTTTGCGGCTTGTAGTTGGCGCCATCTTTTGCATGCTCATCATCGAGCCAGTTGCCTGTGTAAAAGTGACCACCGGGAGCACTTATAGCAATGTGCAAGTGTCTTCCCGTTTTGGGGTCGCGTGCATTAAGGGCACTTCTTAGCGTGGTGTTATTGGTATAGCCGTTAATGCAAAAACAATGGTCATAGCCGCGCGCGCGGGTGAGCTGCATGTTTTGCGCATGAATTGTATCGCCAATTGCGTGTGCGTGCCTAAAATCGAACGGCGTTTCAGCAACGTCGAGAATGCTGCCTTCCGAAACACTGTCCTCGCGAATAGGCAAAAACTTATCGGCGTAAATGCGCATTTCGTGATTGAGCACAGATCCAGCGTCGTGACCAGCGAGGTTAAAGTAGGTGTGATTGGTCATATTTACAAACGTTGGTTTATTGGTGGTGCATGTGTATGAAACACGAAGCTGCTGGTGAGTGGCGTTAAGGGACGAAAGTTCAAATCGTGCGGTAAACGTACGCTCGCCCGGTAAGCCAAGCTCGCCATTCTCAAGCGATACACTCATTACAACGGCGTTGTGCTCACGGTCGATTTTTGCACCCCACAAGCGTTTATGCAGGCCATGAGTAATGCTGGAATGAAGGTTATTTTGCAGCGTAGGACCGTCGTTTTGCTCGAGCTTATAGGTTTCATTGTTGAATATAATTTCTGCATTATCGCTGCGGTTGCACACCGGACCTATGCTCGCACCATAAAACGCAGGGTTTTTGCCCGTGTAGCCCGCAAGGTTATCAAAACCCAATGCGATATCGCGAACATTGCCATACGTATCAGGCGTTTTAATGGAAAGGATGGTTGCGCCCCAGTTGCTGATTGTAACCGAAACGTCTTCATCGATGAGTGTGTACGTATGTGCAAGAAGCCCGTTTGGCAACGTGCCCAAAATACCTGTTCTAATCATATCCACCTCAATCTCGAAAACACATAGAGAAGTGTTCGACACATCGTTATAACTTTATCTGTTTTAGCGGCGTGCAATCATGTGATTTTATAACTATTCCGTAATCGGTAGATATTACGCGCTGTGTGTCATTGTGCGTGCATGGTATATGGTTTTATGTGGTGTTTTGTTGCCGTGTGGTATGTTGAATAAAAACCGCTACACGCCCGCGTGTGCTCATCTTCAAGTAACCTTCACGTGCCTTACGGCTAAACAAGAATTACACACGAGATACTTTTATGAACGAAAAAAATATTGTAGGATATACGCATTACACTGTTTGGAAGGGACTATATAGGGTATAGTCAGTGTATATTTTGGTGTTAAAAGCGCATGTATTGTCCGTTCATGCGCACATAATAGGGAGGATTCACATGAGTAAAGTAGCAGTTGTTTACTGGAGCCAAACGGGTAACACCGAGGCTATGGCAAACGCATTGGCTGAGGCTGCTGGTTGCGAACCAATTGAGTGGACATCATTTAGCGCCGACCAGGCAGCAGATTATGATGCATTTGCATTTGGCTGCCCTGCTATGGGTGCCGAAGAGCTCGACCCCGATTTCGAAGAGATGTTTAACGACGTTGTTGCCGAGGCCGGCGACAAGCCGTTTGTGCTCTTTGGTTCATACGACTGGGGCACAGGTGAGTGGATGGACACTTGGAAGAGCAATGCAGAAGATGCAGGTGCCAATGTTATCGAAACCGTTATCGCAAATCTTGAGCCCGACGACGAAGCACTTGAAGCGCTTGCTGCCGCAGGTGAAAAACTAAGCGCATAAATGACGCTTTGAGCTTTCGCGCTGCGTGTTTGCGGAGCTTCTTTGCTCGCGCCACATGATTGTATATAAAAACCGCTGGTCATCTGTGCAATGATCAGCGGTTTTCTTTTTGCGTTTGCAGTGCGGGTAGCGTGCTCGTCTACGGTTGTGCATCCGTAGTTGTACGTCCGTAGTTGTGCGTGCGCACACTATGCCTGAGCAGCAGCTTTCATGGCAACCGAACCAATGTAGTTTACCGGGTTGGTAAAGTTGGGTTGGAAGAGCAAATCAACCGATGCCAACTGGTCGATGGTCATGTGGTTTGCAATGGCAACCGACACTACGTTTGCTGCTTGCGCTACGTCGTCGTGTGTTGAGAAGAACTGTGCGCCCTTAATTTCGCGTGTTCGTGGATCCCATACTAAGGTTGCCCATACCGGCTCGGTAGAAAGCATGAACTCGGGACGATAGTTTTCTTGTACGGTGGTGCTTTCTAGTTCAAGACCGCGCACCTTGCCGCCTTCTTTGGTAAGACCGGTGGCGCTCATGGAGTATTCATACAGCTGCACCGCGCTTGTTGCTTGCGTGCCTGCGTACGCAACGGTGGGTTGTACGAGGTTTGGACCAATAACAAGAGCCTGACGCACGGCATTTGTTGCCAGAGGAATGTAGTCTTCTTTGCCGGTTGGGTTAAAGGTAATTGTTGCAGAGTCGCCCGCAGCAAATACACCAGGTACCGATGTGCGCATGTAGTTGTCTACGCGAATGGCGCCATTTTTAATCATATCGAGCTGGCCGTCAAACAAATCGGTGCGTGGCAAAAAGCCAACACCCAAAATAGCGCAATCGGCTGTGTAGGATCCTTTTTCGGTGTGAACACAAATGCCATCGTTGGTTTCTTCAAAACTTGTTACGTTTTGACCCAATGCAAGCGTTACACCGTGATCAACGTAGGCTTTTTCAATTTGATCGGTAATTTCTTTGTCGAAATTCTTTGCAAGTACGCGGCTAAAACCATCCACCAGCACAACATCATGGTTTGTTTCGCTGAGCTGTTCAGCAAGCTCGGCGCCAATGTACCCTGCACCAATAACAACAACCGATTTTGCATCTTTGCATGCTTCTTTAATTTGTTTTGCATTATCCCAGTTTTTGCATAGCAGCACTTTTTTGCTGTCGATACCAGGCAAATGTGGAACAACAGGTTTAGAGCCAGTGGTAACGACCAAATAGTCAAAATCGTCTTCAAACGTTTCGTGTGTAGTAAGGTCTTCCCAGCATACGTGCTTTGTTTTTGCGTTTGCCGACGTTACATTGGTTTTCATGTGAACGTGCGCGCCTTCGCCTTCAAGCGCTGCAGGAGAGCTGTAGAACATTTTTTGTGGATCACTTACATGATCACCAATCCATAATGCAATACCGCAGGACAAAAATGATACGGTGTCGTTGCGCTCAAATACGTGCACCTGCCAATCGGGGTGTGCTTGCAAAATTGAGCGGGTGGCAAAAACACCAGCATGTGTACATCCAATTACAGCAACTTTTGCCATAATGAGCCTCCTTTTATGTGATATATAGTGTTATTGTAAGCGGGTTGTGACGTTCGTTTGTGGAGAAGTTCTTTCAGGTTTCTGGTCTTAATTGAACTCCTTAATTGAACTTTTTTCGGAGGCGTAAATAAGGGTAAAAAATGCAGGTACCGCATGGTACCTGCATCGTAGCAGCACAGTATGGTAGTACAACGCTCATAGCGCGCATCCGCGCAAACGTCGCATTACATCACACTATTTTTTGGCTTTGCCCTGGTTGGCAACAGCGTTAATCTTAGCTTCGATTACCGCAGGATCGCCAATGTAGTGTTTGTCCAAAATATTCCAGTCTTTGTCAAACGTGTAAGCGCATGGAATACCAGTTGGAATGTTTACCTCAAGAATTTGCTCAGGCGTAAGGTGCTCAAACTGCATAACCAGCGCACGTAGCGAGTTGCCGTGAGCAGCGATAAGTACGCGTTTACCTGCCAACATTTGTGGTTTAATGGTTTCCTCAAAATAAGGCCATGCACGCGCAATGGTGTCTTTAAGGCACTCAGTGTAAGGAAGATCTTCTTGTGGAACATCGCGGAACATGTCCTGCGTGTGTGGATCGCGCTCGTCGCCAGGGGTAAGCGCAGGAGGCTGAACGTCAAACGAACGACGCCAAATTTTAACCTGCTGCTCACCGTGCTCTTCTGCAGCCTTTGCTTTGTTAAGACCCTGAAGTGCACCGTAGTGACGCTCATTTAAGCGCCAGGTTTTATACACAGGAAGCCAGTTTCGGTCCATTTCGTCGAGAACATGGTTAAGTGTGTGAATAGCACGCTTAAGCAACGACGTATAGCAAATATCAAAGTCATAACCAGCTGCTTTAAGCGCGCGACCGCCTTCGCAGGCTTCCTTGTGACCTTGCTCGGTAAGATCTACGTCGGTCCAACCGGTAAACAAGTTAAGCTTGTTCCATTCGCTTTCGCCATGTCGGATAATAACAAGGGTCATTGTATCTTGAGCCATGCATATTCCTTTCGTATGGGTTAGGTAATTGTCAGTTCTATTCTCATCCAAACTGATGTAAAAATAAAGTGTGCAGCGCTAATTTGTGCGAAAATTGCACGTGTACTGTGCATGCACACATTTGCGAAAGGAACACGGCATAATGGCTTTTACCACGGCACCCAAACCATCATCTACCACGACTTTTTCATTATCTTCACCAACATCAGCACCTTCTACCAGGGGTAATGCGCCTGCATACGCGAGTAGCCATGAGCTGCCGTATGACGCTGTTATTTTTGATTTTGACGGCACGCTTGCTAATACAAAAGACAAAATTATTGCTATTGCAAAGCGCGTGCTTGCGCATCATAACTTGGCACCTGAGCGCTATGCCGACTTAGCACAGCTTATCGGTCCTGCATTTCCTCAGGCATTTAGCATTGTATTTGGATATTCAGATAAAGAAGCACGCGAAATTACCGCAGAATACCGCGCTATTTATACTAATCTTGGCGTGGAGGCTTGGCCGCTTTTCGACGGCATGCACGAGCTTTTGGCGGCGCTTAATAAGGCAGGCGTGCTGCTTGGCGTTGCAAGTTCTAAACGCAATACCATGCTGCATCATGCGCTGCAAGATAATGGCGCCGAGCAGCTCTTTTCGTGCGCACGGGGAAAAATGAGTGATGAGGACGAACCAAAAGCGCAGATACTTGCACAGGTTATACGCACGCTTGGGGTAAATCCTGCGCGCGTGGTAATGGTGGGCGATAGGCGCTACGATATAGAAGCGGCAAAAGCCTGCAATGTGGCGTCGATTGGCGTGTATTATGGCAACACGGCACCTCAAGGTGAACTTGAGGCTGCTGGTGCAGATGTTGTTGTGTACAGCGTTGCACAACTTAAAGAACACTGCCTTGGTCGTGCGTAGCTGCATTTGTGTGCGCTTAATCAATCATGCGAATAGATGTTATTTTTGGTTGCTTGTCTTTTGGCACAGCGCCGTCTTTTGCGTCTGGTGCTACAGAAGCAAGCTTATCTATCAGATCCATACCATCTACTACCTGGCCAAATGCCGCATATTTGCCATCGAGTGACGGTACGTCCTTAAAGCAAATAAAAAATTGTGAACTTGCCGAATCGGGGTTTTGTCCGCGCGCCATTGATATGGTGCCGCGCCTGTGAAGAATGGGGTTTACCTCGTTATTATTACTAAATTCACCGTGAATTTTGCGGGGCGCACCGCCCGTTCCATCGCCCTTTGGATCGCCGCCTTGTGCCATAAAATCTTTGATAATACGATGGAAGGTAAGGCCGTCGTAAAATTTTGATTCAGCTAAATCGGCAAAGTTGCTTACGGTAATTGGCGCAATCGTTGCATTAAGCTGTATGCGCACACTTCCTAGATTTTCAATGATGAGGTCCGCATAGTGAAGGCCTTTGTTATAGGCATTATCCAGCGGTTTTGTAAGTAAACTCGGCTTTTCGGCATCGGGCGCGTCCGATTGGTTTGAAGAATTGTTTGCGGGCGCGCCACCACTGCAGCCAAAAAGCGTGCCCGCTGCACCGAGCGCCATTACTGAAGTTGCAGCTCCTAGTACGCCGCGTACAAAGCGCCTCCGGCTGAGCGGTGTTGTTGTAGCTGCATTCTTGCTGCTGTTGTGTGAAGGGTTGCATACATCGGCATGCATGCAAATTGGTTGAATACTCATGAGTAACACGTTCCTCGTTGTAATTGTGTTGTGTGCGCTTATATCTGCGTCTTCGCGCGCTTACGCTTTCTTAAAAAAGTCGAAGCGCGGCTCTATATGCTGCAGTTGATGCTCTTCTGCACGATGTCCACATAACTGTGCAAGTTCGTAGGGTCCAATAAAGGCATATTCCCACGAGAAGAACAGCTGTGCATCAAAGTTCATCATCTGCGCAATGGTTTCGCACTGTTCATATACACAGGGGTGAAGCATGAGCGTTCCTGCACGTAAACAATAAAATGCATTGGCAAGTGCTTGGGCGTATGCATGGTCGTCGCCTGCGGTGACAGCCGCCTTTGCGTCATCGCCCCAACGCTTATTTGCCCAGCGTACAAGCTCTTCTGCGTGTGCGAGCGCGCTGTGTGCATGCGTAAGACCTGCTTCGGTTTCAAATGCAATAAGTGCATCCGTGCATGTTTCTTTTGTAAGTGCATCGGCATCTACACCAGGCAGGCAACCATTGGTGCTCTTTTGTGCGCCATAAAAACAGCTGCGTGCCAAGCGGTTAAAGATGTTCGTTAAAAACGCTGTCTCTTTAAGCGCGGGATCGCTTACGCGGGGGTCGTCTTTAACTGCAACGGGCATGCCGGTTTGTTTATCAACATGACTACACGACGTATCAAAGGCCTTGGGCGAAAAGCTCACGGCTTTAGTATCGAGTGCAAGCGAGAGCCAATGCGCACGTAATTGCCAGTTTTTGTACGAATCCAAAAGCTCGGCTGCCATGGGTGGCTTAATGTCGCTAGAGCTCGATGCCTTTTTGTTCATAAACAAAATATGATAATTTGCAACAGGAATGTCGTTGGTTAAGCCCCAATCAAGCGCCTGCCAAATTGCCGGTTGCGCCACACAATAAAAGTAAATATTGTCCTGACCCATAAACTGGTACACGTTACTATCGTCGCTGCACCACCACTGTTTCCAATCATGGGTGGATAGCTGCGGATTTGTTTGAGCTTTGTCGAGCTCAAGCGCTGTTTGCGTAAAGGAAATAGGCGCCCACAGGCTTTCAGGCCAGCACCACACAGTAAGACCGTCGGTGTTTTCGAGCGTGGGTGCTTTTACACCCCAGCTAATGTTGCCCGTAATGCGAAACGGCAGGAGCGTTTTGCCTGTTCTAAACCGTATATGAGCGTCCTCAAGAATGCCACGCGCACAATCGCGATCTTCCCAATTGCCAAAGCACACAGAAAACGATTGTTGTCCTTTTTGCGCTTCGCAAACAGTATGCTGCGGCAGCGTGTCTGCAACGCTATTAAACGCGTTGCGGAATTTGTCCTGAATGTACATGACCGGCGCAGCAAGCGATTCGCGTACAGTTTGGCTTACCACGTCGCGTACTAGGGCGTCATTGTCCCAGGTGGTGCATAGATCTTCGAGTTCATGCTGAAAACGTGGCAAATCAAAGTACCAGTTGTCAACATAGCGCAGTTCAGGCGTGGTATTGCTCAGCTGCGATATAGGAGCTATAAGCTCTTCGGGGTCGAATTGGTGACCAAGGTCACACTCATCGGCGTAGGCTTTTTCCGACTTGCAGCCGCGCACAGGGCAGCGACCAATAACCTGTCTACCATTAAGCAGCTGGTTATATGTTGTGTCAAAAAATTGTTTGGTTGAGCGTTTGGTGAGGTATCCGCGGCTGTGCAGGCGTTCAAGCACGCGATAGGTAAGCTCTTGATGGATGTGTGCCGCCGGCTCAAGGCCACTTCCCAGGTACAAATTAAGCGATATACCATACGCATCAAGGGCTGCTTTTTGCGCGTTATGGTTTTCTTTTACGTAGTCGAGAATCGATCCCGTGTAGCCTTGCTGCTCACGCTTGCGATGACCTTCCATAATGGGGGAGCCAAAGCAATCGGTGCCCGATACAAACACCACATTCTCGGCGCCAATGCGGTCACGCATAAAACGTGCAAAGAAATCTGCCGGCACAAACACGCCGCCAATGTGTCCAAAATGTAGATTTTTGTTGCCGTAGGGCATGCCGCAGGTAATAACTGCACGTTTTGGAAACGTCATGCGCTGCGCCTGCTTTGAGGCACTAAGCCCCCGCGCAGGAGTAGTACCTGCATGGAAGGAGGTTGACGTGTGTGCGCGGCTCGGTGCTTGCGCGCTGTTAGAAAAACCTGCGTGACTCATAAAGAAATTCCTCATCTGTAGTATGATGCATAAGTACGTGTAATGAGTACGTTGTATGTACAAAAATGCATACGAATGGTACGTGTACGTACTTTGCATGAGTTCAGCCTGCATATATTGTATGTGAATGCAGAATTCAAAAAAACTTGTTGTTTATTATTCCACAATTACCAGGAGATGTGGTCGTGCGCACTGACGATTTTGATTACGAACTACCCGAAGACCATATTGCACAAGCACCCGTAACACCGCGCGATTCGTGCAAATTGCTCGTGTTACACCGAGATACGGGCGCTATCGAGCATAAACATTTTTTTGACATTATCGACTATGTTAACGAAGGCGATTTAATTGTTGCCAATAAAACACGGGTGCTACCTGCGCGTCTTATTGGAAAAAAGAAACCGTCGGGCATTACCTGCGAAACGCTGCTGTTGCGCCGTCGCGAAGATTTAGATCCGATGGGTAGCATTTGGGAGTGCTTGGTAAATCCGGGGCGTCGTATGAAGCCGGGCGTGCGTCTTGAGTATCGCGAAGGCGGCCTTCACGCACCCGATTCGGCTCCTGTGGTGTTAACTGCGCGCATGCTCGATTTTATCGAAGAAAACCGTGGTGGCAGGCTTGTTAAATTTACCCCTGCAACAGGACTTTCGCTGGATAGCGCCATCCACAAGGCAGGTCATGTGCCCCTGCCGCCATACATTACGCGCTATGAGGGCGATCCCGAAAAGTATCAAACGGTGTATTCTATGCACGAAGAGCATTCGGCGGCATCTCCTACAGCCGGGCTGCATTTTACCAATGAGCTTATCGAGCGTATTAAACAAAAAGGCGTGCAGTGGAAAACGGTTGAACTTGAGGTGGGCATTGACACGTTTCGCCTGGTAGAAGAGGACGATCCCACCCAGCACGAAATGCACACCGAGCGCTATCACGTGCCGCAAGATGTTGTAGATGCTGTTCATGCCACTAAAGCTGCAGGTAAACGCGTTATTGCCATTGGCACTACGTCGGTGCGGTCGCTTGAAAGTGCGTTTGACACTACCTGCGCGTGTGCTGCGCCACCAGTGTGCGCACAGCGCTTTGAAACCTGTCCTGATGCTGCGGCTGTATGTGGGCATGGTGACATTGTTGCGCGCGCCAATGCAACAACAAGTTTATACATTATGCCTGGATATACCTGGCATGTTGTAGACTGCATGGTTACTAATTTTCATGTACCGCGCTCAACGCTTATGATGATGGTATCGTCGTTTGCATCGCGCGATCAAATTATGGATGCGTACGCAAAGGCCATTGAGCACAACTATCGCTTTTTGTCGTTTGGCGACGCCATGATTATGCTTTAGGTGCTGTAAGCTGTAGGTTCTTTAGGTACTATAGGTACTATAGGTACTATAGGTACTGTTGGGCTGTAGGCGCGCCGTCCGCGTATTAGTGCATTACCGTGCGTATAAGCCACACAATGCCTATAACAATAAGCACTGCCACAATAATGCACAGTACGGATATCAGGCGGTACCTGCGCGTATGCTGAACAATTGCTTGCGCGCGACGTTCGAGCTTTTCGGCACGTGCCTTCGCACCTGCTACGAGCTGCGTTTCTTGCTGAATTTGCGCGTGCAAGTTTTTTGTAAGCTCGGGCGTGGCATGCACGTCGTGTGCTTCGTCGAGCTTTTTTTCTTGCTGCGCAATTGTTTGTGTTGCCTTCGTTATGTCGTTATCAAGCGCCTCGAGCGTGGTTTGCATGGCGGTAATTTCTGCTTGCAATGCCTGCTCTTTGTCGTAGCGCTCTTTATACAGGCGCTCATACTCGCTTCTGTGTGCATCGGCTTTTTGTTTAAGTGCGCGTGCTTGCACCTCGGCAACTTCTACGCCTTTTTTTGAGCTTTCTACCAGGGCAGATGCTGAGGATATGTCTTCTTGCGCTGCGCTTGTAATGCGCGTTAAGTCAATTTTTGCCTTATCGAGGTGCGCCTTCTCTACCACCGCTTCGCTTTGCATTTGTGTTTTTACCGAAAGATTACAAGACGGATCGGCATTGAGCTGGTCAATACCTGCACGAATGCGCTGCAGGCGCTCTTGAGCGCTGTCGAGTGATTGCTGCGCGGCAGCAATACGCTGATCGCGGCGTTTGGTTGCGGCTGCTAAGAGCTGCTCATTTGTTTTGAGTAGGCGCCGCGCGTCTGCCAGTGCTTTTGCCGCATCGTCGCCTCTTCCTTTTGTGTTTTCCATAAGCTCACGAAAGGGAAAAAGTTCCTCTTTATGTTTTGCTTTCATGGCTTGCAGGGCATCTTGACTTTGCGTGCACTTTTCTTGCATTAGGTTGCGTTTTTCTTGCGCACTTGCAAGCGCTGTTTGCTCGTGCTCCTTTGTTTGCGTGTACTCATCTACCAGCTGTGTGTAATGCTGTTCTATGTACACACGCCGCTCATAACTGTCGGTGCTTGTTTTAAGTTGTGTTTGAAGTTCTTTAAGTTGATTTTGTGCATCTTGTGCTAGTTTTTTTGCTTTGTACACTGCTTTAAACGCGCGCATGCCTGCCAAAAACGAGTTGCCGGTTGCCTTCGCTGCGTGGTTTGCATGACGCATAACCTTCTGCGCACCCTGGCTAAGCGCGCCTGCAGCAGCATCGGTTTTCTCGCTTGCTATATCGGGTAGCTGCGCATTTAACGATTTTCTCAGAGACTTGTGAGCGGTTTCTGCATCATGCTCATCATGAGTCTGCGTTTGCGTGGTGGTGTGTGAAGTATGCGGCAACGTTGACATGGCTGCTCCTAACTGGTTTGGTGCTTCTATAAACGGTACACCAAATTCATGATTTTTACTTCGCAAAGCTAAATAATGTTTGATAGTATAAGTTAGTTCTAATAATACCTAATTACAAGAGGTTCATTCTCTTATACGTAAAAAGGAGTGCGTCATGCTTTCAAAGCAAGTTACTATTGCAAGCGCCACAGGTCTTCACGCTCGTCCAGCTTCACAATTTGTTCAAGTTGCCAAGGGTTTTTCGTGCGACGTTAAAATTGCAAATGTTGACAAGGGCACCGATCCCGTTAACGCAAAATCTATCATGATGATTTTGGCTGCTGGTTTGGGTACAGGCACTAAAGTAGAAATTAGCTGCGATGGTGCTGACGAGCAAGAAGCTCTTAAAGCACTTCTTGAGATTAAAGACGGTAGCGAATTGCTCTTTAGCGAGTAACATACTCGTACATGTTTTGCAAAACCCCGTATGTACCGTTGAGGTAACACGGGGTTTTTGTGTATCGCGCACCGCTCGCATGAGCGTGTGCAGAGCGGCGCGCATCATCGCTTCCGCATCTCGCTCGTCTCACCACTCTTTCCAACCTCACTCATCTTGCCAATTGTAGTGTACTAATCGTAAGGGATATGCATGACTACTACTTCTACCACCGCTTTTTCTTCTTCTGCCGCTGCAGGCGCTGCAGGCGCTGCGGGTCGCGCATCCACCGTTGCGCCTTCGTCTTCCTTTAGCTATGAAGTTATTGCTACCGATCCAAATACGCAGGCGCGTGCCGGTATACTTCACACGCCGCACGGTGATATTCCCACGCCAATTTTTATGCCGGTGGGTACAAAAGCAACGGTAAAAGGCTTGCTTCCCTCAATTGTTGATGAGCTTGGCGCAAAAATTATTTTGGCAAACACCTATCATCTATCGATGCGCCCTGGTGCCGATTTAATTGCAAAGATGGGCGGTCTTCACAAGTTTATGCATTGGCACAAGCCAATCCTTACCGATTCTGGCGGCTTTCAGGTGTTTAGTCATGGCGAATTTGTAAAACTTTCCCGTGATGGCGTGCGTTTTAAGGCGGTTGATTACGACGGCAGCTACGTGTACTGGACGCCCGAATCGAACATGGAGATTGCTCAAAAGCTCGGTGCCGATATTGTTATGCAGCTCGATCAATGCCCGGGTTATCCGGCCGAAAAATCGTATGTTGAGCGTGCTGTTAATCTTTCGAGTGCATGGGCAGAGCGTTGCTGGAAGGCTCACACCAAGCCTGACCAGGCGTTATTTGGTATTGTGCAAGGAGGTATGCATCTCGATTTGCGCATTAAAAGCATTCAGCAGCTTGAGCAAATTGCCGATTTTATTGGGTATGGCATTGGCGGCTACTCGGTGGGCGAGGATCATGCCACCATGTTCGAATCGCTTGCACCTTTGTGCAGCGATTATATGCCAAAAAACAAGCCGCGTTACCTGATGGGCGTGGGCAATCCAACCACGCTTGTGCGTGCCGTGGGTGTTGGGGTTGACATGTTTGACTGCGTGTTGCCAACACGTACCGCGCGGATGGGTACTGCATTTTCGCACGAAGGACGCCTTAATCTTAAAAATGCCGAGCACATTACTGCCGATATCCCGCTTGATGAGCGCTGCAGCTGTCCGGTGTGTACGGAGTGCTATACCCGCAGCTACATTGGTCATTTGGTCCGTCAGCACGAAATGTTAGGTTCCATTTTGCTGTCAATGCATAACATTTACTTTTTGCTCGAAACCATGCAGCATGCGCGCCAAGCTATTATCGACGGCAGTTATAAAGCATTTTTAGACGATTGGAATGCCACGCATACCGCTGATGACCTGCGACTTAAGCACTACCACATGAACGCGAGCGCGGGCGCCGACAATCGCGTGTAGCGTTGTTTGCACGCGTGAGCTCCCCATAAATGGGCTGCTATCAGCTCATATTGATGTTTGTGGGCAGCAGGTGTGTAAGCTGTGAAAATATTTAACTCTTTCTGCGTAAATTCGCTGCTTTACGTATTGGCGCTTTTACTGCACGTATATGTGGTGTACGCTACAACATCGATACATAAAACCGTGCGCGAATGTTCGTGCACCATCATGTGGTGTGAGGATGGCTTTAGGTGAACTTTCTTTCTATTGCATACATACTGTTTATGCTTGCACTGGTTTGCGTATATTATGCAGCGGGTCGGCTGTTTAAACGCGGACAGTGGATTGTTATCCTTGTATTCTCACTCATATTTTATGCATTAATTGGTAGCATTTCTACGCTTGGTTATGTTGTAGCAACGATGATTATTAGCTACGCTGCCGCCCGTGTGCTTGAATGCATCGACGCAGCTACACATGCGCATGTAAAAACGCTTACCAACCGCAGCGAAAAAAAGGCGTACAAACAAAGCCGCAACCTGCGCAAACGCGTTGTGTTATGTGTTGCCATTGCATGCATGATTGCCACGCTGTGTTACCTCAAATATTGGAACACGCTTGCCTATTATCTTTCGTTCGAAAAAAGCCCGCACAGTTTGGGGCTGCTTTTGCCACTCGGCATTTCGTTTTATACGTTTTCTGCGCTTTCGTATGTTATTGATGTGTACAACCAAAAATACACACCTGAGCATAATATAGCAAAGTATGCCTGCTACCTCACTTATTTTCCGCAGCTTGTGCAAGGACCAATTAACCGCTACGATGCTATGGCTCCGCAGTTATTTGCCTATCACAAGGCAAGCGATACGCATTTTGCACCTGCGTCGCTGCTGTTTATGTATGGCTTACTCAAAAAATACGTTATTGCCGATTGCCTCGTTGGTATTATTGCAACTATTCTCGACGCCAACCCGTCAACCTATGCTGGGTCGGTTGTTGCGTTTGGCATTTTGCTCTATTCAGCTCAGCAGTATGGCGACTTTTCGGGTGGTATCGATATGGTGCGGGCATCATCGCAGATGCTGGGTATTACCATGCAACCAAACTTTCGCCAGCCCTATTTTTCGGTGTCGCTTGCCGATTTTTGGCGCCGCTGGCACATTTCGCTTGGCTTATGGATGAAAGATTACATTTTTTACCCATTTGCACTTACAAACTGCATGAAGCGGCTGGGTAAGTTTGTGCATCGCCATACCACAACGCATCTTGGTCGCACGGTACCTGCAGGTATTGCCAACGTTGTGGTGTTTTTGCTCGTGGGTATATGGCATGGACCAGAAATTCACTTTGTGTGGTGGGGGCTTTATAACGGTGTTGTAATTGCGCTTTCCGATATGCTCCGTCCGTATTGTGAAATGCTGGCATCGGCTCTGCACATTAACCTTAAAAGCCGCAGCTATTACGTGTTTAGCATCGTGCGTACCTTTATTGTAGTGAATATTGGTTGGTACTTTGATAGAATTGTCGACCCTAATTTGAGTATAGCTGCGCTTACTCGCACGGTTTTTGCTTTTAATGCTAACGCGTTTGCTTCGCAGCTCGCTAGAATTTTGTATGGGAATAGGATTGTATTTACACTTGCATGCATTGGCTGCGTACTTGTGTTTTGCACAAGTGTGTTCTCTGAGCGGGGCATTGATGTAGCTTCTTTTATTTGCACTAAGCACGTTATATGGCGTTATGGTATGTACCTTATCTTAGGCGCGCTCGTGCTTCTTGCTATTGCCGTTACTAAAACGCAAGGGGGGTTTATGTATGCAAACTACTAAAACGCCTGCAGAAACGCCCGTTATTACATCTACCAACACGTCTGCGCCTACGCCCAAACAGACGCCGTGTTTTGCACTGCGTGTGCTTAAACGTGCAGTATGCGCTGTGTGTTTTTTCCTAGCTGTTATTTGCATGAACGCGTGCTTGCTGCGTATCATCATGCCATATTCGTCGTGGTCAATGATTAGCTGGGACGACTTTGTTGCAGCGAGGCAGGTACAAACAATTATTACCGGCTCATCGTTTGCCGAGCGCGCTATCGACCCCACGATATTAAGTAAACAAACCCATAAAACGATATATAATACGTCTGTTCCGTATCAAAGCCTTCATGATAGTCTTGAGAGTATTAAGCAAGCGTATGAAGAAAAGGGTGTGCGCGAGGCAATAGTTGGGGTACGTGCCGAAACGTTTATGCCCGATCCTAATATAAACCTCAAGGTGCATTCGCTTTTTAGTGTTGCCAGTTATGCGTCGCGCCAGCCTTTGCGCTGGCTTAGTGATGTGTGGCAGTCGGTTATATGTAGCGATACCATTCTTAAGCCTGCTTCTATTCAATATTTAGCTAAATGGACCTATCACATTGATGGGCTCCCCAATGTGCCAAACAACATTGCGGCTATAACCTCCCATCAAAGCCGTGCGCGCGCGGCAGCGTCTCGCTATCCGTATTGGCATTATTTTGGGTATGGATTTGCAAACTATTCGTCACATCAAATTCTTACCGAAAATAATATGAACGTAACGCCAATCACCATGCGTGATTTTTCGGACGAATTTCTCCGTGAATATGAGGCAATTTGTGCATATTGCCACGATAAGGGCATTAAACTTACCGTTGTTATTGCGCCACACCAAGCATATGAGCTAGCATCATTTGGTTCTGCCTACCCTGAGCATATGAAAAAACTCGAAGCAATTGCCCGCTCGTATCAGGCGCTTTATGTGGATAGCAACATGGTAAAAGATCCTGCATATCGTGCAAAACCAACTGATTTTTATGACTCTGAACATGTGCGTACCACCGGTTCAACCCGCTTAACGCAGCTGTTATTGCCGCTTGTTGCACAAGACGATTATGATGCAGCGTGTGCGACACGTGCGAGCATGTTTTATACCTACGATGAGTGGAACACGATGATGCACACGCTTCCGGGTGTGTTTCTAACCAGGGTTGCGCAAAAGGTTGAAAACGGTATGTTTACTGGCTATATTACCAGTATTGCTTCGCCGTTTTCCAAGGTTGAGTGGCAGGTACTTGCAAAAAAGCTCACCGCACAAGAAGCAGTGCTGCACCCAACACAACGCAGCGCGCGATCCTTTTCTAAGGATGCAAATTATCACGTGATTCGCGATTGGAGCAGTAATCCTGTGGTTCGCTGGACGCCGTCTCAGCCGGGCACATACTCGCTTATTGTGCGCGCGCGTCCTACATCACCCGATTCGCCCGATACGTCGTATACGCGCTTTGATGTAACGGTTTAACGCGTTCCGCCCGCGCGCGGTGTGGCCTTTTACGCTGGTACGTGCGCTTGTACGTGCACCCCGCACTTGCCGTGCGCCCTGCAGGCTAATGTGCGTATGCTATAAACCTTGTGAAGATACTGGTACATTCATAGTATACTTATACAGTTATCGTAGTTATACATAGGGGCTTTGCTCATATATGAAAGGCAGTGTGTATGCCAAAGTCAAATAACGACCCAAAAGCTGCTTCTGGCTTTTCGCGTTGGTCGAATCCTCGCACATCAAAGCGGCGCCAAACACAATCAGCGTCACGTAGCGCAGGCTCACAAAGGCGAACAAGTCGTCGCAGCATGACGCCGCATATTCGCAGATGGGTGTCATCGCTTGTCCTCCTCGTTATTGTGTGCGCTGTTGCAATTGTTGGTTTTACGCCTCTAAACTCAAAAATCACCAAAGGTCTTGATATTCAGGGCGGCGTGTCGGTTATTATGAACGCGTCTAAGCCCGATGGCTCCGAGCCTTCGTCTGAGGACATGGCAATAGCTACTGCCATTGTACAAAACCGTGTTAATGCACTTGGTGCCTCTGAGGCAACCGTTCAACAGCAGGGTTCACACTCCATTTTGGTGCAAATTCCGGGTGCTACCGATGCCGAATCGGCCATTAAAACCATAGGCCAAACAGGTAAGCTCGAATTTGCTCGTCTCGACCAAATTGGCGATGCCGATGCATTGCTTAAACTCAACAATGGTGCTGAAAACGTGCAGCTTAAAGAAAAAACGTATAAGTCGTTTTTGGACGGCTCGCACATTGTAAAAACGGCTATCTCGCAAAATACCAACTCAGCCAAAGGCGGCTATTCAGTTAACATTACCTTTGACGAGGAAGGCACCAAAAAATTTGCCGACGTTACTAAAGAACTTGCACCTATAAAGGGTCGTATTGCCATTGCGCTCGACGGCAAGGTAAAATCGGCGCCTGTTGTGCAGTCGGTTATTAACAAAGGTGAAGTGTCTATTACAGGTAATTTTTCGGTAGAAGAAGCAAAAGACCTCAAAACGATGCTCGACTCTGGCTCGCTTCCCGTTAAGCTTACCTACTCGGAAAGCCGTGTTGTTGGTCCTACGCTGGGACAAGACTCGCTTAATCAGGGTGTTGTTGCCATTGCTATTGGTGCCTGCGCCGTTGTGGTGTATCTGTTTTTGTTCTACCGCGCCCTCGGCTTTCTTACGATGGGTTCACTTGCCGTATTTTCTATTTTGTACCTTGGTCTTCTTGCGCTTCTTTCGCACTTTGGCGCATTTGCTCTTACACTTCCCGGTCTTGCCGGTATCGTACTTACCACCGGCTCCGCTGCCGACTCATCCATCTTAGTGCTTGAGCGTTTTCGCGAAGAAATCCGCATGGGCAAAAGTGTAAAACAAGCTGCTATTTCGGGTTCTAAACACGGTATTATGACGTCACTTGATGCCGATGCCGTTACCATGGTAACAGCGCTTGCCCTGTTCTTCTTTGCTGTTGGTGCTGTTAAGGGCTTTGGTTTAACCTTGGCACTTGGTATTGTGTGCGATATTGCCACCATGTTCTTCTTTAAGGCGCCAGCCTTGCGCCTGCTTGCACAATCTGTTATCGAAAAGCATCCGTACCTGTGGGGTGTCGATCAAGACCTGCAGCAAGCTCTCGACGATAAGAAAAAGAAACTTGCAGCCACAGCATCTGCAGCAAATGGCAAAACAAGTCATGTAGCTGCAGATACAATGCCTCAACCATCACCAACCAAGTCAACTCAAACGGAGGGTGCTCACCATGCGTAGTCATTTTAAGCGTGAACTTCAATTTATTCCGCATCGCCGTGTGTTTCTCGGTATTTCGTGTGTCCTTGTTATTTTGGCTGTTATTGGGCTTGTTGTACGCGGTTTGGTGTTTGGTATTGAGTTTCAGGGTGGTACAACCATCGATTTTCACAATACCGGTGAGGTAACTATCGACCAAATGCGTAGCGCGCTTAGTGCTGCAGGCGAAACCGATCCTGTTGTTCAAACAACACAAAGCGAATCGGGTAGTGGATTTTTGGTACGAAGCGAAACAACCGATCCAAACGTTGCTAACGATCATGCAGCTAAAGCAGGTCAAAGTCTTGGCTTGCCCGACAAATCGTACACGGTAACTACCATCGGCCCCGACTGGGGTCAGGACATTACCCGTGCATCGGCATTTGCTTTTGGTATTGCGATTGTGCTTATTATTGCGTATGTATCGCTGCGTTACGAGTTTAAAATGTCTATTACTGCCGTGCTTGCTCTTATGCACGACTTAGTTATTACGCTTGGTATTTATGCGTGGGCACAGGTTGCTATTACGCCAAATGTTGTTGCTGCGCTGCTTACTATTATGGGTTACTCGCTCTACGACACGGTTGTTGAATTTAACCGTATGGACGAAAACGCAAAACACCTGCACGACGGTGTACACGTTACGTACTATCAAATTTGCAACTTCTCAATTAACGAAGTTATTGTGCGTACTATTAATACCACCATTACATCGGTGGTACCGGTGTGCATCATGCTTATCTTGGGTGGCGAAACCCTTAAAGACTTTGCACTTGCTATGCTCATAGGTGAGCTGTTGGGTACGTGGTCGAGCTTTGGTGTTGCATCGCCGCTGCTTGCCATGTGGAAAACGAGAGAAAAGCATTGGGCAAAGCTTGAGGCAAAGGATCGCGCGGCAAAGAAAGCTGCCGCATCTGCTACTCGCGTTACCAAGGATCAAAACGCTCAGGAAGTTCAACCTGCGTCCGCACACGACGAACTTCAAGAAGTTCTTGAAGTTCAAGAAGTTCAAGATGACTCGCCTACGCCTGTTGAACATACCGATACATCTGCTGCACATAACAGCTCAGATATTGAATAGCTGCAGCTATGAGCGCCGCGTTTCAGCATCATACAAGGTGGACTATTCTTCCGCAGTCGTCCAATGAAGAAACAACGCTTATGCGCGCGTGCAACCTTCCACGGTTGGTTGCACGTGTTCTTGTATCGCGCGGCAAATCCGATCCTTACGATGTTCAAACCTATTTAAGTGCCGATATTGAACGCGATTGGGAAGACCCGTATTGCATACCGGGTATGCACGCTGCTGTCCAGCGCATACGGGCTGCGCTTAAGGCACATGAGCGCATCGCTGTGTTTGGCGATTTTGACGTTGACGGCATTACCAGCACGTGTTTACTTACGCAGGCACTCACCGCACTTGGCGCAACGGTTACGCCCTTTATTCCAAATCGAACTCATGAAGGCTACGGCCTATCTGTAGCTGCGCTTACGCGCCTGCTTAATGAAACTCCCGCGCAGCTTATTATTACGGTTGACAACGGTATTTCTGCAACTTCTGAGGTTGAGTGGTTGCGTAGCCGCGGCGTTGATGTAGTGGTAACCGATCATCACGAACCAGATAATCTTGTACCCGCGATCGATGAAGTGTGTAATCCCAAGCTCGATGTAACGTGCCCCTCATACGATTTGGCGGGCGTAGGTGTTGCTCTCAAGCTGGTGTGTGCGCTTGGTGCCGCGTGCGGCAATCCCTCGCTTTGGAAAGATTATCTTGAGTTTGCAGCCTTAGGCACGCTTGCTGATATGATGGAGCTTACCTGCGAAAACAGAGCAATCGTTACCGCGGGATTGGAGCGGCTCCACTATACGCGCACCCCGGGTTTGCTCGCCCTTGCACGGGTAAGCGGCATTGATATTCATAGCGTTACCTCGGAAGAGTTGCCGTTTTCGCTTATTCCGCGCCTCAATGCTGCTGGTCGTATGGATAGCACGATGGTTGCATATCATGTGCTGTGCGCCGATAGATTAAGCGATGCGTTTAGCTTGGCATCGCAGCTTGAAGCCGTAAATACGCTGCGCAAAGAAAAAGAAGTCGAGGTTACTCAACAGGCTCTTGAACAAGCAGAACGCATGTATAAAAACGAGCGTGTGCTGGTTGTTGCGGGCGTCGATTGGGCAGAAGGCGTAAAAGGCATTGTTGCTGCGCGCCTGCAACGTCGCTATCATGTGCCGTGCATTGTGTGTTCAATTCAGGATGGTGTGGCTAAAGGGTCGGGGAGAACGGCAGGCTCCATCGATTTGTTTGCTGCCGTGCAGAGCTGCTCTGATGTGCTTGAGCGCTTTGGGGGACACCAAGGTGCAGTGGGTATTACCTGCGCTGCAGATGCGCTTGACGCGTTTCGCGCCCGCCTTCAAGCGTACATGAACGCGTTGCCCGCAGAACAATTCGACGACACCGACGAAATTTCTGCGGTTGTTTCATTAAACGAAATTACTGTGCAATCGCTCGACTCACTTGAAATTATGCAGCCCTTTGGTAAGGGAAACGAGCGGCCCCTCTTTGCAGCGCGCGGCGTAATTATGAAAAACAAAGCAAAAGTTGGCTCCCAGGGAAACCACTTACGCTTTGTAGCTGTGCAAGGCAAAGCCCGGCTTGATGCTATTTTGTTTCGAGCGGCGCATATCGACGAGCTTATGGCAAACACCAAGCCGGTTGATATTGTGTTTAGTGCAAGCAATGAAACCTGGCAAGGGCGCATAAAACCTAAGCTTATTGTTCAAGATATTGTGCAGCAATTGCCAGACGGCAGCGTGCATCGCTATGAGGCGCATCCGCTACTTGAACATATGGATGCACACATGCTTTCCAGTGTGCGAAGCCTGTGTGCTGGCGATTGTGATTCGTGTGCATATGGTAGTCTCATGCCCGATCTTATGGTGCAGCCTGCAGCATATAGCGCATCTATGAGTGCTGATGCAGCTGCGAGTGTTGCATCGGCAGTCGCGAGCACTGCTGCAGCCTGTCCAGCTGAAGCGAGTGATGTTCACCACAATGGTCGGTTGTGTGCTGCGTCGTCGCTGTTATCGCTGCCAAGCACGTCTGCACACACGACGCCCCTCAGTCAGCTTTCCGATAGCGACATTGCGCACTCCATTCGATCTGAACTTGCCCGTATGAGCCGCGCCAACGTCTCGCAATTTGTGTTAAATCAGCTTATTGGCACCCATACGCTCCATCCGGTGCAGCAGCGCGCTATCGATCTTCTTGCTCAAAACACGTCATGCATGTGTGTTATGGCAACCGGCCGCGGAAAATCCCTCATTTTCCAGGTACATGCCCTTATTTGTGCGTTATGCGCGCATACCATGAGCATTTTTGTGTATCCACTTCGTGCGCTGGCAAACGATCAGTATTATCACTTAAGTGACGTGTGCGACCATTTTGGCGTTCGCGTGCGCATGCTTTGTGGTGCTACGCTGCCCGATGAGCGTGCGCGCATAATGGACGAAATGGTTAACGGCACCGTTGACATTGTTATGACAACGCCCGAGTATCTGGCAATTCATACGGCAGATTTTGCGCATAACGTTGGGTTTATTGTGTTTGACGAAGCACATCACATTGCCGCTGCAAAAGCAGGCGCGCACACGGCTTATCTTGACATGCCTGCTGTGCTTGAACAGCTTAATAATCCAACCTGCATTGCACTAAGTGCAACAATGAACGATGCCGATGCTCAAGAAGTGTGTCAGGTGCTTTCTATTAATACTGAACATGTGCTGGTAGATAGTCATGTGCGCACTAATCTTGATGTTGTTGATATGCACAACTCACGGCATCGTCGCACGCAGCTAACCCAACTTGTTTCTCATGGCGAAAAAATGGTTGTATATGTTAACTCTCGCGCATGTGCTCAGGAGCTGGTGGTAATGCTTCGCCATAAACTGCCCGAGTATGCGCCGCGTATTGCATTTTATCATGCTGGCCTTACGCGTCTTGCGCGCCAGCGGGTTGAGCGGGCATTTCGCAGTGACGACGTGTATTGCATTGTTGCTACATCGGCATTTGGTGAGGGTGTAAACATCCCCGATATCCGCGCGGTGGTGCTGTACCATCTCCCATTTTCGTTTACCGATCTTAATCAAATGAGCGGTCGTGCAGGGCGCGATGGCAAGCCGGCAACCATCTATACGCTGTATACGCAGGCTGATGCCCATAGCAATTCGTTCATTTTGTCTACCACAACGCCAAGTCGCAGTGAAGTTGCTGTTGTATATCAGGCGCTTGCCAGCATGTGTCAGCGAAACGATAGTACGTTTCCGCATGCGTGCAGCGTTGGCGACGCATCGTGGCATATTACGCTGCACATTAGTGACATTTTGGCTGATATTCGCGCTCATGTGTCGGTGGGAGCGCTGTCGGTTTCTTGTATTGAACAATGTTTGGCAATTTTGCGCGACGTTGGTATTATTTCGTATGAACAAACATGGTCGGCACCTACAGATCATCATTCCGCACAGCGTGAACCCAAAGTTGAACTTGAACCTGAACCTGAACTTGAACTTGAACCTGCTGTCGCACCTGTTCAACTTGAACATGCCGACGAAGTTGAACCTGCAGCTTCGTGCCCCCAAGCTGAACGCGACAACGTGTATTATCGTATATCGATGGTGAAAAACCCAAATCGTGTTATGCTTGAAAAATCATTACGATATGTTGAAGGTATACGAATGTGGGATGCTTTTGAACATTTTAGTAGCTGGGCACAAACGGCCACGTGTGCGCAGCTTTTAGATAGGATTCAAAAGCCTATAGTTCCGCATTGCGGCGAGCACATAAACGAAAGAGATTCATGATGACAGATGATTCAACCCGCCAGACACGCTCGTCTGTACCGATGAGCGATGAGACGCCCGTGCGTGCAACAGAACACATGTCAGCGCCGCAGGATGCTGCCATACCAGCGCACCCAGCGCCTGCCGCCAGCGCTGCACCAGCGCCCACGCCTGCAGCGTCTGTAGCAGCCGCACCCGAAGCAATACCACCCGCAAAACGCGAGGCGGCTGATATGCCACCCGCACCATACGTGCGCAAACACGGCGTGCCGCAGGCGGATAACTGGCGTGCACTGCGTTCAATTTGTGCGCATTATCTTGGATCTACTGCGCTTGCGCGTATCGACGAAGCGTACGATTTTGCATCAGCTGCTCACAAAGATCAGCGCCGCCAATCGGGGGAGCCCTACATCAATCACCCCGTTGAAGTGGCATTTATTTTGGCAAAAGATTTGCACATGGATGAAGACTCCATTTGCTCTGCTATTTTGCATGATACGGTAGAAGACACAAGTGCAACGCTCGACGACATTGAGGAGCGTTTTGGCTACACGGTGCGTGAGCTGGTAGACGGCGTAACTAAGCTTACGTCTATCGAAGTGAGTTCGATGGACGAAAAGCAGGCGCTTAACTTGCGTAAAATGTTTCTTGCGATGTCGAAAGATATTCGCGTTATTATCATTAAGCTGGCCGACCGCTTGCACAATATGCGCACGTTAGCGGCGCTTCCCGAGAATCGCCGAACGTTTAAGGCAAAAGAAACACGCGACGTGTATGCGCCACTTGCCGACCGGTTGGGTATCTCGTCCATTAAATGGGAGCTCGAAGACCTCGCGTTTTTGTACCTCGATCATGATGAATACCAGCGCATTGCACGCATGGTACAGCAATCACGTGCACAGCGCGAACAAAACATCACGTCTACCATTCACATTCTCGAAGATGAACTTGCACGCGTTGGTATGCAGGGCGTTTCCATTCAGGGAAGGCCAAAGCACCTGTGGTCAATTTATCAAAAAATGATTCGTAAAGATAAAAACTTTAACGATATCTACGATCTTATTGCTATTCGCGTGCTTACCAAGACGGTGGGCGATTGCTATTCTGCACTTGCTAGCGTGCACACTATTTGGCACCCTCTACCTGGGCGTTTTAAGGATTACATTGCCATGCCAAAGCCAAACGGCTACCGTTCGCTTCACACAACGGTTATTGGTATTGATGCTCGTCCTATCGAAATTCAAATTCGCACCTACGAAATGCATTCTCAGGCTGAATACGGTATCGCCGCGCACTGGCTGTACAAAAAGTCGGGTTCAAGTCAGGGAAAAATGAGCCGCGACGAAAAGGAAATCGACTCGCAAATTAACTGGATACGTAAGAGTCTCGACTGGACAGTAGACGACGATCTCGACGATCCGCATGAGTTTATGAACAACCTGCGCCTCGATTTGTTTGAGGACGAGATTTTTGTGTTCACACCAAAAGGCGAGGTTATCAATTTACGTCGTGATGCAACGCCGCTTGACTTTGCCTATGCGGTGCATACCGAAGTTGGGAATCACTGTGTTGGCGCAAAGATTAACGGATCGGTGGTACCGCTTACCTACAGACTGCAAAACGGCGACCGCATTGAAGTGCTCACCAACAAAAATGCACGTCCGAGCCACGATTGGCTCCATGTATGCACCACGCCTTCGGCAAAAGCAAAAGTGAGAAAGTATTTCTCAACGCTTTCAAGAACCGATGATGCCGAACAAGGACGTAGCGATCTTGGCCATGAGCTGCGCAAACACGGCTATGGTATATCAACAACCCGCGTTACCAAGGCACTTGAGCGCGCCTGTGAACAGTTTGATTTTGTGCGCAGTGAGGATTTGCTGGCGTCGGTTGGTTCCGGAAAAATTTCCGTAAAACAGGTTTGCAATAAGATCGTTGCCATTATCGAAGAAGACACCACTCAAAAAGACCAGCGTGAAGCCAAACAGCTCGAAAAAGAGCGCGCGATTGCCGACGATTTGCCGCTTGTTCCACAAACGATTCCAACGCTTAAGCGCCGACGCCGCCAAACCAACTGTGGCGTTGTAGTAAAAGGCGACCCCGACCTGCTCGTTCATTTGGCTCACTGTTGCAATCCCGTTGCTGGCGATTCAATTGTGGGATTTATCACGCGCGGTCGTGGTGTTTCGGTGCACAGAACTACGTGTCCTAATGAAAAAGGCCTGATGATGCACCCCGAGCGCATGATTGCGGTTGAGTGGGACACCTCGGGCGCAACAGAATTTCAGGTTGAAATTGTGGTTGAAGCGTCAGACCGCATGGGGCTGTTAAAGGATGTTACAACAACGCTTTGTGAAGCCGGAAACAACATTCTATCTGCTGCAACGCAAACATCAGCCCACGGCTACGTGCGCATGAGGTTTTTGCTTGCTATTTCGGACGCATCTAAGCTCTCATCATTGCTCTCATCGGTAAAACGCGTAAATTCGGTATTCGATGCACGTCGTATTTTGCCGGGCGAGGGCGGAAACGATTTAAAAAAGCATATGTAGTGTGAATGGTATGGCCGTTTTGCGGTATAAACCTGATATACACGCTGCAAAAGAAAGGATATGCACATGCCTCAAGATACCCAAGCTTCCCACGATGCTGCTCAAGAGAACGCATCCTTGCACGAACCCCTCCTTGAGCTGCAAGGATTTATTGTAGGTCCTCTTCAAACAAATTGTTATTTGTACGAAGCGCAAGACAATGGCAAGCGTGTGGGTATTATTATCGACCCCGGCGACCAGGGCGTTGAGATTGCGCAGCAGATACCTGCAGATATGGAAATTCGCTACATTGTGGCAACGCATGGTCACAACGATCATACGGGCGGTGTTGCGCGCCTTCGCGAGGCATGTGGCGGTCAATATGGTATTTGCCAGCCCGATGAAGAGCGTGCGCGGCATGCGGCAGGTCCCGACGATTTTGGGTATGTATTTGAAGCAAATGCGCCTGCAGCCGATTTTTATTTAACCGATGGCATGGAGCTTGATTTGGGTTCAGCATCGTTTCGCGTTATGCACGTGCCCGGACATACGCCCGGTAGCTGCATATTTGTTGGCCAAAAAAAGGCAGCTGGTTTGGTATTTACGGGTGATGTGCTCTTCCAAGGTAGCATTGGTCGCTGCGATCTGCCGGGTGGCGATGAGCGCACCATGCGTACATCACTTAAACGTATTATTACCGAGCTCGACCCACAATCACACATTTTCCCTGGTCATGGCAATCTTTCGCGGCTGTATAAAGAGCTTGCATCAAATCCATTTTTGCAGGATTTGCAATAAGCAAACTGTTGCACCTATATGCTATGCGCGCGTATGTGCGTAGTTTTATGTGTGCGCATCTGTACTTGCATAGCGTGCGCATCTGTGCTATATTTCTTTTCTGCACATGTACGTGCTCAAGATTGTGCCCGAGTGGTGGAATTGGCAGACGCGATGGACTCAAAATCCATTTCTGGCAACAGAGTGTGAGTTCGAGTCTCACCTCGGGCACCATTTTTATTGTTCAGCAGGCAATGTGGTACCAACTTATGCGCACTTTATGATATTCGTACGCATACGCTGCACTAACCTTGTTTGCTACAATAAATTATCGTACCATGTGTATGTTAAGCAGAGCATATGCTCTCACCTCGTTTGGCGCCGCAGGGCTGCTACCTGGTCAAGTACAACAGTTGCTATGGCGTATCAGCCATATTTGTGCCTGACCTTATGTCGGGTTTTTTTATGCCGCGCAAAAGCCGCGGCTGCACATTCCCGTAGCACTGCAGCACATAAACGATACACGCGATGAAGGGAAGGTGTAGAAGATAGCCAAGAATGATGATACGCGCATCAATGAAGAGATTACTGCGCGTACCTGCCGCCTTATTGGTGTAGACGGATCGCAGCTTGGATTGTTTGGTATTCGCGATGCACAGCGTATTGCCGATGAACAAAACCTCGATCTTGTAGAAATTGCACCAGGAGCAGAACCTCCTGTTTGCAAGGTAATGGACTATCGTAAATTCAAATACGACCAAGACCGCAAAGCAAAACTTGCGCGCAAAAAGCAGGTTAAGGTTGAGGTTAAGGAAATGAAGTTTCGTCCAAAGATCGATGTGGGCGATTACACCACCAAGAAAAACCACGTTATGCGTTTTCTTAAGCGGGGTGCACGCGTTAAGGTAACCATTATGTTCCGTGGTCGCGAAATGGCTCACCCCGAGCAAGGTCTTAACGTGTTAGAGCGCTTGGCAGCCGATCTCAAGCCGTATGCAACGGTTGAGCAGCAGCCAAAAATGGAAGGCCGTAACATGCACATGCTTGTTGCACCCATTAAAGGCGCTTTTAACGAGAAGGAACAAACGTCAACTGCAAACGAAGAGCCAAGCTCACGCAGTAACGAGAGTTAAAGGAGATTGATACGTCATGCCTAAAATGAAAACTCATAAAGGTTCGGCAAAGCGTTTTCGCCGTACTGGTACTGGCAAGATTATGCGTGCTAAAGCATTTAAGAGCCACATTCTTACCAAGAAGTCTCAAAAGCGTATTCGTGGTTTCCGCAAGGAAGCTGTTCTTACTGCTGCCGATTCGCACAACGTATCGCAGCGTATGGGTAACTAGTTGGCGCCCCGTGCGTCTGTAACAAGAAATCAAGGAGTTGATTTGATATGGCACGTGTAAAACGCGCAATGGCGGGTCGCAAAAAGCGTCAAACATTGGTAGAGCGCTCAAAGGGTTACTACGGTGTTGGTTCTCGTACCTTCCGTGGTATGAAAGAGCAGGTACAACACTCACTCCAATATGCATATCGCGATCGTCGTACAAAGAAACGTGAGATTCGTGGTTTGTGGATTCAGCGTATTAACGCCGCAGCTCGCGTAAATGGTCTTTCCTACAGCACCTTTATGCACGGCTTAAAGCTTGCTGGTGTTGAGCTCGACCGTAAAGTATTGGCTCAAATTGCTTACGAAGACGAAGCAACCTTTGCCGATCTTGCCGAAGTAGCTAAAAAGGCACTTGCATAAGCTTCACATTGTGTAGATAAGTGCATATAAGCACATATAAGCACATACATAAACCTGCAGGCGGCTTGCCATCTGCAGGTTTTTTGTGTAGCTTACGCGTTTTTGTGAGAGCTCCACACGAGTCCCACAACGCCGACATACGAGCGCCATACCGGCACCACAATGACATAATAAAACACGCTCCTCCATAGGCGCGAAATGAACCCACCTTCTATACAGGTGGGTGCTCTCATCGCTTGTTCCAGCTTCCTTAACTAGGAAGGATACCTGTACTACAGACGAAATTTGAGCTCCCTCAAAACGCGTGTCGGTTCACCCAGTTGTGCTATGGAAGAGCGCTAGCTATACTATACGTCATTTCAAATTAATAAAACAGGCTTGAATAAAACGCGGCAATCATGCAAACTTATAGGTATATGTGAACGCGCATATATGAGTTCGCAACCGCAACCGCGCACATGTGAACTCGCATACACGCAAGTCCGAAGCCAACGTAAAGGAGATTTGAACGAGCATGCACAGCCAGCTTTTATGTCATGCACGCCTCACTCTTGCAGCGCAGCTGTCTTCAAATCTTTCTTGTGAATTTGCGCTTATAGCAGCCGTGCTGTTTTTTACTGCGGCCGTGGTTGTGCTGGTTGTTACGCCGTTAGCAAAGCGCATTGCGTGGCATGTGGGGAGCATCGATTACCCCGGTAAGCGTCGCGTTAACAACACACCCATTCCGCGTATGGGTGGTATTGCCATTTTTATGGGCATTATTGTGGCGCTTTGCGTGCACTATGTAGGCATTGTTTGCCTTGGCTGGACGCAGTCCTTTCTTCCAGCACATTCATTTGCATACATGCATTACCCGCTTATTCTTTTGGGGTTGGTAAGCATTTTTATCACGGGTGTTATCGACGACATCTATCATTTGCGCCCGCTTCACAAGTTTATAGGTCAGCTCATTTCATGCATATTTCCTGTTGCCGGCGGGCTTGTTATCGGTGTTATTGTGCATCCTCTTACCGGTGATGCGCTCTATTTAGGCTGGATAGCCTACCCAATTACCGTGCTGTATCTTGTTGCATACGTTAATATTTTTAACCTTATCGACGGTCTTGATGGCTTAGCTTCAGGCGTTACTTTTTTGGTAAGCGCAACCATGTTTTTGCTTTCGGTTATGGCAGGTCGCCTCGATGCAGCTTCGCTTGCCATTACGCTTGCTGGCTGCTCGCTTGCCTTTCTTAAGTACAATTTTCACCCCGCGTCTATTTTCTTGGGCGATTGCGGATCGCTTCTCATGGGCTTTGTCATGGGTGTTATCACCCTGTTGAGCGTAACGCGTGTAGCTGGTCTTACTACCATTCTTGTACCACTTATTATTTCGGGAATTCCTATTATCGATACCTTTTCGGCAATCGTTCGCCGCCGCCGTGCGCATGTGAGTGTAGGCCAGGCCGACCAGGGACACATTCATCACCGCCTTATTCACAAAGGCTTCGATCAGCGCCAAGCCGTGCTTATCATTTACGCTTGGACCGCGCTTTTGTGCTGTGGTACCTACGTAATTACGCAGGTAGAAGTGCTGCCGCGTATCGCCATTTTTGTGGCGCTGTTTATTATCTCGCTTGCGTTTACCCTTAAACTCAAGCTGTTCGAGCCCGTGCTATTCCATCATCACGATCCAAAAACAGGTAAAGACGAGCTTGTATCTCCAACCGATCCCGGGTTTGTTATCGAAGAAAAAAAGTTCGAAGAGCAGCATCACGTGCACCTATAACGCTGCGTGCATCTATAACGCAGTGTGCATCGTGCGCTTAGCCTACCAGCTCATCTATGCTGCACGCACGATATGCCGTGCAGGTAAGCTCTCCTGTTTGTTGCGTGGCAACAATATCTACATCAGCCACAATCGCAAAATCGCAATCGTCGTCTTCGTCCTTCAATATCTGACGCACATGCCAGCAGTGGCGGGTTTCTTCTTCGCTCTCATCAAATACAATATAGGCATTAGAGCGCGCATTCCCATCAAGCAGGATGTATTCGTGCTCCTGGTAATAGGTGTCGAGAAACGCCTGCCAAACTCTGCCATACCAACCCCACGCACCGTCGAGCGTATTAAGGGCATCTATATCGCGCGAAGCTGCCGCACGCACGCGTGCAAACAGCGCGTTATGAATAAGAATCTGCAGGCCACGCCTATCTTGTACGATGCTCTCGTGCAAAGACGGCGCCTCTACATCAGCCTCGTTTGTTACAGTGCCATCCCATTCGTCAATAAGCGATGAATCGGTTGTGCGCACAATAAGATGCAGCCACGATGTAATGGCTTCGAGTTCTTCTGTTTTTGCTTCGGATGGAATTGTGCGCTCAAGTACGCGCCATGCGTCGCTTAAATACCGCAGCAGCAACCCCTCGCTCCGAGAAACATTAATCTGCTGCACAAACCCCTTAAAATTCGCGCCACTTTCAACCATTAAGCGCACAATCGACTTTGGATGTGGCAAAAAGTCGCGCGCCCAGGGAACTTTTTCGCAATAGTGTTCATATGCGCTGCTAATAAGGTCGCACAGGGGCTGGTCATATGTAACCTCTTCGATGCGCTCCATGCGTTCTTCGTAGTCAATACCTTGCATTTTCATTTCTGCCCATGCACGGTCGCGCGCCTGTCGCTCGAGCATCTTCATAATTTGCACCGGATTATCAAGCGACGACTCCACCAGCGACACCACGTCTAGTGCATAATGAGGATCGTTTTTGTCGAGTAGCTCAAGTGCAGCAAGCACAAAGGGTGAAAGTGGCTGGTCTAATGCAAAGTCTTCGGGCATCTCAACTGAGCATTGATACTGAGCTTTGCCCCATACGTCGTTGGGATCGGCCGGTATACGCTCAATTACACCGCCGTCGAGCAGTGTGGCAATAATTTCTTGCGCACGGGCAATAAGCTTTTGTTTTTGTTCGTCCGTTTGAAGCGAGCGCATAATAATATCCACAATGCGCTGGTACGCGTCGCCTTGTTGCTCCATTTGCGAGAGTATAAATGCATGTGTAATCTTAAGATGTGCATGCAGCACCTCGGGTTCTTTGGCAATAAGCGTTTCAAACGTGTTTTTATTCCAGCTTACATATCCTTCAGGAGGCGTTGGCACTTTAATACGCCGTAGTTTTCGCGGATCGCCCGCCGCCTTAGCCTGCGCTTTTAAGCGTTCAATTTCGTATGGCGTTGCCAGTGCATACACAACACCTTCGCTATCAAACCCCGCTCTACCTGCTCTACCTGCAATTTGATGGAACTCGCGTGCACGTAGCAAACGGGCACGCCGCCCATCAAACTTAGCCAGCGCGCTAAAAATTACCGTGTGAATAGGCACGTTAATTCCCACGCCCAAGGTGTCGGTTCCGCAAATAACAGGAAGCAAGCCCTTTTGCGACAAGCGCTCAACGCACAGGCGATAGCGAGGCAGCATACCTGCATGATGAATGCCAACACCGCATAACAACAGGCGCTTTAATGTAACGCCAAATGCAGTTGTAAAGCGTACGCGTGCAATCTGCTGTTTAATAGCAGCTTTTTGTTCGGGTGTAATAAGTGATAAGCAGCTTAACGCCTGCGCACTTTTATGTGCCTGGTCTTGTGCAAAATGAACAATGTACATGGGCGCTTTGTGCTCTTGCAGGGCTTGTATAACTGTTACTTCAAGGGGCGACGTCACGTAGCTATACACAAGCTCAACGGGTCGTTTTGCATGAGAAATACAATCACAGCTGCGCGTGGTGTCGCGTTCTAGCTGTGCTTGTATAGCTGATGTATCACCCAGTGTGGCACTCATAAGTAAAAACTGCGTGTTGGGAAGGGTAAGCAGCGGTACTTGCCACGCCCAGCCGCGCGCCGAGTCGCCAAAATAATGGAATTCATCCATACACACATACGAAATGTCTGAGTCTGTACCCCAGCGCAGTGCATCCATTGCTAAAATTTCTTCGGTACAGCAGATAATGGGTGCGCTACTGTTAATTACCACGTCACCCGTTATCATGCCAACCAAATCTTTGCCAAACAAATCAACAAGATTAAAAAACTTCTCGCTTACCAGGGCTTTTATAGGTGCAGTGTAATACATAACGCGATCTTGGCACAAGCAAAAAAACGCCATACCAATTGCAACCATCGACTTTCCCGAACCGGTTGGCGTACCTAAAATAACGTGGTTACCACTTGCTATACTAAGCAAAGCATCTATCTGGTGATCCCACAAATCAATGCCACGTTCATGCGCCCAGTTCATATACCATTCAAGTGCATCGTCCAGGTCTTTTGGTACAAATTCACTGTTATTAGTGCCACTATCAGCAGCGGTATCATTGCTGTTATCTTTTTCAGTGTCCACGTTGTATAAAAAATCGAGTAGTGATGAGCATGGCGCATCTGTAGCAGCTGCATCTGCTTTTGTGCGCGCGTCATGGTTTGAGGTTTGTGGCGTGGTTGTGTACATGAGCATCCTTATCGTGTGGTTGTAGCAGCGGTTTTGCGCGTTTCGATGGACGGCCCCTGTGGCGTGTGGTTGTGTGTACCACAGCAGCATTGTTGAGCTGTGCCGTGATATAAGCATACGGCATTTGCAGGCTTGCCTGTGCGCAAATGTGATGATTACTCGTAAAAATTTGCATGATGCAAGAGCCTTTGTCATAATGAAATGAACGCATAAGCGCATGAAATTATCGTTGGGCATGGTAACTCATGCGCTTTGTTGTGTTTATTGGTTAGTTTATAAGCAGGTAGTGCCAATACGTTGTTTTAGCTAGATGGCTGAATTACTTGAGCGCGCCTTACCTGCTATTTTGCACGATGAAGGATGCATATGAAATCCGTGCTACAGTGGCTTGAAGCATCTGCTGCTCAGTATCCAATCCATGTTGCGGCGTTAGATCCGCATGAGGCACTTACCTATGCACAACTTCTTTGTGCAGCACAAGCTAGTGGTCAAAAACTCATTACAACGTATCATGCAACGCCGAGGCGTGCTGTTGCGTTTTATCTCGAGAAAAGCGTTCGAGCGCTTGTCGGCATGTGTGCTGTGCTGTATGCAGGCGATTTTTATTCGATATTAGATACGCGCCAACCTACAGCGCGCACAAAACATTGTATTGAAACGCTCGATCCTGTTCTTGTTGTTGCACAAGACGATTTGGTAGAAACGCTGCAAGCTGCGCTTGCCAACACTGCGTATCGTGTCGTAGCGTTGAGTGATGTTGTAAACCTTTCGTGTTTGCCTTCTCAGACTGTGTGTGCGCGTCAATGTACACAGCCGCTATCCTTAGAGCTTGCCTGCGTACGTGCGCAGATGTGCGACGTTGACCCTATGTATGTAAACTTTACGAGTGGAAGTACCGGAACACCCAAAGGCGTTGTGATAGCGCATAGCTCCGTGCTCGATTTTATTCCCGTGTTTACGTCAACATTTGAGCTTGCGTCAAACGATATTTTTGCCAATCAAGCGCCGTTCGATTTTGACGTTTCGGTAAAAGACATTTATTCGTGTTGGTATCTTGGTGCTACGCTCGTTATTATTCCGCGCGAATACTTTAGCATTCCCACAAAACTCATGGATTACCTTATCGAGCACCGCGTAACGGTGCTGGTATGGGCGGTAAGTGCGCTGTGTTTTGTATCAATTATGAACGGGTTTGAATATGCGTGCCCAACTACCATTCGTCGCGTTATGTTTTCGGGTGAGGTTATGCCGCCCAAGCAGCTGCGCAAATGGCAGTCGTACATGGCGGATACTTGCATGTTTGTAAATTTGTATGGGCCTACCGAAATTACGTGCAACTGCGCTTATTTTATTGTTGATCGTCCTTACGAAAATAACGAAGTTATCCCCATGGGTCATGCGTTTGATAATGAGCGCATCTACCTGCTTGATGAAAACAATCAAGAAATTAGCGAGCCGCATTGCCAGGGCGAAATTTGTGTTGCCGGCAGGGCAGTGGGGCTTGGGTATTTTGCCGATAGCGAAAAAACAGCTGCGGCGTTTGTTCAAAATCCGCTGCATACGCGCTGGTTAGAGCGGGTGTATCGGACGGGCGACATGGCGTATTTTGATGATGCACACAACTTAGTATATGCATCACGTAAAGATTTTCAGATAAAGCACTTAGGTCATCGCATTGAGCTTGGGGATATTGAGGCTGCTGCCACGTCTGTTTCTGGTGTTGAGCAGGCAATTTGCTTGTACGATAGTAAAAAGCACCGCCTGCATTTATACTATGTTGGTGCCTGCGAAAAAGATGAGCTTGTGCATACGCTGCACACGCTATTACCTGCGTTTATGATACCAAATACCACAAACAACGTGCCGGCGATGCCACTTACTAAAAATGGTAAGGTTGATAGAAACAAACTGGCTGAGCTGTAGGAGTTCATTTAGGCTCCTTGGGTTTGGACATGGGTTTTGCGTTTGGGATGCGCGTAGATTGGCTTTGCTGTACTTGCCTTCTACCTGCTCGTATGCATACGCGACCGTGGCACAGTTTGTGCAAGGTTAACACATGGAAGAGGAACTATGAAAACCGCACACGATGTATCCGCTCACAATGTACCTATTCATACCGCTGCCGCTCAACATGACGCTGCTCACGATGATTCTGCGCACGAAGCGGCAATTGATGCTGCGTGTCTTACGGAAATAGCCCGCACGCATACAACACCCACGTACATCTTTAATGTGCCGGCATTTCGTGCACGCTTAGCTAAAACAAGGGACATCTTGAGCTCTGCGGATGTAAACGTCTCCGCGCGTATATCCATGTGCTATTCTATGAAAGCTAATCCGTTTTTAACTTCTGCCGCTCATAGCGAGCATTACAAGCTCGAAGTTTGTAGTCCAGGCGAGCTTGATATTTGCATAGCTCAGCATATTCCTGGCGCGCGTATTGTGTATTCGGGTGTGTGCAAACAGCCAGACGATATACGTGTAGCGCTCTCTTATCACGTTGGGGTAATTACTGCGGAGTCGCCGCTTCAGCTTGAGGCTATTAATCGTGTTGCTACTACGCTTCATGCTGCAGGTGAGCTCGCGTATTCCCGCGTTCCTGTTTTGCTTCGCCTTAATGCAAAAAGCCAGTTTGGCATGGCTCAAAGCGACCTTGAGGCGCTTATTGCTGCGCGGGATACCTTTCCTTTGCTTGAATTTGTAGGCATTCACTATTTTGTGGGTACACAACGCAAAAAACTTGCTCGTCAGCAAAAAGAGCTTGCGTTTTTGTCAAACTTTATCGACGAGCTGTATGACACCTATGGATGGCGCGCTCAGCTCCTGGAGTATGGTCCTGGTTTGGCGTATCCGTATTTTGTTGATGATGATATGAGCGATACATATGCGCCTGCGCGTGAACTTGCACCACTCTTGCAGAAGCTTGCACAAAAGGTTGATATCTGCATAGAAATGGGACGTTTTTTGGCAAGTGCGTGCGGCACCTATGTTTCACGCATTGTTGATGTTAAACAAGGCGCAGATAGCGATAGTTATTATGCATTTATTGATGGCGGAATTAACCATGTTGCCTATCTTGGACAAATGATGGGACTTAAGTGCCCGCATATCGATGTGCTGCCGGGTGATGCGTCGCCTGCATGTGATGGCAGCGGCGTAGCGAATCCTGCACCCGCGCGACAAATGCGCAGGTGGACGCTGTGCGGTAGCCTGTGTACTACTGCAGATGTGCTTGTGCGTGAGTTTGAGGCATCGCTTGCAATGGGCGATTTGGTGGCGTTTCAACACATTGGGGCATATTCCGTTACCGAGGCTATGTATTTATTTTTAAGTCGTACATTGCCGAGTGTTGTGTTGTACTATGATTCCGAGCACTATGTGTGCGTGCGCAAGCCGATTCATACAAGTTCAATAAACTGCGCCTGTATGTCCTAAGGTTTGCGGCATTGGTGTGTTCTATAGACAACTTCAGGAGATACTCATGGACGATATTACCCTTGATGCAGTTATTGCAATGCTTTCAGATATTAATGACGAAGTAGATTTTGCTACCGAAGATAAGCTGGTTGACAACCGCGTGCTCGACTCGTTTGATATTCTTGCAGTTATTAGCGCTATTGATGACGAATTTGACGTTTCGGTTCCTGCAAAAGACATCGTTCCCGAAAACTTTAACAGTGCGCAGGCCATTTGTGCCATGATTCAGCGCCTGGCTAACGAATAGCGCGCTAGTGTCAACAGATAGCCCGCGTGTGCAGCCGTTGCGTGCGCGCACAGCTGCTATGCGTGCGTAGGCTTATACTTGTTGATATAATTCTTCAGCCATGAGACATACACGCGTAACATCTCACATAAGAAAAGCGCGCTTAAGCTTTGCAGCTACGCTAGCTCTCGCGTCGTTTGCGCTAGTCGCAACGCCGTTTGCACGCTTATTGCCTGCGTCCTGGCAGCCGGTTAGTGTGCAGCAGCGCACAGGTGAGCGGCTTTCTGCGCCAACGTCGTATAACGTGCTTCAGTATCCCGATTACGTGCGGCATGTTGGTGCGGCGTGCGTTGAGACGCCTCTTGAACCTGGAGATATACGTTTGAGCGGGCTTGATGCGCAAGGTCGCACGTTGCCCGTGCGCGCGTGTGTTACGTATGCCATGATGAAGCAGGGAAGTGCGCGCGAGCGTGCTGCTGATATGGGCGAGCCTTCGGGCTGGGGTAAAAACAAAAAAGTTCGCATTGATATTCCTGGTGGTAGACCTTATCACGGCTGGTTTTGGAATCGCAGTCACATGCTGGCAAAGTCGCTTGGCGGTCCTGACCAGCGTGAAAACATGGTGTGCGGCACGCGTATGCAAAACGTTGGTGCAAATAACGAGCAGGGTGGCATGGCCTATAGCGAAACGGTATGTCGCAATTGGCTGGTGCAGCATCCACAGGGCACCATTCAATATATTGTTACGCCGCTTTACGTGGACGATGAGTGCATTCCGCGGAGCGTTGTGGTTGACATGCTATCGTCCGATGGGTCTATAAATGAAGAGGTAGAAGTATATAATGCGGCACACGGCTATGATATCGACTATCATACTGGGGCGTTCTGCCAGCGTACATAAGCCGCAGCGGCTTTGATAGAGCCAAATTATGGTGACAATGTATAGAATGTGGAGCTCATACAAAAGATATTGCAACCTGGGCGCAAATTACTAAAATCATTTAGGTTATAAAATTCATCGTCAATCTGCGCTGTATACAATGTACACTGCGCGTGACGTAGGTTGTTAAGGACGTGCTATGCCTGGGTTTTCATGCTCAGATTGCGTTTTTTGCAATTGTATGCGTAATAAAAAGTCTGGATTGTATCAAGCAACATGCTCTAAGGGTTACACCTTAGGTAATCCTCATATCGACACTGGTACCGATGCCTATTTTGCGCTTACGCCATCTGGTCTTGTACCAAAAGTCGATCCATTTGGCAATGAATATCTGCGTACCGATAACGTCTGCCACCAATTTCAGCGTGCAGCAGACGCTCCGGTGCATCCTTCCACACGAACGATGCTCGCTCATATTACTGCGGCCGTGCAGCGTGCTTTCGCACAAGCTCAGCACGGACGACCAATCTTATAAGGTTATACACTCACAAATTTGCATAGGCGACTTGCGTACCTAACGTGCAACGTACGGTATAAATCGTACGTTGTGCAGAGCTTAGGCGTGTGAGTTTTTGTTGCGTGACCCTTGAATGTGCATACGTCCACGCGTGCAGAGCTTAGGCGTGTGGTTATTTGTACACTTTTTCCATGCTGCGAATATCCTGTGTGCAGTGCGGACAATATTGTGCCTTGGTATCTACTGGCTCAAGGCATAGCGGACAGTGCGCTTTGGCTTTGGGAGACATGTGGCTCATAAGCCCTAAATCTTTGCTTTTAGCTGCAAGTTTGTTGAGTGCTTTTACCATCAAAAAGATAAAAAAGGCAATGATAACAAAGTTGATAATTGCGCTTAAAAAAGCGCCAAAGTCGATAGCAGTGCCCGGCACAACGAGGCCGTAGATATTAGTGCCGCCACCGGTGATGCAGGCAATGATTGGGTAAATGATGTTGTTTACCAGCGAATTTACAATTGCGGTAAATGCGCTACCGATAATAACACCAACTGCCATATCAACAACGTTGCCGCGCATGATAAAGTCGTTAAACTCTTTAAAAAATTGCTTCATTTTTGGTCTTTCTAGTGAGTAGGTGCCGTTTGATGTGTGTGCGTGTTTGCGTGCGTTTGCATGAGTTTGAGCGCTACGCACTGAGCACGTCGTTGCTGTCGAGCATAATGGTAACCGGACCTGTACAGGTAAGATGAATGGTCATATCTGCACCAAACACGCCGCAATCCAGTTCAACGCCATCGCGGCGAATGCACGTACAAAAATAGTCGTATAGCTCGCGGGCACTGTCGGGGCGCGCGGCTTCGGTAAAACTTGGCCTGCGTCCATGGCGGCAGTTTGCATAGAGCGTAAACTGGCTTATTGCAAGAATGCTTCCACCTACGTCGAGCAGGGATTTATTCATTTTTTGGTGCTCGTCTTCAAACACGCGCAGGTGCTTTGTTTTCTCCCACATCTTCTCAACAATTTCGCGCGTATCCGTAGGTGCAATACCCACCAAAATCATGTACCCCATGCTGCAGCTGCCACAACAGGTGCCTTCAACTTCTACATCTGCTGTGCTCACCCGCTGTAATACTAGCCTCATCTGTCTCCTTTGCGTCCGTTTTGCGCTCGTTATATGGGTTTTTGGTAGTCGTGTTTGTACGTGTGGTTTTTGCTTACAACGGTATGATCCGCGGCTAGCACACGGCTCGCGGCTACAGGTTATATAACGACGTAAACTTCTTTTGCAGGTAGTCGAGGTAGTATTCTGTGCGAATAGGTTCGTGGCATGCTGCTTGCATAAGTTCAATTGTCGATTTTGAGCGACCATATTGCCAAATGTTGGTTTTAAGCCATTGACGAATGGGGTGAATATCGCCCGACGCCAAGATTGCATCCCACATAAGGCCATCTTCCATCATTTGATGCCTCAGCTGTGCGCCAATCACGTTGCCGTATGCATAGCTTGCAAAGTAGCCAATATACCCACTTGACCAGTGCATATCCTGCAGGCAACCATGGGCATTATCTGGCACGTCCACGCCCAAAAGCTCACGGGTAAGGCTGTTCCATGCATCGGGCACGTCTTCTACCTTGAGCGATCCATTAAACAGGCGCTTTTCAAGCTGATAGCGAATCATAATGTGCGCAGAATACGTAAGCTCGTCGGCATCGCAGCGTACAGCCTCGGGATGCACTTCGTTTGCTGCACGCCACAGCTGATTCGGCGTTACGCGACCAAGCTGACCTTGAAAATGCTTCGTCATGCACGCAAGAATGTGGGGGATATATGAGCGGTCGCGCGCGATGTAATTTTCGAAAAAGCGCGACTGTGCTTCGTGCATACCAAATGACGTGCCGCCTTTAAGCGATGTTCGTTCATAATCGTCCTTAACACCCAGCTCATAGAGGGTGTGACCGCCCTCGTGAAACATTGAAAACACGTTAGAGAGAATGTCGTGTTCGTACACATGACTTGCGATAATACCCCAGCTACACGACGGTGCCTCGGAGTAGGGGTGCTCAGTTGGAATAAGCAACACGCGCGAAAGATCGAGCCCTTCGAGTTTAAGCAAATCGCGGGCAAGTTGCCATTGGCGCTGCTCATCAAACTTACCGTTAAATACATCGTGCGTAACGGTAAAGCCGCGCTGCTTTTTGCGTTCAATCTGCGCGATAAGAGGTGTTGTGCAGGCAGTTATCTTTTCAAACATATCGTCGAGATACGCCTGATTCAGGCCGTCTTCAAATTCGCTGAGCCACACATCGTATGGGTCGGCATCGGGGTTTTTCGTGTGAGCAATTTCTTTCATGCGTGCAATAATCTGCTCCAAATAGCCGCTAAACGCGCCCCAGTTGTTTTGAGCTTTTGCGCGGTGCCACACGGCATCAGCGTCGCAGAGGAGTTTTTGGTATGCAGACGCCAGCGAAACCGGTACGCCGGCAATTTTTTTGATGTCTTGTTTAAGTACACGTACCTGCATCGTTGCCTGTTCGGTAAGTACAGCCGAAGGGCAGCTTAAGCGGTCAAGAAGCGCTGTTGTCGAAGGATTGAGCAGCAACTCACGGCGTTGTTGTTCAAAGCTGGCAAGCACGTCGCCGCGGACGGTTGAGGCTCCTTCAGGGTCGATAGACATGCCAAGGCCACCAATTTCGGCAGCTGCATAACGCCACGCTGCAAGTGTGCGTTCGAGTGTGTCGAGCGCTTCGAGATCGGCCTTTGGGTTGGTAAGCGCCGCGTTAAATGATACTGGTGCTTGTTCGTTTGGGTTTGTGTTTGGTTTTGTATTTGGTTGCGTGCTTGCTTGTGCGTTTGGTTTTGCGGCTTGTGCATGTGCTGCCGTGCCCTTGTCTACCTGCTCGCTTGTTCGTGCTGACTTGGTAGCGGTTGCTTGAGGTTTTGCTTGAGGTTTTGCTTGAGGTTGTGCCTCAGTTTTTGCCTCAGGTGCTTTTTTCGTATGTGCTTGAGAGCTGTCTTCAGGTTTAGTCGCGTTGTTTGTAGCGGGAATTTGCGTTGTCACGTCAGCACTCGCGCTTGATGGTTTTGTATGTTTTAGCTGCTCTAGCTGCTCTTGTTGTATTTGTTTTAGTATTTCGTTAACACTAAATTTTTGCGTGCGTTCTGATGATGTGTGTTGTGTGCTCATGGCGTGCCCTTCATACTTAGCATTACATGGTGTTGCCTTATTTTATCAATATTCATTGGCAAATTCATCGTATGTATTATTTTCACACGCGGCATCGGTGTATACACGTGCTTGGTTTTGCGGGCATTTGGGTGAGCGTTTACATTGGTGGTTTTTTAGTAGTGTACATGGTTGAACGTTGCTCAAAATGGGTATTCTCATATACAGTAGGAAATGTAAGGCGGCATCTTGCCCGTCTTTAATCACACGAATATAACCCACACGTAACCAAACTTGTTGCATAATAGAGGTAACGGTTTGTTCGTTTGAAGGAGGCACCTGGTGAGTGATTTTGTACAAGCGTCCTGTGTTTTTTTGGATAACCCGGCAACAACGGTAGACGAAGCGCTTGAATTTTTGGCTGCAAAGGCATGCGAGCTGGGTATTGGTACTGATAAAGCTGCTGTACTCGAGTCGTTTAAAGCGCGCGAAAAAGAGGGCACAACAGGTATGATGGATGGTTTTGCCATTCCTCACGCAAAATGCGACGCCATTCAAAAAGCGGGTGTTCTTGTTGTTAAATTTGCTGGCAATGTTGCATGGGAAACCATCGACGGCAAGCCTATTCGTGCTGCTATTGCCCTGTGTGTTCCTGCGCAGGAGGCTGGCACAACGCACTTACAGCTGCTTTCTCGTGTTGCTGTTATGCTCATGGACGAAACATTTAGAACCGAAACGCTTGCAGATAACGATGCGGCATCTATCGCTGCACGTATTAATGCTGGCCTTGATGCGTAAGGTATAGTTCAACAATACATACCAGCACGCCGGCGTGCACGTTCAAAAAGTTGAGAAAAAAGCCCAAGTTCATCTATGCACTACATGCATGGAGTAAACTTGGGCTTTTTTGTATCGTTTAGTTCAATGGTAGCAGCGTAGCAATCACAGTTGATGCATATGGATGCGCTGTTCATGCACGTGTCTGTGTTGGTGGTGCGTGTGTTGTATAAGAAAACCCCGCACGTGGTGTTTCCATGTGCGGGGTTTATCATGCAATGCAAGCGCGCGTAATCGTTACGTTCAATACATGAACTTTTACGCGTATGAATTCACAATTGAACTTAGTTCAATTAGCGAAGGTTATAAAATGCATCCAAGCCAAGGTACTCAGCAGATGCGCCCAACTTGTCTTCAATACGGAGCAACTGGTTGTATTTGGCAACACGGTCGGTACGTGCAGGAGCACCAGTCTTAATTTGACCAGCGTTGGTTGCAACAGCAAGGTCGGCAATAGTGGTGTCTTCAGTTTCGCCTGAACGGTGCGATACAACAGCTGTGTAACCAGCACGTTTAGCCATTTCGATAGCTTCAAGCGTTTCGGTAAGCGAACCAATTTGGTTAACTTTAATAAGGATTGCGTTAGCTGCGCCTTCCTTAATACCACGGGCAAGACGCTTGGTGTTTGTTACAAACAGGTCGTCGCCAACAAGTTGAACCTTGTTACCAATGCGGCTGGTAAGTTTCTCCCAACCTTTCCAGTCTTCCTCTGCAAGACCGTCTTCGAGTGAGATGATGGGGAACTTGTTAACGAGTGCTTCCCAGTAGTCAACCATTTCATCGGATGAAAGTGTGCGGCCTTCGCCCTTGAGCTCGTAGTTACCGGTTTCTTTGTTGTAGAACTCAGATGAAGCAGGGTCCATAGCAAACATAAAGTCTTTACCAGGCTTAAAGCCAGCTTTTTCTACAGCTTGCATAAGGTACTCAAGAGGCTCAGCATTGGTTTTGAGGTTAGGAGCAAAACCACCCTCGTCGCCAACACCGGTGTTGTGACCGGAATTCTTAAGAACGTCTTTAAGTGTGTGGTATACCTGTGAGCACCAACGAAGTGCAGTCTTAAAGTCGGGAGCACCAACAGGCATAATCATGAACTCTTGGAAGTCTACGTTGTTATCTGCGTGAACACCACCGTTAAGAACGTTCATCATTGGAACAGGAAGAGTGTGACCATTTGCGCCGCCGAGGTATTCATAGAGTGAAAGACCTGCTGATGCAGCTGCTGCGCGTGCAATTGCCAATGAAGCGCCAAGAATGGCGTTTGCGCCAAAGTTGCCTTTGTTGTCAGTACCATCGGCAGCGATCATTGCCATATCGCAACCACGCTGATCACGTGCATCGCGGCCAATAAGAATGTTACGAATTTCGTTGTTTACATGACCAACAGCTTTAAGCACGCCTTTACCTTGATATACGTCCTTGTCACCATCGCGCAACTCTACTGCTTCAAATTCACCAGTTGATGCGCCTGAAGGCACGATAGCACGACCAAAGGAACCATCCTCAAGGGTAACTTCAACTTCTACAGTAGGATTAGCACGAGAGTCGAGTACCTCGCGGCCATACACGCTTTTAATGTTGCTCATGGGCAACTCCTTTCAACATGTGTATGTATTTGTTCATATCTTTCTAAAGTATAGGTCAAAAACGCATTTGCGTAATGATGTATCAACAAGATGCACAAACTGAGCTTAATCGCAGGTAGATTGCCTATCAAAACGGTATACAAGAGAGTAAATGACTAGTACTACCTGTTCATTTACGCACCTTGCGTGCCTGTGCGCAATGCCTTACTGGGTGCGATGTGCCTCATAGTTTATAAGGTTAACAAACGTGCCCTCCATACCATGAGGAACGTATGAAACGTTTGCCAAATCCTGTGGTAGGTAGTCTACCAGGCTTAGTTGTTCAACTTGCGGTAGGTCTTTGGGAATGTCGCAAAGTTCATATTCGCGTGCAAGGACACGTGCACCCTTTGCGGTGAGTTTTTCCTCGTATAAACTCGATGGATCGTGTGGTCTATCAGCTCGCGCATCGCTTGACGACCATATGCAGCGATAGCCCGCACGTTCAAATTGCGTAATGGCAAATTGCATGAGTGGGTAGGAGTCTGTTTTGAACATTACGCGCGCCTGCTGTGATAACACGCTACGTAGCAGCAAGAGATTATCGAGGTACACGAGCCGTTCGCGCGCCTGCTTTTTGCGCGGAAACGGTGTGGGAAAGTTGAGATACACGTAATCGATTTCTTGAGGAGCAAAAAAATCGCTGATATGAGACGAATGTGCGCCAAATACCAGTGCATTAGAAAGCTTACCTTCACAAATTTTTTGCGCGGCATATGCTATGCAGAGCGGCTCAACATCAACGCCAACAAACAAGACATCAGGGCGCCGGCATGCAGCATCAACACAAAAATTGCCCTTACCGCAGCCAAGATCGAGATGAACTTCACGAAATGCCGATTGAACGAACCGTTGGCGCTTCTCATCGTAGGTACACGGAGCACACCACTGGCGCCAATGACCACGGATGTGTTTCGGATTTTCAACGATTGCCTTGTTATAGCGGACAAGACGATCATAGAGGTTAAAATTTTTCCCAAGTCGAGCGTGTAAGCCGTGCATAGAAAATCCTTCGTGTAGGCGCGTGCGTGTGTGCGTGCAGGAATATGCGTTGGATACCTGCAACGTTCGCTGTTTAGTATAGTATGGATGTAGCCGCGCGCGCAAAAAGCTCAAAGATGAGTGCGACGTATGCAGAGTTACATCCATCAGCAGTGCATGTGGCGCTGCGGTATGTTCAAACTTTTATATCCAATAAAAGTGCGAAATTATAAGTTCGTAGGTATCCGGTTTTGCACTGCGAGTAGCACGTAGCTGATAATTGAGCCCCTATACCATAAGTTCAATTATCATGTTCAGTTTTACATAATGGTTTCATATAATACACGTTGTTAACCATTAAACCTGCATATACGTCGGAATTCTTTGTGCAAACTGTTTCAGAATGGTTTCAAATATTAATCAATTATTTCAAGGACTCTTATTTTTCAAATGCTACGTTACACAAAGCTGAATAGATGTTAAGCTTTATGAACTAACGCACGATCCCGTGCTTTATTGTATATGTAACTCGTTCGAAAGGTGGACTAAGATGGAATCAGTTTCTCGTCGAAGTTTCCTCAAGGCATCAGCTGTCACTCTAGGCGGCTTTGCCGCTTCAGCTATGCTTACTGCTTGTGGCGAGGCTGAAGGCGGCAGCACTGCAAAGAAGAAAATCCTGCGTTTTGGCCAAGCAAATGCAAAGCAGGGTTTGGACATGCAGCGCAGTAACACATCTGCATCCGCATCAATTGCCGACTCGGTAACTGAACCGCTGTTGCGCTGGACAGAAGATAATGAACTTGTGCCCCAGCTGTTGGTTTCTATACCGACGTTTAATGACGACTGCGTAACACTGCCATGCGAACTTCGTAGCGGTGTTGTGTTTCACGATGGTTCAAAACTTACATCAGCCGATGTTAAGTACACCTTCGAGCGCATGTTCCTTCCCGAAACTGCAGGTAAATCTACATCACTGTATGCTCAAATCCTTGGTGCAGACGACATGCTAGCAGGCAAAACAAAGGAGCTTAAGGGTATTCAAATTCAGGATGATACGCACTTTACGTTCATCCTTAAAGAGCCCGGCGTAACGTTTGTTAAAAACCTTGGTATTTCGTATGCAGAAATCTTCCCAAAGGATGCGTGCGAAAAGGCTGGTCAAACATGGGGTCAGGGTACCAACCTTATTGGTACCGGTCGCTATAAGTTGGTTTCAAACGACGATTCAACCGAAGTTGTTTTGGCTGCGTTTGAAGATTATTACGGCGACAAGCCCCTGCTTGATGAAATTCACTACAAGTATTACGACGACCCAAATACCTGTATTCTTGCATACAAAAATGGCGATATTGACTTTTGTAACGTGCCTGCTAACAGCCTTACGCAGCTGCTAGAAGATCCGGCAGTGAAAGACGATATTCACTACTACGATCAGTTGGGTGTTGACTTTGTAAACCTCAACCTTAAAGAGGGCTTTGGTCTTACCGACCAGCGTGTACGCCAGGCACTTTCGCTTGCTATCAATCGTCAAGAAATGCTCGATACTCTGTATAACGGTTCTGGAACTGTTGCATCTGGTTGGCTGGCACCGCAAACGCCGGGTTCACTTAAAGATCAGCCGCCGTTTGAATATAATCCTGAAAAGGCAAAAGCGCTGCTTGAACAAGCGGGCGTGTCGCATCTTAAACTTTCGGCAAAGACGCGCCAGGGTCTTAGCCAAAAAGAACTTGTTGCAATTCAGGGCTACTGGTCAAAGATTGGCGTTGAACTTGATGTTCAAATTGAGGACAACGGTGCTTGGAGTCAAGACTGGACCCAGGGCAACTTGCAGGTTACATTGCTGCAATGGTACCCGTTGTATGCCGATGGTGACAACCACATGTATTCGTACTTCCACAGTAGCGCTTCTGCAAAGAAATCATCGTTCTACAACAATCCTGAGTTTGACAAGCTTCTTGATAAAGCGCGTGTTTCTCGTGATGAACACGAGCGTGAGAGTTTGTATCGTAGGGCAGATGAACTTCTTACGCGTCAAGATGTTGCAACACTGCCACTATTTTGGACAAAGGGCGTTTTTGCTGCTAAATCGTATGTAAAGAATGCGCGGGTTGGTAACTTGATTTATCACACGTTTGAAGTGGATATTGATACAACCGATCCAAACTACACTACAGAAGGCTAATTGAACATGTGCATGTAACACGCGCGTGCCGTGCGTGTCATGCGCTCCCATGAGCTTCGAGTGTAAGTTCTCAATCATAGATATGCAAAAACGCAAGCCAGGAGGTGATGGAGCTTCCTGGCTTTTGTTCAATATTTCGCAAAGTTCAATTTCATACACAAAGTTCAATATCAGTTGACATGTACAACGTACGTTGTATGGAGGGGAGGTCAACATGAGAGATTACCTCGTTAAACGCATTCTTCAAGCGTTTGCGGTTGTGCTGTGTATCTCTGCCATTACATTTTTTGTTTTGAACATCGTGCCCGGGGATCCCGTGCGTATTATGATGGGCGATAATGCCGACGATGCCACCGTTGAGCAGGTGCGCCATTCTATGGGGCTCGATAAACCCGTGCTTGAGCAGTACACGCAGTGGTTTGCCAAGCTTGTGCACGGCGATTTTGGTGAGTCGTACACGCAGCATAAACCTGTGTCGGCGCTCATTGCAAAAGCGCTGGTTGTAACCCTTACGTTAGCGCTTTCTTCGTATATAGTTGCCCTTGTTGTTGGCATTGGAGTTGGCGTGTGCGCTGCGGTATATCACGGCAAAGCCATCGACCGAGCGCTTATGTCACTTGCGGTGTTTGGTATTTCCGCTCCGTCATTTTGGGTGGCAATTGTTATTCAAATTATTTTTGCGCTCAACTTGCGGTGGTTTCCTTTGTCGGGCGTAAAAACCGCTCTTAGTTTTGTGCTTCCTACCTGCGCATTGTCGTGTCGCTATGCTGCCAGTATTGCGCGTGTTACCCGCACAGCCATGGTAGATCAGTTAGGGCAAGACTTTATGCGCACTGCTGCGGCGAAGGGTCTAAGCGGCGTGCGTATCATTATCTGCCACGGTCTTCGCTGCGCGCTCATTCCTATTATCACCATCGCGGGAGCTCAGCTTGGCGACATTTTATGTGGATCGCTTATTACCGAATCGGTATTCGCGATGCCAGGCATGGGCAAGCTCATTCTCGATGCGATCACTGCGCGCGATTTGCCGCTTATTGAGGGCGTTGTTATGTATATTTCAATCCTATGTGTGTTTGTATATCTGCTGGTAGATGTGTTGTATACCGTGGTTGATCCACGCATTCGGTTAGCTAAAGACAAGGAGGAGTGACGATGGGGTATTGGGCATCTTCGCGAAAGCGTTTTCTTACAAACAAACTGGGAGTGTGCTGCCTGGGCATTATCGTATTTCTCGTGTTTATTGCCGTCTTTGCTGACGTGCTGGCACCGTATAACCCTGATGTGCAGCAACTTTCATCCAAGCTACAGGCTCCAAGCGCTCAGCATATTTTTGGTACGGACGAGTTTGGGCGTGACATTTGTTCGCGCATTATCTATGGCTGCCGTATTTCTTTGTCGTGCGGCGTTGTCGCACAAGGTATCGCTTTGGTGATTGGCTTTTTTGCTGGTGTTTTTGCTGGTTATATGGGTGGCCGTGTTGACGCGATTATTTCATTTATCATCCAAGTGTTTTCGAGCTTTCCTTTTTTGCTGTTTGCCATGCTCATCATTTTTGTAATGGGACCCGGTCTTGTTAATTTGTATATTGCGCTTGGCTTGTTAATGTGGACATCAACTGCGCGTCTTATTCGCGGCGATGTAATGCACATAAAGCGTGCTGAATACATTCAGTCGTGCATATTAAGCGGCGGCAAATCATGGCGCATTATTATGAAACACCTTCTGCCAAATTGCGTTTCCACGTTTATTGTGGTGTCTACGCTTGGCATTCCGAGTGCTATTTTGTCCGAGGCAACCTTGTCGTTTTTGGGTCTTGGTGTGCAGCCGCCCTTGTCAAGTTGGGGGCAGATGATTTCTGCTGCACAACCCTATATTCAATCACACACGTATTACAGCGTTATCCCTGGTATTGCCATTATTATCACGGTCATGGCCTTTAATTTGCTTGGCGATGCCTTGCGTGATGCGCTCGATCCCAAGCTTAAGCAATAGGAGGTGCGTATGGCTTCATTACTTCGCATATTGCATGAACACAAGCATTTACCTGCACAAGTTCAGGATAGCTGTGCCCCTAACGCGTCTGATGGCACACATGCCACTTCGAGTGCTTCTTCGGTGGAAAAGCAGGTTCAAGTTCAATCTTCGGGGGCATCATGCGCATCTGCAGATGTGCCGCTTCTTGAACTTGATAATGTGAACGTTACATTGTTTTCAGATAAGCAACAGCTCCCTGCTCTACAGCAGGTACACGTACGCATGCGTGCCGGTGAAACCCTTGCCGTGGTAGGTGAGAGCGGTTGCGGAAAGTCGATGAGTGCGCTTGCTATTATGGGCTTGTTGCCCACACCGCCAGCTAAGCTTACCTGCGGTTCTATACGCTTTCAGGGCGAGGACATCACTCATAAAACTGCAAAAGAGCGGCAATCCTACCGTGGCAAGCGCATTGGCATGATTTTTCAGGAGCCGATGACGTCACTTAATCCTGTGATGAGTGCAGGCAATCAAATACGTGAGGCAATCCTTGCGCATAATCCACGTATGGACAAACGCGCGGCGCGCCTGCGTGCGCTTGATATGTTGTCGCAGGTAGGTATTCCTGCACCCGAAAAGGTGTACGCAAGTTATCCACACGAGCTTTCCGGTGGTATGCGGCAGCGCATTATGATTGCCATGGCACTTGCATGTGAACCTGAACTTCTCATTTGCGATGAACCAACAACCGCACTCGACGTTACCATTCAGGCGCAAATTTTACAGTTGCTTGACCGTCTTAAAACAACGCATGGTACAGCCATTATGCTTATTACGCACGATATGGGTGTGGTAAGTGAAATGGCCGATTGGGTGCTCGTTATGTATGCAGGTCACACCGTTGAATATACGCGCGCAGCCGATTTGTTTGCAAAACCGCTTCATCCGTACACGCAGGGTCTTATCGATTCAATTCCAACGTTTGAATCTAAGCAGGAGGAGCTCTACGCCATACCAGGCTCGGTGCCCATGCTAAACGCAATGCCAGAAGGCTGTCCATTTCATCCACGGTGTCCGTTTGCGCGTGAGATTTGTAAAACCAAAAAACCGCAGATGCAACAGGTAGGACAGCAGACTCATCATGAAGTGCGCTGCTGGAAGTATTCAGACGTTTGGGAAGGAGATAGCCATGAAAACTAATGCGCAAGCAGCTACAACCAGCGCACATACCACGTCTGACGTAATACTTAGTGTGCGCAATCTCACGAAGCACTATCCAATTCGGCGTTCATTATTCTCGCGCACGCAGAGCGTTGTTCATGCGCTTGAAGATGTGTCGTTTGATGTTCATCGTGGCGAAACGTTTGCGATTGTAGGCGAGAGCGGCTGTGGAAAATCTACCACGGGGAAATGCATTTTGCGGCTTTGTGAACCGACAAGTGGTTCTGTTTTGCTGCAGGGAAGCGATGTTACAACGCTTGCCGGTAAGGATCTTATTCGTGCACGTAGAGCCCTAAAACTTATTTTTCAAGATCCGTATAGCTCGCTTAATCCGCGTATGAGTGTTGCCGATATTATTGCTGAACCTATCGATATTGCGCGCAGCTATCATACACCCCAGGAGCGAATGGCACGTGTTCTTGAAGTAATGGAGCAGGTAGGCCTCGATAGTTCATATGCATCACGCTATCCGCATGAGTTTTCTGGTGGACAGCGCCAGCGCATTGGTATTGCACGGGCAATTATTCTTCTGCCCAAGCTTATCGTGTGCGATGAACCGGTAAGCGCGCTTGATGTTTCCGTCCAGGCAAAAATTATCAATTTGCTAAAAGAGCTGCAGAAACAGCTGGGGCTGGCCTACATTTTTATTAGTCACGACTTGTCGGTTGTCCATCATATTGCCGATACGGTTATGGTTATGTATCTTGGGCATGTTATGGAGCGAGCAGACAAAGCAACGTTATTTGAACACGCCTATCATCCCTATACGCAGTCGCTTTTACGCGCCATCCCCAAAATAGGTTCAGAACGCATTGTTGATAAGCAGATTTTGCAAGGTGATGTGCCTAGTCCGGTGTCGTTGCCGTCGGGCTGCGTGTTTCATACGCGCTGTCCGCATGCACAGCCGATATGTGCAAAGCAGGTGCCGGAGCTGGTAGAAATTGAACCGGGGCACCTGTGTGCGTGTCATGTAGTTCAAGAAAAGTTCAAAGATAGATTGCGCGCCGCTTCACGTAAGCTTGCACATCAAGCTGCCATATAACACGAGCTTCGTTAGTGATAGCATGATACACAAACGAAAGGATAGCTATGACTCAACAAACAACTAAACCGGTAAGCGACGTAGTAGCGCGTTTTATACGCTATTGTTCAATTCCGTCGCAATCCGATCCGTTTAATGCGCAGCAGGTGCCGTCGTCGCAGTCGCAATTTAACATGGCACGACAAATTCAACAAGAGCTTATCGAACTCGGTGCGCAGGATGTTACGCTCGATGAACATGCCTACGTAACTGCATTTTGGCCTGCAAGTGCAGGCGCAGAAGATTTGCCTGTGCTTGGTTTTTGTACACACATCGACACCGCGTGGCAGTCGTATGGCGATGAGGTGCATCCGCAAATTAAGCAGTATGAAGGCGGCAAGCTCATAATCGGTACCGACCGGCACGGTAGAGAAGTATATGTTGATGAAACAACAAACCCGCAGCTTAAGCACATGGTTGGCTGGGATCTTATTACCAGTGATGGTACGTCGCTGTTAGGTGGCGATGATAAGGCTGCCGATGCGATGATTATGTCGCTGTTGTATCGCTTAAAGCAGCATCCTGAACTTCCTCATCCGCGTCTTGCGCTTTCATTTGTACCCGACGAGGAAATTGGCCATGGTGCAAGTCTTTTGAACTTGAACAAATTTGGTGCAACGTTTGGTTACACCATTGACGGTGGCCCTTTGGGTGAGTTTTGTTACGAAACGTTCAACGCTGCTGAGGTAACCGTACAGGCAAAAGGCTTAAGCGTGCACACCGGTACAGCAAAAGGCGCACTTATCAATGCGTCCGAAGCACTTATGAAGTTCAATGCACTGCTGCCTGCGCAAGAGCGGCCTGAATACACCGAAGGTCGCGACGGGTTTTATTATTTAAGCTACATAAACGGCAATTGCGAAGAAGCCAAGGCGGGGTATATTTTGCGTGATCATTCAAAGGAAATTATGAACAAGCGCAAGCAAACCTGCATTGATGCGGCTGCATTTGTGAACAAGCAATATGGGAGCGAGGTTATTACCCTCGACATTCAAGACCAGTACTTTAATATGGCGGATGTTATTTTGAAGCCAGAAAATAAGCATCTCATTGAAAATGCGCGCCGTGCGTATAAGGAAGTTGGTGTAGACATGTTTTACACGGCTATGCGTGGCGGTACCGATGGTGCGCAACTGTCCTATCGCGGATTCGCCGCACCCAACTTGTCTGCCTGCTATTATAACGGCCATGGCGTGCGTGAATTTGTGCCTGTACCCGAGCTCGAAACGATGGTTGACATGCTTCAACACCTTGTTGCAATTTATGCTAAACCTGTTGAATAACCCTGTTGAACAGTTTTAGCGCATAGCGAATTGAACTGTGACCACGTGAAGTGAACTTGAACTTGAACTTGCGCGTGCACGTGAAGTGAACTTGAACTTATACCATGAACAGCATATTACATGGTCATGCTTACGATACGGGCGACACCACAAGTGCCGCCCGTACTGGTTAGCTGCTCGTACATACCTCTAACGGAATATTGAACTTATTCAACTGTTACCGATTTTGCAAGGTTTCTTGGCTTGTCTACATCGCACCCGCGCAGGCGTGCTACTTTGCGCGCAAGCATCTGGAGCGGAATAATGCTCACCAGGCACGAAAGCTCCGCTTTTGGTACGCGCGGAATCCACAATGTGTGCGTGCATACGGCTGCTACGTCTCTATCACCGTCGGGCGCCACGGCAATGCAGGTTGCGCCCCGTGCAATTACTTCTTGAATATTTGAAATCATCTTTGTGTGCACATTGTCATGTGCCACAATGCCCACAACAACAAAACCCTTCTCAAGCAGGGCAATAGGTCCGTGTTTCATTTCGCCCGCGGCATAGCCTTCGGCATGAAGATAGCTGAGCTCTTTGAGCTTAAGCGCTCCTTCATACGCTGTTGTTGCGTTAAGCCCGCGTCCCAAAAAGAGCGACGAATGAACGTTCACAAAGAGGGGTGCCACATCATCTATTTGCTGCGTGCGGCTTATTGCATCGCGCATAAGCGAAGGCAGCATTTTGAGTGCATCAATATGTTCTGCAAGCTCTGCCTGTGTCATTTCTTCACGCATGTGTGCAAGCCACAGTGCTAAAAGCTCGCAGGCAACAAGTTGTGCGGTGTATGCTTTGGTTGATGCCACGCAAATTTCTGGACCTGCCTTCACGTAAAGCACGCCGTCTGCCTCGCGCGCTGCGCTCGATCCGAGTACATTGGTAATGGCAATTACTTTGCAGCCACGCGCACGCATGCGTCGCTGTGCGCATAACGTATCGGCCGTTTCTCCCGATTGTGTAATAACACAGCACAACGTGTGCGGCGTTATGAGCGCCTCATGATAATTGAACTCACTTGCGACCTCGCAAAACACGGGGATATGCGCCCATTGTTCAATATACTGTTTGGCGATAAGCCCCACATGATACGAAGTTCCGCACGCAACTAGATACATGCGGTCGGCGACCAAAATATCTTCTTTTGCAAGTGCCATTGTGTCGAGTTTGAGGGTACGTCCTTCTATGTAACTTGCAAGCAAGCGCTCTATTGCTTCGGGTTGCTCAGCAATTTCTTTTTCCATAAAGTCGTCAAAGCCACCCAATGTAGCTGCGGATGCGTCCCAGTCAATGGTAAGCTGCGTGGGATGAGCAACCACGCATCCTTCGTCATCGTAGATGGTAGCTTCGCCTGCGCTGGTAAGACGCGCAAACTGGTTATCTTCGAGCTGGAGTACCTGCGAGCTTGCGTGTGCCAGCGGCGTTGTATCCGAAGCAACGTATACGCCGTCTTCTGTTGGTGCAATTACCAACGGTGAACCTTTTCGTGCAACAACTAGTTCACCGGGCGCGTCGCTGCATATAACTGCCAGAGCCCAGGTTCCTTCAAGCGCGCGGCATGCACGGCGCGTTGCTTCAAGCACGTTTGCAGCACCGTTTTCGTAGAGCTCAACGCCAATGAGGTGGGCAATTACTTCGGAGTCGGTTTGGCTCTTAAGATGGTGGTGTTTGTTCAAAAGTTCATTTTTAATCGCCTGATAGTTTTCGATAATGCCGTTGTGTACAATTGCGATGCGGCCAGTTTCATCGAGGTGAGGATGTGAGTTGGCATCGGTAGGTGCGCCGTGCGTTGCCCAGCGTGTGTGCGCAATACCGCAGGTGCCTAAGAGCGGCGTTTGTTTGCAACGATCGATGAGTGTTTGAACGCGTCCTGCACATTTTGTGCCTACAAGATTGCCGTTTGGTGCTTGCAGTTCAATACCCGCTGAGTCGTACCCACGGTACTCAAGTGCAGCTAAACCCTCTAATAAAAAGGGTTGCGCCTGCTTGCGTCCTGTATAACCTACAATGCCGCACATATAGTTCCTTTCGCGTAGTCATCAACCACAATTATGAACTTCAGCACAAAGGCTGGGGTTTCATACCACGTATGGTTCAAGTTCAATTGAGTTTCACGTAGTTGAGTTCATTAATGGACGGTATGTTGCCTGCCTTTTGTGCATTTTCGCGCACATTGACAGCAGTGGTTTGCAACTGGTCTTATTTTCAAAGCCCAATTCGCTAACGGTATTGTAGCCTATCTTGCACACATCGGTACGTGACGCTTGTGAGTTTTGTGCGGAGCGTTACAATGAGCTTAACGCAGACTCCAAGAATCGAGGGTGTTATGAGTGCATATTCCAACATGAATGCTTCAGTTCAACTTGATAGCGTAATTGCATCAACGCATATGTACATCAACAAATTCATGCCACAGGATGCCTGCGCGCTGCTCATACGTGGCGGTAAAATTGTTGCGCGCGTACCCTATGCGCAGGCTGCGCTTTATAAAAACGAAGCACGTCAGTATATCGATGTTGGTGACGCCTTCGTGTGTCCCGGCTTTCACGATGCACATCAGCATGTGTTTCATACGGCAGTATTTCCGTCACGTATTGCTACCAGCTATTGTGGTAAAAATGAACTCGATTGTGCACGGCATCTGCGTGAATTTGCCGCAACTATTCCCAATCAGCATTGGGTGTTAGGGCAGGGGTATCGCAACTGGCTTTGGCATCCTTCGGATGTTCCTACAAAAGCTACGCTTGACGAAGCGATTCCTCATCGCCCTGTTGCAATGTATGCAGGTGATTGCCACAATTTATGGCTTAACTCGTGCGCTCTATCTGAACTTGGCATTACGCGCGATACGCAGCCATGTGCCGGCGGTATTATTGAACGCGACGAAGATGGCAATCCAACCGGTGTTCTGCGGGAGGCAGCAGCAATGATGTATGCTGCGCGCATCTTTAGTTCATTTAGTGCTACCACCCTAAAAGACATTTACAAGTCGTATGTTGAACACATGCTTGCACAGGGCGTTACCAGTGTATGCGACATGGCATTAAGTCCCTTAGAAGGTGCCGATTGTGTGCGCGAAGATATATTTGAATCTCTTGAACAAGAAGGTGAGCTTGCACTTCGCGTTCACTTGTATCCTCAATTAGTTCAAAATTTGGATCGTATTTTGAACTTGCGTGCGCGCCTGCATGGTCCGCGCCTTCGTGCATGTGGTATGAAGCAATTTTTTGATGGTGTTTCAAGCGCTCATACTGCGTGGCTGCAAAAGCCATATGCAAATCCTTATTTTCCGGGCGATTGCGGGCGCCCCACTATTCAGCCTGAGCGCATGAAAGAGCTCGTAAACAACGCATTATCACAGCACATAGCTGTGCGCATTCATGCCATAGGCGATAAGAGCGTTCATGTTGCGCTTGGTATTATACGTGATGCGCAGTGTACGTATGGTTTGCCCGAATACGGGCGAAATTCTCTTGAACATTTGGAAAATTTGTACTACGACGATGCAGTTCAACTTGCTCGCTTGGGTGTGGTAGCGTCGGTGCAGCCGCAGCATGCAACTATTGATGCAGCGCAGCCTTTGCGCGACTTAGGCCAGGAGCGTTCTAACTTTATGTGGCCATTTCATACCTATACCAAGCTTGGTGTTCACATGGCGTTTGGTACCGATGCACCGTGTTCAACTTCTGACTCACGTCAGGTGCTTTCGTGTGCGGTAACGCGTAGCGATGCGTTTACGCGCGAGCCGCAGGGCAGTTTTATTCCAAGCGAAAAGATTAGTATTATTGATGCTATTGATGCGTATACGCGTGGTAGCGCATATGTAACGGAACGCGAATCTGAACTTGGCACACTCGATGTAGGGAAGTATGCCGATTTGTTTGTATCGAATCAGAATTTGCTTACCTTGGATCCGTATGCATTTCAGGATGTGCGTGTACGCGCAACGTTTCTAGCAGGTAGGTGTGTGTGGGAAGCATAGGATATGCCGTACGTGTACGCGCTTAATTGAACTTGAACGTGAACGTTTGAAGTTGAACTTCTACACTTGAACTTCTAAACTTGCCTGTAGTCTACCAACAACCCTGCACATAAACAAACACCGTGTTTACATGCGTCAGATGTAAACACGGTGCTCTTGTAGCTCTATCTTGTAGTGCGTGCAGGTACCGACTACTCTTCGTCGTCGTTTTCGGTATCTTGCAGCAAGTTCATTAATGGCGGAATAATCTGCTTTTTGCGGCTTACTACGCCCTTAAGAACAGCAATACCATCAACCGGCTTTTCGTCAAATGCCTGCTCAATAATGCGTTCAATGGTCTCTTTGCTCTGACCCCAATACATCATGTCGCTTGTTTTGCTTTTAACGTCGGTGAACAGGTAGAATACCATAGGCAGTTCATATGATTCGGCACCTTGCTGCAGGTAGGGACCTACAAGTGCCTCGGCAGCTTTGCGTGAGCTTTCGGTCATAAAGCTTGCTTGGCCAACGCCAAAGCGTGCTTTACCACGTGAGAACACTTTAAAGTCGCCGTTGAATACGTCTTCTGCTGTACGACCGGTAAGATCGGCGCCTGCATCAAACATAGCGTCCGAGTAGCTGGGGATATCTTCACCACAAATTTCGGCCAGTGCTTTACCTGCAGCAACATCAAGTGGGGTGCAGGTTGGCGATCTAAACGCAAGTGTGTCCGAAAGAATAGCGCTCATCATAAGACCAGCAATGTTCTTTGGAATTTCAACACCTGCTTCACCATACATTTGGTAAATGATAGTTGACGTGCAGCCTACGGGCATGTTGCGGAACAGCGCCGGGCTCGACGTTTCAATTGAACCAATACGGTGGTGGTCGATAATTTCCATAATTTCGGCTTGTTCAAGACCGTCTACCGCTTGTGAACGCTCATTGTGGTCTACCAAAATAACATGCTTTTTCTTGGCATTCAAAAGGTTTGATGAACTTACAACGCCCTGGTAAATGCCCTCTTCATCGAGAACAGGGAAGTAGCGGTGCGGAGATTTTGCCATAACTTTTTTGGCTTCGTCAACCGTGGTATTTACCGAAAAACGCATTGTTTTGTCGAAGGGCAGCATGTATGCATGAACAGGAATAGCCATCGATACCAGGCGTGCTGCAGCATACGTGTTATACGGCGTGGTAAGCACGCAGCAGTTATTTTCTTTTGCAGCGTTTAGTACAACTTCAGATGCATGTGCGCCGTTGCAAATGATGATGCAACTTGCTTTTGCGCTTACTGCAAAGCTTTGCGTTTCGTAGCGGTTGGTTACCAGCACAATGTCACCCGGTTCAATAACGCCGTCCATCATTTCAGGCGACGTTCCTACACGTACGTGACCTTTGGTAATGTTGTCGTCCTGTTTGCCGCACAAAAGTTCAGCGTTCAATGTTGACATAACGTTGCTAATAGGCGTTGATGCCTTCGAAAGAAGTTCATCGTCGAGAATGTTCATATTTGCATGAGCAATGTCTTTTACGGCAATAAGTCCCAGCAGCTTATGCGCATCGTCGAGTACGCACAAGGTAGCAGAGCCCAACTCACCCATAAGGTTCCACGCATCCAGTAGCGACGTGTTGCGCGAGATGCCTGGTTGTTTGGTGATATCTGTATCTTTTATTTGAGGTGCAACCGATGTAATAAGTTCAGGTTCATCAAAACCAAAGTGTTTGAGTACAAACGCCGTTTCACGACTTACGGTTCCTGCACGACGTGCCTGGTATTGAGTGTTACCCGTTTGATTTTTAAGGTATGCATATGCCATTGCAGAACAAATACTATCGGAATCTGGATGCAGATGCCCGATAACGTTCACTTTACGAATAGCTTGTGCCATGTTCATCTCCTTTATGCGAGCGCGTGCAATGTGTGTGCATGAGCTCGATGTAGTGCCTCGTTAATACTTTGATTGTACTTATATCTGTGCATGTCTAGTGCGCTATGGCATATTTGCACAAACTCTCTAGTTACGGTGCTATCTTCTGCGTTTACATGATGCGTGTGGTGTTTGCTGGCTGTATGCGCATCGCTGCCTTTTGCCTGCGGTTTCGTGTATGCCTTGTTGTTTCTGTTATATGTACGTGCAGCATCGTATAATACATAAGGTACAGTTCAAGCAAGCAAGTTCAATATAACAGCTTGAGGCGAAGGGATACAAGCATGAACCACATTCTTCTTCTTGCAACAGGCGGCACTATTGCATCGGCGCCGTTTGCCCGCGGGCTTACGCCTACATTGTGCGGTGTTGAACTTGCCGAATATGTTCCTCAGCTTAATGATATTTGTACCTTTGACGTGCAGCAACTTATGAATATCGATTCAACAAATATGCAGCCATGCCACTGGCAACAAATTGCTGCGGCAATTGAACATGCCTATGACGATTATGATGCGTTTGTTATTTTGCATGGCACCGATACTATGGCCTATACAGCAGCTGCCCTTTCGTACCTTATTCAACATAGTTCAAAACCAATCGTGCTCACCGGTTCACAACAGCCCATGACGAGCGCTTTTACTGATGCAAAATTGAACTTGTATCAGGCGGTGTTGTATGCGCTCGATAGCAGAAGCCACGACGTAAGTATTGTGTTTGGATCGCAAGCAATTTGCGGTACGCGCGCATACAAGCAAAAGACGATGAGTTTTAACGCGTTTACCAGCATAAATTACCCTGTGTTAGCCTATATTCGTAACAACAAAATAATTAGAAATACCGACGTGGTGCATGGTGCACCCGTACGCGTACATGCGCAAAAACCGGTGTTTTATCACAGTCTCTGTGAGCGTGTGATGTGTTTAAAACTTGCACCCGGCTTGCAGCCTTCTATTTTTTATCAGCTGCAACGAGATTACGATGCGATAATCCTCGAAACCTTTGGTATTGGCGGCATTCCTAATGCGGCGTCGTGGTCGTTTGCACCTGCATTGCAGGCATGGATAGACGCACACAAAACATTGGTGCTAACTACACAAGTTGCCGAAGAAGGTCTCGATTTGGCGGTGTATGAGGTAGGGCAGGCATTTGCTCACACACCTGCGGTGCTGCGTGGTTCAGATATGACAACGGAAGCGCTGCTTGCAAAAACGATGTGGGTGCTTGGGCAAACGCACGACCCTGCAAAAGTTCATGAACTTTTTTATACGCCGATAAACCACGATTGTGCCATGCAAGAGTAGGTATCAACGTATGCTCTCTCACCGTGCACCTGTGTGAGCAGCGGCGCAAGATCACATAGCATGCATGCACCGCACAAAAAAACTTTCAGCTTGTATTCAGAACTCACACGTCATTTTCATAAAGCTTGGGTTATACCAGTGCGCCAGTAGTTCAATTTGTAGTTGATATTACACATATGTCCAGGTTACAGGCATAGCGAAATGGAAGAGTGAAACAGCGGAGCAAAAAATTTCATGAACCTGAAAATTAGCTTAAGCTAACTTTAGCTTACAATGGTGGAGCTTAACAAGGTGATGTGATGTGTGAACCTTTTGGCACAGGTATGTAATGCTTTTTTGATAAACCGTATGCTCACAGTTGCAATTTCGTAACACCAAGCATTCAACCGTCCATGTGTTAGTATCCGTCTGTTCAAAGGTCATGCACGCGTGCACTACATATTGTTCAAGGGTACGTTAATAGCGTTTCCCAAACTTTTGGAGGTTATGTATGAATAGGTTTAGCGCTCTCGCCGCTTCAGGCCTTTCTATTGCTCTTGCAGCAACAATCGTTGGTTGCAGCTCACAGCAGCCCAAAAAACCGGAGTCTCAGTCGCAGCCAGCTGCAACTCAGTCGCAGCCTGCAGAAACTAAAGAGGAAGTAAAAACTCTTAAGGGCTGGGAAGGTACCTGGAACAACTTCGTTAATTACCTCGACGACAAAGAGCTCGATCCTGCATATGCAGAAAAAGCAAAGGCTGATAACAAGAAGCCTGAAGACATTAAGAAAGAACTTAAAGAGCGCCGTAAGGCAGAGTTTGGTGGTCTTGAAATTCATGGTGACACCATTACCTTCCTTGATGGCTTTAAGGACAAGGGCGGCAAAGAAATCACTAAGGCTACCTACAAGTTCAAATCTGCCAAGAAAGTTCAACATGGTGGTAAGGAACTTGAATGGGATGTCTTTGAAGCTCAAGAAAAAGACGCTAAATATCCTGTGCTTATGTTAATGCCAGTTCACGGTGAGGAAGAGCTTGTTCACTTCCACATGCGTTACGGCAAGAGCCTCGACGAGCTTGAGAAGCAGGATAAATGGTACCCAACATTTGTTAAACCTGAATCCACAATGGATCAGATTGCAGATGAGGTTAAAGAGTAACCAACTCTTGTAAGAAGAAAAAGTCCTCACCTTGCGTGGGGACTTTCTTTATATGCATGTGCCCGGCGTATGTGCTACTACCGTGCATGGCTCAAGCGTAAGGTTGTGTACGGTAGGGCAGTAATATGCATTTGCGTATTACCACAGCGCATGCATTACATCGTATGTGGAGTATCAAAGTGAGATATTCAAGAAAACAATTTATTCAATTAGCAGTTGAAGGTATGTTGGCAGCTGCCGCAGGTCCATCGCTTGCGGGGTGCGCTGCTCGACATCACGACAAACCGGTCATTTATACATCATTCTTCCCGGTATACGATTTGGTAAAACAAGTTGCGCAAGACAGCGCCGAAGTCCATTCGTTCATGCCGCCTAATAAAGACCCGCACGTGTGGGAGCCAACGCCGCGTGGATTACGCGACTTGAGTACTGCCGATTTGCTGGTGGTTAATGGTGCCAACATGGAGCACTGGGTCGATCAGGTGCGCGACAATCTGCCTAATTTACCTGTGCTTACCTTGTCCGATAGTATCGACCTCATTACCTACCACGGCGCAGCTGCTATGGGCGAGTTCCAATACATGGCGCGTCTTGGTGTTGGGAGCGGAACCTACGGGTTTGAGTTTGGGCACACGCACCAAGATATTATGCGTGTTGCCTTCTTTAAAGCCGAAGAGAAAAAGCCACTTGGCGATATGGTAAAACAGGGTCGTAAAATTATGCAGCAGAAAGGTGAGGTTGTTGCACAACACTCAACTATATCTGTTGAAGATAGCAAGGTATATGCCCTGGAAATGGGGCATGAGAGTGGCTACATTGGCTTTACGCTGCCCGATGATGGACCATGGGTGCTGCTAAGCGACCGTATTTCGCAAGATTTGCTGAGCTACCGGTTGGTAAAGGGCGAAAACCAGGACGAAATTCCCGTTAAGTCGCTGATGGAAGGTAGTTCTTCTGGTCAGGACAAAATTACCTATGACCCGCACTCGTGGATTTCGTTTATTAATGCAAAAGCGTATTGCGCTGCGATTCACGATAAACTCTGTGAGCTATTTCCTGCTAATAAAGAGCTGTATCGTGAAGGTAAACTCAATACGGTTGCGCAACTTACCGGTCTTGGTGCCGAATATAAGCAAAAGTTCAAACCGCTTACCCGCCGCGAGTTTGTGGTAACGCACAATGCGTATGCCTACTTGTGTCGTGACCTTAACATTAAACACTTCCCCTTGCAAGGGCTTACGTCTACCGAGGCGCCTGCACTTAAAACCGTACGTAAAGCGGTTGATTTTTGTCGTCGACACAACGTAACAACGGTATTTTACGAGCTTGGCGCTTCGTCTAAAGGCGCTGATACCGTTGCGGGTGAAATTGGTGGCACCGCCGTGCCGTTAGCATCAATGGAGTACGTAAGTACCGATACAGGTGCTCAGTATGGTGGTTATATCGGCATTATGAAAGATAATGTTGAGAAAATCTATCAATCGCTTGTGTAATACCGTGAGAGTACCGAATTTGAACTTATGTAATTGAACTTTTGAACTTGCGCACGTAAATGTGCGCGTGCACGTGAGCGTGTGCGTGAACTACGCGTATAACAAATGCGGTACGTGAACTATAGACCACACGAGACATCGAGGAGATGACATGGTCGCACTAGAGGTTAAAAATCTGCGGTTTGGTTACACCGCAGAGGATGTCTTGCATGACATTTCGTTTTCTGTACCTGAAGGCGATTTTATTTGTATCACAGGTGAAAACGGTTCGGGTAAATCTACCTTGCTTAAGGTGCTGCTTGGTGAACTTACGCACTATCGTGGAACAGTTGAGCTGTTTGGCACACCTGTTAATACCATGCGCGACTTTCAGCACATTGGATATGTACCACAAAATACCGTTATGAACAAAGTTGCGTTTCCAACAACCTGTTGTGAACTTGTTGCAAGTAATTTGTATCGAGATTTTGGTTTTGTAAAAATCCCCGGTAAAAAGTATGTACAGCAAGCTGCCGCGGCGCTGTGTGATATGGGTCTTGAAAAGTATATCAACACGCCATTTAACGAGCTGAGTGGTGGTACGCAGCAACGTGTTATGATTACGCGCGCTCTTATTCGCAATCCAAAATTGCTTGTATTGGATGAGCCAACAGCGGGCGTTGACCGCGAAAGCAAAATTCGCTTTTTGAACATGCTTGAAGAAGTTACATCTAAACGCACAATTACCGCGTTGCTTGTAAGTCATGAACTTGAACTTGTAACACATCACATTAAGTTTTCAGCAACGTACAGGCTCGATAACGGAAGGATTTCGCATGTTTGATATACTTTCCATTTTCCAATTTGAATTCATGCGCAGAACGCTCCTTGCGGGTCTGTTGCTTGCTATTTCCTTGCCATTAATTGGCATCGTGATGATTAACCGCAAAACGTCAATGGTATCCGACGCGCTTTCGCACGTATCGCTTACCGGTGTTGGCTTGGGACTCATTATGGGGTTTGACCCCGTTATTGGCGCAATATTTAGCTGCATTGTTGCCGGATTCTTTATTGAGATCATTCGCGAAAAAATGCCTCAATTTGGTGATATGTCAGTTGCCGTTATCATGAGCGCCGGCTTAGGTCTTGCCGTTTTGCTTGCCGACTTTGCACCTGGTGGTAACACCTTTGAGTCGTATTTGTTTGGTTCGGTTTCTGCTGTTACGGTGGTTGACCTTATTGCCATTATTATTGTAAGCGTGCTTGTTATTGGCATAAGCATTATATGTTATTCAGCGCTTATGGACTTAGCTATCGATCTTACGCTCGCGCGTTTGGCCGGAGTTCAAGTTCGCCTTATCAACAGCATATTTACCCTGCTTAGTGCTATTGCCATTGCACTTGCATGCAAGGTTGTTGGAGCTCTGTTGGTTGTGTCGCTTATTGCGCTTCCTGTCGCCTGCGCGCTTATCGTGAGCCGCTCCTACCTGCAAACCTGCATCATTGCAGTTATTCTTGGTGTTATATTTACCATGGCCGGACTTATTTTCTCCTACTTTGAAGATGTTCGTCCTGGTGGATCCATTGTTGTAGCGTCTTGCTTGGGCATTGTTCTTTTCCTTATCTACAAGCATTTTCGTGTGCTTAAGGTTAAAAAATAGCAGTATTGTACCCTGCGTCCCTTGCACGCGTGCGTAGCGTTTGTACTAAAACGCAGTGTGTGGTTTGAACAAAACACCCTCTTTTCATCTGAGAAGAGGGTGTTTCTTGTTTGATGGCTTACGTTTTGAACTATTGAACTATACGTGACATACAACTTGCACGCGAGCTACAACTTGGACTCTGTAACGGCGCATTATGGCATGTTAGCTTTCGTCTGGGGAGCTTTCATGTGTGGCGCTCGTGTGTGGTGTAGTATCACGATTTGTTTTTAAACGTGCCTTTGAACGCGCATTTGTACGTGGTGCTGCTGCCGTACGCGCGGGTAGGCGCCCTGCCTTGCGCAGTGACTCGCGCAGCATCCATTCAATTTGTCCATTTGCACTACGCATCTCATCTGCTGCCCATGCTTCTATAGCCAGCCATATATCACTCGGGATGCGCAATGGGTACTGTTTTCGTGACGCCATACTACACCTTAGCTTTTATTATTGGTACAGGCTACCAGTATTAATTACCGGCTGTGTTTCAGAATCGCCACAAAGAACAACCATTAAGTTTGAGGCCATCGCAGCTTTCCGTTCATTATCAAATTCTACTATATTACGTTCGTCGAGTTGTTCAAGCGCCATATCTACCATTGACACGGCACCTTCAACAATCTTTTTACGAGCTGAAATAACAGCTTCCGCCTGCTGACGACGCAGCATTGCTTGTGCAATTTCGGGCGCGTAGGCAAGATGCGTAAGACGTGCGTCTTCTACGCATACACCAGCAGGTTCAAATTTGCGCGAAAGTTCTTCTTTGAGTTTGTTTGATACCTCTTCGATATTTGAACGAAGTGTAATAGCCGTATTTGAACTGTCGTCATCTTCCATATGATCGTAGGCGTATAAGCTTGCTACATGGCGCAGTGCAGTTTCGGCTTGCATGCGTACGTATTTTTCGTAATTATCAACATCAAACACTGCTTTTGCTGTGTCTTCAACACGCCATACAATAACGGTTGCAATTTCAATTGGATTACCCATTTTGTCGTTTACTTTAAGCTTGTCGCCGGTAAGCGTACGCGCCCGCACCGAAATTACCGACGTGTTTTTTGTCGCGCGTACTTCAGCGAGCGTTGATGTTTCGCCGCTTGTATTCGCAGCGCCAGCAGCTATGTCTTCGCTTGCGTGGCTAAGTTCGTTTGCACAAAGAGGATTTATAAAGTGCAGACCGTCGCTGCGAATGGTACCAATGTAGCTACCAAAAAGTACGCACACACGTGCTTGTCCTGGCTGCAGCGAAAAGAGACCGTTATTAACGAAAATCGTGGCAACAAGTATAACAACGCCAGCTGTGAGCATGACAGGACTGCCAAGATGTTCAGTTTGAATAAGTTCAATTATTGCGCACGCAATGCAATAAACGCTTGCCAAATAGCCTATAAGCAACACAGGAAGGATAATCCATCCATTGAGCGATTTTGCCTTAATCTCGTGTGACATGACAACTCCTTTATAGGTATTACTTTCATATCGATATGATATCAGTTTATGCACAACGCGCAAGTACTAATTTTGGTTCACTGTGTATTATGAACGTGCGCTCATGTATATGTATGCGTGTTGGTATTCAACAAATGCGCCTATTGTGCGCATATGGTGCGCATATGGTGCCTTATGTGTTAAAAGAGCGTGTCGAGCACTTCGAGCACACCATCATCGTTATTTGATGGAGCTTGCTTGTTAGCAATTTCGGCAACGCCTTCCATTGCATTTGCCATTGCATAGCCTACCTGCGCATATTTAAGCATTTCGATATCGTTTGCCGCGTCGCCAAAGGCAATACAATTGCGCGCGTCATAGCCCCAACGCTTTACCAGCATATCAAGTCCGCGTGCTTTATTTACGTGTGCGCATACAATATCAATTGAGCCATACCCGCTCATCATGGGTTGAACGTCACTTGGAAGTGTTTCATCGAGCGTTTGATATATTTCGAGCATGTCTTGCGGTTTCATAACGGCACAAAACTTGAGGACAACGTCGTCCACATCAAGTAAATTATTAACCACTTCAAGTGAAGGAAAATAGTAACTAATGAGAGAAATGAGCTCATCGGTTGCTTGGTTTTTTTGAATGTAGGTAGCTTTAAGGCCGCATAGCAGCGTAAACATCTTTTTATTGGAGATAAGCTGGGTATACACCGTTTGAGCAACGGAAGGTTCAATATGCGCCGTATAGATGGTTTTTCCATTATCTACAACATATGAACCATTTTCGGCAACATATGAAATGGTATCGGCATATCCATCAAACGACTGCTTGAGCTGGATATATTGGTTTCCGCTTGCTACAACAAATTTGTATCCCTTAGCGTGCATGCGTTGCAAAATTGAACGAAAGCGCGGCTCGTCAAATGTTTTGTCGTCGCGCAAAAATGTGCCGTCCATATCGCTGGCTACTACATAAATTGGTTCAGTTTGAGACATGGTACTCCTTTGATGCACAGTACGTTTGCTGGAATATATGGCATTTACGGTGTGCTTATACGTTGGTTATGCGGTATAGTGCTGCGGTATAGTGCTGCGTATGTTCAAGATGCAAGCATGCTAACACGTGCGACATAGCAATCAGCCGCCTTTCGTAGTATAGCAAACGTATACCAAACGAAAAAGGCGACTGAAGCTGAGTGATGTTCAATGTGTGAACTACAGCGCGCGTTAGGGGCTCGTAGTTGAGTTCAATGTACGAGCGCGCGATGGCGAGACGTGCATACCTACATGCATACCCATTCCATTAGGAAATAAGTTCAAGCATGGCGTCAATATTTTTTCGACCAAAGTCAATGTGAGCTCCATCATCAATAACAATGCAAGGAACGCTCATCACGTTGTACTTGTTTTTGAGTTCAGGATAATGTGTAATGTCGTATACCTCGGCACGAATAGCAGGATTAGCTGCGGCAATGCGCTGCGTTGCCGTAACTGTTTCGGGGCACATCGTGCATGAAAGCGATACAAGGAGCTTAATATCGTGCGAAGAAAGTGCAGCTATTGCAGCTTGTTGCTCGCGAGACAATGCTTGTCCCGGGCCTGCTACATTGTATATGCCCAGCATAAACGAGGTAAATTCATGCCCAGCTGGCACGCCATGGAATGCAAGTGTTGTTGGTGTTCCATCTGCTTTACACACGCGTACGCAAGGAAGCGCATCAAGCGCTGCGCATTCGTCATTGGTTGCGTGCACAAGCGACAGTTTATCGCTTAAGCTAACAAGTTCAGAAATATAGCCCGTAAGTTCATTTGAAAGATTTGAGCTATCTGTGTACAGCTTAAGTACAACCTTGTTTTCCATCCGGTCAAATAGGGGTTTGAGCTGCTCAATCATGGTTTCTGTAAAAAGTTCACTTGTGGGGGCAGTGGTATGTTGAGCCGCTGTACCCTGTACCTCGCGCTCTTTTTGCGCACTTGCAACACGTGATGTTGGACGAGGAGGAATAATGCCCGTCTTTTTTTGCATGGCGGCTAAATGACGCTCCATTGCGGTGGATGCGCAGGCAGCATCACCCGTTGCTGTTACTACTTGGCGAAGATTTTTAACACACACATCTCCTGCTGCATAAATACCGTCCGTCGACGTTTTTTGATAAGCGTCGGTAATAATGTTGCCGCGGCTGTCAAGTTCAACAATGTTTTTAACAAGTTCAGTTTCAGGCGCATATCCTGCCAGCACAAATACACCAAAAGTGTCGCCTTCATCGGCCGTGTAACGGGTGAGCTCGTCTGTTTTATTGTTTTTGGTAACCAGCACACGCGGCGTGGTGTCGCCTTCGAGTTTTTGAACTTCGGTATGCGTATGAATGGTAATTTTATCGTTGTGACGTGCAGCTTCACTTGAAGCGGGTGCGCAGGTAAAATCGTCTTCGCGTATAAGAATGTGCACGTGTTTTGCATATTTTGTCAAAAACACACTCTCTTCTGCAGCGGCATAGCCTCCGCCAACAACGAAGATATCTTTGCCGGTGAAAAATTCACCGTCGCAGGTAGCGCAGTATGCTACGCCGTGACCCTGGAACTTTTTTTCTCCTGGGAAACCAAGTTGACGGGGGGCTGAGCCTATGGCAAGCAAAATGCCAAAGCATTTAAAATCGCCTTTTGAAGTGTGAACAACTTTTATGTCGCCATCAGCTTCGATGTTAGTTACCTGTGCAAGCATAAGTTCAGCGCCAAAGCTTTCTGCCTGTTTGCGCATGGTTTCGGTAAGTTCGCGCCCGCTTACCCGCTCAACACCAGGGTAGTTAACTACTTCGTTAGTAATGGTAATGCGTCCACCAAATTCTTTTTTCTCAAGAATAAGCACACGATACCGTGCGCGTGCAAGATATATACCCGCCGTAAGACCTGCAGGACCTCCGCCAACAACGATGGCGTCATACATGGTGGAGTCATCAGTGATATGTGGTTGTGTTAGTTGTTCTGTCATAAGGCGTCCTTTCAATAAAGCTGGTAGAGTTCAGTGGCGCAAAAGAGTTCACGCATGCACGCACAAGGTTAAACGCGTGAAAAAGTTCAATTTCGACCAAAAAAGTTCAAGTTTGAGTACAGAAGTTCAAGTACAAAATTAAACGTTCATATGATGTGCGTGTGTTCAACAAACATATTGTTCAACACATGTATGCATACAACAAGGCCCGGTGTATAACCGAGCCTGTTTTCGTTACGTACTCTGCATATTCCCTGGTTGCGCGTAGTGTTACGCCTTTACACAGAAGGAACGTGCATGTACCTGCTTTTGTTAGAGCTGACCTACCAAATCAAGGCTTGGCTTTAAGGTTTCTTCACCTGGCTGCCATTTAGCAGGGCACACCTGGTCACCATGAGCGCGTACGAATTGTGCAGCCTCAAGCAAGCGTAGCAGTTCTTTTGCTTCGCGACCAATGCTACCAGACGTTACCTCGTATACTTGGATTTTACCATCTGGGTCAACAATAAATGCGCCGCGCTCAGCCAAACCAGATTCTTCAATAAGAACATCGAAATCACGGGCAAGTACGTGCGCAGGATCGGCAAGCATCGGATATTGAACTTTAGCAACACGCTCGGAGCTGTCGTGCCATGCCTTGTGAACAAAGTGCGAGTCGCAGGATACTGCATAAATTTCGCAGTTATGCTTTTTGAAGTTGTTGTACTCTTCAGCGAGTTCTTCGAGCTCAGTAGGGCATACAAATGAAAAGTCGGCAGGGTAGAAGAAGAATAGCGACCATTTTTCATTGCCGTTTGCGTCGGTGCCAATAACGTCTTGTTTTGTTACCACTGAAAATGAATCATGTTGATACGATTGAACTGAAAATTCACCAATTTCTTTTCCGATGAGCGACATTGATCCTCCTATACGTTCAGTTTTGATATGTCGAACAACGAAACGCATGGGCGGGTTTACTCATGCAATTCCATCATGCTTTGAGTGTACCCGCCCGCCTTGGTTCTATACGAAGGCTCGCAAATCTGTTTGGTTTGTGAACATCATATATAAACTCCTCGTTTACCTGCATATTTAATTGTCTGCATGTGTATTACATCGATATATGAGCCGCTGTTCATATAAGATAAAGACGTGTCACTTGACATATGGAGAGGGCTTTTGTGCCGTCCGCGCTTCAACCTGCGCTGCGGATGCATGCCTCTTATCTATATGCAATGTATGTGCACATGTCCTTTTATACCTGGGGAGGCGGCCATGGCATCTACTATCAGCAAATATTATGCGTTTATCGAAACGGCAAAGCGCGGGAGCTTTACGAAGGCGGCAAAAAGCCTGTCGTACTCGCAATCTGCTGTAAGCCGTATGGTTATGGCGCTCGAATCGCAGTGGAACGTAACGCTATTCGAGCGCGGTAAGGATACGGTAACTCTTACCAGCCAGGGAAAAGAGCTTTTGCCCATTGTTGAACAAATTTGCCAGGGCAATAATCATTTGCTGCTAAAGCTCAAACAGCAGGGGATGGATCCGTTATCTTCGGCCGAGCGTACCATTATTCGTATTGCTGCTCCGTCAAGTATTATTGCGGCGTATTTTCCAAGTTTGCTCGAAAATTTATATAAAGATTATCCCAACGTAAATCTCCAAATCTACCAGGGCACATATGCCGAAATTGAACGTCTTGTTGTCGAAAAAAAGGTTGATATGGGCATCATGCCTGTGGCGTGCTCGCTTGCTGGTATTGTTTCCATCCCATTTGAACACGATGAGCTCGTAGTGGTAAGTTCCCTCGACCATCGGTTTGCCTACATGGAAAATATCGATATTAACGAATTTATTAACGAGTCGTTTATTGCCGATAAGGAATGTGCACCCCTGCTCCAGTCGCAGCTTAAAAATTTGCGCATTACGTTTAACACCAGCGATGTAAGTGCCATTTTAGCCTTGGTGCAGCGCAATTTAGGTGTTTCGCTTTTGCCCGAGCTCGCCGTGCGTCAATCTCCTCATCAGGTTGCAATTCGCCACTTAAAAGATAGAGCATACCGAAGCATTCACGTGGTATATCGCTCAGATACTGCGCTTTCGCTGCCTGCAGAATGTATGCTGAGCTATATGAAACATGGTCTTAGCATGTAAGCTGCTCGATACTTGCTACAATATATATTGTGCAAGAGCTCATTAGGTATACTTATGTGTACGTGTTGTAATTGCACAAATGGTGTGGTAATGCGTACTGGTATGTGCATGGTTGTGCACGTATAAGCAGTGTACAAGGAAAATGAGACATCATGGCAAGCAAAGTTCAAGTTCAATCTTCCGATGCGCGTGCGCTTTTTGATGGCACATGTACGGGTATTGGTGTTGATATGTTTGAAATTGCGCGCATGAAGCATGCTCTAGCTGCGCATCCACGCCTTGCACAGCGGGTGTTTACTGCCGAAGAAATTCTCTACGCAACAGGAAAAGCTCGTCCCGAGGAACATTTTGCTGCGTTTTTTGCAGCGCGCGAAGCAGTGCTCAAAGCGATTGGTACCGGCTTTAGCAATGGAATTGGGTTTAAGGATGTAAGTGTTTCTCATGATGCGTACGGAAAGCCCATTGTTGTTCTTTGTGGTAGGGCAAAGGTTCACGTTGATGAAAAACATATTATTGCAATTGAACTTTCCCTGTCACACACACATACAACTGCAGTAGCAAATGCACTTGCGCTTGTGCATACTGATGTACCTCAAAAATTTTCGCAAGAAGATGTGCAAGAGCAGCTACGCGTGTCATTTCGCGATGCGCGTTCAATTGTAACGCAGCTTAACACATCTATGCATACATATCTTGATAGCAGTACAGATATTGATGGCAGCACAGATACGGCTATTGGGCTGTAATACGCGTCATGCGCGTATGCCATATGAGGAGTTTATATGCAACCAGTTCTTAATGTAGAAGATATAAAAAAAGTTGAACACAGTCTTTCCAATGTTGGTGTAAGTATTTCTGAACTTATGCACCGTGCCGGTGTTGCCGCTGCGCGCGAAGTGCTGCAGCTTGGCTCTATCCATCATGCCTGTGTCCTCTGTGGTTTTGGTAACAACGCAGGTGACGGGTGGGTTGCTGCTGAATATCTTGTCTCAAAAGGCGTTGACGTTACCGTTGTAACGCCGGTAGGCCAAGATGAACTTCAAGGTGATTTGCTACGTGTGTGTGCTAAATCGGCAGAAGCTCATGGCGTAACGGTGTATGTTGCTCCACCAAAAGATGAACTTGAACAATTGCTGTGTCAGCAGGACGTTATCATCGATGCTATATTTGGCACAGGTTTTCACGGAAGGGTTCGCGAACCGTTTTCATTATGGATTGAATGCATTAATGCATCTTCTGCTGTCGTAGTTTCTATCGATGTACCAAGTGGTTTATCTGCGCAAACGGGACATACCGAAGGTGCGTGCGTGCACGCGCGGCTTACTGTTACTATGCTTGCATTAAAGCCCGGGCTTATTGCTGACGAAGGTCGTGACGTATGTGGTGCTATTGTTGTAGCGCCGCTTGCCGAGCAAACAGAATATTTAGTTCAAGAGGCCGATCCGGTGGCTTGGCGCTGCGACATTGAAGATTATGATGGTGTATATCCCGAGCTATCAAGCGCGTGTAATAAATTTACCCGTGGTAGTGTCCTTGTTGTGGGTGGATCGGCACGCTATCCTGGAGCCTGCGTGCTTGCTGCCCGCGCTGCTGCGCGCAGTGGTGCTGGCTATGTAACGCTTGCGGTTCCACACTGTATAGCTGGACTTGTTCAATCTCAGGTATGTGATATCCCTGTGCTAGGGCTGCCTTCGGGTGATGATGGCATGTTTGATGCGCCTGCTACGCAGCTCATCTCATCGCTTGCTAAAAAAGCATCGTGTGTCCTGGTAGGACCAGGTATGCGCGTAAATGCACATACAATAGCAATCGTTGCGAGTTTGCTTGAAGCTGCCGTGCCGCTTGTTGTTGATGCCGATGGTCTTAATTGCATTGCACGACTTACCGATAATGCACTCCATCGCTTTCCCGAGCTTATTCGTCGCAATCAGCCACTTATTTTAACGCCGCACCAAAAAGAACTGGCACGGCTCACGGGCAGTGATGAGGCCTGTTCAACGCTGAGCGCAACACTGGATGCTGCACGTAAAATTGTTTGGACTGATGGCGGAAGTGAACTTGTTGTTATGGCTAAATCATCGGCAACAGCGTGCGTAAGTGCCGATGTTGCATTGTTGCCAAAACCCGGCCCTGCTGCGCTTGCAACAGCTGGATCGGGTGATGTGCTTGCTGGTATTATCACCTCGCTTTTGTCTCAGGCGCCTATTGCATTCGACGATTTGGTGCGCGTGTGCGCGCTTGCTTGCGAAATTCATGGTAAAGCTGCACAACTATCTCAGCAGCGCTATGGTATGCGCGGTATTATGGCTCACGATTTAATAGATGAGATTGGTCTTGCAGCTCAAAGTTTTTATCAGGAGCATGAATGCGACGGGATGGCTGCAGGTAGTACCACCACTAATGAGGCAAAAGTAAACAATTAAGGCATAACGACGCAGGTCACAACGCCGAAAGGAAGCCACATGCAGGATATATCCTCGCTCAAACGCAACGCTTGGATGGAAGTAAACCTCGCTGCAATACGACATAATGTACGCACGATAAAGTCGCTCATGGCGCCTACGTGCAAGCTTATGGCCATTGTTAAGGCTGACGCGTATGGTCATGGTGCCGGCGTGTGTGCGCGTGCGATGGCTTCTGCAGGTGCACAACAATTTGGTGTAGCTACAGTTCAAGAAGCACTTGAACTTCGGCAGTCGGGTATTGCTCAACCTATTGTGCTCCTAAGTGAACCTCCTGTTGAAACCATCGATTTGCTGCTTGAAAACGACATTATGCCGGGTGTTACAAGTTCAGAATTTGTTCTCGCATATGGTGAGCGCGCAATTGCCCACGATATGGTGGGGAAATACCACCTCGCGCTTGATACGGGCATGACGCGTATTGGTATTCCAGCAGAAGATGCAGTTGAATTTCGCCGTCTGGTAGATTTTCATCGCGGTATTGCTTGCGCTGGTACATACACGCATTTTGCAACGGCGGACACCATTGGCGATTGGGATTTTCGCCGGCAAGTTCAACGTTTTACCGACGCTATTCGTGCCTTGCACGAAGCAAAGCTCTATCCTGGTATTGTTCATTGTGACAATACCGCAGCTACTATGCTATATCCTGATATTCAGTTTGATATGTGCCGCGTTGGCATTGCGTTATATGGTATTCACCCAGCAGAAAGTACCGTTGAACTTGCTGAACTTGAACCTGCTATGAGCATCCGCGCCCGGATTACGCGCGTTGCTAATCCGCGCATTGGTGACGGCGTAAGCTACGGGATGACATATCGGGTAAATACGCCCTACATGCAAATCGCTACAATTCCAATTGGATATGCCGATGGTTTATCGCGCAGTTTATCGGGTGAAATGGACGTTCTGGTTCATGGTAGGCGCGCACGTCAAGTGGGTCGTATTTGTATGGATCAGTGCATGTTCGCCTATCCGTTGCGTTCAATGACTTCTTCTACCATGGCACCTGAGCTTGCGGTAGGCGATGTAGTTACCATTATGGGTTCAGATGAGGACGAATATATTTCTGCAGATGAGATTGGTCAACTTCGTCATACAATAGCATACGAAGTTCTGTGTAATTTTTCCGCTCGCTTAGAGCGTGTATATGTTTCGTAACTAATGGCGCGCATGGCATGAGCTGCAAGGTTTGTGCCAATGCGCAGCAGTGATATGGAGGCGTTTAATGAGTGCAGCTGATATGCATGCTGGCGCAGATGACGCGCAGTATGAAGCGCTTACGTTTAGCTCGGCTTCTACACAAGAAACCATCAACCTTGGTAGCATATTTGGTGGCTGTTTAACAGCAGGCGATATTGTGGTTCTTACCGGCGATTTAGGAGCAGGTAAAACCCAATTTACCAAAGGTATCGCTCAAGGTATGTATATCCAGGACGATGTCACAAGCCCCACCTTTACCATTGAGATGGTATATGAAGGTGGCGATATGCCTCTGTACCACTTTGATTTATACCGCCTATCCGATCCGCTGCAGCTTGAAGACACCGGGCTCTATGACGTGCTTGATAGTGATGGTCCGTGCATTATTGAGTGGGGCGAGCAGTTTAGTGATGAAATTGGTTCAAATAGAGTTGATGTAACAATTACGCGTAATGAAGTGGATGCTACCACTCAAGATGAACCTGAGCGTACATTGGTGTTTACAGCGCACTCACCGCGTTCAAATGAGCTGCTGCGTCGCTTTAAGCAGGCGTATGACGCACGTCATGACGTTGCAGCTGCAAGTGCGCCATGTGCAACGCGCATTAAGGAGCGTCTTACGCATGTGTTGGCGTTTGATACGTCGTCGGATATGCTTGCGTGTTGTGCAGCAACGCTGAGTATGCCTGCATCCCAAAACCATGAACAGCAGCCAGCGTCATATGCAACTTCTGAACTTACGCAGGTAGTTTCCCATGACCATATGTGCCGCAGAAAAGCAAATGTTGAACTTGTAACCACGAGTTTAACCTGTTTGGATGAAGCACACTGCGCTACTGGCGACCTTTCGTGCATTGTCGTTGGTAGAGGTCCTGGTTCATTTACGGGTGTACGTATTGGTATTGCAACCGCAAAAGGTATGGCGTGCGGTGGTACCATTCCGCTGTATGGCGTGTCCACACTTGACGCTGTTGCCTGGCACATGTGGGATGCGGGCATTCGCGGCTGTGTGTGCGTTGTTGCTGATGCTATGCGTCACGAAATTTATCCAGGTATATATACACTTTCTGATAGCGGAGTTCAACGACAATTTGCTATCGAAACCGTTCATAAAGTTCAAGATGTTATCGATGCACTTGTTGCTCACAAAGATAAAGATACGATGCTTTTTTCGGGCGATGCGCTTGTTAAGTATCGTGAGCAATTTGAACAAGCAGGTCTTTGTTCAATCGCACCTGAAGAGCTGTGGCACCCAACGGGTGTAGGCCTTATCCGTGCTTATTTGCACGATGTGGACACCGGAAATGTTCAATCTGGCGATCCTGCGCTGGTACTTCCTATTTACACACGTCTTTCAGATGCCGAAGAACATGAGCGCTTGCGTCTTGGTATGAAAGAAAGTTCAAGTATTCTTACAACGGGCGTGCATGATGAACTTGCCGGTTTGCATTTGCAACTTCGACCTATGTCGATTAACGATATTGAACAAGTCGCTGCCCTTGAACAAGACGTGTATGCAGACTCGTCGCATACACCCTGGAATAAGCAGCAATTTTATGATGAACTTACGCAGCAGGGAAGAACCTGGTGGGTTGCTCACGACGAAGCTTCGATTATCGGTTTTGCCGGTGGCGTTATGGCGGGAAGCGAAATTCAGCTGTACGACATATGTGTTAAACAGGATCGCCGCCATGAACACATTGCATCGCGCTTGTTTGAACGCATTGCCTATGACGGGCAAATGTATGGTGCCAAAACACTCACGCTCGAAGTTGATACGCATAATACTGCAGCTCAAGCCTTGTATAGTGCTATGGGTGCCACACGTGTTGCAACGCGTCCTCACTATTATGCAGATGGCTCTGATGCCGATATTCTTTCGGTTCAATTACCGCTTAAACATAGCTGTGAGGATAACTCAAGCCACCACCAACAACCAGCAGAAACTGCGCAACCGGCAGCGTCAATTCGTCCTTGGCCGCCCGTTTGCACGCCACATACACCACAAGAGCGTGAGCATCTTGCTGCTGCGGGCGATTTAATTCTTGCTATTGAGTCGTCATGTGACGAAACGGGTTTGGCAATTATCGATTCACACGGTGAAGTTATTGCTCATGCGGTGGCAACCTCGCTCGATTTTCATGCTCGGTTTGGTGGCGTTGTTCCCGAAATTGCATCACGTAAGCATGTTGAAGCAATTGTTGGTGTGTACGAAGAAGTTATGCAGCAAGCGGCAAAGCACCTACACTGTGCAGCGCTCTATCCCACCGATCTTTCTGCCGTTGGCGTTACCGCAGGTCCTGGCCTTGTTGGTGCACTTGTGGTGGGGATTGCCTTTGCGAAGGGCTTATGTGCAACGGCGCATCTTGCCGTTATTGCAGTTAATCACCTTGAAGGGCACATGCTTGCAAACCTCTACGAAACAAACGACTTAAAGCCGCCTTTTATCGCGTCGCTTGTTTCAGGTGGCAACACCCTGCTTGTACACGTAAAAGCGTGGGGTCAATACGAAATTTTAGGTGCAACTATCGATGATGCGGTGGGTGAAGCGTTCGATAAAGTTTCAAAGGCGCTTGGTCTGGGATACCCGGGAGGTCCTATCATCTCTAAACTTGCTGCTAAGGGCAACAAACATGCAATTTCGTTCCCGCGTGCCATGATGTACTCGCACGACTATCGATTCTCGCTATCAGGCTTAAAAACTGCCGTGATTACATATATTGAACGTGAGAACAAGGCTGGTCGCCCCATCAATCTTCCCGATTTAGCGGCGTCATTTGAACAAGCGATTATCGATGTTCAAGTTTCGAAAGCCTTATGTGCACTTGAAGAAACGGGTGCACGAGAATTTTGCGTGGGCGGTGGCGTTGCGGCAAATACCGAACTTCGCAACGCATACATCGAAGAATTTACCAAGCGCGGCATTCGTGTTACTGTGCCGCCCATGGTGGTGTGCGGCGATAATGGCGCGATGATTGCATTAGTGGCTTTGCGCAACTGGCGTGCGGGTATTCTTTCAGACTTTACGCTTGATGCAAATCCAAATTCAAAATTTGGCGACTGGTCGTGTGCAGCCGAGCCCGTTGTAAGCCCCAATTGGCCGCCTAAGCGCTTCCCTCATGGTGCGCATGCATAAGTGCAGGTAGTTACTAACAAAGGGTGATTATGAAAGACGGATTTATTACCGTGTCACCGCGCAGCCCACATATTGAGCCGTGCGATGTAACAGCAAATATCGACGCCATTATTGCCGATGTTACGCAAGCATATGAGTACGACAGCGCGCGTATTATTGTGCTTCCCGAATTATGCGTAAGCGGATATTCCTGCGGCGATATGTTCTTGCAAGCTGCACTTCTGGGGAGCTGTGAGGAGGGGCTGCAGCACTTCCTTGAGCAAACTGCGCATATTGATGCACTTATTGCATTGGGTTGTCCTGTTTCGTATCACTCAAAACTGTATAATTGCGCTATCGTTGCGCATAAAGGTTCAATTCTTGGTATTGTTCCCAAGCGTGCGATTCCTACCTATGACGAATTTTACGAGTTACGCCATTTTTCGCGCGGGTTTGATACGCCTGTATACATTGATTTTGCAGGTAAAACTCATATTCCGTTTGGTATACGTCAGATTTTTAGTTGCACATCTATGCCTTTATTGCGTGTTGCTGTTGAGATTTGCGAGGACGTATGGGTTGCAAATCCGCCTTCATCCGATCATGTGCGTGCAGGTGCAACGCTTATCTTGAACTTAAGTGCAACACCTGCTCAAATAAATAAATCACGCTATCGCCGCAGTCTTATTGCGCAGCAAAGTGCACGTTGTATCTGTGGGTATGTGTATGCGTGTGCGCCGTGGAGCGAATCTACGCAGGATGTTGTGTTTGCTGCGCACAACATGGTTGCAGAAAATGGCACCATTCTTGCCGAAAGTTCAGGTTTTAGCGAAACGCCTATTACCACACAAATCGATCTTACCTCACTTGACGTGCAGCGTCGCAGAACATCTACCTTTGAAGTATTCGATCCACACATGCCAAACGCTCCTCAATATGTCTATCAGCAATTTGAACTTGAACTTGAACCTTGTCACCTTACACGTTATATCGACCCGCATCCGTTTGTTCCGCATGACCCTTCTGAGCGCGCGCATCGCTGCGAAGAAATTTTGTCTATTCAGGCACATGGTTTGGCAAAGCGCATGTTGCATACGCATGCACAAACGCTGGTATTGGGGCTTTCTGGCGGTCTTGATTCCACGCTTGCGCTGCTTGTATGCGTGCGTGCCTGTGCCTGTATCGATTTGAGTCCCTCGGCAATTATTGCTGTTACTATGCCCGGTTTTGGCACAACGCAACGTACGCACGGTAATGCTGCTGTGCTTGCCGATGCGCTTGGTGCAACCTTGCGCGAAATTTCTATCGTTGCTGCCGTGCGTCAACATTTTGCAGATATTGGTCATAGTGAAGAAGATAAGGATGTAACCTACGAAAACGCGCAGGCGCGCGAGCGCACCCAAATTCTTATGGATATTGCGAATCAGGAATCGGGTTTGGTTGTTGGCACGGGCGATTTAAGCGAATTCGCGCTTGGGTGGGCTACCTATAATGCCGATCACATGTCGATGTACGCCGTTAATGTTGGCGTGCCAAAAACGCTGGTACGCTACGTGGTTCAATATGAGGCGGATAGGGCAGCGGCAGGTGCGGACACCAATGGCGTATATGATGTGCTGCTTGATATTCTTGATACACCAGTGTCGCCCGAGCTGTTGCCTGCACAAAGTGATGGCACTATTGCTCAAAAAACTGAAGATTTAGTAGGTCCATATGAGCTGCATGACTTCTTTTTGTACTACGTGCTGCGTAAAGCTGCTGCGCCTCACGTCATTTATCGGCTTGCGCGGCATGCGTTTGAAGGAAGCTACGATGATGCAACCATTTTGATGTGGCTTCGAACGTTTTACCGGCGCTTTTTTAGCCAGCAATTTAAGCGTAGTTGTATGTGTGATGGTCCTAAAGTGGGTACGGTTGCTCTGTCGCCTCGTGGTGATTTGCGCATGCCGTCAGACGCCCATGTTCAACTTTGGCTGGCCGATCTTGAACATCTCACGGCATAAACCCGTGCGGTACGTTGCTGTTTGTTGTGTTTAGGCTTTTCGTTTAGCTCCCTGTTGTAATGCGCGTACCTGGTGTTTGCCTGGTACGCGCAGCGCGTTCAAATAAAGTTCAAGTTTAGTTCAAATTAAGTTTAATGTTTATTTTCCCTGGTGGATAAGGGTAAAACGCAGGAGTACGGGGTTATGATCGCTCGACGCAAATTCGGTATCGATGTTTGTTGCGTGCGCATCTATGTTGTCCGAAACCATAAAGCCATCAACAGTTGTTGTGTACGTAACACCTTTTTGATAAGGGATATCATCACCACGGCAGGTAGGCGTGTCGCTTAGGTTGTCGGGAGCAACGTAGCGAAAACCTTCTGCGAGATCGCTGTCGTTAAGCTCTGCTACCCATGATGGAATTTGTTGCTGAGACGGATACGCAGAAATTGAGCCTCCCAGCGCATGATTCCAGTCGCCACCTGCTATAACGTAATTACCCTTCGCACGTTCTTCGGTAAGGAAATTGTTCAATACTTTGAGCTGTTTTGCACGGTATTCACCGTTTACGTCGTATGCCGACATATGCGAATTAATCATAACCAGTTCATGGTTGTCGGGCGTGCGATAGCGAGTTACCTGAAAACAACGATCGAGATCGAAGAATTTATCAGGGAACTTGGTAGAAACGGGATAGCTATAACGAGTTGCATTGGTGATGTCAATTGCCGACATGGAAAGCAAGCCCGACTGCACAGCGCCATGCATATCGTGCAAAGGATAGATAAGAAATCCTGAGTGAAAATTGGATGCAAAGGTTGAATTGTAGCTGCTAAACATCTTTTTTGCTTCTTCAACCTGATTTATCTGATAGCTACGATCGGATTGTACGTCAATTTCTTGGAAGAGTAAAAAATCGGGTGTCTTGCCGTTGTTTGCCGTGCGGATAGTTTCAAGTGATGTGTTTGTCGCATCGATAACTGCCTGCTTACTGCGGGCTTTACCATAGGTACCCTGGGTTTGCGTCCCATCGTTCATTGCACCTTTGTCCATAAAGAACGTGTATGAAGGCGTGTAGGCACCAAATCCCACGTTATACGTAGTAGCGGTATAGGTTGTGTTCCACTCAACTTGTTTGGGCTGCGTTGTAGTATCGCCACTTGTTGGGTCATCGATTTTGCAAATGTAAGGATCGACGATACGTTTGTAGTAGCTCTCAAGGTATGCAGCATAGCCAGTAAATGCAATACCAAATAGCACGCAGGCAGCTATGACGCATTTAAGAATGGTTATAAGTACCGAAAACTTGTGTTTTTGAACTTTTTTACGAGCTCGTCTTTCTTTCCGCGCTTGTGCCCGTGTGTGGTCGGTGAGGTTTACAAAGGGAATTCGATTAAGTGTTTGCAGCGTAGAGGTGCTTTTTGATATGGGATCGTCTGCAGCATGTTTGTGATGAGCTGCGCGTGAGGTATCATGGGGTTCATCTTGAACTTCAGCTTGAACTTCGTCTTGATTTTGAACTTCGTCTTGAACTTCAGCTTGAGTTTGAACTTCGTCTTGAACTTGAGCGGCTTCGTCATCCAGTAGTGCATCTTGAGCCTGTGAATCATTGTCGCTCGTGTGAGGAGCGTCCGCTTCGCACATATCTGGAGCTTCATCAGCATGAGTATGAGCATCTGTGTCTGGTTCATCCGCGTGAACGTCCTGGGTGTCTGCATCAGCTTGAGCATCAGTCGGATCAGCAACCTGTACATCAGTTTGAGCATCAGTTGGCGCATTAACCTGTACATCAGCTTGAGTATCAGCCGGCTTATTAACGTGCGCATCTGTAGTGCACACGTCAGCCGTTATATCCGCTGGAGTCTCATGAGTAGGTTGCATTGGTGCTGCTTTTTGGTCGTCCATATCGGCTCCTCGTACTTGCCAATACTCCTGTTAAATGGCGCAGTGTTTGGGTATACACACCATGTGTTGTTGTACCTAGGAGTATTATAGTTGATTAGGTGAAATATGCATAACCCGATATAGTGCAGAGAGCTTCGGGCGTAACGCAGGTTCACAACGGGTAAAGAGAAGGGGGAGCGTATGTATAACGTACGTAAGGTGCTTGATGGTGTTTGGTGGACAGGTGCGCAGGATAGGCGACTTGCACTTTTTGAAAACACCTATGAGGTGCCAGCAGGTATGTCATATAACAATTACGTTATTGTTGATGAAAAAACCTGTTTAATGGACGGTATTGACGCTGCAGTTGAACAACAATTCCACGAAAATTTGGCACACGTGCTTGCGGGGCGTCCGCTCGATTATATGGTGGTCGATCATATGGAACCTGATCACTGTGCGGCAATTCCTGCGCTCGTTGAAAAATATCCTGCTATGAAAATTGTTGCCACAGCAAAGGCGTTTCGCATGATGGAGCAGTTTTACGATTTTGATGTTGATAGCAGGAAAATTGTTGTAAAAGAGGGCGACACCCTGTGCTTAGGTGCACATACGCTGCAGTTTATTATGGCGCCGATGGTTCACTGGCCGGAAGTAATGGTGAGCTACGAAACCACGTCTAAGATTTTGTTTGCTGCCGATGCCTTTGGAGCCTACGGTGCACTTTCGGGTGGTATTTTTGCTGATGAAGTTGAATGGGAGCGCGATTGGCCAGATGAAACCCGTCGCTACTACACCAATATTGTGGGCAAGTATGGTCCGCAAACAAATGCGCTGTTAAAGAAGGCAGGAAAGCTCGAGATTAACTACATATGTCCGCTTCATGGGGTAATTTGGCGAAAAGATTTCCACCTCATTTTGGATCGCTATAAGAAATGGGCAACGTATACTCCCGAAATTAACTCGGTCGCTATTTTTTATGGTTCGGTGTATAGTGGCACCGAAAATGCTGCCGACATTCTATCCGTTAAATTGGCAGAGCTTGGCGTGCGCAATGTTCGTGTGTTTGATGTGTCGAAAACAAGCCTGTCAGAAATGCTGTCGCGCGCATTTGAATATTCTACCTGGGTGTTTGCGGCTGCTACCTATAATATGGGCATATTTGACCGTATGCAGTTCTTACTACATGACATTCACAGTCACAATTTGCGTAACCGTTGGGTTGGTCTTATCGAGAACGGTACCTGGGGTCCGCTTGCAAATTCGCTCATGAAAAAGGAGCTTGATGGGCTTAAGGACATTACCTACCTTGAACCGGAAATCACCATTAATTCGGGTGTAAAAGAGGAGACGGCTCAGCAGCTTGATACACTTGCCCACGCGTTAGCACAAGCGGTGCGTGATAATCCGTTCTTTGAGCCAGATCCCCATACGGTGCACAACGATCCTTGCGATGATGTGTCGTGCAAGCTTCATTAAGGTTACATTGAACTTTTCTTGCAGCAAACGTGCAGCATGCATAAAATCTGCACGGAAATTGAACTTTATGAACATCTTTTACACATAATCTGCAAAAAAAGTTGAACTTTTAACATCGTTTAGCGTGCCACGCGTGCAGTAAACTTGCATCAAACTAGCACAGGTTCGATGTGCAAAACAAGCAGGTAAACGTGTGTTTTTTGCGATTATTTTTATTGTTTGTATGGCGTGCGTGATATTCAAAATTGAACTCTCTATACTGAACCCAAGGCTGGATGAACCTTGGGTTCGTTGTTATTTTGAACTTTTAATTGAACTTGGCGTAAAATGAACTTACCACAAAATTGAACTCAACGAAAAATTGAACTTGAGGGAAATTGAACCTTATGCAGTATTGGTAGCGATGTTGGGTAACCAACAGAAATGAGGCGCTATGAAACAAACATTTGCCAAACAGCTTAGGGATGCTATGCGTCGCATGAATTATCGACAAGTTGACGTTATAGATATGGCTGCAGAACGTGGTATTAAGCTGGGAAAAAGCAAACTAAGTCAGTATATGAATGGGAAAAGTCAGCCGCGGCGTGAAACGTATGACGTGCTGTGCGATATGCTGGGGTTATCTGGTAGTGACACAGATACGTTGTGTGATATGCACGCATCTGTGCAGCATGATAAACCTGCCTCCCATGAAGCGGATATGACAGCTGTGAGTATGCCCAATCATGTGGACGGTTCTTATGAAGGAACAGTATCTGCAGTACAAGACGCAGCTAAGGATGATGGTATTACGGATGACGCTTTCAGTCATGTATCGCAGCAGTCTTCTGGTGGATCTGAGCCTGCGGACACGTCTTGTGAAACGAGCAGTAATGTGACAGACGGCACTCCTCAAGCACCATCTTTTGCGCGTGCTTCTCGTGTGTTTACTAAATCAACGAAGCTCAACGATGTTTTGTACGATGTGCGCGGTCCTGTTGTTGATGAAGCCTATCGCATGGAAGCGCAGGGAAATCACGTGTACAAATTGAACATTGGTAACCCCGCTCCTTTTGGTTTTCGTGCTCCTGACGAGGTTATCTTTGATATGCAACAGCAGCTCAAAGAATGTGAAGGCTATTCAGATAGCAGGGGTCTTTTTGCTGCACGCAAAGCAATCATGCAGTACGACCAGCTCCGGGGTATTCCAAATGTTCAAATGGAAGATATTTACACGGGTAATGGCGTATCTGAACTTATTAATTTATGTATGCAAGCACTTCTTGATGCGGGAGATGAAATACTTATCCCGAGCCCCGATTACCCATTATGGACGGCGTGTGCAACGCTTGCAGGTGGCACTGCGGTGCACTATCTGTGCGATGAACAGCAAGATTGGTTCCCTGATATTGCCGATATCCGCTCAAAGATTACCCCTCGTACCAAAGCAATTGTTATCATCAACCCAAACAATCCAACAGGTGCGGTGTACAGCAAAGAGTTACTTGAACAAATTGTTCAAATTGCGCGTGAGTTCAATTTAATTATCTTTTCGGACGAAATTTACGATCGTTTAGTGATGGACGGCAAAACGCATACGTCCATTGCGTCGCTTGCTCCCGATGTGTTTTGCGTAACGTTTAGCGGCCTTTCAAAGTCGCATATGATTGCTGGTTTTCGTATTGGTTGGATGAGTTTATCGGGTGATAAAAGCCGTGCGCAAGATTACATGATGGGCATTAATATGCTCTCCAACATGCGCTTATGCTCCAATGTGCCAGCACAATCAATTGTGCAAACAGCGCTGGGCGGCTATCAAAGTGTTGAGAAATATTTGGTGCCGAAAGGACGTGTTTTTGAACAGCGCGAATTTTGCTATAACGCTCTGCAGCAGATAGAAGGCGTATCGGTGGTAAAGCCGCATGCGGCATTTTATATGTTTGTCAAACTCGATCCTGCACGGTTCAATATTAGTGACGACGAAAAATTCGCCCTCGACTTGCTGCGTCAACAAAAGGTGCTTATTGTGCATGGTAAGGGCTTTAACTGGCAAACACCGGGCTACTTCCGCATTGTGTATCTGCCGCGTTTGCAAACGCTCCAAACAGCAATGGATAAGCTCACAACATTTTTATCGTATTATCACCAGTAACGCACACGTCGGTGAACGTTTTGCCTACTGTGCGTGCAGATTTACCTGTGCGCACAGTAGGTCGAGTGCTCCGCATGTAGCTTAGTTGCATGCATCAACAAATGATTGAATAAGTTCAGCTTGTGCGTCATGCGTTGAGAACATGAGTTCAGGATGCCATTGAACAGCTTGAACAAAGCGTGCTGAAGGTAGGTAAAACGCTTCGCAAATGCCGTCATCTGAGTATGCCATTGGCATAAGACCTTCTCCAAGCGCTTTTGATGCTTGGTGATGGCGGCTATTTACGCCAATGCATGCCTCATTGTCGAGGTAACGCTCTAATGTGGAAAAGAGCGGTGTATGGTTAAGTACGCGCACCGGGTGTGCAACGCCGTTATATGGTGGCTCCATGCTGTGGTTATGCGCATGGGGCAGCTGTGTTTGTATATCTTGGTATAAGGTTCCGCCTAATGCAACGTTAATAATTTGATAGCCGCGACAAATACCAAAAAGGGGCTTATCGCAGCGTATTATCTCACGGATAAGTTCAAGTTCAAATTTGTCAAGTTCAATATCCGGAATTTGCGTCACATCTTCGTGGGGCTCATTGTAGAACGCAGGATTTACATCGCCACCACCAGGTATGATAATGCCGTCAACAGCTTGAACGTACGATTGAATAACCTGCGTGTTGGTGGTGCCAGGCAACAACAGTGGTGTAGCATTGCATGCAATAACTGCATTGATATACGTTTGTACGCATGCACATTCGTCGGTGCCTTGAAGCGTGCGAGTGCAGATACCAATAAGCGGACGTGAAGCCGCTCCTTCTTGAACTTCGTCGTTATTACGTTTATGTAATGCCGCGGTATGGGTAGCTGGTTGTGTCATAACATTCACTTTCTATTGCTTAAAACACGTGGTGTACACGCGCGCGTATGTCGCGTGTGTGCTGTCTTTGCAGCTTACGTATCGAGCGTGCATCCGTGCTTTTGATGCACGTTTCGATTGTGTAAGTATAAAAGGTTCTACACGCGCGCAGGGTTCATATCTCCCAATGTTTACAAAATGTAACCATTCGTTGCTCGTTCAAGCCAGATTCATGGAGGGCTTGTGTTGTTTAGTCTCAATTTTTGTTTATATGTAATCGAGGCTTGCGCCTGTGTGTGCGGGCGCGTAAAATTACTTTTTGCATTTGAGCGATAGCTCGTTTATTACGGTGCGGGGTGGAGCAGTCTGGTAGCTCGCCGGGCTCATAACCCGGAGGTCGTTGGTTCAAATCCGGCCCCCGCGACCATTTTTTATTTTCCCTTTTACATACATTCTTTTCCGTGTCCTGCAACCTGCGCGGCATTGTGGAAAACTTACAAAAATCGCATATGCGCGAGAAGAGCATGTGCCCTTTTCGCGCATATGCGTGCTACTGTGTACGTATGGGTTATGCACACATTATGTCAAACGGATTGCTTAGCTGTGGTAACGTTGCAATTACAAAATGCATGCATTATCTGCCTTAGCGTGTTCAAGTGTAGCGTTGTCCCAAACGCTGCATTGAACTTCTCCGATATGACGTTTCTCCAGGAAAAATTGGCACAAACGTGATTGACCAATACCGCCACCAATGGTAAGTGGCAATTTTTCTTCCATAATAGCTTTATGGAAATCAAGCTCTAAGCGGTCGGTAGCGTGTGCAAATTCAAGCTGCTTTTTCATTGATTTTGCATCAACACGAATACCCATGCTCGAAATTTCAAAAGAAGAATTCAACACGGGGTTCCATACAATGATGTCGCCATTGAGTTTCCAGTCGTCGTAGTCGGGGCTGCGATCGTCGTGAGGTTTATTGCTGTGCTCAAGCGGCCAACCAATGCCTTGAACAAAAATTGCACCATACTTTTTGGCAAAGAAATCCTCGCGTTCCTTCGGCGTTGCAGAAGGAAGTTCAGTTTCCATATCCTGGGAGTTCAAAAACGTAATAGTGTCGGGTAATTTCTTGTTCAAAATTAAGGGATATACGCCGTTGATATAGCTTTCTGTACGCAGCAATACCTGGTATATTTCGCGTACAATGGTTTGAAGAAAAAGATTCGTGCGATCTTCGCGCAAAATAATTTTTTCCCAGTCCCACTGGTCAACGTATGCAGAATGCAGCGCATCGAGGTCTTCATCTGCACGTATAGCATTCATATCGGTGTACAAACCTTCATAGGGCATAAAACCGTAGCGGTACAGTGCCATACGTTTCCATTTGGCAAGAGAATGTACGATTTCACAGTGTAGCTGCGGTTTAGTAATGTAAAAATCAACAGCTTTTTCTGTACCCGAAAGATTATCGTTCAAACCGGTTTGTGGTTGCACAAACAGCGGTGCAGTTACACGTAGCAAATTGAGCGTTGAAGAAAGTTCACGTTCAAAATAGTCTTTTAGACATTTGATAGCAATTTGCGTCTCTTTGAGATTAAATTGCTCAGCATGTGAGTTACTTCTCATAGGCACTCCTTTATACATTAGAACGAATATCTATCGAACATGGTTGTTTATCCTACCACGTTGTTCTATAAGCAACATGAAAATTTCGTTTCTATCGTGTTACACTTTTTGCCCAATGAATAGGATTACAACTATTGTAGCATTTACCAGGCATTATGCAGAGTGTTAGCGAAGGCTTATTGCGTCATGTTTTTAGCTTGACGCTCCTGTAGCACAATTATTTGTCCGCTTTTGCTAGTATTATAGAAACCAATCATTTGTTTATCGAAGGGAACACCTATGGGGCTCTTTAAGCGCATATGTTTTTTGGTGTATGGCCTTGTTGGGATGTACTTTTTTGGCGTCCTTGCACTGGCATGCTGCACCGCAACGCAGCCGTACATTAGTTATGCATTAACGTCACGCGAAATGCGTATATCGATGGTAGTCGCAGGTTGTATTCTTGCCTTTGGTTGCTTTCTTATGCTGGTACGCGCGCTTTTTGTTCGCAATCGCAAAGTTGTAATTATTCATAAGGATAAATCAAGTCAAGTAAGTGTTTCTCGCGCGGCAATTGCATCTCAGGCAAAACATACTATCGAAGAAGATGGCCTGTTTGTGGTAACAAACATGCTTGTAAAATCGGGAAAGTATGGTCATGTTCGTGTAAGCGCACGGGTTCAACCGCGTGTTTCCTGCGATTTAATTCAAGCAGCAAAGCAGCTTCATGATGCACTCGCCCAAAGCTTGCAGGCAATTGTTGGTGAACATGTAGATGGCATTAAGCTTGAGTTTTCTCGCGCGCAGGCGTATAACACGGCAGATGATATGCAAGATGAGTATTTAGATGACACCTACGATAGTGAATATGACGCATCTTTTGCCCTAGACAGCGCGGCTGTGCATACGGCTGAAGATCGCTCTAACGTTCAATATGAAGAGAGTAAGGCAGCGTCTGCTATGCCCCACGGAGGAGCCGATACGCCTGATGTGCCATCGCAGCCAAAAAGCGTGCAGGAAACATCAGAAATTACCGTGTCTATGACGCATTACGATGCATCGCCGAATGTACATAGCAGCAAGGAGTAGTTATGGCACAAACGATCATTGATACGCAGCTGCAACCCGGATTGAAGGTTCAATCGAGCGCTGAACAGTCCTCGCAGGTATGTGACGTTTGCGCGGCTTCAGCACGTGGTGCAGCACAAAAACGTGATATGCACGGTGTATCTGAACAAAAAGTTCAAGTTGAATCACATGCTCAGAATGAACATGCTCCATGTGTACATACGCACGCTAAGACCGATGCCTCGGAGAATATCTCATGTTCGCAGAGTTCATCTTTTCATATACTCCAATGTATCCTTTCGGGCGCATGGCTACACGCCACGTTCCCTGGTCGCGAACATGCGGTAATAGGTGGTGTGTGCGGACTCATTGCCGCGCTGCTTATCTTTTGGATTGGTGTGTGGCGCGTGCTGCTCATTGTGGTTTGTGTTGCCGTAGGTGTTGCGTTTGGCCAGCTATTTGATGGAAAACCACGGTTGCTTAAACTCATAAAAGACATGTTTCGCGATAAGCGAATCTAACATGCGCGGCAGCCATATTCATATTCAAAACGAAGGGATGTGCGAAGGATGAATACATCATCACATGTAAAAAACCTTGGTGAACAGCACCAAACTCTCATTACGCCTGATGCAAACCAAAACGACAGTGCACCTGACTGTGCACCTTCGGCTGCCGATGTAGCAGATGAATATACACAAAAATCTGTATCGGATGCCAACGATCGTGCAAACACTACTGCCGAAGCCGCTGAAGGTGCAGCTGCAGCGGCTCGCGAAGATACAGCTGAAGATGCGACGGATATCGACATCGACACCGAAGATAGCGAAGATTCACTCACGTTTTCTAATGGCGTTATAGAAAAAATTGTCGCTCTTGCAATGCGCGATGTGCCCGATGTTGTTGGCATGAAAGGTAGCTGGTTTAACCGTGTACAAGATGTGCTTGGCGCTTCGGATTCGCGTAAAGGCGTAACGGTTGAGGTTGGCAACGATGCTTCTGTGCGAGTAAATATTTCGGTGCTCATCAAATATGGTGCGTATGCGCCGCAGGTGTTTGAGGACGTAAAACGTGTGGTTGTTCACCAGGTAATGGGTATGACCGGACTTGTTGTATCTGCTGTTAATTTGCGTATCGAAGATGTTCTTACACCCGAAGAATATGCAGCGCAAGATATGACTGCGCTTTCACTCAGCGATGATGGTGAGCATGCAACAACCGATAGTGAAGCAAACTAGCACGTACGAAGGCGTATGTTAGTCAGCGCGTGATTAGTACGAAGGAATTTTATGGCTTTACAAGAGCATATCGCACATATACTTGCCAGCATGTGTACATGGCTGCTTCGCGATGTATGCAAGCGCTCGGCATCGCAGCTGCCAGGTGTTATTGCGTTACATGTTGACAGCAACTATATCGAGCATGCAGCCGCTCACTTACGTGATGGCTCAATTGTTGTATGCGGCACAAACGGTAAAACAACAACAAACAACCTCATTGCACAAACGCTTGAGCGCGCAGGTTTTCGTGTGGCGTGTAACAGTGTTGGTGCAAACATGCCGGCAGGCGTCGCAGCTGCGCTTGTTCAACATTCGGCAAGCGATTGGGCAAGTTTAGAGGTTGATGAACTTTCGTGCGCAACTGTTATTCCTGCACTTAAACCCCGGTATTTTGTATTGCTTAATCTCTTTCGCGACCAGCTCGATAGGGTAGGCGAAATGGATAGAGTTCAAGATACAATTGCAACTGCTCTTATAGCGTCACCCGCAACCATGCTTATCGTGTGTGCCGATGATCCGCTCAGTATGGCTGTTGCACATAGGGTGAAAAAGGCAGGAAATCCCGTGCGTTATGTGGGCGTATCTCAAACATTGCCCGCTCTCATCGACCGTGTACCCGAAGCGCGATTTTGCCAGTTGTGTGGAGCAAAGCTGCTGTATCACTCGCGTACGTATGCGCAGCTTGGCAATTTTTATTGTCCTTCCTGTGAGTTTAAGCGCCCGCAGCTCGATTATGCCGCACGCGATATTTCCATTAGTGAAGCTGGTCTTTCGTGCATTATTGAACACACCGCGCCGCACACAGCTCAGCATGTTGATGCACGTGACGAAAGCCCCGTGCAATCGCAGAGTCATGACGTCGCGTCTTCTGCATCATCGGTGCAGATACACGCAGCGTTTTCCGGTATGTATATGGTGTACAACATCGTTTGTGCATGGAGTGCGTTATCTGAGGTGGGAGTTCAAGTTCAATATTTTGCGGAAACGCTTCAGCAATTTCACCCTCAAAACGGTCGCCTGCAACATTTTGTTTATAAGGGAATGCCGATTATTTTGAACCTTGCAAAAAACCCAACCGGTTTTAATCAAAACATATCGCTTTTGCAGCAAGATTCGCGCCGCAAACATATTTATATTTGCATTAACGACAACGATAACGACGGCTGCGATGTGTCGTGGCTTTGGGACGTTGATTTTGAACGGTTGACTAGCGAAGACAAACCACATCTTATGTGTGGCGGCACTCGTGCATGTGATATGCGTGTACGGTTAAAATATGCTGGGTTTGATAGTAGTCTTGCTTCAGATATTGATGAAGCGCTTGCTGCTTGTACAGCAGCATCCGCAGATTTGAGTTCGTACCCGCTGTACGTGCTTACGAATTACTCGGCATTATGGCCAGTTAAAGCTCGTCTTGAACAGCTATGTTCAAATTCTGATAGCAAAACGGCGTAACGGGAGAATTATGAACCATACGCATACTCATGAACTTACGATGTTTCATTTATACCCTGAACTACTCAACTTGTATGGCGACTCGGGAAACATGCTCGTGTTTCAAAAGCGTTGTGCTTGGCGCAACATTGCCTGCACCGTGCGCGAAATACATGTTGGCGATACCCTCGATTTGACGTTAGCCGATATTGTATTTATTGGTGGCGGTTCAGATCGCGAGCAAAAAATCGTATGTGAAACCCTGCAAAATTATAAATCTGAACTTTCCGCTTATGTTGAAGATGGCGGGGTACTTGCGGCTGTTTGTGGTGGATATCAGCTCTTGGGACATTCGTATATGATGCAAGATGAAAAGCTGCAGGGGCTGTCGCTCGTAGATTTATATACCGATAGGGGACAGCCGCGTCTTATTGGCAATATTGCTATTCAAAGCAGCATAAGTTCAACTCCCATTGTTGGATATGAAAACCACGCGGGACGCACGCACTTAGGGGCTGGCGTGCAGCCGTTAGGACGCGTGCTGTGCGGTTATGGTAACGACGGCGAAAGTGGCTTTGAGGGTTGTTTATACAAAAATGTGGTAGGGACATACATTCACGGGCCTATCTTCCCAAAAAATCCTGGCGTTATTGATTATCTTATGCAGCGCGCGCTTGCACGTAAAGGTAATTATGAACTTGAACCTTTGGATGATGAATATGAACTTGAGGCAAATCGCGTTATGTTAAACCGCATGAAGGCAGCAAGGTAGTGCTATGAGCATTGCACCTTCGCATTCGCACACCGCCGATACCTGCTCTTGTACACAATCATGCGCAGCTACGCCTGCTTGTGCTCAGCTTGCCAACAAGCCAATTGATGCGTGCTCAACAAACATGCAGACATCTAAGGTTCAGCCGCCTTTTCTGCAGCCTGTGCATCGTGCATATATAGACTGGCTACGCATCTGCGCTACTCTAGCTGTTGTATGCATTCATGTGCTTGTATCGGCTGAGCGCCAGCCGTATCTTAGTGCATCTGCGCAGGAATTTCTTCATGTTCAAACACTTATATCAATTTGGCTTTTTCGCTGGGCTGTACCTGTGTTCTTTATGATTTCTGGCGCACTTTTACTCGATCCTGCGCGCCATATAACGCCACGTAAAATGGGTTATCATATTGTGCGCATTGCCGTGTGTCTTGCGGTAGTGGGCACCGTGTTTTCATGTATTGAACTTTGGTTTACCAAACACCTTAGTGGATTTGAACTTGTTTACCAGGCAATACTTTCTGTACTCCAAGCAAAAACATGGGATCACCTATGGTTTTTATATAGGCTCATTGGTCTGTACGCAATCGTGCTTCCGCTTCGCATTGTTCTTGAACATAGTTCAATAACGCGGCTGCGTGTTTCCTTATGTATTGGCGTTGTAAGTATGTTTGTTATTCCGTTTGTAAATAATCTGTTCCACACAACATTTGAACAGTACCTTCCCATCTCCTACGAACTCGTTTATTTTGTGCTTGGGTATTACCTTTTGCGCGCACGTATCAATCTTCCTTTGTGTGTAGTCGGGTTTAGTGCAAGCGCGCTTTGTATGATATTTCTTGAACAAACACAGATCATCCCTGCTTCTTTTATGCCTGAAAGCATATGGATGTGCATTATGAGCTGCTCGTTATTTGGTATCGTGCGCATTCTCGACGAGCGAAGGTTTGCTGCAACGGCCGTTTCTTCTAGCATGTCTGCAGCCGATGGCACAGCGTCGGCTTCTTCGCGCTGCTTAGGGGTACTTCAACATGCACTTTTGCGTGATTCATTTGGCATATATCTGTTTCATGTTCTTTTTTTACATATATGCATGTATACCGCAGGCAGCATCGTTATGGCGTATGGCAGCGCACACCCGTTGGCATCTGCCAGCGCATATGCAGCCGATGCAGGTTTTCTTGCCTCGTGTAATGTTGCATTTTCAAGCATAGTAACTATGCTGCACGGCTTTGGCGTACCTGAGCTTGTGGTATATGGCGCATTTGAGCTTGCGTGTATTGCGATATGTCTTTGCGGATCGGTTGCGTTAACACGCCTGCTGCGATTGGCTCCGATATGTCGCAAACTGCTGTAGTCTGTGTGAATGCTCGTGGTTTTTTCGCGGGTGAGCTGCAAGTATTTTATAGTTTTTGAGAAGGAATAATAATTCCAACAATTCTCAGGTAAACAAAGCTTGAGCTTTGCTATTATTTCTAAGTTGTATGTTACTTTGCGAGCGTGGCGGAATAGGCAGACGCGCCAGACTTAGGATCTGGTGGGAGAAATCTCGTGAAGGTTCAAGTCCTTTCGCTCGCACCATGTACTACGCGTATGTACTAAAAAGTTGCATGCTCACATAATCAAGCGGCTGTCTACGCCTTGACTTTGTACTACGATCGAGCACGCATGAGAACACTGGAGGAATGTTGAACATTACTGCCACCGCTGATAAGACCAGCAATGATAAAGTTTCCGTAACACTTACGGTTGCTGCAGCCGATGTTGATGCGGCTATCGATTCTGCATACAAAGAAATTGCAAAGAAATATGCATTTCAGGGGTTCCGTCGTGGACGTGCACCACGTCCCGTTATTAACGGTATCGTTGGTAAAGATGCTGTTTTGGCACAAGCTACCGAAGAGCTTCTTGAACAAGCTCAACCCTTTATGCTTGATGAGCTCGACATTGTAGCCATTGATAAGCCAAAATTCGCAGAAGATGCCAATCCTGTAGAAGAGCACAAAGATTATACCGTGAGTGCTGAGATAAGCATTCCTCCTGTATGCGAACTCGACACCTACGACGCGCCATCTATTACCATGCCTCCTGAAACGGCAACTGACGCCGAAATTGAACAACAAATTGAACAGTTCATTACTTACTCAACGCGCCTTGTTGATGTAGACGATCCAAAAGCTGTTGTAGACGAGAAAAGCGGCGTAGTATGCAACGTTGAGGATGTTGAAAACGCTACTCCATACGTTGGCACCGATCGTCACTTTAACCTTGGTATTGGCTATCTGCCACAAGGATTGGTACAAGGCTTTGTTGGCATGAAGGTGGGCGACACCAAAGAGATTTCATGGACAATGGGCGAGGGCGACGATGCTATCACCGTTAAACTAAACGCAACGCTTAACAAAATCCAAAAAGAAGTTGTGCCCGAGCTCAACGACGAGTTTGCAAAGAACTCAATGGGTTACGACACGGTAGCTGAGCTTAAAGCTGCTCTTAAAGATGAAATCGAAAAAGATAAACAAACTTCACTTCCTTCGCTTAAGGAAGATAGACTGGTTATCGAAGTAGGTAAGCACCTTACCATTGATAAGGTTCCCGAAGTATACGAAAACCAGGTATTCCAAGAAATCGGAAACGAGTTCCTCAACCAGCTTCAGCGTCAGGGTACTTCCCTCGACCAGTTCTTGGCATCGCGTGGGCTTCAATTCGACCAATTCTTAAGCGACCTTCACAGTCAGGCAAACGATCGCGCGCGTCAGTCACTTGCTCTTAATGCTATTGCCCGTCACTTTAACCTTGAAGCAACGCAGGACGACGTTATCGAAGAGTTCAAAAATGCTGGTAAAGACGACGTTGATGCAGCAATAAACGAGTTTAAGGCTGCAGGTCAGCTGCCTGCTATCCGCGAGTCAATTCGTCGTGCAAAAGCGGTGAAATGGCTTGTTGACAATGCAAAGGTAGAAATTGTTGACGAAATAGCTGAAGCTCGCGCTGCTGCTGCAAAAGAAAGCAAGAAGAGCGACAAAAAGGCTACGAAGAAATCAACCAAGAAAGATGAAACAAAGTCGACTCGCAGTACTAAGAGCACCACTAAAAAAGCTGCTGCAAAGAAGACCAAGTCTGCTTCTGAGAAAAAGGCTGAAGCAAGCAAAGACGAACAATAAGGTTTGTACGTGGCTCGTTGGTGAGTTTGTACGACCTCATGTAGCAATTCGCGTTTTCATGTGCGCTTCGGGCTTTCTCCGGAGCGCACTTTGTACAAATAGAAAGGCACCTCATGCATACTCCCGTTGCAACGCCGCTCATCCCCTATGTTATTGAGCAAACGCCGCGTGGCGAGCGCAGTTACGATATTTACTCGCGCCTGTTAAACGACCGTATTGTGTTTCTGGGCGAAGAGGTAACGCGCGATTCTGCAAACCTTGTAATAGCTCAGCTGCTTCATCTTGAAAGCCAAGATCCCGATAAAGACATTTCACTTTACATCGATTCGCCTGGTGGCGAGGTGTATGCCGGTTTGGGCATTTTGGACACGATGAACTTTATTAAGCCTGATGTTTCTACCATTTGTGTGGGTATGGCCTGCTCGATGGCATCAGTGCTTTTGGCTGCTGGTGCAAAGGGTAAGCGTATGTGTTTGCCCAATTCGATGGTGATGATTCACCAGCCTTCGAGTGGTGCACAAGGTCAACAAACTGATATTCAAATTGTTGCCGACGAAACTAAGTGGATTCGTGAACACTTAAACGAGCTGCTCGCATCATATACCGGTCAAACGAAAGAGCGGATTAATGAAGACACCGAGCGCGATAATTACTTGCGCGCACAAGATGCGCTTGAATATGGCCTGGTTGATAAGGTAATCACTACGCGTGCCGCGCTGCAGAATAACTAAGTGCACGATTATATGAGGCTGCAAGACTAGTGTGTTGCAGGAGTTTTATTTGATTTGAGGGGCTTTTATGCAAGATAAACCCATTGTATGCTCGTTTTGCAATAGAACGCGCTCCATGGTTACCCGCATTATTCAAGGGCCAAATAACATCTATATCTGCGATGATTGCATTGCGTTGTGTACCGAGATTCTTGAGAACGATGCGCAAAAAAACCCGTTTGCAGCTGTTGCAGCAACGAAACGCCATGGTGCTAAAGCTGCAGATAATCCTCCATTTACTACCATGAAAGAAATGATTGCCAAATCGGTGGCGAATGGCACGGCGAAAGATGTCGACAACGGCGATGATGCTGACGCACAATCGAAAGCAAACTCTCTACCTGCGCCACATGAATCATTGAAAGACTTCTTAAGTAGGATTACGCCGTATGACGACGATGAAGATGATACTGACGATTCTGACGATGATGACGCACCTCAGCCTATTTTTGACTATTTGCCTACGCCGCATGAGATTTACGATGAACTTTCTCAGTACGTAATGGGTCAAGAGCAGGCAAAACGTGCGCTCAGTGTTGCTGTGTATAATCACTATCGCCGCATTATGACCAATATGAACGATGAGGCACAAAGTGAAGATGAACACGGTGATGCTGCAGCTGATGCCGCCAGTGGCAAACATAAACTTGAACAAGCCCAGGTAAACACACCAAAAGGGTGGCTGTCGCGTCGTAAACTAAATGAACTCAAAACAGAAGATGCTGATTCAGCCAACGCTGATGCAGACGATTTAGCAACAGTTGAACTTGCAAAAAGCAACATTTTGCTGCTTGGTCCTACCGGTACGGGTAAAACGCTTCTTGCGCAAACGCTGGCGCGCTTTTTGGAAGTTCCGTTTGCTATAGCCGATGCAACTACACTTACAGAAGCAGGTTACGTGGGCGAAGATGTTGAAAACATTTTGCTTAAACTTATTAACGCTGCCGATGGTGATGTAGATCGTGCTGAACTTGGTATTGTGTACATTGATGAGATTGACAAAATCGCACGTAAAGCAGAGAATTTGTCCATTACGCGCGATGTGTCGGGTGAAGGTGTTCAGCAGGCGCTGCTTAAAATTTTGGAAGGAACTAATGCGAGTGTTCCTCCTCAGGGTGGTCGCAAACATCCTTCTCAAGAGCTTATTCACATTAATACCGAAAATATCCTCTTTATCTGCGGCGGTGCATTTGCTGGTCTTGACAAAATTGTTGCCGACCGTATTGGCAAGCAGGGTGTTGGTTTTACCGGTGAGCTCGTGCGTAAAGTTGACGACGCACAAGATGAACTTTTAGCGCAGGTTATGCCTCAAGATTTACATAAGTTTGGTATGATTCCCGAGTTTGTTGGCCGTATTCCTGTTATTACGTCAACCAAAGAACTTACCGCGCGCGATCTTGTTTCCATTCTTACAACGCCCAAAAACGCCATCATTAAGCAGTACAAGCGTATTTTCGACATTGAAGGCGTTGAACTTGAGTTTGAAGACGATGCGCTTGAAGAGATTGCTAAGTTGGCGCTTGAGCGCAATACGGGTGCTCGTGGTTTGCGCGCTATGTGCGAAAAAACCCTTGAGAATGTTATGTTTGACATTCCAAGTGATTTGAGCATTGTAAAAGTTATCATTACCAAAGATGCTGCGGCTGGTGCTGCTGAGCCCACTATTATTCGTGCAAAGGATACTAAGTAACGCAATTGTGCTAACCGTTTTGTCATACGTATTGTACGAGCGCCATTAACTCGCGCACCATTACTTACCAGGCGCTGCATGCCAGCTTGCGTACTTCCGTGTGTGCTGGCATGCAGCGTTATTTGGTTGTGAGTAGCGTGCATGCATTTTCGTAGAGTGTTTGTGCAACAGTGTGCGCATCCATGTGTTTAAGCTGTGCCAGCAGCTCAATAGTTTGTGCTGCTTCAAGCATGTGATCGGTTATGTTGTACGCGCTTTGTACACACTCGGGCATATCGGTTTCGAGTAACAGCTGAGTTAGTGGAAGCTGCGCGGCATAGTTTTTCCCTTTGTGCGTAGCGAGCATCCTTTTGTTAACCGAAAACATACAACCCTGCGAACGTGCATCGTTAAGCTGCATACTATCGAGGGAAAACCAGTGAAAAATGCAGGTAGCGCACTCAAGTACGCCTGTTGCTTTGAGGATATCAACAATATTCTCGCGATAGTTAACTGCATGAATCGACAGTATCTTGTTTGCGTAAGGCGCAGTACGTTGAAGATTATGTTGAACTCCGTCATGTTGAACTGAACCATTCTGAACCGCATCACGCACTGCATAGCAAATGCGCTCAAAGCGCTCATGCTGTTTTTCAAGGATGAGCTGTGCTTGTTCAGGATCACGCCCTATGCAGCGCACAGTGGCGTCAATGCCAATTTCTCCTATGACGCGTGCATGGGCAATGCTGCGCAACCCTGCTTCAAATTCAAGCGCATCTATGGTGTTATCTGAAATAAGCCAGGGATGAAACCCAACACCCGGAATTATCCTGTCGGCGCATGACAGCGCTGCGATAGCATCACACGTTTGCTTATAGCTGCGCGGACGTACGCCTACAGCAACCATGCGTGCGGGCATAGTGCACCCGCTATCATCGGTATAGCTATAGCGTTGCCATGCACGCATAAACGCCTCACATTCACTACAAAAATCGAGGTGAAAGTGGGTATCGAACATGGGGTAGGGAGCGCGTGTGGGTTGGAGCGTTGGATACATAAGATGCCTAGTGCTGATAGTTTGCATAGGGATTTTCAAGCTGTGTAAGCTTACAAATCACGTGCCCTGCAAGCATAAATCCCATAATGGGCGGAATGTAACTCATGGTGCCAAGTGTTTGTGCTTTCTGCGGCCTAAGCTGTGGCTGCGTATGTATACCTGCACCAACGGTACGTGCGGCGATTGGTGTGTTCACACCAGGTGCACTTTCCTTGCGTGTATCATTGTTGGCGCTTTCGCCAACGCAACGTTGAGGAATGGGCACTTCGGTGGAGTAGAGCACTTCAAGCTTGCGTATGTTGCGTTTTTTGCATTCTTTGCGCATAACTTTACACACCGGACAGCTCTTTGTTTTTTCGATAGTGGTAATGTGAAACCGCTCGGGGTCCAATTTATTTGCGCCGCCCATACTTGCAATAAGAGGGATGTTGGTATCCTGGCACCACTGTGCAATGCGCAATTTTTGAGCGATCGTATCGATAGCGTCGATAACATAATGAGGACGCGGCAGCGCTTCAAGCTGCGCAACAATGGTGTCTTTATCGAGAAATGCCTGCAAACAAATAACCTTGCACTGCGGATTTATATCACTGATAAGCGCGCGCATCACATCGGTTTTTGCTTTGCCAATAGTTGATTGAAACGCAACAGCTTGCCGATTTATGTTTGATGGACTTACGTAGTCGCGATCGACAAGGATAAGGGTGCCTACACCACCCCGCGCCAACGCAATTGCTGCATTTGAACCAACGCCGCCTAATCCAAGCACCATAACCCGTGCCTGTTGGAGTGTGTGCAAACGCTGTGTACCCATAATAAGTTCAAGACGAGAAAACATTGTTTCATCAGCAGCGGTTGTATTGTCCTGTGCGCAGCGATTCAAATTTTGTTGTGAACTTTGTTGTGAGTGTTGTTGTGAGCTGTGCATTTCGTTGTGTTGCATGTTGTGCTGTGGCATAAATCTCCTTTTGATAGTGCTGTCTTTAGTATACATGCCCGCGCGTTCTTGCGCGCAAGTCACCCTGGAGAAATTAAGAGTCGCGTATGATATGCCGAATGCATGGTATTCTGAAGAGAACGTGTTGTGTGTGGGCTTGCGCGTGGCGCCTGCCATCTTGTGCACCCATGCATCACGTGCGCGCACAAACCCCAACGAAAAAGGTGGACATCGTGGAAGACATGCCTAAAACATTTGATCCTCAACTAGTAGAGCCACAACTCATTCAAGAATGGATTAATGCCGGCGTCTACCAGCGCAATAAGGGCGTTGGTGATTGTACGGTTGTTATTCCGCCTCCTAATGTTACCGGTATTCTGCATATGGGTCATGCGATGGATGACACCATTCAAGACACTTTTGTTCGTTATAATCGCATGCGCGGACGTTCGACGCGGTGGATTTTAGGAACCGATCACGCAGGCATTGCAACCCAAACAAAAGTAGATAAAAAACTTAAAAGCGAGGGTATCTCGCGTCTTGCGATTGGTCGCGAGAAGTTTTTAGATGCATGTTGGGATTGGACACGCGAATATGGTGGTACCATCGTTAATCAAATTAAGCGCATGGGCTGTTCAATTGACTTTTCCGATCCAAAATTTACGATGAGTGATGAGTACGCGCATGCTGTGCGCACTGTATTTGTAAAATGGTATCACGATGGTCTTATTTATCGAGGTAAACGTATTGTAAATTGGTGCCCACAGTGCTGCACGGCAATTTCCGACGACGAAGCCGAATATCGTGATGAAAAAGGTCACTTGTGGTATATGCGCTATCCGCTTGTGAATCCGGTTGGTTCTACCACGTATATTACCGTTGCTACAACGCGCCCCGAAACCATGCTAGGCGACACGGGTGTTGCAGTTTCTCCTTCAGACGATGAGAAAGCACCACTTGTTGGCGCACGCGTGATGCTTCCAATTGTGAACCGCGAAATTGAAATTTTCTCCGACTGGCATGTAGAAAAAGGTTTCGGTACCGGATTTGTTAAGGTAACACCTGCTCACGACCCTAATGACTATGCCATGGGCATGACGCACAATCTTGAACAAATCAACATCTTTGATGAACATGCTCATGTCCAGCCTGGTTATGGTGAGTTTTCGGGCATGGATAGAGATGAATGCCGCGCGGCAATTGTTCGCTGGTTTGATGAACACGGGCTTCTCGACCATGTTGAAGAATTGAACCACTCGGTTATGCACTGTTACCGCTGCGATACGGCACTTGAACCGTGGCTCAGTGAGCAGTGGTTTGTTGCAGTTGACAAGCTAAAAGAGCCCGCGCTTAAGGTGGTAGATGACGGCGACGTTGTGTTCCACCCGCAGCGTTGGACGCAAACGTATCGCACCTGGATGGAAAATCTTAAAGATTGGTGTATTTCGCGCCAGCTGTGGTGGGGACACCGCATTCCGGTATTTTATTGCACCTCATGCTCTTGGAAGGACGCGCTGCCCCAGGATGTAGATGTATGCCCTCAGTGTGGATCTGCAGTTGTTCAAGATGAAAACGTTCTTGATACGTGGTTTTCTTCGCAACTATGGACCTTCGCAACGCAAGGCTGGCCTTTACAAACAGATGAACTCTCGCAGCATCATCCAACAAAAGTGTTGGTAACAGCTCGCGATATTATCGCACTATGGGTTGCTCGCATGATTATGAGCTCGCTTTATTTTACGGGCGACATACCATTTCATGATGTGTTTATTTATGCAACTATTTTGGCAAAAGACGGATCGCGCATGTCGAAAAGCAAAGGTAACGGCGTTGATCCTATGGAGCTTATACAAAAATATGGCGCCGATGCCATGCGCTATAACCTACTTACGCTTATTACCGGCAACCAGGATGTAAAGTTTGATGCCGTTATCGATAAGAAAACAAAGAAGCTCAAAGAAAGCCCACGTACAGAACAGGCGCGCGCATTTGTGACTAAAATTTGGAATGCGAGCCGTTTTGTTCAAATGAACCTAAATGGGTATATTCCAGGAGACCCTAAGGTGCGCACGGCTGAGGATGCATGGATGCTTTCACGTCTTGCGCGCATGGTTGTACGTGCAACGTCGCAGCTTGAACACTATGAGTTTGGCGATTATGCACGTGATATTCAAACGTTCTTTAGAAATGAGGTATGCGACTGGTACATTGAACTTTGCAAGTCACGCTTGCTGCATGGCAGTGCAGAAGAAACGCTTGAAGTTCAGCGTAATTTGGTATTTGTACTTGATACATCACTGCGACTGATGCATCCTGTGATGCCTCATGTTACCGAAAAGATTTGGCAATCGCTGCCCGCATCAGCACTTGATGATCATTTAAGTTCATTTTTGATGGTGGCTCCATGGCCAAAATCTGAACAATTTGAACAATTCATCAATGATGATGCCGAACGCGATTTTGAACTTGCTCGCACTGTTATTTCAACTGCGCGTTCTACTCGTGCACGTTACCGCTTATCGCCAAAAGAGCAGCTTGACGTATATGTGAAATGTGATGCCGCGCAGCTGCAGGTGTTAAACGAGCGTCGAAGCTTTATCCAAAGCGTTGGTTTTATTAAGTCGCTTACGGTTGAAGAGCACTTAGAAAAACCGGCAGGTTGTGTTGCCTACGTTGAAGGTTTGCTTGAGCTGTATGTTCATGTGGGCAATTTGGTTGATTTGGCAGCTGAAGCAAAACGTTTGCAGCAGGATATTGAACAAAAACAGGTAGAGCTTGATAAAATTGCTGCGCTTGTTGAACAGCCAGCATTTTTGAACAAGGCAAAGCCGGAGATTATTGAACAAAAGAAAGCTCGTATGCACGAGCTAATGAGCACAATAGAAAAGATGCGTGCTGCGTTAGTTCAACTTCAGTAACACGCACGTAAAGTCCTCTTTTGTGCTTACGCAGCAACAGAGCTACAACAAAGCTACAACAGAAAGAGATTTGCTCATGACAACAGCACCGTTTGTATCTGATGAAGATATTGCCAGAGCCACCACGCTCTATCCTATAAGCGACATAGCAGCGCAGCTTGATATTCCTTCCTGTGCACTTATGCCGTATGGTAGCTACAAAGCAAAGATTGATACTGCTGCGCTTTCGCCCAAAGATGCACGCAATGGCGCGCTTGTATTGGTGAGTGCCATTAATCCAACGCCTGCAGGTGAAGGCAAAACAACGGTGTCAATTGCGCTGGCAGATGCCTTGCACGAGCAACACACCCGCGTTGCGCTTGCCTTGCGTGAGCCATCGTTGGGTCCGGTGTTTGGTATGAAGGGTGGCGCCGCTGGTGGTGGTCACGCGCAAATTGCACCTATGGACGACATTAACCTGCACTTTACGGGCGATTTTCATGCCATCGAAAGTGCCAACAATCTCTTAAGTGCTGCGATTGATAATCACATTCACCAAGGTAATTCCCTTGGTATCGACCCAAGGCGTGTTGTGTGGCGTCGCTGCATGGACGTAAACGATCGTCAGCTGCGTCACATCATAACCGGTTTGGGCGGCGCTACATCGGGCACGCCTCGTGAAGAGGGTTTTGACATTACTGCTGCCTCTGAAGTAATGGCAGTGTTCTGTTTGGCTACGGATATGAGAGACCTCCGCGCGCGTTTAGACAATATGCTTGTTGCATATACCTACACTAAAAAGCCGGTATTTGCTAAAGACTTGCAGGTAACAGGTGCCATGTGTGCTCTTTTGCGCGATGCATTGCGTCCAAATTTGGTGCAAACGCTATTCCATACGCCTGCATTTGTGCACGGCGGACCTTTTGCGAATATTGCGCATGGCTGCAATACGCTTATTGCAACGCGCGCCGCTCTTACCTGCGCAGATATAGCCATTACCGAAGCTGGATTTGGTGCCGATCTTGGTTGCGAAAAGTTTATCGATATCGTAGCTCCTCAGCTTGGGCGTATGCCCTCGTGCGTGGTGCTTGTAGCTACACTAAAAGCTCTCAAATACCATGGTGGATGTGATACATCGAGCTGGAATGAGCCAAATATGGATGCGCTTAAGGCCGGTTTTGCCAACCTTAAGCATCATATTGAAACTATTACTACCAAGGCAACGCTACCATGTGTTGTTGCACTTAATGTGTATGCTACCGACAAAGAAGACGAGCTTGCGTGGGTTGAAGAAGCTTGCAAGGAGCTTGGCGTACGGGCGGTTCCTGTTACGTCGTGGGCAGATGGTCCTAAGGGTGCACGTGCGCTTGCTTCTGCCGTACAACAGCTGGTAGACGCCAAAAACGTGGGGAGCGATGTAGCTGCACACACGCTGTACAACCAAACCGACTCGATTTGCGCAAAAATTGAACGCATCGCAACTGCCTGGTATGGTGCCGATGCGGTTGAGTATACGCCCGCCGCGCGCACCCAGATTAAGGACATCGAAGCTGCTATTTCACGTCCACTTGGTGTGTGCATTGCAAAAACGCAGTACTCGATAAGTGATGATCCGCACAAACTAGGCGCGGCGTCGCATGCGGTACTCCATGTGCGCGAAGTGCGCGTTTCTGCTGGTGCAGGCTTTGTTGTGGTTGCGTGTGCGCGCACGATGACAATGCCTGGTTTGGGCAAGCATCCTGCATTTGAATCGATTTATGTAGACGAGAGTAACACTATTCGCGGCATATTTTAGCGCGAGCACGCATGCTTAATCTGCACGGCCTGCGCCCGCGTATACACGTACGTAAAAGGGGAGTTTAAGTGCACGTATCCAATATGAGTTGTCGCGCATTTGCGCAAACGCTCGCTGCGCGCGTTTCAAATCCGGGTGGCGGTAGTGCAGCTGCGCTTGCGGGTGCACTTGGCTGTGCTCTTGCAGCAATGTCGGCTGGCTTTACTTGTGGTAAGCCTGCGTATACGCAGCACGAGCCGCGTCTTGTCATCCTCATTGCACAAACCGATAACCTGCGTGAACACTTGCTTACACTTATCGATGACGATGCGCACTACCTCAAAATTCTAATGGAAACCTATCAACTGCCAAAATCCGATCCTGCGCGCTCGCAGCGTTTGCAAACTGCGCTTACGCAGGCGATGCAAAGTCCATTTGCTATGATGCATGATATTTGTCGCGCAATTGATATCCTCGATGAGCTTGAATCGATATGTACGCCTATGCTGCTAAGCGATGTGGCGAGCGGCGCGCTTTTGTGCCGTGCTGCCTTGGAAGCAGCGTGGTATAACGTGGTTGTGAATACGCGGTTATTTCACGATAAGGCGTATGCACAATCGATAGAAGATGAATGTGAAACAATGATGCGCACCTATGTGCCGCGCAGCGAAGATGTTGCGGCGCGCGTGCGTGCATATATGAAGGGAAACTCGTAATGGCTCAATTATTGCTTGGTGCGCCGGCTGCTCACGCGCTTGACGACATAACTGCAGCGTCCGCGCGCACGCTTTCTGTTGCGCCTACACTTGCGTGCATTCGCGTTGGCGATAATCCATCGGCGCTCTCTTATGAGCGTGCGCTTTATAAACGCGCTGATATGTGCGGCTGTTCGGTGCGAAGTTTCGTGTTTGAGGAAAGCGACGCAACAACGTCCTCGCTTATTGATACCATCAAATCGATTAATGCCGATCCTACAATTCATGCGTGCTTGCTGTTTCGTCCACTTCCGCGCGGTATTGATGAGCGTGCGGTGTGTGAAACCCTTGATAGCACCAAGGATGTTGACGGTATTACGTCGTTGTCACTCTCTGGTGTATTTACGGGCGAGGCAATTGGCTTTGCACCGTGCACTGCCGAGGCTGTGGTGCACATGCTTGAGCATTACGAAGTTCCTCTCGAAGGTGCGCATGTGTGTGTGGTGGGACGATCGCTTGTAATTGGTCGTCCGGTAAGCATGCTGCTTCAGCACAAAAACGCTACTGTTACTATGTGCCATTCAAAAACATCTAAGCTTGCGCAGCTTACGCGCAGTGCGGATATTATTGTTGCTGCTGTTGGCCGTGCAGGCTTTATTGGTGCAGACATGGTTTCTCCCAATCAAACCATTATCGATGTTGGCATAAATTGGGACGAGCGTGCACAAAAAATTGTGGGCGATGTAAACTTTGCCGAGGTAGAGCCCATCGTTCGTGCTATTAGCCCGGTACCAAGGGGTGTGGGCTCCCTTACTACGTCGATGCTTATGCACCATGTTGTGCTTGCCGCGAAACGTAGAGCAGGCCAGTAACCATCTCGCAAGGCGCCATCAGCGCTCGCGCCAAAAGCACGTTTAAAACCAGCTGCAAACCAGCTGCAAACCATCAAATTCGAGGATAAGCTGTGTATACTATTCCGTTTTCTGTAGACGTATGTAGTTATAAGCAAACAATTAATGAGCTGAGATCTGCGCTCCGCTTTGGGATCGATCCCAAGCTCGAGTCGGTAGAAGAAATGCTTGACGTGCTGGATAGGCCCGATGCGCAGTTTACAAGCGTACAAATTGCAGGTACGAACGGTAAAACTTCCACCGCGCGCTATACGGCAGCGCTGCTTGGCGCATGTGGGTTGCGCTGCGGCTTATATACATCGCCGGGGCTTGTTGCATACACTGATAGGGTAGAAATAGCTGGTGTGTGCGTGTCGCAAGAGGAGTTTGCGCTTGGGATTGCTGCTGCACAAGAAGCGGGCGCCCGTGTGAACGCTGCGCGCAAAAAAGCAGGTAAAGACCCATATAGTATTACTGAGTTTGACCTTATCACCACGGGTGCCTGCGTGATGTTTGCCCGTGCGCACTGCGATTGTGTGGTGTTTGAATGCGGCATGGGCGGCCGATGGGATGCAACAAGCGCCATACAATCAATTACAACGGTGGGCATAACAGGCATTGGTTTAGACCATATGCGTATTTTGGGCGACACAAAAGAGGCCATCGCCGCCGAAAAAGCAGCTATTATAAAGCCTGGTAGACGTTGTGTTTTGGGAGTTGGCACCCACGAGGCTGCTTCGGTGTGTGAGGTGATTTCAAACCAATGTGCTTCTGCAAACGTTGAACCTGTTGTCGTATACGAACAATCAACCGCTGCTGGAGTTTCACGTGTGCAAAGTACTGCAGTTTTGCATGAGCCTGCCTTGTCTACCTGCGCGTATATGGGCGCACATAGCATGAGCACCTATACGATACAGCACGTCCCTCATAGCTTTTCTGATGCGCTTTCGCTTGATATACACACGCCTATCTCTACATATACACAGGTTAAGGCCTACAAACCGGTGTATCAAGCAGCAAATATTGCGATGGCATATGCGTTGGCCGAACAGTTTTTAACGCATGCACTTCCTTGTGCTCAGGCTGCCCAGCAGGTGTTGCATTGTCGCACACCTGGTCGTTTTGACATGCTCTGCACGCAGCCGCTTTTGCTTATCGACGCATGCCACAATCCGCAATCGGTTGATGTATTTTTGTCGAGCTTACAGCATATTAACCCAGCATGTTTGCATGATGTGGTGCTCCTTTGCGCCGTTTTTGCCGATAAGGATGTTGATGGTATTGTGCGTAGGCTTGCGTCTCGTTTTCCACATATTGTATGCACACAAACTGCCAATCCACGTGCACTTCCTGCCGATGAACTTGCATGCCGTGTAGCTGCATATGCAGGATATGTGCCGACAACATATCCTACAGTTTCGGCTGCCTATCGGGCATTACACGACCAGCCTGTGGTTGCATGTGGCACTATTACGCTTGCGGGGGAACTTTCCCGTCTTGTTGCTGCGCGCGCAAATAACTAACATGCACCGTTCGGCTGCACTACGTGCTCACTTGGTGTGCGGATGTACTCCAGGTGTGTATTTTGTGCGCGTATGTCCATATAATTGCAGGTACACAGCTAAGATAATTTTACGCGGCAAATTATTGGTAAAGACGCTATACTATAGCTATTCTTCTCTTGACAGCCAAGCGTCCGCGCAGCTGTCTGCATGTTTTTCGCGCTGTGCGTAAGGCATGTGAGTAGCAAAACAACCGTTAGATGATGATAAGGAGCTAGCAGCTATATGTCCGAACTTCTCGACCAAATTATAACTCCTGAGGTGCGCATGGTGCTCTACCTTATGGTTTTGTGTGTTGTAGTTATTTACTTACTTTCAATTATTTATGTTATTCGCGATGCACAACGCCGCGGTGCGGAGCCCTGGTGGCTGTGGGCGCTCGTTTCGGTTGTGCCCATTGTTGGTATTTTAGCCTATGTAATTTTGCGCCCCGGTTCATATCTTATTGATAGAGAAGAGCAAGATCTTGATATCGCACTTCGCGAACACCAGCTTTCGCACTATGGCATTTGCCCCAAGTGTGGAGCTCCTATCGACCGTGATTTTGTAGTGTGCCCGCTGTGCAACACGCAGGTACGTAACGTGTGCCCCACGTGTCACCGTCCGCTTAATGCCGATTGGAAAGTGTGTCCGTACTGCCGCACGCGTATTCAGCAATAGTCGCTGTGCCAATGGAGCAAGAATGTGGTTATAACGCACGTATGCATCACGCGTACGTGCGTTTTTACGTGTGCTTGTTCAAAAGTTCAAATTTGTACCATTATTTTAAGCGTCATGTTGGAGCTATAGGACAAAAAGTGTGTATAAAATCGGTTGTTTGCCCAGGTAAACAGCCGATTTTTCGTAAACAATTCAAAAAAATCGAATTTTTCACCTGGACAAAAAGTGTGTAAAAATATCAGCATATAAGCAGGTAAAACCATCTAAATTAGAGAAAAAATTACTAGTTTTAGGTGGTGGATTATGAGTGCCAATATTTGTTCTGTTTGTAGTAACAAGATGGTAAAAAATGGCAAGACAAAGGCTGGAAAGCAACGATATAGATGTCTTGAGTGCGGAAGCTCGCAATCACGTAGATATGACTTACAAGCAAGAGAGTTAAAACTTTTCTTAGACTGGTTACTAGGTAAACAACTCCAAAGAGATATGCAAGGTCAAGGCCGATCTTTTAGAAGGAAGACGGCGAAGTTTTGGGACATTTGGCCTATGCCACCTTTAGTAGATGAAATACATCGAGTTATCTATATAGACGGCATTTACATTTCAAGAAAGACTGTGGTCCTTATCGCAACCACTGATGAGTATGTATTGTCCTGGCACCTTGCAGAATCAGAAAGCACTGTGGCTTATATGGCACTTCTTAGAAGGATAGCTCCTCCTGATATGGTTGTTGCTGATGGTGGATCAGGTTTTCAAACAGCTCTTAAAAACATATGGCCAACCACACTTTACCAGCGCTGTTTGTTTCATATGTACACTCTAGTAAAACGCTATTTAACTTCTCATCCTCGCCTTCAAGCAGGTAGAGAGCTCCTTGGACTTGCATATGAGCTTATGCATATTGACAATCTTCAACAAGCAAAGTGGTGGTTTGATAAATTGTGCCAATGGTCGGAGTTTTGGCAAGATTTTCTTAAAGAGAAAAGCCTTATAGATGGTAAGTATCAATTTACTCATGTTCGTCTACGAAAAGCTCAAAGTGCCATTTTTAGTGCATTTAGAAAAGGTAGTTTATTTTCCTACCTTGATCTTCAGCTGACTCGTTCAGGAGAGCTTTCTAAATTTAACAATCGAATAGAAGGAGGAGTAAATTCCCCTATAAGAGAAATGCTTCGTAACCATCGAGGATTGAGTGAGCTAAGGCGTATTAAAGCTGTATTTTGGTGGTGTTACATGCATACAGAAGCCCCTCTAGAGCCTGCAGAGATACTCAGGAGCATGCCTAGAAATAAAGACCTGCAAACACTGATAAATGCATTCAGACACCTGCATCGGCAATGTCGACCAGGGTTTACTCAAGCGAGCAGTTGCAAATCTTATTCAAAATAGCATGAGCCACAATGAAGATGGTTGCACGATTTATGTATCCGTGTCGCTTTCCGAGGGCGCCGGCAACGTGCTGACCTCCGCGGGAAACGGCACATCAGTTTCTGCGGGCAACGGCGGCACGTCGGTTTCTGCGGGTGCCAGCGGCACATCAGCCCCCAGCAATACCCGTAATTGCGTCATCTGCGTTGAAGACGACGGCATAGGCGCCTCCGCTGAGGCGCTCGAGGCTCTCAGACATGCGCCGCACTATATGATCTGTGATACCAGCATCACTGAGCAACGCCACGGGCTAGGACTTTTGATTGTGCAACAAATCATCAACGCTCACAACGGAACAGTTGAGATCAGCACGGGCGCACGCGGTGGTTTTATGGTCAAACTCTACATTCCAGTGAGTCAAGCTAAACACACCAGTTTTGCACCAGAGAACACAACACACGCATGATTACTACATTCTCGCGATGTTAGGTAAACTCATTCATGCTTAAGTGGCTAAAACATGCAAAAGAACATTGATATGTCATGTATCGAGTGTCAAACTATCCAAGTTCTTGTCCGCACTCCCGAGTCAAGCTCTTTTTCGCATTGTCGTATGGGTTAGTTATATCGCAAAAACCGAGTTATCGTGACACTTTTTGCTAATTTTGCAATTTTTGCCACGATAAAATATGATTGGGGATGCGGACATTTTTTAGACAGCCACACCCAAGCCGTATGTCCAGTTACAATCTGTACCCGTGATCGTACACCGTTCTATAAAAAACGCAGCACACACACCGCATAGCGTTGCGGATTCATGCATGCTGCGCTTCGACTCTCTCTGATTATGAATGCCACGCGCCGCTATATGAATGCCACGCGCCGCTTCCCCTCATCATGCATGTGCTGGTATAGCATACCCACACCTACATAAGATGCCCACATCAGCGGCACATGGCGCTCCCCGATTTCCTGCGTGTTATGCGCGGTTGCGCGCTTACGCAGGCGTTTTGCGCGACTGGCGCGCTTTAGTGCTCGGGATAAAACCCACTGGGCGCATCGCTCAGGTTGATGATGATGTTCTTCACCTGCGTATATGCTTCCAAAATCGACAGGTCGGTTTCACGGCCGATGCCCGACTTCTTCACGCCGCCAAACGGCGCCCCGCCAGGCACTTGGTTGTAGGTGTTTACCCACATGCGGCCGGTTTCAATGGCACGCGACACACGCAGCGCGCGCGTAATATCGCGCGTCCAAACCGCACCGCCCAAGCCATAGTCGGAATCGTTGGCAAGCTTCACCACTTCGTCCTCGGTCTTGAACTTCATAATCGAAGCTACAGGGCCAAAAATCTCCTCACGCGCGACACACATATCGTTCGTTACATTGGTAAGCAGCGTTGGCTTGAAGAAGCAGCCCTTCGCTAAATCGCCCTCGGTATTACGCGCGCCACCTGCGGCAATCGTAGCCCCCTCTTCGCGTGCGATGTCCATGTACGACGCAATTTTCTTCATTTGCGCTTCATTGATTTGCGCGCCAATTTGCGTTTTCGGATCAAGCGGGTTGCCCTGTATTACGCGGTTGAACTGCTCCGTTGCGCGTTTCACGAACTCGTCGTAGATGCCTTCCTGCACAAACACACGCGAGCCAGCGCAGCACACTTGCCCTTGGTTGAACAGAATTCCCAGCATTAAGCCGTCGATGGCCTGGTTCATATTGCAATCGTCGAAGAAAATGTTCGCGCTCTTGCCACCCAGCTCAAGCGTTGCCGGAATAAGCTTGTCGGCTGCAGCGCGCGCTACGTTGTAGCCAACACTGGTTGAACCCGTGAACGCAAGTTTGCGCAGGCCAGGGTGGTCAAGCAGGAACTGACCGCTACTCGAGCCCTTCCCCGAAATGATGTTGATAACACCAGCAGGAACAATGTCTTGGATAAGCTCCATCAGCACAATCACGCTCAGCGGCGTGCTGGACGAGGTTTTGAACACGGTGCAGTCGCCTGCCGCCAGGACGGGCGCCAGTTTCCACGCGGCCATCAAAAACGGGAAGTTCCACGGCACAATTTGGCCGACAACACCGATTGGTTCGCGCATAACGATACTCAATAAATTGCCATCGATCAGCCTATTTGAGCCTTGCTGCGTTTGAACAGCGCTGGCAAACAAGCGAAAATGCTCGGACGAAAGCGGAATATCAATGTTCATAGTTTCGCGAATGGGCTTGCCGTTGTCGAGCGTTTCGATGGTTGCAAGGCGCTCCTTGTTAGCGTCAATAACATCGGCAATTTTGTTCAGGATGGCGCTGCGCTGGGCAACGGAAGTGTTTTTCCACGCGGGGAACGCACGCCATGCAGCTTTCACAGCGCTGTCAACGTCTTCTTTGGTGGCTTCAGCAACGTAAGCCAGGTGCTCGCCGGTGGCGGGGTTTGTGGTTTCAAAGGTTGCTCCGTCGGACGCAGGAACAAATTTTCCGCCGATAAACAGGTTATATGTATCTTTCAGTTGTACATTCATGGTAAACTCCTCACAATTAAGGTACGTGTGAAGCAGTGTGCCTCGGTGTGTGGTTGCAAGCTTGCGGTATGCGAATTGCACGTTGCGCGGGTGCAGCCTTGCGATGGTGCACGTTGCGCGGATGCAGCCTTGCGATGGTGCACGTTGCGCGGGTGCGGTGTGCGTGTTGCTCCTTGCGAAGTGCCTCGGTGCGATGCCTCAAAAGGCCGCGCGGCTTGCAATGTTTCTTGCGGGTGAAGCGCTCTGCTACTTCATTACGTTTACACAGTATCGCAAACCTGATATGGAATAAAGTTCCAGAATTGTTTTATTTTTAAGTACCAGATTGGAAAATAAGCTATAGGACAAAAAGTGTGTATAAAATTGGTTGTTTGCCCAGGTAAACAGCCGATTTTTCGTAAACAATTCAAAATTATCCATTTTTTCACCTGGACAAAAAGTGTGTAAAAATATCAGCATATAAGCAGGTAAAACCATCTAAATTAGAGAAAAAATTACTAGTTTTAGGTGGTGGATTATGAGTGCCAATATTTGTTCTGTTTGTAGTAACAAGATGGTAAAAAATGGCAAGACAAAGGCTGGAAAGCAACGATATAGATGTCTTGAGTGCGGAAGCTCGCAATCACGTAGATATGACTTACAAGCAAGAGAGTTAAAACTTTTCTTAGACTGGTTACTAGGTAAACAACTCCAAAGAGATATGCAAGGTCAAGGCCGATCTTTTAGAAGGAAGACGGCGAAGTTTTGGGACATTTGGCCTATGCCACCTTTAGTAGATGAAATACATCGAGTTATCTATATAGACGGCATTTACATTTCAAGAAAGACTGTGGTCCTTATCGCAACCACTGATGAGTATGTATTGTCCTGGCACCTTGCAGAATCAGAAAGCACTGTGGCTTATATGGCACTTCTTAGAAGGATAGCTCCTCCTGATATGGTTGTTGCTGATGGTGGATCAGGTTTTCAAACAGCTCTTAAAAACATATGGCCAACCACACTTTACCAGCGCTGTTTGTTTCATATGTACACTCTAGTAAAACGCTATTTAACTTCTCATCCTCGCCTTCAAGCAGGTAGAGAGCTCCTTGGACTTGCATATGAGCTTATGCATATTGACAATCTTCAACAAGCAAAGTGGTGGTTTGATAAATTGTGCCAATGGTCGGAGTTTTGGCAAGATTTTCTTAAAGAGAAAAGCCTTATAGATGGTAAGTATCAATTTACTCATGTTCGTCTACGAAAAGCTCAAAGTGCCATTTTTAGTGCATTTAGAAAAGGTAGTTTATTTTCCTACCTTGATCTTCAGCTGACTCGTTCAGGAGAGCTTTCTAAATTTAACAATCGAATAGAAGGAGGAGTAAATTCCCCTATAAGAGAAATGCTTCGTAACTATCGAGGATTGAGTGAGCTAAGGCGTATTAAAGCTGTATTTTGGTGGTGTTACATGCATACAGAAGCCCCTCTAGAGCCTGCAGAGATACTCAGGAGCATGCCTAGAAATAAAGACCTGCAAACACTGATAAATGCATTCAGAAACCTGCATCGGCAATGTCGACCAGGGTTTACTCAAGCGAGCAGTTGCAAATCTTATTCAAAATAGCATGAGCCACAATGAAGATGGTTGCACGATTTATGTATCCGTGTCGCTTTCCGAGGGCGCCGACAACGGAACAGTTGAGATAGGCACGGGCGCACGCGGTGGTTTTATGGTCAAACTCTACATTCCAGTGAGCCAAGCTAAACGCGCTAGTTTTGCACCAGAGAACGCATTAGTTGCGTATTGATTTAATTGCGCATGTTTTGGGGAACAAACCGTCGCAATAATCGTAAAAAAGTTCCTTACATTGTTTGCATTCTTATGCTGTTACAGTTGGTAACTAAAGTGTTTCACCTTATTTCTTTTTCCGTTGTAAATTATTTGTTAGTTTGTAATTAGACGGCATCTAAATCAAATGTTTCAATACTAATTTGGTATCCGTCGAGTAATTTCATGATGTGTAATAAGTGATTTGAAAGGAGTTTTGTCATGAGTAGTGTTATATCTTTGGGAGAAAAAATTAGAAAGGCTCGTCTGGAAGCTGGAATGACGCAGGAGGAGCTTTCGGAATTGTTGATGGTATCTCGTGCTGCTGTAGCAAAATGGGAAACGAATCGGGGTATGCCAGATATCGAGAATCTGAAATGTATTGCATCTGCTTTAAACGTGAGTGTTGATTATCTTTTGGATGAGAACAATAGCGTTGATTTTTCTGTTACTAAGAAGCCTATTAATCTCAATAAATATGGTTTCGACGGTAGGTTGAGCAGTATTAAGAAGTCGAAAATCAAAGAGCGGATTGTCCTAGATGAATATCCTGATTCAAAAATCACTATGCTAACTGTTGTTAAGACTTATAACAGTTCATCTGAGAAGATAGTGGATAATTTTGTTGGATGGTTTTCTACACTCCTTGGAGGATTGCCATTGTTTGACATATATGATGTCAGTAAAGCGGCTGCCACTCTTGGAGCCGATTCGTATTATTTGGTAGATAAAAAAGATAAGCAGTATTTCGTGCTTATAACTGATGAGTATATTATTAGCAGAATTATGGGAATGGCGTTTAACAGTAAAAAGTTCCGTATCGGAGATAAGGAATTTTTGAAAGTTGGTTTGCTTCGTAATAAGTAGTGAATGGTAGGGGCAGATTGGATTGTGGTATTTTTTATTACAATATCATGAAAACTAAACAGACTAATACGGATTCTAATGTTAATAGAGCTATACCTACTAGAATTACATAGTTAGAAGAAGGAGAACTTATGAGATTAATTAGACCAGATAAGAAATATCTCCAAAGCTATATAGAAGCAAATGAAGAAGATGAAATGTTTAGGCCGAATGCAGAAAGACGTTTTAGAAACTATGAGACAATTGTAGAGAGCTCTTATAATGTGGAGCATGGTATAAATTTGCCTGCAAATTATGTAAGAGCTACTACATTTTGGCTGATAGATAATGAAAAATTTATTGGTGAAATTAACATTAGGCATGAATTAAATTCCTTTTTAATTAACTATGGTGGTCACATAGGGTACGAAATTAGGCAATCTGAATGTATGAAGGGCTATGGAACAAAAATGCTTTCTATGGCACTTACATATTGTAAAGAGGCTTTGAATCTGCAGAAAGTTTTGATTACATGCGATGATGACAACATCGGATCAATAAAGGTTATAGAAAATAATGGCGGAATTTTGGAAAACAAAGTGAAAAATAGCGTGCCGAGAGGAAATGTTACAACAAGAAGATATTGGATTACTCTATAAAAGTTGATGTACTACTCGCGCTCTCAACCCGCGCTGAGAGCGCCTGCGTGATGTTAAAGGCTGGTTAGGTGGGTGCATGTTAGGCTTCCATCCTTGCTACATATTAAATAAATCAGCATGACTTCCCGTACGAGAAGCAACAAGTATAAGCTCGTCTTCGTGAATAGCATAAATCAAAAGCCAGTCTGGTTGGATATGGCATTCTCTAAACCCTTGGTAGGACCCAGTAAGAGCGTGGTCTTTGTGCTTTAGGTCTAGTGCTTCCCCAGCGCAGAGCTTGTCAAGCACTTCTTGAAGTGAAGATATATCGAGGCCTCGCTTTTTAATGCGCTTGTAGTCCTTGCGAAACTTAGACGTTGCTTGAAGTTTAAGCATATAACCTAATCCTCTGCATTGAGCGCTTTCAAAAGCTCATCTGTGGTGTTATAGGATGTTGCTTGAATTTTACCTGACATGATATCGCGTGCTTCTTGCATAGCAGCCAGTGTTTCAGCATTATACTTCGGGACTTCAACTTTAAATGGAAGGCCGCCGCGCAAAATGCACTGGCGCAAGAAGATGTTTACAGCGCTTGACATATCGATGCCAAGTTCGCTAAACAGTTCATTTGCTTCTGCTTTGACATTACTATCGATACGAATTTGAGTAGGACTTGTTGCCATAGTATCAGCTCCTTTTTAAGACGATTGTAATACATTTGGTATACGTTGTCAAGCAATAAACAGGCTAATTTCTATTTGCTGTACTACATACGAGATGTGTATCGAGTGTCACACTGTCCTGCTTTTTGTCCGCGCCGTCATGTAGCGTTCGGCTAACCTTTGGAATTAACGAATTTTAACATGTTGTAAGTAATACCCACTAATTTCGGAGTGGGAAAAATCCTCCACCTAAATGTTATACTTTTCGTAGTATAAGTAGGTTAAAAGAGTGTAAATATGAGGGAGGTGAAAAAGTGAATGAGGCTAAGATGGTATTGCAGAATACAAGTATTAGAAAAGATAATCATCAGTTTGATGGTATTGTCAAGATTGTCGAAAGTGCAAAAGATCGCGCTTATAGAAAAGTCAATGAAGAATTGATCTTGATGTATCAAGAAGTGGGAAAGTATATAAGCGAGAAAAGTAAAGAAGCAGCTTATGGATCAAATTTTGTGGAGAATGTTGCTGATTTTTTCTCTGAAAATTATCCTGATTTAAAAGGTTTTACCCGTAGGGGACTTTATAGAATGAAGCAATTCTATGAGATATATAAGGATGATGAAAAAGTGTCAACGTTGTTGACACAATTGAGCTGGTCTAATCATTTGAAAATAATATCCGGATCGAAAAGTAAAGAAGAAAGAGAATTCTATATTAACTTAGCGATTAATGAGCATCTAACTCACCGAGAGTTGGTAAGGCAGATGGACAGTGGCTATTATGAGCGTTATATGCTTTCAAATAGTAACAATTTGCCTGCTATGCAAAGGGCAAAACAAGAGACGCATAATTTATTTATGGACAGATATGTTTTAGAATTTCTTGATGCTCCCAAGCCTGGAAATGAAAGAGACTTTCAGAAGTCAATTCTCGAGAATTTGAAGAACTTTATTTTAGAGATTGGGAAAGATTTTTCCTTTATAGGTAATGAGTATAGGGTACAGGTTGGCAATCATGATTACTATATAGATTTGTTGTTCTATCATAGGGGACTATCTTGCTTAGTTGCATTTGAATTAAAAATGGGAGAGTTTAAGCCGGAATATATCGGAAAAATGAACCTCTATTTAGAAGCGCTGGATAGAGAAGTAAAGAAACAAACTGAAAATCCAAGCGTAGGAGTAATTCTTTGTGCTTCAAAAGATGATGAGGTAGTAGAATTTGCATTAAGTAGAAGTCTTTCGCCTACAATGGTATCGGAGTATACATTAAAACTGATAGATAAGAATTTGTTGCAACAAAAATTGAAAGAATATATAGATATTACGGAAGAAACAAACTATTAAAAAATTTAATAAATATAATGCGTAGAAGGTGATTCGGGGCTGCGGACGAGCTCTTACAAAACTTTTTCACTCATATTAGACAAATACCCCACTTTGACACGCGTTTCGGCGGCGCTCAAGCGCGCTTCGGCTCGCCGCAAAAAGTTGCGTTTTGCATTTGTCAAGGTAGGCGTGTTGCGGCATTTTTGGTTACTTCGCGCCATTGCTCAGAATGGCAATTTTTGGGCTCAAAACGCGTGTCAAAGTGGGGTATCTTTCTAATATCGTTCAACTTTTTTTGTAAGCAAACGGACGCGCGTCTTCCCGACTACACAACGAGCGCGCCGAAACCCCACAAATGCACAGCAAGCGCGTGCAACACGCGTGTATAAACTCAGCGTCATGCGTAACCACAATAATAGTTATGCCCATTGCCTTGATCGATGTTAACACGTGCGCCATTTCGTTCATATGTGCATAGTCCAGCCCGCTCGTTGGCTCATCGAGCAGCAAAATCTTTCTTTCCGACGCAACTGCGCACGCAATGGCTAATCGCTGTTTTTGCCCACCCGAAAGACTTTGCGGATGTCGCTGAGCAAGAGCCTCTAAATCGAGTGCGCGCAACACACCCATCGCAGCATTTTCTTTGTGTTGGGTATGTTTGGGCAGGCTGATAAGCACCTCGTCTAACACGCTTTCAGTAAAAAGCTGGTTTGCTGTATTTTGCATCACCATAAAACATAGTTTTCTTCGCGCGCGATTGTTTTCAACACGGCTTTCATATACCACCGTACCTGTGCATCTTTGCTCAAGCCCGCAAAAACAGTGTAGAAAACTCGTTTTGCCTGCGCCATTTTTTCCAACAATTGCAGTAATTTCGCCCTGTGCAATATCAAGCGAATCAATCGTTACGATTGGCTGTGTTGTTCCCCTATATGCAAAGGCAAAATTATTTACCTTAATTACCTGGTCATCTGGCAAAACAGATGGCAGCGCAATCTCCATGGGCGATTCCATAACGCGTGTACGCAGTCCCATTTTTTGTAAATCCGTGTTTAAAAGTGCATCTTTTTGGTTGCGTGTAATCTCATTAACTATGGTACCATGCTCCATTACAATTAAGCGATCCATAACGTCCCAAAGGTACACTATCCGATGCTCGGCAACAACAACTGTTTTACCTGCACGTTTCCAATGCAGAATAAGTTTTTTCAGCATAATCGTAGCGTCGTAATCTAAATTGGCTGACGGCTCATCCAATAAAATTATTGGCATACCTGCAACCTCAATTGATGCGCACGCTATTTGCTGCTTTTCACCATCAGACAGGTGAAAAATATTTCTATCCATCAACGATTCCACATGCAAATCCGCAACCGCAGCATCAATGCGCTGGTAAATATCGTTTTCTGGCAGCCCCTGATTTTCGCACGCAAACGAAAGCTCACTCGTAGTATCAACAGTATAAAATTGCGATTTTGGATTTTGAAAAACGGTGCCCACCACGCGCGCCAATTCATACAGCTCGCCATGTTGAAAAGATGTGCCGTTTATGCGAATTTCGCCACGCACGCGACCCTGATAAAAACGAGGAATAAGCCCGTTTATCAGCCGTAACAGTGTTGTTTTACCACATCCCGAAGGACCACTTATCAACACTAATTCACCCTTTTGGATGGTAAGGGTTATGTCCTGTAATTCGCCCGCGCGCGACTGATCCGCTGCGGAAGCTGCTTGCGCAGCTGCATCCTGCGTGCTAGCTGCTTGCGCGGCTGCAGCTCCATATTGAAAATAAACGTGCTTTAATTCAACCGTGCCACGTTCGCTCATGCTGCAACTCCTCCATATGCTACACACGTGAGCAGCCAAAAGATTATAACTGCCAAAGAAACAAGCATGAGCAGCCAGTCTTGTGCACGAAAGCCAATTTGACAAATATTGGTGCGTTTACCTGGGGCGCCTAGACCGCGCGTTAACGCAGCAGCCGATAATTCTTCGCCAATACGAACACTCGAGCTAATCATGGGAATAAGCTGGTATTCAAGCAAGGGCTCAATGCCCGCCGACCCAACATGCAGCCCACGCATAGTCATTGCACGACAAATGGACTTCCACTCCGCGCCAATCGTAGGAACCATGCGAAACATAACAGACATCGGCACAATAATTGCTTGCGGTACGTGCATTTTTTCCATTGCAGCAATAAACTCGCTTACCGATGTTGTTGCCGTAACATACTCCCCCATGGCAACGGTTATTACCAGCCGTGTAAACACATATCCGCACATCAATGCTATAAAATGCAAGACACCAGGTACATATGGCGTGGCTAAAAGACAGCCGTAGCCAACTATCACCATCACGCATACGCGCAATAATTTTTGCCACTGCAGCTCTACCAGCAACAATGCAAACGGGATAACAGATAACGCAATGCGAACATAAGTAAACCGCGCGCCGCCCACGCCGCCCATTACAAAAAACGCCAACAGTATCACGAGAGCGAGTTTAACGCGCGGATCTAAAAAACCGCGTTTATTTTTTTGCGCTGCGAGCGATGAATAAGCCATTAAACAAGTCCGGCTTTTTCAAAATGCTTTTTCAACACTTTTTGTCCAAGCAAACCGCCCACGACACCGCAGATAAAGCAGGCGATAAACAGAACGAACAACATCCAATTTGGCATAAGCTTTGAAACGGCGTCTGCATACGCTTGCCCCAAACTTGCACGCTGTGCAAAATATTCAGCGCTGTTTAGAAACAGGGGCAAATAGTTGCCAAAAATCCAAAGACTAAAACATCCATACGCAAGAACTGCCTGGTTAGCGCTGCGATAGTTGCCACTTTTAAACACGATTTCTGCAACAAGACCAGCAAGAGCGCTCGTAAGAAGCGGCCACATGCCCATGCCGGTAAGCATCATAAGAATGCCCATAATAATTCCCATGATAAAAATCATGCCCGGCTTTTTAACTTTTGTTAAGAAAAGCATAAAGGGAATGCCGCCTATAATTGGCACAAATACCGAAAGAAGCGGCAGGAAAATAGGTATGATGCCCAGCATGGCAACAATAAACAAAATGACAAAATAAATTGCCCCAAAAATACCAATATTCATCAGGTCGTGCCCGTTTAACTTATTTTCGTGTTCCATGTAATTTCCTCCTTTTTGCAAGGCATATATACAAAGGCACCAATTCATGTTTAAGTTAATCGTAGACTAATTTTTGATAAATACCAGCCCGTTTCGGCATTTTTTTAGGGCTTTCACGCTGCTCGCGGCTCACGCACGCTTGCTCGCCGCACACGGCTCACGCCCGCCTGCACGCTTGCTCGCCGCACACGCTGCACGCCTTGCAAAAACTACTCGTGCAATGCAATTCCAATGAGTTTATCGGCATAATCGGCCATAAACAGCGGAATATTCAACATGTCGTTGTCGAGTTTTAGGTTGTTTAACGAAAACCGAATGCGTAGTTTTGTCTGATTAGGAAACAATTCCTTGAATTTTTTCAAACTTTTGCTGGTGGTATTTGCCTCAGACTTAACTTCAATTGGGAACATATCATTTTCACGCTGAATCAAAAAATCAACCTCGTACGGCGGATTTGTTTGAGACCAGTATCGGGGCGTTACCTCAAATTGAGGAAGAAGTGCCTGTAAGACATAATTTTCCGTTAATGCGCCCTTAAACTCCGTAAACAGCCGATTGCCTTCTGCAAATGCAGTTGGTGCAAGTTGTGCCAACCGGCGCAGTAAACCCACATCTGCCAAGTAAATTTTAAATGCAGACACGTCATCATACGCAGAAATAGGCAGGTTGGGACGGGTGTTTCGATAAATTTTCAACACTAGTTGCGCGGCCACAAGCCATTGTAGCGCGTCTTCGTATTCGCGTGCGCGCGCCCCTTTTTTCACAACGTTATACAGGAATTTTTTATTTTCGCGAGCCAACTGAGACGGTATAGAATTCCAAATCATTGAAATTTTTGGAAATTCACTCACGCTCGGATGTTTTGCAAAATCTCGCTCATATGCCGTTATAATTTCGAACAACGATTGTTGCATTGCGTTGACGTCGCGCGCCTGACTCCACATCAAAACCGATTCCGGCATACCACCCGTAACATAGTACATTTTGAGTTTTTCACAAAGTGGATTAAAAAATGCGTCCGGAACAGGCTCTATCGTATCCATTTGATCCAAAAAAGTCACTAAGTTTTCATCACCATTAGCCAGCAAAAACTCTTTAAACGTCATTGGATATATCTGCATAAAATTAACTTTTCCAACCGGAAATGAGGAAGGTTTTGCAAGCGTTATGCCCAGCAGAGAACCCGCGCATGCAACATGATAGTGCGGAGCGTCCTCGCAAAAATATTTCATTGCGTTTAAAACTTCAGGGCAATCTTGAACTTCATCAAATATAATGAGCGTAGTTTCCGCTTCAATTTTCTGTCCACTTGCCAGCATAAGGTTTTGCAGGATACGCTCCACATTTTTGGTGGTCTCAAAAAATTGCTTGTACTCTTTGTTTTCGTCGAAATTAAAATAAGCGGTGTTGTTGTAATAGCGTTTGCCAAATTCTTTAAGCGCCCAAGTTTTACCAACTTGACGCACACCCTTTACTATCAACGGCTTGCGGTATGGCGAGTTTTTCCAGGCCAAAAGCTTGCTCATAATGCATCGTTCCATGGTGCTCACCTTTCATTCATTGCAGCATTCAATGCACGTGTCAACGCAACGTTCGTTGCTGTCTGTAGCTATCATCCCCATGCGCACGTAGTACCTGCGCTTATCACATAATTATACGTAATTTCGTGAGTTTTATCACATAATTATATATTTTTTTGTGATGTTGCATCGCCGCTAACAGCCTGATTATGCTAACCCAGTGAGCAGTTCCCAGCAGTTCCGATCCCCTGCAGTTCAAAACTTTATTGTTTTTCGATAATCGTATGTATGGCCGCCTGAACAGCCTGGTATCTGTCTTTGTTTGAGTGCGCAGCTAAACAGGTAATTAAATATCTTCTACCATCGTTCTCGTACAAAGCAATAATATTATAAGAAGACCCCATCGTTCCCGTTTTTACGCCTTTGATGTGACTATTGTAAAACAGCGACTCTTTATCTAAAAATTCATTGGTATTTTTCCAGGTAAAATTGCCCTGTTTTGTTGTAATGGTAAACGAGCTCTCTCCCATGCACTCTTTGACAAAATCGTAATTAAGCAGTTTAAGAGTTACCCTATTAATGTCATCCAGATTGGTATCAGCCTGCATTGAAAATCCACTTGGATCAAAGAGATGCGTTTTGCTATAGCCCTCACGTGCTAAATATGTACTCAGTGATTTTACAAAATGATTGGTATATTCTTTTGCACTGTGACCGGCGCCTAAGTCTAATTTGCCGATATTATATGCCATAACATACGCCGCGTCGTTTCCGGATGGAACAAGCATCGCCTGAAAAATTTGCTTTGCAGTATACGTTCCACGCGTTAGATTAGCCATCGATGAACCCGCAGGTACAAGTTTAAGCGTTTCTTCGTTGGCTTCAAAAACGTCATCAAGCTTAACCTTACTAAGTGCGTAATCTATGGCAAAAAGTTTGGACAGGCTTGCAACGGTTGGCAGCTGACCTGCGCCCTCATAAAACAAGTAGTTATTCGCATTCATGTCATATACCGAAAATGCAAGCGCGTCATCTGGGATTTTAAGGTCTTTAGTATTAAAGATATAATCGATTTTGTCGTTAACACTCATAAATAGGCTTGATTGTAAAATCCTGTTTTTAAAAAGACCGAACGCGACAGCAACCACTGCCAAAACTATAAAACCCACAATGAGCAGCACATTTCGCCTGTTTTTATGGAGCCTGTTCATAGTTTGCCTCCCGTTTACCGTGTTTAGGATATTGTACATAACCTCACGTACGGCGTGCAATACCTCATGATGCCGCACGTTCCTTACGGTGGTGCGCGGGGGGGGTTGGCGAAAGCAGGAAGATTGCTAGCAGGAAGATTGCTAGCGAGTGGAATGTCGATAAGCGCGCACAAACTCATCAACGGAACGCGTTGGCGCGTCAAAGCCCATAGCCTCGCCCAGCTTTACCACGTCGGGCTTGTCGAGTTTTGCTTGCTTGAGCAAATCATTATGCAAAAACAATTCGCGAGCCGCTCCATCAAACGCAACACTGCCATGTACCAGCACAATCACGCGGTCAAACGCACGCGCTACAAAATCCATATCATGCAGCACAGCAATCACAATTTTTTGTTGAGAAACAAGGTGGTCAATGATGGCTTCAAGGCGCTCCTTGCTGGCTGCGTCTTGCGCCATAGTCGGCTCGTCCAAAAGCACAACCTGTGTATCCATGGCCACAATAGATGCAATTGCAACCATTTTTCGCTCGCTTGGACTTAAATCATAGGGGTTTACCTGGCTTTTGTTTAAAAGTCCCACAAGCTCAAGGCTTTCTTGTGCAGCCGCCCTCGCGTCTTTTTCACTCTTACCCGTTTGCAACAGTCCAAACATAACCTCGCGTAGTACCGTTGATTCAAATATTTGGTCATCGGGATTTTGAAACACAAAGCCAATGTCGCCCGCGCAGTCAGCAACTGAAACGCCCGCAATATCCTGCCCGTTTAAGCAAACGCAGCCTGCTTGAGGAGTAAGAAGTCCGCGCAGCAGCTTAAGGAGCGTTGTTTTTCCGGCGCCGTTTTGGCCAACAATTGCGCAGGTACCAGGCGTAAAGGAAATATTCAGATTATTGAATATAGTTGCCGTCTGCATATGCGAAAACGTTACATTGTGCAAACTAATGGAGTGAGTCATCATACACGCTCCTTTGTTTTGTCAGGTACACAGGTTGCACCAAGCGCACTAAGCGTACTAGCCGCACCAGGCGCACCCCCCGCGCGCAACACTTCCACGGCGTCGTTCAACGTTGTAGGATACAACCCATTCTTGCAGCGAAGCGAAAGTTTCTTGCACACCTGCGTATATACAGGCGGATGCACCCCATAGGTTTCAATATCTTCACGCGAAAATATACACTGTGGTGTATCAAAATCGATAAGACTCCCGTCGCTCAGCAGCATCACGCGGTCGCTATACTGCGCAATTTTTTCCATTTTGTGCTCAACCATAATAATGGTTTTACCCTGCTGTTTTAGCGCTTCTGCCGCGTTAAACACTTCCTTTGCGCCTTGAGGGTCGAGCTGCGAAGTGGGTTCATCGAGCACAATAATATCGGGCTGCATAACAAGCGTACCAGCAATAACCATGCGCTGCATCTGCCCGCCTGAAAGATCGTAGGGCGAAGCATTGCGAATGTCGTCAATGCAAAGCAGCTCCATAATGTTTTCAACGCGCCTATTCATTTCCTTTTGAGGAATACCTAGGTTTTCCAGGCCAAATGCAATCTCTTCATACACGGTAAGCTTGGCGCCAGTAATTTGGTTAAACGGATTTTGAAACACCAGCCCCACTTTTCGACACAACGTGTCGATAGACGTAGTTTTTACATTGCAGCCATCAACTTCAACACTCCCGCCATACGCACCGTGGTATAAATTGGGAACTAAACCCAATAATGCCTGCGCAAGGGTGGATTTTCCGGCGCCGTTAGCGCCAATCACGCCAATAAATTCGCCCGCTGCTATTTCGCACGAAATATTATTAAGCGCCAACGTTTTTGCATAGGGATACCGATATTTCAAATGATTAATACGCACCGCTACCATGGTACCCACCCCACAATACCTGCGCATTTAAGCAGCGCAAACAAAACAGCCGCCGCAAAAACAACGCAGCAGGCGGCAAAACATGCCGTGTCGAAAGCAGAAGGCACAAACGGTGTTATAAACGTTTTTTTGTTTGCGCACGAAAACCCGCGCACTTCGAGGGCTATTGCCCGCTCGCGCGCACTCATAAACGACGAAATCATAATGGGTGAAATAAGCGGCACAAAAGCTTTAAAGCGCGTGAGCAGCGAACCGCCTGTGCGCAAGCCGCGGCTACGCTGCGCATCGAGAACCACCGATGTGTGCTCGGTTATTTGCGGAATAATTTGAAACAGCGACACAAACACATAGCCAAATTTGGGTGAAAAACCTGCTTCTACCAGCTCTTGGAGCATGTCGGACGGCTTGGTAGTAAGAGTAAGCACGCAAAACGCAAAGGATATGTTGAAAATGTTTAAAACAATTTTCATGGCAAATTCAAACCCCTCTTTGCGCGCAACCAAAGGCCCAAGCGCAAAGAGAGGCGTGTACGTGCCCGATCTAAAAAACGTTTGCACAACAAAAATGGTAACGATAATAAATCCAGTGACCTGAAGCACGATTTTTGTTTTTGCAATAACTTTGGAGCACGCAAGCAACAGCACGCTCAGCGCAATAAACAGCACGCCAATAGCATAGCCGCCTACCAGCCCCGGCACGCCTATCGCACACACCACATATGCAAGTTTGGTTTTTGGAGATAAGCCATTCAAAAACGAATGTTTATCTACAAATAGGCTGATGCTTTTCATGCTGCTCAAACAGGTTATTCATCAAGGTTTTCATCATGAGATTGATAAAGCCCAATCAAACGTTGTGGAAGCGCTTTATAAATACCCGCAGCGAGGAACAGCACGACAATTTTATCGGGAATGTCTACAACAAGTTCATCAACAAACGAAGCAAAAAAGCCTTGCGAGCCCATGGCAGCAAACACGGCGTCGCCCCACACGTTTCCGGTGGTACCGCCCCAAAAAATCATGTTGAGCGGCGTAGAAATAATAATGGCTATAGCTGCAACAATAAGACTCGTAACAAGAATGTGCTGCCACTTGTCCATGTAATTGAGACGCGCGGCAATACCTACACTAACGCCAATAGCTGCGGCAGTAATGCTATACACCGTTGAAATGGGGTCGATGGTAAGACCATATACAATATTTGTTAAAAAGCCTGCGATGCCACCCACCACAGGACCCGCCAAACAAGACGCAATGCACGTTCCAAGAGTTCCCAACCAAAGTGGAAGTTTAAGCACACTGGCAAATAGTTTTGCAACGTAATTAATACCAATAGCCGCAGGTATAAGCACGAGTGATGCGGTTGATAACTTAAAACTCCAAAGGTTTTCGGCTGCTTTCATGGCGAAGGCTTCCTCTCCACACGAAGTACTAATTTACATTGAGAACTATTATACTCGTTCAGAAAAAGCCCAAACAACAATTTTTATACAATTTTTAGCACGTTTGCGCACGTAAGGTGCCCATGTTGAAAACTAACGGCAATATGTACTATTAATACGTAAACTCCTCTGCTGCACGCGACTTGAAGACAAGATTTTGATACTTAGGACTTGTTTGCATAAGTTCGGCATGCGTGCCACACGCCTCAACCCGCCCGTTTTGTGCCCAAAATATAGTATTCATGCTTTTGAATATATGCTGGTTATGCTACTATTACTGCGTAGTCAAAACTCACACCCGAAATTCCTGTGATGATTGGGGCACCATGAGAAGTAAGAGTTGTTTGTTTTCACTGTTTCTCTCTGTCGCCATTGCGACGTTCACTTTTGTTTGTTCTTCGGCTGCTTATAGCCAGGAAACAAAATAAAGAGGCCACAATGAGCTTTCAAATTCGATGCATTCGTACGTGTGCACAAGATTTTGTAAGAAGCTTTCTGGCATTATGCCTTTGTTTGCCGTTCTTTGTTTATCCACCTGAGATGCGCATGCCTGTAAGCCTGCCAACAAATGGCTCTGCGGCAGTGTTAATTTGTCAGCTCTGTATGATGGCTGCTGTTATTAGTCTGTGCAATTGTGTGCTTGAAACCACAGTACGCCCTTTTATCCGCTACATTAAGGGCTTTACGCTCGCTTTATTTTTACAACTTCCTTACATTGTAATTAGCTATTACACTATGAGTTTGCTTTCCCCGTTTTGTGGTGTGCACGCAACAAAGGTCCATGCACTTATAATGGCGATATTATACATTGTACCTGCGCTTTTATGCATCGTTACGACATATCATCAGCATCTTCAGCGAGCTATTAGGTGAGCCGGTTTAGAAATGTATAGAGATCACATTTATCCTGCAAAAACAAAGCTATACAGTATGTATCAGTTGTAAGGTATCAAGCACGTTTGCGCACGTAAGGTGCCCATGTTGAAAACTCTGTGCAAATATATAGCGTAAGCTACAGAAACAACTTCTCGCCAAGTTTTAAACACGGCTTTAATGCGCGCGACGTCAACGTCGCCCTACTATGCGCACCTGCTATACCAGCCGCAACATCATTGCAAACCTGGTTCCCATCTGTCATACTATACCCATCCTACCTAAAAGTAGCGACGCATACGTCGCAAGTTTGAGGTGACTATGATTAAACGAAACTTTTATTTAAACCGCATCATTCATCATATGTGGAATGGCGAAGTTAAAGTTATAACCGGTATTCGCCGCTGTGGCAAGTCGGTGCTGCTATTCGACCTATTTTACGATTACTTGCTTTCTCAACATGTGCCAAAAGACCACATCATAGCCATAAAGCTCGACCAAAGACGCTATTACATGTATCGAAATCCCATTACGCTGTGCGCTTACGTTGAAAACCACGTGTTAGAACATCGTGATGAAAAGTTTTATCTTTTTATTGACGAAGTTCAGTACACACAAAAAATTGTTGATAAGGAACACGGCGGCATAGAAGTTTCTGTATATGACATGCTCAACGAGCTAAAAGCCTATGACAACCTGGATGTATATGTAACGGGCAGCAACTCAAAGGGTCTTTCGAGCGATATTGCGACAGAGTTTCGCGGGCGTGCAACACAAATACATGTATATCCACTCTCATTTGAGGAATTTTATGCGCACGCAAACGGAAACGGAAACGCAAACACAAACGGAAACACAAACAGCAATCCCGCCGAACAAGAAAACGCGCACGTAAATGCGCGCGATGCGCTTGACACGTACATGTTGTATGGCGGTATGCCGCGCCTGCTGAGTTTAAACACCGAGCAGGACAAGAAGGAATACCTGCTTTCCCTCTACAATGAGCTCTACATACGCGACATCGTGGAACGCAACGGTGTAAAGCGCGAGGACATTCTCGAGGGTATTCTCGATTTCCTTGCCTCACAAATTAGTTTACTCACAAATCCTTCTAACATTGCACACGCGCTTACAAGCATAAAAAAACAGCAGGTAAACAGCAGTTTAGTGGCTAACTACATACAGTACAGCATCGACTCGTTTTTGGTGTCAAAGGCGAAGCGCTACGATGTAAAGGGTAAGGCATATTTCAACTATCCAAACAAATACTACTACGCTGACATGGGACTCCGTAATGCGCGGCTTAATTATCGCCAGTACGACCCCGGTCACATGATGGAAAATATTATCTACAACGATCTTGTCCGGCGTGGGTACAGCGTGGACGTGGGCGTAATAGCCGACAGAACAAACGGGGCAAATGCGCAAAAAGAAATTGATTTTGTTGTTAATAATGCAGATAAAAAACTGTATATCCAATCGGCGTTTCGTATGGATACCACGCAAAAAGAGACCACCGAGCTTGCATCGCTCATGCTCACCGGGGATTTTTTCAAAAAGGTTGTTGTACGCATGGATATTCCGCACAGCTTTTACGACGACAATGGCATTTTCCATTGCAATTTAATTGACATGTTGCTTAATCGTGTTGAGTTGTTTTAGCACGTCTGGGCTGAAAACGTGCCTTGTGCGCACGACAGCGCACACCCGCGCGGCACAGGCGCAACCGCACGGCAGCGCACAGCCCACATAACACGTGCAACCCGCACGGCAGCGCGCCTCTTACAAAAACGTACGAGCGATATTAGAAAATTACCCCACTTTGACACGCGTTTTGAGCCCAAAAATTGCCATTCTGAGCAATGGCGCGAGGTGGTCAAGAATGTCACAACGCTCCTACCAGGGCATTTGAAAAACACAAGTTTTTGCGGCGGCTTGAAGCGCGTCTAATCGACCCCGAAACGCGTGTCAAAGTGGGGTAATTTTCTAATATGAAGCAAAATTTTTTGTAAAAGCAAGCTCGCGAGCGCCCGGGTGCAGGCGTGCGGGCAGCTACGCGCGACCTTACGCCAACAGCCAATCAACCACATTAACCACGCGAATCCCGTTGTAGTCGTCGTCGAGCGCCCTGTCCAGCGTAAGCACAATCTTCTCGTAATTGTCCCGCACCTTTTCAAGTGGCCGCAGCTCACGCGCCCGATGCTCTTCACCACGCATCGTTTCGCTCACCTGAATGTACAGTTTTTCATCAGCTGATTGAGCAACAAAATCAACCTCAAGAGCATCAATTTTCCCCACCGCAACGTCATACCCGCGGCGAAGAAGCTCCAGGTAGACAACGTTTTCGAGCGCATGTCCCCTGTCGCGGTCACGAAAACCCAGCAGGTAATTGCGCAACCCCACGTCAACAATGTAATACTTGCCAAGCGTGCGCAAATAATCCCTGCCCTTAATGTCAAAACGTTTAATCTCGTAAAAAAAGTACGACTCCTTAAGCGCTGCAACGTATGCCGCCACCGTTTGATGCGCGGGCTTGGTTGAGCAAGTACCACCACTGCGCCCGTCAGGACACCCGTCAAGACGCTCGCCAACACGCTGCCCAGCGCGCTTGGCAATAAGCTTTTCCGCCGAAAGCGTGTTGCACATGGCATTAAGCGACGTGTTGTTCCCAATATTATCAGCCAAAAAAAGCGTAAGCCGCCGCAGCAACTCGCTATCCGTTATACGCCGCTGCCCGCGCCTGTTTTCGCGATCGAGAATATCACGCATCACAACCGTTGTATAAACACCCTCAAGCAGCGCCATTATGCTGCTCTGATTAAAATTCATCTCGGAAATCGCCGGCATGCCGCCATAGCGCATGTACGCGTCAAATAGCTCCGACTCCTCTGCCAAATCACCCTCTGGACTGCGAATACACTGATTGCGTGCGCCCGTAGGCGTACAGCGCTCCTCGATGGTATAGCCCAAAAAGTCGATAAACTCCTTAAACGAAAGCGGATACATTTTTATTTCAACATACCTGCCTGAAAGGTAGGTGGCATATTCGCTCGAAAGCAGGTAGGCGTTTGAGCCGGTAATGTATATATCGCAATTAAAATCTACACGAAACGAATTAATGGCGTCTTCCCAGCGGTCTACGCGCTGCAACTCGTCGAAAAAAAGGTAGGTGGTGGGCATGTCGGAGCCCTGCTCGGCGGCATCAAGCGTTTCAATCTTCTGCTTAATATACGCGTACACATCCTTGTACGTCATATCTTGAAAGGCCATCGACTCAAAATTCATCGCAATAATGCGCCGCTGATCCACCCCCACGCCGCGCAAATACTCTTGCATAAGCGCAAGCAAACTAGACTTTCCGCAGCGTCGCATACCCGTTACCACTTTCACCGGCTCCGTGTCTTTGAGCGCAATAAGTTTCTGCAGGTAGAGATCGCGTTTTTTGAGCAATTTGGTGCGTTTTGATTGTTGCATAATGCCATGCCCCGATTCGTATCGTGTTGATGCGAGTTATATACGGCAAGTATGACAAAAACTTTTGTTTTTTGCAAGTTTGGGTAATTGATTACAAGAACTTTTGTTTTTTGCAAGTTTGGGTAATTGATTACAAAAACGTACGAGCAATATGAGAAAAAACCCACCGCCGGTGCGCGACGCGACCAGACGGTGGGAATAAACACTACGCGGTAAAACGCCAAGTAGTAAAACGCCAGGCAGTAAAACCCTAGTTAGTACCAATACTCATTGTTTCGGGCAGCGTTGCACCACCATCGATAACAAACTGTGCACCGGTAATGTACGAAGCTTCGTCGCTACCAAGGAACGCAAACAGCTCGCCAACCTCAATTGGCTTAGCAAGACGCTTCATTGGTACGTTCATAGCAATGGCATTAATTGCGCTCTCTGGGTCGTCCGGATCAGATTCAACGGCCATTTTTTCAACCATAGGTGTACGTGCATAACCAAGCTGCGAGCAGTTAACCCTAATGTTGCGGTTGGCATATTCAACAGCCAGGCATTTTGTTAAGCCTACCAGCGCTGCTTTAGTTGTTGCGTATGCAGCCTCACCAGCGTCGGCAACAATATCACCAGTAACAGAAGACGCAATAACAATCGCGCCACCCTTATTCTTAAGCAAATAAGGAACAGCAGCCTGGCAGGTGTTCCAAACACCCTTGATATTTACATCAATGTGAAAGTCGCGCATCTCATCGGTCATTTCCTCAAAAGGTGCCAAGCGACATACACCAGCATTGCAGCACACAACGTCGAGCTTACCAAACTTAGCAACTGTTTGCTCAACAGCTTCCTTCATCTGGTCTTTCTTGGCAACGTTGCCTACATACGTGATAATGTCGGCATTGTAGGTTTTCCTAAGGCGCTCTGCGGTTTCCTCAACTGCGGGCGACATATCAATCATGCACAGCTTAGCACCGTATTTTGAATATGCTTCGCTAATACCTTCGCCCAAACCAACTGCGGCACCTGTAACAACTGCAACTTTACCTGCTAACTTTGCCATAATACACTCCTTTAACTCAATGGCTTTGTTTAAAGCTCAATGGCTGTGTTTAAAACTCCTGTTCACCTTCGGGTGTTTCGATGAGCACCTTAGTTTTGCGCCAACGTACGCAAACCATCCAAAGCCAAATCAGCACGCCAACTCCCATGTAAACGCCAAAGGACATCCACGAGCCGCGACCCTGACCCAGTGTGCAGAAGTATGCAATGGCAATCATGATAACCATCGCTAATAAGCGTGTGAAATTGCCACCCCTAACCAAATTTTTATTGCCCTCGTACCAATCTTTATGCTTCTTTCTAATGCTCATTGCCGAAATCATCGTGATGGCATACGCACACGCACAACCGAACGACATAAGGTTGAAAAAGTCGTTCATAAAAGTGGTTGCGTTTTGGATCAAAACAAACGTAAGCGTAATTGCAAGCAAGAAAATGTTAGGAACAATAGGTTGACTGTGCTTATTTACCTTGGTAAATATTGCGGGTAAGAAGTTTTTCTTGCCCATAGCATAGAGCATTCTAACAATCGACATCCAAAAGCCCAGGATGGAAGCCGTCATGCCCAGCAAAATTGACAACAATCCGTAAATCAAAGGCCAAATTTGCCAACCTAAAATTTGTTGCATTGCCGTGATGGTCATAAAGCCGTCTTTACCGCCTGCAAGCAGGGTTTGGAAGCTGTCCAAGCCAGCAACGCAGAAGAAGAAGAACGTGTAAATAGTACCGCAGGTTAACACCGAACCGCAAATTGCTTTTTTGGTGTTGGAAATTGGGAAGTCGCCTTCCTCAACCATTTGCGGCACGGTTTCGAAGCCAAAAAATGGGGTGATGAGCAGCGCCATACCAATTATCCAACCAGGAATGCCGTTAATGGGCGTTAAATTGGTTTGGAAAAAATTGCCCAAATTTGCAATGTTCCAGTGACCAGAAAACAGCAAAAGAAAACCGGTGAGCACCGTGCCTGTAATGTTGGCAAAAAGGCAAAACGCCTGCGCCTTAACCAAAAACTGAACATCCTGCAAGCTCATAAAGAAAACGAGAAGCAAAATAACTACGCCGATAATCATGATGCTTTCGAAATTTAGAGCCAAACCAAATGTCCTGCTTACATACGTTGCAATAGCCATAACCACTGCTGGCGGCACCGAAATCCACGCTGCCATAATAAGCCACGACGCCAAGAAACCAACGTGCTTGTTTAAGCCAACCGTGTTGTAAATGAGCTCGCCGCCCGCCGTATGAAACAGGGATGACAACTCACTGTAAACAAGCGCCACGGGCAAAATAGCCAGCGACATCAGCGCAAACGCCAGGAATGTACCCGCTCCACAATAATTGAAGAATACGGAATCCCAGTAACTTACGTAGGTAAAGATTGAGCCGGTAGCCACGGTGTAAACAAAAATCAGCGCCAGGCTTTTCTGCAATCCTTCCTTTTTTTCTGTATTTGCCACTTGTAAAACCTCCTTCTTTCCTTAACCCCAAACAATATACACCATTAGTTAACAAAGGGTCTTACAATTGGAAAAAAGTTTCGGTTTGTTTTTTGACTTGTTTTTATTCGGTTTATTTTTTTGGCTGAAATTGTACAAAAAAAATGGTGGAGGCTGAACGATGTGTTGTGCTATGTTTTGGAACTGTGTGACGTGTCCTACCAACCTGTGTTCTACCAACCTTTTAAATTAACGTATAATTTAGACCACACGATTTAGAGGTGCTGCTATGAACATGAAAAACGCGAATCTGGTGCGGGCACAAAAGCCGCAGGCAGGGATGCTTGCCGTGTTTGCGGGAGGCTGCTGCGGCACGTTTGCGCGCGTGGGCGTGTGCGTGCTTGCCGGCTTGGGTTTTTCTCACCCGGGCATTATCCTAGCCATAAACCTGGCGGGCTCGGCCGTGCTGGGATTTTCTCAAACGTATATGCGCGCCAACCATCCTCACCTAAAACAGTTCGTAACCAGCGGTTTTTGCGGAGCGTTTACCACGTACGCAACGTTTGTGGGCATTTTGGCAACGCTGGCAGCTGCGCCGTGGCTCTGTGCACTCTATGCGGCAGCGTCGCTGGCAGGCGGTGTGCTTTGTGCGCGGGCAGGTCAAATAGCAGGCACAATGGCACGTGCAAAAACGTGTACAAAAACACGTGCAACATCAAGCAGGTAACACGGGCGCAACAACCCACTACCAACATGACAGGAACATCATGACACTCTCACTTGTACTTATACTTATTGCGTCTGTGTGCGGCGGTGTGGGCGCGGTTGCGCGCCAGTATATCCTAAACCGCACCGCCCACCTTGTAATAGCGCCGTTACACCAGGTAAATGTCGGTATGCTGTGCGTTAACGCGATCGGCTGCGCGGCGGCAGCAACCTGGGCTCTTGTGGCGCGCCACTACGCCCTTAATCCAACTCTCATTGCGTGCGTGTCCGCAGGCGTGCTGGGCGGCTTTACGTCGTTTTCAACTCCCGCTGCACAAAGCGCGCACATGGCGGACGAAAAAACCACAGGTAAACCAGGTAGTTGCACCACCTCGCACGCCGCAGGACGCGGCGTGTGGCATGCGACTGCCTACACCCTTGTTATGCTGGCTGTTTGTAGCGCGGCGTACGCGCTGGCAATGCTTGTTGGCGGCAGCTACTAATGCGCAGGTAGACAAGCTACACGCGCGTAGCTCCAAAGAGCTGCGGTGCCGGTGCAGCTGTAACCTGTAAGCTGCAAGAACGCGAAAACTGGCGCGCGCATGTGCGAGGAAGACAATCTGTAGCAAATATGGTGAAAGCTTGACGAGGGGTTTTCTCGCGATTATAATTGTTCTAAATAGAACCGTTATAACGGAAATGCGCAGCTAACCGTAGCTACTAAGGCGCAGCTAACCGCAAGCAAAGTGAAATGAGGCGATGCACGTGCGGCAGTTTTGGGACAAGCATAAAACGATTACGCGGTATTACGAAACGCTGACGCGCGCGGTGTGTGAGCGCTGGCGCCTAACGCAGATGGAATACGACGTTATTATGTTTTTGCACGCGCATCCGCAGCTCAACACCGCAGCGGACATGGTGCGGGAGCGAAAGTTAACAAAGTCGCACGTATCGGCAGCGCTAGCGACGCTTGAACAGCGCGGGTATATTGCAAAAAAGCGCACAGACACAAATAAACGGCGGATTGAGCTGTTTTTGCAGGATGATGCCACCGACGTGGTGCATGCGGGTGTCCAAGCGCACCGGCAATTTGTGCGCACGGTAATAGACGGCATTTCGAAGGACGACTTTGCCGCGTTTCAGCGCGTGTTTGACGCCATATGCGCGAATGCCGAGCGCGGGCTGCGGGAGGCTGGGGTTGGCGATTGCGCAAACGCGGACACCAAGACCGAAACAACAAACTCACCAAAGGATGATGACACATGTTCAAAGTAAAAAAACAAACTCTGCTGCTCATTGCAGGTATCGTGTGGCTTTTTGCCGGCCTTAACGTGGCGCGGCTGGGCATACTCTCCTATGGGCTCATTAGCCCAAGCTGGCTTACGTACCTGCTAAGCGTGCTGGTTTTTGCCGCGTTTGGGGGCATGTTTGTTGCCATGAGCTCCAAGCACACCGCGCGGATTCTTGCCTACGAGGGCATGCGTCCGTTTTGGAATTTTTTCGACACAAAATCGTACCTGATTATGGCGTTTATGATGAGCGCTGGCATTGGGCTGCGCGCGACAAACGTGTTACCGCAGGTATTTGTGGCATTTTTTTACACGGGGCTCGGGTGCGCACTTATGGGCGCGGGCGTTGTGTTTGTTAAGAACTACCTGAGGTATGGTAAAAGTCGTGCGAACTGTGCGAATGGCGGCAATGGTGCGGGTAATGGTATGGGCGGCACAAACGGTGTAGTGGCATAACACACAGCAAGCACGTAACATAGCAGCTGATAAGGGCTAATAGCATGAAGACGGGCACATTTCAACATACAAATTCGCAGGTGCAGAGCCAAAAAACCGCTCAAGCCATTGCGGAAGGCGTTGCGCAACGCGTTACGCGCGACTTATTTGCGCAGCGCGATGCCACGTATGCGGCGTTTCAGAGCAAACTTATGCCAACAGTGGAACCTTCCTTGGTTATTGGCGTGCGCATGCCACAGGTGCGGGCGCGTGCAAAAACGCTTGAGCGGGTGGGCGAAGCAGGTGCATATCTGCATACATTGCCACACACCTATTACGAAGAAAACATGCTCCACGCTGTGCTTTTGTCGCACTGTGCCAATTTTACCGAATGCATAACGCTGCTCGACGAATTTTTGCCTTACGTGGACAATTGGGCGGTGTGCGATGCACTATCGCCGCAGGTATTTGCCGCACATACCAATGCACTTATGCCGCACATTATGCGGTGGCTTACGGCTAACGCCGTGTATACGCAGCGATTTGCGCTCAAAATGCTTATGACACATTATTTGGACGAACATTTTTGCACAGATTACCTTGATATACCTGCGCATATACACACAAATAAGTACTATGTGGCCATGATGATTGCTTGGTTTTACGCAACGGCGCTGGCAAAGCAGTGGAAGGCTACCGTTTCGTTTTTGCGCAAGAACACGCTCGACAATTTTGTGCATAATAAAACGATTCAAAAGGCGTGCGAAAGTAGGCGCCTTTCTGCCGAGCAAAAAGCGTACGTGCGCACGTTGCGCAGGTAACGCAAGCACAGGATAACGTTTGCGCAGGTTTCAACACATCCTCACTCAATACATCGGAATATCACTCCACCAACACAAAAACGATGCCCAGTGGTTACACCAGGCACCGTTTTTTGGCATTGCGCGCTTACGCGTTGCGTAAATCAGCGCATCAACGCATTGTACCGAGCACTTCTGTACGGCTGCGTTTTAACCTCACGTGTATTGCGCTACTTTGCGCGACGTTTTTTCGTTTTAAAGCCCATTGCTATAAAGCCTAAGGCAGAAGCCAGCATGCCGGCAGCTGCCAGCGCATTTGTTGGGTCGGACGTTTGCGCAAGGTGCTTTCCTGCGTGCGCGCGTACGCGACCCGCTGCATGAGCACCTCTACCATATGCGCCCGCTGCGTGCGCGCCGTATCCAGCTGCACCGTTGGCAGCCGCACCCGCGTTGCCATTGGCGCCCGCACCTGCACCTGCGTTGGTCATGCCTGGCAGTTGATGCTTTGCAAGGCCGTCGAGCGCCTGGAGCAGGCGTACGCGTGCAGCATCAAGCTCACTCGCAAGCGCCTCTTTGTCGGCAAGCACTTTCTTTGCGTTGTCCATAGCTGCCATAAACTCGTGTTGTGCAGCAGGCTCCGCGTGCGTGTACAGGTCTTTAAGGTGCGTCGCTTCGTTTGCATCTACCAGCTTTTGCAGCGCATTGCGCGCGTCAATTACCATGTCCTCGTAGTACGCACGACGGTTAGCATTTGCCGATTTCACAAGCTCTTCGAGCGCCTTCTTAAGCGCAGCCTGCGCCGCATCTACCTCGGCTTGCGTAGCGTTCGGGTCTTTGAGCACCTTATTTGCTTCATCAAGCATCTTCGAGTATGCTTCCTGCTTATCTTTCGACGCCATCGTGTAGTCGCTGGTGTGCTCCTTGTTTCTGCTGTCGTAGTCTTTTGTGAGATCCTCTTTCTTGGTTGCGTAATCGTTTTCGATCTTCGCTTTCGCGTCTTGCAAGGCTTTTAGGGCTTCGTCGAGTTTGGCTTGCGTTGGAACATCCTTTGCGTCTTTCTTCGGCTGGCCAGTTGCACGGTCAAACTTGTCAAGCATATCCCTGGCAGCTTTAAGCTTGTCGGTGTAATCCTTAAGAGCTTGCTTGGCAGCATCATCACCCTTAGCAGTCGCGTTCTGGAACTCTGGAGTGTTCTCAAACACGTCATCACGCTTGTCGTCGTCGCCGTCCTTAGACAGGTCAACTTCTTTTTGCAGGTCAACAGGATTGGTCTTGTAGTTAGCAAGAATCTTGTCCTTGATTTCCTTAAGAGCCTTCTGAGCTTCGTCAACTTCTTGCTGAGTTGGAATTTGCTTTCCAGCTGGGATATCAGCTTTTGGCGTACCATCATCGTTGAACAACTGAAGAAGCTCGTTAGCTTTCTTTAGGGCATCTTTGTACGTTTGTACATCGTTTTTGCTGTCAGCATCCGTCTTAGCAAACGCGTTCTTATACTCGGTAGAGTTTTCAAACTTGTCTTTGTCATCCTTTGGTTGACCGTTGTCCTTAAGCTCGTTCGTTTCTTTCTTCAAATCCTTAGCGTTGGTCTTGAAACCATTGGTGATTGCATCTTTCGCAGCCTTAAGATCAGTCAGAGCCTGGTCTACCTGCGCTTGGGTTGGCTTTTTATCTGGATCAGCATTCGGATCGGTGCTGTTTACCTGCGCAATCAAGTCTTGTGCTGCTTTCAGCTTGTCGGCGTAGTCCTTGAGCTTCTTGGTTGCGGAATCATCTTTCTTGGCATCCTCTTCAGATTCAGCATCCTTCTTCGTAAGCGCATTCTTGTACTCAACTGTCGCCTCGAACGGAGGTGTTACATCATTGCCCTGAACATCCTTATCGCCCACCTCGTTAGAGAGCAGCTTGGCATCAGTCTTGTAGTCCTTAGCAATCTTGTTTTGAGCATCTTGCAACTTCTTTAGCAAGTTGTTTACAGACTTCTGAGTTGCTGTTTTCTTCCAGTTCTCATCATTAAGTTTCTGCTTGATTTGATTGAGAACATTGTCAAAGCCAGTTTGCTGATTTTCTATACCAAGGTCAGTTTTTGCAGTCTGATCTCCAGCAGCCTTCTTAGCAAGAGCATTCTTGTATTCAGGAGTTTTCTTAAAGCCGTCATCTGCAAAGTCTTTGGCAGCGGTCAACGCGTCAAGATTTGTCTTGTAGTTGTCGGTGATTTGCTTCTTAGCCGCTTTAAGGGCATCAAGCGCATCGTTGATCTGCTTTTGAGTTGGATAAGAACTGTTCTTTGCATCTGGATCTGTAGGATGAGCAGCCTTTGCAAGATCGCGCGCGTTCTTAAGAGCTTCCTTGTAAGCAGCAACGTCTGCGTTTTCCGCACCATCCTTTCTCTTGGCTTGAGCGTTCTTGAACTCTGGCGTAGCTTCAAAGTCGTGTTCAGTAACAGCGGTATTCTCAGGAGTAGACTTATTAGCTTCTGCCTCAAGCGCATCGGTGTTCGTCTTGTAGTTGTCCTCAAGCTTCTTACGAGCGTCATCGAGCTTCTTAAGCGCGTCGTTGATTTCTGCTTGCGTTGGCTTTGCGTCTTGTGGTGTAGCTTTATCGTCATGCTTATTCAAAAGCTCTTGGGCTTCAACCAACGCCTTGTCGTAATCGGTCTTAGCTTTCTTGGCTGCATCATTCTTGGTAGTGTCAGGCTTGCCATCAGCAGTTAAGAAATGAGGATCAGACGCGTTGCGATATGCATCAGAAGTTTGCGTTCCTTCTGTAGGCGCAGTGCCCTCTGTATCACCGTGCTTCTTTACGCTTTCCACAAGCTTGGCGGTATCGGTGTTGTACTTGTCAAGCTCTTTGCGGGCTTTGTCAAGCTTATCCTTAGCGTCGTTGATGTCCTTCTGCGTAGCGTTAGGATTGTTCAACAAATCCCTAGCTTCATTAAGAGCTTGACCATAATCACCGGCAGCCTTACGCGCAGCGGCGTTCTTAGCAGAATCCGCATTACCATCAGTATCCAAATAATTATGAACTGATGCGTTCTTAAACGCAGGGCTTGGATGCGTGGTTGCGTCCTCATTAATCGACTTAATCAGCTCGTCGGTATTAGTCTTAAACTTATCCAGACCTTTAACAGCATCATTAAGCTTTGCAAGGAGCCTTGTTACATCCCTATTCAAAGGCTGACCCTTAGCGTGCGCTTGCAACTTCTTAAGCGCATCTTTGTTGGTCATATCAATGTTCTTATCTGGAATAACAGACTCTGAGATTTCGTTACCGTCGTCACCCTTGTCCTTGTCCATTTGGTCATTAAAGGCTTTTTGCAACTCCTTAAGCGCATCGTCGTACGCCTTCTTTGCCTTAGCCTCGTCAGAACCTTCAGCACCAGCGGACGCATTCTTATACGCCGGGCTATTAGTAATAGCCAAGCTGTGAAGCAGCGCCGCCGAAATCTTGCTGGTATCGGTTGCGTACTTATCGATGACCTTACGGGCTTCTTCGAGCGCAGTCTTTGCAGCATCAATCTCTGTTTGCTTTGGCTTCTTGGACTCTTCAGTCTCCTTAAGCTTCTTGCTTAATTCCTTAGCTTTCTGATAGGCGTCATTGTAGGCTTTGAAGTCCTTCGCAGCCTGAGAGTCTGCGCCATCCTTTTGAGCCTGATCAAACGCATTGAAGTACGCAGGCATAAGGTAACCGCTCACATTGTTTGCGATTGCCTTCGTAAGGTCGTTATCGTCGGACTTATAATTCTCATGCAGTGCTTTTTCAGCTTCTTCAAGCTTTGTCTTAGCTTCATCAACTTGCGCTTGAGTTGCTTTTTCGTTGTTAAGAATGGTGCGAGCATTAGCTAATGCCTGGTCATAATTCTTAATTGCTTGTTCTGCTGCTTGTTTTTCTTGCTCGCTTGCACCGTTGTCTTTCTTGTTTAGTGCATTTTTGTAGAACACGCTCTGTTTGCTTGTATCATTAGCATCAGGATTATCAAAGCTCTGCTTTTCCGCAGCGGCAAGCTTAGACTTATCTGTAGCCTTAGCGTCTAGCTTTGACTTAGCGTCCTTAAGCTTCTTGATAGCCTCGTTCACTTCCTTCTGGGAAGCGTTTGGATCACCAACTACTTTTTGAGCTTCAGCAACAGCCTCATCGTATGCGTCGCGCTCTTCCTTGGTAGAGTTTTGGTAGGTTGGGTCGGCGGTCTTAAGTTTTTCGTCACCTGTCTTGCCAGCCTCACCCGTGTTCACCTTGCCGTCCTTGGCAATCGCGGCGCTCAACTCATCCTTGTTGGTGGTAAAGTCGTTAAGCTTTGCGCGTGCAGCATCAAGTTTCGCCTTGGCAGCATCAACAGCCTTTTGCGTGGCGTTTTCGTCATCCTTTAACGCCTTAGCGTCTTCGAGAGCCTTGTCGTAAGCTTCTTTGGCTTTCTTAGCTGCTTCATTCCTTTCGGTGTCAGCAGAACCGTCGGCCTTCTTGAAGTCAGGTTCAGTAACGTTCTTATACTTATCAGTAGTTACAGTGCCAGCTACTTCAGCAGCTTGACCTTCTTTAGCCTTGCCATTGGCTTCAATCGACTGGGTCAAGCCGTTCTTGTCGGTCTTAGCACCATCAAGAGCCGCACGCGCCTTCTTAAGCGTAATCGTCGCGTTATCGATTTGCGCCTTCTGCTCTTCGGTAAGGTCTTTTTCAGCTGTATCCTTCACAGAGTCATACAGCGTCTTTGCATTGCTAAGCGCATCTTCGTAGTCTTTCTTCACTTTGTCAGACGCATTGTAGTACGCAGAATCAGTTGGAGTCTTCTTGTCAGCAGCAAGTTTGTGCTCATCAACCGACGTCTTCAAATCGCTCGTCTTGTGATTCGTCTGCGGCACAAAGATAATGTTGATAGCTTTTGCGGTGTTGCCTGGGTTGCGGCCTTGTTCCAGATACACGTCCTTATAGTATGACATTGCATACGGCTGAACAAATAAACGCGCTTTGTAGATTTTGCCCTTTTTGCCGGCTACCTTTACCGAACCAGCTTCTGTATCCCATGAATACGAACCAGCTTCTGATAAATTATCACCGAGTTTTTCATCGGAATGGCTCACCTTTTGGTTGCCTATCCAGTATGCACCGCTCATATTGCCCAGCGAAAGCTCGCCTGTTGGTTCGTCACCCTGCAGCGCATAGTGCATGTGCGACTTGCGAGGTTTACCGTTTGAATCTTCGTGATCGAGCTGCTCGCCGCCTTGAAGGTCACGCAAACCAGCTTGCTTGTCTTTTGGCGTAGCTTTCAGCAAACCAAGAATTTTTGTTGTATCAAATTCTTCTGCTTTGGTTGGGTCGTAGCGGTAGATGATCGTGGTTTTACTATCATTACTCCAAGAAATGCCTTCGTCGGTATCGCGACCATCAATCTTAGTCTTGTCCCACGAAACGTCGTAATCTGTACGAATGTTTGGAAGCTTTGTAAGCTTGCTCTCTTTTACATTAGACGTAAACTCAGCAACAGCCTTATCGGTCTTGATCTTAACGGTAATCTTGTTTTCCGCCTGACCGTTCGAGATACCTATATTTTCATGACCAACGGTAGTATCACCTTTAACATACTCAAGCGTAATCTGATCTTTGCTGGTAAGACCAAGCTTTTTATTGTCTTTATTAGCATCCAAAATCGACTGCTTGATTCGGTCAAGTTCAGCGTTTGAATATCCAAGTGGATTAGCCACAAAGGTTGCTTTATCACCAGTTGGAACCTTAACATCAGCTTCCGCAAGCTGCTTCAAAACGAGGTCGCTGAGATTAAGCTTAGGAGCGTCTTTAGCGTCTACACCTTCAAAGTTGATGGTAACTGTGCCGTCGGCGTTAACGGTAACTTTGTCTTGAGGAATGTGGTTAAGATTGGCCAGCTTCTTTGCGATTTCCTTCTTTACGTCGTCGGAGATGCTGTTCGGGTCTGTAACAACTGGCTTATCAATGCGCGTATCGTAGCGCGCAACCGTAAGCGCAAGTGCCTCGGATTTGTAGCCAAGGTCGGAAACCAGGTAGGTTTTAAGGTTCGTAACACCGGTTTTATATGTTTTTTCTTTGGCGTCTGCTGCGGACGTTACCGTGTTAATCTTATCAAGCTCAGTGGGTACATACGCTTGCTTATCGGTAACAACAACCTTTTTCTCAGGGTTATCGGGTGTTGTATCAAGTTTTCTATTGTCATTTTTATCGCGCACACCCACGCCTTTAGCGGTGCTTGCATCTTTAATTTGTTCGCGAAGTGATTTACCATCTTTGCCTTCGGTAGGGGCATCAAGGGCGGCTTTTAGCTTCGCACGAATTTGCTCGTCGGTAAGTTCTTCGTTGTATTTTAAAACAACGGAACCTGTTTTTTTAGGCGGAATAAGTGTTGCCGCACGTGCGATGTTCGTTTTGTACAGCAAGACTTCCTGCCCGTCTTTCATGCCATACACATAGATGCAGCGGTTTGCGGCATATCCTGCTGCTGCCATGTTGTTGTTTCTATACATGGGGCTCATGGTAAGAGTAGCGGAGCCATCGGCTTTGTTTGTTACAAAAGAGTACTTGCCAGAATAAGCTTGATGCCAGGTACCATCAGCATCATCAGTCCTATACTCAACAAACTGCTTTGCGTTCCTACCATTAATATCAATGTTATCGTTCGGGAAAATAGCCACCTTGGTAACTGCAACACCATCGGCTGACTTAAGAATAAATTTAACTTCTTGGTTTTGTCCATTTTCAATATAGACATTGTTGGAAGAACCCCATGCGTACATGTTTGGCAGGGTGTCTTTTTTGTCTTTTGAAAGTTCGACGGTGCTGTTAGCTTGAGGTTTTGGAGCTGGAGCAGGATTGACATCTCTGTCTGTACCTTGTACTGCCTTAGGCGCTTGTGGTGCTACGCTGCTATTGCCAGCGACCTTGTTACCAGCGGCAGGCTTCGTGGAGGATACCCCCCCCCGCTCGGTTTTTTCGGCTGTGTCGGCTTGTTTCTTATCAACTTTAGTTTCGACTTGTTTTTTATCGCCCTGTTTAACAACGGGTGTTTGAGCCTTGGCAGGTTTATTATTAGCGGGCGCTGCAGGTTGCGCAGTAGGAGTACCAGGTTGCGCAGGAGCAACAGGAGTAGTAGCACCAGTCTGTGCAAACGCGGGAGTTACGCCCAAGGCAAGAGATGCGCCCACTACCGCGGTTGCAGCTCCAAGCGCAACGTGTGAGCGGCGAGCTGTAGCAGAAGTTGCAGCGGGAGTTTTACTGTGCTTACCATATTTTTTGCGAGCCATAATAAAAGCTCCTTTCGTAGTGACGGGCGCGGCGTGCACGTACAAATATAGTCGTGATATAGGTGTGTATAGTAAGATATATACCACGTTTGAGTTCGCTTTAAGCTAAATTTTAGCAAACCAGGCTGCTCGCCGCAGGGTGCACGGGGGTTTTCTCGGTAAACGGTTACAATCGGTATGCCATTGTAGGTGCGATTTTGTTACTGCGTGACGCGAATTGCGAGCAAAAAATACGCTCGCTAGGGTCTTTACCATTGACCCCCCCCCGCAGTTGTTTGTGATAACACGTGATGTAGTGCATCCCGTACGCTTGAGGTGTGCATGTTGTATATCGTACGTACAAAGACGGCTTGGTGGCAGCGTGAGTGCAAAAGTGGCCAAAGCAGTGGGCAAAGCGGGTTTTACGATGAGTAGCGCGAAAATGGCAATACGTGTACACTTACGTAAAATCACAGAGTGTACACATTTCTTGTATGAAGTTATTACAAACACGCATACCTTATATGCGCTAAGCATGCAGTATACGCATAGTTGCGCGCTCGCGCATGGCGGCGCACGGTAGCTTACGCGCCATTGCACCTGCATTGCAACGCAGGTGCAACACACGTACCACATATATCAACAGCGCAAAGGGGGCAGCATGGCATCCGCTCAAACTACCATCTACGACTACCTCACCTGGCGAAGCGACCTTGCGCGCAGCCTTGTTGCCCTTACACCGCCTGACAGTAAAACTATCAACCCTGCCTATATCCGCAGCATGATTGCGCCCGCGCGCCGCATGTTTGAGCAGCTAGCCAATGCGCCGCGCTACGCGCACGTGGTACTGCGCAATTACACCGACGTGTGCAACAACGCCAAGCACGTACAGTTTTGCGCGGAAACCTGGAGCGTGCCAAACACGTTTGAACTGGTGTGTTTTAGGGGAACCGATTTGTCGATTGCTGGGTGGAAAGAAGATTTTTTGCTGGAGTTGGGTGAGGTACCAGCACAAACGATGGCGCGGGAGTACTTGGCGCAGGTGGTGGCCGGCGGTAGCGGTGCTGACGGCGGGTGTGGTGTGGCGGACGACAACCCCGCACGTGAGCACCCCACCCCACTTCCCATCGCCGTGCTTGGTCACTCTAAAGGTGGCAATCTTGCTGCATTTGCGGCAGTGTCGATGCCGCAGGAGCTGCAGCAGCGCATTGCAGCGGTTTATAACCTGGATGGGCCCGGTTTTTCTCCCGCGCTTAATGTGCCCAACCCCTACACGGTGTATGGCAGCCGCTACCGGCGCATTGTGCCCGAATTTAGCGTAGTAGGACAGCTGTTTGGCACCGATGCTGCACCATGTTTTGTGGTGAAAAGCACAGCGATGGGGCTGTTTGAGCATGAGCCGCTGTCGTGGTGCGTGGGTGCCACATCGTTTATTGCTGCGCGCGGTTTGCATCCGGCGGCAACGCGAGTAGCGCAAATGCATGCGCGCTGGGAGCGATCGCTTGTGAAAGACGCTGAAAAACAGGCTGTTGACGAGATTTTTGATGCGCTGTATGCAAGCGGTAAAAACGACATAACCGAAATTGTGGGCGATCCGCGCTGTTGGAAGCGGGTGTATGCTGCTGCGTCAAAGGTGAGCCCGATAACGCGTGAATATATTGGTGCGTTTATTGAATGCTTTGGCGTAGGGTTTGCCGACGCTGTTGGAACGGGAGTGACTAACGCTGTTGGGGCGAGGATGGCTGGGCTGAGCGATGCTGTTGGTGCAAAGTTGGCCGATGCCGCGGGGTCGTACAAGCAATTTATGAGCGACGTGAATAGGCGAATTTCCGACGGGCGCGAGCGCGGCGACGTGACGCGCGGGCGCGAGCCGCGTGAAAGACGCACGTATATAGCAGTGCCGCGCACGGACAACACCAACTCACACCGGTAACGCGCGCACCAAAAATGGACATGCAGCGGGGTGGATGATGGCTGCTTGGACGATGCGTGTTTTCTCAAAAAAGTTAGACGTAGCAAATAATGCATAGGATTGCAGGTTTATGCCATAGCCTACATGTGGAGAAATGGGCGCTTTGGGGCAAACTTGTTGCTAAATTGTAATCATGTGCAGCGGGTAAAAGGGCGCGGCCTGGCCACATAAACGCAACTAAAAGTGGCGCTATTATGGCCTGTAGCTGCGCATATACCGCATGCGTAAGTTGCAAGCACACAATAACACAACCATTACATGTACCTTAAACGGAGCTTAAGTTAATTTTTTGATGTGTTGGATATACTCACATTACATTATTCACAGACCCCGATAAGGAGACACATACCATGGTGAAAAAAGCCAACGTGGCAATGCTTGCAACCACTACCCTGCTGGCCGTACCCGTCGCTTCATATGCAAACCAACCAGCCGTTTTGGCTGCTGCAACAACTGCCGGCGAGCCCATCCAACACGTAGCGGAAGCACCAGCTCCCGCTAGCCCCACCAAGGCAGATGTGGACAATGCGCGCGCCGCACAGCGCGATGCTTCAGCAAAGGAAGCTGCAGCTAAACGCGATCACGACGACGCTGCGAATAAATTGAAATCTGCGCAGGCGAAACAGGCTGAAGCCGAGCGCGAACTCGATGAAGCTAAGGCAGCGCAAGCTAAAGCGCCGAAGGTTGATGACGCTGCATACAAACAGGCAGCTGAAAAGTTTGAGAACGCCAAAAAAGAACATGACACCAAAAAAGAGAACAACGAACGTGCTGCTCAGGAACTGCAAAAAGCGGCTCAAGAGTCGGCTGCAGCGCAGCAACGCCTTGAGCTTACGAACAAGGAAAAATCGGTTGCGGAAAGCGGGTTGCAGAAGGCAACCGCTGCTCACGAGAAGGCTCAGAAGGCGCATGAAGCTGTCAAGCAGGCGCTCGAAAAACAGAATGCTGAGCAGGGCGTTGTAAAACAGAAACTTGAATCGAAACAGCAAGATAAAGAGGCTGCTGTTAAAGAACAGGACGCAAAGATTGAGAAGGCGACCGGGGAGCTTGCTGCGCCCAACAAGGAAAAAGAGACGGCTGATTTAGCCATTAAGAAAGCACAAGAAGAGCTTGCTAAAGAGGTACAAAACGAGTCGAAAGCAAAAGAATGGCATAAAACGTTAACTCAACAGCAGCAAGGCATTGAAACGAAACTGCGAACGAGCGAGCTTGCTTTTAACCAAATGGAACTTAAATATCAGCAAGATCAAAACCGCTACCAGGTAGAATACAACGCAGCTAGGACGATTTATGAAGCTGACAAAAATGAGCTCGAAGAGAACAAAAAGCGCCAGGCAGAAGCAAAGCAAAACGAGGAAAAAGCTAAGGCAGCACAGGTGCAATTCCAGGCCACAATAGCTGCTGAGAGCAAGAAACAACAAGCCGCTCAAGAAGAAATTACCAAGAAAATGCAGGAGATTGAGCAGCTTAAAATAGCAAAGAAAGCGCTGGTAGACGAGCTGGTTAAGCTGAAAGTGGCGCAAGCGCTTGAAGCAGCAAGAACGCAGGAAAAAACCGACTGGATTAAGAACTATGACGAAGCGGTGGGCGTTGTTGTGAAAAAGCGTCAGGCGCAGGTAGCAGCTGCAAATGCTGAGGTTGCAGCAAAACAAAAGCTTATTGAAGAAGTGCAGCAGATTATTGAACAAACGAAAAAGGCGCACCAAACCGCAGGTAAAGCTGCTCCAGAAGCTAAACAGGCGTACGAAGCTGCACGCGCGACGTATGAGCAGGAGCAAAAAACGTTTGCACCGCTGCGCGAGCAATATCAAACCAAGCTGGCTGCACTGGAGCGCGTGAACAAGGCTCAAACCGCAAAAAATGAACTTGATTCAACCGTTGCTGCGGCTATTAACACCTTAAATGAGTTGCACGAAAAGCATGAAGCTGCAAAGGCAACGCTTGAGCGCGCAATACACACGTACAACAAGCTTCAGGCGCAATATGCCGTTGAGCACTATATGCCAAGCGAGAGCGACGCACCTTCGGCGGGGCTTGGAACTGCGCCCGCACCTGGTGTGGCAGCGCCTGCGCCTGCACCTGCACCCGAGGTGGCTGCGCCCGCGCCTGCCGCTCCGCAAGCTACGCCTGGTGTGGCTGCCCAGGAAAACAACGCGGATGGTGCCGCGCAGGGCTCTACGCAAGACAGCGCGCAGGCTCAGCCCAAGCACGCAGCTGCGGCCGATGCTGACAGCGCAGCTGGTACCAGCAACGCGCGCGGTGCACACGCACGCGTACGTGGCGCTCACATGCTTCGCGCAAACACACATGCGCAGGTAGAAGGCTCGTCTGTTGCTGCGGCAGCAACTCCAGCACCCGCGCAGGCAAACGGCGGCAACGGCAACGGTGGCAACAATGGCAGCGCGACTGATGCTGCAGCTGCAACTCCAGCGCCTGAAGCGCCTGCAGCAAGCGAGAGTGGCACCAACACCGAAGCTTCGGAAGCGCCCGTAAGCTCGGCAAACACCGTTGCTAGCGCTTCTTCGCCGCAAGAAGCAAACACCATGAACATGGCTATGCAACTTGGTGCGGCGGCCCTGATAACGGGCTCGGTGGCGCTCGCAGCGTTTACATTCCGTGGACGCTTGAACCTGTCGCGCAAATCCCGCTAGTTGCACGCGCTACGGCGTTTGCGCTGTTAGGCGCACTGTTAGGTGCGCGCTGCACGCGGTGTTAAGCGCGGTGTTAAAAGCAAAATTATCCCTGCTATGCAACCCTGCTATGCGACCCTGTCGCTAGCAGGGTTTTTGTATCGTCGCTGTGCACCGTTTCCGGCCGTTGCGCCGTTTGGGCGCCGCCGTTGCGCCTTTTCCGTCGTTTGCATGGCCCGCTGCGCCGTTGCGCCGTTTCCACTTTCCCGCCATTTGCATACGATGCGTTTTTTATGCACAGCAGGATTTTTTGTCTACGCGGGCTACGTGCACAGATAAGCGTAGTACCGTATAGCATATACATTCACTTGCAAACAAACCCATCACCCAAGAAAGGCATAGAGCCCGCGTGTCACCTACCAGCTTAAACGACCAAACCCCCTCAACCACCTGTGCAACTGCAACTGCAGCAAGCAACGCAACCACAACATCAACCAATGCTAAAGCCAAAGCCGCCGCGCCGCGCAATTGCAACGCGCGCCTTACCTGCGCTGAGCTGGGCATGCTGCTGTTGATGTCGTCGATTACCGCGCTGGCCGTGCTGTGCGAGCTCGTGCCGTCGGGCGTGCTGCCCGATATGGCCGCGGCGTTTGGCGTGAGCAGCGCTACCTGCGGCAGCCTGGTGGGTAGCTACGCGATTACGTCGGCAATTTGCGGCATTCCCCTGGTAACGCTCACGGTGAGCGCTAACCGAAAACGCCTGCTCTGCGTGCTGCTGATTGGTTTTGCACTTTCGAATTGTATTGTAGGCGGCGCGAGCTGCTTTGAAGTGGCGCTGGTTGGACGGGCGCTGGGCGGCGCGTGCGCGGGTACGCTGTGGCCGATGATTACCGCGTACGGCATGGAGTGTGTGGGTGCGGGCAATCGTGGTAAGGCCGTAACCATTATTATGTCGGGCATTACGGCAGGCATGGCAGTGGGTTTACCTGCGATTACGTGGCTTGGCACGCTGAGTAATTATCGTGTTGAATTTTTTGCGCTGGGAATTATTTTGTGTCTTGTGGCCGCGTTGTGCTGGCTATTTTTGCCAAGCATTCCGGGTGAGGCGCGCAGCCGCAACAACTCAATTGGCACTATGCTGCACAACCGCGGCGTGCTGCTTGTTGTTGCGCTGACGTTTTTGGCGGTGGGCGCAAACTACGGCGCGTACACGTTTATCTCGAACCTCGTGCAGGAGCTGGCGGGAGCCTGTGGTGGTTCCGGGGCTTTGGCTAGCGGTTTGGCTGGTAGCGTGACCACTATCGCGCCGCTTACTATCGAGCAGGCACAACTTTTCTTTGGTATTGGATCGATTATTTCGGTTGTGGCAACGCTTGCTTTTATCGACAAACACCTCTGGCTGGTAACCCTTGCCATGTTTGCTATAGGCGCGGTGAGCATGGTTGCGTTTGTGCTGGTATTTGCAGTAGGACTTGTCGCAAACCAAGCCAACCAAATATCGTGTGTAGCGTTTGTGCTGTGGGGCGTGGCGTTTGGGTCGCTTAGCAGCATCTTTCAAACGGCAACAGCGCGACAGGTTACGTCGGGCACAGCGGTTGCCAACTCGCTGCAGTCGGCGTCGTTTAACTGCTCAATTATGCTTGGGTCGATGTCTGCGGGCGCGCTATTAGATAGCGGCGGAACAAAACCCATCATGCTGGCGGCAGCGGTTGTCCTTATCTGCGGCTTTGTCCTCAGCGTAGCAGGCAAAAAGCACCTCGCCTAGCTGCATGACCCTCCGTCACCAACCTCCCAACAAAAACTATTGAGCGATATTAGAAAATTACCCCACTTTGACACGCGTTTTGAACCCAAAAATTGCCATTCTGAGCAACGTTGGGTACAGGCCAAAAATGCCACAACGCTCATACCTGGGCATTTGGAAAACGCACGTTTTTGTGGCGAGCCGAAGCGCGCCTGAGTGACGCTGAAACGCGTGTCAAAGTGGGGTAATTTTCTAATATGAAGCAAAAAGTTTTGTAATAAAACAGGCGAACGCAGGTAAGCATATGCTAAAACCATACACACCCCCACCAACACAGTAAACCGAAATAAACCGGATATCGCCGCCGTATTATTTGCCCGCAGACACATGTATGGTATTACTAGCGTATTGTCAAAATAATAAAAAAGTGACAAAACGCTAGGAATGGTGCAATTGGGTGCGTTTTAATTTTTCGGCAAAAATATTGAGCAAGATTGCACAAAAAAACGCGCGCAGGATAACCCGCGCGCGCAGCATTAGCATGAGTTGGAATATAGCGCAACGGCAAGCAGCGCAACGGCAAGCCTACTCGGCGTGCACGAAATCGCGCAGCATCATAGCCTCAGCAGCAATGAGCTTGCGCAAGCTCGAAAGCGACTGCGACTCGTTGGGGCTGTGTGCATTTGCCTGCGGATCTTCAGGACCCGTTACCAACACCTGGTATTTTGGATACATTTCGCACAAATCGGGGATAAACGGAATGGACCCGCCTTGCCCCTGGTTAATCGGCGCGCACTCAAACGCATCCTCAAGCGCCTTCTCGGCAATCTTGCTCACGTCGCAATCGGCATCCATAGCCCAGCCCCTACCTGCATCAACAGGCTTCCAGCTTACCTCACAGCCAAACGGCGCATGAGCAACCATAAACTCACCAAGCGCGCGCTGTGCCTCAAGCGGGTCTTGAGAAGGTGCCGTACGCAGCGACAGTCTAAAGGTTGTAGCAGGCGAAATAACGTTAAACGACCCCTCAACCGGGTGCGCGTCAAATCCAATAACCGTAACGCTCGGCTTTACCCACAGGCGCGACGCCAAAGAGCCTGTACCAGGCAGTTTAACCGACGGCAAAATCGAGCCATCAATGCGCAGCTGCGCTTCGTCGATGTCCTGCTGCAAACCACCAACAACCTCTTGCGACTTTACACCATCAACCACGAGCTCGCCATCTTTGTCGTACATGCTGGCAATGAGCAGCGCAGCCATGGTATTTGCGTCGAGCACAACGCCGCCAAACGCACCGGAGTGGCGCGGGCTCTCCATCACGCGCACCGTAACGTCGATGTTGGTGTTACCGCGCAGCGATGTGGTTAAGCTGGGGATTTCTGGCGACCAGTTGCCCGAGTCGGCAACAATCATAATATCGGCGTCAAAGAAATCGGGGTGCTCTTTTACAAACGGGATAAAGCTATCCGAGCCCATTTCTTCTTCGCCCTCGATAAAGAATTTAACGTTAACGCCCAGCTCATCGCCCAAAATTGCAAGCGCGCCCAGGTGAATAGCAATGCCCGATCCGTCGTCGGACGCACCGCGTCCATATAGACGGTCACCCTTAATGGTGCCCACAAACGGGTCGGTTTTCCACACGCCGTCGTCTGTTGGCGCAGGTTGAACATCGTGGTGGGCATACAAAAGCACGGTTTTTGCCGCGGGGTTCACAATTTTTTCGCCGATAACTTCCCAGGCACCCGGGGTGCCGTCGGCGTTTTTGGACAGCACAACGCGGGTGGTTACGCCCACGCGCTCCAGCTCATCGGCCACAAATTGCGCGTCGAGCTTCATGTGTTCGGCAGAAATTCCTTCGGCTGAAACTGCTTTCATAGCAATTTTTCGTTTGAGAAAATCAATCGCAGTGTCCATGTAGGCCTGTGCGGCAGCTTGTATTTGAGCGTTTGTTTGTGCCATTGCATTCTCCATTTCTACCGATATGTGCTGGTACGCGGGCTGTGCAGCGGGCTGGTGCAGCCGGTGCAGCGCGGGATGCTGCAGCAGCGCGGTTTGTTTTGCATACAGCTTAAAAACCATTTGTTTTAGTGTATCAACTCTTGAGTTTATGCGCATCTAAAATGTTATAATTTCGCCTATATGTAAGGAACATGTAACAACACAAAAATACAGGAGACAACATGGCTCGGCACCTCAAGCAACCTGCGCAGACGTATGCCGCGCACACACATCCCCTGCCCGCGCAGCAGCCGGTTCCGCAGGCCTACACCGCGCAGCCGCCGGTGCCGCAGTCTTATGCCGACCAACAAGCCTACCAGCAGCAGGCCTACGCCGCGCAGAACACCTACCAGCCGCAGGCCTACACCGCGCAGCGCGCCTACCAGCAGCAACGCGGTGTTCAGCAACGCGGTGTTCAGCAACCTGCGCAGAACACCTACCAGCAGCAACCAAAAGACCGCCCATCCAAGCATCCTCGCAACCACCGCTGGCGCGCCGCCGCGTTTGTGCTGCTGTGCCTCGTCATATGCGCAGCGTTGGGCGCGGGCGCAACCTACGCCGCGCACTACGTTCTTAGCAACCAAAGCTACACCAGCAAAGAACCACAGATATTTAAGGTATTCGACATACTTAAACCCAAGGAAAAAACACCCGAGCCGCCAGGCGCACCCTTTCAAAGCAAAAGCATTTACATTTACAACCTCACCGACAATTGCGAGGTAAAAAACCTAAACGCAGACGCGCAGCTACCGCCCGCATCGCTCACAAAAATTATGACGGTATACACCGCGCTGCAGTATATACGCAACCTCGACGCCAAGGCCCCCATCGACACAGCGTCGTATGCCAAGCTCGACGAGCAAAATGCGTCTACTGCGGGTTTTGTTGCGGGCGAGCAAACCACGTTTCGCGACTTGCTCTATGGCACCATGCTGCGGTCGGGGGCCGAGTGCGCCATAAGCCTAGCGGTAAACACTGCGGGTTCAGAGGATGCCTTTGTTGCCGAAATGAACAAAAACGCTCAAAAAATGGGGCTTCGCAACACGCATTTTGCTAACACAACAGGGCTCGACGACAACAGTCTTATGAGTACAGCGCACGAAATTGGGCAAATGCTGCGCTGCGCGCTTAAAAACGAAACATTTCGCAAAATTTTTTGCACGGCCAGTTACGACTCGTCAAAAACTGACAAGCACCCCAAGGGCATTACCATAAAAAGCACCGTGCTGTCGCACCTTACCCCCGATGAGCAGCAGGGTTTTACAATTTTGGGCGGCAAATCGGGCACAACCGACAACGCGGGTTTGTGTTGGGCAACGCTGGTTGAGAAAAACAAAAAGCACTACATTGTGGTCACCATGGGCGCGCCCTACACCGACATCAACAACCAAGGCAGCGGGCAAAAAGACGACACGATTACCGCGATTCAAACGCTCATTCCGTAGCGGGTTGTAGCGGGTTGTAGCGGTCACGCAGCGTACACGCAGCTACACGCCTACTTTGCGCTATTAATCTCCTGCTCCGCCAAGTCAATTTCACGTTGCAGCGCGCATACGGTTTCCGACCTACCAAAACCCGGCTCATAATTGCAGGTAGACATGGTCATTACCTTTGTTATGTGCGGAATAATTTTTTCGGCATCGTCCATTTTTGTAACAGCCAACTTAAGCCGCTCCTGCAAATACGCCCTAAACTCGTCGTTGGTACCAAACGTAAACTTACGCACGTTTTGGTCGTCGGGATTGGTGTAATAATAAAACAGCGGGCGCAGGCGGTACGCCGCGTGCTCAGTTACATACCATACGCAGGTCATTGCCTCAAAATTTTGGGGTTCGCGCAGTAAAAAGAAGTGATAAAACATCGAGCCGTCTTTAAGGTGATGGCCATACAAAACGCTTTGCTGGTCCACAAGCCCGGGCGCCGTGTTATCGCAATCCATAAAAATTTGCCCGCCAATGGTCCACTTACCCTCAGCATTGTGGCGCAGATAGTGCTCGTTATCTTTTCCCTGGTAAACGGGGTAGTTTATAGGGGTGTTGGGCACCTGCAGCCAGCCAACAACCTCGCTATTAACTGCCTTCAGGCCTTGCCAATCTACCTGCGGTGCCGTCGACGTGTCCTCGCGCACACCATCGTTTACCTGGTTATCTGTTTGGTCGGGCACGGTGGCAAACGCCGCAAGCTTGCTGTTTGTTTGCGCCTGCTCATAGTAGCACCACTGCGAGTAGCCCCAGTAGCCGGCGGCGGCCAGCATAAGCGCAACACCAATGCACATAAGTATGGTTGAAATATGCCGCTTAACAAACGCAACAGGCCCGCCGTGACGCTTGGTATTTTTGGGGTTTGACCTGCTTGTTTGGTTGAATGAAGAGCTGCTCGCCTCGGCTTTGCCAAACGCATCCCCGCGCGCGTCCTGACCGCTTTGCGCATGTGCAGCTGCAGCATGCGCCGCTGGCGTGCGGTGCACCGCGCGCTGAGTTGCAGATGCAAGGTGCGACGGCGTGTAGGAGTTAAATCCAACCGCGCCGCCTTGGTTGGCTGCTTGGTTAGAGCCTTGGTTGGCTGCTTGGTTGGACGCACCACCAGCTGCGGTATCAGCTGCGGGTGTGGGTTCGGTGGTATTGGACGCGTGGTGAGAGTGGTTTCTCGGCATAAGTAATCCTTTGTTGTGTAAGTTGCTCACTATTGTAGCACGCGCACGGGTAAGCCTTGTATAAGCACGCATGGTGGTACAACGGATAATATACAAAATTTTGTACATAAAAAGCCATGTACGTGCAGTTATATACTTGGGTTATGCACAGTGCTAACACGGCAAACTTACGGTATAGTATATGGAGAAGTTATAGACGCACGCACGTGACGTGCAGGTACACGCGTGCAATATATCACGCCAGCCTCTGCGCTAGGTGCGCTCAACGAAAGGAATAGCATGTCTACAACAGTATTACCGGAGAGAATAACTGCAGAGAAAAGCAACTACATCCCCCGCGTTGGAGCCGTCCACGATTTGTGCGGCTATGGCAACTGCTCGCTCAGCGTGGCGATTTCGGTGCTTTCGAGCGCAGGCTGCGACGTGTGCAGCGTTCCCACCTCGCTTTTTTCGGCGCACACCAAATACGAGCACTTTTACATGCACGACACCACCTCCATATTACACGACTACATTGAAGCGTGGAAAGTTGAAGATGTTAACCTCGATGCCGTGTACTCGGGCTTTTTGGGTTCAAGTGAGCAGGTAGACATCATAAAGCAGTTGTACACCACCTACCCGCAGGCGTTGCACGTGGTAGATCCCGTTATGGGTGACGGCGGCATGATGTATGCAACATATACGCAAGAGCTGTGCGACGCTACAAAACAGCTCGTACACGGTGCCGACATTTTGCTGCCCAACCTCACGGAGGCGGCTTTGCTTACGGGCAAACCTTATAGCGGACAGGCAATTTCAAAGCACGAAGCCTGCCAAATTATTGCCAATTTGGTGGCGCTTGGCGCAAAGCGCGTGGTGCTCAAAGGCATCGAAACCGACCACAACACAATTGTTAACTATGTGTACGAAGCGCCGTTTGCGACGCAAGACGTATCAACGCTTTCGGCTAACGATATGCAGGTAGACGTAGCTGCAATTGAAGCTGCCGTTAACATGGTTGAAGAAGAAAAACTGCCGTTCTCGCTGCATGGCACCGGCGACGTATTTGCAAGCTGTGTATGCGCGGGTTTGCTCGCTAAAAAACCGCTGGTAGATACCGTTGCTTTTGCGGCACGCTTTGTGCGCAACGCCATGTGGATTACACGCTCGCAGCCTGAGTGGGAAATGCGTGGCGTGAGCTTTGAGCCGCTGTTGGGCGATGTGGCCGCGTTTGTAAAATAGCAAGGTTACTGTAGTTTGTAACATAGGGGTTTACCTGGTGATTTAACAGGCACACCCCGCTTGTACACAAAAACAATGCAGCTGTACGTGCCGCGCGCATGTACAGCTGCATTTTGTTGAACCCTCAACCGTTACACGTTGTTTAGTTACACGTTGCTTAGTTACACGTTGCTTAGTTACACGTTGTTTGAGTTGTCTTCGGCAACGGTTGAACCCTTTGGCTCAGCCACGTGCCCACCATTACCTGCGGCGTTGGCATTGTCGCCACCGGAGTTAGCGTTTTTATCGCCCGAAGCCGAACCAGAACCAGAAGCCGAGCCGGAGTTTGCACCGTTTGCAGCGTCGCCGCCGTTTGAGTTGCTACCAGCGCCGTTGCCCGCTGCACCCGAACCTGCGCTCTTGTTAGCGCCGGTACCTGCACCTGCGGCAGCATCACCCGCGGCAGCATCGCCGCTTGAGGACGAACCCAACACCTTGCCCAAAATGTCGCTTGGCGTAAACGACGAGGCAATGGCCGAGCGCAGCTGCGCTTGCGTGCCGGAGTCAAGACCAGAAATCGTGCACTTAAAACGCACGCCCTCCTCGGTTTGCACCTTTTGCCACTCAAACGTCATCAGCGTTTTTTGCACACCCGACGGCGGCAAAAGCCCAAAGAGCTGAGCGGGAGCAAGCTTGCCTTTTTCGTCGAAGTACACATTTACGTGATAAATTACCTGGTTAACCTTGGGGTTGAGAAGCGCGTTTACTGCCAGCGCCGACGCCTGAATTTGCGAGCCGGCAAACACCTCAATGAGCTCTTTTGACGTGGTGTCAACAACCGTTACCTCAATACGATGGGTGTTTTCGTCGGCCTCTTGCACCGAAAAATGCTCGGGGAACTGCGTAAAGCCGTTGCCCCACTCAACGCCGCCGCTCATAGCCGAGCCAACTGCTTTTACACTCACTTCGTTTGCCAGGTTGGCTGTAGACACGCGTCGAATGTAGCCGATGCCCACCTGACCCACAATAACCAGCGCAAAAAACACCAGCACAAAGCTCACAGCAGTAAGCGTAATAACGCGCTCCACGTTTGAACCCGAAGGGTCTTCGCGCGACAACGGGTCCACAGCAACGGTGCTGCCAAACATACGGCGGCGAATCCGCTGCTTCTTTGCCGTTTCGGCGTTTGTATGACCCGTTTCGTCTACGGTTGAGAAAAGCTCTTCGGCATTCGATGCAGTAAGCGCGTGCTTTTGAATGCGGGCTTTGTCCTGTTTTTTTGCCATGCCAACCTCTAGATGGTGTTCATCTGATTGTTTGTAATCTGCGCAGGTAAACGCCTTGAAATTGCATCGCAAATAAGAGCGCCTACAACAGTTTTTGCATCCTCAATTCTACCATCGAGAACCAAATTTATGCAGGTATCAAGGTCGATAAGCTCCGCTTTCACAAACTCATCAGCATCGGGGTGCGCATCTCCGCACGAAAGGTCGGTTGCCATGTACAAGTGAATAAGCTCGTCTGAGCAGCCGATCGACGGCGCTAACGTGGTTAAAAACGCAATGTTCCCCGCCGTCATGCCCGTTTCTTCTTTAAGCTCGCGCTTTGCGCAGGCAAGGGGATCTTCGCCCGGCTCAAGCTTTCCCGCAGGTATCTCAAGCGTTGCTCTATCCAGCGTGGCACGCCACTGACGCACCAAACAAATTTTTCCCGAGTCGGTAAGCGCCACAATGCCCACGGCGCCGGGGTGACGCACAATATCGCGCTGCGACATGGTGCCGTTTGGCAGGCGCACGTCCACGCGATTCACGTTAAAAATAAGCCCCTCAAACAGCGTTTGCTCCATAATCGGCGTTTCTTGTAGGCTTGCAAGCATGTCTTTTGTGGGTGTAAGCCTTACGCCGTGCTGCATGGCGGCATCGTCACGCTCGGTTTGTTCAATTTCGTCGAGAAGGGCGCGCGCACCCGTTGCAAGCACCTGCGTTTGCTGCTCAAGTGCCGTTTGTGCGCGTTGTATTTGTTTGGGCGAAGCGCTCATCGCCACGGGTGTAGGGATTGTTGCCCGCTTTACCTGCGCCAGCGCTTTGGGTGCTTTAGGTGTTTTAGGTGATTTGGGTGTTTTAGGGGATTTGGATACGGCAGCTGTACCAGGCTCAGCGGCTGCAGTACGTGCGGCGCCAGGCTCAACAGCAGTGTTCTCAGCAGCAGTGTTGTCTGAACCCGCCACCTTTGCAGATGTTGCTTTGCGTTTTGTGCGCGTAGTGTTCGATTCTTTTTTCATACAAGCCCCTTCGCTACAAGCTCAACTACCAGCTACTCGGTATAAACGTGCAGGTTATTGTGCAGCGGCCGCATACACAGCGTCATCTACCAGGCGGCTGCACGCATCGGGCGAAACAAGCGACGCAGGAACAAATGCCACACCCACAGCACCCACGCCAAGCTGGCGCGTTGTGGAAGGATTGGTGTTAATTGTTCCAGCACAATGCGACACAAATTCGTTGGTATCAAGCGGCTTTTCGAGCAAATCGAGCATGCGTGGTGCGCCCGCACTTACTTCAAAATACACAAGCGGACCCACGCGGTGCGAATACAAGCTCATAGCACGCACAATATTCCCAGCTAAAAGGTGCATTTCGTGTGCACGATATGCCTCTTGCGGATAGCCTTCGTTGTTCATTGTGTACACGCGACGCACGCCCATGGCACGCGCCTGCAAATTTTTGGCATTCAAAATCCACTTTTTGTACGACGGCAGCTCATTGGTGGTAAGCAACGGCGCAGCAGGCGCCGGAATAACCATAAAACGCGCGGCATTCGCCACATCGAGCGCGTGCTCGCAGGCGTGTTCAACCGTACAATTGTTGTCGCGATCTTCAAGAATTGCAGCAAGTACCAGCGCTAACTGCGCAGAAATGCATTTGGTATCAATAACATGAATGCGCGCGTGCTCAATGTCGCCCGCAGCATGACGAGCAGCTTGATAGGAGCCGCGCAGTGCCGAAGATGTGTGAAGCGAAATAATGTCGCTAAAGCCCTGCTCAGCAAGGGAAGTAAAACAGCTACGATAGTCGTCGGGACGCGGATTGTAAATTGAAAACGAGCCCTTGGTAGACGACAGCTGAATGTAAAATTCGTTTTTGTCGAGGTCAACGGTGTCGCGCAGCTCACCTTGGTTTGTGTGTATGTAAAAAGGGACAAACTCCACACCATACGCGGCGCTGGCGGCAGGCAAAATGTCGCAACCACTGTCGCATACAATGGCAAATGATTTTTGCGTATGAGACATAGTATCCCTTCCTTTCACAAAGCGTGTAACAAAAGCGTGTAACGCACGGGTGGCAGCGCGGATAGCGCATGGACGGCGCGGGGCGCGATGCAAAACCACGCTGGATAAGACGGCGCGCGGTTGTAACAAGTGCACCTGCGCGCTTTACCTCTGCGTATTACGATACCATAAAGCGCGAATTACCAGCTACGATTAATGGTTTGCTCACGATCGGGGCCAACGGCAACAATCGAAACGCGTACGCCCGAAAGCTCCTCAATGCGCGCAATGTAATTTTGCGCCTGCTGAGGCAAATCGTCAAAGGTGCGCACGTTTGAAATGTCGCAATTCCAACCAGGCATTGTTTCGTAAACCGGCTTTGCACATTCAAACAAATGCTCGTACTCAGGCACGCTTGTATAGCGTTTACCTGCGCAATCGTACGCAACACAAATTTTGATGGTTGGCATGCAGCTTAAAACATCAAGCTTGGTAATGGCAAGATCGGTAAGACCGTTAATTTGCGCAGAATAGCGAACAACAGGCGCGTCATACCAGCCGCATCTGCGTGCGCGTCCGGTGGTAACGCCAAACTCCGCACCAACCTGGCGCAGCTTTTCGCCATCTTCGTCGGTAAGCTCGGTTGGAAATGGACCTGAACCCACGCGCGTAAGGTAGGCTTTTGCAACGCCAATCACGCGGCTAATTTGCGTGGGACCAACACCCGAACCCGTGGTGGCGCCACCTGCGGTGCAGTTAGACGACGTAACAAAGGGGTAGGTACCGTGGTCAATATCGAGCATGGTTGCTTGCGCACCTTCAAACAAAATTGACTGCTTGTTATCGAGCGCTTCGTGCAAAAGAAGCGTAGATTCTACAATATACGGAGCAAGACGCTTGGCATAGGGCAGATATTCGTCGCAAATTTGCTGAACGGTGTATGTTGACAGGTGAAATACGTGCTCAAGCAGGGCGTTTACATAGGTGAGTGTGTCGGCAAGTTTAGTTTTAAACACGGTTTCGTCGAGCAAATCTTGCACGCGCAGGCCAATGCGCAACATTTTGTCGCTATAGGTAGGGCCAACGCCGCGCTTGGTTGTGCCAATGTGTTTGTCGCCGCGGAGCACTTCTTGCGCGCCGTCGAGCACCTTGTGGTATGGCATAACGAGGTGAGCTTTACCCGAAATTCTAAGGTTTTTGCAGGATACACCCTCGCCCTCAAGCGTTTCAATTTCCTGGAGCACAACGGTGGGATCTACAATACACCCGTTGCCAATAACGGCAAGGCAATTTTTGTACATAATACCCGAAGGTATTTGATGGAGCGCCAACTTTGTGGAGCCAACCACAACAGTGTGGCCAGCGTTTGCGCCACCAGAATAGCGACATACAACATCAAAATCACGAGCGATAAGGTCGGTAATTTTACCTTTACCTTCATCACCCCATTGTGCACCAACCAAAATTGAAGCAGGCATAGTGTTCCTCCTTACGCAATACAACTCTTTAAGTATTACACTCATACGCGCTGCTCGAAGCACACAAACAAGAAAGCAACAAACTCTCCGCAGACGCGGGGTGGGCGCGCGCACACGGTACGCAGCGGGCGTGCAACAGGCAGGATTACGTGTGCAGCGGGGTTGCGTGTGCAGCGGGCGCACCCTACTCCACGTTGTTCATATCAACCTCAAGAAACTTGGTTGTACCAGGCAAAAATGCAAGCGACACGGTGCCCAACGGACCCGAGCGGTTTTTTGCAATAATGAGATCGGTTTGCCCCATCTCCGGACGCTGCGGGCGCTGTGCTTCTTCTTCGGTCATTGAACGATCGAGCAAAATAACGATGTCGGCGTCCTGCTCGATAGCACCCGATTCACGCAGGTCAGAAAGCTGCGGACGCTGCGAACTACGTCCCGTTACCTGACGGTTAAGCTGCGAGAGCGCAACCACCGGAACTTCAAGGTTTTTCGCCATAATCTTAATGCCGCGCGACATTTCAGACACTTCCGTGGCACGCGAATCCGCACGAAAACGCCCTTGTGGCGGCGAAAGCAACTGCAAATAGTCAATAATCACAATGCCGCGCTCTTTTTTGTTGAGCATGCGGCGTGCCTTTGCGCGAATTTCGGTTACCGTTGTGCCCGGCGTGTCGTCTATCATAATGTCGAGCTGGGACAAGTCGTTTGTTGCTTGCAAAATTGCCGGCCACTGATCGCTTTGAATTGAACCACCACGAATAGCCGACAGGTTAATTTTTGCCTGCGCCGAAAGCAAACGCTGTGCAATTTCAACCTTACTCATCTCAAGCGAAAAGAGCGCAACGCTTGCCCCATTGTTTGCAAAGTTAACCGCCAGGTTAAGCGCAAACGACGTTTTACCAACACCGGGGCGCGCGCCAACAACCACCATTTGCCCAGGTCGCAGGCCTTGTAGCCAGCGATCAACCGTTGGGTAATCGGTGTTAATGCCCTGCGGCGTGCCCGACGCCTGCATTTCGGTAAGGTCGGTGTAAAGCGAGCTCATTACTTCCGATAGGGGTGAATAATTGCTCGCCACCTCTTTGTTAGTAACCTCAAGCAGCATGTTTTCCGCCGAGTCGATAACCTCTTTGGTGTCCTCGGGCGCATCAAACGCCAGCTTTTGAATGTTAAACGACGCCAAAATAAGCGAACGCAAGCACGCATCGCGGTGCAAAATTTCGATGTGGTGCTCCCACGAAACCAGCGAAAAACTGTTTTCGCTCAGCTCAACTAAGGTGGCCGAGCCGCCAATGCGATCGAGCTCGTTTGTAGTTTTAAGCCAGTCGGCAAGCGAAACAGGGTCGACGGTTTGCCCCTTATCTGCCAGCGCAAGGATTGCCCTAAAGATAATCTTGTGGCGAGTAAGGTAAAAATCGTCCTCTTTAAGTGCGGTTATACAGTTTTGCAAAATGTCATCGCTTAAAATCATCGCCGCAAGCAGCGACTTTTCCGCATCAATGTCTTGCGGCAGCTGCAAGGCTTTACCCTGCGTTGTGCCGTCGGGGTTTACGGGCGGAAAATTAAGCAGCGACGCTGTTGATGTAGCAAGTGAATCTGACACGGGTGCACCTTTCATCTATGTACAACTTAGTGTAAACGCTTTTGCAGGCGGCACGCTTGCAAACGGTGGGCTTTTTTATTGAATTGTTTTTAACACACCAATGTTGAAAAGTTGCTCCCATTTACCGTGAAATGAGCGACTTATCAACATTTTCAACAATTTCTGAACGCGCCACTGGTTGTGTATAAACTGTGTAGCCCCCGCAAGGCGCCCACCTGCACTTTTATGTTTTACTCGTATTATTCACTTTTTATATCTGCTACCTGGTGTTTCTTTGTCTTGTATGCAGTTTTATGTAATGCTTTTTGTTTAACACCAGTAAAAGGTTTACACTCATGTATAGCGCGTGGTCAGCGTAGGCGTTTTGAATGACGAAAAGTGGTAAAGAAAGGCGCGTTTTCAACATTGCCAGCCGCAGCGTGCGTGTGGAACGAAGGCAGCCGCAGGGTGGGCACATGCGACTAGCACGGTGCGTAACACGCGACAGCTGCGATACCTAACGCGCACAGCACTTTCAGCGCACAACAACAGCCCCATAACACAAAACAGGTGCCCCAAAAGGCACCTGTTTGCATACCACTATACTATAAAACTATACATACCCAACTTGCGCGATAGTACCGCGCATTTAGCACGATCGAACAATACTAGTGCGTCGTGCTACCGTGCGAAAAAGACAAGAGTATTATACCCTATCTTTGCGCACGTATTACTCATTTTCAGAAGCATCCTGCTTTTCAGCATCTGCTGCTTCGTTAGCGTCTGCTTCAGCTACTTCAACTTCTGCAGCTTCTTCAGACGACTTCATTTCACTCATGCTGGCACCAACGGTTACCGAAACACGAGCGTTAATGTCGCGATACAGGTTAATTTCAACACCATGCGTACCAGCAGTTTTAATGGTAGCACCGCGAGAAATGCGTTTGCGATCAATTTCTACCGAAAGCTGCTCATTAATAGCTTTTGCAATTTGCGCAGCGGTAATTGAACCAAACAGCTGGTTGTTCTCTCCAACCTTTGCCTCGATAAATACCTGTTTATCATCGAGTTTTGCCTTCATGTCACGTGCATCCGACAAGCGTTTTTCTTCACGCTGTTGAATATTGTGAGCACGCTCCTTAAGTTGTTTAATATTGCCAGGGGTGGCAGGCTGAGCGATTTTGTTTGGGAATAGGCAGTTTTCTGCATATCCCTGAGCTACGTCTACAATATCGCCTTCTCCACCTTTGCCCCTAAGCTCACCCAGAAGGATGACTTTCATAGGAACTCCTTTAACTCAGTAGTGCGTTGTGGAGCGCAGGACGTATACACGATGCCGTGCATTAGCCCTTATTGCGGCTCCCACGCGTGGAAACTACGGTTACGGTGTATGGCAATAGCGCCATTTCACGAGCGCGCTTGATAGCCATAGCAACGTTGTGCTGGTGTTGCGTACAAATGCCAGTAACACGACGTGGTTTAATTTTGCCACGGTCGGTCATAAACTTGCGTAAAAGCTGAGTGTCTTTGTAATCGACATTATCAAGCTCGGCTTTATCAAGTTGGCTATATTTGCGCAGCGGTTGACGCTGCTCAACATGCTTTTTTCTAGCCATGATTGATACCTTTCTTAAGACGAACAGTACATGGTAAACACATGCGCTTAAAACGGAATGTCATCCGAATACGCATCGGCCGCAGGTGGCTGCATAGCTGCATCAATAGGAGCGGCAGCAGAGTAGCCATCGTCCATTGGCGCTGCAGATGCAGGCGCTGGTGCTGCGGGCGCAGGAGCATACGCGGCGCTTTGTGCAGCATATGGTGCTTGCTGCGGCCCACCATAACTTTGGTTGCCGTAGTCTGCAGCAGCAGGTGCACTACCTGCATACGAGCCATAGCCGCCTTGCGCTGTTGGAGCTTGCGTTCTGCGCGGCGATACAAAGTCGAGCGTTTCTGCTATAACTTCGAGCTTGCTGCGCTTTTGCCCATCGCGCTCCCATTGGCTCCAGCGAAGTCTACCATCTAATACAACCCTTTGACCCTTGGTGAGGATTTTGCTAAGTGATTCAGCACGAGCACCAAATAAGACACAGTCCACATAATTGGGAACATCTTCCCATTCGCCCGACTGCGGATTGCGACGACGGTCGTTTACCGCAAGACAAAAAGTCATCACCTGAGAGCCCGACGTAGTAACGCGGAGCTCAGGATCACGTGTTAAATTACCTGAAATTGCAACTCGATTGATACTCACAATACTCACCTTCCAATAGGTCTTACCCGGTGATGCATAGCACCACCCTCAATTGTCCTAATCTTTATCGGGACGACGCACGATCATATGGCGTACTACCGTATCGTTAATACGAAGTACACGATCAAGTTCTGCAATGTGTGCAGGGTCTGCGTGGAAATTGATAAGGGTATAGTCGCCTTCGGTAAGCTTATTAATCTCATACGCGAGTTTACGCTTACCCCAGTCTTCTACGGAATCTACAACACCACTCTGTTCGGTAATAGTGTCGTCAATACGCTTTGCTACAGCAGCGCGTACCTCATCGGTAGCTGACGGGCTTACAAAATACAACAATTCATATGCCTTCAATACTGTCACCTCCTCTGGACTAGCGGCTTCGAGCTGTGAAGGTAGCACTCGAAGCAGGAAAATACAGTATTTAACTGTAACACATCAGTGCACGAAATTTTCAGTCGTTTTTCGTGCGAGATGTATCCACTAAAAAAGCATATGTTGAGCTGCTGCTCAGCCATCTAGCATCAGCCATGTGACGCCTTGCATTTGCCCTGCGTTTGGTTTGCGTTTGCTTAACCTGCCATCACCTCACATGCCCTCACACATTGCGAACCTAATCTGGCGTTAGTGTAGCAGATACGCAAGACAGTTTACGCAGGCATAACGCGCACCATGTTCGCGGCGCGTTATCACATTCCACAACGTGCACACATAACGCAGTTACACTGGCGCAGTTACATTGGCGCGCGGCACAAAAAACCACCACCTACATCGTAAGCAGTGGTTACATACGTGTTGTGTGTATAACAATATTGATGCTGCGTAGGTGCACCGTTATTGCTGCGCGGGTGGCTCAGATGCGGTGTCTTTTGGTTGAGCGGCCTCAGGCGCAGGTGCTGGTACAGCTGTAGGTTCATGCGCAGCCCCAGCAGTAGGTGCAGCCCCAGCAGCAGGTGCACCCTCAGGCGCAGGTGCAGTAGCTGCATAATTTGAAAGCGCGTTGTATGAGGCAACGTCGTCTGGAAGCGACGCGTTTTTATTTCCCCAGGTACTTACATTAAATTGACTCATCCACACGGCAGCTACGCCCATCGACAAAGCTTGCACCGCGTTGGCAAAAATTAACACCACATACGCGGTAATGATAAGCGCCACAAGCAGCTTGCCTAGCAGCGAAAATATCCCGCCCGAAATAAGCGCGGTTGCAATATGCTGTCCGCCGTGTGACGCTGCGCTCAAGTAAAGGGTAACTACCTCTGCAACCGCGCCAAACCCGGGAAGCATCATCAGCAGGGCAACAGCGGCAACAACGATGCAGCCAATAAGTTCAACCAAAAAACGAGTAACCAGATACAGCGGAAATTCGTTGTTTTCGCGCGTAATCATATCTTTTATAAAAACAAAATTCCACGCTGCTGAAATGTTTTGGTAAATGGTGGCGCGCAGGATGCACAGAGTGAAGATTGAACTTACCACCGACGCCAGCACGTAGGAGATGATGTTAAAAAAGGGGATGTCATTAAAAAACGACAACACATAGGTAGAAAAAAGCATCCACGCAATGGTAAACAGCAGGTAGAGCACGGCAACCCTAAAGCCAAGCTTAAGGTGGTGCACAAATTTAATGGGTCGCGCGAAGGCGGTGATTTGACCCCATGCAAGCGAGCATGCCCACTCGGCTATAAAACCCAAAATAACGATTTCGCCCACAATGGGAATAAGCCCGATAAGCGCAAGTAAAAGCAGTGTTTTCCAAACCTGCGTGTCTCTGCGAAACACAGAATTCCACGCGGTGTGAAACATTTCTTGATGTGTACTCATATGCAACTCCTTTTTTTAGGCGAGCTCAACCCGTATGCAAGGGAGTAGCTGCAGTTATTGTGTGCATGCCTACTATTGTACAGCTTGTAGTGTGCTGTTAGTTGCTTGTATGTGCTTTTGTTTACCTTTTGTTTGCTTTTGTGTTGAAGTTTATGCGCCGTGAGTGTCTTTATTGCTTTGGGTGCCTTTTTCGATATGTACGCCTCTACGCTTAATATTTGTGGTTGTTTAGCATATTTTTAATAAAATTAAAGGTTTCGATGTGTAAATATGCAGGTAAAACAGGGTATTTAATAAGAAAAAATATGGCGGAGGAGGAGGGATTCGAACCCTCGTACCCCTAACGGGGTAAACGGTTTTCGAGACCGCCGCATTCGACCACTCTGCCACCCCTCCCGGGCACATCGCCGCGCAGGAATCCTGCCGCCAGATGTAATGGCGGAGAGTCCGGGATTTGAACCCGGGATACGCTTTAGGCGTATACACGATTTCCAATCGTGCTCCTTCAGCCACTCGGACAACTCTCCACAACATAGTCGCACGCGCATTGCGCGAGGCACATTCACGCCACAACTCACGCTGGTTACAACTGACTGCAGCCGCTTGGAGCTACTTACAGCTGGTGCGCGTGTGTTGGCGCGGTTTTGCGCGTACGTTAGTATAGCGTATTTTTCGAGCTTTGTACACATATACGCTAGAATAATCCATGATATTCTCAGCATAATAACCCGCATACACGTAACTCCACGAAAGGCCAACTCATGCCAACAGGTTTCTTCTCTGCCTACGGACCCGACACATCCGCACTTACCCTGCCACTATGGCTCGACCTTGCGTCGGTTATCGTGGGCGCCATCTCGGGCGTGCTGGTCGCGCAGCAAAAAAAGCTCGACCTGGTGGGATTTATGGCACTTGCGGTGATGGGCGGCCTTGGTGGCGGCCTCATCCGCGACACCATCATGCAGCGCGGCGGTGTTTATGCACTCGATTCAACCTTTGCTATCCCCTCAACCGTTATAACCGCCCTTTGTGCGTTTATGTTTCCAAGCGCGCTAACCCGACATCCGCGCTGCGTAGAGTGGGTGGATATCATTTCCATTGGACTTTTCGCCGCGGCGGGCACCGATAAAGCCATGAGCTTTATGCTAAGCCCCTGGGCGTGCGTGCTTATGGGCACGCTCACAGCGGTTGGCGGCGGCATGATTCGCGACGTGTGCACGCACGACACACCGCGCATCTTCAAAAGCAGCAACTATTACGCCATTTGCGCCATCGCGGGCTCGGTGGTGTCGTACGTAAGCGTGTTTGTGCTCTACATAAACCGACCAATTGCAGCTACCTTATGTGTTGTAACTGTTGTTATATTGAGAAGAATTTCGCTGCACTTTAATTTGGTAACACCCAACAACGTAGATTTCACACCTCATGTTCGTGCAGGCGCACGGCGCATGAAAAATCGCCTTACACGCAGGTAGAACATAGCGCGTCGGCATGCGTGGTGCACGCAAATAAGCAACGTGTGCATCGCGTAGTGATTGGCGTGGCGAGGTAGCTACTGCATTTAGCTGTGATTTAATGCCTGTAACTAAAACCAGCGCACCTCTTACAAAAAAATTTGAGCGATATTATAAAATTACCCCACTTTGACACGCGTTTTAAACCCAAAAATTGCCCTTCTGAGCAATGGTGGGAAGTGACCCAAAATGACACAACACTCCTACCTGCGCAAAGGCAAAAGGCACGTTTTTGCAGCGACATGAAGCACGCTTGAGCGACGCCAAAACGCGTGTCAAAGTGGGGTAATTTTCTAATATGAATGAAAAGATTTTGTAAAGCCTGGTAACGCAGGTGGAAATCGGAACAAAACGGAACAATACTATGCAAAGTCAACGGGCAAAATAAGCAGCAAAACAAGCAGTGAACGCAAACAAAGCAAGCGCCCACCAGCCCCTCTATACACAAATGTCCCTCGTTGGTCAGCGACGTCCTAATCTCCCACGGACTCACTCCGCAGTACCATCGGCGCTCGGGGGCTTAACTTCCGGGTTCGGAATGGAACCGGGTGTACCTCCCCTG
>OPYK01000005.1 GCA_900343135.1 Atopobium massiliense | reverse complement strand
TACCACTTGATTTCCTCTTTAATCCAGCCGTCTTTCACCATCTTTGCAATCTCGTCTGGATCTGATGTGTAATGGTGGTAGTACTTCTTTGCATACGGGTTGTACATGCTGTATACAGGCACAGTGCCATTTTGTACACTGTGGAACTTGATGCCTTCGTTTTTCCAACCAGCCTTAACGCAAGCCTCTACTTCGTCCTCTTTTGCGGTGTAGTGGTGCTCGTGTGTGTATGGGTTGTACAAACGGTACACACCCTTGCCTTGCTTTGCAGCAACGCTGTCAATCTCACCTTCACCTGTCCAGCCTGCAGCTACAAGACTGTTATACTCTGCTTTATCGGTAGTAAACAAGTGCTCGTGCGTCCACGTGTTATACAAACGGTACATTGCCACTGTTGCATGTGCAGCTTCTGCTTCGGCTACGTCTTCTGCATCTGCAGATGCCGATGCAGATGCGCCACCCTCTTGCGTTTCACCTGGCTCACCCGGCTCAGGCGCAGGTGGCACAGGCGCAGGCACGGGCGGTTTCGGCACATCCTTGTCCAGCGCTTGTTGCGCAGTTTGCAGCGTTGCTATCGCCGTTTCAATTTCTTTTGGATTTGCTTTATCAGTAAGCTTTGTAAGCGCGTCATACGCCGCCTTAAATGTTGCCACTTTTGTTGCGTCTTTTTTGCTGGTACCAGTTATTTCTGCAGCATATGCAGCTTTTGTTTTATCAAGCACCAAGCGTGAGCGCTCATAGGTGGCTGTATCATACGTAAGCGCACTATATGCCTTTGCGCACGCGTCTTTAAGCGCTGTTGCGCGCTCTTGCGTAAGGTTATCTGCAGCGGCAAGCGCCGTCTTAATATCTGCGATAGCTGTCTGATAAGCGCTATAAGAATCCTTCGTGTAATAGCTCGCCTTCACGCCATTAAACACATTGACAAGTGTGTTTAATTCTTTTGTATCTGCACGTTGCGGCACATTTTTTGAAGCTGCAGTAAGCTGCGCGAGCTGTGATTCAAAACTATCCTGTGTTGCTGTACCTTCAAGCATGCGCTTTGCAACTGCTATTTCATGTGTTAGTGCATCTTTTGCACCTTGTGTCCAGGTTGTGGTGTTAATCTTTTGTGCGGCATCAAGCGCGCTAGAAAGCTTAGTTACGTCGTCTGTGGTTGCTGAGCGCGCGGTATCCATAAGCGTAATTTCAGATAGCTCAAGCGGCGCACCTTTCCAGTCAATGGTAATACTTTTTACCACAGGGCCACCATTGCCATTAGCAGCGCGAGCGGTGCGCTTGCTTGCTGTTGGTTTTGGCTTTGGAAGCTGAGTAAAACTAAATTCATTCAGCAAATTGTCAAGATACCCTAAAGTAACATCTGTTGTTTGATTGTAATTGTCATCGGTGTACACATGTGCGGTAACTTTTGCGCCCGAAGGCTTGCCCACACACGTAATGCGAACGCCTTGCTTAGCTGCGCCTTGCGGCGTTTTTGGATCGCTTACATTGTACGTAAGCTCGCCTTGTTGCTTTGCGCTCTTCCACGTAGTAGACGTGTCGTTATCGAGCAAGTTTGCAAGTGACGCTGTGCCTTGATCGGTGGCTGCAATATCTGCATTGCTGTAGGTGCTTGGATGCTCGCCTGCGTTAATGAGCAGCTCGCCAAACTCCACCCAACGAAAATCGTAGGTTGACGTAAAGCGTATACGCAGGTAACGAGCGTGTACATCAAGCGGCTTGGTACCGTTTATATCATTAGCATTTTTTGCCGTGTCGTCGGTTTTTGGATTTGACGTATACACGTTACCCGGGTTTTTAGAGTCGTGCGTAAGCCAGGGTGCCTCTTTTGCTGTATCACCCGTCCAAACGTTTTCAACTTTCGTTTTGCCGTTTATCGTGAGCACCTTATGCCAGTCGCTATCAGGCGCGTCTTTAGAATCGGCAGCTTCAATCACAGCGTCGCGAATAAAGTCAAGCGAGGTTTCGGGCACATAGTATGCAAGGCTGGTAATGTGGCGTTCTTGCCCCAAGTCGAACACAACTTTTTGTCCCTCTTTAGGACATTGCGTATTTTTGAATGTAGTCGAAATGTCACCATCAAACAGGGCTTTTGCATTAACAGTGCCAATATCGCTTGACACGGTTGAGGGTGCATGCTTTACATCGAAGCTAATACTTGTGTTATTGGTGGTAATTTGCGCCGCATTAGTTGCACGCCATGCAACAAAACGCGCTGTTACAGGCTTATTGGCATACTCGCTCCACGCAAGGCCGTTCTCAGAATACATGAGTTTAACGCCCGCCGGAAGTTGGGGTGCGCCTGTTACCGTTACGTGCTGGCGAATTGCGCCCAAGTCGGCGCCTACATAATCGCCTGCTTCGAGCTTTTGTGTGGCATTGCTCAACGAAATAACGTTGTCTTTTGCATCCGAACTAATGGCAACAATGCTGGGCGATTCAATATTTGAAAAAGCTGCAGTTTTTGGTTTTACTACTTCGTGGGCAGTGATGTCGTTTAACACCCACCACGCATTGGTATCTTTAGTTGAGCGCACACGAATGTTGGTAACAGCTGCTTTTTCGATATCGTACGTTTTGTCGTTATCGCTACCAATTGTACCTGCCTGTTTCCAGTTTTTTCCATTACCGCAGCTATATTCAACCACGCCAGCTTGCAGCGTATCGCCCTTTGAGCCACCTGGCTTATAGCCTTGCCGCACGAAAATCTTGTCGATAGTTTTTGGCGATGAGAAATTCAGCTGCACCGCATCACCACTCTTAATATTGGAGCCTCCTGGCTCATGCAGCCATGCAAGCGTTGATTGCTGCCCATCAAGCACGTATTCTTTCTTGTTTTGTTGATACTCTTGAAGGTTAATAAGATCCACCGTCGTAGTTATCTTTTTCGTATCGTCGCGGTTTATCTCAATATCGGCAATCGTTGGCCATGCATCTTGTTTGTTGTCGCGTGTTGCAATAAGACGCACGCCGTACACCTGCTTTAGGGTAAGCCCCTTTACATCTACCAGCGACGATCCACCAAGATTTGTTTGGCCTTCAACGTCTTTCCACGTTTTACCATCAAAATACTGCAGCTTTGCCGAATCCATAAAGTCGCGACCCTGACCTTGTGTAAACGTTACACGCGTTATATCAAACGGCTTATTGCGCGTAACGCCAAAATACGTGCCACTGGTAAGCTTATTTGGCGACTTGTAAATAAGCTTTGTTGAAGGGTTGCCATCAAGTACGCTTGTCGCCTCGCCACCTTCAGGCGTATCACTACGATTTGTTACATATGTAGTAAACACCTTATTTGGATTGAGTTTTTCTTGCGTCATACGCACGGCAAACTCGTTAAGCTCGCGGGCAAATGGCTCAACAGTGCGCTTGCCCACACGGGCATATTCCGTGTGATCGATGTAGTGAAAACCATGTGATTGATACGCCTTAAACGCAGCATATCCCTGCGAAGCATGCTCGAGCATCGCCGACGTATTGTTTGCTTCTTTTGCAAGAACAGCGTCGCAGTTTTCACGCACACTCAAAAGCAGGTCTTTCCACGCATCTATCCACGGCTTAATTTGGTTATACGTGTATGGATTGCCTGGATTTTCGGCATATTGAATGGCTGCCTGCTCAAGTGGAGCTAACAGATCTTTTACCTCTTGTGCCTGCTTCGCTGTGAAGTTTGATGCTTTAGCTGCAGCACTATACGCAGCAAGCTTGTCTTGCATTGCCTGCGACTCATCATTGTCCCAGGTTGTGCCACCACCAAACATACGGCGCATGTTTTCGGAAATAAGTTTATACGCTTTGGACGAACGTGTTTCACGGCCGTTATTGTGATCGATATAGCTAAATGAATCATCCCACGTTTGGGCACTGTGTTTCGTTGATTTCCACAAGTTCCACGTAAAATCAGCGGTCATAAACATGCCCTGTTTTGAGGGCTCCGACTCCTGCATCGGGTTAATAACAACGCCTTCTACCTCGCCTGGCGTAAGATCGCTACCAAGGAAGTTATCGTGACCACCCATGTGAAGGGCATTTTTATCGTTATCTGAGCACGGCCAGTTTATCCACATAAACGGTGCACGGCTCGAATTATTCTTAAACGAAGTTGCAAAATTGCGATCGATTTTGCCCCATACACGACCGCCTGTATTAATTACCTGAATATTGCTCGGCAAATTCTTATACCAGCCTTCACCGTAGCCCATGTAATTTACAGGACAAAATACAATGGTGTCTTTTAGACCTGGGTAGAGCGGCGCGCCATCCTTAGTCGTTTGTTTTTGGAGCCCCTGAATCCAATCGCTCATATCTTTGAGAAGGCGTGTGTATAAATCTGCACCCTGATTGCCGGCATCGTCTGCCAAAATAGCAATTTGACGCACACCATGGTCGATGGTTTGTTTAAATTTCTTTTTGAGAATGGCAACTTTTGTATCATAGTTTGCCGAGGTAATTGGATCGTACATAAATGGATGCAACGCATACAAAAAGCGTGTTTTCGATTCATTTCCAGCTTTTGCCAAAGGTTCAATAACGCGTTTGAGTTCTTCTGGCGTGTATAATTCCTGCCAGTGCTTGTTGTGCTTTGGATCGTCTTTTGGCGCATACACGTAGGCATTAAGCTTGTAATAGCCTGCCCACTTCATAAGGTTAATACGATCTTGCACGCTCCAAGGATTGCCGTAATAGCCCTCAATAAATCCGCGCGTTTTTACATCGGCCCAGTCGTTAATAACTGTTTTACGCAATGTTGAACCAGGCAACACCGAAAGCAAATGGTACAAGGTTGTTGCACCATAGTACGCCGAATCGCTGTCCTTGCCCAAAATAACAATACGGACAGGCGTTGTGCTAGTTGCAGGAAGTACACATAGCGTATATGGATCGATATTGTTCCACATACCTCCATCGGTGATTGCACCCTGCTTTACCAAGTCGTTATAGAGCGCATCAGCCTTGTCGCCCGATCCGTGAATACCCATGTATACCTCGGCAGGAGTTTGCATGAGCGACGCGCTTTGCTTGTCATCAACAATGTCCATTTGTTGCTGGCTAAGCGCTTCCTTTAGACGATTATACGTATCGCCATCTATACCTTTTTCTGCATAAACATGAGCGTAGCTGGGCAAAGACACCACATCTTTAGTTGTAGTGTAGCTATGCGGCGTTGGATACAATTTATATTGTGCCTGCGTTTGCTCGCTGGTATTTTGCGCGAGCGTAGGCGTTTGTTGCTGCTGTGCATACAACTGAGTTGTTGCATATGTACATACAAGCGCTGCACTCAACGCGCAGCTACATGCAAGCGCTGCAATAACGTGAGGACGTGTGCGTAAAGATAAAATAGGGTTTATGCAGCGCATATTCACGTGAATGCGCGACGTGCAACGCGAAACTAACGGGAGTGTTTGATTGGTTTCGGCGGATGCTACAGCTACACCGTTCGCATGCAGCGGACGATGATTGTGATTGTTTTGAACGTGTTTATACATGGAGAACTTCTTCCCTCTGACATGGATACACGTTCACAATATCAACTATTGAAAGCCTCCCTCCCTTATTTTTCGCTTAATGGTGGCATATTTGTCGTAAACGTTAGTGGTATTACGTGCATATACACGTATTTTTGTATACATACCAGTAATTCATACTGAGTTGTTATTTATTCTCTTTGTTAACTTTTTGGGTTAGCTACACTAAAACGCGGGGTGCACGACACGCGGGACGATGACATGGCACCACCAGGCACCACCTGAGACGGCACCACGCCTTTGCTCAACATGTGAAACAACCTGGAGCATGATACACTTACGTTGCACGAACGCACGCGGTTGCACGAACGCACGCAGGCAACAACGCCCCGAAAAGGATCGCCCATGACCCAACATACCACCTACACCGTTACACACGCCACCAAAAACCACTTCGCTCACCTGCGGAATCACTGGTTTTTGCCTGCCATGGCGCGCGAGGGCTCCATTGACGGGCACCCCAGCGAAGCGCTCATTAGCTATTACAACACCATGACGCAAAAGGGCTTTGGCCTGGTGATATTGGAGCATGCGTACGTTAACAAAAGTGGCAAAGCGTCGCCAAAACAAATGGGCATCGACGCGGCGGCGGATGCTGCCATGGATGCCCATGGCGAGCTCGATAATGGCGCGGGCGAGCACAACTCAGATCGTCACACCTTTGAAGCCATCGCCCAAGCGATTCACCAACACAATGTACCTGCAATTATGCAGCTCTCACACGCAGGCCAGCAAACCCGAGCCACGCTGCCGCAGCTTACAGGCCCAAGTGCGGGGGTCGTTATGCGCGCGGGCAAGCCTACTGCCGTCCGCGAGCTTTCGTGCAGCGAAATATCATCCCTGGTAGACGACTTTGTTGCGGCGGCAAAACGTGCTCAGGCGTTTGGCTTTGACGGCGTGGAAATACATTCGGCGCACGGCTATTTGTTAAGCCAGTTTTACTCGCCGCTGGTAAATAAGCGCAACGACAGCTACGGCGGAAGTCTTGAAAACCGGTTGCGCTTTCATTGCGAAATTTTGCAGGCAATTCGCCGCGAGCTTCCCGACTTTCCTTTGTTTGTGCGTCTTGGCGCGCGCGATTATGAGGACGGCGGCAACACACTAAGCGACGCCGTGCAGGCGGCGTGCATATTGGCGCCGTACATCGATTACCTGGACATATCGGGCGGCATTCACGATGTAAGCCGTCACGATACAAACCCGGCGTATCCGCTTGGCTATTTTAGCGAAACCTGCGCGGCAATTAAGCGTGAGTTTGCGCAGCGTATGGGGTCTGCAAACGGCACGAGCACGGACAACGTGGACAGCGCTCACACCGCAGCTATCACGGGTGATGCGCGCTTTAACGTGCCGGTGCTCATGGCGGGCGGGCTTACCTCTACCAAGGATGGCGACGCCCTTCTTCAACAGGACATATGCGATTTTGCAGGATTTGGTCGAGCGGCTCTTCGCAACGGATTTATGCTGTAATTAGTAACCTGAATTAGGTAACACATGCATTCCCAAAAACGTGAGCATGCACAAAAGAACCGTGTTACAGCTCCTCAACGCGGCAGCCATCGTATATTTTGGCCCAATTATTGCAATTAATATACCCCGTTTTTGCTTCGAGCGCATTAAGCGTACCGCAGGTAGCGCCATATTTGAGCACCTCGATGGGGTCTTTTTGTTTGGTTAAGGCATATGCAAAACCGGCAATGGTGGAGTCGCCCGAACCAGTTGCGTTAACTGCGGAAATAGGCGCTACATGCAAACGCAAGCGCTTGCCATTATGCAGCGCAAATAAACCGTCCTTGCCCATCGAAATAACCACCCAGCTAATACCTACAAAACGAGCGTCGGCCTCAATGGTATCGGCAAGTTGATGCAGTTCATGTGGGGTAAACGACGTATGCAACATTGCATTTACTTCCGAGAGATTTGGCTTAATAAGGAACGGTTTCACATCACTTTCAAGCGCATAATCAAGCGCTGGCGACGACGTGTCGAGAAGCACAGGAACGTGCTGCTTGTGAGCTTCTTTGATAAGCTGCACGTAATAGCGCGGATCTACGCCACGCGGCAGCGAACCCGACATAGTAACTACCTCAGCCTGCGAAAGTGCACGTGCAAACGTGCTGGTAAACGCCTCAAGCTCATCGTTTGCAACCTCAGGACCGGCTTCCAAAAGCTCAGTTTGCTTGCCCTCGTGAAGCACCGCTACACACGTGCGCGTCTCGCCAGCAATGTGCGTAAACTCGTGCGGCGTGCCGTCGGCATCCATAAGTTTTTCGAGAAGCACACCCATGCATCCTCCCGCAAGACCCATCGCACGCACGTCACTTCCCAGCTCTTGCAGCACGCGTGCCACGTTAATACCCTTACCACCTGCAGTTTTGTGCGCTTGTACCCTATTAACATCATCAAGGGTAAGAGTATCAAGGCTATAGCGTGTGTCGATAGATGGATTCATCGTAACAGTGACAATCATGTGAACTCCAGTCTGATGGTAAACCATGTATACAGTGCAACTTCTTCGCCGCAATGGCGGGCGCAGCGCTGCAGCGCCCTCATTGGGTGCGCTGCTACCGTAAGTATACGCGGAATTTGTGTGCACCTCAACTGGTATCAACCACTTATTCCTCAATACGTGATACAACATAATTACTACTGTTTTACGTATGCAATGTACGTATGTAAAAACTCTTGAAAGGGGTTTGCATGTTAGTTTCAACGAAGGAAATGCTGCAAAAAGCATATGAGGGTCATTATGCCGTTGGTGCTTTTAATGTTGAAAATCTTGAGTTCGTTATGGCTGCTATTCGCGCCGCTCAGGACAAAAATTCTCCAATCATCGTGCAAACGACCCCTGGTACCTTGCGTTATGCAAGTTTAGACTACTTTAAAGCAATGGTAACCGTGGCCGCCGAGGCTGTTTCGGTTCCTGTAGCGCTGCACTTGGATCATGGTGACACCTTTGAGCGCTGCGTTCAAGCAATGCGCGCAGGCTACACCTCGGTTATGATCGACGGCTCGCACGTACCCTACGAGGACAACCTTGCTGTTACCTCAGCAGTTACCAAGGTTGCAGGCCCCATCAACCTGCCTGTTGAAGCCGAGCTTGGTAAAGTTGGCGGTAAAGAGGACGACGGCCCACTCGTTGCAAATGAAAACCCCTACACCGACCCCGACCAGGCGGCAGAATTTGTTGAGCGCACACACTGCACCTCGCTTGCTGTGGGCGTTGGCACCATTCACGGTGTGTACAAGGGTGAACCCCACATTGAGCAGGGCATTCTTAAAGAAATTGCCGCACACACATCACTGCCCCTGGTTCTTCACGGCACATCGGGTGTGCCAAACGACCAGGTACGCGAGGCAATCGCAAACGGAATTTGCAAGGTTAACTACGCAACTGAGCTTCGTCAGGTGTTTACCGCTGGTATGATGAAATACATGGGTGCTCACCCCGAAACCTTCGATCCCAAAAAGTCGCTCACGCCGGCTATGGACGCAGTGTACGCGCTTGTGTGCTCGCACATGGACAACCTCGGCAGCACCAATAAAGCGTAACCGCCGCAAGGCTTCTACCTGCATATTATCTGCAGCACGCGTGCCGTAGTGCAGTAAACACGGTCGAACTAAATAATGCAGCTAGCATACGTGCTGGCTGCATTTTTTATTGAGCACTTTTCAGACAAATCATTATGCACTTTTCAGACGATTTACTGTGCACTTTTCAGAAATTGCTGAAAAAGTGCAGCATAATGCGCCCGCGCGCACAGCAGGCAACACGCAAGCTGCACGCGCGAGCGCAAACGAGTTACAACCTGCTTTTACTTATCGTTTTTCTCAAGAAAATGCTTTACCACACGAATGTAACGCGGATTGTCGTCAATATAGCACATGTGACGGCAGCCCTCAAACAACTCCCAGGTACTGTGCGGTATTGCGTCGTACATGGTTTTTGCAATAAGCGGCGTGCACTCGTCGTCGGTACCGCTAATAATAAGCGTTGGCTGCTCAATTTCGTGCAACCTATCAATAACATTCCACGAGGCCAGCGTACCCGTTGCGTTAAGCTCGTTGGGACCCCACGCCACCTCATATGCCTCTTGACCAAATTTCTTTTTGCGGCGCAAACACTCGGGTGCATCCTCATCATACGAAGAATCGCAGCAGTGCAACTCCATAAAGTGGTCAATTGCCTGCTGATATGCCTGCGACGAAAAATCGCCCGTACGCTCAGCCGCACACAGCGCACTCCATTCAGAGAGTGGCAACATGCGCGCCTGGCGATGGTTTTCGCTCGCCCAAAGTTGAGAGGCAGGCAGCGTAGACGAAAGAATGCAGCCCTTAAGACCCTGCGGCTTTGTTTGCAGCGTGTACTCAAGCAGCAGCATGCCGCCCCACGACTGTCCGAGCAGGTAATATTCGCTGATGTTAAGGTGGTTAATAAGCGCTTTGAGCTCGTTTACCCACGTTTGCGCAACCCACAATTCGGGATGATTGGCAAGGTAGGACTTACCGCAACCAAGCTGGTCATAAAACACGATGGCACGACCATTTAAGCCAAGTTCGTCGAGAACTTCGAGGTTATTGTGGGTAGAACCTGGACCACCATGCAAAACCACAAGAGGAGCCATGCCAGCTGCAAGGGATGCTTCGATGTCGCCTACCACACGATAGTATGTTTTGTATCCAAGATACGGCATGTGACCTTCGCTCACAGATAAGCCAAAGGCACTTGATGCTTGACGCGTATCGGCTAATGTATGTTCGCTGCTCATAATACTCCTTTAATACCTTTCGTTGTGCTCGGGCAAACTGCCAAGTACAGTATGAACGATACTGCCCGCGTGCTTGCGATGTCACACAATCTGTGCAAAAAGCATACGACATGTGCACGAACGGACACCTACACCTGCAGCATCGCAAACAGTGCTTCGGGAAGCGCGCCTTGACGCAAAATTTCGTCGAGCTCAGGCTTACCTATAACGCACACGCCCAGCTCATGGGCACGATCAAGCTTAGATCCGGCGTTTTCGCCCGCAATGACAAAGGATGTTTTTTTCGACACCGAACCGCTCACCTTTGCACCAAGCGCACGCAGCGCATCGGCAGCATCGGTGCGCGCCATGCCATCAAGCGTGCCGGTAAGCACAAAGGTGTAGCCGTGCAGCGTTTGCGCAGTAGGAGCTGCATCCTCTCGCTCGCTTAACCGCACGCCCGCCGCAGCAAGTCGCGTAATAACGGTACGATTTTGTTCTATCGATAAAAACTTATGCACGCTTTCTGCAATTTTTGGCCCCACGCCGTCAATTGATGCAATTTCGGTGGGCTGAGCAGCCATAAGCTGCGATAAACTGCCTGCGTACGCTGCGATAAGCCCCGCTACATTTTGACCAACGTGACGAATGCCCAGGCCAAACAATACGCGCGCCAAGCCCGCCTGCTTTGACGCCTCAATTTGCGCGTAAATTTTTGTTGCAACTGTACTTCCCACAAGAATTGGATCGCCCTCGTTATGAGCCCCTGTACTCGTTTTGTAATAGCGGCCAGTATCGAGCTTGGCAATCATATCGCAGGTAAGACGGTCGTAAAAATCGGCAACGTCGCGCACAAGGCTGCGACCAATAAGCTTTATGATGAGCTCCTCGCCCAAGCCGTCGATATCCATCGCCTTACGGCTTACCCAATGTACCAGGCGCTCTTTTGCCTGCGCAGGACAATCGATAGACACGCAACGAAACGCTACTTCGCCATCCTCTTGCACAACACTACTGCCACAACTTGGGCACACACGGGGCATTTGCCAGCGCGGGCGCGCCGCGTGTTCTTCGGCCATTGCGCCCTCAAGCACCGGCCCCACTACTTCGGGAATAACGTCGCCCGCTTTATGCACAATAATGGTATCGCCCACACGCACGTCGCGGCGAGTAACTTCGTCGAGATTGTGCAAGGTAGCGCGTGCAATGGTTGAGCCTGCTACCAGCACGGGTTCAAACTCGGCAACGGGAGTAAGCACGCCAGTACGCCCCACCTGTATGCAAATATCGCGAAGCAGGGTTTGCTTTTGCTCGGGCGGAAACTTATACGCAATTGCCCAGCGTGGAGCACGTGCAGTAAAGCCCATTGCGTCCTGCGCGGCCATATTATCAACCTTAACCACCACACCATCGATGTCATAATCAAGCTCGCTGCGGTGCTCAAGTGCACGTTTACAAAAATCGTGCACCTCACGCGCGCTGTGACACACAGCAAACTTGGTATTGGTGCTAAAACCGCACGAGGCAAGCCAATCTAAAAACTCGTGCTGTGTATGCACATCAAGACCGTCGCGCGTAGCCACGGCATACATAAAGGTTTTAAGGTCGCGATGAGCAGTTATTTCGGGATTTTTTTGGCGAAGCGATCCAGCAGCAGCATTGCGCGGGTTGGCAAACGTAGCGGTACCCTGCGCATCTGCCTCCTCGTTTAAGCGGACAAAACTTTGTTTGGGCATATACACTTCGCCGCGCACTTCAAGCGCATAGTTAAGACCGCTATTGCGCACGTGCGCAAGCCCCTGCGGCTTAAGCGCACGCGGCACATCGGCAATGGTAAGCACGTTAGCGCTCACGTCCTCGCCTACAGCCCCATCACCACGCGTTGCCGCACGAACAAACTGACCGCTTTCGTACGTAAGCGCAATGCCCAAGCCGTCAATCTTAAGTTCGCAGGTAAACGTTGGTGAAAGCAGCGCCTGGCGCATGCGTGCGCGCGCAGCCGCCGCAGCTTGAGCTGCAGCGCTTGTGTCCTCAGGTGCATCATCAGACGCATCATCATAGGTTTCGGCAAGTTTAGCAAGCGCATCGCAGGTACGTTCAAGCCATAAGTCGAGTTCATCGAGGTTCATGGCATCGTCTATGGAATACATGCGCTTGGCATGCGTGCACGCAGCAAATTGGCGCGACACAAAGCCACCCACACGCTGCGTATACGACGTTGGAGAAGCAAGCTCGGGGTGCGCCTGTTCAAGTGCAATAAGCTCCTGCAAATAGGTGTCAAACTGCGCATCGCTAATAAGCGGATCGTCAAGCGCGTAATAGCGCCACGCGTGATAGGTAAGCAGCCGGCGAAGCTCCGGCACACGAAGCGCCGCTACTGTTGCGTGAGTATCAACCGGCGGCTCCTGCTGCGAGGCATCTAGCTCGCTCATGTCTGGCTGCGGCTGCGTGGGCTGCGGGGTTACTGCGGATCGTGCAGGCTGTGTAGGTTGTGCAGACTGTGTAGGTTGTGCACTCTGCACAGACGTTTTTCCTGCTACAGACGTAGTTTGCGCTTGTTGCAGCAGCTCAAGCAACGGGTTATGTGCTTCTTGGTTTGGTTGAGTGTGTGCCACAAAAAACTCCCTTACCTTGTTACCATTCCTCGGCGCGCGGCACACGTGGTAACTGATTGCCGCAGCTACCTGCAATTACGACGCAGCTACGGCGCAGCTACTCACTTCCGCTACGCCGCAGCTGCCGCTCAGCGCACAAGCATGCTAGTTTAGCTCTTGCAAGTACTCTTTTAGCTTTTGTATAAGCTCCTGCTTATTCATGCCGCCATTGCCGTCAGGCGCACCCAGCGGATTTCCTTGTTGCTGCTGCATACGTTGCTGCTGCATCTTTTTTTGCAGCTCTTGCAACTGCTCATCAGAGCCCAACGTTACATTGAATGTTTTTTCTTCTTCGCCACGCTTTACCGTAACAGCAATTGTTTGCCCAATTTCGTGCGAACGCACTTCAAGCAACATGCTATCTGCCGAGGTAATTGCCTTATCGTTAACCTTGGTAATAATGTCGCCACGCTGAATGCCCGCTTTTTCGGCAGGACCGCCTTGCGCAACGTCGGCTACAAACGCACCGGCACTCACCGGCAGGCGGTAGTGCTCCGCGTTTTGCGGATTAATGGTTTGCATCGACAAACCAATATAGGCGTGAGTTACTTTTTCGCCCTTAATTATTTTTTGAGCAACACTGGTTGCATAGTTAGACGGAATAGCAAATCCAATGCCCGAAAACGCGCCCGACGTAGACGAAAACAGTGTGCAGATGCCCACAAGCTCGCCCGAACTATTTACCAGCGCACCGCCGGAGTTACCCGGATTAATTGAGGCGTCGGTTTGGATGAGGTTGGTGTACAGCGTAGTTGCGCCGCCCTTGGTGGTAAGCGACTGGTTGCGCGCAAGAGAGCTTACGATACCTGCAGAAACAGACTGGTTTAAGCCGTAAGGACTACCAACCGACATCACCCAATCGCCCACCTGCAGCTTATCTGAATCGGCAGTTTTAATAGGCGTTACTTGAGCACCTTTAAGATCGGCCTTTACAACCGCAAGGTCGCTAGAAGGATCGCTACCTACAACCTGCGCTGGGTACGTTTTGTTGCCGATAGTTACCGAAACTTTTTGCGCACCCTCAATTACGTGGTAATTTGTAAGAATATTGCCGTCTTTATCGAGCAGCACACCCGAGCCCACGCCCGAGGCATCCTGCTTGGCAACACCAATTGATACAACACTTGGCAACGCTTTTTTTGCAGCTTCGCGCGCAGTAGTTACATCGATAGGCTGACCTGGGCCTGCAGAAGATTGCTGCTGGGCGTTTATGCTTGCAGCGGTGTTATCGTACTTACTTACATACGATTTAATTTGATTAAACCCAAACACCGCAGTGGCGATAACAATAACCACAATAAGCAGGGCACATGCAATATGTTCGAGTTTGCGCGCGGGTGCGGATGTGGGCTTGTGTGCGTGTGAGGCAGGCGTAGACATCTGGGGTGGAACGGGCATCGCAGACGTGGCGGCGGGAGCTGCGGCTACACGCGGCGTGGCGGCTGCAACGGGAGCTACGGGGACAACAGGCTCGGCAATCGCATCAGGCGCACCAGGTTGCACGCCCGAGGCGGGAGCACATACAGGCACAACAGGTGCCTTATCCTGCGCCGTTTGCAGTGGCATGGTTGGTGCAGCATGCTCTACATCATCGCCCACATGAGAAACGGTGGGCATTATCGGTTCTGTAGCCGATGAGCATTCGTGTTCGTTATGTATATCGTTGCTCATAGTAACTACCTTTCTGTAGCAAATCGTATGCGCACGGTGGCGTTGTGGCTATTATAGCCACCCTGCATGGGCACGCGCGCAAACACACGCGCTATACGCGATACTGAATCGTATTTAAGCTGATGCACGAAATGCATCCACATAGCTGTATGTAAGCTTAACGAAAACCTGCGTATACCATATCTGCTCCTTATGAGCGCATACGTGTATGTTTTACGCGCGGAAAAGATAGCCAACGCCACGCACGGTGCCAATGTGCGATGCAACTTGCGGACCTACTTTTGAGCGCACGCGACGTATATGCACGTCAACCGTGCGCGTACCACCGCAATATTCAAAGCCCCACACTTGATGAAGCAGCTTTTCGCGTGAGTACGCACGACCCGGATGCGACGCCAAAAACGACAGCAGCGAATACTCCATCAGCGTAAGGTCAACCGGTTTGTCGTCGATATATACCTGGTAGGTGGCAAGATTAATGGTCATGTTGTCGATGCTAATTTCATCATCGGGCGCTTCTTCGCCGCCGTTCCACATAAGCAGCGCACATCGTGCCTGAAACTCGTGCGCCGATGCATCGCTTACAATAAAATCGTTTTTGGTGTTATTAAAAAACCGCAGCTTGTTAAGGGCGTTTTTGTCTTGAACCACCAGCGTACCAACCGTAGGGTGCTCGGCTATGTAAGCGTCAATGCGAGTGTATACATCATTTTGAATATCTTGCATGTCGATAATAATACAGTCGAATACATGCTCACTGTTAAGCGCTTGCGGCAGCGTAGCAGATGCGCTTGAAAGAATGGACACGTCAAGTGCCTGTTTTAATTCGCGCATAATAGGAACGCATCGTCGTGTTTCTGCCACAAATAAGATATTTTTATGGTGCATTGCGCTTCCTTCCCTTAAGTAGAGCAGCCACTTGTGATGCAGTCTCTACGTGTTAGCCCCTACTTGAACTGTTAGTTTCTTCGTTACCCTCTGCTTGAACCTTTACCTGAACTTGAACTTTGCTTGAACTTGAACTTGAACTTTTGCAGTTACACGCCAATGTAAAACTTTTTACACTCCCAGTCGGTAACAACAGAACAGTACTCGTCCCACTCTTTTTTCTTTTCGCTTAACACGTAGGAATATACGTGCTCGCCTAGCACTTCCTTACAAAAATCACTTTGCTCAAACAGTGCAATAGCCTCTCCCAAGCTCTTTGGCAGACGCAAATAACCCTGCTCGCGACGCTCCTCAACGCTCAACTTTTCAATATCGATGGGCGCTTCTACAGGCATATCGAGGTTTTCCTCAATACCCTTCATACCAGCTGCCAGCGAAACTGCAAGTGCAAGATAAGGATTTGCTGTTGGGTCGGGGCTGCGCAGCTCAACACGGGTAGATTGATGCTTGCCCGGTTTGTGCATTGGCACGCGCACCAGCGCCGAACGGTTTTTGCGGCCCCAAGTGGTGTACACCGGCACTTCACCATTAGCTACCAGGCGTTTATATGAGTTAACGCACGGATTGGTAATAAGGGTAAATTCGGGCGCATACTTTAAAAGCCCTGCTACGTAATGCTGTGCAAGGGGTGATAAGTGCGCAACGTTTGTTGTTTTTGGCGCCCAAAACAGGTTAGTTCCCTCTTGATCGAAAAGCGACTGATACAAATACATGCTCGAACCCGAATGCTCGGTAAATGGCTTTGGCATAAACGACGCCATCAGTCCATTTTCGAACGCCTGCTGACGAATAACCAAGCGCGCCGTCATAATGTTATCGGCGCAGCTCATCGCGTCCGTATAGCGCAGCTCAACACTGTTTTGCGAGGGCGCATTTGAATGATAGGAATATTGGATAGGAATGCTCATGCGCTCAAGCATAGTGGTGGTACTTCTGCGCAAATCGGTAGACGAGTCGGACGCCGTAAGGTCAAAATAGCCTGCAGTATCAAGCGGTGTTGGACGCACGTCAACGCCATGACGCGAGCGGTCAAAATAAAAGTAGTCAATCTTAGGACCCACGTTAAGCACGTAGCCTTTATCTTGAGCAGCGGCAAAAATACGCGCTAAGCACGAACGCGGATCACCCAAAAATGGCTCGCGACGTGGGGTTTTAATATCGCAAATAATACGCGCAACGCGATCGTCGTCTTGCGTGCGCCACGGCAAAATCTGAAACGTCATCGGATCGGGAAACGCCAACATGTCCGACTGCTCCTGAGGCATAAAGCCCTCAACAGCCGATCCGTCAAAGCCAACGCCTTCCTCAAACGCTTCTTCGAGATCCTCAGACGAAATAGAAAGCGACTTGAGCGACCCAAGCACATCGGTAAACCATAAACGAACAAAGCGGACGCCGCGCTTTTCCACCGTCCGTAAAACAAAATCGACATTCTTGTTGCTGCTCATACAACCTCCTTATACCGTGTTTTAGATAGTTTCTCATAATCATTCCAAACTGCAGAGTTTTTTGAAAAATCGAACTATAAAAGCTAATATCCACCACAATTGCACCATGTACGCAGCTACGAGCAACGGATAGCGATGTGTGCAAAACGTGCACATCTACAGCTTTGCGAAGGTATTATGTCAAAGCAGCTATGAGCATGCCTATATGCTGAAAGTAATCTTAAAATGTTCATACACATTATTATCGGCAGTTTTATATAGTAAAGGACAAGCATGCACGGTATCGACTACATATTACTTGCGTGTATAGGCGCGCTGTTTGTGCGCGGCATTTTGCACATTGCACGCGGTGTTGTTGGCAGCGGATGCGATAGCTGCGGGTCGAAAAACGCGTGCCCGGCACATCTAAGCGCAGTGCCCTTCCTAGGTACAAAATCGCGTAAAAACACGAGCATACGTATGGCAGCAGGTGACGGAGCTGCAAGCATGCAATGTCCCGTAGCACAACGTATGGTAACAAAAATGAACGAAACGGTTACCACGCGCCAATCATCTACGCACAAAACGCGCGCACACAAAGGCTGCTGCTGCCACTCAAAATAGCACGTTTAACACGCACGCCAGGGCGCACAAGGCGGCATGGTGCGAGCCTTCAGCAACGGATACAACCGCACGTACTTCAACCTATTTATTACGCAGCGCATCCTTTTAATTACATCTATATACTTACATATATTGAGTGAATACCTGCAGCCTTTGGCAATGGTGGGTATAACTAGCTATATACTAAAAAGATGTATCGAAAGGATCAGTGTGGTACGACTAACAAAAACAACGTGCGTATACGCTGGAATACTTTGTATGTCCATAGGTATACTCTTTTTGGTTGCAGCATATATGTATACTGAGCTGTGGTTTGCGCTGCTTGTAGGGGCAATCTGTGCCGGTGCGCTTGCCATGGAGCTTATGGATCGCGCGGGCGTGTGGGATGTCTTGCGCAAAAACAGTGCACGCCACAAAGCAGCAGATAAAGCGGCTGATGCTCAGGCAGACGCGGGTGCAAACGTTGAGGTCAACGCGGGTGCAGACGCTGCACCAGCTCAGGCAGCATCAGTAATGACTGAACGTAAAACGGCTGTATCGCCAGCTGCAACAGCTGGTCAAGCTGCAACGGCTGCAACAGATAGTCAGCCTGCAACAGATAGACAACCTGAAACAGATGCAATAGATGTAACAGGTGGACAGCATGAAAAGGCTGCGGCGGCCGAAACGGCTGCACAAACAACCACAGCAGTAGAAACGCAAAAACCCGCTGAACAAACCCTCACAACACACCTGCTTGAGCTTGGTCGCGACGACTCATACACCAACGAAGACGCTCTACCCTCGCACGCAAAAACACGTGGAAAAATAGGTATTACCAGCTCAATTGCGTCGTACGTTGTGCCCAAAGAGCCGGAGCCAGAATACGACTGTGATGAATTTGTTCCAACCGATGAGGATTTGGAATATTTTCGCACGATTATGAGCGAACGCGACGAGGACGAAGATGCCAACAATGCAGACGATAGCGCGATGGACAACGACGACGCGATGGCTCATAACGCGGACAAAAGCAAGGATACCAGCGCAGATGCCGGCACAGGCGCGCACACAACCGAAGACGATGATGACGAATACCATGTGCAGGCACTTAAGGAGTTTCTCGCGCAATCGATGGACCCCATTGGCGCACTTCGCACCTATGTTGTTGATATTGAACGGCGGCAAGCACAGGAGTCGCGAAAAACGGCACAAATTTATAATCGCGAGCTTGAGCGCGCGGGCTTGGATCTTTCGCCGGTGGTACCATATATAGACCAAGACGAGGACGTTAATCTTGAAGAAAGCCAGGTAGAACACCTGCAGCAGGGATTTCTTGCCGATGGTGCCTCAGCGCAAGCAAACGCCGATGCAATGGGCGGCGAAGCCGATGCAGCTGCGAGCGGCGCAACGTTTGGCACAGCGCAGGTCGAGCACAATAGCGACGACAAAACGGTATCCATGCCCGAGCTGGTACTTGCTATGCAGCTTGCTGAGGCAGGTATTTTTTCGGACGAGGCTAATCTTGATGATGTGCGCGTAGTTATACCACCTGCATCGGGGCTGTTTTACCTGCAGCAACAAAAGCCGACAAGCGATTTGTTACAGCGCATTCAAATTGAAAAAATCGAAACAGCGCTTAATTTGTTCCTTTTGTTTACTAAATATTATCCTGAGAATACGTATTACGAGCCGGCAGATGTGCTCAATTTTCAACAGACGTACGCGCGCAACATCTGTGCGTTTACCGAGCGCATTTCTGAGCCGTTTTATTTAAATAAGAACGATATGATGCAGGAACACACGGTTGATACTGAGTGGAACGTGCGCCAAAGTTTGGCGTATGTAATTGAAACGCTGCAGCTACCCTATCGTTTACGTGCAGATTTTCGCTGCAATGTGAAGGATGGCAATGTTGCGATTGAGTTTTTTGCCACGCATGAAGACGCGCTGCCCTACCTTACCACCATGGGTTCGGTGGACGCAGACCCCGCGTGCGAAACCTCCGCAGGTGCAGCAGGTACGGCAGGTACGGCGGGTGGTGCTGACGCTGCGGGTTTTGTTGGAAAAACAACTACAGACGACTCCCAATATGCCGAGTATGACTATCGCAAGATATTTCCTCACATTCCGCTTGCAAAATCGTTTAGGCAGCATCCAACACTGCACATTGTGCAATCGCCCTTTATTCGCAAACATACCAATGACGAACATGCCGACGACAACTCCACCTTCCACCTGCGCGTGCTTGACGCCATGCTGGTATCGCTCGTAACAACCGAGTCTGTCCACGACATTCTCCACAACGCATATATCAATATTATTGATAAGCAACTCGCACGCATTGCCAAAAACCCAAGCCGCTACGACACCTCAGAAGAACGCCAACGGGCTGCGTTGCTTGCCATCCGTGAAGACGATATGGCGTATAACGAAAGCTACCTTATTCCCGCAGGTAAAGCAGTGCGTCGTAAAGATGCATCCGCATATACCCTGCGTGTTGCCCTGCTTTTGGCATCGTTTGCATTTCGTGCGTCCACACGCATTCAGCACGTTTGGGTTCAAGCGGTGCGTGAAAGCACCACGCGCAAAGACTACGTGCTTTCGGTTGATTTCGACCGTGCACGCATGGCTAACATTGATCTACATCACACAGAAAATCTGCAGGCCATTTACCATCGCTTTGTCCCTGCAATGCGCTACGAAGATGCCGTACTTCGCCCCATACTCCCCTTGTGCAACATAGAAGACCAGCGCTTTTGTCCGGCGAGAAGATACACAAGCATTCAAGACAACACCACCAAGCTGCGGGCAGCGGCTGCGCGGGCGCTTGGTAGCAAGTATGCATCGGGGCTTACCATTTCGCAAAACGAACGTGCTATGTACATTGGCCAGGAGCTTCTCGGTAACTTGTATAGTGCGGCTACGTCTACCTGCGCATATGAGCACAATGTGCGTGAGCTGTTTGCCTGTGCAAAAAAGTATAACGACCCGCTTATTGATGAAGCGGCACGCAGGTGTGCAGCCAAACTTGTTCACCAAGAGCTTGCTTGTGAGCCGGCGGCCATTGTTAATGAGTTTGTTAGTGGCGGCGCGCTTAATACGGCGTGTAAGCAGGCAGTTAAGGCGTGCAACCGTCGGAGATATGATGCAGTAATCAATTTGCTTGAACCTATCATTGATACTGTTGACATGAACGACACGTATGTCTCAGATGAGCAGGTGTCGTGGCAGTATTTTGCAAACTACGTGGATAGAGCTCGATACAACGTTGAATGTGATGCTGAACGTGCATGGCGCGCGCATGCAGCTAAGTACGCGGGCGTTCAGGCATCGGGCACAGCTGGCGCACAGGCAGTTGGCGACGGACGTACGCGTATCGACAAGCGTACCAGCAAGTTTCCCGCCCGTACGGGGCTCGTAAGCAATGTGCGCAACGTGCGCCACAACAAAACCGTTATGCTCGTCCCCGATGCGCTTTTTGAGGCGCGTATGTGCCTTTCGGTAGCATATGGCGAAAAACAGCAGCTCAACAAGGCAATTGTGCAAGCGCAACGCCTTGTGGATATTGCGCCCGTTGATACGCGGGCACGCATGGTGCTTATAAATAGCCTCGTCCATGCTAAAAAAGTGGACGAAGCACAAACGCAAATTTGCCAGCTTATGCAGCTTGCCCACGAAAACGAAAGCCTGGCGTTTGCATACTACAACATGGCGCATATTCAGGCCTATAAGCACCACCAGCTTGCAGCAAAAGCGTGCTATGACCTGGCTGTTCACTTTTTGCCCGAGCTTGAGGAGGCGTCAGCGACCCCGGCGCACATGTATCTGAGTGAGGGTCGCATTGTGCCGGTGATTATTCATAACGATGGATTTGATGTTGAACACATTCCAACCGACGACATCCAGGAAATTTTGCAAGCGTACAACATTCCCATTGCGCCTACAAAGCAGACAATTTCGTTTTTGCTTAAGGGTACCAAAGCGGCGATAAATGCCGAGCTATTTAGCGTGGCGCGGAATTTTGTGCGGCACATGTTTAACTTAACGCAGGACGATGTGTTTGTGGGAATTGCGCGGTCGATTGAGCGCTCGCCGCAGGAAAGGCAGCTTGAGCTTGGGGTGAAGGAAAAGCAGGCACTCGCGCAGGCGCTTGAAGATGCGGCGGCTGCGGCAGGCGGATCGGCTGGCGGCTCGTTCAGCGGCCGTGATGGCGGCGATGATTCCCGCGGCGACGGTTCGTTCAATAGTGACAACAGCGACGATAACGATGATGATAACCACTATGACGACAATCCTTTTGGCACAGGGTCGTACAACCCGTTTAGCTCGGATGATTATCCCCAAGACAACGATTCGGATGATTCGGATGACTCAGACGATGATTTTGACGGCTCTGATGACACGGACGACAGCGATAGTGACTTCTAACTGGCAGGTTATCCACAAAAACGCACTGCCTTGCGGGGTTTGCAAGGCAGTGCATATTGCAGCTTCTATCGCATTTCATGTACAGCGTAATTTGAGCAGAATCTAAAAGCTAGCACACCTCGCAACGCATAATAAGTGTTTCACCTGGCACGGCTTTATCCCCAGGCGCAACACAATACTCCACATGCTTAATATGGTCATTCGAGAGTATTACAATAGGTGTGGTTAGCGTTAGCCCAGATTGATGCAGTGCATCCTTATTGATTGTTAAAAGCTTATCTCCCATGTGAGCTTCATCACCTTGATTAACAAGAGGCTCAAATATGCCCGCACCAAGAGTAACTGTATCTAGTCCAACATGTACTAAAACTTCAAGCCCCGAAGCCGCCTGCATACCAAATGCATGATACGAGGGTTTTATAACTGAAGCAACCGTTCCTTCTATTGGTGTATACGCATCGCCTTCTTCATACTGAATGGCAATACCTTCACCCATCATATTCTGTGCAAAAACAGGATCTTGCACGTCTGCCATTGCCATAATTACACCTTTTACAGGCGCATATACTTCTAAACTTTTTTTCTTAAATAATGAAAACATTCTAAACTCTCTTTCATCTACACTATGTTTCATCTATGCTGTGTTTCATTTGCACTGTGCCGGTTAATGTGGCATCCAGCAATCACTAGGGCATCCAGTAACTATTTATCATGAAGCATGCTATAAATATGCAGCGCTAAATACGCAATCTCATCTTCATCTAACGTAAGTCGCAAGGTCTTTTTAACATAGAGCGCTAACGCTTGCCCGAGTTCAAATTCATGAGAAAATGATTTTTTGATATTGTCTAGCATGACATTTTTAATTGTTTGCCCATCTCTGCTGCGTTGCAAAGCAAAAATTACATGTCTTAAAAACCTACTATAATAAACTGTGCTTCTATCAATTGTGATATGTTCCATTTGCTCTAACAGCTCAACACAACGCACCGCTGCATGATTATAATTCAGCACATTTGATACGCGATTCCCACTAACAGCAGCGTGGATGTGCATAATCAAAAAGGCAAGCTCGTCATCATCAGGTGCGTCATCTTTAAGCTCACTTTTAAGATAGGCCAGAGCTTCTTGTGAAAATGTATATTCTTTTGGATATAAGAACTTAAGCTCATTAACAAATGGGTAGTGCATATCATACCCTTGCTTACGGCGCTGGATCGCAAAGTTAAGATGGTCAAGAAGGCTAATTTCCAAATCGCCCGAAATGGTATGTTCAAAATAGCTTTGAGCTTGTAAAACAATGTTTTGAACTATTTTGATAAGTTGCTTATTCTCTACTTGCTCTACCAAAAATTTATAGCGGTCGATAGCGTCCCTTGTTAAGGTTAACAAAACACGCTCTACATTTTTATCGACTACAAAAATATCTCCCCTCTTACGCTTAAAGCCAATACCTTTGCCAAAAAAGAGATAATTCTCATCTGTTGTTTGTTGCTGACATAACAGTGCATTATGGTTAAAAACTTCCTGAATGATGTACATATTACTTTTCATCACAATCATCCCAGTTATTTAATCGCAATATTTTTTTGCAAAGGTTGAAACACAGTGTGGTCAACTTTTTTGAACTCCGCAAGAACATCCTGGAAAAAACAGTGTTTTGGTTGTATTTCCATCGCGTGCACCGGATTTACCAGGACAATTACTTCATTGTCTTTACGTGCCTGCAAACGTACGTAATCGCCAGCTGCAACAGTTGGTTCACAGTAGAATGTGGCGCTATGGGTTCGATATACAACATTGCCATTCTGTATAAGCTCCCAGTCAACTGGATGCAAACAACGCGCCTGCATTACAAACGTGCCCTTAAAATAGCTGCCTGGTAATACGAGGGATTTTACATTGCCAATGCGGTGAAAACAAATTTCTGCTTCATCAAATGCATGAATAAACGTATGCCCACTCTTAAGTGCGCTTAGCACATTATTAACAGACAAACCATCACAATAAACTTGCGTTGTGGGCAACCCAAGCGAGTAATGCAAAAAGTATTCCTTTTTATGTGAGTCGCTACCTCCCACAGCCATAAGGCATATGCCGTGTTGCCACAGAAAATCCCAAAAGCGTAAAGCTTTTTCGTTATCAACTTCGCGATTCAGCTGATGCGGCGCGTTAATTACTTCAATACACGAAATATTCGCAAGGTCGAAATTGTGCAAAAGTTTCCAACCATAGGGAAATGGATGGTTTAACGAAACAACATACCCTCTCTCGTGACAATAGGAAAACAACCTGTTAAGAGCGTCGTTTTTATTCGCCGCGCCATCAATACATAAGGCATAGTCAATAAATTCGCGTACGCCCCAAATATTATAATGACCATGATTGTCCCACGTCATTTCTGTAGCAGGTAAAACCAGCTGCCGACAAAGAGGATATTTGGTTGTAAGCGCCGAGTGCTCCGTTGGCGCAATATAGTCCATTTCCTGCCTATTTGCTTCAAAGATTTGCTCTTCTTGAGTTACGCGGCCATCACTATGTTTTGAATGAAGGTGAAGATCACCCTTATACCACCGGCATTCACTTTGATGTACTGCAGCAAAATCTTGTTTCATAGGGTTGATGTAAACGCTATCATCCTCACTACATAGCTCTTCATCAAATGTAACAGAAAACTCGTAACCACCATTAACTACCTGTGGCTTTATAACCTTAATACACCATTCACCCGACGGCAGCACGCCGCACTTACAGTAATTGGTAGTTGTGCGGGCATCTGGGGTAATAATAAACCGTGTGAGTCTTGTTTTATATGTTAGTACTGCTCGCAAACAAGCATTGCTGTCCCAAACCTCAATAAAGAAGTGTTCAAATGCTCCTTTAAGAAGGGTGAAGTGAATGGAGCAAGCCCCATTCACTTCAAGCATATGTTGATGTATTTCGAGCTCTTTTTCATTATTAAAAGTACCCGAAAAGATCATGCTACTCCCCAATCAACTCTCGAACATCTGCTGCAATTCCGCCGACAGCAGGGCCATAAATAATCTGAACTGCCTTATCACCCATATGGATTACACCCATTGCCTTTAGTTCCTTTTTGAAAAGATCGTCTGGAGCCATCTTACCCTTATCGCGTACAACCACGCGAAGTCTCGAAATGCAGTTATCCAGATCCTCAATGTTTTCAGCCCCACCAAGAGCAGCGATGATGCCCTTAGCAAGCTTAATGTCATCAGAATCAGAAGCTTTCATAGCCATCTTAGCATTATATTCTGCTTTAGAGAGGAGGTGGATGTCATCTGAATTAGCTTCTTCTTCTCGACCCGGAGTCATAATATTGAACTTCTTGATAAGGAACGTAAAGAGGAAAAATGTAATGACAAAGAATACCGGCAGAATAATGAGGTAGGGCCACAGGTTCAGTTTTTCAGGACGCAGTAAGAATGGTATAAGATCCTTAATATTACCCTGAAAAACCGAGACGCCCATCCATTCGCACAAAACTTCTGCCAAGCCTGCCAAAGGTGCATAAACCAAGAAGTACAGCCACGGAGCAATAAAAAGGAACGTAAACAAAATTGGTTCGGTAACACCAAAGAACACTGTTGAAATGATTGTTGGGATAAGCAGACCGGCAACCTTCTTTTTGTTCTCTTTTTTTGCGCACACATACATTGCACACGCAACAGCTGGGAATATAGCATAGTCAATAACACCCATACCAGCCATAAAAGCACGAACCAAAAGTTTATCGCTCTGGTTAGAAGCAAGTTGTGCAAGCTGAATTGCACTGTTGCCAACAACACGCGTTCCATCAATTATTGCTGAGCCACCAAGTTCAGTCCAACGCATTGGCGTAGAAATAAGTGGATGCATACCAAATGGGACAAGACATTCCTCAGAAAAACGGTAAACGAACGTTCCAACGTAACCCGATTGATATACAAATGCTGCAATGTTAACAAACAGACCACCAATAGTTGGCCACACATAATAGAATATAATGCCCAGCAAACCGCCTGCTACAAGAGAGATAATTGGAACAGTACGTGAGCCCGCAAAAAATGAAAGCGCAACAGGAAGCTTTTGGTTGTAGAATTTCGACGTTATCCAAGCAACTATGCAGCCGATAGCAATACCACCAAAAACACCTGTACCATACGTAAAGAAACCAAGTGAAGTGGTGTACAAGCCCGCCTGTTTACTTGCTTCAAGTGTTGTAAGTCCAGCAGAAACGAGCGCTTGTACTGTTGTATTATCAGCATTAAAACCAGCAATACCTAACAGCACTTCCTGCGTATTCATCATTGCAAAATAACCAACAGCTGCAGAAAAAGCCGCCCACCCTTTCTCTTTCTTTGCCAGTGAAAACGCGCAGCCAATAGCATATAAAATGCCAAGATTACCAATAACTACACTACCCAAACCCTTAAATACCGAGAAAAACGCAAATATAATCGATGTAGAATACCATGACCAATCGACGCCAAGCGAGGTCATAGTAAGTTTAGAGGTAAGAGCGCCGCCTAAACCTAAACAAAGGCCTGATAATGCTATAAGACTAATGGGAACAAGCATAGCCTTACCAAATTGCTGAAACTTTTGTTTCATCGTATCCTCCTCACTAAAGGACAGTTTATAGAACTAAAGTCATGCAAAATGGGCACAAAAAAGCCCTAGCATGCTTGAGCTAAGGCCTAATTATAGTCACCTGTTCAAAACTGATACTAACCAAACACAATATCAGTGGCAAATTATTTTAGGTGAATGGTAATAGTTTTGACTTGAGTGTACAATTGCGTTTTCCAGCCGCGCATACTATATTCCTCAACGTGGTCGGGATGGTTATAGTGCTCACAAGAACTCGGTATCATAAGTACGCCTTTCCCCGTGCTCATAGGAATTGTCTGATACGTACTTCGTGTAAATGTACTGCCGTGATGTGTTGCCTGCAGATAATCAATTACTCCCAACTCATTAAAACGAATATCGTCCAAATAGTTGTCACCCATCATAAAAATAGACGGTTTACCCGTATACAGCATACAACTACTACCTTCATGAGCTGCTTGAACACCCGTTTCGTTATACGTTGGATTATCTGCAAGAAATAGCGTAATAAACCCAGTTGCTATATGCTGCACAACTGGCTGCGTAAGCATATACAGTTGGTTGTTCTTTGCAAACGTGCGATATATTTTTCGCAGAGTAAGCGATGCCAAGCTCAATACATTGCTATTAATGATAAGTTTTGTTGCGCGCAACTGCTCTATATACCGTAAAAAGTAATTGTAGTGATCCATATGTCGGTGAGAAATTACAAGCCACTGTAAACAGGACGTATCAAGCCTAAAACGTTTACCAGCATTCCCTTTTAAAAATGAAGGTGTGTATCCCATATCATACATAAGTACAGGCTTTTGTTGTGCGTTTAGAAAGCCCGATGCAAGCCCCTCACCGGATGAAAAAACCGAAAACGTGTTTACTTGCTGTGCGATGTCTGCAGCCATAAATTCATCTTTTACTGATGGCGCGCAAAGCGGCGAGCGTGCTAATGTATACAGATACTCATTATCTTCTTCTGAAACAAGCGAATACGAATATACTTCGAGATTGTCGCCAATAAGTGCATAGGCAAACCAATCTGTTTGTAACAGCACCTCCAAGCGCTCTGGATTAAACACTTCACTATGTTGTGCCTGTAAACGAATGCGATATACATGATTCTTTTGTAGCTGTGTGTCCTTAAGTACTAGAAAATAAGGATGCAGTGCGTTCCATATAGGTGCATCTTCTGTTTCTTCATTTGTAGCCGATTTATCAATTAACGTTTGATTTTCAGCAGAAGATGGCGAGTATGCCTCTTTACCTGTGTAAACGCAACGTGGAATACAGTCTACAAAAACAACGCGATCTTCCCGTGTTACCACATGTATCAGGTAGTCTACATCAGTAAATACCATACTCGCCTCACTTTCTACTAGTTGTATCAATGCATAATGCTTGAAGAATGCAGGAAATGCACGTCCACTATGAGAGTTGCGGCCAATACTCTTTATTAGCGACAATCATATCGTCAAGCACTGCTTTTGCACGATTTGCCGATGGAGTTGTCAAATTCATGGTAAATGCTTGTAACACTTTCATATATGACTTCTCGAAATAACCATCTACAAGTAACTGTTCAGCTGCATTTTGGCCTTCCATCATACCTTTATGGAAATTAGGAATAGGCTCACGTAGGGCAACTGGTTCTACGCCAACAGCGCTAATATACGCAGACACTTCAACAACAGCATCTGGTCTAAAGTTAGGAATAGCTCCATTATTAGCAACAAGAACTATGAATCGCTTGCGTAAATTGTGCAAGATTGAAACAGCCATATCAACAATGTAGTTACCGTGCTCGCCAAAGTTAAAGGTAAGAATTTCACCTTTGTCGTGATGGCGAATCTTGTATGCCATTTCCTGCGTGTGCTTAAGCCGACCATCCATGATCATATTTGCACGCGTATAATTTGGATCGGCATGACTCACCTTATCATCAGGGAATAAATAATACTCAAGGTAATTGTTTGGTAGAGCATCAGGGAAAAACTCAAGTTGCTTTCTAAGGTTATCCCACGCTTCTTGCCAGGTAGTATCACCTGCATTAAAGTCGGCTACCTGCATACCTTTTTCTTTTATCTTTTGGATAATTTCTGGCATAACGTCGCAACCACGAGCATTATCATAGATTGAGCGATACCAACCAAAATGATTGAGCCCGTAATATGTTGGAGTCCAGTTCGAACGATCGTAACCAAAGTTGTCACAAATGGTTTCCTCAATAGAAATAGTCATATCGCATGCACAAATCATACGGATATGAGGGTAAACGCGCCTGACACACTCCGAAACGATAGACTCCGGATTAGTGTAATTCAGGATCCATGCCGAAGGTGCGTATTTTTGAATAAAACCAATAAGCTCAAGCATAGGACCAATAGTGCGCAAACCATATGCAAATCCACCCATACCGCAGGTTTCTTGTCCAACACAACCATGTTTTAACGGAATTTTTTCGTCTTTTTCGCGCATTGCAAAGCTGCCAACGCGAATTTGTGAAAAAACAAAGTCGCAATTAGTAAAGGCTTCTTTAGGATCGAGGGTTTGCGTTAACTTAATTTCACTACGCCCCTCCTGCTCAAGCATGTAATTGATAATAACGTACATGTCGTCGTTTTTTTGTTGATCAATATCATATAAAACAAGTTCTGCTAAGGGGAAAAGTTTTTGTTGCGCAAGCATCGACTTTACAATACCGGGGGTATACGTGCTACCGCCACCAGCGATAGTTACTTTAAGACTGTCTTTCATATGCCACACTCCTTCAAACTTGCATGATTAACAGCGCCTATTCTCACAGTATGACTTTTGTATAAAAATTGCTATTGTAATCGGCAAGTAAGGTTACGCTTTATCGCTCTGATTGCTTTTTCATGATGTAAAATAGTTTTCACGATGCAGCTGTACTTAGATAATGCTAAAACCACTTTCTACGTAGCTTAGCACAGGACAATGCAAAGAAGGGAAATGTTTGCAGTTCATCGCACAATTCAAACCGCACAATTCCAGTACGTATGCCAATTATTACATGACACTATCTGCACGCCTACTTCTTAAGGATTATCTATGAGTATTGAAGAGAAAATAAACCAGTTACGAGCGCTTTCTCAAACTGAATACAATATTACTCAATATATTGTTCTTAATAAACAAGCCGTCGCGCAGATGTCATGTACACAACTTGCACAGCACACCTTTTCCTCGGCTGCAAGTATCACACGCCTATCAAAAAAGTTAAAATTTACAGGCTTTAACGAGTTGCGTTTTGCACTCAAAGAAGAGCTAAAATCTACTGATAATTGCTCAAATCAAAGCTTAGATAAGCTTCATCAGGATATTACCAAAACAATCGAGTTGGTAAAAAATACTAACATTGCATCAGTATGTAGAGTCATCCAAACCTGCAAGCGTGTTTTTATCTTTGGTAGTGATTGGGGGGAACGTAATGCGTGTACATTGTTTGTGCGTAACTTCATGTGTATTGGCATTTACATAATTTTTATTCCATCCATCACCGAATTGAAATGGGTGGAAAAAACGCTTACGCAAGACGACTGCGTTATTATTGTTTCGTTTAGCGGAGAAGATTTAGAAATTGTACCATTGGCTAAAACAATTCAGCTTAAAACGAACAATCTAATTACCATTACACCACTATCGCAAAATCAACTAGCCGCAGTTACGCCACATAACGTGTACTACAGTTATTCCGATCTTAAAGTAATAACAAGTAAAAACAATGACGATTACAATATGTTTACTACACTTTATATTGTTCTCGATGCTATCTTTCGTTTTTATTTAGATAATTATTATCACGGGAACAATGCGACGCCACCAAATCAATAACATCAGATAAAAGGTATGGTAATGGCAGAGCGGTTTCTGCCTTACAAAACCCGCAAGACAGTTCGTTTTAGTAGATATTTAAAGCCGAATCGCTGCTCACAAAAAAAGTTGAACGATATTAGAAAAATACCCCACTTTGACACGCGTTTTGAACCCAAAAATTGCCCTTCAAGGCACATATGCCGGCTGAGCAAAAAAGCCGCAACCCTCCTACCTGTGCAAACAGAAAACGCAACTTTTCGCGGCGTACTGCAGCGCGCCTGAGCGACACCAAAACGCGTGTCAAAGTGGGGTATTTTTCTAATATGAGTGAAAAAGTTTTGTAACGCCCGCAAGGGACAAGACGGCGCAGCACGCCCACACCGCGAGCATGCAACAAAAGCACGCAACAAAAAAGCCGGTAGCGAACGTATCGCTACCAGCTTTCGGATATAACCAACTACCAGCTTTCAGACAAAAACACACTACTTGGTAATCTTAAGAATGTGCTCTTTTGCGTGAATGAGGTCGGTAATCATCTGGCAGTACGGAGTATCAATACCGAGCTTCTTGCCCCTGCGTGCAACAGCACCGTTAATAAAGTCAATCTCAGTTAAGCGGTGATTTTGTACAAGGTCCTGATGCATTGATGGATAGTGAGGAGCCGCAATCTCAGACACATGCATAACATAATCGACAATTTCTTTTTCGTTAAGCTTAATGCCCGACGCAATACCAACTTCGCAGAACTCGTGAATAATGCAGCGTACCGTGTGCAGCGCGTCTTCGGTAGCAAAGAACTCGCCAATGGTGCAATCGCACAATGCGCAGGTAGAGTTCATAGTACCGTTAACACATGCTTTACGCCAAATTGAAGGCAGAACGTCCTCGTCGTAAATAACGTTAAGGCCGGCTTTGTTCATAACGTCGACAATCTCGCGCGACGACTCTGCGCCGTTTTTGTCAAAGCTCTGCATGTTAATGGTGCCTTTACCTTGCAAAATAGCAACGCCAGGACCCTTCAAGCCTGCAGTCCAAACGGTAACACCCATAAGAATGTTTTCTTCTTTGATGTATTTGCGAATGGTGTCTTCGTGACCCAAGCCGTTAAGCAGGCACAACACCTTAGTGTGTGCACCAATAATTTGCTTGATGTCCTCAAGCATGCTGGGCAGCTGCATAGCTTTGGTGAACAAAATAATAAAGTCGGCAACGTCTTTTGCTTGCGTTGGCTTCATGATAGTCATAGGTACGTTGTCGGGCTCATCACCAACAATGGTAAGACCATTCTTTTGAATGGCAGCAATGTGGTCTTCCCAGTTATCGAGCAACACAACATCTTCGCCACTCTTTTGAAGTTGGTAACCAAAACGGCAACCCATAGCACCTGAGCCAGCAATATAAATACGCATAGCAACACCTTTCATAAAGCTTATACCCTAGTGAATGAGGCACGCTCGCCTCAAACCGCACGTCAAGTAAAACTGCACAACAAAACAAAGCTTGCAAATTGTGGTTATACAACTTGCAAGCTTATCGTGTGTGCATTAACCCTTAAATGTAAAGAGGTCTTTTTTGTAAACGTGCAGTACGTCGCACAAAACTTTGTTAACAATAAAGCCAACAGCAAACGGAACAACAACCCAACCAATAATAATTTGGATAATGTTTACGTTACCAACGTTTAACGCCGCAAGCGGGCTTACAAAACCAACTAAACCAAAACCAGATGAAGCTGGAGTTCCGCCCATTTCCCACAGAGGAATGGTGAGCGAAGAAATAGCAGCGGTAAGGGCTGCAGGAAGAGCCATAACAGGATTAGTCATAAAGTTTGGCATCATCATTTTCATAGCACCAAGTGCAACGGCAATAGGTACACCGGGTTTGTTAACACGCGCACACGCCCATACGAGCATAGCAGCACACGACGCAACACCCATACCAGCTGCTGCAGAAGCCATACCAGTAAGACCAATAGCAATACCAATAGCAACGGTAGAAAGCGGGCTAATAATAATGATGGCAAACGACGCTGCAATAAGAATACACATCAGCCACGGCTGCAACGTAGTAAAGGTGTTAATAATTTGGCCGATGAAGTTGGTGATTTGCGATACAAAAGGAAGGATTTTCCAACCAACGTAACCCATACCAGCACCAGCAATAATTGGGAGCAAAACAATGGTAAGTGAGCCAAGCTTATTACCAATTGCTTGAACAACCAACACGGTAAGTGCGGCACAAATCATAACATTGATGATGTCGCCAATACCAAAAATTTGGAAGAGCGGAGCTGTTTTTTCGCCCACAGTAGCTGCAGGAACAAAACGCCACGCACCCGAACCAATAAACACGGCACCAGAAACTGTTGCCATTTGGATGGGGTTAAACTTAAACTGATGCGCAATAAGAAAACCAGCCATAGCCGGTGTTAGGAACTGAAACGCAACAATTACGTGGAGGAACTCCATCAATGGAGCGCAATCGGGGAACGGTTTTAGGAACGTTGCCAAGATTGCGTTCGGGATAAGGGCGACAACGATAGCAATAGTTGTACCGTTGAGGATATTAAGAACAAACTGCCCGGCGTTGTTCTTACGAGCGTCGTTTTCGCCGGCACTTTTTACGTCAGCCATGTGTGAGCATCCTTTCTATCATTCGAATGGCTCCACGCACGCAATCGCACCGTTGGTGCACGAATGTGCGCGTGATACAGCGCCATGGTACTCGATATAACATAGCGACAAAAGTATACGCCTTGCCCGCTCAAAAAGAAAGCAATTATTAAACCTATGTTAACTTTTGAATAGATGCACTGGTATGCATAATAGACGCACTGGTATGCACAACAACCCCGCGTGGTGCGCATGCGCTCACAAGCATACGCGCACGCAAACGCTCCACAAAGTGAGCACATACGCACCATCCACGGGCAAACACATCAAGCAGTACGCCTCAGCCAGCACCAAGCGGCGCGCGCCGAGGAACGCCAGGCAGCACACACACTAAGCAACGCCGAGCAGTGCGCTTACACATTTACAAATCCAGCGCCATAATGCGCACAAGCGAAACAATGTAAATCTCAAGTGCACGCTTAAATTGTTCAACAGAAAAGCCTTCATTGGCTGCGTGTTCGCCACCCAACCACGACGGCATAGGGAACGCAGGATCGTTAGGACCAAACGCGCCGGCCGCCTTAAAATGACGCGCATACGTGCCGCCGCCAATAGTAAAGGGCTTTGCCTCACGACCGGTATACTCGTTATAGGTTGCTACCAGCGTTTTTATGCACTCGTTGTTTGGATCGGTTAAAAACGGCACGAGCACCAAATCAACGTCTACCGTACAGTCATACTTCGCAGCAAGGGTCGACACCTGCTCATAGAGCCATGCATCGGTAACCGACGACGGATAGCGCGCATCAATCGTTTGCCTAAACGCCTTACCTTCGGTAAACACGCGGCCACCAATACAGGTAAGCGGGTCAAAAATTTCATCGGTCGCAGCAATCGTAAGCGTTGAGCCATCGGTTGAGCCAAATACGCACTGCTCAAAGGCCAAAAATTGTTTTTCGGCTGGTGTGCCAATGTTATTATCAACCAAATAATCAACCACAAGGCCAATAGCATTAATGCCCGACTGCGGCGTTGACGCGTGCGCACTTACACCGTGCCCAATAACCTTTACCAGACCATTGCCTGCATCCTCAATATCAATGCGCTCGCGCGGCTTAAGCGTGGAAATATCGGCCTTAACCAGCGCATATGCGTCCGATGCCACAGCGTTATCTGCCTGGCCACCGCACAATTCAACGATAGTATCTGCAATATCAGCCGTGCGAATAGATGCCGAAAAACCGCCCTTTTCGCCGCATACCAGCGGAAACGACGAATCGGGTGTAAAGCAAAACTCGGGCTGCTCAAAGTTTTTAACGTACCATTCCACATCTGCCATGTCAGTTTCTTCGTTATTACCAATAATGCAGCGCAAGGTGTAGGGGTACTTCTTGCCCGTGGCTTCTACCTGCTCTTTTAGGAATTTTGCTGCATACATTTCAAGCACAAACGGCCCTTTGTCGTCGAGCACGCCGCGGCCAATAAGATAGCCGTCTTTATGCGTAACAGCAAACGGCTCATATTCCCAGCCAGAGCCCTCGGCAACAACGTCGGTATGACCAATAACAGCAATTTGCTTGTCTTGCTCACCCGCTAAATCGGCGTATGCAATGCGACCGTCGCAATTGTGCACGTCAAGCCCTATGCGCTTTGCAAGATTCATACCCGCTTCAAGCGCCTTAAACGGTCCAGGGCCATACGGCATACCAGGCTGCGCATGCTCAAGGTCCTCAACGGAGCGAATTTTTACCATTGTTGTAATGTCTTCAACAATAGCATCCCAATTTGCTTCAACAAACTCGTGAGCGGTTTCTTTAAGCTGCTTATCTGTCATAGAGCGTCCTTTCAACGTACACCATGTACCTGCATACCTATACCATAGCCTGTGCGAAAGCTTTTAACAAACGACACGGCCGAAACACCTGCGATCACTGCCGCTTGCGGCTGTCTGCATACCGCTTATCGGTAACGTACACAAGCTTTCCATGGAGTGCGGTGTGCGGGCGCGTGGTAGTCGGTGTACGGGCGGGGGGTGCGTGGCATGCGACTGCATCTACGGGCGAGACAACCGCACGCAATCTTGCTGTAGCTCACACCCCTGCCCAATAATTGCTACTTCGTTACAATTTGTCGTTGTATTTGTAAAACATATATCAGCACGTTGAGGCTTTCATACAATAGAGGTGCGGGGATTGCGATACACCCGCACGGCGTGGTATGCGGCGCGAAAGACGCACGCCCGCAGCATGTATGCAGCTACACGGCAACAAGCATGTATGCAGCTACACGGCAACAAGCATGTATGCAGCTACACGGCGCAAACGCAGCACGCACGCAGGCACACCGTCTTATATCAAACGCACACAAGAAAGGGTTACCATGGCAAACGCAGCAATTAAGCGCGCTTTACTTTCGGTTACAAACAAGGATGGTATTTGCGAATTTGCTACTCGCCTCGTCCACGATTTTGGTGTTGAAATTTTAAGTACGGGCGGCACGGCACGCGTGTTAGAAGCTGCCGGTATTGCCGTTACGCATGTTGAGGACTATACCGCCTCGCCCGAAATGATGGGCGGACGTGTTAAAACGCTGCACCCGCGCATTCATGGCGGCCTGTTATGCAGGCGCGATAATGAGCACGACCTGCAGGATGCACGCGAAAACAACATTCCGATGATCGATCTTGTATGCGTTAATCTCTACGCATTCGAAAAAACAATAGAAACGCCTGGTTGTACCCTTGAAGATGCGGTTGAACATATCGACATTGGTGGCCCTTCGATGCTGCGCAGTGCTGCAAAAAACTTTGCCGCAGTAACCACGGTATGCGACCCTGCCGACTACGAGCGCGTTCTTGCAGAAATGCACGCACATGCAGGACACACAACGCTTGCACTTAGAAGTGAGCTGGCGCGAAAGGTATTTGCAACAACAGCGCACTACGACGCAGCTATCACGACGTATTTAACAAGCGCAGCAAATGAGCAGGCAACACACGAAGCAGACGGCGCGGATGCCACCACGCCAAACGAAGCGCCATTATCTCAACCATTTCCTGAGCAGTTTACGTGCACATATACCAAGCAAATGGATTTGCGCTATGGAGAAAATCCCCATCAGCGTGCGGCGTTTTATGGGGCGGCTGCGGCAAATCCGCACAGTGTTGCCAAGGCAGCGCAGCTACAGGGCAAAGAGCTGTCGTACAACAACTTGCTTGACACCGATGCTGCATGGAGCGCTGTGTGTGAGTTTACTGCGCCTGCTGTTGTTATCTTAAAACACCAAAACCCGTGTGGCTCTGCTGTGGCGGCATCGGTAACAGAGGCGTACAAGCGCGCTTTTGCCTGCGATCCAAAAAGTGCATTTGGTGGTATTATCGCAGCTAATCGCGAAGTCGGGTTAGATTTTGTAACAGAATTTGCCGACGTTAATAAACAATTTGTTGAAGTTATTATCGCTCCGTCGTTTAGCAGCGCCGCGCTCGAACGTCTTTCAAAGCGTAAAAATTTGCGCGTCCTTGCAACAGGTGGGCTCGACCATGAAGAAGCACTTGAGCTTAAGAGTATTGGCGGCGGGCTGCTGGTGCAAACGCGCGACAGTGTAAGCGAAGCACCAGAAGGCTTTACCTGCGTAACTACAAAAAAACCAACCACGTCGCAAATGCAAGATTTGCTCTTTGCGTGGAAGGTGTGCAAAACGGTAAAATCAAACGCCATTTTAATTGCCAAAAATAATGCAGGTATTGGGCTTGGGTGCGGACAGCCAAACCGCGTTGATAGCGCGATTATGGCGTGCGAACGTGCAGCTGAAGCGGCAGCGCGCATGGGCATTGCAGCCAATGATTTTGCCTGCGCGTCTGATGCGTTTTTCCCGTTTAGAGACGATGTTGATGAGCTTGCAAAACGTGGCGTGAGCTGCATTATTCAGCCTGGCGGATCGATACGCGATGAAGAGTGCATTGCCGCAGCAAACGAGCATGGTATCGCGATGATTTTTACGGGATATAGGCACTTTAGGCACTAACGTGCGACACCACATAACAGAATACACGCATGTAACCATAAGCGTGTAACCATAAGCGTGTAACCATACTAAAACGGTGCGCAGGACGCGCACCGTTTGTGTTAGTATGCGTTAGCGTTATGCTCGGCGAACGTTGGAAGCCTGAAGCTTGCCATTCTGACCAGTGGTTACATCAAACTCAACAGCCTGACCTTCTTCAAGTGTTTTGAAGCCGTCCATTTGAATTTCACTAAAGTGAACAAACAAATCGTCGCCGTCTTCACGAGAAATAAAGCCGTAGCCCTTGTCTGGATTGAACCACTTAACCGTACCTTGAGCCATGTCGTGCCTTTCTAACTAGTCCCGAAGGACATAAACGACGCGCGCTACGCAGCACGCGCAATGCCAAGCAACTCAGTACCCATGGAGCACAACCCGCGCGTGGCACGTGACCGAAAACCACGTGTGACGTGTGCGATGCTTGCTCGAGGAACGTCGATTGCTCTTCTATAATACCCTAAAAGTTATATAAAATGTTCAAGAAATATTCACACAATTGAAGTTTTTATGACGAAAGCGCAACACAGGTAGTTTTCACCATTAGTTGAGGGCGTCATTAAGCGCATGAAAACGATATGGTGGCTGTGTTCCGTCGCAGTTAAACGCATGTTCAATGGCTTCTGCCTTATCGAGGGCATCACAGCATGCATCATCGGCATCGCAGCGGTCGTACAGCAGCGCTTCCTTGCGCAACACGAAGGCAATTTCGTGCGAAACGTCGGCGCCAATACCCGAAAGTTCCATCATGGTAACAAGCGACTGCGGAGCCAGCGTTTGCACCACGCCCGGTGACAAATTGAGCAGCTCACCAATTGCACCATCAACATCGCCAAGAAGTGAAAGGTCGCCTTCCTTCCACGCGCGCGTAAGCGGCAGCGTAATTGAACTCACAAACTTTTTGAGGGCTTCTTCGAGATAATCCTTGTGAAGCATAGCTATCCTTTCTGCTGGCATGTAAACGTGCTGGCATGTAAACATGCACGATTGCGAGACGTTTGGCACGCACGAAGCAACATGCTAAAGATTTGCCACCTTACTGCGACATTGGCGCAGGTAATCCTACGTGTTCAAACGCCATACTCGTAGCTTGCCTTCCCTGGGGCGTACGCACGAGCAAGCCTTGTTGCAGCAAATATGGCTCGTACACATCCTCAAGCGTTGCCGGATCTTCGCCCACTGCAGACGACAGCGTGGTAAGACCCACCGGACGGCCGCGGAACGTTTTGCACAGCGCATCGAGAATTTTTTTATCCATCCAATCGAGGCCAAGCTCATCGATTTCAAAAAATTTAAGCGCATCGCTTGCAACGTCCCAGCTAATAGTACCCGCAGCCCGCACCTGTGCATAGTCACGCACACGCTTGAGTAGGCGGTTTGCTAAACGCGGCGTACCGCGCGAACGCGAAGCAATTTCGAGCGCACCCTGACTGTCGATGTCCACTTGCAAAATGCCCGCCGAGCGGGTAACGATGGCGGCAAGCTCCTCCACAGAATAGTAATCAAGCTGGTAGGATATGCCAAAACGGTCGCGCAAAGGACCGCTGAGCAAACCGGTGCGTGTAGTAGCGCCAATCAGCGTAAAGTGCGGCAAATCGAGACGAATCGAGCGTGCTGCCGGGCCTTTACCAATAACAATGTCGAGCACAAAGTCTTCCATGGCGGGATAGAGCACTTCTTCAATTTGGTGATTAAGGCGGTGGATTTCGTCGACAAACAGCACGTCGCCTTCCTCAAGATTGGTAAGCAGCGCTGCTAAATCGCCCGTACGCGTAATGGCAGGACCCGACGTTGTTTTAAGGCGCGCGTTCATTTCGTGCGCCACGATGGATGCAAGCGTAGTTTTACCCAAACCCGGAGGACCCGAAAAAAGCACGTGGTCGAGGGTTTCGTTGCGCTCTTTTGCAGCCGAAATAAGCACACGCATGTTTTCGCGGACACGCGTTTGTCCGCAATAATCGCTCAGCGTTTCGGGACGAAGCGAACGCTCAACGTCAATATCCTCATCGGTGCAGGTAGGGTCAACATTACGCGGTAGTGCAGCGGCGGGCGAACTTTCGTGTGCCGAAGCATATGCAGCTGTGCGCATATCACCCTGCGTACCAGGCTCGTCTTCAAATAAATTGTCGTGCGTGTTTTCCCACATACGTTATCCTTACCTTACGTTATACGATGCATACCTGCAAATAGTGCACGATTCGTGTTGCGCCAGGTGGTGCCTGGCGGCGTGTTGTGCGGCGACGTTGCACAACACGCCGGCACATTGTCGGCCGTGTGCGCGACCTTTATTATAACCCTCGCGCAAGACTACGTAATGCATGCGCTACCAGCGATTCTGCTGTTTGATTGTCGGTACTGCAGCCTTCAAGCGCGCGCTCAATTTCTACTGCTGTAAAGCCCATCGACGAAAGCGCTGCACGCGCATCAAACATGGGGTCGCCACGCTGCTCTGAAGACGCTGCTTTTGCGCTTGGAGCTGCTGCAGACATGCATCCTTGCAGCTCACCTGTGCGCGCACACATGTCGGCAAGCTCAAGCAGCAGGCGCTGTGCCTTCTTTTTGCCAACACCGCTTACCTGCGACATCGCCGCCACATCCTGCGTTTGTGCAATAGTTAGCAGCTGCGAAGGCGTATACAGCGACAAAATTGCTAGGGCGAGTTTTGGCCCCACGCCCGAGATGCTAATAATGGTATCAAACATAAGACGCTCATACGCGTCGGCAAATCCATACAGCTCAAGGGCATTTTCTTTTACGATCATACGTGTGAGCAACACAAGCGGACTTCCCTTTTCGGCTGGCAAGTGTGCTGCGCAGCTTGCCGAAATGCCCAGCTCATAGCCAACGCCAGACACATCAATTATTACGTGTGAGCTTGTAAGCTCAACGAGCGTTCCCGAAAGCTGTACAATCATAAGCTATTTCTCCTGCTTTGTCGTGTTTTGTTCATAATGTTACCCTTACCATGCGCATAATCGGCGTGCGCCTGTGTTGCCGCCTGCGTGTGCTCGCGTGCAAGCGCACGCTCGTAGGCCTGCTGCGCAGTAAGCTGCTCGAGCATTTGCACAGATGCCGATTTATACGCCAAGCGCTGCGTGCTTTGAGCATTATGATGGCAAATAGCTGCGGCAAGTGCATCAGCGCAGTGGTCGGGTCTGGGATCGTGGTCGAGTTTAAGAATCGTACGCACCATATAAATAACCTGGCGCTTATCTGCCGAGCCCGTGCCAACAACAGCCTGTTTTATCTGCATAGGCGTGTACTCGCCCAGTACAATGCCCGCTCGTGCACATGCAACAAGTGCCGCGCCGCGGGCATGGGCAGTAGCAATTGCCGAAGCGGTGTTCTCGCCAAAAAATATCTTTTCGATAGCCACTTCCGCAGGCGCATATGTACAAATTGCCTGCTCAATGCCATCGTAAATGCTACCCAATCGGCGATCAAGCGATTCTGCAGCATGCGTGGTAATGCAGCCGTACGCGCGCGCACGGCACACACTGCCCTTCGTTTCGATAATGCCCCAGCCCGTATGCGCAAGCCCGGGGTCGATGCCAAGAATAATCATGCTACCAGCTCATTTACTTTAAGTCACGGTTGAAATCGCGGCGTCGCAGCTAATTAATAGAAAACGGATTGTTAGATGCATTGTGGTGCTCAGCATTAACAACGCCCTGCGTGCTTGCAATTACAGCGTCAAGTGCAGCGTCATTGAACCCCTTCGACGTGGACGTATGCATGTCATGCCCTTTGTCGTTTTGTGCATCAGCGCGTGCTTTCGCGGCTGCGTCACGCTGGTCGAGCTCCTCTAAATATGCACGCGTATGCATACAATCAACAATATAGCCGAGCAAAAACACCAAATGTTCTTTTGCGCGGCGTTTGTCTGCCGCTGTTACCTGCTCTTTTGATTCTATCGAATTTAATAATGCATCCATAATGTAAAAACCTGAATCGGGGTTACCATGGGCAGCAACTTCGATGGACGACATTAAATGCACAATCATCTCGTCTGGTGTTGGCGCATGCACCACACCATCTGCATCCACCCTACCTGCAGGTCTATACAGCTGCGCATCGAGGTCGTCCTCATCCAAATTCTGCAAAAATTCGTCAAGCGAACCGGCACCTGCTGCATTAAGTGCACGCTGAATGGTGTCTTGCACATCGGGCACATGAGGCTCATCATCCGCATCTGCTTCATCAAGGTCATCAAGCTCATCAAGTTCGTCATCCTCATCCTTATGAGCATGCGAATGCGAAATCTCGGCACCCATTTCCGTAAGTGCATGTTCAATAGCTTCAATTTTGTTGCGAATTTCGGGGGGCAACTTTGATACATCAATAGGCTCGCCATCCATATCGGTAAGCTCAGCAGATGCCTCTATGTGATGCACATCACCGTTGTGGTCACGCGCCGATTTTTTTATGCGAGAAAACACATCGTGCAACTGCTTGGCAATGTCTTCGGGATTGCTCGCGCCATTAATATACATAACGCCAGTTATATGCCCCTCGTCATCATCACTATCAGAGTCTCTATCGCTTGTTTGCTCGTCTGCGTCATCACTATCGTCCTTGTCATCAGAAGAGAAAAGAAAATCGGAAAAACGCCGCATCGCTTGTGCTCGGGCTTCGTTTTCCTCATCTTCGTCATCATCGGGATCGGTACCGTCCGCGTAATAGCTGTCATTGTAGTATGCATCGTATTGTTCGTCAGTAAGTTCATCATCGTCATAATCGTCATAGTCATCATCTATATCGCCGGCATCGTCGCTGGGCACATCATCGCCACCACGCTTGTTTGGATTATTGGCACCGTTGGTAGTATCGCTGGTAGTATCGTTATCGTCATCACCATTTACCATGTGAAGGAGCTGCGAAAACTCATCAACGTTTTTTATGCCAAACGCTTGTGCAAGCTCCGCAATACTGTCGTTTGTAGCAGCATGCGTGCTCGTTGTAGCTGCATCTGTTCCATCAGCACGCAACCCATCAGCAAGCTGTGTATCAATATCAGCACAGGAAGAATCAACATAGTGCTCCATAACGCTCCGATGCGCATACGGTTTATGTGTGCACGTCAAAACATCACGCAACGGCACCACGCTCAGCTGCACAACGGGAAACTGCGCACGACGGGTACCCGCTGCGTTTGCGAGATACTCACACATAATACTGCGTTCAGGCGAAGGATTGCGATTAATACGAGGCTGTTTATGCAGCATGGCACGGCGATAGCGCGGGTGCATCATAAACAATGCCCAGTTCAATGCATTGTCGAGTACTTTTGGACCTGCAAGCTGTATCTGTTGATACTCATCTGCAAGCTGTGTGCGCTCGATCTTGGAATACACGCAGCTAGGCAATACAGGCGACATGTCGTTACGCGCAGCTGCCAGCCGCAAAATATCACAAAAGTACAAATCACCAAAGGGCAGGCATAGTGCAGCAGTAACAAGATCGCTCATGCGACGCGTAAGGCACGAAAGTTTGGTGAGCGAAGAAAAAAGTGCATACCCATTATTGGCACTCCACTGCGCAACATCGGCATGTACCATTGGCAACTTTGTTAAGGCTATCTGCGCTTTTGGTGCATTAGACACATATTCGCGGAGCGTTATGTCGCTCGTATGCACGTGTACCCCCGTTTGTTTCATAAGCTTACTTATACCAGGCTTACCCGTACACATGGGGCTCGGCGGCAGATAAACATGCACGTGCTCGCTTCCTAGCGCGTCGCAAAGAAGCACACACAAAAGGTTAGTTGCAAGCGTGCCGTCTACATAACACGCAGCATCTGCATGCGCACTCCGTTTCATATAATCAACAACCGCGTAGGTAAGACACTTCCACACAAGGGCATACACCGCGCGAAGTGAATGCGGTACATCCGCACAGTGGTTTACCAATACGGGCGCGCGTAGCTTTTCTTCTTCGAGCGTCTGTGCATGTTCACGTGCAGCGGTGCGATAGGCTTCAGCTACAAGGGAAAGTTCAAGGTCGTTATTAGTAGTAGGGAGAAGAACACCAGGATTGGGATCGCTTGCCGGCGCAGATACTATAGCAGGCACATCAATATCGGCAAGCAGCAGCTCATCGTCTTGCGCCGATGCGCGCGCAACAACCTGTGCTTGTGGCAGCGCAACAAAACTGCCACCCATATAGCAATGATCGGTATCAAAGCCGGGTGCCTGCGCATACACAAGCGTAGATACACTCGATGGAATATGTGGATTGGAAGCAACCATAGACTCAACGGCATGCGGTAGCATATGCAGCATATCAGACGCATCGTTACAAAACTGCTCAAGCAGTATGGGGTGCGCATCGCGCAAAATAACAATGTCGCATAACGCCGCCGACGCGCGCTGCTTTTGGGTAGCATCCTGCACGGCGGGCTTTTGGATGCGCTCAAGGTCTTCACGCGAATAAACCACACGCCATGTGCGACCACCATATACAAAGGCGTTACCTGCATAAACGTGCTTATTATAGATGAAAAATGACATGTAGCGCGCGCAAGGTGAATCAATCAGCTTCATGCTAATGCTTGTAGGACAGTGCAAAGTACGTGCAAGAATGTGAAGAATTTCGAGCGTACTGTGACTGGTGTGCGTCGTAGGAGTTGCAACATCTGCAGCACTACCTGCCGGAACAGCAGGCTCAACATCCTGGTCATGTGACGCTAGTGCAGCAGGCGCGCCTGGCTCGAGCGCCCACGAGGCAGCAAGCGGCCACACAACAATATCGGCATGCGCACGATGCGCACGCGCATCTTCGGAGATAATACGATACAGCGCCTCTTTTTGACTGTGTGCCCACATGGTACATTGTGGAATCGCTATTCTCATATAAGCCTCCTTGCCAATAGTTCAGCATAAACCCGCGTGGAATGGCTCCGCGTATAAACGCTGCACGAATGCGAGCTGTTTTTTGCTACAATCTCAAACGAATTGCCCAAACACCGGAGCGATCAAACAGACGTGGTGCCAGCTGCGCACAACGTTCAAACGCGGTAGTCATACTATAATACTCGATAGCCTATGCAAACACCGCAATCGTACAGTCTTCGCCAAATAAGAGCTTAATTTCTGCACGCAACAGTTTACTTTGTGCGTTAATTTGACAAGGTATTTCCATATGCATGCACTCGTGATCGGACGTTTCAAACAACAGCTCCACTTTGTCATACCCCGGATATCTGTCAAGCGTGTCTTTAAGCGCGCGGATGGTTGATTGCGTAAGCTTTGAGCTTGCAAGCCGCACTTCAAGCAGGTGAATAGAATTGTACGACACATCACGATTAAGCGGCACCACCTCTTGCGCAATAATTTGCAGCCCCCTATCGGAGCGCTCAACAGTGCCCGTTACCTGCACAAATATGGTATCGCTTGCATCATCGGTTGCCCGCGCATCTTCGCCACGCAACAGCGACGCAGAGCCCGTGTACACTTTTGGAAATACCACCATCGAAACTTCGGCTTCTTCATCGCTCAACATACAACGCGCCATTTGCTGCTGTTTTTTGGTAAGCGTAACAATAACGCTTGAGGCCGAAATAATACCAGCTAACCGCACGGTTTGGTGATCGGCAACGGTATATTCAAGCCGCAGAAGCGAGCCGTCTTCGTCGTGCACCTCGCGCGTTTCCTCAAGCTGCGAAATTGAAACATCACGCGAACGCTCAACTGCCACATGATATGGGCGAAGCGGGTGGTCGCTTACGTAAATGCCGAGCACCTCACGCTCTTGCGCCAGCATAAAGCCCTGATCCCAGCTATCGTTTGGATCGATAGGTGGAATATGCTGCTCAAAGCCCGAGCCTTCAACGTTGCCATACAAATCAAACAACGACAGCTGCCCCATCGAACGGCTTTTTTGCTGTTTAGCTGCACTATCAAGAATGTTTTTAGGGTTGTTTTTATCAACAAAACCCATAAGCTGGCAGCGCGGATACCCCGATGCATCGAATGCGCCCGCTTTAATGAGCGCCTCAACGACGCGCCTATTTGCGCAGGCAGAATCGCTACGATTAACAAAATCGTGCAGGTGCAAAAATGAGCCATGATCTGCACGTTCCTGCATAATGGCCTCGCCTACTTGCTCGCCTACGCCGCGAATACCGGCAAAGCCAAAGCGCACGCCCTGCGCCGTTGCAGTAAAATCGCGACGCGATTCGTTAATATCGGGCGGCAAAATATCGATGCCTTCATGGTGACACGCCGAAATGTAGTGAGTAATTTTATCGGTTTTGCCCATGTACGACGTAAGCACCGACGCCATGTATTCGCGCGGAAAGTGTGCCTTTAACCAGGCCGTTTGCATAACCAAAATGGCGTATCCTGCCGAGTGCGACTTGTTAAACGCGTAGCTTGCAAATTCCAGGACATCGTCCCAAATTTTTTGCGCAACGTCTTCTTTGTAGCCGTTTGCCTTCGCGCCACCCATCCAGTGATCGTAGGTAGTTTCGTCTTTACCATTTTCCCAGTGAAAAATAGTACTTGTGAGCAGTGCAATCTTCTTTTTTGCCACCGGTTTACGAATACGCGAGTCGCTTTCGCCCTTCGAAAAGCCGCTCATCTTTACCGAAATTTGCATAACCTGCTCTTGGTACACAATAGTGCCGTAGGTTTCGTCCAAAATCTCCGAAAGGCGGTCGTCGTAAAACACAACAGGCTCGCGGCCATTCATACGGTTAATGTAGCTGGTAACCATACCTGCACCCAAAGGACCGGGGCGATACAGCGCAATAAGAGCAACAATTTGGCGAAACTCGCGCGGCTTCATATTTTTAATGGTTGCCGTCATGCCTTCCGACTCAACCTGAAACACGCCTGCCGTATGACCCGAGCTCAGCAGCTTATAAATGGCAGGATCGCTAAAATCAATCTTTGCCGGGTCGATATCAATCGAGGTTGCACCCTCTTTAAGCGCCGCTTTAACGGTGGGCGAAAACGTGTCTATCAACGACAAATCGGGGTAGCGCGTGCGTATATTTTCGAGCGTTTTTGAGATAACTGTAAGCGTACGCAAGCCCAAAAAGTCCATCTTTAACAGGCCCATATCCGCCACCGAATGGCCTTCGTACTGCGTAATTTCTACGCCACCCTTGGTATCGAGCTTGGTTGGCACATGATCGTTTACGGGTGTTGGAGCAATAAGCACGGCGCAGGCATGCACGCCCTCCCCACGCGTAAGGCCTTCGATTGCGCGGGCAGCATCAATGATGCGCCGCTCATCGGCATTTGTTTCGTACTCCTTCAAAAAATCGGGGTTGTACATGTCCTCTTTACCGTCGGTTTTTTCGAGTACATAAGAAAGTTTTACCTTAGGATCGTTTGAGATCATCTTGGACAACTTTTGTCCCAGCGAAACAGGGTAATTAAGCACGCGCGCAGCATCGTTAATCGCTTGTTTTGCCTTAATGGTTGAATAGGTAATAACGTGGCACACACGCTCCGAGCCATACAGCTCACGCACGTGCTGCACCACTTCCAAGCGGCGCTCATCGTCGAAGTCCATATCGATATCGGGCATTTCCGTACGCTCGGGCGACAAAAAACGCTCAAACATCAGCCCGTTTTCGAGCGGGTCAAAGGTAGTAATGTCCATCGCGTAGGCAACAATAGCACCTGCCGCCGAACCACGTCCCGGTCCAACGCCAATACCGTGCTCCTTTGCCCAGCGCACGTACTCTTGCACGATTAAAAAGTAATCGGCAAAGCCCTTAAAACAAATAACGCCATACTCATATTCAAAGCGTTCCTTTACATTAACGCCGTTAATAACCGTATGTTCCCAATCCTTGCCATACTTACGCGCAAGACCTGCCTCACATTCGGCACGAAACCGATCTTCCGATGATTCGCCTTCACGAAGACCAGGGAACTTGGGCAGGTACATGTTTGTCCAGTCGAGCTCAAAATTACACTTTTGCGCAATGGCATAGGTTTGCTCAATAGCATCGGGTGCCCACGAAAACAGCGAGGACATTTCCTCTTGCGTTTTCATGTAGTACTCAGAACCCGGCAGCGTGGTTTGATACGACTCATCAAGGTGCGTACCTGCAGAAATGCAGCTTAACAAATCACGCGTTTCAACATCGTCGCGCGAAAAATAGTGGTTGTCATTAGTTGCAACCGTGGCAATGCCCAGCTTTTTGCCCATGTCGTAAATGGTGTGTGCAATATCGGTTTCGGTCATGCCGCCCCACGAGTCGAGCGAAATATTGTGGTCTTGGAGTTCGAGATAAAAATCATCGCCAAAAATGTCCTGCAGCGCGCGTGCCCAACCTTCTGCCTCATCCATCGCGTGCTGCACTACCATGCGTGCAATAACACCCTGGTAGCAGCCGCTGAGGCATATAAGCCCCTCGTGATAGGTACGCAGCATATCCAGGGTAACGCGCGGACGATAATACATCATTTTGTTTGAGGCTTCAGACACCAACTTCATAAGGTTGTGGTAGCCCTGGTTATTTTTTACGAGCAAGGGCAAGTGATACCGCGTTTGCGTAGTACCACGCTCAATACAACTATCCGGTATAAGGTTAACCTCGCAGCCAAAAATTGGCGTGATAATGCGCGGCGGTTTATTTTCTTGCACCTTGGCAATATCGTGCGTTTCATTCCAAATGGTCATATCCTCGTGCCACTGTCTGTGCACCTGCTCATGGCGCGGCGCATCCGCAGCATCAGCCGCAGGCTCGGGGTTATCCCATTTCTTTTTAAAACACTCAACGTCGTGCTTCCACTGTTTCATATCGGCAGCCGCATCGTTGTAGCTGCGACACGCCAAGTCAAAGTCGGGCACACCAAACATATACTCGTGATCGGTAAGGGCAAGTGCGGGCATGTTACGCTCAACAGCAGCTTTTACCATACGCTGTATGGATGTTGCAGCATCTAATATCGAAAACTGTGAATGATTATGAAGATGAACAAAAGGCATGCCTGCTCCTTATAACCATCGTGCGCGCTGCATGAGCAGCACGCGCGTGATTGTAAACCTTATGCGTACAAACTTACGAGAATTGATAATATACCACGAGTGGTTGCCCGTCGTTAGTTTCGCGCTCCACACAAACAAATGCGCAGGTAATGGTTGTAAACCCACGCGCACGCAACACGTTGTAATACACATGAGCTTGACGTTTGTGACGCGCATAAACCTCGTCGTACGGCAAATTCGCATCACCTGTTTTGTAGTCGATTAACAGCGCTTTATGTGCCGCATCGTCGTATGCAAGAAGGTCAAACGCACCTTCGATAACATCGCCATACACCGTTTTATAGTGATAGATAAAATCGAGCTCAGCGGCGCAAGAAGGATACGAAAGCGCCTCTTTGCGAATGGAAGACGTATACCAGCGCTGAAGAGCCTCGCGCAAGCGCGCAGCGCTTTTTGAAGGTATGCACCAGCGCCTGCACACGGCAGCAAAACGCAGTTCAGATGGATACGCGTTTTCTTCGACCATAAGTTGAGCCAGTTGATGAAACGCACTACCAAAGTTTGTAGCAGGTGTAGCATCGCCGGCAAGAACACGGGCAGCTTTGGGCGTGGGCGCTGTGGCTGTAGATTTGGGCGCGGCGGCGAGCGGCGCTGCAGGCATATCACCAGGTTTACCTGCGGGTTTATCGGCAGCGTTATCGGTAGCGGTATCTGCACATGCATCTGCAGGAGCGCTCGCTGGATGCGTTGCGTCATAGTGCTGCATATACGAATAACTGTACACGCCCTCCTGTGCGCGACCAAAACTCATATGCAGAGGCTGAGCCTCTGGATAGGTATACAGCGCAAAGCGTTGGCGCGCAGGACATGTGACCTGTTGTGCGCCCTGCGCATCGGCGCCTGCAGCGTCGCTTCCTGCTGCAGGCTTTGCTGCACCACCTGCACACGATGGCTGCACACATGGCACAAACAGCGTGCTTGCTGCACATATCGCAGCATCGTCATCAAATAACGTAGCGTTGAGCGTTTCGTATGCTTCGCCAGCTACAACAGCAATTTGCTTCGTTTCTTTGTTTTTTGAACATGCACACACACGCACGCGCATATCGTATGTTTTTGCAGATTTCGGCTCTATACCTGCGGCAACATCCTCGCGACTGCGCTGCGCATAGCGCGCAGCAAACGTGCAGGTATAATCGCCGGGCTCAAAACGCGTGCTGCCAAATAGCGCGGTGTACACCTGCTCCTCAAGTGGTATATCACCATCTTTGTTTTTGCTTTCATGATCGGAAAGGCAAAGCACCAAACACTCACGCGCACGCGTAAGACCAACATACAGCAAACGCGCTGCTTCTTCGGCATCACGCTCGTGTTCTCTATGCACAAGGTGTTGCACAGCGGCGCTTGGCGTATCCGCGTCGCACAGCGTCGAAACGTCATATTCACACGCACCCGGCATATCAGCGCGCTTTTTTGGCATTACAAGAACGCGCGGCGTTAGCGGCTGTGCTTGCGGCTGCGTCTGAGCGCTATCGTTTATCCTGTCTGCTGCGTTTGCGCTGGTATTATCTTGTTTTTCAAAAAGAAGGGAGGGGGTGCGTTTGCGACCCGGTGCCCAATCTGCAAGCACCACAACCGGAAACTCCAAACCCTTTGAGCTGTGAATGGTCATAACACGAACAAAATCGCTCTTATCTGAGGCAAGCGTAAAGGGCGAAATGCGTGCTGACGCACGCCACAAATCAAACTCACGTGACGCGCGAGCAATGCCCAAACCCATTGTTGTACACAGCTCATCAATATAGCGAATAGCTGCAAGGATGTTGGCTATTATCGCCTGGCCTTCAGATCCACGCGCGCTTAGACGCTCAAGCCAGCCCGACTGCTCAATCACACGCAAGCACGCCTCACTTGGTGTATATGCGGCAAGTGCATGCCGCGCACCAATTAAAATATCGTGCGCACGTTGCACGCGCTTTGAATATACATGACCAAATATGAATGAATCACTCTCAATCATGCATTCAAGCCCGCGGAACGCTGGGCGCTTCGATATAAACGTGGCAGGCTGAGCTGCGTTGCTGGTATCACGAGCAGCGTCGCATGCGCGATCGCACTGCATACTTGCAAGGTTAATCATGTCGTTGTCATCAAGGCCAAACATGTCTGAAAGAAGCAGCGTACGCAGACCCCTGTCGTCTTGTGCAGGGTTAGCAAGCACCCGAAGAAGCGCAGCTACAATGCCTACTTCGGTGGTGGTAACAAAACCAGAGCCACCACTTACCACAACGGGAATACCAAGGCTTCGCATGGCATCTACATATACGCTGGCAGAAGTCATGCTTCGCATAAGCAGCGCTACATCAGAATACCTATGTCCCCTATCTGCATATTCTTTAATGCGCGAAGCTACCATGGCGGCGGTACACCCTTTATAGCTTGCGTTGCCAGTTTTATGCAGCACTTCTACGTCAATACGCGGGAAACCCCGCAGCGCAGCATCATTCATAGCATCGTGGCGATCTTTTGTTACATGAAGCGGCATAAAGCTTTTCATAATGGGACGCCCGGCGCTCGGTGCAGCAGCATCCGTAGAGTCACCAGCACCACCACCGCACGTAGGCGCAAAAATAGCTTCAACAAACGCAAGAATGGCTTCGTGACTACGGAAATTTTCATCAAGTTTTACGTGATATGTTTGGTCAACCTGTTTACCTCGACCAATAAACACACTCACATCGGCGCCGCGAAACTTATAAATCGATTGCTGAGCATCGCCTACTGTGGCTAAATGCTCGCCATTATTCGACAGACGCGAAATAAGACTAAGCTGCGCCTCATCGGTGTCCTGAAACTCGTCTACCATAACAAGCTTAAAGCGGCGTGAGAGTTCTTGAGCAACAGCAGGATAGGTGGAAAGCAGCCGTAGAGCTTCGATAATTAAATCGTCGTTATCAAGAAGACACGCATTTCGTTTGTACGCTGCATAGCGGCTGTTTACCTTTTGGGCAATGGTAATACATGCGCGAGTAACAGGACTCATCTGCCGGAGCAGAAGCGTGTTTGTCCAGGTTTGTGTATATGTTTGAATGGCAGTCATGCAGGCTTTCATTTCTTTTGGAACGCTTTTACTGCCAAGCCCGTGCGTAATACCACTCAAAAGCGCACATACCTTCATGTAATCTGAGCGGCACATATCACGCCACTCACACTTCGCACGCATACAATTCTCAAGCTGGCGCGCGCAGGCATCTGCGTTTGCTACCTGCGTTGGTGTGCGTTTAGGATTTATCTCGTTTAACTGCGTGAGCATCTCAATAAGGTAATCTAACGAAGGCATCGGCATTTCATGCGCACCATCAATATGCTCAAATATCATTGGCTCGGCGCTTATGCCACCAGGCTGCATACGCAGCTTGGTTATTATTCCGTATATAAGTTCGTACAGCGTAACGGTGTTATCCACCGATTGCGCGCCAATATCGGCTGTGCGTTTGTCTTTGAGCGGATACATCGCGAGCAAATCGCAAATCGCCTGCTCGCGATGGTCACTATCCATAATGGAACGCATAACGTCGTTAAACGCCTGGTGCAGCAAGTACTCGCTATTAGTATTGGACACTATCGCCGAATTTGGATCGATACCCAGCTCAAGGGCATACAGCTTAATTAAGCGAAAACACATACCGTGTATGGTAGAAATCCATGCTTCATCTACCTGCAGCGCCTGTGCGTGCATACCCGCACGGCGCAGCGCCTCGCGCGTTTTTTCTTTAATGCTGCGTGCGGCGGCATGTGTAAACGTAATAATGAGCGCCTGCGAAAGATCGGTTATGTATGCGTGGTTGGCATCAAGCGAGCCTTTGGTAAGCGCCCACACAATGCGCTGCGTAAGGGTAAACGTTTTGCCTGAGCCCGCGCCCGCTTCTACAAACACAGGCGAGCTAAGCATTTCGGCAATACGTGCCTGGTTATCATTGAGTCCTGCGTTGCAAAGAATGGTGTGAGCCGCGGATGCACCTTGTGCGGCGGCTTGTGAGGAACTTTTGATTGCGTTTGTGCTAGTTTCCATGTAGTGCACTTCCTTACTGCAGCGATGCTGCGGGTGTGCAATAAAGCACGCGGCCAATGCTCGCTGCGCTCGCACACACGCGACAATCTTTTTGGTGCTTAAGGCTTATATCGGCAGGCGCAATGGTGCCTTCTACCAGCGCAGACATGCGCTGTTCAATGCAATCTTCTACATAATCGAGAAGCGCGTTCATGCCATATGCGCCTGTTTTTTCGTAATACAAGTCCTTTGGCACAACCATACGCGCACACGTTTTATCATGGGTCATAAGGGCACTATCTCCAAACACACGCGCCTCAAAGTCCTCAAGAATAGCACCTCGTATGGTGTAGTCGCGCGACGAAGACCGCTGAGCCGACACATACAACGCACCTGCAATAGTAATAGGGCTGCCGTTAGCAAGGCGACAGTTCGCATAGCTACGCCGAATAATCTGAGCATACATAAGTGTTTGCACGTAGCGCGGCAGGTCGATGTCGCTTACCTGCAGGGTTTCTTGTACAACCTTTGCCGCCTCAGAGCTCAAGGGTACATAATCATCGAGCTTATCGGGATTTTTGTATTTGTAATCGATAATAAGCATGCGTCCCTTATCGTCGATATCAACGCGGTCTATCGAGCCTGCAACATACATGCCTGCATAGCGCACTAAGCCATCGCCTTTACCAAATCGCCATTCAAAAAACGTGGGCGAAAAACCACACAAGCGCCCCGCTTCAAACTTCAAAAAACCACGCACATTATCGTGCACTTCATCGAGCAAGCGTTTATCCTGCACAGTGTGCGGAATGTATGCCTGGCTGCGCATAAGCTCTTTACCACTACGTTTGCGATACTGCGCGTGCAACCGCTGCTGCCAGAGCGTTTCAAATAAGGCCTGTGCCAAAGCACATGTGTCTTCGGTAATGCGTGCCGTGGCACTGTAATAGGGCATGCTTGCAGGCGTACTTGTTTTGGTAAATACCTGCGCTGGTACCGCGTCTTCGTAGAGCTTGCGATGGAGTGTTTCGAGTATGCCATGTACAAAGGTGCCTGTTTCGGGAAATGAAAACTCAGCATCAATCCGCGCTGGCGGAATGTGCCTGCTATAAAACCAGCTATACGGGCAGTGCAAATATTCTTCAATTTGCGACGCGCTCAATATAAACTCATGCTGTGGCACCATCGACCCCTGCGAATGCATGTTAAGAAGCGGATAGTTTTCTTGTGCAAGATGACCTGCATAATCAACTTCTTCTTCAGTTACCTGCCGCGTGGACGCGCCATCACACAAGGCAGCATCAATGCAGCTGAGCACATCTTTTTCGGAGAGTGCATACGTGGGCAAGGAGCGGGGCGTGTCGTCTTTTGATTTTTCGTCTTTTGGTTTGTCATTCTCAAGACCATAGCATGCCAATAAATCGATAGTCATAACCGAGGGATACATGGTACTTGCATCGCTCATAAGCAGCTCGCGCTCAACGCTCACATGGGTGCGTGCTGTATGCAACAGGCGCAAAAACGCATAGCGAGCAGTTACCAACGGTTCAGGCATGCGCTCAATATGCAGCTCATTGAGGGTGCGCACATCTTGCTGCTCATTTGTGGTAATGGGACTTTGTGCGCTTGTAGAATCGGCAATAATAACAGCATCTACACTTTGCGCAGGTGCTTGTGCTGCTTGCGTTATGGTGCAGAGCTGAACTGTTGCACGTGCATTGCTGCAGCTCAGCTGTGGCACACAGTGCACGCTCTGCTCACAGGTAAGCTTTTCGAGCAAATCGAATTGATGGCGCATAAGTGCACAAATTTGCAATGGTGTTGGTGATTGTTTTTTTGTACGCTGGCTGTCTGCAACGCCTGCGTCTACACCTACACCTGCGCGTATATCATCAATAGTATGCCAGCGCGTTACACCTTGTGCAGCCTGAACAAGCGCCGAAAGTGCGGTGCGCGTAAGCTCTTCTGAGAAGGCATTGCGCATGCTTTCCCCAAGCTCAATATCACCGTTGTGTTCATCGGGCACGCAGTCTTTTTGAGGTGTATAACTCTCAAACACACAGGCAAGCTGTTGAAGTGCAGCATACAGCCTACCTTTTAAAAGATTGCGCACAAACTGTATGGTAGGTTCTGAAACAAACGTTTTAGACATAAGGTGCGTTAACACAAGCTCGGGCGTAAGCAGGCGGTTTTGACGCCACATGGTATTAAGCCTATAGGCATTGGCAACATTCATCTGCGCAACCTGACAGGTTAAAAAGTCGGTGAGTTCGGCTGGTGGCCACCACGACATATCACCAAGCGCAACAAACGTAGCATCATCTACCTGCGTAGCTTGTGGCCAGGATTGCTGCAACTCATAAAGGGATATAACACTGCGCATAAAACTCAGAATAATGGGCACACATGCAACGCGCGAAAGCGGAAGCTGCACAAACGCACGTACATTACAGCGCTGCGCATACAATTTAGGTGCAAGGCTTTGGAACATGCGGTATGGATTAGAACAGCTCACCGTAATGCTACGACAGCCCGCCTCATCACATAAGGTGGCTACTTTGCGGCGTATAAGCTCAGCCACACTGAGCGACGCCGCAGCATGCAGCACGTCTACATCACCAGCGCGCTCATCGCGTATAACACGACCGGTAAAAATTGCCGCGCGGACTGCATCAAGCTCACGAGATAGGCCATAGTGCTGGCGATACGCACAAAACATATCTGCTTCATTGTGTGCGTTTGCAGCATCGCTGCTGGGCCCACACCACGCATTGCGCGCGCGCCACAGCGAAACCTCACCTGAATACGGATGCACAAACGTAATGCTACGCTTGGTGCTAAGCCAGTTATATGTATGAATATCGAACGCAGACAACGCACAAGTTGCCATATCGCCCCACACAACAAACGCGGGATACGAAAAGGAGGGTGAAAGTGTTGCCTCAAGTTCGCCGACAAGCATTGTAGGCTCAATAAATCCGCGCGTATGTATGTAATTGCAATACGTTTGTGCAACAAGTGCCACCCACTGCACATAGGGCGTATCGGCACTGGTTGAAGGCGGTATGTATGCACATGCGCGCTCCATCATGCGCGCCATGATAGACACAATACCAGGAGTTATGCTATGACTACCAGCAAATTCAAGTGCACCTGCGGGTGCATCGTTGCTAAGTGCAACATCGTTATACACCACGTTGTAGCACGCGGCAGTCGAGGTATTAGTAGCTGCATCTTCGCTAGCAACATCAGCGCCAGCTGCAGCGGCGGCATCTCCATCAGTACCAGTATTAGCACCGGTTGCCACTACACCTGTTTTATGCACACGCTCAAGCACGCGTACCAAGGCAAGATAGCGCGCAGCTGGCGTAATAACCGTGCGACCATCGCCCCAGGTATCCCAGGTAGAGCTCAGCCACGATCTCAACGATACAACGCTTATGCCACATGCTGCGCCAGCCGCAGCCGCAATACAGTGTTTGAGCATAGCGTGCTCGGCGGGTGTTTGCGCAAGTACTACAACACGCTCATGTGTGCGCGCTGCGCTCTTAACTGCATCGACAAATGACGTAATAGCAGGTAACGTGGCAGATGCATCAGATGCACATGCTGCGCCTTCGTCACAGGGAGCCTGATCGCCTTCTAAAACAGGTAAGGTTACATATGATGATACTGAGTACATGAAACCCCTTTGTTTAATGCCTAACAATACGCGTACTTTGCGTATGTATAAGGATACTCCATAGGCTAGACATATCATTGTACATACGTAAGCGCGGCACGTTTCGTGCGGGGCTGCACAACACTAACCGCACTAAAACTGCACCAAAACAAGGTGCCTATGCAGGGCGCAAAACATATTCGTAGCATGCATACTACATGCTCAAAATGGTATACATAAAGCTTATGCCATATGTACAACGGACGCATCCGAGCCGTCATGAGGCCCGCCACAAGGTCCATAATATATGGCGCAGTTATTAGGCGTTTCGTATACATCCACGCGCGACACCCCAAAACCGCGGCTTGAAAGACGCGTATAAAAATAACGCGCAAAATTTTCGGCAGTAGTTCTAAAATCTACCATGAGCAGCGAAAATGTTTCACGCTCAAGACACGCAATGGTATCGTTTGCAAGCGAGCCGCGCTCAACAATAAATTGATGGTCAAACTTGGCAACTTCTTCACGAACTGCCTTTTTAAACACACCAAAATCGATAAGCATGTCGCGGTTTTCGCCCGAGGTATCAAGCGTATCGGCATACAAATACACCACCACACGCCAGCGATGACCATGAATGTTTTCGCATTTCCCCTGAAAATCGGTAAGAAAATGTGCCGCATTAAAATGCGCTTCTGTTTTAAGTCCAAACCCCATAGTAGTTCCTTCCAACTGCGGGCGCGCAAACGCTGCACGCGAGCATATAGCGAGCGTCATATGTAGTAGTTAATGTTGCGAGCTGCGGTTTGCTTCAAGCTCAGCAAGTGCTTTTTTAATTTCGGGAGAATCAAGACGCGCCAACGCGTCGTGCGTAATGCGATTGGGTCTACACGTGCAACCCTGCTGCACACCATGGCCATGTGCCTGCGGCGATGTATCCATGTCACGCAGTGCAATAACGATGCGTTTACCGTCTTCGAGCCGCAGCACAATTTCCTCTTTGGGCGTATTGTGTTCAATAACTGTTGCCACACCAAGTGGCGTTGAAATAAGCGCACGCGGTTTAGGCGCACGCTTTTTAAAATCGTGATAGGCTTCAAACTCATAGCGCAAACAGCACATAAGCCTGCCACACGCGCCCGAAATTTTTGCCGAATTTAAGGGCAAATCCTGCTCTTTTGCCATGCGTATCGACACGCTGTCAAAGCCACGACCAAACCGCGCACAGCATAGCTCTTGTCCGCAATGAGCAAAGCCGCCGGCAAGTGCCGATTGTTCACGAATACCCAGCTGATGCATGTCAATACGCACGCCCAATTCATGCCCAAGCGCACGTACAAGCTGGCGAAAGTCGATACGATCGTCCGCCACAAAATAACACACAGCGCTATCGCCCGAAAACATATATTCAACGCCAACAGGCTTCATATCGAGCTTAAGCTCATCTACCAGCCTGTTACATACATCAAGCGCGGCTGACGCCTTAAAAGAAAGCGTAGACGCATACTCCAAATCGGCATCGGTTGCCACACGCACAACGCTTTTAAGCTCGCAGGTGCCACACACGGTTTCGTAATGGCTATCGGAAATGCTATAGGCTTCGCCCACAACAACGCCCATAACTTGGCCGCGCGACGTGGTGCAAATAACGTGATCGGCAGTATGCGCATTGCTCGACGCCGGGTTAAACCACAGCTCATGGGCAGAAAACTTACATTTAACGGGTAGTACTACTGGCATAGAGCTTCTCCTTTATGCCTACAAATAAGGCTTCAAGACAGCATTGTGGCGTAACGTTGCGTGTAATGTATTCATGTATAGTGTCGATAAACGAAAGCGCAGCTATAAGCGCTGTTGGTGTGCATGTTTGGCTGAGCAACACGCACACATCGTGCGCGTCGGCACACACCAGCACACTCTCACTACCAGGCGCTTCGGTAGCACTGTCCGTTTCTTGCGCATCCATGCCTGTTGCCATACACAAAGCATCACGCAAAAGTGCACGCACCATATCTAAGCTGTCAAACAGCTGCGCCTTGTGAAGAGCTGTTACCTGACGCTTTTGCTTTAGCTCAAGCTGCTTTTTTGCGGCACTGCTCAAAAAATCTTTGGTATGTTCAAGCTCAGATGCAAGGCTTTGTGCCTCAGTGTCTACAGGTAGCTGCATGGTTTCGCCAATAGCATCAGCTGCTTCAATAATATCCCAACTATCTGCTGTATGCATGCGCTGCATAAGGGCAATAATTTGCGCGCGCACATCTTGTGAAGCGGGACAGGTAAGCATAGCAATGGCGCGCTTTGGATTTTGCGCTGCATACAGGGCAGCTTTCGCGGAAGCGGGCTCCACATGTGCAGCATGTTCAACAAGCTCTTCTGCGCGCGCACGGGTGGGCATTACAAATGGGATACACTGACAACGCGACACAATGGTAGAAAGCACAAGGGATGCATCGCGGGCAATTAAAATAAAATGCGTATGAGAAGGCGGCTCTTCAAGTATCTTGAGCAGCGCATTTGCAGCGTTGTCACGCAGAAGCTGCGCTTTGTGAATAACAAACAGTTTGTTTTGTGCGCAAATTGGTCCGCGCCATGCTTGCTCAATAAGATCTTCAATTTGAGCAATAACATAGCCGCTTGCGCTTTCGGGCTGCAGGATGTGTACATCGGGATGAACACCGCGGGCAACACGCGTACACGCCTCGCAACTGGTGCAAGCACCATGCGGGCACATAAGCATTTGCGCAACGCCGCACACAACCTCGTCGATACCGGTACCATCGGCGCCAATAAACAAATAGCTTTGCGAAAGATGCTGCGTTGTATACGCCCGCTGAAAAAATGTACAGACACGAGGCTGCAAGGCTCGTATGTGTGCATTATCGTGCGACATGTCGAATACCGCCAAAAGATCCCCCACACTCAACCGTTAAAACTCACATGTATACGCCGGCCACCGGCATAAAAGCCGCTGCATAACAGGTGCACAATCAACCATGCGCACACCAGCATGCCCTTTGTGTGCACTACAAAGAGCGCTATGCAAACCGCAGGTACGCGTACCATTTTACAACAATGCCGCTTACAGCAGCGCCGCGGCCTTCTTGCACTCACCAAGCACAACGCAAATACGGTTAAACACCGCCTGCGGGGTGTCATCGCCGCCAATAAGGTGTACGCGCTCGGGATACAGCCGCGCAAGTTCAATATATCCATTACGCACGCGCGTTTGAAACTCCCTGCCTTCTTGCTCAAGACGATCGCAGCTTTGAGCAGTTGCACGGCGGTATGCAGTATCAACGTCCATATCAAGCACAATCGTAATATCGGGCACAACACCGCAGCTGCCAAGCTCATTTGCCCTGCATACAAGCTCCTTATCAAGGCCACGTGCTGCGTATTGATAGGCAAAGGTCGAATCGGCATACCGGTCGCACACAACAACCACATCGCGCGCAAGCGCAGGCTCAATTACTTCGCGCACGAGTTGTGCGCGTGCTGCTTCATAGAGCAAAAGCTCAGTTTCATTGCACATCGAGGACATCGCAGGATTAAGCACCATCGAGCGAATTGCCTCAGAAATCGTGGTACCGCCCGGCTCACGCAGAGACACCACCTTGTTACCAGCACGTCGAAACGCCGAAACAAGGCGTTTTACCTGCGTTGTTTTGCCGCAGCCGTCAATGCCTTCAAACGTAATAAACATACTCATCACTCACCCAACTATGCCAACGGGGTGGTGGTAGAGGCGCTATCTGCGGCTGATACAGCGTCTGCAGCAACAGCTTTTGCACGGGTTGTTTTTACCTTGGTAGTTTTGGTAGTTTTAGTAGTTTTAGTAGTTTTAGTAGTTTTAGTAGTTTTGGTAGTTTTGGTAGCGCGCGTAGTCTTAGTAGTCTTTGAAGTCTTAGCTGCACCAGTACTCTTGGCCGCCTTGCTGCTTTTAGCCTTACTACCAGCACTTTTAGCACTCGCACTTCGCCCGCGTCCACGCGCACCCGACGCCACCGCAGCTTTGGTAGGACAATTCATATTCACGCAAATGCGCCAAGGGCCACGCTGCGTGTGCACAATAACTTCAGGTGCTCCGCATGCGTCGCAGGTATCCTGCGTTGCTTCAAGCTCGCCTCGCTGCGGCAAAGGATAGCTCACCTGACACTCCTCATAATTTTCGCAACGTATAAAGCGCTTGCCGGTGCGCTCACTTTTATGCGCAATAAGCTTGCAAGGCTTGTTCAACGGCGCACACACGCTGCACGTGCCAACCACCAAATCGGGCTCCTGATTGGATGCACACGCTGGGTTAATGCACTGTTCATACGCACGCGCACGAAACGGATGCACCTTAACTTTGGGGGCGCCACACACACTGCAACGCGCAGCGTCGCCCTGGAGTGCTTCAATTTTGCCCGTTGGCACAGGATAGGTTACCGAACAATCAGGCCAGCCCAAGCAGCCCACAAAATGCGACCGCGTTTTGGGCGAATTTTTCATCACAAGGTCTTTGCCGCAGGTTGGGCACACGCCCACTTTTGCATCAGCAGTAACAGCATCTTTCAGCGCCTCGCCCACGTCATCTACGTGCGCAATAAGCGCGTCAATCATCGATGCCAATAATGCGCGCGAGTGAGAAACCACGCTCGTTTGCGTGTCTCTTCCTTCGGCAACGTTTGTCATATCCTCTTCGAGCTGTGCTGTCATCTCGGGCGTTGTTATGTGCGGCGCATACTGCGAGAGCGCATCAATAACCGCACAACCAAGCTGGCTCGGACATGCGGGGTCGTCTTTAAGGTACTTTACGTCGTACAAACGCTGAATAATAGACGCACGCGTTGATTTGGTGCCCAAGCCGCGCTTTTCCATCTCCTGAATAAGGCGTCCCTGGCTATACCGCGCGGGCGGCTCCGTTTGTTTTGCATCGTACTGAATAGCCAATACCGAAGCCACATCACCCGGCTGCAAATTGGGAAGCACGTCGTCTTTACGCAGACCAAATGGGTAAATGGCACGAAAACCAGGCGTTGCAAGCACCACACCCGTAGCAACAAAGGGCTGCTCATTAATATCAATTGTTAATTTTGTTTGCAAACTCACCGACTGCTGCGACAGCGTGGCTAAAAAGCGGCGCGCGATAAGGTTATACAGCTTCCAAGCTGCGGGCTGCAACTTTTGCGGGTCGGCAGGCGCCGTTGGGTAAATGGGCGGGTGGTCGGTAGTTTGCTGCTTGCCGCGCGTAGCGTGGAGCTGCGGCTGCGCCAACAGCTGTTCACAATATGGACGATACTGCGGCACCTTTTTAAGCATGGTTACGCACTCACGCAAATTAAGCGACGACGGATACACCGTGTTATCAACGCGCGGATATGAAATTAAACCTTCCATATAAAGCGACTCGGCAATACGCATCGTTCGCGCAGGTGAAAGCCCCTCTGCTGCAGCAGCAGCTTGCAGAGATGTAGTGTTAAACGGCGCGGGAGGCCGTGTGGTGCGCGACTTTTCTTCGCGGTTTGTGATGCGCGCACAGCTGGCGTCTTTAACGGCTGCATACACAGCATCTGCCTCGGATTTGTTGGTAAAACGCGCGGTTGTGTGCGTTGCCTTAAAGCTGCCGTCTGCATCAGCAGCGGTTTTATCAGCGTCGCTATCAGCATGAGCGCCAGCGCCTTCAGCGCCTTCGTGCAATGTTGCCGAAATAACCCAATAATCCTCGGGAATAAACGCTTGCCGCTCACGCTCTTTTTCAACCACAAGAGCAAGCGTAGGCGTTTGCACACGACCTGCTGAGCGTACGTTGCCAAGACCGCTAAAACGCGCCATCGTTAAGTAGCGCGTAAGCACAGCACCCCACACAAGGTCGATATACTGGCGGCTTTCACCCGCATCGGCCAAATTTTGGTCGAGGGTAACTAAATGCGAAAACGCCGTGTCAATTTCTTGTTTGGTAAACGCCGAATAGCGCGCACGAAACACCGGAATATCGGGTGCTACCTGCTGCATTTGGTGCAGCGCATCTGAGCCTATAAGCTCGCCTTCCCTATCGAAGTCGGTAGCAATCACAATGGAGCTTGCCTTTTTAGCAAGGTTTTTAAGCGCGCGGATAATGCCCTTTTCGCTTGGCAGCTTTTCGATAGGCGCCCAAATAAGGTAGGGCAAGCTGTCGAGTTTCCAACCCTTAATATCAATACCGTCACTGAGGTAGGGCTTGCGTTTTTTGTCGTAAGGCGGGCGAGGTAGCGTGTCAGGCGCGGCACTTTGAAGTCGCTCGCCATCTTGCGACGTAGCATACCAGCCTTTTCGCGGGCCAAAATGCATCGACACGGGAAAATCGGGCACCATAATGTGACCGCGAAGTCCAATACACACGCAGTCATCACCATGATAGGTAAAGCGGTAGATAGGCGTATCGTACACCTTATCGGCCTTGGGGCTGCCCACAGTTGAAAGTAAGCGAGCTATCTGCTGCGCAGCATCATGTTTCTCGGTAACAATAAGATTCATGTAAAACCCCTATACAAGATATCTGCTTTGGTAAGCGCGTGTGTAGTATGTCGTACGTATGGTACATATGCTGGCGTGCGCGGTTGTACGTACAACGAGCCTTCGAGCGTAGGTGCTAGTTGTTTAGGTGCTCACTATACTCTTCGCGAGTCCAGCTAAGTGATGCCTTGCCGTGCTGCGCAATAAGAATATAGCGCGCAACCGCAAGAGCAATTTCGTAGAGCGATACAAGCGCCGCAAACATAAGAATCATGGTTACAGGCGATGCATCGGGCGTAACAACACTCGAAATAATAAGCAATCCCACATAGATAAGACGCCATTGCTGACGAAACACTTTGTAGGGAACCAAGTGGAAAATTGACAGGTAGAAAATAACAAGCGGCAGCTGAAAGGCAAAGCCAAAGCCAATTTCGAGCAGCATAATAATGTTGAGATAATCTTCGGCGTCGGGTGCAACGGTAGCGAAATCGGTAATTTGGTCAATCATCCAGCCAAGTGCTGCTTGCTGAATAACAACGTAGCAAAATACCATGCCAAAGATGAACAAAGACACCATGGCGGCAACAGTGGGCACTACCCATTTTTGCTCGCGCGGCTTAAGCGCCGGCAGGAAAAATCCCATAACTTCCCAGATAATGATAGGTGCCGAAATGATAACACCAAAGAACATTGCCACCTTAAAACGAATGGTAAAACCGCCCAGCACCGTAAGAACCATAAGGCGCGAGCCTTCGGGCAGAACGCTTTGGATGGGGTCCATCATAATGTCGATAAGCACGGGCGTAGCAGCATACACAACAAGTGCGGTAGCAATAACCGAAACCACAATAATCGTTAAACGGCGACGTAATTCTCCCAGATGATCCATTAAGGGCATGCGGGCTGGACCTATTGGCATGAGCTGTCCTCCTTAGGTGCATGTGTGTGCGCAGGCTCAGCTGCGGGTGTTTCAAGCTGCGGCGTGTACTCTTCTTTTGCAGCCGCGCTTTCGGCATAGGTTGAATGCGGTTTTAGCTGGTAGAGCGCTTGAGCGCTTGTAGGTGCAGGCTCTGGTTCGTGTACGGGAGCAGCTGCAGCTGCAGGTTCAGCTGCGTTTGAGTTCTGTTCGGCAGAAGGCTGAGCAGCACGAGCCGCGGCAGTGTCGTTCGCCGTTGCAGCGTCTGTTCCAGCATCTGCGCCAGCGTCTGTACCAGCATTCGTACCAGTAGCTTTGTCACTATCAGCCGCAGCACTATCAGCCGCGCTACCGTCAGCGCCATCAGCCGCAGCACCAGCAGCTTCCTTCTTGTGCGCTTCTGCTTCGCGTGCTTCCTTCTCGCGCTTTTCGCGCTCCTCTTTTTCACGCTTTTCTTTCTCAAGACGCGCACGACGCTCAGCAAATGTTTCACGCTTTGCCGCTGGCTCAGCGGCGTCTTCGTCGTCGGCATCTAAATCGAGCGCATGTGTGCGTTTTTCTGCCTCTTTTTGTGCATCTTCGTTAGAGCCCTGATTTACGGCATCGTGAAACGGATCCATAACTTCGTTTTGCACAACTTCGGTAAAGTCTTCTTGAGCTTCACGAAATTGCTTAAGCATACGGCCAATAGTACGCCCCATACCAGGCAATTTGTCGGGTCCAAAAAGCAAGAATCCAAACAATACTATAAGAACAAGCTCTGTTTCGCTAATACCAAACACAACATGCCCCCTATCGCGCTTCGTTTATGCCAAGCTCGTCCGATATGCCAAGCATCGCAAAAACGCGTGTTACATTTTTTTGCGGGTGCGCAACACGTAGCGTTTTATGAGACGTTTGCGCGTGATGCACTGCGCCCATAAGCACACCAATACCCGTCGAATCGATGTAGCTCATAGCAGAAACATCAACAACAACTTCTGTAGCCTCAGATGAAAGCGCAGCAGTTAGCTGCTCGCGAAGCTGCGCGGCGCAGCTTACATCAACTTCACCCTCAACAATAACGTGCGCTTGGGCACCTTCGGTATGCGTCTTAATTGCAAGTGACATATACGCTCCATTCCTGTATACGTGCTGGTGTACGCGCTAGCATACGCGCTGGTATACGCGTTGCGTGCGCTCACGTGCGCTCACGTGCGCGATTACTTATGCGTCGAATTTTGTAGCGGGTTGGTTGGGTTTTCCTGTGTTCCGCCCGATGCATCCTGCGAGCCCGCTCCATCGCCGCTTGCCTTGCCATCTTTTTTGTTCTTAGCATCGTTTAGACGCAGCAAATACGCATCCGCGGCGCGCGCAACACCATACTCACCGTTTCCATCAGCCTGTTTTGCCTGGTTAAAGTAGTTTTCTGCTCCGTCATAATCTTGTTTTTGCATGGCGATAATACCCAAATTAAGCAGCGCTGGCGGGTACGACTCATGCTGGTTTAACACGTCTTGCAAACCTTGCTGTGCCTTATCAAAATCCCTCATAGCATACAGCACCATGCAGCGATTCACGCGTGCTGCTGGTGAGTCGTTAATCTTGAGGTATGCATCATAGGTATCAAGCGATTTTTGCAAAATGCCAAGAGCCTCTTTCATTTTTTCGGCATCGGTACCTGCATCCGAAAGCTTGCGCTCACCTGCTCCAGCATACACAGCTGCCAGGTTAAGCAGCGCAGGCAAGTTGTTCGGATCATCCTTAAGCGTTTTCGTAAGCTTGTCAACCGATTTTTTATACATGCTATCCGGGTCGTTTTTATCATCTGATTGGTCGCTTGCAGCTTCAGCATCTTTTTCGTCTTGTTCCTGCTGCTTTTTGGCCTGCTCTTTTGCCTCATTACGTGCATTTTCTTGCTGTTGATGAGAAAAAATAGGCGCCAAGGCGGGCAACATCATACCCAATGCCATAAGCACACCAAACGCAACAACGGCAGCTTCAAACAGCTTTTTGTTACGCTCTTTTTTGAGCTCTTCGGCAGTTTTTGGTTTTTGGTTTTCTGCCTTTTTAGGTGAATGACCAGCACGTTTTGTGCGAGCTGAACGTTTCTTTGAGGCTCTAAGCGCCATAGTTCTACCTTTCATCATCTGCTGTTGGTGCCATGCGTGTGCACGTAGGGCACCTGCGTTGCGTTGCGAACAGGTGGCGAACACCTATGTATCGCAAGACTACAGTATATAATACACGTGCGCGAATTTGATTGAGAGTAGCATGCGTGTGTTGGCTTCGTTATGTGCGCAACCTTTACGCCGGGTTGCTCGCACGCTCCATAAGAGCTTGTAAACTTACCAGTTTTACCACGCAGCACAAAATGTCAAGCGCACAGGCAAGGTCGTCTAGCGGCGGATATGTAGGTGCAAGGCGAATAGTTGCATCAAAGGGATCTTTGCCATATGGCCAGCACGCACCCGCAGCCGTAAGCGTAACACCTGCTTGCTGCATGGTTTCTACTACCTTGCGCGCGCAGCCTTCCATTACGGTAAGTCCCACAAAATATCCACCAGTTGGATGCGTCCACTCGGCAATGCCCAAACCTCCAAGCTGCGAAGAGAGTGTATGCTCAACCATATCAAAACGCGGCTTAAGCAACGCTGCATGCTTTTTCATGTGAGCATACACGTCGTCGAGCGACGTAAAGTAGCGCACGTGCGCCAGCTGCGAGAGCTTTTCGGGACTTACACGCTGCACGTTAAAGGCGCGGCGCAGCTGCTGCATATCGGCTGTGTGAGCAGCCATGTAGGCAATAGCCGAGCTCGGAAACGTAATTTTTGCAAACGAGCCAAAGGCAAACACGTGCACAACGCCATTAACCTGCGAAATTGCATCAAAAATGTTGAGAAGTGGCGTGTCGGTATCGCCAAAGGTGTGAAGCGCATACGCGTTGTCCCAGTAGATGCGAAAATCGGGTGCGGCAGGACGCAAACGCGCAAGCGCAAGAACGTCCTCGTCGCGTAACGTAAAGCCCAGCGGATTTTGATACTTGGGATTAAGCCAAATGCCCTTTACGGTTGGGTCGCTTTCAACACGCTTACAAATAAGCTCAATATCAAGACCACCGTTGCGCATGGGAATAGCTTCGTTAATAAAGCCAAAGCTCTCCGTTATGGCAAAGTGACGATCGTAGCCGGGCGCAGGGCACAGCCAGCGGCAGGATTCCTGCAGGCAGAGAGGCTTTTGCGATGAAAGACCATGTATAAAACTTTCGGCAACACAGTTGTACATAAGCTGCAAACTCGAAGAGCCACACACGATGGTGTTGGCCACGTCGCAGCCCAAAATTTGCGCGGCAAGCGCACGACAATGCGGCAGGCCGTCGGGGCAGCCATAGTTATCTGCGGCAACGCCGGCATCCGACAATTCGCCCGGCTCACACAAGGTTGCAAGAAGCCCACGCGACAACTCAGTTTGCTGCGGCGATGGTTTTCCGCGCGACATATCAAGCGCAAGGTGCTTATCACAAAACGCCTGGAATTGACGCGAACACTCGTTGTAGAGCTGGCATAACTCCTCAGATGAACACTGAGCATAAGGACGATTCATAGTTGCTACCTTTCGTAAAAGATGTGAGTTTAGTATATACACTTCCATGCACGTAAAAGCCCATTAAGATGAAATACACATCTACTTAGTATGCTACACCGTGTGTAAGAAAGGTTTGCTCATGAATACTAATCTGCAGCACAGAAGTCTGCAAGACCTGCGCCCAACAAGCGATGCCGCGCACGATACAGCGGCGCCGGCAGGCAGCATTGCAGCACAAGACTATGGCGAGCTGCAGCATGTGGTAGACGAGCTGTTTGCACACAAGCCGTCGGGCAGCGTTACAAAACTCGACGTGTTAAGCCGCGCCGATATCGACGATGTGTCAGACGATTTGCGCGAAGTAATTGCTCTTTTGCCTGGTGGAAGCTATAAACGCAGCGTGTTGTGCGACCACTTAAATTCGATAATCACTGCTCACGGCTGGGGATACGTGTACGGCTGTGTAGAGTAAGCCTGCAAGGCCAGTAATGCAAGCGCGCACAGCGCAATTGTAGACAAACCATGGTTTAGCATGCAAACTACAACCGTCGTGCACGCGGCGTGGGTACACTGATACTGCACGTACATGGCGCTGCGGGCGCTACCCTATGTACGTGTGTGCCCTCTATCAACGATACTCATAAGAGAAAGGCCATGTCCTCATGACCAAACAGACGTCAATCCAAAAATCCTCCATTGTTGAGCGTCTTATTGCAAAATCAACCCTCGAACACATTACCTCAAACGGTACCATCGCTGCAGGTGTAATGGTGTGTTCGGCGCTTTTAGCCCTCATTGTGGCAAACTCCGCGCTCTTTGAGCCCGTACACAAAGTGTTCGCGATGCACATTGGCATTTCGTTTGGCACGATTGGGCTTTTTATGCCGCTCGAAACCTTTATCAACGACTTTCTTATGTCGATATTCTTTTTGCTGGTAGGTATTGAGCTCAAATACGAGATGGTTGTAGGCGAACTGCGCCGTCCGCGCCAGGCGATGCTTCCCATGCTTGCGGCAGTAGGCGGCGTATGCGCGCCGGCCCTCATTTACACACTGCTTAACCCCGCGCCAACCGCACACGGCTGGGCAATTCCAATCGCCACCGACATCGCGTTTGCGCTGGGCATTATGTCGCTTTTGGGCAAGCGCATTGCCGCCGAAACGAAAGTGTTTTTCTCAACACTTGCCATTGCCGACGACCTTCTTGCCATTGTGGTGCTGGCGCTTTTTTATGGACAGTCGCTCAACATTAGTTGGTGTGCCGCCACGCTTATTGTTATTGTGCTGCTTGCGGCATGTGCGCGCGGTCGCATTTACTCATCTAAACCCTACCTCATCCTTGGTGTAGCGCTGTGGTTTTGCATGTTTAACTCGGGTATTCACCCCACGTTATCAGGCGTTATCCTGGCATTTTTCTTGCCGGCAAAAAGCGACATTCACTTTTCGCATTTGCACATGTGGCTTTCTGGTCAGGTTGATAAGCTCGAAGGCACACTCGTAAGTGACGAACACATTTTGGGTCAGCACGAGGCCACTGCAACCGCAAAGCGTATTGAGCACGTGGTACACCGCATTACCCCGCCCTTACAGCGCATGGAGCACTACATCTCAGTTGCCGTTAACTTTGTTATCTTGCCGTTGTTTGCGTTTAGCAATGCGCAGCTTCGCCTGGTAGATGTAAACGTGCTTGAGTTTGCATGTGACAGCGTAAGCCAGGGTGTATTTTTAGGGGCTGTTATCGGCAAGCCACTGGGCATTATTCTTGTTACCTTTATCCTCGTAAAAATTGGCTTTGCAAAACTTCCCAACCATGTAGACTGGGTACAAATTATTGGCGTTGGTATTATGGGTGCGCTTGGTTTTACGATGTCGATTCTTATTTCGGGGCTGGCATTTTCAAGCGAAAAAGAAATACTTGCGGCCAAGTTTGCCGTGCTTGTGGGCTCATTTACTGCAAGCATTCTCGGCATTTTGTTTATACGTATAGCGCAATCAACACGCGCAAAAGCATATCGCAAACGCGTGGCGCAAAAACTGAGTACCAACTAAGAGATCTAGTGACGTGCGCATGCGTGTAAGTACTGGATACATACTCGGGTGCAAGATAATTTGTGAATTGTGCGCTAGCCGCCCTTGCCTTGCCCAAGTCATGAGAAAATAGCACCAGGCTATCACTTTTAGTGGAGGATATATGAATAACGAACGAATTGCAGTTATTACCGATTCGGGTACCGACGTTACAAGCGCATATGCCAAAGCGCACAATGTGCATATTGTGCCCTTGCGCATTTGCTATTCCGATGGCTCCACCTTTGAAAGTGGCGTAGACATTCAACCAGCAGATATTATCAAGCGCTTTGAGCAAGAAATTCCTACCACGTCACTTCCCTCTCCTCATCGCATTCAACAAACCCTCGATGAAGTGCGCAAAGAAGGCTACACAAAGGCCATTCTTATTACTATTGCATCAAAACTATCCGCAACATACGAAACCATGCAGCTTGTGTGCAACCAAATGACCGATTTTGAAACCATTGTGTTTGACACGCGCTCTATTGGCATGGCGGCAGGTCTTGTGGTTGCTCGCGCGGTTGAGCTCATCGAAGCTGGTACGCCGTTTGACGAGCTGGAAAACAACCTGCAAAAATATGTTACACACACGCACGTGTTTTTCTGCGCAAAAACGCTCGACTACGTGTACAAGGGTGGCCGCATTAACAAGGCGCTCTATCGCGTAAGCCAGGTGCTCAACATTAAACCCATCCTTACCTGCGATGCCGAAGGCGCATACACCATGACTAAAAAGGCGCGTGGTTGGCAGCGAGCACTTGATACCCTAGGCGAGCTTATCGAAAAATATGCCGCTGAGTATGGACCATGTCGCATAGCCGTGTGCACATCTATTGTTAACGACGACATTTTTGAGCAGTTTAAAACCCGCTTTGATGCCAACATTGCTCAATTGGTAGACCTGTTCCACGTAGACATTACTGCTGAGCTGCTTGTTCACACCGGACCTGAGCTCGTTGGTGTTGCCATTCAAAAAGCGTTTGATAAGGAACACGAAGCGTAAGGCGCAAAACTTAGTTTGTTGCGTGCCAGCGCGCCGCACGCGCTAATTATTCCACACCGTCGCTATTCATTACGCGCAGCATCTCTTCAATGCACGCAGCGTTTGCGTAGGCGCAGGTGCGCTCAAAGCTTGGATAGTCGAGTTTCGACACCTCATCAGCACTATCCGACATAGTACGAATACCAACAAACGGCACCTGGTTGCGGTAGCACACGTGCCCAATAGCAGCGCCTTCCATTTCGCAACACGCAGCACCAAACTCCTGCACAATGGCCTCTTTGCGTGCGCGCGTACACACAAACTGATCGCCCGATGCAATGCGCCCTATAATGCAGCGCTGGCCATGCTCGGCCGCGTAGCGCGAACACACCCCATAAGCACACTCACGCAACGCAGTATCTGCCGCAAACGCCAGCGTGTCGAGGTCGGGTAGCTGACCTGGCTTATACGACAAATTTGTAACATCAACATCGTGATACACTGCATCTGTGCTAATAACAATATCACCCACATGCAAATCGTGGGCAAGTGAGCCAGCAATACCCGTGTTAATGCACGCACCCACCGAAAAAATTGTTGCCATAACCTGCGCACACATAGCCGCATTCACTTTGCCAACACCACTTTGCGCAACAACAACGGGCGCGCCCGCAAGCTCGCCGCAGTAAAACGTCATTGAGCTTATCGTTTTTGTAGTGACGTTAGTCATGTGCTGTTGCAGGAGTTCAACTTCTACCTGCATAGCACCAATAATACCAATGGGAGCTTTCATATAGCGCCTTTCTTCGTAAGATGACGTGTTTGTATGCTGTGGATGATGCCTGGGCACTCAACCACCTACTCTGTAAGTTTTACTAACGGTGCAAAGCCTTTCATAAGCTTTTTAGTTTTACCTGTTTTGCTAAAACGCACGGTAACCATATCGCCCGCGTCGCTTTGCACAACGCCCACACCAAATACCTTGTGCGATACCCTATCGCCCGGCTTATAGCTTGCGCGCGCTTGGGTTGCATCGCGCGTAATACCACGAGCTTGAGGTGCGGTGGGCACCTGCGTGCGCACGCCCGTTGAACGCGTGTATGAGCCAAACACGTTGCCGCCATACACGTCACTTCCGCGTCCGCTGCCAAAGGTTCCGTGACGATCGCCACGCTTTTCCCAGCCAACGCCTGCAAATCCCTCCGAACCAACGCCCGTTGTATGCATGTCTTCATCAGGTATTTCGCGCAAAAAACGACTTTTTGGATTCGTTTGCACGCTGCCAAACATGTGCCGCGTGGTGGCGTAACTTAAAAACAACCGTTTGCGCGCACGAGTAATAGCAACGTAGGCAAGCCTGCGCTCTTCTTCGATGTTCGAATCTTCGGTATCAAAGCTTCTATGAGGAAAAATACCGTCTTCCATGCCAGCAACAAACACAACATCAAACTCCAAGCCCTTTGCTGCATGAACAGTCATCATCGTAATGGAACTCGTTTCTCCCGAAAGCGTATCGAGATCCGATCGCAACGCAAGCCATTCCATAAATGCTGCCAGCTGCACCTGCGTGTCGTTTTGGCTGGCAGGCGCAGATGCGGCATCCGCGCCAGGTGCCGTCTCAAGCGCAGCGGGCGCGCCAGATTCAGCACCCGCCGCGTCCACGCGCTCAAGCTCGCCTTCTGCAATCACGCCAGCGTCACGCAGCTGTTGCAAGCTTTCAAGCGTTTCCTGCGCGTCCTCGTGCGTAAGGTCAAATTCTGCAGCAACGCTATAAAACTCTTGGATGTTTTCTATGCGGCTTTGCGCTTCCATAGTGTTTTCGGCTTCAAGCGCTTCAATCATGTGCGTCGATTCGATAATAGCCCGAATAACCTCACTAAAATCGCCCGACATACGTTGTGCCTGCTCAATGCAGTCAACAAACTGCTGCAGCTGCGACGTTGCCCGCGCGGCAACAACACCCCCGCGCAAGACAGCGTCTTTAATGGCAGCAAACAAACTACACTGCAAACTTTGCGCGTACGCTTGCAAGCGCTGGAGCGTAGTTGTGCCAATACCGCGGCGCGGCGTGTTAATAATGCGCAGCAAACTCACGTCGTCGGCAGGATTTACCACTACACGCAAATATGCCATTACATTTCTAATTTCGGCGCGATCAAAAAAGCGCGTACCACCAACAATGCTGTACGGCACGCCGGCACGCAGAAACATATCCTCAAGGATACGCGACTGCGCATTAGTGCGATAAAGCACGGCAATATCCTGGTATGACACGCCATTATCGTGCAGCTTTTCGATTTCGCCGCCAATCCACCGCCCCTCATCGCGCTCATCGGATGCCTGAAACACTTCAACACGCTCACCCGAGCCCGCCTTTGTAAACAATTCTTTTTCTTCGCGATGCTCGTTGTGTTTCACAACAGCGTTTGCTGCATGCAAAATATGCGCTGTTGAACGATAGTTTTGCTCAAGCTTTACAACCTTCGCTTCAGGGTAGTCGTGCCTAAATGACAAAATATTCGTAATATCGGCGCCACGCCACGAGTAAATCGACTGATCGTCGTCTCCCACTACCATAAGGTTGTGGTGTGTTTTGGCAAGTAAATTCGTAAGCGCATATTGCACGCCGTTGGTGTCTTGATACTCGTCTACGCTCACATACAAAAAACGCTGCTGATAGCTTGCAAGCACATCGGGATGCTGAACAAACAGCGTTAAGGTGTTGAGCAACAAATCGTCAAAATCCATAGCATTAGCACGCAAAAGACGGCTATTGAGCTCGCGGTATACCTTTGCCGCTGCTTCCATCACATATGAGCCTTGCGCCTCACGCTCAAGATCGTCGCAGGTTTTTGCAGCATTTTTTGCTGCCGAAATACGTGCACGCAGCGCGTTTATCGAGAGCTTTTTTGTATCGAGGCTCAAATCGTCCATGATGGTTTTTACAAGGCGTTTCGAATCCGAATCGTCGTACACAACAAAGTTGCTCGTATACCCAAGCACGTCGGCATGCTCGCGCAAAATGCGTGAACACATGGCGTGAAACGTGCACACCCACATGCCGCGCATCGTTTCGCTAAGCAGCATTTCCAAACGCTCGCGCATTTCTTTTGCCGCTTTGTTCGTAAACGTAATGGCTAGTATGCGCCAGGGCTGCACCTGCTCGTGCTGAATGATGTATGCAATGCGGTGAGTGAGCACGCGCGTTTTGCCCGATCCTGCGCCGGCAAGCACCAACAAAGGTCCTTTTGTGCAGGTAACTGCTTCGCGCTGTTGCGGGTTTAAGGTTGAAAGGTTGATGGGCACCATTGGGGTTGCAGGTGCTTGCGGCTGGGACTTTGGCTTTGACTGCGACTGTGCCTGTGGTTGTGGCTGCGTGTGCGGTGGGAATTGCTCATGCGATTGCTCATGCAAAGCAGGCTGCGTGCCCTGAGCAGGCGTAGTTGGTTCAAATAGCGAAAATGTTGGCTGCAAACTCACAGACGTTCTCCTTTGTGTAAAACCGCGTAGTAGAACTAGTCTACACGACACGCTCGACATAAAGAAAACCGCACGCAAAATTGCTCTAAAAAATAAAAAACAAGATCCTATACATAGCCTGCATCAGCGCACTGGACAAATAACACAACCTCCAACCAACAAGGCGGTTCAGACGATACAGGCACAAGCTCAATATTAGTCCTGATAGCGTGTTACATTACAATTGTTTCAGTTGCGTAGCCTGATCTCTTCTCGTGTAAATAACAGCGAGTATTTGGACTTCTCTTTTATTCTCATCAATCCAAAAGTAAACGTAATAATTTTTTACGCGTATTTTTCTAAAACCAAGCTCACCCCACGGCTGCTCATCTATACACTTCACACGATAAGGCATCGTCTGTAAAGACATCATTTCCGACTTCAACAGCTCAAGTATTCTTTTAGCTATTATCGGCTCTTTTAGCTCCGTTGCGATATATTCTCGAATAAGTGCAAGATGCTCTTTCGCCTGACGGGTAACTTTTATCTTATACTCATCCATTAAAGACCTCGTTCAAGCTCTTCAAAAACATCATCTATAGGATAACTATCACCACGAACTGCCTGATCATAACCTTTAGCCATCAACGCGTTAAACGTTTTCTCATCCATATCATCTCGTGCCGGAAGCGACTTTGGAATAGTAAGCGAAAATGGAATACCATTATTAAGAATGATTTGACGATAAAACATGTCAATAGCAGTAGCCCTAGGGATTCCAATCATTTCTAAAATCTGCTCCGCCTGCTGCTTAATATTTTCTTGTATTCTCACATTCACATTCGCTGTTTTAGTAACTGCCATATCAATCAACCTCCATACACACATCATAAAATACTGTGTCGCATATTGCAACACATTCGCACGAATGGGATTTTTCGACTGTCATACACGATTTTTCTGTTCGCATTCCTGCATCTTATAGCACGGTCAAGTGCCGTGACGGTGGGGAAGCCCCGCCTATTTTTTTGTTTGAGTTTGAACATAAAAATATCAGATAAAGGGAAGGAAATGAATTTACACCAAAGTGAGAGCTTGACCGTCTAAACCTCATTTTCCTCATTATATGGCTGCAAATTACCTTCAAAACCAGTAATCTTTTCATTCTCGATAAGTAACAAAGAATCCGCTACATTATTGATAAAGGACACATCATGCGTCACGAAAAGCAAGGGTCTGTCGTAGCCCTGAAGCAGCTCTTCTAAGGCTTCTATGGCACGAATATCTAAAAAGTTAGTTGGCTCATCCATCACTAAATAATTAAAGTTACCTGTTAGAAGCTTCGCCAATTTCACCTTGGCTTTTTCACCATCACTAAGCACATTCACTTGCTTGAACACATCATTTGTTTTGAAAACTAGACGAGCCAAGATGATTCTTGTCATTGACTGGTCATAGATTGAATAAGGTAATACGTTGTCCAGAATCGTTTTTGTATAGTCGAGTGTTTCTCCTAGCTGACTATAGTAACCAATTCGTAAATTCGGATGTGTCCACGTTTCACCGTTAAGAATCATGTTGAGCAAAGTGGTTTTTCCTGAACCGTTGTCACCTAATAAGGCAACTTTATTTGTATTGTCTATCGTAAAATTGACATTCTTAAAAATCACCTTGCTATCAAAGCTCTTATTGAGATTTTCTGCCCTGATGAGTACCTTGGAATGAATTTTTTCTCGCTCGTCCATATTGAGCTTGATGGCTGCATTTTGGTATGGCTTACTCTTCACCTCTAGTTGATTTACTCTTTCTAAAGTGGCTTTTACCTGTTTGTCGAGCTTCTTCTTATTTTGTTGCCCACCCATTTTATGCAGCCTAGCTTCTGAGTTACCCATCCTTTTGGGTGTGGTTTTTACTTTTGCTGACTGCTGTTTTATTGCATTTGCAACCTGTAAAAGACGCTTCTTTTCTTTTACATAACTCTCATATTCCCTCTCAGCACACTTATACCTCTTTTCTCTTTCGCATAGGTAAAACGAATAATCACCGCTATAAACCTCAATTTTCCCATTGACCAATTCGAAAATTTTCGTACAGGTTTGATTAATAAAATCTCGATCATGGGAGACAAGAATAAAACCCTTATTGCGAGAATAGAGCCGTTTAGCTAATAGCTTTCTTTGCTTAATGTCTAAATGTGATGTAGGCTCGTCAATAAGCAAAAATGCTTTATTATCAACTAAAAAGTGCTCCAGTTTCAATCTTTGCTGCTCGCCTGGACTACTACAATTCTGCTGAAAACGACGCTGATATATAAAACCGAGTTCATCTTCTAAATTGTTGAGCAAATAACTAATCTCGTCGTTCATTTGAACTCGCCCCGCGTAGTCAGTATCAAGACTTGAAAGTATACGTAAAAAGGTGGTTTTGCCTGTGCCGTTATCACCAATTAAACCAACCTTGTCACAAGCACCAATAGATAGATGATCAATCGCAAATAAAGTTCTTGCACCTACAACTTTTGTTAAATCATCAATACGTATCATAAATCCTCCTTGAAAATACCGAGAGGATTTAACCTCTCTACATTAGTCAGAACAGGATTTATTAATTACCATCTTTTGATACCTCCGAAAATAATTGTCACTATCATACCATGTCCTCATATATAACTTAGTATCTCAAGCAACTTAACTATCGTCTTACTTATTTCACAAAGCTGGGTGCAAAGTGGGTGCACCTTTTAACGATAGGAAAAGCTATCGTTAAAAGGTCTAAGGTTGGCTTAATAGCTTAATTCTTGAGTGAAAAATATAACTATTTTTCCTTATAACCTATAGCAACATTACCTGTTTTATTAAGTCCTGGTACTTTAAGATCATCAGAGTCTGGCTTATCTTTTAAGTCAAATTTCCCAACTAAAAATAAAGCTTTATATCCTGAACCAGGTAAATTAAACGATGAGTCAACTAACTTAATACGCTTATCTCCAAGAGTGACTTGAGACAAATCATAATGAGAATCAAGAATATCCCGCGACACAAAGAGATACAATTCATCCTTATTCATATAGTTTTCTGGTATACGAGACTCTTCTTGAGACACCGCCACTGTTTCCCAATGATACGACGCAAGCTCCGCCTTCTCCTCATCGTCAGCGCACCCAGCAAGAGAAAAGAGAGAACCTAGCAACAGAAGCACAACAAGACAACTTTGAAAAATGGTTTTACAAAAAATAGTTTTACTCCTCATAACGCTACTAGCCTCCTTTTCGTTAACACAAATCTGTGTCAAATGATCATAAAACAGATTATTAAGTAAACAGGATTTACCATCACTTTGATTAGCATAATAATCTTTATATATATATTTTATTAATTTGTCTAGATTATTAATGCTAATCTGTTCATTTACTAGCAAACTCTAGTTTTGCATAAACGGCAAGGTTTGCAGAAACAGAAGAGCAAATATCATCGCGTGCGTTTAATGCTTCCAACAATATTCCCTCATAAACGAAGCAATCACATGCAAATCTTCACCCTCATAATATTCAACAAGCAACTTCTTAAACTCAGGAACCCTATTTTCTGGAATAACCAACAAGCCATTACGATGAGAAATCAAATAATGTAAGGCACTTTTTTACGATTTTTATACCATTTTGTTCCCCAAAACATAAACAACTAGAGCACACTAACACTCTTCGCTAAATTTGAAACTATAGCAATTTAAACCAGCACTTAAAGGATTTCCTCCCAGTTTTTAAGAAATCCCATAAAATCAAATTTAAACGAACCTTCATATTTAGCAAACGTACTTTTCAGGTCTTTCAAAAGAGAACACCACTGTTCATTTGCTTTTAGCATTCTTTAACCCTACACCATAACCAGAAAGTCTATAATAGTTGATCCTCATTAAAATTTTTTCTGCAAATTTGGTGTCAGATATTTTTAGGTGATGGTCGTTTACCAGTTTTGCAATTTGTTGGGCATACGTTAAAGCTGGTTTCAATGTCATACGTATACTCTTTCATACAAAAAGCCCTCTCCGTGGTCCGCATGTAGAAGAACTACATTAAGCGTGGAGAGGTTCTGTTAAGGCAATTATATTATGCCGCATTTATAAATCAACCTAGTCAGCCTTTGACATCAGCACAACACTTTCGACGTGCAAGCTTGCCGCACCGTGCGCAGGTACGCGCGCGGTGCGGCAGAGACTTTGTTTTACTATACAAACGTTATGCAGCTACTAACCCCTAGTGCTTAATCGACGCAAGGAAATCCTGCGCGCGTTTTGTTTGCGGGTGCAAGAAAAATTCCTCAGGCGCGGCTTGCTCCAAAATTTCACCATCGGCCATAAACACAATGCGATCGGCAACGCGCCGTGCAAAATTCATCTCGTGCGTCACAATAACCATGGTCATACCATCGCGCGCAAGCCCGCTCATAACCTCAAGAACTTCGTTAATCATTTCGGGATCGAGCGCACTTGTAGGCTCATCAAACAACATAATTTCGGGCTTCATTGCAAGCGCGCGCGCAATAGCCACACGCTGCTGCTGTCCGCCCGAAAGCTGCGCTGGCACCTTATGTGCCTGCTGCGCCACGCCCACACGCTCAAGTAGCGCCTGAGCCGTACGCTCAGCATCAGCGCGCGTGTGCCCAAGTACCTGCATGGGTGCCATCGTGACATTTTCAAGAATCGTTTTGTGAGCAAACAAATTAAACGACTGAAACACCATGCCAATTTTTGCACGCATGGCGGCAAGCTCTTTGCCCTCTTGTGGCAGCGGCTTTCCATCGATGGTGATAGTGCCACTATCAATGGTTTCGAGTCTGTTTATTGTGCGGCACAGCGTAGACTTACCCGAACCCGAGGGTCCAATAATAACCACAACTTCACCTGCGCGAATGCTAAGGTTAATGTTTTTGAGCACGTGCACAGGCCCAAAATGCTTATTTACACCTGCAAGCTCAACAATAGTACGCGCTGGAGCTGCCGTAGTAGCTGTAGCAGCAGTCTCGCCCATATCGAAAGTTACATCGCTCATTAGAGTTCTCTCATTTCTACAGTTGGTGGCATATCCGTTTGCGGCATATCCGCTGGTAGCGGCACACCCAAGGCACCCGCCGCACCTGTAACTCCACCGGCAGCTGCGCCCGCAGCAAAGCTACCAGTACCAGCGCCGCCAGCACCTCCAGCAGCAGCTGCAGACACACGTCCGCCGCGCGCATAGCGCACCGAAACCGAATTAAGCCCCCAGTTAACAAGAATATATATCGCAGCAATAACAAAATACACCGAAACAAGTGCATCATAATTGGTAATAAGCACCCGCGCGTTTTGCATAAGATCGGGGTACGACACAACGTACGCTACGGTGGTATCCTTCACAACAACCACCAGCTGCGAAATAAGTGCAGGTATAACATAGCGAATAGCCTGCGGTAGCACCACAAACTTAAGCACCTGCCAGCGCGAAAATCCAAGCGCACGCGCCGCCTCTTTTTGTCCTTTACCCACAGCATGCACGCCCGCACGAAACACCTCAGCCAACACTGCTGCCGCAGCGCAGGCAACGGGTAGCGTAATCATCCAAAACGAAGCAAGCTTAATGCCGTAGCGCGGAATAACCAAAAAGCAAAAGTAAATAAGAAGCAGGCTTGGTACACCGCGGAAAAAGTCGATGAGAATGCGCGCTACCCAGGTGAGCACCACGTTGTGTGAAATGCGGCACAGCATAAGCACAAGGCCAAGCGCAAGCGAAAGCGCGCCGGCGCACACGGCAATAGACAGCGTGCCAAGAAAACCCTGACCCAAAAAACGCCAGGTAGAAGGCAGTAAAAAGAAATTCCACAAGCGCGGCTGCAACTGCCCGGTAATGTAAAAACGATACACAACAACGGCGCCAAGCAGCACCACCACGGCAATCGATAGCACAGTTGCAATACGCATTATGCGCTGCGTACGTGGACCGGGCGGCTCGTATAGCACGGAATGTGCCGAATCTAAAGAAGCATTCATCGTTTTATTCTCACCGCCTTATCGAGCTTATTGCCTAAAAAGCTTATAACAAGCGCACTTGCAACATAGCCCAAAGCCGAGATGGCAAAGGCCTCAATGCCGCCCACGGTGCGGGTGTTAATGTATGACACAAGCCCCGTGAGCTCTTGCGGAGACAGTGGCACCTGCGAACCAATGGCGCAGGTAAGCATCATAGCAATAAGCAGGTTGGTCATAGGCAGCACGCACGAGCGCAGCGCCTGTGGCATCACCACAAAACGCAGCATTTGCATAAACGTAAAGCCAAGCGTGCGCGCCGCCTCAATTTGCCCTTTGGTAATGGTATTTATGCCCGTCATAATATTTTCGGACGCAAATGCCGAGCCAATAAGGGTAACGGTAAGTATTACGCACACGTCGTAAGGCAGCGTAATGCGCAAGTTTGGCAGCGCATACACAACGATAACCAGCAGCGATATAGCCGGAATATTACGAAAAATTTGAACCCACACAGCTCCGATGGTGCGCAACGGAGCAATGGGGCTAATGCGCATAACGGTTATACCTGCAGCAATAACGCAGGCAAGCACATACGCAAGTAACGCCATATACATAGTAACAACCCAGGCAACAACATAGTTGTTGCCATAGGTAGATAATAATTCTGCAAACGACATAATGCGCTCTTATACTAAACGCCAAGTGCAGGTGGTTGCGGTGCCTTAGTAGCCTGCGTACGTGCGCTAATGGCAATGTTCCACAGTTTTTCCCATACGCCACTATCAATAATCATCTTAAGAAATTCGTTGATAAATTGGGCGGCGTCTGAGTCGTGAGGAACACCAATACCATATGAGTCTACCGGGCCAAACGACTCGCCTACCAGCTTATATTTGCCGGGATTGCGCACAATGGAGCCACGCTGCATGGTTTCGTCGATAACGTAGGCATCAACGCGACCCTGCGAGAGCGCGCCGCGCGCTTCCTCGTCGGTTGCAAATTCTTGTACTGTAGCCTCGGGCGCGAGTTTTTCCAAAATTGAAGGGCCGGTAGAACCCGACTGCGCAGCAACTTTTTTGTTTGCCAAGTCGGCAAGGCCGTTAATACTGGTGTTGTCGGCAGTAACCAAAATGCCCTGCTGTGTGGTGTAATAAGGACCTGCAAACGAAATAACTTTTTTGCGAGCGTCGGTAATGGAGTACGTTGCAAACACAACGTCTACCTGGTCGTTTTGCAGCACAGATTCGCGCGTGTTCGACGTAACCAGCGTAAGCTCCTGCTTTTGCGTGTCGCCTAATATGTAGCGCGTAAGCATCTGCGAAAGTCCGGCATCGAAGCCACGCACCTTACCATCTTTTTCATCGAGAATAGAAAACAAAATCGACGTTTTAACGCCACCGATGCGCAGCTTGCCTGCCTGGGCAACCTTTGTAGCCCACGTGCTTTTTGCAATGCGTGCGGCATCAGCAACAGGACCTTGTTCGATAAGAGCATCAAACGCAGCGGCATCGATAGCCACAGGAGTTGGCGCGTCGTTAGATGCGGTAGCGCCGTTTTGCTGCTGCTGCGAAAGTTTATCTTCCGGTGCACAAGCTGCCAGCCCCAAGCTGGAAAAACAACACATGCCAACCAATCCTAAGCGAATAGCTTCTCGTCGAGTGATAGTTGAACGATTAAACGAACGTGCCATAATGCTACCTCCTTAAGGCAAAGTCGATGGCGTATGCAATTGATGACGTAATTGATACACCAAAATACTGATTTGTTGCATAGTACTGTACAAAACGCACAAAACAGCCTACGAATTATTGAATGTTTCACAATCGTAATATTTCGCGATACGCGCGCGCACCCTTGTGATGGTTGCAAACACTGCATATAAGCCTGTCGAGCAAATATGGGCTGTAACTGCATGTTTAGTGCTATGTACACCTGCTTATACCCAAGCGCGCAGACATATTTCACATTGCGGACAAACGCGCGCAACCGTGCACGATAATACGCATCATGTGGCTTTGTTGTGCGCACCTCGTGAATGTCGTATGCGCAGCATGTGGACAGGTTGTGCGCAGGTTGTGAACTCAGCTTATGTAACAACACACGCAGGGTACAGGGACTACGACGCAAGCACGCAGCAAGGAGCGTGCGTGCCTTCCCTACACAAGCGCAAAGTATGCAATGGTAATAATGCCAAGCACAATGCGATACCAGCCAAACACCTGAAAATCGTGGCGTTTAATGTAGCGCATAAGGCCGTGTATAACACAAAGCGACACCACAAACGCCACAATACAGCCAACCGCCAAAATAGCAGCTTCGTTGGGCGTTGGGATATTTTTCTTAAGAATATATTTAACAAGACGAAGCGCGCTTGCCCCCACCATAACGGGCACCGCAAGCAAAAAGGTAAATTGTGCAGCAACACTGCGTGAACAGCCCAGCATACGGGCACCTAAAATGGTTGAGCCGCTGCGCGACGTGCCCGGCACAATCGAAAGCACCTGAAATATGCCAATGCCAATGGTTGTTTTCCAGTTAAGCGCCTCAAGGGTGGTTATGCGGCTTGTTTCTGCTGCTGCATCAGTACCAACACGAGCACCAGCATGGGCGGCATCAGTATACGCACATGCATCATGAGCAGCTACAGCCATATGTTTTGGCGCATGATGAGGCAACGGCTCAGCACCAGCTGGCATAGCTGGCGCAGCTGCCAACCCTGTAGCTTCACGCGCACCCAGCGCACGCTCGCGCGCAGTAAAGATCTTCTCAACCACAATAAATGCCACGCCATACACGATAAGCGCCGCCGCAATAATATAGGGGCTCGAAAGATGCTCATCCATCCAATCGTCGAGCGGAATACCCACCGCAGCTGCAGGAATGCAAGCAACAATAATTTTTGCCCACAGCACAAGCGTGTTTTTGCGCGCAGAAGGCGTAAGCGAAGGTGCAAGGAAGTTGAGCTGTTTGCAAAACGTAACACACACAGCCAAAATGGCACCCAGCTGAATTACCACCAAAAACATGTGCCAAAACTGAGCGCTTACCTGCAGCTGAACAAATTTTTCAAAAAGCAGCATGTGCCCTGTAGACGAAATGGGCAGCCATTCGGTAACGCCCTCAATAACACCATACAATGCAGCTTTTATAAGCTCAACAAGGGATATTGCAGCGGCCATATAACTCCTTTGTGCTTGTAGCTCACGTGGTTGAAGTTGTTGTGTGCGCGCGGGCAGGCAACGTGCCCATGGCTCACGAAGATACTCGGGTGCTAGTTTGCGCCAATCACGCGCCTACTACAACCGCTCACACAAAATTTACGTGTGCGCGAGGTGCGAGTAGTTTACACTAAGGCTAGGTTTGGAGATACTGCACGATACACGTCGTATCAGCTGCACCTATGTTCAAGGAGTTGATTCACATGACAGAGCACGCAGGCGGATATTCATCAATTTTTGTAGCGCTCGATGGAAGCGAAAATCAGGATTACGTTCTTGAACGTGCAGCTAATGTTGCTCGCACGTATCACGCAAAGCTCACCATTGCGCATGTTGTCGATTCATCCACGCTCGAAACAGCAAGCACGTATCCAGCCAATTTGCTTAACAGCTTGCAAGAGAGTTTTTTAACGTCGATTGAACACGATGTGGAAGCGCTTAGAGCCGACCCCGATATTCCGAACGTAGATGTCCTGGTAAAAGCGGGACGTATTCGCGAAACGCTCAAAGAAGACATGCTCGATGTGCTTAAACCCGACCTTATTATTTGCGGAGCGCGCGGGCTTTCGACCATTAAGTATGCGCTGCTTGGCTCAATTTCCACGTTTTTGGCACGCTATACGCAATGCGACACGCTGGTTGTAAAGTAAGTAACCGGTAAGATAGCGTGTTAAAGGCGGCGTGTTACTGCAAACGCATAGTACAATATCTGCGCATGGCGTACATGCCGAACAGGTAATGCACGGTGTAACGCACACATGCTACACCTGCATGCATACACGCATGCCCATGCATACTGCGCGTAATTACATAGCAACTCCACACGAATGCGTGTTTTGCACACATAATGCATGTAGCTGTGCAAACACGCCTTTTTCGTAGCGTTTTATGCACAGGCGCATGCGCAAGACCACCATAAACGCCCATGTATGAACACGGCAGTATTATGCACAATAGCAAAATACGGTATTATATATAAATCTGTACGGAGCATAACGCACGTGTATCCGCATGAACGCATGTGCTTAAAGCAGTAAGGAGATTGTGTTCTCATGCATCGTATCTTACACAACGTAATGGCAGGCGCTGTTGCATGCGGTCTCGCATGCGGCGTGGTATGTGGTGCAACGCATGCCGGCCACACGTTTGCATACGCAGACGATGCACAACAAGCACAAGACCCCACACTCGACCAGCTCCAACAGCAGGTACAACAAACAGCCGATGCCTACAATCAAAGCACGCAGCGTGTAAAAGAAATTCAGGCAAAGCTCGAAGCAAACACTGAAAAACTCAACGAAATGCAGCATGAGCTCCCAAAATTGCGCACGCAAGCAGCAAATTCAATAAAGGTTATGTATCGGTTTAGCCAGTCGAATGCATCGCTTATCGACCTTATTTTTTCGGCAAAAGATTTTAACGATTTTATTAGCATTATGCAGTACCTCAATAAAATACAGCATAAAAATAATGAGGCAATTACCAAGCTAACCGAGGTAGTAAACGACATAAAGCAAACGCAAAGCGACCTCGAGCAAGAAAAATCGGATAGTGAGCGCGCACAAAGCCAGGCAAAGGATGCCTTTGACCAAGCAATTGAAGTGCGAAAACGCGCACAAGCCGAATTTGAAGCACGCAAAAAAGCCGAGGCAGAAGCTGCTAGACAAGCAGAAGAACAAGCCAAACAAGCAGCGCAAGCGCAAAAACAATTTACCACCGAGCAAGGCAATAAAGTAGCAGTTGAAACGCCCTCAAAGCCGGTTGCCGATGTGTCGCTTACCGAGCCGCGTGAGGCCTTTGTGGCAAAATGGACGCAGCGCATTAACAACTATCTAGCAGGATCACCACTTGCGGGTACGGGCAAAACGTTTGCCGAAGCAGCCTGGGATAACGGCGTCGATCCGCGCTGGTCACCAGCTATATCTAACATCGAAAGCTCCAAAGGCGCCGCCTGCTTTAAGCCGTATAACGCTTGGGGCTGGGGAAACAGCAGCTGGCAAAACTGGCAATCGGCTATACGCGCACATGTGGCAGGCCTTGCCCAAGGCTATGGCTCGGCACCTACGCCTTCTGCCGCGCGCAAATATTGTCCGCCAAATGCAAGTTTTTGGTATTCTACCTGCTTAAACGAAATGAGCAAAATTTAATAACGCAACGTTCTATAATGCGCGGTTCTATAACGCGCAGCTCTACGCAGTAAGAAACACCATAATAATAATGAGCGCAAAGCCAAACAACTCACCAGGCGAAAACACCGCTCCTCCAACAACAGCAGCGGTGATAGTTGCGGCAAGCGGCTCGCTCGTGCCAAGCATTGAGCCTTTAACAGAGCCAACTTCTTTTACACCTTCCAAAAAGAGCGCGTATGCCCCAAATGTGCCCAATACCACGGTTGCAATAAGATATATAACTCCTTGCACATCAAGTGCAGGCAGGTGGTTCCAAGGCTGCACCACACACGCAAGCGTGGTGCCCGCAACCAAAAATGCAAAACCGTTAACCACAAAATTACCGTATGCTTCAATAAGCGCAAGCGGGTGAATAGCTAAAATCGCAGCCGCAAGTGCGCAGCTCAAACCCCACATAAGACCTTCTGGTGGCAGCAAAAACTTGGAGGGGTCGCCGCCCGTACAAATAAAGAACGTGCCAACAATAGCCAATATAAGCCCCGCTATTTCGCGACGTTTGGGCGCACGACGGTTTACAACGCATACGTACACCATAACAAAAATTACGCAGATGTTTTGTAAAATCGTTGCCGTTGCCGAGTTTGTCCAGTTAATTGCCTGCAGGTACGACACCTGCGAGAGCAAAATAGCATCATACGCTACAAGCGCAATTGAGATGAGCGATGAAGGATGTTCAAACACGGCACGCACCTTGTCAGGCGTTTGCTTATAAGCACACAGCAAAAATAACAACGCTGCAAAAATTTCACGTATACATGCAAGCCACAAGGGCGAAATGGCGTAGGTGTCCATGATTATTTTTGAAAGTGTTGCATTGGCGCCCCATAGCGAGCCGCCAGCAAGCGTAAGCATAATGCCATGTAGAAGGCGACGATTGTGTGAGTTTTGCAGTGCGGATGTGATGCGCTCGAGAGAAAAGCGCTGCGTGAGGGCACGTTTGTAATCTGTATGATGCAACACAAACTCCTTATGCGGTATGCATGGTAAAACGTGAGTAGTATACAATGGAATGCAACCTAAATGCTGCAGCTACACGAGTCCGCCATGTGGGCACCACAATGCACCAAAGCACATACGCGCAAAATCGCAACAACGCACACGCGCAAGGGCAACACGCAGGTGCAGCATGGGTATTGTATGTACACGCACCAAAAGGAGCACCTATGTCTGAAAAAGACACACCCACTTCAACCCCTGTATACACTTCTCCTTTGAGCTTCCTTCATCTTACTAAAAGCTACCATCATTTCAAGCTTACAAGCATGCAGGCGGTGCAAGAAATCGATGGATATGCATATATTTTTGAGCATGAACAAACGCATGCGCGCCTTATGTGGCTTGCATGTGCCGATACAAACAAAACGTTTAGCATTGCATTTAAAACCCCGCCCACAAACTCAACCGGTGTGTTTCACATCCTTGAGCATGCGGTGCTGTGCGGATCTGCGCGCTACCCGGTAAAGGAACCATTTGTGCACCTGCTTAAAACAAGCATGCAAACATTCCTTAATGCCATGACCTTCCCCGATAAAACCGTGTATCCGGTTTCGAGCACCAACCAAAAAGACCTTATTAACCTCACTAATATTTATCTTGATGCGGTGCTGCACCCCAACATTTACACCAAGCCCGACATTTTTAAGCAAGAAGGCTGGCACCTGGAGCTAAACGCCGATGCGGACACCTTGTGTTATAACGGCGTAGTGCTGAACGAAATGCGCGGGTCGCTTTCGAGCCCCGAAACAATGGTGTACCACAAAACAATGGAAACGCTGTTTTGCGATACCTGCTACGGGTACGTGTCGGGAGGTGACGTGCGCGAAATTCCAAACCTTACGTATGAAGAGTTTATCGACACGCACAAACGCCACTACCAGCTTGCAAACAGCTATACCATTTTGTATGGCGATCTCTGCTTGAATGATATGCTGCAGGTTATCGACGGGCATTTTAGTAACGCATCGGCGCCCATGGGCGCGCCCAATGAGCTGCGACTGCAGCATCCGCACAGCCCAAAGCCCGTGCAATTTACCATGAAAACCACGCCCGACAACACAATGGTGCAGGTAAGTTATGTTATCGATGCGCCCATTACGCACGAAGAGGTGCTTGCGGCAAGCGTTATTATCGAAAGTTTGTGCGCAACCAACGATTCGCCCCTTAAACGCGATGTACTTGATGCAAATCTTGGTGATGACATGAGCGCAATGCTGGTAGATGAGTGTGCGCAGCCGGTTATTATGTTTCAGCTTAAAGGTGCTCATAAGGGTGTAGCAGCGCAGTTTAAGGCACTTATCGAAGAGCGCTGCGCGCAGTACGTGCGCGATGGCATAGATCGCAAGCGCATTAATGCAACGCTTGCGCAAACGGAATTTATGCTGCGTGAGCGCGATTGGAGCACGTACAGCGACGGCGTTGCCCTGGCGATTCAGGTGCTTTCGAGCTGGCTGTATAACGACGAGCAGCCGCTCGATACACTTAAGTTTGAAGCGGCGCTCGCACACATGAAACGCGAGCTTACATCCTCGTATTTTGAGCACATTTTGCAAAAGTTTGTGTGCAAAAACGCGTTTTGTGCCTGCGTAGAACTTATTCCAAGCGAGCAGGACGACTACGATGAGGCGCGCCTTTTAGCCGCGAAAAAAGCGCAGATGACAACCGATGAGCTTGAGGCTATACGCACGCAAACCACGCGCCTAAAAGCCCTGCAAGAAGCCCCCGATAGTCCGCAAAACGTGGCAACGCTCCCTCGCTTGTATACAAGCGACATTACCGCAAGCCCAGTCCTTCCCCAAACCAGTGTGCATACCGGCGCAAACGGGCGCTACACCCTGCTTCACCACGCCATTGCAACGCGCGGCATTACCTACATGTACAGCTATTTTCCGCTTGATAGCATACGTTTTAGCGACGCTCCCTACGTGGGCGTGTTGCAGGAAATTTTTGGCAAGGTAAGCACCGCACAGCACAGTGCCGATGAGCTCGACATTCTTACCCAGCAGCACCTCGGCGCGCTGTCGGCATACATTGTGTGCACGTCAAACGACGAAAACCCGCAGGTAATCGCGCCGTATTTTGCTGTCTCGGCAAGTGCACTTGCGCAAATGCGCCACTACATTGTTGATTATTTGGTTGAAATTTGTGCATCGTCTCGGTTTGATGAGTTGGAGCGCATACACACCCTGCTTATGCAGCGCAAACTCTCACTCGAATCGGCGTTTATTAATGCTGGTCACAGCTGTGCTATGGATTATTTGTCGTCGATGCGCTTTGCTCAAGGACGTCTTATGGACGAAATTGAAGGTGTTTCGCACTATCGCTTTTTAACAAAACTGCTGGATAACTGGGACGAAGAAAAGCTCACGCTGGCCGAAAAACTAGCTTCGATTGCACGAGTAGTATTTTTGGGTGAGGCGCCGCAGGGTTCGATAAGGCTGCCTTTTGTGGTGAGTGTTGCCGGAAGCACGCACGATGCAGCCGCCATAACTGCACAGCTCGATGACGCGCCGCTGGGTGCGGGCTTGGCGGGTGCTGGTGCTGCTGCGAAAGCGAATGCGGGCACAACTGCGGGCACATCACGCCTGGTTATACCCACCCTCAAGCCGCGTCGCTGCGCATTTATCATCCCCTCTCAGGTACAATTTATTGCAGCCGACGCACCCACCCTTTGCCCCGACATCAATGCCATTGGTACCTGGAACATTGCATCGCGCGCACTTTCGCTCGACTACCTATGGAACGAAGTACGCGTTAAAAACGGCGCGTACGGCTGCGCGTTTCAGCACAATACTGCAGGTTTTTCTGCCATGTGGTCGTATCGCGATCCGGCAATTGCAACTACGCTCGAAGCATACAAAAAGGCGACAGCGTGGCTTCAAAACTGGCATCCTACCTGCGACGACTTTGAGGGCTATGTGGTATCGACAACCGCAATGATTGATGCGCCGCAAAAGCCGTATGCACAGGCGCGCATGCTTGATATGTGGTATCTCAAAAATCGCCCAGCAAACTTTAATGAGCTTATTCGCACGCAGCAGCTTCATGCCACGCCTGCGGATGTACGCAGCTTGGCGCCGTATCTTGATGGTGATATACGCGAGCGTTGCGTGTGCGTGTTTGGCGCACAAGACGCCATTCAAAAAGCGGGCGACTTGTTTGATACCGTAGACGTCCTTATTGCACAGGCATAACTTATTGCCCACGCATAACAACAAACAAGCCCCACGCAAGCTCAACACTGTCTTGCAACATGCGCGCAATCTCCTGTTTTCCCAGGTAGATTGCGCGTTTTTACTAATACAAAAGTTTGTCCACCGATTGTGCTATAGTCATCCTAACGACACACAACCACCATACCTGTGTGCCACACATACGCTCTCTTGCGCAACGCACAGCGCAAGAGCTTCTCTTAAAGGAGGAAGCATGGGGCTCTTTAGCAGCGATAACCCTAAAGAACAACGCCACAGCGGCATTGTTGGATCGCTTTCGGTCGATCTCATCAAGTGGGAGCCCGAAGACAGCGACGAAGCGTCGCTCGTTGTACACAAATTTGAGTACGAAGATTTCCCCACTGGCTCATACCTTATCGTGGGTGCAAGCCAACTCGCTGTATTTACCAACAATTTAGCAACAGGAAGCTCGCTTGACGAATCAGCAGGTAAATCGCAGTATTCAATATTTTCTGGACCCTGCAAAATAAAACTCGAAACAGGCGATGCACGTTTTGCGCCGTTTAGAAACATGTCGCACGCCCTTTCTGGTGGTGCGTCATCGTTCCACTCAACGGTATATTTCATAAACACCACCTACATGAACGAGCTTCCCTGGGGCACTCAAAAACCAATCGTCATGCAAGACCCCGAAGAAGAAGTAAACATTCACGTACGTGCAAATGGTCTGTTTGGTGTACACATTGAGCAACAAGACACCACCATTGCGGTGCCGTGGGCGCGCACGTTTATGCAAAAGGTGGTAGGCACGCGTGCCAACTACACGCAAGCTGAGCTTCTTAACTTTATGCGCGCAAAAATTATTGAATATGCGCCCGATATGATAAGCAAAAAAATGCTCGGCGAAAAAATTGGCATTCTGGCCATCAATAGCCACCTTACCGAATTTTCTGATGAGCTATTTACCAAGCTTAAGCCCTATTTTGCCGACTTTGGCCTTGTACTCGACAACTTCTCATGCACATCGATTAACGCGCCCGACGACGATCTCGACGCTGTTAACGAAATGAAAATTCAGCGCAAACGCAACGAACTCGAAGCACAAGGTAACGCCAAAAAGATGGATATCGAATCGGCGGCACGAGCACGTATGCGTGAGCGCGAAGGCTACACCTACCAGCAAGAACAAGGCTTCAACGTTATGCAAGCCGCTGCCGAAAACGAAGGCATGTCCTCAACGTTTATGGGTGCAGGCATGGGTCTTGGCATGGGCACCATGGTAGGAGCTGGTATGGGCTCGTCTATGGGCACTATCGCACAGCACACCATGCAGGCAACCAACTTTGCAACCCCGCAAACGGCGCAGTCTACTACATGCCCGTCATGCCAGGCGCCCTGCAGCCCGCAATCAAAATTCTGTGCAAGCTGCGGAAAGCCCATCGAACAAGCCGCCGCGCCCGGGGCGATATGCGCACAATGCGGCGCTACCCTTGCTCCTTCGGCAAAATTCTGTTCCAACTGCGGCTGCGCTGCACCCCAGCAAACAACCTGTTCTACCTGCGGAGCTACCCTTGCAGCAGGATCTAAATTCTGCATGCAATGCGGCGCCAAATGTTAAGACGCACCAGTTAGGATGTCATCATGAAAAAGTCGTTTAGTACATGCCTTGTACCGTTGCTGTTGTTTGTTATTTGGCTTGCAGCAATGTTCATTTTTAGACAAACCACCGTTTCAGACGAGCTGTTTTACACCACGCTTGCGTGCGGATGTATTGGCATTATTGTGTGCCTTGTTTATTTGCTTGGCTTTAACACTACATCAGCCAAAACAAACGAAGCTGCATACACTGCCAGCATTTACACAAACACCTACCTTGTTGTGTGCCTTGTTGCAAACTATGCATTAAGCCACACTTCTGCCAAGGTTGATCACACTCTGTTTATTAACCTTGTTATCCTGTGCATCTACATTGCCGTTGTGTATTACGCACACCGCGCAACAGCGCAGGTTGAAGCCACTGTACAAACGGTAGAAGCCGCAATGAATGTCTCGTCGCTCATTTCCAAAAAAATGGCTGCGCTGCTGGCAGTTGCACCCAATGAGCAGATAAAAAAGGAGCTTCTTGCCGTAAAGCAGCTCTTCGACTACAGCAATGCACTTTCAAATAGCACTACGTTGCCCTACGAAAACGATATTTATGCACGTTTGGGCGAACTTGAAACACTCATTCGTCAACAAAGCGATGATGCAACACTTTCGCAGCACATAGCTGCCCTTGAAAGCGCTGTAAAAATGCGCAATGCGCTTAAGTAGGTGTGCGATGGAGCTTAACGGAATTAACTGTCCCAACTGCGGGAGTACCAATATCGAATACAACGCCGCTGAACGCAGCATACAGTGCAATCAGTGCGGTAGCCACACCACCTACTCGCGCGCAACAATGGCAAAAAACAAAAACGTAATCCTTGCCATGAGAAATGCCATCGAGTTTTTCTGCGATGGCAACTTCGAAGAAGCATATCACTATGCGCTCGAAACGCTTAACCTGTTTAGCGACTATGCACCTGCGTTATATATCGTAAGCTACTACAACGAGGTAAAAAAGGGTCAGTGCCTAAGCATTAAGCAATTTCTCGAAAGCATTATGCGCCAAGATGCTACCCCGCTTGAGTTTGATGAAATTCGCGATTTAGTGCGTGTGTTTGTTGCAAGCAAACACCTTCTTATCGATTACGAAAAAGAGTTCATCTATATTCTTGCCACAAATATGCAAGCCGAGCAAGATAAAAAAGAGCTGGCTGCGTGCATTGAAGCCGTGTGTCCCTACGTTATTCAACATCAACGCTCAATCGATTTTCTCGATGAAGAAATGACTGGCTACTATGCCGACCTGGCAGCTCATATCGACATCCCCAAAACGTGTGCGGCACTGCTTATTGGCATACAAAAAAATCCGGAGTCGCCGTATGCGGGCAATACTTTTTCGTTTCATGCAAAAACGCAGTACTTCTATGAGCACTACGTTGTACCGGTAGGTTCAATTATTCAACACATGAAACAATCGGCACTTAACAATCAGCTGGCAGCAAAATACCAGCAGATGCAACAAAACTACACATCGCGCATGACCAACAATCAATAGGAGGAACACATGGCAGAAGATGTAGTACGGTACCATGACATAGAAGACCTTAAACGTGATGTGCGTGAAATTAACGCTAAGGTAGAAATCATAGGTGGCCTTGTTGATGACATGCATGACGACGTTAAAACTACGCGCCGAGATCTCGAACAGCTCAAAGCACGGTTTGAAGAGCTGATGGAAGACCGAAAGCGTGCCGAGGAATACGCACACGCAGCTACCGAGCTTGTACGCGTACGCCAGGATATAGACAAAGACTTTAGAGAGTATGGCCAAATTCGTAAAACGATGATTGGTGTGCTGCAGGCAACCGACTTGGCACTCGTAAAAAAGACGACCATTTCGAACGTATCCGAAGAGCTCATGATTTCAACACCAAATTACTGGCTGGCACCCTGCCTTATTGCAATATCCGCCTGGATTAGCAACGACCGCGACCTTGCCGACCGTGCAATTAGAGAGGCAATGAAGCGCGACGAGCAGCGCACTGCGCTTACGATGGCGCTTATTTGCCGTCGTAACAAGCGCACCAATGCATGCTATGAATGGCTTAACATTTACTTCTCTAAGATTGACGTAAGCAGCTTTACCGCAGGTGGCTATACCTTTGTAGATGCATATATTAACGGCGTATTTGGCCCCGATGAAAAGCATATCTGCAGCGACTACGTGGACAAATGGCTCCAGCAAATTAAAGCCGGCGGCACCGACTTTGAAGAAAAACAAAACAAGCAGTGGGAGGCATTTTGCGAAAATCGCACAACCGCGCACGACGATTTATACGCTAACCTGCAAGAACACGCTGATGAAATCGACTGCATTAAAAACTACACAAACCGCGTGTATAGCTCGTACGACATTCAAAAAGAATTTAGCGACATTAACGACGCCGAAATTGACATCGATCAAATTCGCGCAAATGTAGACGACAATTTGGTGCGCGTAATTAATAACTATGCTGACGACGAGCAAGACTTGCGCCTAGAAGAAGCCTGCTACACCATTGTAAAGAACAGCAAAGGTAAACAGCGCTATGAAGATGTGCGCAAACGGCTTATCCGCGAGCGCGAGAATGCGCAAAAGCAAAAGTTTAGCCTTGCTGAGCGCATGGTAAAAGCAATTCTTAACAAAGACAACACGTCGATTTCCGAAAAGAAAACCGCTGTATCGCTTTTGAAACCCTACATCAATAAGGGTTATACGCAATATCTTAACGAAGCAAAGCCGCTCTTCCCCAATACCATTACCCTTAACCTGGGCGAATGCAAACTTAGCGTTGACAAGCAGCCGAACATCGAAGCGCTGAAAAGCCAATACAAAACGTACCTCGACAGCTGCAAAGAAAAAGAAATTGCCGAGTATAAGGAACACCAGGGTAAAAAGAATCTGTACAAAACGATAGGCTGCGGCGTGGGCGCGTTTCTTACGCTTGTTATGATGCTTATACCAGTTACAATCATCTTTTTGCTTGCCTGCGCGTGGTTTGGTTATAAGTACTACAAAACTGCTGTTAACCCGGCTGAATACCTTAAAAAGATGGATGCAAAATACAATCAGCTTGCTAATAAGGGCTACGACACCATCTTTAAGTGCATAACCGAGTGGAACAACATTAACTACGCAATTGGCGACTTTGAATCAAACGCGCAAAAATACCTGGCTGCGTAGTGGTAAGGCACCGCGTTAAAGCCCGTGTTAACGCGTAGCATTGCTACCGTGAGAATGCTCGTAACGGGCACCGTAATGTAAACGTAAGAGTGCAGGTAAGCACACAAAGATGCACGTAACAACACCAATACGTGCGCACGACGAGTTTGGAGTAACCATGGATGATAACACATACAATCCTGTAGAAGCCATGAACAACGACGAAAACGAGATGGATGATATTTCCGATCTTGAGGCGCTTCTGCAAGACGAAGACGGCGATGGGTTTGTAGACGAGCGCAAGGTTAAGCTGCAACAGAATCTCGAAGGCTTTGCAAGCTGCTTTCCCGACTGGGATTTGCATCCGCCACTAAAATAGCTGCGCAAAATAGCTGCGTATACCAGCGTTTTTACTGCCAGCGCTACAACAGAAGCTGATGTGGTTCTGGAGCGTTACGCGTAAGACAAACGCGCTCATACATCACAACACCGCACGCGAGCGTCATGCACCATTGCATGCCTGCTTGCTGCGGTGTTTTTGTGTTGCAGCGAAACACCTAACGATGATACAAGCGGCACGCTCCTACACGCCCCGCAGCGACCATCTTTACTTTTTTACCCGTATAGGTACCAAAATCTTTACTTTTTTGCCGTTTTTCACCATAATAAGTAAAGATTGGAGGCAACCATGTACGACTACAGCGGTCTTATCAACAAACTACGCGAGCATCACATCCTCAAAACGCAGCTTGCACGCACGCTCAACATATCGTCGCGAACTATAGCAAAAATCGCAAAAGGCGAAAAGCTGTCGCCGCGCGTTATGGATAAACTCTGCAGCTATTTTGCGTGCGAGCCGCGCGACCTTTGCAGAAGTGTTGCTCAAAATCCCCTGATACAGCTGCTTGTAGACGAAAAAAACCACGGTATATCAGGCGGTTTATATCACGAACTCCAGGTAAGAATGACATACAATTCTAACCATATTGAAGGAAGCAAGCTAAGTGAAGATCAGACGCGCCTTATTTTTGAAACGCGCACAATAGATGCGCAGGAAAACATGGCTGTAGACGATATCATCGAAGCAGTAAATCATTTTCGCGCAATTGATTATTGTATTGATAAAGCCGAAGAACCCTTAAGCGAAGCGGACATTATACACCTGCATTACCTTATAAAACGTGGCACGCAAGACGAGCAGCTGCCATGGTTTAATGTAGGCGCATATAAAATGCGTCCTAATGTTGTAGGCGGCAAAAAAACAACGCCGCCCGCTAAGGTTGCTCATGCCATGCAAACACTTCTTTTAGACTATAACGCCCATGCCACCATTACGTTTGAGGACATTATTGCATTTCATTACGCATTCGAATCAATTCACCCGTTTCAGGACGGCAACGGTCGAGTAGGAAGGCTTATTGCATTTAAGGAATGTTTGCGCCACAACATAATGCCCTTTATTATCGAAGATAGAAAAAAGTATTTTTATTATCGTGGACTTAATGAGTACCCGCACGAACCTGGGTTTTTGCTGGATACCTGCCGCGATGGGCAAGATACGTTTCGTGCCTTAGTCGACTATTTTATGCACTAATCTCTCGTTTTGGTCAAGGTTCCAGCACCATTAGCGCTATTCGCACGCAGCTTTCCCATGTGTCATCACGCGTCAAACGCGTGCGTTTCGTACAGCGGATCGTCGCTCCACAACACAGGCTTACCTGCTTTTATCGACGCGGGCACATCAATCAGTCGCTGATTTGACGAGCCTCTAAACCGCAGGCTAATATCTTTCTTGGCAATTACAAACGGCCCATCTACCAGCACATCAAGCGTTTTTAATATGCGCATCGTAAACGGCGTGTACTGGCAGCCGCCAATCATAAGCTCATTCCAGGTATGCCCGGTATACATCCACAAACTTTTGTGCGGAAACGTAGCACGCACGCGCTCCATAAATTCAACGAGCCCAAGCTGATTTTCGGGCTCAAAGGGCTCACCTCCAAGCACGGTAAGTCCATCAATATATGGCGGCTCCATGCTTGCGATAATGTCGTTTTCAACCTCGCGTGTAAAGGGCGTACCTGCATGAAAGTTCCACGCTGCTTCGTTAAAGCAAAACGGACAATGCAGCCGACAGCCAGAAACAAACAGCACGGTTCGCACGCCCGTGCCGTTTGCAACATCACAATATTTAATGTTTGCGTAGTTCATCGGCTCTTACTCGCTTGTTTCACTCTCGTTTGCCCAACGACGGCGCGCCTGTGTGCGCAAAACAACCATGCGCGCACATAACGCACGCGCATGTACAACCACACTGCAACAGCGCTACTACAAATGAAGCACGCGCTCTTTAATTTCTTGTGTGCGACCCTGATTCCAAAATTGCGTGCCAATATAACCGCAGGTACGACGCGCAACATTCATTTTTGTTTGATCGCGGTTACCGCAGTTTGGACACTCCCATATAAGCTTGTTGTCGTCCTCTTTAATTTGAATTTCGCCATCGTAGCCACACGCCTGACAATAATCGCTTTTGGTGTTAAGCTCGGCATACATAATGTTGTCGTAAATGTACTGTATAACGCGGATAACAGCCTCAAGGTTGTCCTGCAAATTGGGAACCTCAACGTACGAGATAGCACCGCCACCGCTCAAACGTTGGAACTGACTTTCAAACTTAAGCTTAGTAAACGCATCGATGTTTTCGCGCACATTTACATGGTATGAGTTGGTAATGTAGCCGTGGTCGGTAATGCCTTTAATAAGGCCAAAACGCTTTTGCAGCGCGCGGGCAAACTTATACGTGGTTGATTCAAGCGGTGTACCATAAATGGAGTAATCAATGTTTTCCGCTGCTTTCCACTCGTCACATTTGTCGTTCATGTGCTGCATAACCGCAAGCGCAAACGGCGTTGCTTCTTTATCGGTGTGCGAGTAGCCGGTCATATACTTTACGCACTCATACAAACCTGCATAACCCAAGCTAATGGTTGAATAGCCATCGTACAGCAGCTTATCAATAACCTCACCTTTTTTAAGGCGTGCAAGCGCACCATACTGCCACAAAATTGGCGCAGCATCCGAAAGTGTGCCGCGCAAACGGTCGTGACGGCAACGCAGCGCACGGTGGCAAATATCCAGGCGCTCATCAAAAATCTTCCAAAACTTGTCCATGTCTTTACCCGAAGAAAGCGCAACGTCGGGCAGGTTAATGGTAACAACGCCCTGGTTAAAGCGGCCGTAATACTTGGGTTTGCCCGGCTCATAGTTTTTGGCGTGGGCAATGTTGTTGTAGCCGCCCTCTGAGCGGTCGGGTGTGAGGAAGGAGCGGCACCCCATACAGGTAAATACGTCGCCCTCGCCCTCTTTTTCGCCGCGCGACAGCTTAATTTCACGCATCTTCTTTTCGGAAATGTAATCGGGAACAAGACGACGCGCAGAGCATTTAGCAGCAAGTTTCGTAAGATAAAAGTAAGGGTCGCCTTCGTGAATATTGTCTTCTTCGAGCACATAAATGAGCTTAGGGAAGGCGGGCGTAATCCACACGCCAGCCTCGTTTTTAACACCCTGATAGCGCTGACGCAACATTTCCTCGATGCACAGTGCCAAATCTTGCTTTTCCTGCTCGTTTTTTGCCTCGTTAAGATACATAAACACGGTAATAAACGGCGCCTGACCGTTGGTAGTCATAAGCGTAACAACCTGGTACTGAATGGTTTGAATACCACGCGCTACTTCATCACGCAGGCGTTTTTCTACAAGCTCAGACAAGCGCTCTTCATTGAGCTTGCATTCGATGAGCGCAAGCTCCGATTCTACCTGACGGCGAATTTTTTTGCGCGACACATCAACGAATGGCGCCAAGTGCGCAAGCGAAATGGACTGGCCACCATACTGCGAAGATGCAACCTGTGCAATAATCTGCGTTGCAATGTTGCACGCAGTAGAGAAGCTGTGTGGCTTTTCGATCATGGTGCCCGAAATAACAGTACCGTTTTGCAGCATATCATCAAGGTTTACCAAATCGCAGTTGTGCATGTGCTGCGCGTAGTAATCGGCATCGTGAAAGTGAATAAGCCCCTCTTTATGTGCCTTAACAACATCTTGCGGCAATAGCTCACGCATCGCCAAGTCTTTGGAAACCTCGCCTGCCATATAGTCGCGCTGAACCGACACAACGGAGGGGTTTTTGTTTGAGTTTTCTTGTTTAACTTCTTCGTTATTCGACTCAATAAGCGACAAAATGGTGTCGTCGGTGGTGTTACGGTGGCGCTTTTGCGCTTGCAGATAGCGGTAAATAATATACTTACGGGCAACACTAAAGTGGTTGAGCGCCATAATTTGGTCCTCAACCATATCCTGTATTTCCTCAACGGTAACGGTGTGCCCCGCCGACTTGCACAAGTCTTCTACGTTGAGAGAAGCAAAGGTTATCTCGCGCTGAGTGAGACGCTCACCTTCGGGAACTTCTTTGTTTGCTGCTGAAATAGCGTTTGAGATTTTACTTATGTCAAACTCTACTTCGGAACCATTACGCTTAATAATTCTCATTACTTCTCCAATGTTACGAAAACCAAGAGTTGTACAAAAACCGCTCGCAGCCACGTAAAACGTGCGCGCGTGCATACCTATATTGCCACAATGGATGGTATAAAAACAAGACTCAATCTACAATATATTGCGATTTTTTCTGTTTTTTTGTGTGCGAACGAACATGCCCAATGAACAAGCAGGTACGTTGGCAAAGTTAGCGTGCCACTCACGTTCAGATTGCTTGTACCCAACCTGAGTCAAAAATAAGCATCATGAAGTAACCACAATATGTTCGTGTTATTTAGATAGCGAACGCGCACACGTCGTACAATATCAACGTGCAGCCGGCACCATGCAGTGCTGCTGCACTATCGCCCTAAACGTGATCTGTGCTCAGCCAAAACGCAACCATATCGAACACACGAGCGCATGTACACAACAGAAAGGTACAGCATGACAGAATGGCGCACAAAAGCACCAATAAAAGCAGCTTTTTTTGACATCGACGGAACACTCTTAAGTCACGTAACAAATCGCGTGCCACAAAGCGCGTATGCGGCGCTGCGAGCACTCAAAAACCACGGAGTTATGCCAATTTTGGCAACGGGTAGACCAAGTTATATGCTCGACGTTCTCGACACGTCTTATTTTGATGCATTTGTTACCATAAACGGACAGTACTGCTACAAAGGAGATACCGTTATTTACTCCTGCCCCATTAATCCGCACGACATTGAAACCATAGTTTCCCAGGTAAATGAGGGTATGTATCCCTGCCAGTTTCAGGAGCTTGATTGTGTATATGTAAACACGCGCTGCGAGCGTGTAATTCAAATGGAACAATTTGTAAACCAGCACTACGACGTACAGGACATTAGCCGCGCGCTTACGCACGACGTGTACCAGCTTAATGCCTATTTGCACCCCGGCGAGGAACACCTGCTGCTAGATGCTACACGCGACGTAAAAATTGCCCGCTGGAGCGATTTGTTTATCGACGTTATGCCCACGAAAGGTGGAAAATCAAATGGCGTGCGCAGCATGCTTGAGTATTGCAACTTGTCGCCACGCGAGGTGATTTGTTTTGGCGACGGCGGCAACGATAGCGGCATGTTTAGCTTGTGCGAAAACTCGGTAGCTATGGGTAACGCTCAGGATGAAATTAAAGCCCAGGCGAGTCTTATTACTGATGATATCGACGACGACGGCATTTACCACGCCTGCGAGCGTCTTGGGTTTATCGATTAACACGCTCACACGAAAACACATGCGCAAAACACATGCGCAAAACACATGCGCAAAACACCCTCGTGCCAAAAAAACGTTGCCACCGTGCTCAAGCACGATGGCAACTATTCATACGCGTACTACTCACTCACGGTAACGACCGCACAAAACAAATCCAGCTACCAGCCGAAATGCCACCCGCTGCAAGGATCGCAGCTACACGGGGCTACACGACGCGCTAAAACTCACCCAAAAAACGAATCTCAGGCTCAAGATCAACGCCATTTAGACGCTTTATCTCGTGTTGAACATGGGTAATAACAGCAATAACATCGGCAGCCGTAGCGTGGTCTACATTAATAACAAAACCGGCATGCTTTTCGGATACGGCAGCTCCGCCCGAACGATAGCCCTTAAGGCCAGCATCGGTAAGCAATTTGCCCACGTAATAGCCCTCAGGACGCTTAAAAGTGGAACCCGCGCTTGGATACTCAAGCGGCTGTTTTTCGCGGCGGCGTTGCGTAAAATCGTCCATCTTTGCACGAATATCTTCGCTTTTGCCTTCGTGCAAACGAAACGTTGCCGCAAGCACCACCAAGTTGTCTTCTTGAACACGCGATTGACGATACCCCAAATGAAGTTCGCTGGCAGGAATGGTAACGATAGCACCCTCAGGCGTAAGTGCCTTAATACTATCCACAATATCGGCAATGCATCCGTCGTAGGCGCCGGCATTCATAAACAGCCCGCCGCCAATAGAACCCGGAATACCACACGCAAACTCAAAGCCAGTAAGCCCCAGCTCACATGCCATTTCGGAGGCCTCACGAAGCGTTACACCAGCTTGACAGGTAATTTCTTCGCCCTCGTACGTAACATTTACCAGGCCATCGGAAAGCGCAATAACAACGCCGCGATACCCCGCGTCGCTTACCAATAAATCGCTTCCGCGCCCTAAAATATAATAGGGAACATTGTTGGTGCGGCACAGCGCAACTATATCGCGTACCTCGTCGTATGTATCGGGAATTACGTAAATATCGCACGGACCACCAATACGAAACGTGGTGTGACGGCAAAGCGGCTCCATAACGCGCACGTTGCTCTCACCCACGATAGCCTTACATTGTACAGATAAATGCTGCACGTGATCGGCACTATCAGACATGCCTCTACCACACTCCTCACTATGGGTATGATTACTTCGTTGATTGTTCTAGTATACCCAAGATTGCGCACGGCAGGGTAGCGGGCACGCCATTATTTTTACATGCAACGTTTTGGAATCCATGTAACGTGTATGATGCGCGCACGTACAAACAAAAAATGGGTATACTAAGACACGTAGTTTCAGGGCGGGGCGAACATCCCCACTGGCGGTAAATAAACGCACTAGCTGCACTAGCTGTACTAACTGTAATAAACGCGTTTACAAGCCCGCGCGCCACACTGTGGCTGATTTGGTGAAAGTCCAAAGCCAACGGTTATAGTCCGGAAGAAAGAAACGAGGACATATGTCGTTTTGTAACGCATCACAACGCGCGGCAAAAAGTGCTGCACGTGCAGCCAATGCACAAGCTCAATGCCACAATTCATCTGCACACGCAACCATGCAAAAGAGCGGCTGGTCAAGCCAGCGCATTGCCTTATGTGCACTGTTATGTGCAGCATCAGCACTCTCTACACTCCTTCTCGAATTTCCCATTATGCCAGGCATTACCTGGCTTAAATACGATCCATCGTCGGCAATTGCGCTCATCTGCGCCTTCCTCTTCGACCCTGCGCTCACACTCGTGGTAAGCACGGTTCCCTACCTTGTGCATCTTACCAGTTCAACAGGGGTATTTGGCTGTATTATGGCAATCTGGGCAACCGTGTCGCTCACCGTGCCCGTAAGTATTATCTACCGCAGATTTCCCACGCGTGCAGGCATGATAGCGGCGTTTGTTGCAGGAAGCATCGTGTCCTTAGTAGCGTGTTTGGGCGCAAACCTCCTCATTACGCCCCTCTACACAGGAGCTCCTTTAAGCGCTGTTCTTGCCATGATTGTTCCTTTGCTTCTGCCCTTTAATATAATTAAGCTTGGTATAAACATTATGCTTGCGTGCGCGCTTTTTGCACCCGTACGGCGTATTGTTATGCATGATACGGTATGTGTTGAGAAAACCACACACACCGCAGCTTTGCACGGCACCCAAAACGAGCAGGGTACACAGGCCGCGCAGACCGTGCAGGGCACACCTCGTTTATAATGCACGCGAGCTCTCCCATGACAACCATGCTTTCTACCAGCGCTCATATACCTACACCACACACCACGCCCAGTACAAAGGACGCACACAGCACAAATGCCGCGCCGCTGCCTGCCATCGATTTGCAGCACGTAAGCGTACGCTATGGCGATGTGCATGCCTTACGCGATGTGTCGCTTTCCATTAACGAGGGCGAATACCTGTGTGTTGTTGGTTCAAACGGCTCGGGAAAATCAACCTTAGGCACCATTATGTGCGGGCTTCTCGCCCCCGATGAAGGCCATGTATGCCTGCTTAACGAGTGCGTTTATAGTAACAATGCCGCGCATTTTGGTGCATACTCACGCGCGCAACAACAGCTTGGCCTGGTATTTCAAAACCCCGACGACCAAATTATTACGAGCGTGGTCGAAGAAGACATTGCCTTTGGCCCCGAAAATTTAGGGTTGCCATCGGACGAAATTGAACGACGTGTAGAGCGTGAAATTGCACGGTGTGCGCTGCAGACGCTTGCAAAACGCAATCCGGCGCAACTTTCGGGCGGCCAAAAGCAGCGCGTGGCTATTGCTGGCGCCCTTGCTATGAACCCGCGCATTGTGGTGTTTGACGAGCCGGCAAGTCAACTTGATGTGCGCGGCCACCGGGCAATTGTACGTGTGATGCGCCGGCTTGCCAAAAGTGGCTGCACTATTATTCACATTACGCATTGCATGGAGGATGTGCTTGAAGCACAGCGCGTGCTTGTGCTGCATAATGGCACGCTTACCTGCGATTGTGAGCCGCAAGCGTTATTTGCGCGCGCACGCGAACTTGCAGCTTACGATTTGCAGCTTCCTTATGCGCTCGATCTGTTGCGAAACTGCATTACAAACGGTAGCGTTACAGCGCCATCAAAGGAAACAGTACACACGCTGTGCTCGGTATCTACGCTGCCAGACCATGCCTATGCCTACGATATTGTGCAGGCGCAGGTAGCGCGCTACATTGCAACTCATATGCGCAACTCAAGCGACGTTAGCGACGTTAGCAACAGTGCGCGCACGCCAGCTCCACTGGGCGAGAACACCCACACACCTGCGTCTTGCAGCACACACGCAAGCGCACATACAAACACGCACACACAGGCGCATACAAGCGGCACAACAATCACACTCAACCACGTGTCGTTTAGCTATTCTCACCGGCAACAACCTGCGCTTGTAGATCTTACCCTTACGATACCTCACGCAAGCCATGTAGCAGTTATTGGGCAAACAGGATCGGGGAAATCGACCCTTGTGCGCCTGCTAAGCGGCCTTGATGTACCCACAAACGGCACCATTACCTACACGCCACATGCGAAGCGTGGCTACATTATGCAGTACCCCGAGCGACAGCTTTTTGCACAAACGGTGCTTGATGATGTTGCATTTGGGCTGTTGTCGATGGGGCTTAGTCCACACGATGCGCACGAGCGTGCATATACCGCCCTTGAGCAGGTAGAACTTGCCAACAAAGCGCAGGCGTCGCCGTTTGAACTTTCGCGCGGCCAGCAGCGCCGCGTTGCAATTGCTGGCGTGCTTGCCATGAAGCCGCAGGTACTCATTACCGATGAGCTTACAAGCGGGCTCGATCCGCATGCACAGGCGCATATCGAACGACTTATGGATGAGCTACACGGCACAATGGTGCATATCGACGTTACACACTCCATGCAACGAGCCGCCCGTGCCGATATGGTAGTAGTGCTAAACGAAGGCGCTCTCGTTTCGTATGGCACCCCTCAGCAGGTGTTTTGCAACAGTAATGCGGCGCACTTGTCCGAGATTGGCCTTGGTCTTCCCTACGCCGTAGCAATGCGCGGCGAGTTTGCGCGCTATGGTATTACGCTGCCCGATGACGCGCTCACAAAACGCGCGCTTGCAGACGCGATTATAGACGCGCGCGCAGATGATAGCATATGCGCCGCAGCAGGCGTCGATGCCTCCAGTCGCCCGCAATCGAACAGGCGGCAAAACGTATGAGCCGCACCGTTCAGCTGGGGCAATACATCCCCACCCATTCAATCATCCACGCGCTCGATCCACGCATTAAATTGCTATGCAGCATTATGTATGCTGCCTGCGCATTTAGCATTCACACGGGCGGGCAACTGGTCTTTCACGCACTTGCTCTTATCGCGGTTATACATCTTTCGCGTATTACCAAAGGCGAGCTTCTCCGCTGCATAACACCACTTTTTGGCATTGTTGCGCTGGTAGCTATAACAAATATACTTCTCATGCAACATGGTACGTGTCTGTGGTCGTGGGGCATATTCACTATTACGCAAGAAGGCCTCCAAAATGCAGGTATTTTTAGCTTGCGCCTTGTATATGCACTGATAGTTGGCAATATGCTGCTTATGTGCACCACGCAAATGCAGCTTGCCGACGCCCTCGATTCGCTGCTTTCGCCCCTTGCACGCCTTGGTTTTCCGGCACACGAAATCGCTATGGTGTTTTCGCTGATGCTGCGCTTTATTCCGGTGCTTGCAAGCGATGCGCGAGCTATTAGCGAGGCTCAGCGCTTACGCAGCGCACGCGTAACACACACCACGCTACGCATGCGCCTTACGCTGCTTATGCCGCTGGTAATTGCACTTCTTAGCTGCTCATATCGCCACGCGCAAGGCCTCGGGCGTGCCCTCGATGCGCGCTGTTATCGCGCGCACGCGAAGCGAAACCCCTGGCATCCGCTTGTGCTCACCTGCCGCGATTATGTGGCAGTTGGCATATTCATCGCAATACTTGCAGGCTCATGCGCGCTTGGCATAGCAGGCATATAACCTTTCTACCACCACATTTGCACACGCTCGCCATACCAGATACGCTCGTCCTCACTGCACTACCGTTTACCGCAAAGCCTGAGGAAGGCGACACAAAATACGCTACAATGTGCCTACACATGTTGTAAAACATGCAGAGCATATACTTATAGGAGGGGTTGCCCATGAAGGGTTACGCAATGCTCAAAATTGGAGAGTCGGGTTGGATCGAAAAAGAAACGCCAACCTGTGGTCCACTCGATGCAATTTGTAAACCACTTGCGGTTGCAATTTGCACGTCCGACGTTCACACACTGTGGGAAGGCGCGATTGGTGATCGTCACAACATGATTTTGGGTCATGAGTGCTGCGGTGAAGTTGTTGAAGTAGGCGAGCTGGTAAAAGACTTTAAGCCAGGCGATCGCGTGCTCGTACCTGCAATTACACCAGACTGGAACTCACTTGAAGCTCAGGCCGGTTACTCCATGCACTCGGGCGGCATGCTTGCCGGCTGGAAATTCTCCAACTTTAAAGATGGTGTATTTGGTGAATACTTCCACGTAAACGATGCCGATGGTAACTTAGCTCACCTGCCAGGCAACATTAGCCCTGCTGACGCCTGCATTTTATCGGACATGGTTCCCACCGGTTTTCACGCCGTTGAACTTGCCAATGTAACATTTGGCGATACCGTACTTGTTATTGGTATTGGACCTGTTGGTCTTATGAGCGTTGCTGGCGCAAACCTCCACGGCGCGTCACGCATTATTGCAGTTGGCACCCGTCCAACATGTATCGAAGTTGCAAAAGGCTACGGTGCAACCGATTTTATCAGCTACAAAGATGGTTCTATTTCCGAGCAAGTACTCAAACTTACCGGCGGCAAGGGCGTCGACGCGGTATGCATCGCAGGCGGCGACTGCTCCACCTTTGAAGAAGCTGTTAAAGCACTTAAACCTGGCGGCAAAATTGGTAACGTTAACTACCTTGGTTCGGGCGAATTTGTTACCATTCCTCGTATTGAGTGGGGCGTTGGTATGGGTCACAAAGACATTCGCGGTGGCCTTATGCCTGGCGGCCGTTTGCGTATGGAAAAACTTTCTTCGCTTGTATCGGCTGGTCGTCTTGATCTTCACCCAGAAGTTACGCACCTGTATCACGGTTGGGACAAGCTTGAAGAAGCTCTATTCACAATGCGCAGCAAGCCAAAAGACCTTATTAAGCCTGTTGTTGTCATTGAAGACTAACATCGCTGCGTAACAACACGCACTACGCATGCTTGCAGCACACGATTGTTGCAAGCATGTTTTTGTATAGGCCTTCTTGCTTTGCGCCACATGAGTACAAGATGGTTTATACTAACAATCGGAACGGTTAAAAACGGTTATCCAAGGTAACACAACACAAAATGAGGTGGATGCAGTGAATACACAAGCAACAGCAACGAGCACACAAACCGAGCCCACACAAACCGAACAACCCTGCGTACTCGTATGCGGCGGCGCCGGTTTTATTGGTAGTCACACCACTGTTGAACTCTTAAAAGACGGTTTTCGTGTTGTTATTGCCGACGACCTTTCAAATTCGTCCGAACGCGTACTGGATCGCATTAAGCAAATTGTGGGCAATGACGCATTTAGTCGCCTTGCGTTTTGTCACATCGACATTACCGATAAAGCCAAGCTAAACGACGTATTTGACCGCTTTCCTATTAGCCGTGTTATTCATTTTGCCGGATTTAAGGCGGTGGGCGAATCGGTAGAAAAACCTATCGAATATTACTCAAATAACCTCATTACCACCATGAACCTGCTTGAAGTAATGCGTGCACACAAGTGCTATTCGATTATTTTTTCGAGCTCGGCTACCGTTTATGGCAACCCCGATAGCCTGCCGCTTACCGAGGACGCGCCTAAAAAGCCAGCTACCAACCCCTATGGCTGGACAAAATGGATGATTGAACAAATTCTCGAAGACACCTGCGCAGCGCTGCCCCAATTTAATGCCGTACTGCTGCGCTACTTTAACCCAATTGGCGCGCATCAGTCTGGTTTAATTGGCGAAGATCCAAAAGGCATCCCCAATAACCTGCTTCCCTACGTAGCGCAGGTAGCGGTAGGTAAGCGCGAATGCGTGCACGTGTTTGGAAACGACTACCCCACTCCCGACGGCACGGGTGTGCGCGACTACATTCACGTGATGGATCTAGCAGCCGGCCATGTAGCTGCACTTAAATGGATGGAAGGCAAAACGGGCTGCGAAGTGTTTAACCTTGGTACCGGTAAAGGAACGTCGGTGCTTCAAATTATTACCGCGTTTACGAAGGCATGCGGTCACGATATTCCCTACGTTATTGAGCCCAGACGCAGCGGCGACGTTGCAGAAAACTATGCCGATTGTACAAAAGCACGCACCGAGCTTGGCTGGAGCGCGCAATACACCATTGATGATATGTGCCGCGACTCGTGGCATTGGCAATCGGAAAATCCGAATGGCTACGGTGACAACTAATGCCTGAGTGCGCACAACGGAAAGACGCATTCGAGCACGCTGCTGATCCCACATTTGCCGAGCTATTTGCTACGTATGCAGCGCATATAAGGCGTGCGCTTGCTACATGGGCTCCGCAACACAAAAGCGCAGTGTATACGCCAACATGCACGCTACCTGGGCATATAACGAACAACTTAGATGCGTTTTTATATGAGCCACTGGCACAATTTGTGCAAGGAAAAGGAAAATTTATTCGACCGGCACTGTGCATGCTTGGTGCACACATCGCAGCAGGCGAGCGTGCAGCAGGAGAAGCAGTGCAAACGGAGGTGCTCCCGGATGCCCTCGTACGCCTTGCCTGCGCACTTGAACTTTTCCAGGCGGCGGCACTTATCCACGACGACATTGCAGATGAAAGCCTTGTTCGTAGAGGCAACCCCTGCTTGTATCGCACGCACGGCACCGGACTTGCCATTAACATGGGTGATTGCGCTCTTGTCGACGCAAGCAAACTTATATGCACACTGAACGCAGAAGGGCTGCCAAGCAATGCCGCCTTACAGCTTTTAGATGAGTTTTTAACGATGGAGCGCACCACTATCGAAGGCCAAGCGCTCGATTTAGGCTGGTCGCGGGCGCGCACGTGGAATCTTGCGCCAAGCGATTATCTTGTTATGGCTGAGCTCAAAACAGCACACTACTCGCTTGCATCTCCCCTGGTACTGGGTGCGCTTTTTGCGCAGGCACCGAAAGCACTGCGTGATGCGCTGCGGGAATTTGGGCGCGATGCGGGCGTTGCGTTTCAGCTGCGTGACGATTACCTCAACCTTTTTGGCAACAAAGCACAAGGCAAGGATATGTGTAGTGATATTATCGAAGGTAAACGCACCTATCTTACGCTGTATGCACTTGAACATTTGCCCAGTGGACTCCAACATGAGCTTATCGACATATTGGCTGCAAAAACTAATACGGCGCGTGAACTTGCACGTGCGTGTGAGCTTATTGAAAAAGCGGGTGCGCCTGAGGCAAGCCTTGCGAAGGAGCGCGAGCTTGTCGGGCAGGCACTCCATACGCTGGATAAGGCACAGCTTGCGCCCAAACACATACAGCTACTTGCTGATTTGTGCCATTACGTTACGCATCGGAGCGCATAATAGTACTCGTAGTGCGGGCGCAGGCTACGCAAAATCCGCACGTATGTGCATATAACGTGCATATAAAATATGTGCATATACGCGCACATACTTGCAGAAAGTGCGTGCATTACCTACTATTGCAAGGTACGATATTTCGAAAGGACGTCTATGAAACCCATTCAAAAAGGAGCCAGCGGCTCAGCGGTAGAAGACATACAAAATCGTCTTAGTCGCCTTGGCTATGTCATAGACCCTCAAGAACTGCAATCGCAAACATATGGCTCGTCCACAGCACGGGCAGTTGCGTCGTTTCGACTTGCTCAGCAGCTCGACTTGTCCGAGGATGTCGACCAGGAAACATGGAATGCACTGGTAGACGAATCGTACGTGCTGGGCGATCGCACGTTGTACCTAAGGCTGCCTAACTTTCATGGTCACGATGTGTACCAGCTGCAAACAATTCTTAACATACTAGGTTTTAGCTGCGGCGATGCCGATTCGTACTACGGCGCGCATACCGAAGCTGCAGTAAAGGAGTTTCAGGAAAGCCAGGGTGGGCTTGCCGACGGCATGGCGTTTCAGGATACGTTCGATGCGCTCGAACGCCTGCATCACGTGTGGGAAGGCGTGCACACCGATGGCGCGCACTCAATGGGCGATATGTCGTTTTCACGCGCGGCCGATGTGCTCGAAACAATCAAGCTCTTCCTTACAGGCGACGACCCCATCTCGCGCAATATTGCAGGTAGAATATGGAATTTGGCACGTGCCACAACCGAAAAAAGCGGCATAGAGCTCAGCCAAGGCAGAGAAGTTCAAACCCCGGCCAATTGTATTACGCTCATCATTTGCAAAAACCACACAAACGATGACTGCACGCCTGCGCTATCGTGCGACAATATCGAAACGCTGGCACAACGTTTGCGTGCAACGTGTGCGCAGAACAACCACACGCCACTGCAAATTCGCCTTGATCTTCCCGAGGGGCTGCGCTACGACGGCAGCTTTACCACGCAAGATGCACAAGGCATGGCAGTTATGTTGCTCGACGTGATTTGCGCCGCCTTCGCGTAATCCGCACCGTCGTCTAATCCACACCGCCTAATCCACACCAACAGCGCTGCATGAACGCACTTTACACCATGTGCACACGACGCATGTATCTCAGCGAAAACTGGCGCTTGCGTTTCAGTTCAAAATATAGTATGCTACATACCTGCGACTGGAGCATCGTCCAATGGTAGGACATAGGTTTTTGGTACCTAGAATGTAGGTTCGATCCCTGCTGCTCCAGCCATTTTTTTATGCCGCACACGCTTCCTGTGCGTCTTTGGTTCAAGCATTTTTCTTGCACGTTTTTCTCATTTCATTATCAATACACACATCATCACCATCACGATTGAGGGTTGTATCTTTGAGCTGCATCTTTACGGTATAGCTCTTGCGCACGCGTTCCAAAAACCAAAACGCTGCAACTTGTTACCCCCTGTTACCTGCACGTTTGTAAAAGATATGCAATCGTTGTAAAAGCTGTAAAACTTATGAGCGCACGCACATAAAACGAAGTTATATGCAATACTTATAGAGGTAACTCGACTATAGGAGGCGCATATGCCTATTACTGCACTCATCCTTGCTGCAGGCGAGGGTACACGCATGAAATCAAATCATGCAAAGGTAATGCATAAACTGCTCGATCGTCCTTTAGTATGGTGGACGGCAGAAGCTGCACGTAAGGCAGGCGCCACCCACATAGTTCTTATAGTTGGGCACAAACAAGAAGAAATTCGCACATATTTTAACGACATTAACTATGCAAGCAAGGTCGAAAAGCTCAGTTTTGTTGAGCAAACAGAACAGCTCGGCACCGGTCACGCAGTTCGTTGCGCAAAGGAAGCGCTTGGCGGTTTTAATGGTCCGGTTATTGTGCTGTATGGCGACACGCCGCTTGTTCGACCCGAAACTATTCAATCGCTTGTCCATACCAATATGCAATATCACAACGCGTGCACCATCTTAAGTATGACGCCTCAAAACCCGGCGGGTTACGGACGTCTTATTTTTGCAGGTACACACGTTAAAGCTATTGTTGAGGACAAAGATTGCACACCAAAGCAGCGTGAGAGCAACCATGTGTGTAATTCGGGATTGTACTGTTTTTGCGGTCGGCGCTTAAGCGATTACATCGACCAGCTCACAACAAACAATTCGCAGCACGAATACTACATTACCGATATGATTGGTATTTTTAACCACGCGCACGAGCCCGTTATGTCGATGCACTGCGAAGACGACAACGAGGCCCTGGGCGTTAATACGCGCGAACAGCTGGCGCAAGCAAACGCTATTATGCAAAAGCGCATTAATACCTACTGGCTCCATGAGGGCGTTTCGATGCTCGACCCAACCCAAGTGTGGATTGGTAGCGAAGCCAAGCTGGCAAAAGATGTTGAAATTTTGCCGCAAACATTTATTTTTGGCGCAAGCACCGTGGGCGAAGACACCACGGTAGGTCCCGGCTCGCGCCTGATAAACGCGCAGGTAGGAGCGGGTTGTACGGTGGACGAAACGGTTATTAACAACTCGTCTATCGACGATAATGTAACCTGCGGCCCGCGCGCATATATTCGCGGTGCGGCGCACGTATGTGAGAGCGCAAAAGTTGGCACGCATGTAGAAATTAAGGGATCGACTATTGGTGCACGCAGCAAAGTACCTCATCTTTCGTACATTGGCGACGCTACAATTGGCACCGATACAAACATTGGTGGCGGCTCAATTACCTGCAATTACGACGGTAAACACAAAAACCCCACCACAATTGGCAACCACGTGTTTATTGGTAGCGACACGATGATGGTTGCACCCGTTACCATTGGAGACAATGCACTTATTGGTGCTAGTTCTTGTATTACAAAAAACGTACCTGCAGGGGCACTCGGTCTTGAACGTTCAAAATTGCTGGTAAAGGAGCAATGGGCAACGCAGTACTGGGAAACATTACAGAAAGAGGATTAGGGTATGTACGAGCAATTGAGCAAGCCAACCATCTATCAAAAAGAAATTAAGCTCTTTGCAGGAAATGGGGCGCCCGCACTTGCACAGCGTATTGCTGAAATTTTGCATCTTGAGCTGCAAGGATTAACGCTTAACAAGTTTGCAAATGGCGAAATTTACGCGCGATTTGGCGAGTCGGTGCGCGGCGACGAAGTGTTTTTCATTCAGAGTATTGCAGGAAAAAACATTAACGACCTGCTTATGGAAACCCTTATTGTTGCCGACGCTGCCACACGCGCGTCCGCGGCAAGCTTTACTGCTGTTATCCCTCACTACGGGTACGCGCGCCAAGACCGCAAGGCATCTTCGCGCGAACCAATTACCGCACGGTTAGTTGCAAACCTGCTCGAATGCGCTGGCGTCGACCGCATTATTACCGTCGACTTGCACTCAGGCCAAATCCAGGGCTTTTTCGACATTCCGGTAACACACCTTACCGCGCTATACCTGTTTGGCGATTACTTTAAAAATAAGAACTTTAACTGGGAAAATACCGTGGTTGTTTCGCCCGACATGGGTCGTGCCAAGGTGGCTAAAAAGCTTTCCGATTATTTGGGCTGCGAGGTTGCCATTGCGCATAAAAGCAGGCCAAAGCACAATGCCGCCGAAGTTATGGGCATTATTGGTAACATTAAAAACAAAACCTGCATTATTAACGACGATATGATTGATACCGCAGGTACCTTGGTAGGTTCAATTACTAAGCTTAAAGAAATGGGCGCAGGCGACATTTACGTGTCGGCTACGCATGGTGTTTTTTCGGGCGAGGCAATATCGCGCCTGGAAAATGCACCAATTGTGGAGTGCGTGGTAACCGATGCTATCCCCTGCGAGCAGGCCAATAAGCCCGGTTCAAAAATTAAGTCAATAACCATTGCCGAAACGGTTGCCACCTGCATTTATAACGTGTACACCAACCATTCGGTGTCTGAATGCGGTGCGGGTAACTCCGAGATGTAGGCATAGCTGCTGGTTTGTAGCTGCGGGTTTGTAGCTGCTGGTTGAATTTCAGCAGCTACGCTTATGCAGGAGTTGTAAGACAAAGTAGTTGGTATGACGCGTGATTATCTTCAACAACATGCACGTAAACGGCGCGCAAACGCGCAATTAGCACAAGGAGCCTCAGGCGGCACAAACGCCGCAGGTGAGGCTCCCGCCTTTGTGTCGCTTATCGTTGGCTTGGGTAACGCCGACGCGCGCTATGCCAACACACGCCACAACATAGGATTTGCTGCAGTTGACGCCCTCTATGAGCGCTTGCAGCTTGGAGCATGGAAAACCCAGGCTGGCTGCCTTGTGGCGTCGTATGCAGGTCCGCATGGCACCGTTGTGCTTGCAAAACCGCAAACATACATGAATACCTGCGGCGGCGCGATTGCAAAACTTGCAGCTAAACTTGGAATTAATGCCCGCTCCATTTTAATTGTTCACGATGAGCTCGATAAAGCAAGCGGCGTGGTGCGTCTTAAATGGGCAGGCGGACTTAATGCGCACAATGGGCTGCGCAGCGTTTCGCAAAAATTAGGCACGCGCGACTTTTGCCGCCTTCAGTGCGGCATCGATAGACCGCAAGGCAGTATGGCAGTTGCCGACTACGTGTTGCAGCACCTTTCGCACCGTCAGCTTGAAGCGTTTACTAACACCGCAAATAGTGCCGCTGACCTGCTTGAATCTTGCATTGCTCAAGGTTTTCAAAAAACTCTCAACACACAATAAACAAAATTTGTTACCATGTACTTGTATAGCGTAAGTCGGGGGGCTTCCTATACGCCATAGCAGCCGTTGGGGGACGGCTGTACCATAATCAGGGGGAGGGATTTTACTACAATGTATAAAATTCTTGACAAAAAACAGTACTCCGAGAAGGTGTATCAGTTTCGCGTAGAGGCGCCCGAAATTGCCAAACACGCACATGCCGGCCAGTTTTTGATGATTCGCGCGAACGAAAATGGCGAGCGCGTGCCGTTTACGCTGGCAAATTGGAACGCGCAAGAAGGCTGGGTTGAATTTATTTTTATGTGCATTGGTAAAACAACCACCATGCTTTCCACCTTTAACACGGGCGATTGCTTGCTTGATGTTACCGGCCCTTTGGGCAAACCAACAAAAATGGAAGAGGGTCGCTGGGCGGTTATCGGCGGCGGCGTTGGGCTTGCCATTGCATTTCCCGTGGCAAAGCTGCTTTCGCAAGCCGGCTGCGAAGTGCACGCGATTATGGGCGCGCGCACCAAAGACCTGCTGCTTCTTGAGGACCAGTTTAGAGGTCTTCTCGATAGCGAGCACATTCACATTACCACCGACGACGGCTCGTATGGCGAGAAAGGCGTGGTCACCGCCCCATTAGAGAGACTGCTGCAAGCTGGTAGCGTTGACCGCGTGTTTTGCGTGGGACCTGTGCCCATGATGCGCTTCTCAACCCTTACCGCAAAAAAATACAACACGCCCATTATTGCATCGCTTAACCCCATTATGGTAGACGGCACAGGCATGTGTGGCTGCTGCCGCGTAGAAGTAGGCGGGAAAACCATGTTTGCCTGCGTTGATGGGCCCGATTTTGACGCAACGCAAGTTGATTGGAACGACCTTCGCGCACGTCAGGGTGCATATCGCGAAGAAGAAACAGAGTCGCTTGAAGCCTACGAAAAGGGGAGCTGCGTATGCCAGTAGTAAAAGGACGCTGGATAGCGGATATGAAAATCGACCGTGTTGCCGATAACGAAGAACCCGCCGAAGAACGTGCGTGCGACTTTCGCCCCGTTGACCGTGGCTTTACTGCCGAGATGGCACACGCCGAGTCGGAACGTTGTTTGCGCTGCAAAAGGCCCCTGTGCGTGGAGGGTTGCCCTGTAAACATTAACATTCCTGCGTTTATCGAAAAAATTTACGAGGGTAAGTATGGTGAGGGCTTGGACATTATTCATGAATCGTCGCTGCTGCCGGCTATTTGCGGGCGCGTATGCCCCCAAGAAACGCAATGTGAGGGTCGCTGCGTGCGCGGGCGTGGCGGACGTGCTAGACCCGTTGCAATTGGCCAGCTCGAGCGCTTTTTGGGCGACATGCCCGAACTTGCAAGCGCGCCTGTTACCAAGCCAAAGAATGGCTACAAAGTGGCTGTTATTGGCTCGGGTCCCTCGGGCATTGCCTGCGCCGGCGAGCTTGCGCGCAGCGGGTTTGACGTTACCATCTTTGAGGCCTTCCCCACTGCCGGTGGTGTGTTGGTGTATGGTATCCCCGAGTTTCGTTTGCCCAAAAAGATTGTAAAGCGCGAGATAGACGGCTTAAAGGCGCTTGGCGTGCACTTTGAGTACAACTCCGTTATGGGGCGTCTTGCCAATGCCGAGGAGCTTTTGGGCGAGAAGGGCTTCGACGCGCTCTACGTGGCAACCGGCGCCGGCCTTCCCAAGTTTTTGAATATTCCGGGCGAAAACTTGCCCAACGTCTTTTTTGCAAATGAGTATCTTACCCGCGCAAACCTTATGCGCGCTAACAACTTCCCCGTTGTAGACACGCCCACCAAGCACGGCAAAAACGTGGTGGTGTTTGGCGGGGGCAACGTTGCCATGGACGCCGTTCGCACAGCTAAACGCCTTGGTGCCGAGCATGCTATTATTGCCTACCGTCGTACTGAAGACGAAATGCCTGCTCGTAAGGCCGAACTTCACCACGCGAAAGCTGAGGGTGTTGAGGTTATGCCACTTGTTGCGCCGCTTGAGTTCATTGCGGGCGAGGACGGCAAGGTGTGCAGTGTGCGCGTACAAAAAATGCAGCTCGGCGAACCCGACGACTCCGGTCGTCGCCGCCCCGTGCCCATTGACGGCGCAGTAGAGATTATCCCCTGCGACGTTGCTATTTCGGCAATTGGTACCAATGCAAACCCATTTGCCAAACTCATTGGTGGCATGACCCTCAACAAGTGGGGCTACATTGAGGCCGATGAGAACGGTCGCACCTCTAACCCGCGCATTTGGGCTGGTGGCGACATTGTAACGGGCGCCGCTACGGTTATTTTGGCCATGGGAGCAGGTAAGAAGGCTGCCGCTACCATTATTGAGACGTTCTGCGGATCAGACGAGGCCGCGAGTGATGGCGCGAAGGTGCAAAAGGGACAAAAAGAGCCTGCGCTTGCGTAATTAGGCGCCCAATTGGGTGTGCATTTAATTTATAGTGTTAGTCAAACGTTGCTATCGCGCTTACGCGCGGTGGCAACGTTTTTTTGCGACGCAGCATGCCAGATTTCATGCTGGATTTGAAAAATACTCACATTGACACGTGTTTTCACGCGTAAAAACCTGCACGCCAAAGCTGTGTGGACAAGCTGCATCACGCTCAGTTTTCCTTTCCTGGGAAAACGTTCCTCTGCCGCAAACCGCGCGTTAATCCCCCTGCCCAAAACTCGTGTCAATTTGCATTATTTTTCTCATATGAAGCAAAATTTTTTAACGCTCGGTCGCGCCGCTGCGCACAGCTCCACTAAAACGCGCCGTTTTGCGAGTTTTGCAAAACGGCGCACTCATTGCTTTTCAGTCTTTTTGTATTGGCGTTAAGGAACGTAAGGGAAATACACAAACGGGCAGCTGGGAGCTTTGTTGCATTCGAAGTTTCGCTTTAGCGCACTTCGCAGACAACAAAGCGTCTGCCCGTTTGTGTTTACAAGTAATAGCGCTTACTTAGCGGCGTACCACTTGATTTCCTCTTTGCGCCAACCATCTTTCACCATCTTGGCAATCTCGTCTGCGTCAGACGTGTAGTGATGGTAGAACTTCTTTTCGTAGGGGTTGTACATGCTTACCATGCCAACTGTCTGCTTATCGGCGTCCAGCACGCTAAAGAACTTCACACCTTCGTTTCTCCAGCCCGCCTTTACGCATGCTGCTACCTCGTCTTCTTTGGTAGTGTAGTGGTGCTCGCCCGTGTTTGGATTGTACAAGCGGTACACACCGCCCTTTTCGCCATGCATGTACACTTTGCCAGTTATACCCTCAAAGTTCCAACCAAGGGAAACAAGGTTATCTTTTTCGGCAGCATCGGTAGTAAACAGGTGCTCATGTGTGTAAGGATTGTACAAACGATACATCGCGTGCAGCGCGTAGAAGTCCTCTGAACCTGCAGGTGCTTTGCCGTCGAGGGCGGCTTTCGCATCTGCTATGGCCTTAAGCGCCTTATTGATGGCGTCTTGCCTTTGCTCCTTTGTCGCAAGCTGACCTGCGCCCTGTCCAGGCTGAACACCAGGTTGTCCACCAGGCTGAGCGCCTGCGCCCGCACCCGCCAGTGTATCCAGCAGCTTCTGTGCATCGTCGATTGCCTTGTCGTATGCGGCTTGCTTTTCCTTGTCAGCATACTTGTACTCTGGCGTATCCTTAGTTGCATCCGCAACAGCAACCTCGTCTACCAGCGGCTTTGTATCCACACCGTCGAGCGCGATGCGCGCCTTTATCAGCTTGTCAAGCGCATCGTCGACCTTTTTCTGCGCCGCTGCGGCGGCATCGGCTGTAGATACATCTGCAGTTTTCGCATCTTCAAGTGCCTTTTCAGCGTCTTTAAGTGCATTATCAAACGCTGTTTTCTTATCGGGCGAAGCAGTTGTATACACCGAGCTTCCCGGCGTCTTAGGATCTGTTGTATCATCGGGCTTTAAGGCCTTGTCAGCGGCAACTTCGCTGTGCAGCGCGTCAGTGCGAAGCGCAAGCGCACCCTTAATGCTGGGGTCAATCGCCTGCATTGCCTTAAGCAAATCGTTATACAGCGTGTTTACTTCGGCTGCACCCTTGCTGTTGTCGTCCTTTTCTTTATTGAGCACTTCAGCCGCAGCACTTGCTGCTGCATTAAAAGCGTCTTTCTTATCCTGAGATGCGCCCTTATACTTGTCGCCCTTTGCAAACTTGTCAGCTTGCTCTTTCAGCGCCTCAAGACGCGCCATCGCGTTATCGGTGTTCGTTGCATTCGCAAGCGCGTCGTCAATGTCGTCCACGCCTGTATCGTTGCCGTTAGCATCCTTGTGATTTTCGGCGTCGGTGGTATTAATAATATCCTTAAACGCCTTCTTCTGCGCATTATTTAAGTGCGTAAGCTCGTCAATCTTCTTCAGCGCGTCGGCAATCTTCTGCGCTTTAAGCGCGCGGTTGGCAATGCCCGTTGGGTCGCCTAGCCTGTGGGAATTGTTGTCGATATCATCTTTTACCTTTTGCTTGTCTTCGGGCGAAAGGTTGCTATTATCGATGCGCTGCTTTTGTTCGTTCTTTTCTTTAGTAAGTGCCTCGGTGTTGTCGTTTGTATTCTGCGATGTATCACGTTTGCCCTTCGCATCGGCAATAGCCTTTTGAGCTGATTTGATAGTTTCGTCTTTCACACCAGCAAGGGCGGTATTAATCTCAGAGGGTTTGGTTGCCTTCTTTACGTTCTCTTTAGCAGTTGAAATGGCGGTAGTAGCTGCTTCATATTGCTGCTTAGCATTTGCCTGTTGTTCAGGTGTAAGCTTGTCATAGGCATCCTTAAGCGCTTTTTCTTTCGCTTCAAGCGTGGCGGTAGCTTTCGCTTTTGCAGTTGCTTCGTTAATGCCGTTTTGACGCTGTGCAGCCTTAAGTGCGTTAGTAATGCTATCTGCTGTTGCGTTATCAGCCTTTAGTGCCTGCTCAAGCGCGGTAAGTGTTGCATCTTTTTGGGATGTACCGCCAAGTAGGTCGCTTAGTGCCTTATCTTCGTCTTTACCAGTGCCATGGTCGAGGAAGGGCAGCGCGCCTTTGTTTACATCATTTTGCAAAGCGTCCTTAGCGTTATTAATGGCTTTCGCTTTTTCTAGGATCTGCTGCACAGCAGCTGGCGTATCTGCGCCATTAATCTCCTGTTTCAGCTTGTCTTTTTCATCTTTTGTAAGGTTACCAAGACCATCAATTGTATCGCTGGCATCCTTTTTATCTTGTTGTAGCTGCTGATTTTGTTTGTCGCTTTGCTTCTGTTTATCTTCCTGTTCCTTCTTGTCGTTTGCAGCCGCTTGCGCATCGGTGCCGCTCGTGTTGTTTGTAATTTCCCCTTGTACCTTAGGATCGGTAGAAGTCTTGTTTGTATTTGCTTGATTTTCTGCCTTTTTCAAGATGTCTTTAATAGCATCAGGAGTTTGTGCGTTATCAATCTCACCCTTAAGCTGTGTTTTCTGCTCTTTTGTAAGGTTGGGGTTACGGTCGATGGTAGCTTTTGCTGCATCCTTCATCTTCTGCAGCTCTTCAGGGCTTACAGCAGGTGATACAGCTTTCTTCGTATACGTTACATCAACAGTAAATAACTTATCACCCGTAGACTTGCAAAATACAAGCTTATTGAAGTTGCTGTTAGTGTATTTTACGCTCGCAATGCCGTCTGGGTTCGTGTCCGACTTAAGCTCCATCAGCACGGTACTCGCTTTTGGCTTAAGGGTACCTGGAATGGTATAAACTCCATTAGAGCCAGTTATTTCACCAGTACCATCATAATTAGCCTTAATAAAGGCTTCTACCGCTTTCTTAAAATCGTCTTCCGTAAGCGCGTCAGTGTTCTCAACCTCAACGGGGTTAGGTGTTATCCATTTACGCTCAAGGTGCTTGGCCTCGCTAAGCTTCTTTATAAGCTCGCGCAGCTTACCCTCGTCCTTCATGCTATTGATAGTATTGTCGTCGGTGCTATCAATTCCAGCCCGCTTAAAGTCGTCGTCAGTTACACCATTATTTTTCTGTTGATCACGGATTTGCTTTGCTAGCGCCTTCAAGTCAGAAACCGTATGGTCAACTGGAGTGGTAGTCTTCTTCACGTACAGCTCACTTGCAGGAACAGTAAAGAGCGCCTTTGAGTTGTTATCGCCCTTTTCAAACCCTTGAACCTTAATGCTGCCGTCTGTTTCAATACTAATCGTTGTTACACCCGCAGGTTCAGCTGCATCCTTATCATAATACTGAATACCTTCCGTACCACTCACAGGAACATCCGTCTTTTTTAGCACGTATGTACCAGTTCTTGCGCCGTTATCATTCGAAACATCGGTTCCATAATTAGATTTAACAAATTGCTTAAGCGCTTCTATTTGATTTTGTGGTGTTGGATTATCTCCATCGTATTGAATTGGCTTAACCTTGTATTTGTACTGCGTTTTACCTTGTGGATTGTGCTCTGTTTCCTTTGGCGTTTGTTTGTTTACATCTTGCTTAAAGAATACGCCCATTGGATAGGTTGCATCTTCGTAACCGGGTGCCTTAAAGGTTACCGTTCCTGCACCATTTGCATCAACGCCATACTCAATAGTCAAAACAGTTAACTCGGAAACTTTCTGTTGTGTATCTGCGTCCTTTACATAGCCCGCGAGCGTTGCTTTGAGGTTGTCCAATGCCGCTTGGGTTGGACCTGCAGCAGTAAGATCCTCCGCTTTAAGACTAAACGGATCAAACGTTACCGTTGTAGGCTGCGCCGCGGGCGTCACCTTAAAGTGTTTTTTGCTCTCAGGAAGGGGGCTCGGTACTGACTCAGAAGTATGTGGACGTTCTTTAAGGAACTGCCAGGCCTGGATAGTGGTAGTAGAGCCGTCTTTCCATTTAATGGTTACGTCGCCGCTCGATACATTAACTTTTATGTAGTTATCAGTATCTGCTGTTTGTGCATCTTTATATACCGGCAAATTTTTGTTCGCATCATCAAATGCTTTTTTAATATTCGTCAAATCTTGCGCAGTTAGCTGCTTTACATTATCAACCTCAATGGGCGAAGGCACCGTGTACGGCGCCCACTCGGCAATAGTTGCGCCCTGGAACACCACGTCAGATGCGGAAAGCGTGTAGGAAGAGCCATCCGTGTAGGTTGCCTCTACATCGCCATTTTCCTCAACGGTAAGGTCATACTGATTACTAGAATCCTTCTTGAGGTTCTTCAAAAAGTCGTTCGGATTGCCTCCCCCATTCGCATCAATAATCGCCTGACGTACCTTTGTTTTTTCGTCGGGAGTGAGCTGATACAAATTTATAACAGGCGTTTTCTTGGGCAAAGTGGGCTTATACTGCTCGGACATTTTAAGCTTTTGCTCCACAAGCAATGCACCAGGCAGCACAACCGTCGTATTGTCGCTAAACGTTACCGTTGCAGTTCCTTCTTGGCCAATGGTAATGCCGTCGCCGCCCTCTTTAAGGAATTTGTTAAAGTTCTCGTTATTCTTGTTAGCTTCTTTAATAGCAGCAATAATTGCCTTTTTTTCGTCGTCAGAAACCGCGCGCGTGTTTACAACCGGCGTTACCGCAGGATACGCCACGGAAACATGCTCGGATATGGCAGGCAACACTTGTGTTAAACCAGCAGCATAGCGCCAGTTGCCAACCGTGCGTCGAATACCTGCAGCAAAACGCAGGGGCTTTTTGTCACGCTGCTTGTAAGCGCTATCGGTAATTTCCGCAACATAACTAAAATCGTAATAGCGCGTACCAGCCGATTCCCAGTCGGTAAAAATTGCCGAAAGGCCATCGGTTTCAGCATTATCATCAATTTTGTAATTGTTCCATTGGTTTTCAGTATTACCGCTGTTATCGTACTTTTTAAGCACGTAATCGTTGAGCGTTTTATTGAGCTCGTCCTTACCCTCTTTGTACCAGCGCGAAATACCCTGCCAATCCTTCGGATCTGCATACGTATGCTCCGACTCAATCACAAAGCCTTCACGCGACGCGCACGTTTTATTCTTTTCACCACGCTTATGCACGGCGTTTGGATCGCATGTACCTGCCCCATTGCGCTGCAACGTAATGTGCTTAACATTGGTTACGCCCTCGGGCACGCCAAACCACCACAATGGACGCAGATGCCAGTAGTCGGGAGTATTGCCTGCATCGTGCGGATCGTTTGCAATATAGCGAACGCGTATAAACTTACCCAGCGGATTTTCCTGGCTTTCATCAGCCTTTAATGCCGCATCAAGCGTGTTGTAATAGTGCACCTCAATACGCAGGCGATCTTCACTATACCCAGCATCGGCTTTGTAGCCATAATAGGTGTTGGTGCCGTTTACATAGCCGTCAGCAAACGCCTTAGAGGCAAGACCCCCCCCCAGCAACATTGTTCCAGCAAGCACTGCAGCTGATGCAGCACATACTGGCAGCACTGGTAGCGAAAAACGACGTAGGCGGACGGGCATCGTGCGCGCGCCGCGAATGGTTTGCTCATGTTGTTGCAACGACATATGTTCTCCTAACATCAAGGCATAAGCCTAATAAACCATAACAAAGCACCTTGCAGGGCATAAAAACACCTGGTAGGGCGCTTAGTTTGATTATGGCTGAGTACAGGTATAGCGCTGGGTATAGCTATACAGCATTAATTTTAACGAAAGTTTCCGTTCGTTGCCGACGTTTTATCAGTTTTGTGAAGATTTATTGATAGCCGGCGGGCTGGCGGGTGCACACAGGCTGGTACGTGCACCAGAACCGGCACATGTATACAGCACAGCATACGCACTACGTGCTAATTGCTCGAAAGCGCTCTCCACGACGTATCGGATGGATTATCGCGAAACGCACGCAACCGCGGCGCGTCCTCGGCTTGAATGTAATGTTCCGCAACAGCAACGTCAATAAGCGTATCAAGGTCGCACAGACTGGTATTGTGCACGTGAGCTGCGCCTAAGCGTTCAAACGACTTTTTCATGCCATAGGTAAAAATGCTTACAACGCCCAACACGTCGGCGCCCACCTCGCGCAACGGATCGACGCATTCGAGCACGCTGCCGCCAGTAGAAATGAGGTCCTCAATAACAACTGTTTTATCGCCGCTCGAAATACGACCTTCAATTTGGTTTTTGCGACCGTGATCCTTTGCTGAACCGCGCACGTACCCCATGGGAATGCCCAGGCGATCGGCGGCAATTGCGGCATGCGCAATACCGGCGGTTGATGTGCCCATAAGAATTTGCACATCGGGATACAGCTCGTGCACCGTTTGCGCCAGCGCCTCGTCGATAAGCGTGCGCACGTCAGGGTAGCTAAGCGTGAGGCGATTATCGCAATAAATGGGGCTAATAATTCCGCTTGCCCAGGTAAATGGATCGTTTGGACGCAAATATACCGCTTTAATACTCAGGAGTGCCTGCGCAATTTGTTCCTTTGTTGCCATAGTGCCTCAATTCTTTTTGTTGTGGCTGCGTGCCGGTTGCGGCATTATGCCGATTGCGGCGTTGTGCCGGTTGTGACCGTTTAGCTTTCTTCCGCTTTTAGCCTACCTACGCGCTTTGAGCTGCGCAAACAGCCGCGCATTCTTCCGCTTTACAAACGAAATAAACGCCCCTTCACGGTATGCAAGCTGCGCATTTTTGTAGCGAATAGGCAGCAGCATACAGCGCATCATCGCGCTTTTTGGCTGCGAATATAATACCGCTTTTTGCGCTTGAGGAGTTTCAATCATTTGCTGAATGGCTGCAATTTTTTCGGCTTTAGTTAGCGTACACGCAGGATTACACACATTTTCAATGCAGCCAATAAGCCGCTCAATATACCTGCGCTGAATCATCTCAAAACTGCGCGGCTCCTGCGCAAGCCCCCAGTGCTCATACAAATCGCACATCCACCGATGCTCTTCTTCGCGCTTTTCGTACATTTCCTTGCGCCAGCGGCTCGTTTCCGAATCACTGCGCTGACGAATAAAGTGGTAATACGGCTGCCCAACCACGCCTACCTGCGAAACGTCGCGAATGTAATCGAGCACAAACGGAAAATCGTCCCAAAACGTATCCTTAAAACGAACGTTGAGCTCCTCAATGCGGCTCCGCAAAAACAGCTTGTTCCATGGCGTATACAGCAAATTTTGGTCGAACAGCTGATATGCTGCCGCGCGAAACGCATCCTGCGACGCAAACACGCCCGTAGGATAGGTTTTTATTTCGGTTGTATGCTGATTGTCTTTGCCATAGTAGGTGTCGATGTAAAAGCCTGAAATTACCAGCTCAAGCGCGTGCATTTGCATGTACGACACCATATCGGCGAGCATGCGACTCTCGGCCCAATCATCGGCATCAAAAAACATAACATAGGTGCCACGAGCCCGCTCAAGTGCATAATTGCGGGCTGCGGGCGCGCCGGCGTTGGACGTGTGAAACACCGTAATGCGAAAATCGCGCTCCGCCGCGGCATCGAGAATGGCACCCGTTCTGTCGCATGACCCATCGTCTACCACCAACAGCTCAAAGTCGCGCAGCGTTTGGTGCTGAATAGACTCAATGGCTCTGCAAATATAGCCTGCAACGTTATACGCAGGAATGATAATTGAAACAAGAGGTACCTTTGGTGCCATGACTATAAGTGCTCCTCCACATTGCTCGATATGTTTTATACGAGCTTGCCAGCACCTCTAGTATGAGTTATGTTGGCGCGCAATATGTGATGAACACGTGATAGTTCTATGTCTTCAAGACAAAACCAAAATTTGAGAAAAACGGACGGTGCGCACAGGCTGCGCGAAGTTGTGGGTTTGCGGACTGTGGGCGCCACGCAGCGTGTTGCGGCGTGCGCACAGAGGTGAGGCGCGCAGGCTGGTACAACCCAACTACTCGTGCCACGGCGTAAGCGTTTGCGCAGGATATGCCACGTGTTCGAGCGTAAGACCGCACGCAGGCGCCGTTTGCGCAGCTGCCGTACGCGTGCGCGCAGCAAGCACATCGCCAAGCCACGCCACACTACGTGCGCCGCGACCCACCTCAAGCAAACTACCAGCAATAATGCGAACCATATTATGCAAGAATGCGTTGCCTTCAATATCAATACAAATGAGTTGCTCGCCCAAAACGTAATCGCGATGCACGTTAATTGACGTAATACAGCGCTGCAGCGACAACCCCTGCGATTTTAGGACGTCTGCCGAGGTAGCTTTGCAAAAACTTTCAAAATTGTGCTCGCCGATAAGGGCTTGCGCGGCGGCGTTCATGTCGTCCATGCACACGTGATGGACGTGCCGATTCCACCACACAAACGGGGCTGTGAGCACGGGTTTTAACGGCGCGGTCGCAATACGATAGGTGTAGCTGCGCGAACGCGCGTCAAAGCGCGCGGAAAAATCCGGAGCAGCCTGATAAATTGTGCGGATGGCGATGTCGGCAGGACACAGCATGTTGAGCGAGCGCAAAAGAGACGACTTGGCGCGCGCGCATTCCTCGTGCGTAACGGGAAAGCTCACGTACTGCGCGTGCGCATGCACGCCTGCATCGGTGCGGCCGGCGCAGGTAAGCGTTACATCGCGACGCAACACGCGCTGCAGCACGTCGCGCACGCAGCCCTCCACCGTGCGCTGACCCTCCTGAAATGCATAGCCCGCAAACTGTTCGCCCTGGTAGCCAAGGCGCAGCACCATGGTTGCGGCAGGCTCTATTGGTGATTGAGCCGCAGGTTGGTCGGGGGTTGCAGGTTTTGCCGTGGTTGAAGTGTGGGGTGTTGTTTCGCCCGTAGTGCCCGTAGTGCCCGTAGCGGGAGTGTGGGGTGTAACTTCGCCCAAAGTAGAAGCAGGCTGGTTGGTAGGCATGGTCATGCGAGTCCTTTCACGCGCGGTGTGTGCCGCGACGGGATGTCGTGGTGGTGTGTACTATAGCAGTGCACCCTATAGCAGTGCGCGATCTAACAGTAATAATAGCGCACTTGAAATACAGCAGAATAATGTCCAAATGGCAAGGCGCAGGCGCTGGCGGGCGGTAAGTGGCACGTGGCGAACGACACCCGTGTAGCCCCGCTCGGTCATTGTGGCAGCGCGTATGTCTACCTGGTAAAACACGCTCATAATGAGCGGTGCGCACACATAGAGCCACCGGCTGACGCGCGCAAAAAGAGTGCCGCGCGCGAAGTCTACCCCGCGCAGGCGCTGCGCGCAGATAATGCGCTGAGCCGTTTGGTAAATTGACGGGATGGCGCTGAGAACGAGCGTTGTGATAAGGCCGATATGCTGCGTTTTTATGCCAAAACGTGAGAGCGGCCACGTTACGCGCGACACCGTGGTGCCGATATCGATGGCCGATAGACGCGCGGCAGCACTGGCAGTTGCAACGCTGGCTGACAAGAGCTTTATCGCCAGGAACACAGAGCGCAGTGCAGCGTCGGGGCGAATTGCAAATGGGATGGTGAATGGAATGGTGAATGCAACAGTAGATGCAGTAGTAGATGCGCCTTGCGGCAGGTAAACGAGGGCGTTACAGGCGAACGTGACAACAAAAAGCCAGATAAGCGGCACCGAAATGAGTTTAATAGCGCGCAAAGAGACTGCGCAGACACGCGCACAAACGAGTGCCGTAACCATGAGCGCGAGGAGTACGTATCCATTGTGAACTAATGCGGTCGTTATCACATACGCGATGAGGGAAATGAGCAAGCAGGCGGAGGAAATTGGCGTAAGTTCACGTGTCGTAGCTGGTGTAATGGACGTAGCTGGGGTAACGCTTGTAGCTGGTGTAAAGGACGTAGCTGGGGTAACGCTTGTAGCTGGAACGATGCCGAGCTGCTCAGCGGCAGCCGTAAACTCAGCCACATCAGTAAAAACACCTCGGCTTTGCATGTGACTAATGATCACAAATTGGGTAGCTACCTGCGCAAATGCAATCGGATCGTGCGAAACGATAAGGACGCACGCGCCTTGTGCGCGCAAACGAGCCACCATGTGGAAAAAGTCGTGACGACCGTTGCCATCAAGCGCGCACGTAGGCTCATCAAAAATGTAGACGCGGCGATGCAGCACGATCGTTGCCGCGATGCCCACGCGACGGCGCAGGCCGCCCGAAAGATCAAGTGGGTTTGACGCATACAAATTCGCACCAATACCCACCGTATGCAGGGCGTCTTCCGCTCGTGCACGCGCGTCTTGAATCGTACTGCCCTCTTGCAGCGCGCCAAACATCACCTCATCGAGTACGGTTGCACAAAACAGCATGTCTTCGCTTTGCTGAAACACAAACCCCACGTCACCGGGCTGCACAGGCGCGCCGTTAAGCGTGAGAGCGCCCTCGAGAAGCGGCGTGATGCCCGCCAAACTAAGCGCGCAGGACGTTTTTCCGCTACCCGATTTACCTGCGATAATACATAAATCGCCGGAACGAAGCGCAAGCGTGAGTGCGCCTTGCGCTGCTGCGTGCGGAGCTGCTACTGCTGAAGCTACGTTGCTACTTGCGCAGGTACCAACATGCACAAGTGAACGCTTATGAGCTGGACGTAGCAGCGCGCGCACGCCTGCAAGCGGCGCTTGCCACATTAAAGCCGATGCAACAAACTGCGGCGCTCCATGCTGATATCTGTTATTACCTGGGTTTTTTTCGTCAATAAACGTATTACTACATAACTCGACGGGTGCGGAAAATTCAACCATACCCGCTGCCTCTACGAGCTGCGGATTTGCCAAAAACTCGGCGGATGTGCAATGTGCAAAAATGTGGCCGTCTTTGAGCACGATCACCTCGTCAGCGCCTTGCACGTCCTGCAAATCGTGCGTAATTTCAAGTACGCCAATTGCGCCTCGTGTAATAAAATCGTGCACAAGAGCCTTGAGCTCGGCATGAGCTGTAGCATCTAAATGCGAAAACGCCTCGTCAAGAACCAGAATGTCGGGCGCCTGCACCAGTGCCTGCGCTATTGCCGCACGCTGCTGCTGACCACCCGAAAGCGTGTAAATGCGATCGCTTTGATGCGTAAGCTTGCACAACGTGCGGATGTGCGCTATGGCCGCCTCCATACGATCCTCAGACCAGCCAAAATTACCAAGCGCAAACGTCATACTTTCGCGGAGCGACGGACTTGTAAAGTGCAGGTGCGCGTCTTGGTGCACAAATGCGATGCGCTCGTGGTACGGCCTGCTTAACGCGGGCGCTACTGCCTGTGAGGCGGGCTCCACATTAGATGCATGCTCCTTGGTATTGACTGATCCCGATGCATGCTCCCCGGTACACGCCTCTTGGTGCTCAGCGTCAACAAAGCGAACCCAACCCGTCTGTGGTACCAGCGCTCCGCTTAAGATACGCACAATGGTACTTTTTCCCGAGCCGTTTGCTCCCACAAGACAAACGCGCCTGCCTGCTGCAAGCGAAAAACTAACGTTTTGCAGGGCAAATGCTCCGTTTGCGTAGCGAAACCCTACGTTGTGTAACTCAAGCACGTCCATCCTTTTTTGCATACGTCCAATAGTCAAAATATTACAAACTTTACGGCTGCAAACGTGCAGCTCATATTGCGCGACGTGCGCTTATTGCAGTATACAATGAAACGCTCCTGCAGGTTGGCAACGTGCCGCGCGTGCCGCAGCCGCACACACAATTCTCCACAGCACTCCTGGCGTCCTTCCGTGTGGCTGCTTTCCCAACTGCGTGCATGCAGCTTTCTCGGCTTCGTTCGCAAACCGTCCTCCCCAATTTTTCCTCGTTATTTGAAAAATAACCAAATTCACACGAGAATTTACACTCGAAAGAGACGCCCGGTACGATTTGAGCCTACCATTGCGCAATGCGGCAGGTTGTATCCTGGGCAAACGTGACGTTCCTTTTTGCTTACGGAAAATCTGTCGAGCAAATCTCGTGTCGATTTAAGTATTGTTCTAACCTCATTACTTTTTTCATGCGGCAGGGGCCGCGGCAGCGCGGGAGCGCGGCAGGGCGACATGCAAGCATGGTAGCGAGCAAGCAGTGCATGTCAGCACGGCGCACACCAGCGCACCTCTTTGCAAACATAAAACCCATGAAAATAAAAAATCGACGCAGGTGAACATTGTTCAACTGCGTCGATATGATTACAAACTATGCAGGTAAATCTGCAGTGCTGTAAGCGAACTACTCGGAAGCTTTGTCCTCAGCCTTGTCGTCTGCAGCGTCGGCTTCTTTAGCGTCGGCAGCAGCCTCAGCAGGCTTCTCTTCCACCTTTTCTACCTTGGTAGCAGCAGAAGCACCCTTTACAGCTTCGGTTACAAGCTCAATGATAACAACCTCTGCGGCGTCACCTTTGCGAGGGCCGAGTTTCATAATGCGGGTGTAGCCACCATTGCGATCTGCCCACAAACCTTGTGCGGCTTTCTCGAATACCTCACGTACAAGCTCTTTGTCGCCTACCTTGGCAATAGCCAAGCGACGAGAGTGAAGGTCACCACGTTTAGCCCAGGTAATAACTTTGTCTACCTCGGGGCGAATTGCTTTTGCGCGCACGTCGAGCGTTTTAATACGATCGTTGGCGAGCAAGGAGCTTAGCAAACTCCTTTTCATTGCTTTGGTATGAGCGGCATTGGCACCAAGCTTCATACCTCTCTTTTTATTATGTCTCATGATCTAGTTTCTCCTCAATACAACACGTATCGCCAACTAGGACTTTAATCCCAAACCTGCTGCCTCAAGCTTTTCGCGCACTTCTTCAATCGACTTAACACCAAAGTTACGGATGTTAAGCAGGTCGTTTTCAGAGAACTCAACAAGCTGACGAACATTGTGAATGCCCGCACGCTTTAAGCAGTTGTACGAACGCACCGAAAGATCGAGATCTTCGATTTGCTTATCAAGCTCGGTGTTGTCCTCTTCCTCAACGGTAGAGAAAATGGACGCATCCTCAAGAGGCTCTTGCTCGTCCTCTGCTAAGTCCATAAATGCGCACATGTGCTGGTTGATGATATCAGCAGCCTGAATTACAGCGTCTCGTGGAGTGATGGAACCATTGGTTTCTACCTCCAAAATAAGTCGATCGTAATTCGTGTGCTGACCAACACGACAAGGCTCTACAACCTTGGCACAACGAGTAACGGGCGAGAACAGAGAATCAACGTGAATAACGCCAATAGGATCGTCTTCTCGCTCATTATCATCACCGGAAACATAACTACGACCCGTACCAATGCGCATGCGCATGGAAAGATGTGCACCTTCACCAAGCGTGCAAATGTGATGATCTTTGTTGATAAGATCAAACTCGGCCGGTATAAGGAAGTCGCCAGCAACAACCGTGCAGGGGCCATCAACGGAAATCGATGCTTCAGCCTCGCTGCCCGTGCCGTTAGAACGAAACACAAGGCCCTTAACGTTAAGAACGATGTCGGTTACGTCCTCATATACTCCGGGAATGGTAGAAAACTCGTGCTGAACGCCATCAATAGAAATGGCTTCGACAGCTGCGCCCTCAAGCGACGACAGCAATACACGACGCATGGAGTTACCCAACGTGTCACCATAGCCACGCTCAAGCGGTTCAACGTTAACTCGAGCAAGGTTTTCGGATATATCCTCCACAACAACCTGTGGACGGATGAATTCTGACATGAATACCTCCTGCCTATCAGGTTATTTGGAATAGAGCTCAACGATGAGCTGAGCATCAATGTCGAGATCGATTTGATCGCGAACGGGAATTTGAAGCACGGTACCCTGAAGCTTTTCAATATCAACTTCGAGCCATGCAGGAACTGCCATACGCTCGGAAACAATAAGAGATTCCTTGATTGGCAGCAAATCTTTTGCCTTGGGATTTACAGCAATAACGTCCTGTGCTTTTACCTGGTATGAAGGAATATCAACACGTTTGCCATTTACTGTAATGTGTCCATGACGAACAGTTTGGCGAGCCTCTTTACGAGTGCGCGCAAAACCAAGACGGAACACAACGTTGTCAAGGCGCGTTTCGAGAAGGCTCATAAGGTTGTCACCCGTAATACCTTCATTTTTAAGAGCCTTGTTGTAATATCCGCGGAACTGTTTCTCAAGAATACCGTAAATAAATTTAGCCTTTTGCTTTTCACGCAGCTGAGTACCATATTCACTCAACTGACGGCGACGCTGACGAGGTTGACGATTGGATTTTTTGTTAATACCCATCACCGTGGGCTCAATCTCAAGCTGACGGCATCTCTTGAGGACAGGAGTCCTATCAATTGCCATAGTTACTGTCCTTCCTTACTACACGCGACGACGTTTGCATGGACGGCAGCCATTGTGTGGTACGGGGGTTTTGTCTTGAATACCCGAAACCTCGAGGCCAGCTGCCTGAAGAGAACGAACCGCAGTTTCGCGACCCGAACCTGGTCCTTTAACAAACACTGCTACTTTACGCAAGCCATGTTCCATAGCTGCTTTTGCGCATGCCTCAGCAGCAATTTGAGCTGCAAAAGGAGTAGATTTACGCGAACCTTTAAAGCCAGCAGTTCCACCTGTTTGCCAAGCAATGACGTTGCCTTGGGGGTCAGTAATGGAAATAGTGGTGTTGTTAAATGTAGTTTTAATGTGCGCTTGACCTACCGCAATATTCTTGCGCTCAGAGCGACGAATATGCTGGGTGCGCTGATTCTTTTTTGGCATAATCTACTCTCCTAGGCCTTCTTCTTTGCACCAATTTGACGCCTTTTACCCTTGCGAGTACGAGCGTTGGTATGGGTGCGCTGACCGCGTACAGGAAGACCTTTACGATGGCGAAGACCGCGGTAGCAGCCAATCTCCATAAGGCGAGCAGTATTCTGACGAACCTCACGACGCAAGTCACCTTCTGTAGTGAAGTTTGCATCGATGTAATCACGAAGCTTGGTAACTTCATCTTCTGTAAGGTCTTTTACGCGAGTGTCTGGATTAATTCCGGTTTCGGCACAAACTTTAGTAGCTCTTGTTTGCCCAACACCGTACAAATACGTTAGACCGACCTCAACACGCTTGTCGCGTGGAAGGTCGACACCGTTAATACGTGCCAACTTCGAGCTCCTCTCTTAGCCCTGACGCTGCTTGTGGCGAGGGTTCTCGCAGATCACGTAAACCTTGCCATGGCGACGAATTACTTTACATTTGTCGCACATCTTCTTTACCGAAGGGCGTACCTTCATCTTAAACTTCCTCCCAGTAGTACGAATAAACTGGTAGTTGCAATCGCTAGGTGAATGCTAGCGTTTGCATCATGCGCGCCCAGCCGCAGGCGCAATGCTGTGTTGCGCGTTTTCACGCGCGCCGTGTGCTGTATAGCAGCTTTGAGCTGTGTTCCAGCTTGTGTGCTGCGGTGCAGCGGGAACTGCTAGCAGCTACAGGCAACCTACTTATAGCGATAGGTGATGCGCCCACGCGTTAAATCGTAGGGAGAAATCTCAACGGTAACCCTATCACCAGGCAAAATGCGAATGTAGTTCATTCTTATCTTACCCGAAATGGTACACAGGATGGTTTTTCCATTTTCGAGCTCAACGTTAAACATAGCGTTTGGCAAAGGCTCCAGCACGGTACCTTCGAGCTCGATTCCGTCTTGTTTACTCACTGCACCTACCTTCTTGTTGGTTGTAATACATTTCACAGCGATGATCTATCATACATAAAAATCACGCACCTGAAAAGTACAACACCCCAAGATGCACGGTTTGTACATACTTGGGGATATGTGTGAGCGAATACCGCACTCGTCATGGCTTTTACGTGCGCTACCTGCAAATTTATACACCCGCGCCGCCGATTGCCGCGTGACAGATGCACGTTACAAACTGTACCCACCAACCATAGGACAGTCGGGGCCTTCATCATCGCTGGTAAGCACCACAGGGCCATCCTTGGTAATTGCAAGGGTGTTTTCAACATGTGCAGCAAGCGAGCCGTCGTTTGTAACCACGCCCCACCCGTCGGCAAGCGTGTGACTTGCATAATCGCCCAAGGTAATCATAGGTTCAATAGCAATAACCATGCCCTCTTGCAGGGTTATGCCTCTACCCTTTTTGCCATAATTTGGCACGTTTGGATCCTCGTGCATCACGTGACCAACACCGTGACCCACGTAATCGCGCACAACGCCGTAACCATGTTTTTCGGCAAGTGCCTGCACCGCATGACCAATGTCGCCCAAGCGGTTACCAATAAACGCCTGGTCAATGGCAGCGTGCAAACAGTCGCGCGTAATTTCGCATAAGGCCTTAGCCTCGCTACTTACCTGACCTACATAAAAAGTCCAAGCGTTGTCGCCAACCCAGCCGTCTACAGTAGCGCCGGTATCAATCGAAATAATATCGCCTTCCTGCAACACGCATGCGGGCGAAGGAATACCGTGCACAATCATGCTATTGGGCGAAGAACACAGCGTCGCCGGGTAGCCATAGTAGCCCTTAAACGTAGGAGTGCCACCGTGCATGCGGATAAACTGTTCTACCTGCACATCAATTGCCTTGGTTGAAACGCCCGGTTTAACAAGACTACCAGCAAAGCGAAGCGCCGCCTTAGAAAGCGAGCCCGCTTTTTTCATCTGGATAATTTCTTTTTGCGATTTAATATGAATCATAGTGAGAGTTGGCGCTTTACCTCGGCATATACAACGTCAGGATCGGCGTCACCGTCCACCTCCTTGAGCTTGCAAGCATCTTCATAAAATGAAACGAGTGGCGCGGTTTGTTTGTGGTACGCATCAAGACGAATTTGAATTGCAGCAGGCGTGTCATCAGGGCGCTGAATCATTTCGGATGCACAGCTCGGACACACAGTTGTATCAGCACCAGCCGTGTAACCACACGATTTGCAGGTACGGCGACTGCTGAGACGCTTAATGATAGCTTCGGTTGCAACATTTACATAAAGCGCTGCATCAAGCGTAATGGAAAGGCTGCTTAATAGCTCATCGAGTGCAACCGCTTGGTCGATAGTACGAGGAAAACCGTCGAGGATAAATCCCTTTTTAGCATCGTCGCAGGCAAGACGCTCTTGCACAAGCTTAATAACGATGTCATCCGAAACCAGTTTGCCCTGAGCCATAATTTCTTTTACCTGCAAGCCAAGGGGTGTTTGAGCTGCAACGGCTGAGCGTAACAGATCGCCCGTAGAAATGTGAGCAAAGCCAAACTCTGCAACAAGCTTTTGTGCTTGGGTGCCTTTACCTGCGCCCGGAGCACCAAGAAGTACAAGATTCATGGGTTGTTTCACCTTTCGTGTGTATCTTCGTGTAAATCAAATAGATTAGATAAATGTAACACGTTTGGACGCAAACAAGTGTCTGAAACGTAAAAAAGCGAAGTTCGAAAACTTCGCTTTTAACATTTGATATTGAACGCTAGAGCACATCACCGTACGCACGGCATACCACATAAGAATCGAAGTAACAATCCTAGTGGAACAAGCCTTCGTAATTGTGCATCTTAAGCTGACTTTCGAGCTGCGAGATAGTGTCCATTGCTACACCCACTAAGATGAGCACGCTCGTGCCACCAAACGCCTGAAGCAGCGTGTTACCCGTAAGAGTAAAGAGAATTGATGGTATAACAGCAATTGCCGCCATAAAGAGCGCACCAGGTAGCGTGATGTGGTCGAGCACGTTTTTAATGTGCGCAGCCGTAGCTCCACCGGGGCGAACGCCTGGAATAAAGCCGCCCGCTTTTTTAAGCTGGTCGGAGGTTTCATCGGGATTGAATACCATGGCCGTATAGAAATACGCAAAGAACACGATAAGAAATACCGACAACACCCAGTTTACCCATCCGCTCGAAAGCGAGTTGGCAAACGTCTGAATCCAATCAACCTGCGGGAAGAACACAGCAACCTGAGCAGGCATATACAACAATGCCGATGCAAAGATGATGGGTACAACTCCTGCGGTGTTTACCTTAATTGGCAAATAGGTAGACTGACCGCCCATAATACGCCGACCAGTAACACGCTTTGCATACTGAACAGGAATACGCCTCTGACCACGCTCGATATAAATAATAACTGGCACAATAGCCACAATAACAATCAACGTAATAAGAGTGGTAACCGATCCAATAGTGGACGTGCTAATTGAATGGGTAAGCGCAGAAGGCAATCCAGCAAGGATGTTTGCAAAGATGATAAGCGACATACCATTGCCAATACCACGCTGCGTAATAACCTCGCCAAGCCACATAATAATAATTGCACCGGTAAGAAGCACGCCAATAATCGTTATGGCAACAACCCACTCGGGTATCACAAGCTGCGAAAAGTCGATACCATAGCTCTTAAAGAGGAAGTAGTACCCAATGGCGTTAACGAACGAAAGAGCAACCGTAAGGTAACGCGTATACTGCGTAATCTTACGCTGACCACTCTCGCCCTCTTTTGCCAGCACAGCTAGTGAGGGAATAACTGCCTGAAACATTTGCAGAATGATCTGCGCTGTGATGTAGGGCATAATTCCCAAACTAAAGACCGATACACGCGAAAGCGCACCGCCCGAAAAGAGGTTTAATACCGCAAGAGCACCACTACCAGCAGATACTTCCTGAAATGCCTTCAGCATGCGCGAAAAAGGCACGCCAGGTGCCGGAAGATACGCACCAAAACGATAAAGCAGCAAGATTGCTAATGTGATAAGAATCTTGTTTCTTAACTCTGGAATGCGAAACGCGCTAGCTATTCCCTTAAACACGCTTACTCGACCTTTCCTCCAGCTGCCTCGACCTTTGCCTTAGCAGTAGCGGACACTTTGTCGACGTTAACGGTGAGTTTCTTCGAAAGCTCGCCGTCGCCCAACACCTTAACGGGGATGTAGTTGTGCTTGATAACACCTTTTTCGACAAGGGTATCACCATTTACAACATCGCCATCGTTAAACAGGCCGTCAAGACGTGAAACATTAACAGCAGTGTATTCAATACGTGAGTGATTGGTAAAACCGGGGAGTTTAGGAAGGCGCATTGCCAGCGGCTGCTGACCACCCTCGAAACCTGAACCCTTACCGCCGCCAGCACGTGAGAGCTGACCTTTAGTACCACGACCAGCAGTAGTTCCAAAACCGGAAGAATTTCCGCGACCAATGCGTTTGCGAGATTTTTTGGAACCTTGTGCAGGACGAAGATTATTAAGTTGCATAGAATTGCTCCTAGTTCTCTTCAACCTCAACAAGGTGCTTTACCTTGAAGATCATTCCACGGACGCTCGGATTGTCTGGAAGACATGCTACGTCACCAATTTTACGAAGACCCATTGCACGACAGGTCTGTGTTTGATCCTTCTTTACAGAAGCAACAGCACTACGAACCAGCTTTACGCTGAGCTTTTTATCTGCCATAACCTTAGGCCTCCTTTCCATTAAACATTTCTTTTACGCTAAGTCCACGACGAGCAGCAGCTTCCTCAGGGCTTGTAAGAGATTGAAGACCTTTAGCTGCAGCTTTAATCATGTTCAATGCGTTACCAGTGCCCAAAGACTTGGCAAGAACGTTGGTAATACCTGCAACCTCAAACAGAGGACGTACAGGACCACCAGCAATAACACCAGTACCAGGAACAGCCGGTTGAATAAGTACGCAACCAGCACCATATGATTCTTTTACTGCGTGAGGAACAGAACCCTCTTCAGTAATATCAACATGGAACATGTTTTTCTTAGCATCCTCAACAGCTTTTTGAATTGCTTGAGGTACCTCGGCAGACTTGCCCATACCAATACCTACATTACCCTTGCCGTCGCCAACAACAACAAGTGCAAGCAGGGACATGCGGCGTCCACCCTTAACGGTTTTTGATACGCGGTGGATAAAAACTACGCGCTCCTGAAGCTCGGAGTCATCCTGGCGCTTACGTTCACGTGGCATTCAATTCCTCCTAGAACTTCAGACCCGCTTCGCGGGCACCATCTGCTAATGCTTTAATGCGGCCGTGGTAAATGTGACCACCACGATCGAAAGTAACTTCGGTTACGCCAAGTTTCATGGCACGCTCAGCAACAATTTTGCCTACAACGCCTGCGGCTTCTTTGTTTGAGCCAACCTTAATTTCTGCTTTTACATCGCTCGTAAGAGTAGATGCTGAGCACAATACTTTACCGTCTTTATCATCGATTACCTGTGCATAGATATTTGCATTGGTGCGATGTACGCTCAAGCGTGGACGTTCAGCAGTGCCGAATATCTTAGAGCGAATGCGGCGCTTGCGGCGCAAAAGGCCTGCAAGTTTTGCCTGATTCTTGTTCATACTCTTCCCTTCAACACGCCACAACCTAACGGGGCTGCGGTCTTTCTTGTGAAGTAAGGCTCATGCGGGGTAATAATAACCTTGCATGGTGTAGCACGTACTACAGCTGCTTACATGCCGCTCGTAAGGCGACCTTTCGCAGCGTGGAGCCTATACTACTTAGCTGCCTTACCAAGCTTCCTACGAATGTGTTCACCTTCGTAGTGAATACCTTTACCTTTGTAGGGCTCAGGTGCGCGCTTCGAGCGAATTTCAGCAGCAACTTGGCCTACTTGCTCTTTTGAAATACCCTTAACAACAATGTGTGTGTTGTCGGGCACCTCAAATGACATGCCCTCAGGGCACGCATAGATAACAGGGTGTGAATAACCAAGCGACAAGTCGAGATCCTTGCCCTTAAGTGCGGCACGATAACCAACACCAGCAAGCTCAAGGCGCTTTTCAAATCCTGTTGATACACCAATTACCATGTTGTCGATAAGCGTGCGAGTAAGACCTTGTTGTGCGTTTGCCTCAACAGTTTCTTCTGCAAGGGAAACGAGTACTTCGTTGTCTTGCAATGCAATAGCTACAAGCGGCGAAAACGTGCGCTCAAGCTCACCTTTTGCACCTTTCACAGCAACATGAGTTCCGTCAATGGTCACCGTTACTCCAGCTGGAACCAAGACAGGCTTTTTACCAATACGAGACATTGTCTGCTCTCCTATCTAGATACGTAACGATTACCAAATGTAGGCAATAACTTCGCCGCCCACGCCCAACTTACGAGCATCACGGTCGCACATCATGCCTTTAGATGTTGAAATAACAGCAGTACCCAAGCCACCAAGTACGCGAGGAAGCTTGTTTGCCTGCGAGTAAATACGCAAACCACATTTAGAAATACGGCGAATACCGCGGATAACGCGAACGTTTTTGTCGAGGTACTTCAGCGTAATGTGTAAAGTTTTTTGAGGTTGAGTGTCCTCTACTACATAGGACTCAATGTATCCCTCTTCGCAAATAACGCGAGCAATCTCAGCAAGTTGCTTGCTTGAGGGCATAGAGACCTCAGGTTTACCAGCGGAGCTCGCATTACGAATGCGAGTTAACATGTCCGCAATGGGGTCGGTAACCTTCATTGTTTCTTTCTCCTTCGTTCGTGATGAAACTGTGCGTGTGGTTCATCTTTGCCGGTAGCAAAGTTGCCTTCACACCAGAGCTTCCTACCAGCTTGCTTTGCGCACGCCAGGGAGCTCGCCTGTACAAGCCATTTCGCGGAAGCATACACGGCACAAACCAAACTTGCGGTACACACTGTGGGGACGCCCACAACGCTGGCAACGGTTTTGTGTGCGTGAGGAAAACTTCGGCTCACGGTTTGCCTTGACGATCATCGATGTCTTAGCCACAAATCCTCCTTTTGTCTTGGTTGAAATAGTTCCAACCAAACTACGTGCAGCTACACAAGGTAGCCGATGCTGCTACTCGCAGCGAGGTGGCTACTATTTACCGCCATATAACTGCGGTTATGGTAGCCGATGCTGCTAGGGGCAATCATTTTGCTCTAGCAGCGTGTCTTCACATCAAACAGCACTTTGTCAGAGCTATTTTTTGAACGGGAAGTTAAATGCACTTAAAAGCGCACGACCTTCGTCGTCGTTTGATGCAGAAGTAACGATAGTAATATCCATACCACGTGTGTGATCAACCTTGTCGAAGTCGATCTCAGCAAAGATGAGCTGCTCGGTTACACCCATGGAGAAGTTTCCGTGGCCATCGAAGCTCTTTGCCGAAATACCGCGGAAGTCGCGGATACGTGGAATGGCGATAGCGATGAGGCGATCCAAAAATTCATACATGCGGTCGCCACGAAGAGTAACCTTGGCACCGATAGCCATACCAGCGCGAAGGTGGAAAGTTGCGATTGATTTACGTGCGTGAGTAACCATTGGCTGCTGACCGGTAATGTCGCGAAGGTCGGAAACAGCGCCTTCAATAGCTTTGTGGTCGCCTGCCGCTTCACCAACACCCATGTTTACAACGATTTTTTCGATCTTTGGAATTTGGTGAACGTTTTTGTAACCAAATTGCTGCTGAAGCGCGTCACGCACTTCGTTAAAATACTTTGCCTTTAAGCGAGGCATATTGTCGGTTGCGTTTGCCATGTGACACTCCTTAACTCTTGGGGTTTTAAGCGCGGGGATGAGCCTCGCGCCTCCTAGCCGGCTGCTAGGAGCCAACATGCAACGATTGGGTGCAGGTAGGTGCTTGTGCTGACGTGCAGGTTACGCACAACGTGGATGTTATACACGCTAAACAGGCTGTACAGGCACAATGTACATACGTGTACCCTATAAAGTTGCAACGCTAAATGTTACCTGTTCTGCGTGGCTGACACCTGCTCAATTTGCCAAACGCCCAAAAACTCAGGATAATTCCATATTTCATGCATCCGCGCGGAAGGAGGGAGTGCATGACGCTCAGAGCTGGCCGTGCCTCATACAAAAACTTAGGTCAAGTCCTAATTTTGCGCCATTGTATGAAATTACTGGAGCTACTTTGATTGATTCTTAAACATCAGCTTGAACATACTTATAAGCGACCAAATAAATAATGTCCAAGAAATAATAAAGGCGATTAGCATATATGCGTTCGAAATAGATAATCCTAAAGAATTGATGCCATATACACACATAAGCAGACTGGTAGCTGCCATACCCCGCGCATCGGCAATAGCATATGGCCTTACATCTATTTTATCTCTCTCTTCTTTGAGCATAGTATTGTAGCCTGAAATCAACATGAGCCACTTATTTCTAAACAACTGAATTGACATAACTAGAAAAGAAATAGAGAACGAAAAGAAGATCAAGGCATCCATACATACCCCTAGGGTTCATAGAGAAGTACTATACGACTTACGACGAAGAGCAGCACCCGTATAACGATATGCTCCTACAGGACAAAAAAAGAGTCAAGCGCCCTTCTCTTAACTATAATTGATTGGTCAAAAAAATAAAAACAAGGAGTGACAAAGGGCTCAAATCAATATTACCTTTAGTGAGAAAGAAATACTACGCTTATTTTCAAAAGATAAGACTGAAGGGCTTATAGAGTTGCTCCAAGCATGTCTTAATAGCATCTTGAAGGCTGAATCTACAGCTCAGCTCCATGCAGAGCCATATGAAAGAACTGTTGCACGTAAAGGCAGTAGAAACGGATTTCGTGAGCGATATTAGAAAATTACCCCACTTTGACACGCGTTTTGAACTCAAAAATTGGCCTTCGAAGCACATGTGAATGCTGCCAAAAACAGACCCAATGCCCCTACCTGGGAAAATGCAAAACCCACTTTTTTGTGGTGTGCTGCAGCGCGCCAGAGCGGCGGCGAAACGCGTGTCAAAGTGGGGTAATTTTCTAATATGAAGCAAAAAGTTTTGTAAACGCTCGCCCGCCAAACCCGGCGTATCGGCAAAATGCCAGATAAACGCACGGCTAAAGCGGGCGAAGGTAATGGTCACACGTATGTGTTGCTTGGTTGCGCGGTCTTGGCCGCAAACCTTATTTTGCAGAGTTGTGCAACAAGTACGACTAGTACCGCTTGCGACGAAGTGCTTCTGCAAGCAAACCTGCAGCTACTCCGAGTATTGCACCGAGCTCCCCGACGGTAGCACATCCAAGCGAGTCGCCGGTTTTCGGAAGTGCACGCGCGTGCCTGCGTGGAGCAGCAGGCGTAGAGGCAGGCTGCACTGGTGTGGGCGCTGGTGCAGGCTGTGGGGTTGGCTTTGGTGCAGGTGTTGGCGCTGGCAGCACGGGTACCTGCGGCTCCTCCACCGGCTCAGGTTCCGGCTTGGGCTCCGGTGTTGGTTTTGGCGTAGGTTTTGGTTTTTCAGGCGTAGGCGTTGGCTCTGGTTTTGGTGTAGGCGTAGGACTAGGTGCAGGCTCGGGCTCAGCTCCTTCTTTCCACTCAGGAAATACAACAAACGTGTGATTTGTGGAGCAATACTGCGTGCCAAGCTTGCTACCAAACGTATTTACACCTTTGTTGTCCCGAAGCACAGCAAATAAATAGGGGTATGTGGTGGTCTGAGCGTTAAATGGCGAATACATAACGATTGTATTTTTAAGAATGCTCCCATTATCATCGCTCATGCGGTCATAAGACGTATAAGGCCTATTATTTGCCTTTTTTGCAACATAAAACTGCCAGCCAACAAACGTATACCCTTCTTTTTTAGGGTGGATTGGATTTCCGCTGTTATCCGTTGAGAACTGAATCGCATTATCTTTTACACGTAAGCGCGCAAAAATATTGTTGTCCGTGTAAGTAAATTTCCAATTTCCATCAGATCGATACTCACCATTATCTTTTTTTGGCTGCTCATATGAAAAACACTTGGCTGCTACCGACTCATCCTTGGCATAAACAATTTCCAGTGCATTTAAACGAAAGTGCTTGTTTTGATACGTTTTATTAGATCCTTTTGATGGCGCCCAGGTAAAGTGAGCAACATCAGGAGTGAACGCCTCGTCTTCATTCGTAGCAACATTGTTATACGTTACATAATATGGGCTTGGAATTGTGTTGTTTACCACTGATACTTCGTAGGTGTGTTTGGTATCGTAGCTGCCAAGACTTTTTGTTGCAGACGTGGCAGTATCAGGATAAACGCCTTTTGTTTTTGTTATCTCATTAGTAGTAGTATCTTTTATCTGAAATTCGATGTTCTTAAACGCATCCTTTACGTCTTGCCTGCTTGAATCAAGCGTAGAGCCAAAGTCCCAGTTCACAAAATTCAACTGGCCAAAATCGCTATCACCTTTAACGAGGGCGTTGTTGTTATCGCCGTTCATGGTTTCCCAGCAAAGACTAACTCGAAGCTCAGTTTTTTCTTGCTGCTCTTGCGGCTTGGCAGGTTCTGGTGTAGCAGGTGTTTGTTCTGCTGCAGGCTGCGGATCGTTAACCGCGCGTTTAGCTCTCGTATGGGAGGCAGCATTAACATGCTCGCTTGCTGGCGTGTTGGCAGGATGATCAGCAACTGTATCAGACGTAGCACCTGGTACTGCAGCATGTTTTGGAACGGTTGGTGTGTTAGACGCTGAAGCTGATGTCCCCTTCGGCGCGGTTGGTAACGCGGCATGTTTTGCAGCGTGTTTCTCAGATGACGTACCGGCTACAGACGGAGCATTAGGAGTTACCTGGACGCCGGATTGCACTGCTGTTTTTTCAACCTTGGGCGTAGCTTCACCCGCCCATGCCACATGAGTGCTGAGTGCAAACGATGTGCCCATGAGTATTGAACTTAAACCCGTAAGCAAAACAGCACGGCCAAGAGATGCCAACGGTTGCTTTCGCGTACGGAGACCTAAAACCTGCAGGTCATTTGCGTTGTTTATGTACGGTGTAGACATAATTCCTCCGTGTTAGAACCGCCTTAATCTGAACTGGTTTCAATTTTAAGCAACCTTTCAGCATTGAAATGCATAGCCCCCCCCCGCTCCATATTATCTCCATATTTATTTGTAGCGGCAAGGAAATAGCGCGGAATAGCTGCGCGCCACAGACCTGCTGCTGTCGAGGGTTGTTTTGCAAAAATGCGTTACACTATACAGCCATACCGCAAAGCGCCAAGACGATTGAAAGGAGACATATGCCGCCTGAACACAATACACAAACGCCTGCTCACAGTGCGTATGCACAACAAATGAGCGCGCCTTGGGGAGCGTACTTGCTCAAAATTGCGTCCATCTGCGCCAGCGTATACGGCATGAGTATGAACTGGGAAGGACTTTTTTCCCTAACATATTTTACGAATTTATCCAATATTGCGATGACGTGCGTACTGGTGGCCGCTCTGTGGCGGCTGCACAGACAGCAGCAACAGCAAGGTGGGCATAATTGCAACACTGCAGCTCAGCATAGGTGGTACCGCATCAAATTCGTTGCAACGCTCTCGATTTTTGTTACATTCTTTCTGTACACATGCTTTCTTGCTCCCACGAGCAGCCATGGATTTTTGGGCGCGTTTATGCAAAACTATTGCGCAAGTTTTGCCACTCACGTTGTAGGTCCACTGTGTGCAGTTGCTGATTTCTTTTTTTACGACAGGGATTTTGAGCCGCGCCCATTCGAGCTGCTATTTGGCGTAATTCCGCCGCTTGTATATGTGGCATACGTGTGCGTGCTCTCGCTTGCGTTTGGCGTGCGCTGGAAGCAAACCATGCTCGCACCCTACAATTTTCTCAACTTTGGTGCACAAACAGGGTGGTTTGGCTTTAACCCCGGACACGTGTCATCTACCAGCCTCGGCATTGGCGTATTCTACTTTATCGTGGTATTTGCGCTGATATTTTTGGGTATGGCTGCCGGTTTTTTGCATATTATGAAGTCGCGCAAACGCTAAGTGCGACCGGTGATGACGCAGGCGCCACGTGTCATATGATGCGGGCGCCTGCTTTCAGTACAGCACCTTATTTTTTAATGATGTATGAAACTGGCAACGTGCACCACTTTACTTCTTCTTTACGCCAGCCTGCTTTCACCATCTTGGCAATCTCATCGGCATCGGCTGTGTAGTGATGATAAAACTTCTTTTCGTAGGGGTTGTACATGCTGTAAAGCTTGTTCAGTGTTACCTCTTTATTTTGAGCGCTAAACCACTTTACACCTTCGTTTTTCCATCCTGCCTTAACGCAGTTTGCAACTTCGTTTTCTTTGGTTGTGTAGTGGTGCTCACCTGTGGTTGGATTGTACAAGCGGTACACACCACCTTTTTCTGCATGTTTGTAAATGTAGCCTACACCGCCTTCACTCTTCCAGCCAAGACGCACCAAGTTGTCATTCTCTACCGTTTCTGCAGTAAAGAAATGCTCGTGGGTGTACGGGTTGTACAGGCGGTACAGCGTTCCAAACCGTGGGTCTTCATCCTCTTTCTTAGGATTTTCCTTCCACATTGCAACAAGCGTAACCGCAGACATAACTTTCTGAGAATTAAAATCCCATTGTTTGTCTTTTACAAACCAACCCAAAAACGTGCAATTTCGCTTGGTGGGATCAATTGGTTTTGGCACTAAATCCCCTTCGTTTACCTGCACGTGAGCAGCACCAGTAAGCACGCCACCGTTAGGATCAAACGTTACTGTATATGAAGGAAGCTTTTTCCAAACAGCAAACACAATAAATACCGGCGACTCGGCATGTAAAAAGTCTTTTTGCATGCCATACTTGTTAATCACACCATCTCGAATAATAGACCACTGATACGCTGAGCGCATGTGTCTTGCATCAAAGCGAAGTGTCTCTGCAGCCCAGTTGGTATAATCGCTGTAACACTTATTTTTCTGATCAAGTGTTAAATTACTTTGACGCGTACATTCCAATAGATTGTGTATAGTATAGGCATTTTGATCATCGTCTGGCGTTCCATCTGCTTTTTTAGGAAACAGTAGATTATAGCCCCAGCCTAAAAACTTATAACCAGCACGCTTGGGCACCTCTGTTGGAATATCCAGCTTATTATCTTTGATACGCACGCGCTTAAAAATCTTCTCGTTGTGATACACAAACGAATACTTATCTGCAGTTATCGGGTCTTTTTCAATTGTTAGTGCATCTTTCGCGTCATCTGCAGAATTAGCAAATATAAACTCCATGGGCAGCATAAAAAGAGTTGTTTTCACAAAATGGTCTTTAAGATCTATAAACTGATAAGGAATATTCCAATTATCGCCTTTTTCCACTGGAACACCACTGTTGTAGGAATATTTTTTATTTATTTGAAAGGTAAGCGTTGTGGCAACAGGGCTCGTATGATCGGCATGTCGCAAGCTAAAACCTAGCGCAACAGGAGATGGTACCGTTTCACCAACAATGGAAATCTTATATTCATGATCGGGATTAAAGCCGAAAAAGATCCTGCTGATATTTACAGGGTCACCAAAATCAAGCTCTTTGATGTTGGTTGCTTCTTGGTTAGTTGTATTATCAAAAAAGCGAAACTTTACCGCACGATACTTTGCAAGTACATCATTATGTTGCTTTCTACATGCAGGATCAGAGTTCGCACCATTTTGCCATGAGGTATCCAAAAGACCAAAATCACTGTCAGGTTGTATGAATGTAGTCTTATCACCTGGAACAATGCGCGTATCAAGAGCTTTGTATTGCAGCGTTAGATTTATAAAATAGTATTGCTTCATCTGCTCATTGGTAAGCTTAACAGGTTTATCAGCGTCCAACGAAGCTGCAGGCGTGGCGGCATAACAAAGTGATGCAGCACCAAGCTGCGCAAACAATAGACTTATGATACTAAAGGTAATAAGCAACTTCAGCAGAGGCTTACAATGAGCCTTCAAACTAACTAACGAGAGCGCCTGGGTACGTGTAAACTGTGATTTCATGGCATCTCCAACAGGTACATATGTGGTTATATGCCGTCCTAGCGCAAAAGTTGGCGCGCACCAACTTGTAGGACAGGCACCGATAGTATACCCCCCCCCCGGAGGATTTTTCAATAGCAAAAGGTAGACTAGTAAAAAAGTGGCCAAGAAATACTCAGCCACTTCTTACAAAATTCCATGTCAACCGCCAACAACAGCGCAAACAACAGCGCTATTGTCTACGCCGTCTTAAAACGATCGTCGCCACCCTTAAGTGCAGCCATTACGTCCTTCACATACTGCTCAGTGTGTTCCTTGGCATCCTTAAAGTTATAATCCATAACATTATTAGCATCAAGACCAAACTCCGTAGCCTTATCTGGCTGTTTAGCGTCGTCGATTACCAAGAATTGATATGCGCCAACCTCCTGCGCACGCTCCACACACTGTGGCGAAAGCGCAAACTCAACCCATAAACGCGCAGCATTTGGATGTTTTGCACCCTTAAAGATCGCAGTTGCGCCCACTTCGTACGACGCGCCAGAACTAGGCACAACCATGCCAATATTTGTATAACCATTATCAACCGTTTGATAAATTGCACCATGCAAAAAGTCGATACCAATAGTACATTCGCCGCTACCAACGTTTTTCGAAGGCCCTGAACCACTTTTTGTGTATATCGCAATATTTTTATCAAGCTGCACTAAAAACTCAATGCCTTTATCGTGCCCATATTTTTTAAAAACGGTATTCATAATAAGCTTGGCTGTACCTGCAGTATTGTAATTAGATGCCCAAATTAAACCCTTATACTCAGGCTTTAGTAAATCGGGCCAATCTTGGGGAGGCTCCAGCTTTCTGCGAGATAGCTCATCTTGGTTATATAGAAACCCTAATATACCTTTGTAAATGCCATACCAATAGCCATCCGGATCCCTAAATACGTTTGAAATAAGATGCGATGCATTACGTGCTTTATAGGCTTCAAGCAGGCCTTTTGTTACGGCAACATTATACGGGTCGAGCGTTCCACCAAACCACACATCCGCTGATGGGTTACCTGCTTCTTCCTCAACTTTTGCCTGAACTTCACCCGTTGAAAGCCGCTGATAGCTTACGTCAATACCAAAAAGCTCCTTGAACTTTTCGGCACACGCTTGGACATGCTGCTCTTCGCACGACGCATAAATAACAAGGCTGCCATCTTTTTTTGCTGCATCGATGGTTGCTTGATCGGCAATACGACTTGTGTCTTTTGACTCTTTCGATTGTTTAGTTGCTTCGTTTGTTTGTTGCTCACAACCAGCAGCCGAAAGAAGTCCAGCTGCTACAACGCTTGCCGTAGCTGCAGAAATAAAAGAGCGACGATTAATACAGTGTGGAGCATGCTTTAACGAGCATGCAGAATGTGGCAACTTAGCAATATCCATGACAATCAACTCCAAACAAAAGGGTTATGGCAATGCACAGATCGTAAGATAATGCGAAATGCAACAGGTTGTGACTACAACAGGTTACAACTTAAACAACCGTAGCAACACCATACGCGCCCAATAACCAACGTGACAACAACGCTAGTATATAGTGAGGCCAATTAGGTTGCTTAATGATTTTGGCGAGAGGTTATTTTTTGAGCGCTGATGGTTTAACAGCCTGAAATGCGCCTGAAAGGATGAACGGGCGGAATAACGCTATGCATGTGCTGCATGGAGTTTCAGATGTGGCGGAATGCAAAGGTCAGAAAAACAAGAGTCAAGGCAAGTTTTGTCCGCACCCCCCAATTTTTTTAGCGGGATTTGATTTATTTTCAAATGTTGGGAGCGCACAAAAAGATGGACAGCTTGGCACGCCGTTGTATGGACACGCGCGGGAAAATGCGTCCGCACACCGAGCAAAGTGTGATATCATATCGATATTAATTTACGGCGACGAGCCCTTCGAAAAAGGAGCGCTTATGCTTTACATAGAGCACCTCACCAAAACATACCAGGCGCAAAAGCCGGGCATGTTCAAAAAACTAGCAAATAAACTCACTACCTTTACAAATACATCCAAAGGCGCAGGTAAAAGCCAAGCTAGCCAAGATAACCACGCAACACAGCCGTCCCGCCCGCAATCGGCCATCACGTTTGCGGTGCGCGACCTTAGCTTGCGTGTAGAGCCGGGCGACATTTTTGCGTTTATCGGCCCTAACGGCGCAGGTAAAACAACCACCATAAAAAGTGTTGTTGGCATTCACTCCTTTGACAAAGGCACCATTACCATTGGCGGCCACTCCATTGTGGACGACCCCATCGCAGCTAAACGGGTGTTTTCGTACCTGCCCGACAACCCAAGCGTGTACGAATACCTTACGGGCATCGAGTATTTGCAGTTTGTTGCCGACATGTATGGCATCTCGCAAGCTCAGGCTAAAGCGCGCATGCAAAAGTATGCCGACATGTTTGACATAACTTCAAAGCTGAATATGCGTGCTGCCGATTTTTCACACGGTATGAAGCAAAAACTTGCCATTATAGCTGCACTTTTGCACAATCCGCAGCTTCTTATTCTTGACGAGCCGTTTGTTGGTCTCGACCCCGAAGCAACGCTCCATTTTAAGGAAGTTATGCACGAGATTTGCGAAAACGGCGGTGCGGTGTTTTATTCAACGCACGTACTTGAAGTTGCCGAAAAGCTGTGTAATAAAGCGGCGATGATTAAGGATGGCCGCCTTGTTGCACAGGGCACCATGGCGCAGCTCACGCAGAATGCGTCGCTTGAAACGCTGTTTATGGACGAGTTAGGCGAAAACGCTCAAGCAACTGTGCAAGCTCAGGCGCAGACCAATGCACGTACAGCCATAAACGAGCACGAAACCGATGTGATGTAGCATGACGCACGATGTAATCACCTCCACGCAAAACGCCGCACCAACGCTGCTTCGCCAAATTACTACCATCCTAAAAGCCGATTTACGCAATAGACGCAGGCAAGCGTTTTTACCAAAACACATGAACAAAAAACGCCTGATAAACCCCAAAGTATCGAGCACAATCCTTACGGGCTTCGTGCTTATATACATAGGCGCTATACTCATAAATTTTTATGCTCAAATTGCTAACACGTTTGGTCCGGGTGCAATACCGGCGTGGGCACTCATGACAAGCGTTATTGTTATCCTTATCAACGACTTTATCTCACTTGGCACAACGCTCTTTGAAACAAATCGCTACGAACAAATCCGATCCTTACCCGTGTCAACAAGCACTATAGCCTGGTCACGCATTATCAGCGGTTTAACCGGATCGTTTATAACGGCACTTTACTTTTTGGGCTGCGCTTCAATAGTGTGGATACGTTTTGCCGACATACTCTCGATAATGCGCCTTATGCTGTTTGGCACCATCATAGGTCCCATGTATGTGTCGATAATGAGCATTGGCGTTTTTATCATCGGCTACGAGCTCAACCGCACGTTCCGCGCAGGAAAAACGCTGCTTGTTGGCCTTATTTCCTGCGTAATTATTGCGCCCTTTATCATCTTTTCCTACTGTATGATTATTCCCGAAGCGCGCGAGGTGATAGTTCCTCTCGTGGACAAATTCAATATAATGCCGCAAGTCCTCAACCTCTTTACTCAGGCGTGCGAGGGCGATCTACTTGCGCTTCTTATGATTGCAACGCCGGGTGTCGTGGTATACGCCGTGTTTATGACGTGGATTTCGCGCAATCTCGACGCCATTATCGCGCTTAAAGGCGTAAAAAAATCAGCACGCACATTTACGTTTGACCAGCTAGCAGCTGGAAATACGCGTAATGAGGTTGCTAATAGCAACGCGGGTGCTACTATGATTGAAGATGCTGGCGCTGCTCACGAAGCAGTATTACCCGCAAGCTATAAATCAGCATTCCGCGCCATTATTGCCAAAGATGCACGCTTCTTTAAACGCACGTTTGCACTGTTTATAAACCTGGGGATCATATTGCTTCTGATGGTTGTAATCGCGTTGATATTTTGCTTGGTGTACCAATTCATGCTTGCCGACGCACCATTTCCAATACGCATAGCATGCACCGTAGCTGCAGATATACCTGTGTACATGATGGCTGCTCCTATCGCGCTTTACACAATTACACTCGAGGGCAATAAATGGTGGCACATGCAAACAGCCCCCATACCTGCAAAAACGCTGTACCATGCAAAGCTCACCGAAGCGTTAATTCCATCGTATATAGCTATTGCTCTGTGTGAAATTCTTTACAACGTATTTCTACCTCTCGGCTTGGCCGAACGGTTTGTGCTGCTCATAACCCCAATTTCCATAACGCTTTTTATGCAAATACTCGCGTTTTCTATGGACGCACACCAGCCCAATTTTTCATGGGATGATACGCACTCCATCACCCAGGCAATAAAGCGACCCACATTCGCTTTTGCTATGATGATGATGGCGTATGTGAGCATAAGCATTACCCTGCTTGTATGCTTTAATCCTCTTATGCTTTTTATTCCTAGTGACATCTTGTATTGTGCCTGTGCACTTGTGATATGTGCTATCTTTTGGGGAATTACCTACCTGATATACCTCAACATTATGGATACGCCGCTGGCTGAAAGTTAGAACGTTGCAGGTATTGTAAGAGAGTTATAACGCCAAAGAGCTGCACATATGCGCAAGGCTGTGCCAACGTAAGGTTGGAGCTATAGGACAAAAAGTGTGTAAATAAGTTATTCTGTTGTATAAGGATAAGGATCGCTGTGATGTAGTTCTGACCACACCACAGCGTTTCCATATGTATCGGGGTATATGCTTTCTCGTCTTTGAG
>OPYK01000003.1 GCA_900343135.1 Atopobium massiliense | reverse complement strand
ATATGCTGATATTTTTACACACTTTTTGTCCAGGTGAAAAATTCGATTTTTTTGAATTGTTTACGAAAAATCGGCTGTTTACCTGGGCAAACAACCGATTTTATACACACTTTTTGTCCTATAGCTCGGAACCTCCTTAAGAAGTATGGTAGCACATATGCGACAAAAGGAGGGGTTGGCGACAGGGGGTGTCGCGTTCGGGTGGGTGAGGGTGAGCGCGAGGGTGCGTTCAGGCGCGTGAGGGTGACCGCGCGGGTGCGTTCGGGTGCGTGCGGCGCGCCGGATCGCGGGTGTAGTGGTACGTGATGAATATAAGTGAATGAGGCGATATAAGAAAGGGAGGGGCAATGTGCCCCTCCCTACTCAACGATGGGTTTGTAGATGTATTCTACACTGCTACAAACTAGATACCAAGTGCGTCCTCAGCGTCAAGCTGTGGGTCTTTGCTAAGAGCTTCAATCTGCTCAACAAGCTTATCTTTGAGCTCAGCAAGCGCTGTGTAATAAGCAGCTTTTTGGTCAGCAGAAACATTTTCATCAATGTTCTTCTTGATAGCTTCTACAGCATCCCAGTAGTTAACTACAGCAGAATTAACTTTCTCATTGTATTCAGCTACAGCACCTTCAATATATGTAAATGCTTTTTCCAGGACATCGCGTTGTGCTTCATTATCTTGGATGAATACGAGGTCACGGAAGAGCTGACCCAAAGGCAAGGACTGATCGTAACGGAAGTCGCGGAAAGCTTTTTTAGCTTTTTCGTGAGCTTGCTTAGCTATTACAATTTCAGACTGACGGGTCTTAAGTTGATCTTTAGTGTCTTTAATATCTTTGTTAAGACCTTCAATCTTGCTTTTTGCGGCTTCAATAGCTTTCTCAGCTGCAGCCTTCTTGTTTGCAGCTTCCTTCTTCTCAGCAGTTGGTGCTTTTTCATTGTTAAGGACAAGATCCGCAAGCTTAATTTCGAGAGTCTGCTTTTCTACTTCAAGCTTTTGAGCAGCAACTTGATCTTCAAAACCCTTGATTGCCTTCTTGAAATCAGCAATAGTGCCTTTAAGCTCTTTTACCTTTGCTGCTGCATCTTTAGAAGCTTTCTGAAGATCATTATAGTGCTGAGCAAACTCAGCTGTTTCACCCTCAACCTTAAGGTACTGCTTTATTTTAGCATTGGTTTTGTCTTTATAGTTTGTAATATAAAGTCTGATATCGTCAAGACGTGATTGATAGTAGTGAATATCATCAGCCAATTTATTAAGCTTTGCCTTATAAGCATCTTTCTTATACTTATCAGCTTTTACATCAGCAAGGATAGCATCTTTAATGTCGTTAAACTCTTTAAGCTTTGCTTTGTAGGCTTCTTGAAGCTCACCAATGCTCGTAAGAAGATAGGCTTCATCCTGCTCTTTTTTAAGCTCATAACCATAAAGCATAGGTTGTTGACGACCATCCTCGTCCACACCGTCTGCTTTCCAACCTGCGTCGAGCACTTTTTTGTTTTCTGCCAAGCCACCGTAGTTGTGGGTACCAACGGTTACATTGGGGTTAAACTGACGATAAATTGCTTCAGCATCAACATCAGGCTGACCAATTTTTGCTTTATTTTGCAAGTCAGGAGTAGCAGCGGACATAAACTTAACGTCTTCACCATTCCAACCGGCTGCCATAAGGTTGGTGTACTCTACCAAGTCGGTGGTGTACAGGTGGTCGGATGTATAGGGGTTGTACAAACGGTATACAGACATGTATTTAGCGTTGTCGTCGGTATCTTTCTTGGGAACTGCAGGAGCTTTCCAGTAGGTGCCCTCATTTTGCCAGCCGCGAGCTTCTAGATCGGCGACTTCGAGCGCATTGGTTGTAAAGAGGTGCTCGCCTGTCCATTTGTTGTACATACGTACTACAGTTACCAAATCATTTTCTGCAGGTTTTGCCAGCGCAGCTGCTGGTGCTAAACCAAGACCAAGTGTGGTAGCAAGAGCAGCAGAGATACCTACTGCCTTGAGTTTGTTGTTAGACAACATAATGTGTATCCTTTCTACTAAACACATCGTTGGGCATGTTAAGTATAGTATACGTGCAAATATAAACCAGTTCAACAGTTTTTTCAATTTACAAGCTGTTAATTGTTTTGCATTGTAACCATCTTAACACAAAACATCCACATCTTGCGCGACGTCCGCGCAGCGTGCACAAACGCCCTACTTATCCACCATGCCGTGACGCACACGCCATTTGCGACGCTCTGTGTCGTTTAGAATGCGCTTGCGCATGCGTATGTGCAGCGGTGTTACTTCTACCAGCTCGTCGTCAATAATATACTCAAGCGCTTCTTCAAGCGTAAAGGTTTTGGGTGGCGTAAGCTGCACGGCAATATCAGCGGTAGATGAGCGCTGATTGCCAAGGCTTTTGGTTTTGGCAATGTTTACCACCAAATCGCCCGGACGCGAACGCTCGCCCACAAGCATGCCCTCATAGCACTCGCAGCCCGGCTCAATAAATAGCGTGCCGCGGTCTTGCAGCGTGCCAAGTGCGTAAGCAACAGCTTTTTCGGTTGACATCGAAATCATAGCACCATTTGCGCGAGCACTAATGTCGCCCGCGTAGGGACCATACTCCAAAAACGTATGGTAAAACACGGCATCGCCATGCGTTACGTTCATAACACGCGTTTTAAGACCCATAATGCCGCGCGTAGGAATCTTGAAATCGAGGTGCGTGTGGGTTTTGCCTGTTTTCATGTTTATCATGGTGCCGCCCACATTACCAAACACTTCGATAACTTTACCGGCGTATTCGCCCGAACACTCAACCACAGCTTGCTCAATGGGCTCAAGACGGCTTCCGTTTTCGTCCTTTTTAAAAAGCACTTGCGGGCGCCCCACCTGAAACTCGTAGCCCTCGCGGCGCATTTGCTCCATAAGCACCGACAGGTGCAACACGCCTCTACCCGCAACACTTACGCCCGTTTTGTCGGGGAGCTCCTCAATGTGCATGGTTACGTTATTTTCTGCCTCATTAAACAGGCGCTCTTTTAGCTGGCGTGCACCTACAATGTCGCCATCGCGCCCCACCAAGGGTGATGTTGACGCTTCAAACACAACGGAAAGTGTGGGCTGGTCTATTTCAATGGGTTCAAGGTGCACGGGGTTATCAATACTGGTATATACGTCGCCGATGTCAGTGTGGTCAATACCCACAACAGCGCCAATATCACCGGCACCTACCGCGCTACACTCCTTTTTGCCCAGGTAGTCGAAGGTAAACAGCTGCTTTACCGTGGCAACTTGGCTGGTACCATCGTTTTTAACAACGGCGATTTTATCACCCGTGTGAATAGTGCCTGCATAAATGCGGCCAACACCAATACGACCTACATAATCGGAGTGATCGATAGTAACGCACTGCATAGCAAGCGGCGCTTCGGGGTTGCCGTTAGGTGCGGGCAGCTCGTTTACAATCATGTTAAGCAGGGGGTACATGTCGTTATTGGTGTCGGTAGGGTGCAGGCGCGCAAAGCCGAGTGACGCCGACGCATAAATAACGTGTTCCATAGTAAACTCAAGCTGGTCGTCTTTGGCACCTAAATCCATCATAAGGTCGAGGGATTGGTTGATAACGTTTTCGGGGTTGGCGGCGGGTTTATCTACCTTATTTATAACAAGTAAAATTTTGAGGTTAGCCGCAATGGCGTGTTGCAATACAAAGCGCGTTTGGGGCATGGGGCCTTCGGCGGCATCTACCAGCAACAGTGCGGCGTCGGCCATTTTAAGTACGCGCTCCACCTCGCCACCAAAGTCGGCGTGGCCGGGGGTGTCGATGATGTTGATTTTTATGCCTTGGTATTCGATGGAAATATTTTTTGCAAGAATGGTAATGCCGCGCTCACGCTCCTGATCGTTTGAGTCGAGAATGCGCTCTTGCACTTGCTGGTTGTCGCGAAATGCGCCTGAGGCTTTAAGCAGCTTATCTACCAGCGTGGTTTTGCCGTGGTCGACGTGCGCAATAATAGCAATGTTGCGGATGTGCTCTTGCTGCATGTCTTGGGATGTTTCTTGGGCTTGCTGTGGGTGGGGTTGTGCTTGCTGCGCGGAGGCTTGCTGCTCTTGCTCTTGCTGCATTGGTGAGTGCCTTTCTTGTGGTGGTACGTACGTAGTGCTTGCCTGTGTGGTGCCCAAGTGGCACCAGTGAGTAGGTATTACTACCCGATGTAGGTATCAACCTATACAATAAAAAAGCCGGATGCCACGGGGCTTCCGGCTTTTAGTGTGCAAATGGTGGAGACGATGGGGGTCGAACCCACGACCTCAGGCTTGCAAAGCCCGCGCTCTCCCAACTGAGCTACGTCCCCGGTTGTGCCGGTGATAAACACGCCTGACACAAAAACCTGGTGGACCCGACAAGGCTCGAACTTGTGACCTCCCGGTTATCAGCCGGACGCTCTGACCAACTGAGCTACGAGTCCAAGGCAAAAAAATATATTACGCAATGCAAGCGTACTCGTCAAGCACTTTTTTGCGTGAGTGTGCGACGGCGGGCATCTTCACAAAACCACTATGATTTTGGAGTGGTTTGCGCTGGCGGCATATTGGGAGTGTTGTGGGTGGTAGTAATGCGACGGCGCGCGGAAGCGGGCAGATACGCTACTATATACACATACCAATGCGCATATCAATGCTTTACCTTTTGCTTACTTTTCGTGATTGGATGCTTATGAAAAACGATGCACACACTAGTGAATATAACGCCAGTTGCAACAATAGCAGCGATAACAACAAACAGGTCGCGTGCAGCTCTGCGGATGCACACGACACCACCACGCCCGTGCGGGCGTACGTGTATAGCGTGGTTATGTGCCGTGGTAAAGCGCCTTCGGTTGTAATGCTTTCTTGCGGTGATAAGGGTGAGTTTGTACCCATTGACGTGGGTGAATTTGAAGCGCGCACTATTGGATATTTTTTGGAAGTACTCGCAAAACGGCAGGTTGCGGCACAAAACAGCGGCGCGCAAGAAGCCGCAACGCGCGACCGTGATTTTTCCTGGGCTAACGCATCGGACGCTGATGACATTGCATTAAGCCCCTACTCCGCACTTTTTTCGGTATTACACATGGCGCAGCTTACCTGTAAGCAGTGTCTGCTGTACAACGTGGAAGGTTCGCACTTTTTTGCGGGCGCAAGCCTCGTGCGCGAGGAGCCGGAGCCTAAAGAGCATGAGCAGGTGCAAAGTAGAAACGAGATTGCAAACGCAATGCATGAGCGTCTTGCAGCGGCGTTTGCTCAGGCACGGGCGGCAGAAGCGGTTGAAGATGGTCGAGCGCGTAAGGGTGATGCTGCAGCTGCTGGTGCTACCGGCGCTGCTGGTGCGAACAAGGAACAATGGCTTGAGCTGCGTGCAAGCGACGCGATTGTTATGGCACTCTATTTTAATAGGCCGCTTTTGATAATGCCGCAGGTTGTTGAGCGTGCACACATTGAAAAACCGTAGTTTGAGTAGTAGCAGCAAGAATACCACGTGCAAAGAAACCACTCGTTATACATACTCGCGTAACCTGTATACACCAACGCCTGCGTGCATGTCACACGCAGGCGTTTTGCTAAGTAGTGCTAAGCAGTGTATGTGCGCTGTGCGGTTAGCGCGTGCGATTACTCATCATCATCAAGAAGATTTTCGTCAAACTCCTCTTCACCACCAATATTTACCTCGTCGGCCTCAGCGGGGTCGGCATCAGACGCGGGCGCTGTAGCAAAGGCAAGCGGCAGTGTTGGCTGGTTTTTATCGGCAGCTTTTACCTGCGACGACTTCTTTTTTGCTACCATGCGCGCCATGGCGCTTACGTGGTCGGTGCTTGAGAGGTTCATAATCTTTACGCCTTGCGTAGCGCGGCCAGAGCTTGAAATGTCCATGCTCTTAACGCGAATCATAACGCCCTCTTCAGACATAATCATAAGCTCGTGCTGCGGACCTACCACGCGGCAGGCAACAAGCGCGCCCTTTTTGCTGGTCATGGCAATGGTAGTTACGCCCTGACCGCCGCGGTGCTGCAGCGAGTACTCGCTAATAGGCGTACGTTTGCCGTAGCCGTTTTCGGTAATTACCAGCAAATCGCCCTTGCCGTTGGAAATTTCCATGCCAAGCATGTACGCGTTGTTTTTAAGGCTAATGCCCTTCACGCCGCTTGTGTTACGGCTCGTGGGGCGCACGTCTTCCTCACTAAACATAATGGCTTTGCCTGCGCTTGTGCACAAAATAATGCGGTTTCCTTCGCACACACGACGCACGTTTACCAGCTCATCGCCGTCTTTAAGGTTAATGGCGATAAGCCCGTCGCGACGACTTTTGTCGTACTCGGCAATGGCTGTTTTCTTTACCATACCCTGCTTGGTAGCAAACACCAAATACTGGTTGTCTGGGAAATCGCGGGTGGTGATAACGGCGGTTGGGTGCTCGTCCTCGGCAAGCGGCAGCACGTTTACCAGCGCACTTCCGCGTGATGTGCGCGAGCCAACGGGCAGCTCGTGTACCTTAAGGCGGTATACCTTACCTTTATTGGTAAAGAACAGCACGTAATCGTGGGTAGACGCCACAAACAAGTCTTCTACAAAGTCGTTGTCTTTAAGCGAAAGGCCCTGCACACCCTTGCCGCCACGCTTTTGTGCGCGATAGGTGGCAACTGGCAGGCGCTTAATGTAACTTGAATGCGTAACGGTAATAACCATGTCCTCTTCGGTGATAAGGTCTTCAACATCGAGGATTTGTGCTTCGTTGGTTGAAATTTTTGTGCGGCGGGGCGACGCGTAACGCTCGGCGATTTGCATGAGCTCTTCTTTAATAACTTCGAGCATTTTTTCAGGATTTTGCAACAAATCGGTAAGATATGCAATTTGTTTGTATAGCTCGTCAATTTGAGCGGCAAGCTCATCGCGGGCAAGCCCGGTAAGACGGCGCAAGCGCATTTGCAAAATTGCTTCACCCTGAATGTTGTCGATGCCAAAACGCTCGCTCATGCGGCTTTTTGCCTCGGCATCGTCTTTTGACGAACGAATAATGTGCACCACTTCGTCGATATTATCAACCGCAATAAGCAAGCCTTCCAAAATGTGCACGCGTTTTTGCGCGCGAGCAAGGTCGAACTTGGTGCGGCGAGTAACCACGTCTTGCTGGTGCTTTATGTAGTAGCGAATCATGTCGTGCAGGCTTAACGTGCGTGGCACGCCGTCTACCAGGGCAATGTCGATAACACTAAAGCTCGTTTGGAGCTGCGTGCGCTTGTAGAGGTTGTTGAGCACCACCTGCGGCACAGCACCTTGCTTAAGGTCGATAACAATGCGCATACCCTTGCGGTTTGATTCGTCGCGCATGTCGGAGATGCCTTCGATTTTCTTTTCGTTTACCTGCTGCGCGATGCGCTCCTGAAGCAGAGATTTGTTTACCTGATAAGGAATTTCGGTAATAACAAGACGCTGCCTGCCAGCGCGACCCGTGTTTTCGATATGCACTTTTGAGCGAATGGTAAGAGTGCCGCGACCTGTTTTGTAGGCATCTTTAATGCCGTCGGTGCCCATGATAATGCCACCTGTTGGGAAATCGGGGCCAGGCAAACATGCCATAAGGTCTTCGAGCGTGGAGTTGGGGTTGTCAATCATGCAGCACACTGCACGTGCAACTTCTTGCAGGTTGTGAGGCGGCACGTTGGTTGCCATACCAACGGCAATACCATTTGAACCGTTTACCAGCAGGTTTGGAAAACGCGCAGGCAACACAGCAGGCTCTTGCAGCGATTCATCATAGTTAGGTTGCAAATCAACGGTTTCTTTGTCGAGATCGCGGAGCATGTCCATAGCAGCATGCGTAAGACGCGACTCGGTGTAACGCATAGCTGCGGCAGGGTCGCCATCGATAGAACCAAAGTTACCGTGACCGTCGATAAGGGGTAGACGCATTGAAAAGTCTTGCGCCATACGCACCATTGCCTCGTAGATGGATGAGTCGCCGTGCGGGTGGTACTTACCCATTACTTCACCCACGGTCCATGCCGACTTTTTGTGAGGACGGCTTGGCACAATGTGTGCTTCATTCATGGCGTATAAAATGCGGCGGTGTACCGGCTTTAAACCGTCGCGCACGTCGGGCAGGGCGCGAGCAACGATAACCGACATGGAGTATTCCAAAAACGACGCTTTCATTTCTTCGGAAAGGTCGGTTGGCTTAAGTGTGCCTCCATGAATGTCCGACAAATCAAGGCGCGTACCAGCCTCATCGGTAAGCGTGTGGCTTAAGTTTGCGCCAGCAAGGTTAAGAAGCTCGTCTTGCTGGTTGGGTGCGTCGAGGTTGTCGAGATCGTCGGTGTCGGTGTCAGTGTCGGTGTCTACGTCGTCATCGTCTACTGCGTCGACGTTGGTGTTGGTGGTAGAGTCATCTGCTGCGCCGTCGGCATCGTCCATGTCGCGCAACAGATCGTTTAGACTGTCGCGATCGTCACGAGTGCTTTGGTCGGATGGATTAGTGCTGTTTGCACTACTATTGCTACCAGCGCCATCGCCGGTAAAACCGCCTGTTACATCATCATCGTGATTGGCAGATGATGGGTTATTGTGTGTATCGTTTGCCAATGTGGCACCTTTCTTTTGCGTGCGTTTGCAATGTGGTGTGAGCGTGTTTCACGAAAAACACTCACGTAGGGCGTTTGTAATGCGTGTTAAAAACTTAGCTACACCATACAAAACGCGTGGTGAACACAGGTGTAATGCGTACCGTTCATTAAATATCCAAGAAACGTACGTCTTTTGCGTGTGTTTGAATAAAGTCTTTACGCTTTTCTACCTGAGAGCCCATAAGGTTGGCAACAGCACGCTCGGCATCGCGGGCATCTTCGATGGTAACGCGCAGCATAATGCGGTTTTTTGGCTCCATCGTGGTGCTCCACAACTGCTCGGGGTCCATTTCACCCAAACCTTTGTAGCGCTGAACAGTGTATTTGCTTGGGTCGTCGTACTCACGCGCTTCAATTGCAAGCTCTTCATCGGTGTACAGGTATTTGCCATACTTTTTGCCTTTTGCTTTTATTTGATAAAGCGGCGGCTGAGCAACATAAATGAACCCGGCATCTACCAGCGGTTTCATGTATCTGTAGAAGAAGGTAAGGAGCAAAATACGAATGTGAGCGCCGTCAACATCGGCATCGGTCATAATTACAATTTTGTGATAGCGCGCCTTTTCAATATTAAATTCATTACCCACACCTGTACCAATTGCTGTGATAAGCGAGGTAATGGTTTCGGACGAAAGCGCTCTATCCTGCTGTACGCGCTCCACGTTAAGAATTTTACCGCGCAAAGGAAGGACCGCCTGAATGGAGCGGTCGCGCGCCATTTTTGCAGAACCACCTGCGGAATCACCCTCAACAATAAAGAGCTCTGTCATTTCGGCATCACGAACCGAGCAATCGGCAAGCTTACCAGGCAAAGAGGCGCTTTCGAGCAAACCTTTGCGGCGTGCCACCTGACGCGCTTTTTGCGCAGCTAAACGACCCTTTGCCGCCTGCGCTGCTTTTTTGAAAATTTCTTTTGCTTGGTTGGGGTGCTCTTCGAAATATTCAGTAAGCCCAGCCGCAACAATTTTGTTGGTAAGCGAGCGCATGTAGGAGCTTCCGAGCTTGGCTTTTGTTTGGCCTTCAAACTGCGGATCGGGCAGCTTTACCGAAATAACCGCACACAAGCCTTCACGAATATCGTCGCCCGTAAGGTTTGAATCTTTTTCTTTAAGCAGGTTGTGAGCACGCGCGTAGTCGTTTACGGTTTTAGTAAGCGCGGTGCGGAAGCCCTCAAGGTGCATACCGCCTTCATCGGTGTAGATATCGTTTGCAAACGACATTACATATTCTGAATAGCTGGTGTTCCACTGAATGGCAACTTCTACCTCGCCTTTTTGTGTAAGGGGCGCCGATTCATCCGACTGTCCTTCAATATAAATTGGTGTGGTAAGGCCAGGTAGAGGTGTTTTTTCTTCGTTTAAGAATTTAACAAAGTCAATAATACCGCCCGAGTAGCAATACTCCTCCACGCGTGGGGTTTCCTCGCGCTCATCGGTTATGCGAATATGCAGGTTTTTGTTGAGAAATGCTGTTTCTTGCAGGCGGTTTTGCAGGGTTTCAAAATTGTATACCGTAGTTTCAAAAATAAGGTCGTCGGGCCAAAATGTAATGGTAGTGCCTGTTTTTGATGAGGTACCAATTTGCTGCATCTTTTTTGTTACTTTACCGCGCTCAAACTCCATTTGAAAAATGCCGCCATCGCGCTCAACTGTTGCAATAAGACGCTTTGAAAGTGCGTTTACTACCGAAACACCAACACCGTGAAGGCCGCCTGATACTTTGTACGCTGCGTTGTCAAACTTGCCGCCTGCGTGCAAGATAGTAAGTACTACCTCGAGCGTTGGGATTTTCTTTTGCGGATGAATTTCTACGGGGATACCGCGACCGTTGTCTTTTACCGAAATAGAATTATCGGGATGAACGGTAACCTCGATAGATGTACAAAAGCCAGCCATAGCTTCGTCCACCGAGTTATCAACAATCTCCCATACAAGGTGATGTAAACCGGCAGCAGACGTAGTACCAATGTACATACCCGGACGCTTACGCACAGGGTCGAGGCCTTCGAGTACCTTAATTTCGTTACCGGTATATGAGTTTGATGGTGTAGTCACGCATTCCTCCTTTTGATAGATAGTTGTATTTTACGCCAGTTTGCCCGCGGTTTTATGCAGTTTTGGTTTTAGCTGCGTTTTGCGTAAAAATACTATGAGCTGTGCACAAATCACAGCGGGTGTGCAGCATAAAACCGCGCTCAACGCAAAAATTTTAGTGTGTTTGGACGCAGGCGCTTGGATGTGAGGATATACACGTTATGCACGCGCAAGGTACTTTGACGCGTGTTTTATGAACGACGCGGCGGGTATTTTGAATGCTTAAACTCAATATCACACACCGCAAACCCAACCGCAGCAAGCTTCTCAATGTAAAGCTCTTTATTGATGGTAAAATCGGCAAGCATGGGTGAGGAATCGATATAAACACCGAGCTTACGGGGGGTATACGGCGCATGCTTAAACACAAATACGCCACACACATGCGCGCGCTCAGTGCTTGAAAGAATGCTAAATAGTGCGTGGTGCGCGCGTGCCGCTTCGGTAAGCTTACTGTTTACCTGCGGATTTTGCAACGTGTCGCGCAGAATATCTTTAAGGCTTTGCGGGCGGCGTGGTTTATACTGGTGTGCGCCCAGCTCACGATATATGTTTGATGGGTGTGTTTGCGTCATATAAATCAACAACCTTTGCACGCGCTTGTATTTCGGGTGAAAAATACCCAAGATTTGTGGTTGTAATTATAGCTTGGATGCCATTATGTATGAGTGAAAAAATAGTATTACGGCGCAGCTCATCAAGCTCACTCATAACATCATCTAACAGCAAGATGGGGTAAAATCCGTGGATTTCCTGGGTGAGCAGTACCTGCGCAATTTTTATAGCAAGAATTATTGAGCGCTGCTGGCCTTGTGAAGCGCAGGTGCGTGCATCCATACCATTAATAAAAAATTGCACGTCGTCGCGCTGCGGACCTAATAGTGTTTGCATGCGCTGCGCTTCTAGGTTTTGTACTTGTGGTTGAAGCGTTGAAAAAAGGGTGTATAACTCATCTTTTGTGGGTGTTTCACCAGGTAAGAAGGGTGTGTGAGCTGATTTTTGTATTGTTAGTGGTGTGTGCGCGGGCAAACGCAGCCATGATGGCACATATTGGTAGGTAAGCGTTTCACTGGGTGCAATCGTGCGATATACATCGGTTATATGGGTATAAAGTCGCTCAAGAAGCCGCATGCGCGCATACATAAGCGTCGCTGCGCCGCGCATAAACGACTCATCCCATGCTGCACGTACATCATGTGATATCCCCTGCTTAAGGAGGGTATTTCTTTGTTCAACACAATGCGTATAGGTAGTGTATATGTGTTGATACTCGCGGGTGATTGTTTTTGCAAATACATCAAACTCATCACGACGCGCTTTTGCTGATTGTTTAATGCACTGCAGATCATCGGGGGTAAACACAATGGACGGTGCATATGCCGAGAGTGTGTATGGTCGCGCAGGTTTGCCATTTGCAAACAGTGTGCGTTTGGCACGCGGCGTTGGTACATTCTCAGATGAAACTATAGGTGTAGGAGCTTCAACTTTACATGCAAGGGTAATAGTACGCGCAGCGTCAATAAGCGTTGCTGTGGCGCTACACCGTGATGCACCTTGCGATATGTAGGCTGCAGCGGGGGTATGTTTAAAACTTACCCCTGTTGTGCACTGATGAATAGCTTCAATAATATTTGTTTTACCTGCGGCATTTGGACCATACAAAATGGTTGCACACGGTGAAAACTCAAGCGTGGCTGAAGCAATGTTTTTCCAGTTATACAGTTGCAGCTGTTGTAACACCAAACTCATGGTTGCGTGTGTGTAGACAGTGAGTTGACTAGTTAATTAGTGCGCAGCGGAATAAGTAGGCACTGGTAGTTAATAGTGCCAAACGACTTTACAACAATGGGCTGCATGTTATCTACAATTTCAAACGTAATTTCGTCTTTGTTAGTGCACGATTTGGTACATTCGGTAATAAACTGGTAATTCATTGAGAATTGCACAGGCGCGCCCTCAATATGCACGGCAAATTCCTCTTGCGAGGTACCATACTCAACGGAATCAGCCTTAAGGGTAAGTGTTTGTGTTTGCGGGTTAATATCAAACACCACGCCTAAATCGCTGTTAGTAGTAACAAGTGCAACACGGCGAATAACTGCAGAAAGCTCAGTTGGATTGCAGGTAAGCTTTGTTGCACAGGTAGTTGGGAAGAGGTTTTTAAAATTGGGGAACATGCCTTCAATTTTAAGAGTAACAAAGGTGGTGTTTTCACAGCTAAACACTATTTGATTGTCACACAATCCTAAGGTAATAGTGTCTGTAAGTGATGGTAGCGACAGTAGCTCATGAAATGCAGTTGCGGGAATAATTGCGTTAAATTCTTCGGTTAAGCTTGATGTTTCGGTGCTTGTGTCAATAATTACCAACCGGTGGGAATCGGTAGCGTACATCGAGAGTTTATTTTCGTGTGCAACCAGCGTAATGCCTGATAAAATGGGGTTTGCGATGTCGTCTTTTGTAACGCGAAACACTTTATCTACCATAGAAGTAAGCAGGCTGGTGGGAAGCTCAACCACTTGATTGGGGTTAAGCACAGGAAATTCTGGGAAATCGTCGGGGTTAAGAGTTGCTAGAGTAAAGCTTGCTTTTTGGCAGGTAAGTTGCGCTTGAGTGTCGGTTGAAGTAAGAGTTATCGCAGCGTCGGGCAGGTTTTTAACAATTTTTAGCAGGAGTGCACCCGATACCACAACACTTCCTTCTTCTTCGACAGCTGCAGAAATTGCATGCTTAATAGAAACTTTAAGATCGGTTGTTTGCAGGGTAAGGGTGCCCTCACTTGCATGAATATACACACCTGCAAGGATTGCCATCGTGTTTTGTGAGGATAATCCCCTACACACAATTGAAAGCGCTTGGTTAAACGATGTTTGGCTAACCGAAAACTTCATGATGTCTCCTTTGATTGGTGTTGGTTGTAGTATACGCCTTGCAGCGACTGTATGGTTAAGAGGTTGTGTGTTTGTTTTACGCTCGTTTATTGTAGCGCGCGCGTTTACTGCAAGCTTAGAAAGACGTCACGTGTAAATTTAACGGCATTCCCCACCCCTATTCTTATTTATATATATGTATTTAAGTAAAAGATAAGTATTAATATGCTGTGTTGAAATGTTAATAACTTGCATTTACGCAGCGTATCGCCTAAAAATTACACTTTAAACATGTTACATCTTTTTATCATTTTCAACGTACGCCCGAGCTTACGAAAAACTTTCATAACAAAATTGTCAGTTTTCATCATAAGTAATCATGTTATTAACAGAGTTTTAAACACGACTATTATTACAGCACACTACTTATAATCGCCTCTTACTCCTGTATTTCTTGTTTTATAGACACAAGCCTGTCATAAAACAAACGATCTTCTTTCTTTTTAGCATTTACCCAGGTAATACTATGTTTTATAGTGGCGTGCGTGCGATTTCCAAACTTATCACCAATATCGGCAAGTGTACTATCAGTAAGCTCACGAATAAGCCAAATGCACACATGGCGCGGCTCCATAAGCTCCTTATTGCGCTTATTTCCAATAAGATCGCTATGATCTACACCATATCGCATTTCAATGACATGCTGTACTTGCTCCATTGTTACCGTTTTTTGTTGCTTTGGCCATTTTTTCTCGGCAATTGCTAAAATATCAGCATCGGTAAGCTGTTTTTTAAGGTGTTTAAGACGGCCTGCCTGCATTAAACAGGTGTGAACAAACCCCTCAATAACACGGATATTACTACCTGCTAAACGCGCCATATATGCCCTCTGTTCAGGCGTTATGGTGCCAAGCATATCTTTCTCAGCATTATTTGCTGCGTCATGGTGCATGTAATCGTAAAAGCTGTTAATAAGGTTATATTTTAGCTCGTAGTTAGGCACCTGAATGGTTACCGTAACACCCGAATCCATGCGGCTTGTTTCACGCTCATCAAACTTACTCTCGCCCATCTGTAGCTCTTGCGGGCTTCTATCAGCAGCAAGTACAATTTGTTTACCACTTGCCATAAGTGTATTAAACGTATCAAAGAAAAACTTAATAGTACCTGCTGCCGTGCGCATGTTTTGTATGTCGTCGATAATAAGCACGTCAATATGCTTGTAGCGCTCGTACAGTGCCCCTTTATGTTCTATCGACTGCCATGCACGTGTATATTCATCCACAAACTCTGTTGCTGTTTTATATACGCACACACGCTCGGGATCGTTTTGAATAATGTAGTTTTGAATAGCACGAAGTAGGTGTGTTTTACCAAGGCCGCTTTTACTATAAATAAAGAGTGGATTATACGACTGGCTATTAATACCACATGCTACCTGCTGCGCCGCTTGAAACGCAAACATGTTTTCTTCACCCTGGACAAACCTATCAAAAGTAAGTTTTGAACCAACAACATTTGGAACTGCCTCTTGATATGGGTTTTTTTGCGTGTTTACATGCGTTTTCACGCCCGTTTGCGCGGGTTCCTGCGAATTTACAGCTGCGTAGGTGTACGAGACGTCTGCATTATCTACATTACCTGTATTACCTGCGGTTATACCTGCATCTATACCCGCGTGCCGCTGTTCTTCGCGCAATAACTCATCTTTTGTTACACGTGTTTCAACACTTATAAGCCTAGTAGTCGGTTTTTTTTTAGATGAACCTACACTTTTTTTAGTAGGTGTGGCAGTTTTGGCATCGGTTGATGTTTTTACGCGGCGCATTGGTTTATGCTGCTTTTTTGCGTTTGCTTGTGTCTGCGCTTCCATGCGTGCTCTATATGCCAAATATTGCTGGTTTACTTCTTCAGCATTAAGCGTATTTCCTTGTTGTAATATGTTTGTTGTTTCGAGAAAATGCAGGTAATCCGCAAAAAAGTCTGCATTTCCAGCATTCGTGGTGTTTTTGCTGTTTGTGCTAGATAAATGTTCATCATAAGACTGCTTTATTGCGTTATCTTCAGCATCCAAATCAGCTTTTTCTTGAAGATACGCTTGCTCGTCATCATTATCGTTATCATCGTTTACATCTTCTTGATTAACATCACCATCATCTACCTGTGGACCATAGGCATAATCCTGCAACTTTGGAAACTTAGCAGCTTCTTCTGGAGACACAAGCGAAATAATAATATGAACGTAATGTCCGGCAACTTCTTGCAAATACCCTTCAATAACACCGAGATGTTCCCGTATTTTTTTACGAGTAAACGTATAAGGCGTATAAAGTGTAAGTGAATCATCACTAAGTTCACCTATACCACAGTTACGAAGAATAGAAAGAATTGACGGAAGATACCCGTCATCATCTAAAAATTCAACACAGTCTTCCCACAGTATAAACGCAGGTTGTAGTATGACGTCAGATTCATTTGATGACGCCTGCATGCCATTACTATTGGGTGCAACTTTCACGGCAAACTCCTTTACCTAGTGCGTATACCTGTTGGTTTTTGATATTGTACTATGAATAACGTATATCTGTTTGGCTATTGTACCGTATGGTTTGTATTAAGTGCTAACCGGTATGGTGTTTATCATTATACGCACATGCCACGCGCCGTGCAGTGTATAACATGCAGTGTATAACATGTAGCGGCTGCAAAGCACATTCAACACCCGCGCCCTTAAAGCGGTGTAATATTGTGCTGGCGCACAAAATCCTGCCCAAGCTGTGTTAACGTGCGCTTTTGCTCTTTTGCTGCACGGTGTAACACACCCATAGTTTCAAGCGCTTGTAATTCACGTGACCACGTTGGTTGAGAAAATCCAAACATTCGCGCAAGCTCACTTGGACCAATTGCGCCATAAGTGCACACCGCACGAAGTACACACACTGCACGTTCTGACAATCCTGGTGTTACAGCTTGTTGCGCGGGCTGCATACTAGGCTGTTGTACCGGCATTTGTGCAGGTTGATGACCTGTGTTTGCAGGGTTTGTATAAACAGGGTTTTCAGCTGCAGCATTTATGTATGGATTTGTTGCGTATGTTGGCTGCGCGTATATCGGTTGTGTATATATAGGCTGCGTATATGGTTGCTGCTGTTGTTGCTGCATCTGTTGCATTTGTTGTACCTGTGGTACCTGTGCCGGCGCAATCTGTGCACCAGATTGTTTTTCTTTATCGGGTGTTTCCTCGCTTGTATGCGCGTTAAGCGTAACAATAGTGCCACCTGCGATGTTATCTTCTACCACAATACTTCCGTGTGTTTGTTCCATATATGCACGTACATATGGCAATCCTGAGCCCACACCACGTATAAATTTTTTCATGTCTTGGGTTGCGCTGGTGGTTCCAAACGCAAAGGCTTTTTCCTTTTCTTTTATACCTGGCCCCTGATCGGCAAAACGAATCGTGTTGCCGTGGTTAAGAATACTTATCGTTGGCTCAACAAAATATGCATGAATAAAGTTTTCAACAATTTCGCGAATAACCATAAATGGAATAGAACTTCCCTGCTCACTGGCGAGTTTTGCCACTGTTGCAGTAATTTCTTCGAGGTATTCGCGGGTATTACACGGGTCGATGACAACCACGCGCGGCTGCGCGTACGGGGTGTCAACAACTGCAATACGCGCTGCATATGTGGGGGTAAGCGCACTGTTTGGCTGTGGTGTAGCTGTTGAGCTGGTATGTTGTTGTTCGTTATCTCTGTTTTCTACAAACGGATAAAACGCATGCGCCATAATCCCCCTTTATGTGTTTGTGTTAGTCAGTAGCGTATGTTTATCTTACACGAATAGTTGCTGAGTGTCTGGTAAAGTTTTCAACAATTGTTCAACATTTGTTCAAAAGTATTCAAACTGAAATAAACACGTATGAAAGTTTTCAACAATTGATGAACAAATGTTAATAACATGGTGAATAACAGGATTTAATGGTGAATAAAACATGAAAGAGAAATAATAAACGTGCAGGTAATACCTTGTAAATTTCACGATGTATGCGCACAGTTTGCAGTATCTATACATTGAATAACCAACCATAGGTACACATGAAACATAGCGCCTCAAGCGTGTATTGCTGCGTGCCTGTTGTCTGCACAGCGTGAGAGATGTGGGTTTTCTTCAAACAATAATCACAACACTACGGATGAAACGATACGCACATATAAAAATATGCGTTTATAGAAGAAAACAATTGACTACACCTGCACAAACACCTATACTTTTTTAGCTTGTCAGAGCAATATAGATAATTACTTGTGGTTATTGTTATAAAGGGGTTTTATTATGAAACGCACTTATCAACCAAATAAATCGAAGCGTGCTAAGTCACACGGTTTTCGTGCTCGCATGGCTACTAAGGGTGGCCGTTTGGTGCTTGCACGTCGTCGCGCCAAGGGTCGCAAGCGTTTGTGTGTAAGCATCTAAGTATTTAGGCTCGATAGATATGAAGACCATAAAGTCTAAAATCGACTTTAATAAGGTCTACATGTGTGGAAAGCAGCTTCGCGGTAAGTACGTTCGTGTTGTGTATATCAATGGAACACTTCCGTATGCACGTGTTGCTTTTGCTGCGGGAAAGCGTATTGGCACGGCGCCAGTGCGCAATAGGTGTAAACGCCTGCTGCGCGCAGCGGTGCGTGACATGTTACCTACAACATTTTCTGCAGGGTACAACTTCTTGTTTTTTGCTACGAGTGCAACACAATATGCTCACCCGGCATCTATCGCCAAAGAACTTACTCGCCTTATAGGAACAATTCGCGATACAAAACCACCTTTATAACTAAAGGTGGTTTTACGTATACATGCAGCGTGTACGGTGTGCGCATGTATGCAAAGACAAAAGGCAGCAATATATGGCTCAAGCGCAACAAACACAATGTGCAGGTGTAACAGGGTTACACGCCTCGCGCACAACGCAAAAGCGTGCTGCGTGTGCACGCGTGCTTGCTGTGATTTGTGCATGTATCCATATCTACCAACGTTTTAGCTCAATGTATTTACGTGCGCATTGTATTTATGAGCCAACTTGTTCGCAATATGCGCTCTTAGCGCTTGAACGTTATGGTATTGCACGCGGCTTGTGGCTTGCACTTAAACGCCTGTGTCGCTGTCATTCATTTCATGCCGGTGGATACGATCCGCTTGTTTAGCTTGTTTACCGCGCTTAGCATGCGTACTATGCTTGCGTGGTGATCTACTGATTCGCTTTCGGAGGGGCTATGTGGGACATTTTTATTACCTTACTTACCCAAGTGCTTGAAGGTATTAAGCAGTTTTGTGGTGACTGGGGTTTAGCGGTTATTATTTTAACGCTTATTATTCGCGTTATTCTTATTCCGCTTATGACAAAGTCGACTGAGTCGAGCGCGCGCATGCAAGCGTTGCAGCCGCAAATGCAGGCAATTAAGGATAAATATTCCGACGACCCCGCGCGTATGAACGAGGAAATGCAAAAGTTCTACTCGGAGCACAAGTTTAATATGCTTGGTGGTTGTTTACCGATGGTGCTTCAAATGCCCGTGTTTTTTGGTTTGTTTACCGTTGCAAGTAAAATTCCTCAAGATGCGAGCTTTTTCTCATTGTTGCCAACCATTTCGCTCTCCCCTGCTGATGTTTTTAAGACACAGGGTATTCAAACGGCTGCGGTGTACATCTTTTTGGTGGTGCTTTTTGCTGTTACCACGTTTATTCCTATGGTAATGAACCTTAAAAATACCTCTGAGCAGCAGCGTTCTCAAACAATTACCATGGGTGTTGTGATGAGTTGCTTTATGTTGTGGTTTGGTTGGACGGTGCCAACTGCCGTGCTTTTGTACTACAACACTTCGAGTTTATGGCAAATTGTTCAACAAAAACTTGTTACCGACCGCGTAATGAAGCGCGTAAAAGAGGAAACCGAGCAGCAACTTGCCCGTGAGGGTGTGCATGTTGACGTTGTTCGCAAAGAAAAAGTGGCGCGTCCCCACAAAAAAGATAAGTAGTTGATGGTATGACGTGTGCGTGTACCTGCAGGTTTTGTTTGGTATTGGCAGGCTGCGCGTGTTTAGGAGGTTATGATGGGTGACAAAACAACATTTACACCCGATTCGTTTGATGATTGGCAGGATACGCCAGAGCATGTATATAGCGACTCTTCAATGTATGAAACCACAAAGGCGTCGCTTGATGCCTTTTTAGCTCAGGAGCATGAGAGCGGTTTCTTTACCGAGATTGAGCAAACATCGCCCTCCTCGCCCGATTCTGCGCACTACGTAACAAACGACGATCCCAAGGACAACACCTTGCGTGAGCTGGGAGAACTTACTAGTTCGTCTAATCACGCGCGTTTTAAGCGTACTCGCAGTGATGAGCGTGATGAGCGTAGCGTGCGCAATGAGCAAAGTGAGCGTGCATCGAAACGTAGTAAAAAATCTACGCGTAATGCTGGCAGCGGTGATAAAGCCTTTGCTGTTGTGGCATCTGAGCGTGATGTTGTGATGGATAATGCTGATGTGCCTGCTGAGCTTTTAAACGATGACGTGCTGGTTGAAGAACATGTTGATACCTACGTGCCTTCAGATAATCCCGTTATTAACGCGATTCACGATCATATGGTTGCTCATGAGCCGCTTTCCGACGAAGAAAAGAACTTTATTGGCGACATTGTTACCCGTAAAATTGAAGAAACACTGTCGTTTTTTGGTGAGCGAAATGTTCGTATTGATGAGTACGAAACCGATGATCATAGCCTTATCTTTGACATCTTTGGTGATGATTTAGCGGTACTTATTGGTCATCATGGTCACACGCTTGATGCGCTCCAATCTATAATTAATGCGTTTTTGAGCAACGCGCTGCACTTTTACTACCCTATTTCGCTCGATGTTGAGGGATATAAGGAACGCAGAAAAGAAAAAATTCAAGCTATTGCTCTTTCTGCTGCTGCCCGCGCAAAACGCCGTGGATGCCGCGTGGTGCTTGCGCCTATGAGCCCAGCAGATAGACGTCTTGTGCATATTGCTCTTATTAATGATACGGAAGTTACTACGCATTCTGAAGGGTATGAGCCAAACCGACGTGTAGTTGTTACTGCTGTAAGAAGAAGAAAGCATGGTAATCGCGAGCAGTAGAGCTCCGCACGGTGCTACGTACTGCACACGTGTTACCACGCAAATATCGGTATATGCGTTTAAGGGGGATTAATTCCCCCTTTTTTTGTCAAAACTTCCCGATACGAGGTTTTTTGGCAGTGCACATAATGCTCCATGGTATGCTGTATGTATCAAAAGACAGGAGTTATAATGGTTGCCTTTTCTACCCCATCATCGCGCGGGTCTGCTTGTTCATCTTCTTTCACTACGGTTCATGGAGTGCCTGTGCCTCCACAAACATATTCCTCTCTTTCTGCTGATGTGCAAACGCGTATTGCCTTGCGTGACGGTAGTTCTTCTGACCGACACGCGTATGCATATGCAGGTGAGAGCTTTTCTGAGGATGATTTTAAGCAGCTGTTTTTAGCGTTTACCGCGCCATTTAATGCGCCTATTTCGGACGCTCAGATTACCGCACTTTATAAGCACTATTCCTTATTGGTAGAAACAAATAAAAGCATTAATCTAACACGTATAACCGAACCGCTCGCTGCGCTTATTTTGCATTATGTGGATTCGTTTTTAGTGGTCCATGCCTACAATGCGCTATCTGCAACCAGTACGTGTGCGAGTGTATCTGCCTTTACTCCGTTATCTTCTATCAAAGCACAATCAATATCCCATGGTTCTCTTGTTTCCTTTATTGATTTAGGTACCGGCGCTGGTTTTCCAGGCATTCCTTTTGCTTTACTTACTGGTAAAAGTGGCCTTCTGGTTGATTCGGTTAAAAAGAAAATTGCCTGCGTTTCTTCCTTTATTGATTCACTCGATTTACGTGCTTCCCTTTCCACTTCTAGCATGCGGTTTGAGGATTTGCCCTCACAAGGCTATAAAACTCCCCTCATCATCGCGCGTGCGGTTGCGCCGATTCGCACCCTTTTGGAATACGCTGCACCCCTACTCACGCGTGACGGCATACTACTTTGTTCTAAATCGCAACAATGTGAACAGGAACTTCTCGACGCTAAAAACGCTGCTAAACTCTGTGGTTTTGAATTTGTTTCACGTGAAACATACGAGCTTCCTCTTGAGTTTGGATATCGTGAGATTGTCGTGTTTCAAAAATGCAAGCCTGCTACAATTAAGCTACCGCGTAAGGTGGGAATGGCAGTACACAAACCACTATAATTGTTTCACGTGAAACATTGACAGGAGAAGCATGGCCGAGGAAACCGCTACAAAAAAATATAGGGGCAATGTTATCCCCATTATCAACCAAAAAGGCGGAGTTGGTAAGTCTACAACCGCTATAAACCTTGCTGCATGCTTGGGTGAACAAAAAAAGCGCGTTCTTGTAATTGACCTTGACCCGCAAGGCAATACAAGTTCGGGTTTTGGCATTAATAAAAACGAGCTTGAACAGGATGTGTATAACTGTTTAATGCAAAATGTTCCGCTTGAGGATGTTATTTGCCCCACATCACAAGATAGGGTAGAGGTGGTACCTGCTACCATTCAGCTTGCTGGTGCAGAAATTGAGCTTGTTTCTACCATCGCGCGTGAAAATATTCTTAAAGGGCTTATAGAACCCATTCGCTCTAACTACGACTATATTTTTATTGATTGTCCGCCGTCACTTGGATTGCTTACGATTAATGCGTTAGTTGCTGCTGATAGCCTTATAATTCCTATCCAGTGCGAGTTTTACGCGCTGGAAGGTGTTAGCAAACTCCTTGAATCAATGAAAATGATCCAAACGCGCTTAAATCCAAACCTTGAAGTGTTTGGGGTTGTTCTTACGATGTATGATTCGCGCACAACACTCTCGAAGGATGTTGCAAATGAAGTGCGCAAGTATTTTGGTACAAAGGTATTTAAGACAATTATTCCGCGCAGCGTTAAGCTTTCTGAGGCACCAAGTCATGGTGTGCCGGTAAATAAATATGCACGCTTTAGCGCGGGCTCAATGGCCTACCTTAAATTAGCAAGGGAAGTGAGTCGTCGTGGCTAAAAAAACGGGATTAGGAAAAGGACTCGAGTCGCTTATGAGTGGTGCTGATGCCGAAACAGGCATTTCGCAGCAGCAGCTTGAGTTGCCACTTTCGAGCATTCGTGTTAACAAAAGTCAGCCGCGTAAGCACTTTGATGAGCGTGAGCTTGAGGAGCTTACCCAATCTATTAAAGAGCATGGTGTACTTCAGCCAATTTTAGTGCGTAAGAAGGGCACTGTGTATGAGATTGTGGCGGGGGAGCGACGCTATCAGGCATCGAAACGCGCGGGGCTTAAAAAGGTTCCTGCTGTTATTAAAGACATTAAAGACGACCAAACACTAAAATTAGCGCTTATTGAAAACTTACAGCGCAGCGATCTTAACCCGATTGAAGAAGCACGCGCGTATAAGCAATTAATTGACGAGCTTGCCCTTACGCAAGAGGAGCTGGGAGTTACCCTTTCGAAATCGCGCTCAGCAATTGCTAACACGATGCGCCTTCTTGATTTACCACAGGACATACAGCAGCTCATGGTTGAAGGTGTTATTACAGCGGGTCATGCGCGCGCATTGCTTGCTGTAAGCGATACTGCTGCCCAACAGCAGCTCGCGCAAAAGGTAGTAACAGAGCATTTAAGCGTACGTTCGACAGAAAACCTTGCATCGTTGCTTCTTGGCAGTACACAGGATAGAAAACCTCGTGCAACAACACCGCAAAGTTATAAGCGCGCCGCAAAGCAGCTGCGTAGTATTTTACATGCCAAGGTAAAAGTAAAACGCGTGGGCGAGAAGAACAAAATTGAGATTGAGTTTGACTCCGATGCAATGCTTGCACGCGTGGTGCGTGCTCTTGAGCGGGGATATGAAGACGAAAATGACGAGTTATAAGGATTAAACAAGTTTCGCACGTGTGTTACCGTGTAAAGACACTGATTTGTGTAATGCATAACAGAGAGATTGGATAGCAGATGAAATGCAAGGCTGGTAAGGCGGTGCTTTTAGGTGCAGCAGTTGCTGCTGCAGCGTGGTTTGCAACCCGTTCTCATGAAGAACAAGACGCGCTGATAACTCGTGTGTGCACCCGCATATCTCACGTGCGTAATGTGGCGTACGACGCTCTATGCAGTGCTATGAACACGGGCGTAGATACGCAAGAAACGTATGAAAAGTGGGATCGGGTGTGCGGCACGCGTTATTAACACGTATTTTTAACACGCACTATTAGTACGTGCTTGTAAGCCGCTGTTACGAGCGGCGTGCACCAGAGATTCTAGCGGTCATACCAATACTCGTTCTACAACAATAGGGAAGAGTAACACTGTATACAAAAACGTACCGACGATTGCCGGTACGTTTTTATTGTTGATATGTTTTATGTTTTGGCTATACAAAACTATGCATAAACCTAGTACTAACTGCGCTTTTGTTTATTTAACGGACAGCTGCGCTGCTGGAGCTGGCCACAAGCAGCATCAATATCTTGTCCACGCGACACGCGAATGGTAGCTTCTACACCGCATGCATTAAGCGCGCGTACAAATTCTTGTGCGCGTTTTTCGCTTGTAGGCTTAAAGGGTGAATCGTCTATTTCGTTAAGCTGAATAAGATTAACATGGCAGAGGGTACCGCGGCAAAAATCGCACAGCGCTTGCAGTTCTTCGGGGGTATCGTTTACCCCTTTTATGAGGGCGTATTCGTAGCTTGGGCGGCGCTTCGTTTTTTGCACATAGGTTTGCATCATGTTGTATAAATTAACAAGCGAAAACTTCTTTAGGCCAGGCATAAGGTAGTCGCGGGTTTTTTGTACGGCGGAGTGAAGCGATACCGCCAGAGTAAACTGCTCTTCTTCTTGCGCAAATTTAGCAATATTTGGAATAATACCGCAGGTAGAAAGCGTAAGATGACGGGCGCCAATACCCAAACCCAGCGGGTTATTAAAAAGCCGCAGCGCGCGCAGCGCCTGCGTGTAGTTGGTGAGTGGCTCGCCCTGACCCATCAGCACAATGTTGCTTATACGCATACCGTCGAAGTCGTCGCGTATATACAGCGCCTGCTGATAAATTTCGTCGGCAAACAAATTGCGGCGCAACCCCGCCTTGCCTGTGGCACAAAATATGCAGCCTATGGCACATCCTGCCTGCGACGATACACAAACTGAAAGTTTATCACCATTTGGCATACCAACACATTCAACCGAAATACCATCCTCGAGAAGAAGCAGGTATTTGCGGCTACCATCCTGTGAAACCTGCTTGCTTATAGCGCGGGGCGCATAGAGGTAAAACTGCTTGGCAAGCTGCGCACGCAGCGCTTTTGAAATATTGGTCATATCGTCAAAGGAGCCTATGTTGTAGTGCCACAGCCAGTCTTCAATTTGCTTCGCTCGAAACGATGGTAGGTGCATGAGTTTTAGCTGGTAGATAAGGTCGTCGTGAGAAAGTCGGCGTAGATTGGTGCGCGCCACTTCGCTCTGGTTTGGACCAAGGTTTGCATCATTATTTGCACCATTGGTTGCTAACCCCGCATCCGCGTTATGTGCGTGTACCTCAGGATGCATGGGTGTAGGCATTTCCACGGGCGCGTTGCTCTGTTTAATGGTTATATCGCACATTTTAAGCCTCTCCATATACTTATTGCGTGGTATTAGGTATTCTACTAACAAGCGCACACGCGTGCCCGCCGCACACAGCGTGCCGGTTGCTTTTAGCTATGCTTTGATGCAAGCTATGCTGGTATGCCGCAGACAGGCGTGGTTTGCAGCCACGTCACGTGTTGCTTTACATGTGATTGAGTGTAGCGCAAAACAACCATGTTGGAAGGATTTCACATGCAGAATACTGATGTAACACATTATTCCGTTGCTGTTTTGGCAGGGGGCTGGTCGGACGAACGCGATATTTCGATGCAATCGGGCACCGAGTGCACAAAAGCGCTGCAAGAAGCTGGGTTTCGTCATGTTGAGCTCTTCGACGTTAAGGATTTGAGCTTTGTTTCCCGCCTTGCTGCTCGCGAATTTGACGTTGTGTTTGTTGCTATGCATGGTAAATTTGGCGAAGATGGTTGTATTCAGGGGTTGCTCGAAACGCTACATATCCCGTACACTGGCTCGGGTGTGCTCGCTTCGGCGCTGTCAATGCATAAAAACATGGCAAAATTTGTATATCGCAGCGCAAACATTCCTGCGCCGCGCGATGTGTATGTGCCTTCTCACCAGGTAATTGATGATGCGCTTGTGCAGCATATTGCACATGAGCTTACGCTTCCGTATGTGGTAAAACCAACGGATAACGGCTCCAGTTTTGGTGTGCATCTTGTTAACGATGCCGCAACGCTGGCTTCGGCCATTGCGTCTGCCCGCGGTAAAAATAGTGGTGTTCTTGTTGAGGAGCGCATTATTGGTACCGAAATTACCGTGCCTGTGATTGGTACAAAAAATCCGCATGCGCTGCCCGTGGTTGAAATTAGGTATGAAGCACCCATTTACGACCTTGACGCAAAAAATGAGCCAGCCGCGCTTCACCATGTTATACCTGCGAATTTGTCAGCCGCGGCGTACAGTCGTGCGCAGGAGCTTGCTGTGCGCGCTCACCGTGCCCTTGGTTGCACTGGTGTTTCACGCAGCGATTTTATTGTTGATGCTACAGGCGAGCCCTATATTCTTGAAACCAATAATATTCCGGGTATGACGGCGCATAGCCTTATTCCCGATGCTGCTCGCCATGACGGCATGTCGTTTAGTGAGCTGTGCACCTATTTAATTGAGTGTGCCTGCGAAGATCACGAGGATTATCTGCACTACCATGAGTGATTCGGCCGATTTGAGCGAGAAACAAACGCGTGATGCACCAGCTGCCGCCAGCACTACTACAGGCGGCAGTTCAATAACGCCAAAAACAAGCACGCATCCGCACACAAACGCGCAGGCAGACTATGCCGCACGTCTTACAGGCGTGCTGTATGCGAACACACCTGCGCGTGTCGTCGCGCGCTACGAGCAGCTTATGCACGATGCGTGGGATGTGGATACCACTCCCTTGGAGCAGGGGCTTGTGTTTCTCGACACCGAAACTACAGGTCTTTCGTTTGCTGATGACTCGCTTACGCAAATTGCTGCGGTAAAACGCCGCGCCGATGGCACGTTTGACACATTTTGCACTTTTGTGCATCCACCAAAACCAATACCGGCGCACATAAGCAAGCTTACCAACATTTATAATGCCGACGTTGCCGCAGCTCCCAAGCCTAAAGAGGCGGTGCTTGCGCTTGCGCAATTTGTTGGTGGTGCACCAATCGTGGCGCACAATGCCACTTTTGACAAAACCTTTGTTGAGGGTGTGTTGCAGCACCAAACAGTGTCGTCTACCTGGATAGATTCGCTTGCACTTTCTAAAATTGCCTTTCCTTCGTTTAACACGCATAAGCTCGAAGACTTAGCGGTGCTTTTTGGCTGTGCACGTGTTACACACCGTGCCGACGACGATTGCAAGGCGCTTGCTGACGTGTGGCACTATATGATGCGCGCGTTGTGCCAGCTGCCGGAGCCGCTTGTGCACTTGTTTGCGCATATGCACGAGGATGACGGTATGCGCAGCGAGTGGACATATGCGGATGTGTTTGCGGGCGTAGAGGCGCTTGTGTGCTCGGGCGAAAATTCGAGCGAAGACAAGGGGAGTGTGTCGTATGGTAGGGTGTTTTCGGCAATTAAGCATGCGCGTGCAACGTATGTGCTCGCCGATTTGCAAAAAACGCAGGTAGAACAAGCCGCGCGTCCGCCCAAACCACTTGAACCTGCTGACGTTATGCGCGAGTTTGAGCCGGGCGGTTGTGTGGAAGCGATGTTTGGCGTGCGTGCGAGTGGAGCTGGCACGAATGGCGCTGGTGCGAGTGGCTCAGGCACGAATGGAGCACACGCGCATGACGCGACCAGCCACGCAGGATGCAGCTATGAACCTCGACCAAGCCAAAAAACCATGGCACTTGAGGTTGGAAAAGCGCAGCACATGCACAAGCATGCGATTATTGAGGCGCCAACAGGCGTAGGTAAAAGCGTGGCGTATTTGGTGCCCTCGATAAAAAAAGCCTTATTTGAGCACGTATCTATTGGTATTGCCACAAAAACAAACGCCCTTGCCGACCAGCTTGTGCATAAGGATTTGCCCGCGCTGGCAGCTGCGCTGGCAAGCAGCTGTGATACGCCCTTGCGATATGTGGCGCTTAAGGGCGCGCAGCATTACCCGTCGCTTGAAACCTGTTTGTACTGGGCAACGCGTCCGTTTGACAAAAAGCAGCTTAAAACACAGTTTGGTTCGGAGCTTTTGGCGGCGGCTGAAACACTGACAGCGTTTGCGCTGGTATTTGCCGCTGCATGTGAGAAGCCAGAGCTTGATATTGACGATTTGGGCATTCGCTGGAAATATGTTACGCACAGCATGATTTCGAATGCTACCAGCGACAATGCAGCGCAGATGAAGATTGCCGTAAACTCGAACTATCTTATGCAGGAGCTGCGTGCTCGCGCTCAGCAATGCGACATTGTAGTAACAAATCATGCGCTGTTGCTTGTTGACATGCAAAACGATTTTGCAATATTTCCGCAGATAACTAACTGGATTGTGGACGAGTCGCACGGCTTTTCGGAAACAGCGCGCACGATGTGGGCAAAAAGCGCGCATCCGCGGATTATTCGTGAAACAATACGCACGCTTGGCAGTGCGCGCGCGGGGCTTCTTTCGAGTGTTGTGCATCTGTTTGCGCATAGCGACCAAAAAGCGCTTATTCATAGTATTGTATATCCGCTGTTTGATGCCCTAGAAGGGCTTGATACCTGCGCGCAGGCGGCATTTGCACGGCTTGCCGATGTGCGCGTTCCCGATGCGCAAAACGCGTATTATGACACGGCGCAAACCCGCAGTGTGCGCATTGATGCAGCTATACGTGCTGACAATGCCTGGCAGCTGTTTTGTGCGGCGGCGCAGGAACTGATGGTGCAGCTGCATGACGCTGCGCGCGCACTTGGTAAACTTGCAGCGCAGCTTAAGCAAACGCCTGCGAGCGATTTTATAAAAGATATTGCATCGTGTGCAAGCACTCTTCAGGATTTTGAGCTAACCCTACAGTTTATCTGCGTTGGGGGCGACGACTCATACGTGTATACACTTGATATTACAACCGCTATGCATACCACCAGCTATGGCGTGAGCGCAACCTGCTTGGATGTGGGCGGGCGCCTGGCTGCGTTGTGGTACAACGAGATGGATAGCGTGGTGTTTACTTCGGCAACACTGTCGATTGATTCGTCGTTTTCATACTTTAAACATGCGGTTGGTCTTGATTTGCTTGCCGACGAGCGGGTGAATAGCTGCAGCGTGCCGCCCGTGTTTCATTACGATGAAAACATGTGCGTGCTGGTGCCTTCGAATATGGCGCTTCCGGGTGAGCAGGCCTATAGGCGCGAGCTTGAGGATTTGCTGTTTGACATACATGTGCGCATGCAGGGCTCGGTGCTTACGCTGTTTACCAATAGGCGCGACATGGAATATATGCACAAACGTTTGCAGGCGCGGCTCGAAAAAGAGGGGCTTGAGCTGCTGTATCAGGCGCCGAAGGTGAGTGCGCGCTATTTGCTGTCGCGTTTTTGTAAGTCGCCGCACGCGTCGCTCATGGCGCTTAAAACGTTTTGGGAGGGCATTGATGCACCTGGCGCTACGTTGCGTTGCGTGGTTATTACGCGGCTTCCGTTTGCGCTGCCCGATGAACCTGTTATGCAGGAGCTCATGAGCCGCAATTCGCGCGCGTGGTGGACGGTGTGTTTGCCCGAGGCGGTTATGCAGGTAAAACAGGCGGCAGGCAGGCTTATTCGCACGTCGCACGATGCGGGTTTTATTGTGCTTGCCGATGGGCGCGTGTGTTATAAAAATTACGGTAAGGTGTTTTTACGGTCGCTTCCCACGCAGCATTATACGCAGGTAACGCGCGAAACGATTGATAGTGTGATGGCGCTTTGGCAACAATCGCACCCGGCGGCGGCACCTCAGGCGTGTGATAACGAGGCATAGTGTTGTAGCGTGCACGGCGATTGGTGTTGGCTTGATCTGGCCTTGAGCTGGGGTAGAGCTGCGTGCGCGAGAGATTAGCTACTCGTCCTGTGTAGTTACTCGTCCTGCGATGCCGTTTCCCGCGATGAATCCCACGCCGCCGATTGTTCAAACAGGTTTTTACACGTGCCTATCCACGCCAGCAAATTAATGTAGTTGCTGGTGCTTGTTGTTTCGAGCGGAATAATCTCGTCGGCATATGCTACCAGGCGTTTTGTAAGCCAAATGCTGCTAAATGCCGTTATGCGCAGTACCACATTGGCGCTACTTTCCTGCTCAATAATGCTTTCTTGCGGCCACCACAAATTGTCGAGCAAGCGTTTGCTTACAATGCAGCGCACCGGCTCGGTTGTGTCTTCGGGAAGCTGCGGTATTTCTGGTTGCGCCGCCGTTTGCGCGTGCACCTGCTGCATGCGGCTACACGCATAGGTTTTGTGCGCACCTTCGTGCATATCCCACCCGTGCATATACCACGTTTGATTTGCATACGTGGTGCATAGCGGCCATACCAGGCGATCTGCCTTCTCGCCCGCGTTTTTTGTAGGATACAAAAATACCAGCGCTTGCCTGTGCACAATGGCATGAGCAATCGTTTTGAGCGCTTCTGTTGTGGGTGAGGTTATGTGGTTGTTTGCGCAGGTGGGGAAGGGTGTTTTTGCGTATTGCGCCTGCTTAGCGTCTTGCGCATCTGTCGTATCTTGCGCGTTTTGCGTGTCTTCTGCTTGCTGCGCGCTTGTGATACCAAGCGTTAGAAATCCCTCTTGCAGCGCTTCTATTTCGCGTACGGGAAACGCAAGGGATTTACCTGCGTATATACACTCGTCATTGGTTTGGTTTTGCAACACAACAGCCTCAATAATGTCGTTTTCCTCGTCCTTAGTGCCCGGCGTATTCGTGGTGCTGTTGCTCGTATCACCGTCTTCGCTTTGCTGTGTTGTTTTTGCTGCTTCGTAGTAGGTAATAGGCAGGTAGATGTCGTTTGTTACGTTTGAAAGCTCAAGCAAGCGCTCAAGATAGGTTTGCGCCTCTTGAGGTGTGCATGCGTACTGCGCAACAATTTCGTCTTTTTGAATGCTGTCGCCATTATGCTTGAGCCGCGAAAGCAAACTGAGCATAATGCGCGTTTCTTCTTCAATCGATTTGCGCGGCACGTATTTGCGCGTAAGTTTAGGTGCCTGCAGTTTGTCATATGCGCGGGTAAGTGCAGTGTTTTGTGACTGTGTTTGGTCACCCACTATTGCATCGGTATGGTTCTTTTGCGGCATACATGCTTTATATGCGCCAGCGTTGTTGCGCTGTGCAATCGTGTTTTCAGCGTGGGTGAGCAGCTCATACCATGCGTCTCGCACATGTTGTGGCCCAAGGGGAATGATGCTCTGCTCAATAAGCCAGCGATAGGTGCTTTCCGTGCATCTCATGGTGGTATGCCAGCGATATGCAACGGGCGTGGTGTCCTTGGCGTTGTTTGTGATGGGGGTTACGTCTTTATTGTTAATATAGCTGTGTAGGCGCTCAAAATCGGCAGGCTGCACAATAAGTGTTACCGTTTGCTGAGGTTTTCCCAGGTGAATGGGGAGTTTTGATGAGCTGCGATTGTTTGGTATGTTGGTAGCTGCTTGTCGCAGAGTGGTTATGTGCCCGCTTACAAAGCGGCTTAAACGAAACGTGCGAATGGCGCCTGTGGGAACAGCGTTATGTGATGACGTGCTGTTTGGCGGATAGTTGTACTTTTCTGCCGATACGTACAAGTGCGAATACACGCCAAACACGCCGAGGACTGCAAGCAGGTATTTTTTGGTTGTACCATCTGAGGTGGTGTACGTTGCATCTACGAGGTGTTTTGTGCGCTGCGCATCGGTTACTACTTCGAGCATGTGCGTGTTGATTAACTGTTTTTCGCGGGCACGAAGGGTTTGCTCGCCCGTTTTATTGCTTGTACGCATGTTGCTTGTGTTGTCCTTGCTATCTGCGGCATTATTCGTAGGCGTACACGCTGCAAGCGCCTGGTGCGCGTTTGTTGATATGCTCGCAAGCCGCATAAGTGCATAGTGCAAATCGGCACTGCGCGCAAAACTTGGGTCGTCTACCAGTGGCTGCAGCAAGGTTATGAGGTATTGCGCCTGCAGCGCTGTAATTGTTTGCGACAAAAACGACTTACTCTGGTTTACACGCCAATAGTAGGCATTATTACCCTCTTTTATTTGTTCGATTGAAAAACCAAACTCTTCCAGGGCTTTGCGGTCACGCGAAAACGCTTTTTCGCATGAAGCGAGTGATGGTGTGTTGGGATAAAATTTTGCATAAATGTCGGCTGTTGGTATTGCGCCCTGGGCATTCATAAAATAGTAGCCAAGTTCCACCAAGCGCGTGCGTACGGTTTTGCGTTTAGCGGGCTGCTTTGTGTGCACCACTTGTTCTTGCGCGTTCGCTACAGCTGATATGGTGTTTGACCTGCTGTTTGATGCGGTGTTGTGTGGCATGGTACCTCGATTGCGTGTGGGTGCGTGCATACCGTGGCTAAAGGCGCGCGGGATGCATTGCTGTGCGTGCTGTAGCGACTGCGTTTATTCGTGCAAATTTGCTTGAATAATTATGATACAACCCATTATATTGCCATGTAATGCTAGAATGCCACCTGCAAATATACATATAAAGACGTATACTACAACTAACACTATTGTATGCACAGTTAAAAGGAAGACTATATGGCAGCCACACGCACCTACCTTAACTACATTACTAAGCATATTGATATTGCACCTGCTAACAGCCAAGAAGAGCTTGACGCCGCAACCATGATTCAAACGCTTATGAGCGAGCACAACCTTGCTGTGTCGCAGCAAGACGTTGTAACCCCAGCGTTGGGTACGCTTATTCACGACGCGTTATTGCTGCTTATGTTTGTGGCGATGCTGCTCAGCGGCTTTGTTGGTACGGTGGTTGGTCATATTGGCGTGCTGCTGTGCATCGTGTGCGCGGTGATTATTTTTTGCGAACGCGCTGGTATTCACGTTGTAAGTACGCTTGGTCCGATGGCACAAAGTCAAAATATTATTGGTTTTCATAAAGGCACAGGTCCATTGTGCATAAAGGGCGTGCGTCCCATTGTTATTGTGGCGCACTACGACACACCGCGCGAGGAAGTGTTAACGCAGCTGCAGCTGGCGCCATATGCTGCGCGCCTAAAAAAACTTGTTCCCATGTCGTGCATTGTTACTATTGTATGCGTAATTATGCAAATTAGTTTTTTGGCATTTATTCCCGACGCTGTGCGTCGCGTGTTTTGGCTGCTTGGCGTGCTATGTGCTATCCCCATGCTCGCCGTGGGTGTAAACACCGTGTATAAAAAGTTTTCTGCATGCACCGAGGGCGCCAATAGTAATAAGGCGTCGCTTGCAGCGATGTTGAGCATTATCGACACACTTAAGCCTGGTAACGACAGTGCTAAGCAGTGGCAAACGGGCGTTGGTGGAGCTACTGGTACAGCGGCTGCTGACATGGAAGTTGCATTTGCTGATGCTGGTAAAGATGAAGGGGCTGCAGAGAGTAGCAAGCCCGCTGGCGTGGAGGTTGAAGCCGCTGCCGCTTCTGGTGAAGCTGCTGTTGAAGGTGCCGGTGAAGGTGCTGGTGAAGGCGTTGCCGCAGCCGGTGCTGAGGTTGCCGCTGCAGTTAAAGTCGATGGTGAAGCCGTGGTTGGAGCTGCTGTTGCCGAGCGTGCTCAAAGTGGGGACGATGTAGCTGCGGCTGTTTTGGCTACTACTGCAAACGACCAAGAAGTTTCAACCGCAACAGACGCTGAAAACGCTGATGTCTCCGCTGCTACAGAGGCTGTGGCTGATGAGGCTGTGACCAACGGTGATGTGCCCGAAGCTGGCAGCGCTGTACCTACTGCTGTTGATAATGTGCCTGCGTGCCTTAACGCCCACGATGTAGCGCGCATGCATGAGTTTACCTACGATGTGGCTGAAGGCTCTACGCGCCGCGGTAAAGATGAGTTGCTTGCACTTGGTCTTTTGCCCGAAACCTGTAGTGTTTCGTATGATGTTGACATAAAACCGCTGCATCCCGAGCTGTTTGTGGAGCCTGCACTGCCACAAGAGCGCATGCCGCTTACAACACTTACGCCGCAGGATGCTATGGAAACCGCTCAATCTGATGAAGCGAGTGACCCAGATGCCATGAAGATTTCTGAAACGCTGCGTGCTGCACGTGCACGCCGCACACGTGCAGTGGTGATGATGAGCTACGAAGAGCAATTCCCCGAAGCTGCATGGGAACCGTGCGACGAAAGCGAATTGCCTGCTGCAGCTAAAACTGCTGCTACGGACACCGCTGGTGCTGATGCTGAAGTTGCCGCTACTGCGGATGTTGCAGACGCTGCTGCAGGTGCGCAGGCAGGTGCTCATGGTACACATGCTGCGAAAGGTGAGGACAAAGCAGCGTTAGGTGCTGCCGCTGTGCCTTCGCCCGATAAAACACAGGCATATTCACCCGTACAAATTATTGAAACGAAAACCGCTGAGGTAGATGCACCCGCCGCTGCTGACGGCAAGACTGCTGCACACGTAACCGACGGTACCCACGAGGGGTTATCTGCCGCCGCGGTGCAAGCGGCGTTTGATAAAGAGCGTGAAACGGTATTGGATGAATCGAACACCATGGCACGCCGCGCAGCGTTGTTTGATTTACCAAACCCGATGGAAAAGCCTCAGGATCCATTTGCTACCGGCGCAAGTGAATCCCTTTCTAGCAGCGATGCTGCTACTGGTGATGCACCTGCCACAGCCGATGTTGCTGACGCCGCAGATGCCGCAAAGCGCGGAACCTGGAAAGGTGGCGCAACCACGCGTAAGGGCTTGCGCGTAATTGAAGGCGGTAAAAATCCTGGCGCTGACGCTCCGACAGATGCTCCGGCAGATGCTGCTCATGGCGGTGCATTTCGCGTGGTAGAAGGCGGCGCGGGCGCAGATGATGAACATGCGGGCAGCGCTGCGTTTGCTTCGACCAATGAAGAGGGCAGCTACAATGCATCGACACGTGCTGCGGGTGATGGGCTGTCGCTTAAAAATAATCCCTTTGTAAAAGACGGTGTGGTGGAGCTGTTCCAAACGCCAGCTGCAGCAGACGCGACGGGTAACGAGGCGCGCGACGTTGCGACGCCGGCGGCGCCCGTTAATGCTGCTGAGGTGCTGCAAGAGGCAGCTGATAATCACCCGGAGAATTTTGCCGAGCAAAAGGAGCTTGATGCCAAGGCGAAAGACGCGCGCGACCACACAGACGAAGTGGACGCGGTACTTTCGATGGGTAACGACGAGCTGCGCTGTCATGATATTTGGTTTGTAGCTGCCGGCGCGTCGGAGCTTGGATGCGCAGGTATGCATGCGTTTTTGCGCGACCACAAGCGCGACATTCGCGGCTGCTTCCTTATTAACCTTGACGCGGTGGGCGCGGGTTCACTTTCGATTCTTTCGCGCGAGGGACTGGACGACACGCGCGCGTGCGACAGGCGTATTTCGCGTTTGTGCAAGCGCGTTGCCGAGAATTTGCACATTGAGCTCGACGAGGCACCCTACGACTATGCGCAAACCGACGCTACTGAGGCGATGCGCTGCTCTGTGCGTTCGCTTACGCTGATGGGTTTGGATGCAAATGGTCTGCCGGCGTTCCGCGGCACTAACGAAGATGTGGCTGAGAATATCGACGATAAGCAGGTAAAGCAGGTAGCGCAGCTGGTAAGCGAGGTTATTCGCAGGGCGTAGGTGTAGTGACGCGTGGATGTTGTGCGCGTGTTGTGCTCGTGCGTGCGTGCATGGTACAATACGGTTGTGGTTGCGTTGTATGCGCTTGAGTTTGGCTGCACCTTCGTTAACCAGGTATTATGCGGGCATCGCCAAGTGGTAAGGCAATGGCTTCCCAAGCCATCATGCGCGGGTTCGAATCCCGTTGCCCGCTCCATATATTGCGATTAAAGAAAAAGCGTTGCAGACGAGTTTATGCTCGTTGCAGCGCTTTTTAATAGTGCGCGGTGCTTTTTACCATACACGCTTACAAAACTTTTTGCCTCATATTAGAAAATTACCCCACTTTGACACGCGTTTCGGCGTCGCTCAAGCGCACCGCAGCACGCTGCAAAAAACTGCGTTTTGCAAATGCCCAGGCAGGAGCGTTGGGGCATTTTTGACTACTTCGCAATTTTGCCCCAAGGACCAATTTTTGGGCTCAAAACGCGTGTCAAAGTGGGGTAATTTTCTAATATCGCTCAACTTTTTTGTTAAACAAATACTTGCCTTGTGTTTAACATGCAATCGAGATTTTCCCTGTGCATTGTTTTTCCTGGTAGATAGAGCAGATTAGCCTGAATGTACTACAAACATGGTATGAAGTAACACATCAATGCAGAATTGCACCTAATGGCTACTTTAGGTTGAGCTAGTTATATTACGGTTGCTTTCCGGGACGGCACGAAGATACGGGCATACCAGAATACAAATGTTCAAGGCACTCGGCAACGGGCGGGTGTTTTTTGTTATGCAGATGATACTATGTAACAACGTCTATACTGTGTGGTACACTATACTTGTCAAGGCACAGTAGCACCGTATTTGACGAAAGGTGGTGGAGTTGATGAATGAAGAATGGATTTCGCAAATTAAAAGAGGAACACTTGAATATGCCATTCTTCTCCTGATTAAAGATGGAGATAGATACGGATATGACTTGATACAAACATTAGATGATTACCCCATGCTTAAAACAAAGGAAAACACGGTTTATCCATTGCTACGACGATTATTAAAAAATGGATATCTTGAATCGTATTGGCGGAACACGGATGACGGTGTGCCACCGAGAAAGTATTATCGAATAACTGAATCAGGGTGTTCTTATCTTGATGAGTTGAACAGTGACTGGAAGACACTGACGAAAGATATTTCTAAGCTAAGGAAGGAGTTATAACAATGGGAAACAAGTCAAACAATAGTGCATTAGAGAAATATTTGTCGCAGGTAGACAAATATTTAAAATATATGCCCGTTTCCGAAAAGACTGACATTTTAAGTGAGCTCAAGAGTTCATTTTATGAGCGCATGGAACAGGGGCAGACAGAAAACGATATTATTGCGGAAATGGGACCGGCAAAGGACTTCGCATTAAGCTACCTTGGCAAGGCTATTGTCGAGAATAAAAATTTTTCATTCAGACATTTTATGATGGCTTTAGGATTCTACTCTTTTGCTTCATTAGCGTGGGTTTCGCTGATTCCTGCATTAGCTATATGTTCGGCTTCGTTTTTCTTTTCGTGTGGCGTCAGCGTTCTTGCCGGGGCAATGGGATTGCTTAAAGGCTTCCTGCATATTCCGCTTATTGATAAGACGCAATTTATTGTTTTCATCTACGAATTAACAGGGATTCCTGCTCTTTTGGTGGGATTGTTATCGGCGGTTATTTTCTTTTTCTTAGGAATTTTATGCTGGAAAGGAACTGTAGGAAAGATTCGCCTTTTACAGTCAATGAAATGGAAATTGGATAGTGATGTAAGGAACAAAGCGTGACAGTACTGTTTTTGCGCCAAAAAAGCGAGGTGTCTTTTGCGTTGAGTACCATGCTCAAGTACAAACAGACAAACCTCGCCCTTTGCCAGCAATTATGTTCCAGTGATCGCTATATACCAGCAATTATGTGCAAAACGTTAATGCGTACGACGCAGCAGGTGCGTGGCAAACGCGTTAGCAAGCAGCTGCACAATTTGCACCAGCACAATCATGATAACAACAGCGCACCAGGTAACGTAGGGGTTAAACTTTTGGTAACCGTACGCAATGGCAAAGTTACCCAGGCCGCCACCGCCGATGTAGCCGGCCATCGCGCTCATATCAAGCACCGAAATAAACAAAAATGCATAACTCAAAATAAGCGGCGCGAGCGCTTCGGGAATAAGCACCGACGTAATAATATTCCAGCGAGAAACACCCATCGCGCGTGCGGCTTCTATCATGCCGGGGTCAACCGACAACAGGTTTTGCTCCACCAGGCGCGACGACGCTACGCCACACACCACAATCATGGGGCACAACACCGCAGTTGTTCCTATCGATGTGCCGATAATTGCAATGGTGAGTGGCTGCGCAGCGGCAAGAAAAATGATAAACGGAATAGGGCGAATAAGGTTAATAATAAGGTCGAGCACGCGGTATACGAGGGCGTTTTCAAACAAGCTACCTTTGCGCGTGCCCCACAAAATAACGCCGATGGCAAGGCCAATAATGCCGCCCGCAATAAGCGTTACTGCAACAATGTTGAGCGTTTCGATAATTGCGCTGGTAATGGAGCCTTCGTTAAGGTAGGCAAGAAAATCGTTCCAGCTTGCTGTGCCAGCAACAAGCCGCGTGGTAGGTCCGAGAAGTGTGTTTAGCATGTGTGTGTCCTTTGGTTGGAGCGTTTGCGTGTTTGTAACGCTTGAGCATGTGGATGAATGCGTCTAGCAGGTGCGTCTAGCGTGCATATTAAAGCGAGCGCGCAGAAAGCGATTGCATGTACGCCGTGCAGCGCGCTTCATCGAGCGCAATTGCTGTTTCACACGCCTGCGCATAGGCAATGGGGTTATCGGCAGAGCCAAAATCTACCACGGTGTTTGCCTGCGCAAGCTGGGCTATGTAGCTGTCCATTTGGTCTGCATCGCCATAGAGCTCATAGGTAAACGAGCCAAGCGATTTGCCGGCAACAGGGTCAACGCCGCCACACAAAATGTTATTGGTGATGTTGCGGTGGGTGAGCATGGCCGAGATGCGCGTACCCGAATCGGCAATGCCATTTGTTGCATCGGCATCACGCATAATAACTGTAAGGAGTCTACCTGCGTGTTTGCTACGCAGCTGTGCAATTGTTTCCTCGCTTGGAATCGTATTAATGGCCGATGCTACAAACGTGCGGGTAATGGGCTGCTGCGGACGAGCAAATACTGAGTAGACGTTGCCCGCTTCAACCACTTTACCGGTTTCCATAACGCACACACGCTGCGCAATGCTCGACACCACGCTCATTTGGTGGGTGATAAGCACAACGGTAATGCCGAGCTCGCGGTTAACACGCAAAAGCAGGCTGAGCACCTCGTCTGTGGTTTGCGGGTCGAGTGCACTGGTTGCTTCGTCGGCAAGCAAAATTTTTGGCTGAAGCGCAAGCGCGCGGGCAATACCCACACGCTGCTTTTGGCCGCCTGAGAGCTGGTCGGGATAGCTGTTTGCAAAATCGGAAAGCCCTACGTATGCCAGCAGTGCGTCAACACGCTTTTGACGAAAATCTTTTCGCCAATTGTCTTGAATGAGTGGGTACTCAACATTTTGCGCCACTGTTTTGGACGAAAACAGATTAAACTGCTGGAAAATCATGCCAATTTTTTGACGAATGGGGCGAAGCTGCGATTCGCTGTAGTGGGTGATGTCGTTTCCAAACACGGTAACGCTGCCCGACGTTGGTTTTTCGAGCCCGTTGATAAGGCGCAGGAGCGTGGATTTGCCCGCGCCCGAAAAGCCGATAATACCAAAGATGTCGCCTTCGTAGATGTCGAGTGACACATCGTTGAGGGCGATTTTTTGCTGTTTGTTTGAAAACGTGCCGGTTGTAAACACCTTATGGGCGTGTTTGAACGAAATGAGAGGCGCGGTGTCTTGCGGGGCGGTTTGTGCCTCGCTATCTGTTGTACCCTGCGACGGGCGTTGTTCTTCTGCTGTTATCATAGTGACCTCGTTTGCGAAAGGTATGTTTTGAAAAGTATGCATGGTGTGCGTGGTGTACGATGCGCACGGTATGCAAGAGAGCCCGACATTACGCCGGGCGCTCTTTGAGTATAACCTATTGTGTTTACTTGGATGCAAGGGAGGCTTTAAGCGCTTCCTGCGTTTTTTCGAGCGTTTCTTGCAGCGCTTCGGGACTGTCGTTGTTGAGCACGCCCGTGTTGTCGAGCTTGTCGGACAACGCCTTCGAAACAGCGTCACTATGCCAAATCTCTACAAGCTTTTTGTAGGTTTCGTTGTTTGCGTCTTCCTTGCGCGACACCCACACGTTTACGTAGGGTTTTGCCGTGTCGGTTTCGGCGCTGTCGCGGAAGAGTGCATCTTGCGCCTTAATACCAGCGTCTTTAATGTAGTCGTTGTTGATAACCGCCGCGCTTACCGAAGGGTCGGACAGCGAGTTTGCAACTTTTGCTGCCTCAACCGGCTGAACATGAACACGTGAGTGCTCTTTGTCAATGTCGCGCGGAGTTACAAACGGCGTCCATCCGTTTTTAATTTTGATTAAACCAGCGCTTTCGAGCACGCCGAGGGCGCGCGCCTGGTTGGTTTCGTCGTTTGGAATGGTAACCGTGGTATTTGCAGGAATATCCTCTTTTGCCTTAAACTGCTTGGAATACAGGCCAAGCGGGTAAATGGCAACACCGCCAATAGGCTGCAAATCCTGGTCGTTTTTCACGTTGTAGTTTGCAAGGTACAAAATGTGTTGAAACTCATTGAGGTCGAGCGAGCCTTGCGCCAGCGCGGGGTTTTCGGACGTGTAGTCGGTGAAGTTTTTAAGCTCCACATAAATTCCCTGTTTTTGCGCTTCATCGACAAAGGTACGCCACTGTGGATCGTTTGCACCCACCACGCCAACAACAACGGGGTTGTCTTTTGTGCCTTTTTTAGCAACGTCTGCCTTGTGCGGCTGTGCAAACCAGGCAACACAGGCAACTACCAGCACGGCTGCAACCACCGCGATAAGTTTAAGCGGCAAGGTGCGCTTAGTGCGTACCACTTGGCTTACATCTTGGTCGAATAAACTACTCGCATCGGGGCGCATGGCTGCGCTCTGTTGTGTGTGCATGGAGTTCTGCACACTTTGTGGTTGGTTAGTATCTGCTGAATGTGTTTGCTGAGCCATAACGCCTCCTTAAGGTATTGAATATGCCTGGTGCATATTCGAATGAATACATGTGCTGCGTGCAATATGCCACGCCAACGAGTTCTAGCGTGTGCGCACCCCTTGTCTGGCATGCGATGTGAATCGCTGCTCAGGTGTGCAATATGCATAAAACTGAAGTTGTATAACTTAGTTTGCATACAGCAGCTGGTTTCAGCTCATAAAAAATGATAGGGCAGCCCGCGTGCGGACACGTTCCAAATATTAAAATTGTCTGAATCCGTAAACAACTCGAAACAAACGCTGCGAGTTGCGAGCATTCTGTGTGCAATTGTACGGGTTTTTGTGGAGCCGCGCCTCGCAAGCTCGTGGAACGCGCGCGTGCGCACACGCACGCACCTGCGTACAGCACACACTTCGCAGCCCGCACACGTGCACCCGGGTGCCTGCGGGCGGCTTTAGGCGTGCCTGCACGCGGCTTACATCGCTTCTATCATCGACGTTATATACTCATGAATATACCGCGCAGCATCGTCTTTATAGCGTTCTACCAGCTTAACTATGGCCGAGCCAACAATAACACCATCGGCAATTGCCCCCATGTGCGCTGCCTGCTGCGGCTGCGAAATACCAAAGCCGATGGCGCACGGAACAGTGGTGTACGTGCGGATAGTGCGCACAATAGACGCCAAATCGGTGGTAATGTGGCTGCGCTCGCCTGTTGTGCCCAAGCTCGAAACAAGATAGATAAACCCGCGTGCGTCTTTTGCAATTGTGGCAATACGCTCGTGCGATGTGGGTGCAATGAGCGATATAAGAGCAACGTTGTAGCGCTCGCACACCGCTTCAAACTCGTCTTTTTCTTCGAAAGGCACATCGGGAAGAATAATGCCTGCTATGCCAACTTCTTGGCAGCGCTGCATAAACTTTTCTTTACCATACGAAAATACAACGTTAGCGTAGGTCATAAAGACGAGCGGCACATGAATGGAGCCCTGCATTTCACTCAGCATGGTAAAAATGGCGTCGGTTGTGGTGCCTGCCGCAAGCGCGCGTACGTTAGCTGCCTGAATAACGGGGCCTTCGGCCGTGGGATCGGAAAAGGGAATACCCAGCTCAATAAGAGAGGCTCCTGCATCCTGCATGGCAAGAATGATGCGCTTGGTGGTTTCAATATTAGGATCGCCGCAGGTAACAAAGGGGATAAATGCAGCTTTGTGTGACGTGCGGTTTTCGGGGGTGTTGTGTGCTGGTGTGTTAAACGCTTCTGCAATACTAGTCATGAATATCTTCTCCTTTATACCGTGCAATAGCAGCGCAATCTTTATCGCCGCGTCCAGAAATCGTTACCACGATGGTTTTTGTTTTGTCCATAGTTTTAGCAAGTTGCATGGCAAATGCCAACGCGTGAGCCGACTCGATAGCAGGAATAATGCCCTCTGTTTTTGAAAGATATTCAAAGGCATCCACCGCTTGAGTATCGGTAATAGGAACGTAGTGCGCTCTGCCAATCTCGTGCAAATAGGCGTGCTCAGGGCCAATGCCTGGGTAATCGAGACCTGCCGAAATGGAGTAGACGGGTGCTATTTGACCGTACGTGTCCTGGCAAAAAATCGACTTCATGCCATGAAAAATACCCGTGCTTCCTGTGGTGAGCGTGGCTGCGGTATCGGGGCTATCGGCACCTCTACCTGCGGCTTCGCAACCATAAAGCGCCACCTGCGGATCGTTTATAAAGTGATAAAACGATCCTATGGCGTTTGAGCCTCCGCCCACGCATGCACACACGGCATCGGGCAGTTTTCCTTCGAGCGCGCGCATTTGCTCCTTAATTTCTTTTGAGATAACAGCCTGAAAATCGCGAACCATTGTGGGGAAGGGGTGCGGCCCCATAACCGAACCTATGCAATAGTGCGTGTCGTCGATGCGTCGCGTCCACTCGCGCAGCGCTTCGTTTACCGCGTCTTTTAGCGTTGCAGTGCCCGACGAAACGGCGCGCACGTCGGCACCCAACAAGCGCATCTTATACACGTTAAGCGCCTGGCGTTCAGTGTCGTGTTTCCCCATAAAAATGGTGCACTGCATGTTGAAAAGCGCCGCCGCTGTGGCTGTGGCAACGCCGTGCTGACCTGCTCCTGTTTCGGCAATAAGGCGTGTTTTGCCCATTTTTTTCGCGAGAAGAGCCTGACCCAGCACGTTGTTAATTTTGTGCGCGCCCGTGTGGTTGAGGTCTTCTCGTTTAAGGTAAATTTTTGCGCCGCCTAAATCTTCCGTCATTTTTTGAGCGTAATACAAAAGCGAGGGTCTACCTGCGTAATTGTTGAGCAGGTTGTGCAATTCTGCGTTGAAGGCAGGGTCGTTTTTGTATGTTGTGTAGGCGTCGTCGAGTTCTTGGACGGCATACATGAGCGTTTCGGGAATGTACTGACCGCCAAATGCGCCGAAGCGACCCTTTTTGTGGGGTGTAGCTGCTTGCGGGGCTGCCTGTGCGTGTACCTGTCCGTGTACCTGTGATTTTTGTTCCATGAGATGTCCTTTCGGTTAGTGCGTGTATGCGTGTTCGTTTGCATGTTCGCGATTAAACCGCGTAACTTCATGCATAAACGCTGTAATTTTGTTGGCGTCTTTTACACCGTTTGTTTCAATTCCGCTGCTTACGTCTACAGCAACGGGTGCATGGTACCTGCTTGCCGTGCAGAGCGCCTGGTACACGTTGTGCGGCGCAAGACCACCCGCAAGAATGTAGGGGCGGTTCACACTGCACAGCAAGCGCCAATCAAAGCAGGTGCCGCTGCCACCGCCCGCATCGAGGAGTACCATGGGCGCAATGCTGTTGTTAGCGCGGAGAATTGTGTTTTTGTCCTTCACGCAAAACGCCTGGATAATGGGCTTATGTGTAAGGCGGGTAAGCGCGCGTATGTAGGCGTTGTTCTCTGTGCCATGAAGCTGCGCCACATCGCACACGCCACGTTCAAGCGCCTGAGCCACGGCGTTAGGCTCAGCATTTACAAACACGCCAACACAGGTTATATGGGGGTTGAGCTGAGCTTTAAGAGCGCGTGCCGCGTCCATAGGTATAAAACGTTTGCTTTGTTGATAAAACATAAACCCAACATAGGTGGGCATGCATGCGTTAATGCAGGGAATAATTGCCGGGTTTGTGATGCCACACAATTTTGTACCAATCATAGTGCGCTCCTGCCAATAGCGCCTGGGCCGGTTGGTTCGTCCGCAGCGTGGTTCGCATTTTTGGCTGCATATGTGTTTACCTGTGTGTTTTTGCTTTGGTGTGCAGCTTGGGGGAGTTTTGAAAAGAGCGCCGCAAGCGTAGCTTTTTTGTCGCGTGCGCGCATCAGCGCTTCCCCAATAAGCACCGCGTTAACATTGCAGCTGTAAAGGTATGCAATGTCGTGTGCGGTATGTATGCCGCTTTCCGAAACCACCAGTATTGAGCTGGGGATACGCGCACGCACGTGCTCCGTTTGGTGAATATCAACACTAAAATCGTGAAGATTGCGATTATTGATGCCAATAATCCGCGCGCCTGCTGCAATGGCGCGGTGAGCCTCGTTCTCATTGTGAACTTCTACCAATGCCGAAAGAGCCAGGCTGTCGCATACGCGTATAAAGCGCGCAAGTTCAGCGTCGCTAAGAATGCTCACAATGAGGAGCACCGCAGCTGCGCCCTGGGCTTTTGCCTCGTAAATCATGTAGTCGTCTACAATAAAATCTTTACGCAGACAGGGAAGGGATACCTGCGTTGCAATCTCACGCAAATAGGTTATGGACCCTTGAAACTGGGTTGGCTCAGTTAACACCGAGATAGCGGCTGCACCAGCCTCAACATAACTTTGCGCTATGGATAGATAGGGAAAATTGGGGGCGATAACGCCTTTTGATGGGCTCGCTTTTTTGCATTCGCAAATAGCAGCAAGGCGGCCGCACGCAAGTGCTGTTTCGAAGGGGTAGTGAGTGTGATTTGCTGTGTTGTGCGCGGTGTCGTGCGTGCTGCCGAGTGCGTCGCGTGCGTTGTCACGCGCAAGCGCTTCTTCTGCGCGCAGACGCATGGCGCCGCGTGAACACATGCGCTGCTGCGCAGCTACACGCTGTTTTGCAGTGTTTGCTAATTCGTACAAAATAGACTCCACGAATGCTCCTTTCATGTAATGCTGTGGTTGATAGTGACAGTGTTTTCCGATGGTGCACGCTGTGCTTAGTCGCTTTACCTGCGGTTTTAGCTGGATCGCCTGCGTGTACCTGCTCCAGCTAGCGACTATTCACCCACGCAAGATGCGCTTTTTTCGATAAATTCATCTAACACATGCTGAGCTTTATGCGTATCAATGAGCTTGGCAGCAAGCTCCGCGCCCTGCGCCATTGTGGCGGCTTTACCTGCAATAACAAGCGCTGCGCCCGCATTAAGCAGCGTTGCATCGCGATAGGCACCGGGTTTGCCAGCCAGTACATCGCGGGTAATTTGTGCATTGCGCTGCGGATTTCCGCCGCGGATGTCGTTTTTGTTGTAACGCTTGAGACCGGCTTCCTCGGGGGTAATTTCATACGTACGCGTGGTGTCGTTTGTTATTTCGCACACAACCGAAGGCGCACTTATTGAAAGTTCATCCATGCCGTCCTTGCCGTACACCACCATGCCGCGTGTAACACCCAACTTTATGAGCACCTGCGCCAAGGGTTCAACCAGGTATTCGTCATACACGCCAAGCAGCTGCATTGTTGGGTGTGCAGGGTTGGTGAGCGGCCCCAAAATGTTAAATACAGTGCGCACGCCCAGCTCTTTGCGGATGGGAGCCACATACTTCATGGAGCTGTGATACGCCTGAGCAAACATAAAGCACATGCCAACAGTTTTGAGGAGGTCTTCGCAGAGGGCAGGGCTTTGCGTAATGGTAACACCGAGCGCTTCGAGGCAATCGGCGGCACCCGTTGCCGACGAGGCAGCGCGATTGCCGTGTTTGGCAACTGGTACGCCCGCTGCTGCCACCACAAATGCCGAGGTAGTTGATATGTTAAAGCTGTTTGACCCGTCGCCGCCCGTGCCTACAAGCTCCATTACGTTGCAGTGAGGGGTTACCGTGCGCGCGTGCTCGCGCATCGCCTGCGCGCAGCCGCAAATTTCATCGATGGTTTCGGCGCGCGTACTTTTTGTTGAAAGTGCAGCTAAAAAGGCTGCGTTTTGCGTGGCTGTTGTAGCGCCGTCCATTATTTCGTTCATAACCATATACGACTCATCGTATGTGAGGTCTTCTTTGTTTACGATTTTTTTAATTGCTTCGCTAATCATGAGAAACTCCTTGCTGTGATAGGTTGGTAGATATATGTACTGGTGATATGTGCTGTGGTGGGGTTAGGTGCACGTTTGCTGCACTGGTGTCTGCATATCTGCGTTTGGTGTCATAGTTCCCCGTAGCTTCATAAAATTTTTAAGAATTTGCATGCCACACGGCGTCATTATCGATTCGGGGTGAAATTGCACGCCGTATACGGGCTGTGACACGTGTGCTACTGCCATTACCTCGCCATCCTGCGCGCGGGCACACACCTGAAGCTGCGCTGGCAGCGTTTGTTCATCAACCGCAAGGGAATGATAGCGTGCAACCTCTATTTGGCCTGGTAAACCTGCAAATATGGGCACATGGTTGTTGATGGCAACGGTAGATGTTTTGCCATGCATGAGGGTTTTTGCGTGCACGATGCGCGCACCAAATGCCTCGCAAATTGCTTGATGACCAAGGCACACGCCAAGAATTGGCACGCTGATTGCATATGTGCGGACAACGGCTTCGATGCACCCGGCATCGCGTGGGGCTCCAGGACCGGGTGAAATAACAATGCGGTCAGGCGCCAGCGTGGCAATGTCCTCAATGCGCAGCTCATCGTTGCGTACGGTAGTTATATTTGGGTTTATGCTGCCAATGTATTGATACAAGTTGTAGGTAAAGCTATCGTAATTGTCGATTAATAACGTCATGCTACTCAACCTCCCCGGTGTATCCAAGTGCTGCAAACGACGACTTTGCTTTATGGATACACTCGTTAAATTCGTGCTCAGGAACAGAATCGGCTACAATACCTGCGCCCGTGTGCACAAAAACGCGGCCGGCTTTTTTGTAGATAAGCCGTATACCAATGCACATGTCCATGTTGCCGGTAAAGTCGATGTAACCAAGGGCGCCGCCGTAGATACCGCGTTTTACCTTCTCAAACGTGCCAATAAGTTCGCAGGCACGTATTTTTGGCGCGCCGCTTAGGGTGCCCGCAGGCATAACCGCTTCGATGGCATCGAGCGCATCAAAGTTGTGTTGTATGTGTCCGCGCACCGTTGAGCCAATGTGCATAACGTGCGAAAACTTTTCGATAGCGTGGAATTTTTCTACTACTACGCTGCCAAATGTTGAAATGCGCCCAAGGTCGTTTCTGCCGAGGTCAACAAGCATATTGTGCTCAGCGCACTCCTTTTCATCGGTAAGCAGCTCTGCTGCGCGCACGTCGTCTTCTTGTGGCGTAGCGCCGCGCGGTCGTGTGCCGGCAAGTGGGTAGGTGTGCAGGACGCCTTCTTTTAGTTCAACAAGTGTTTCGGGCGACGCTCCTGCAACTTCAATATCAGTGCCGCACAAGTAAAACATGTAGGGACTTGGGTTAATACGCCGCAGCTCACGATAGGTGCCAAGCAAACTTCCCGTAAAGCTCGCGCTCATTTGGTTTGAGAGAACAAGCTGAAATATATCCCCGTTTTGTATGTGTTTTTGCACGCGGCGCACCGTGTTGCAAAATTCCTGTTTGGTAAACGCCGCCGTGATGGGGCTTGTAACGTGCCCCTCCTCGTTGCGCAGGGGTGCTGGCGTATTAAGTAATTGTATGAGTTCGTTAAGCTCAAATACGCCTTTGCGATAATGCTCCTCAACGTGGTTAAGCTTGATGTTTACAATGAGTATAAGTTTGTGCGTTTTGTTGTCGAAGGCAATTACCTTGTCGAAAAGCATAAGGTCGAGGTCGCGCGCAGGGGTTTGCTGCATAGGCGGGTTTGCGGTTGTGGTTGCGTTTGCGGTTGTGCCGGGTGCTGCTGCATTTGTTGCGCCGAGTGCTGCCGTCAGGGTGGGCTCCTTGTAGCGCAGGTACTCAAACGCAATGTATCCCACTAACCCGCCGGTAAATGATGGCATGTTGGGAAGGTGCGGACTTTTGTATTTGCGCAGCAGCTGGCGAATTGCCTCGGTTGGATTGCGGGCGGGAAGCTCTACATCGCCAATGTGCAGCGTTTCATTCTCGCAAAAAATAGTAAGCTTGGGACTAAAGCCTAAGAACGAATAACGCCCGCGCTCATGCGACTGGCGCGCCGATTCTAGCAGGTACACGTGGTGCGATACTGTTTGAAGCACGCGCAACACGTCAAGCGGCGTTGTAAAGTGTGAATCAAGCTCGCATGCAATTGGAGCTATTGTGTATGTTTGCTGGCGGGCAAGCTCTGTAAGCGTGTCAAGTGTGGGAAACACCTCAATTGGCGCATGGTGGGTATGGGGTTGCGTGCCGGCGGTGGTACGTGTGTTATCTGCGGTGTGAGTGCACATGGTAGCCTCCTTTGTGCATGTGCACCATAAGGAGTGATGTGCCGATTAGCTGTGGCGTTACACCGTTGTACCTGCGGTAATAATGTCGAGCAAATGTCGAGCAAACAAAAATCGCCCCTCATGGATATGCTCCATCAAGGACGAATGCTGCATGCATAGTGCAAGTGCTATCCGCGGTGCCACCTTGATTCACAAACATTGTTTGTGCTCTTAAGAAATGCCAACACATTTCCGGCGCGTAACGTGCGTCTTACGTCGCAGAATACTCTGAAGTTGCGCGCGTGCGCTCTGATACTTCATTTGACTGCGCCCTCAGCGGTCCATTTGACAGCTTGTTTCTCGCCTGATTCTCAGCATCGCAGACTCTCTGTAGAGGCATCACTGCCGTTATCTCCGCTTCAACGGTTTGGTGTATTCGATTGCCACTATTTAAGTACGAGAAGTAAAGAATATCAACCATTATTTAAAGTTTGCCCCAAACTGAAATCAACATGTAACATTTTTTACCTTCCGTTAATTTGAGGTTTTGGAACTCCGCGTTAATCTGTTTGCAATTCTGCAAACTTTAAGTCCTAATTTTTGTTTATGGTGAATATACTAATGGCTTTACATTAAGCCTGTTATATAACATGAAAGAAGATATGTAAGAAAAGGGGAAGAAAAAGGAGAGAAAAGAAAAAACGTGGTGGGTCGTAAGGGAGTCGAACCCTTGACCTTGGGATTAAAAGTCCCCTGCTCTACCAACTGAGCTAACGACCCACATCACACGCGCTTATGCGCACGGTGTGCTCAATAAGCTAGATTATTTTCCTACAAAACGAGAAGAAATGCACCCAAAAAAGTAAAAAAGTGTTTATTTGTGAAGAGAAATCCACGACTTGTGCTGTGCGCGTGAAACGCGCGTGAAGCTCGACCACGTTACACGCATGCCGCGCACATAGAGCAGCTGGTATACCTGCTGAACGCTAGGCGCATGCGAGCCACAGGCACGGCGCAGCGATGTTGCGGACATCTTCGATCGCTATTTTAGATACAATAGATATATCGCCTTACAAACCTATGACGTTAGAAGGAATTATGGCTACATTTAACAACCCCACGCCTGCGCAGTCTAATCAGCCGGGGCAATTTACCGACATCGACACGCAAAAACCCAAACGTCCGTGGTTGCTTTACGGGGTTTGTGGCGTGTTAGTTGTGGGAATTGTTGCATTTGGTGCATACGTGTATGCAACGCAGCAGCAGACGCGCCAACAAAATCAAACCGCGCAACAAGTTGCCCAATCGCAGCCCGCACAAACGCAGCCGCAGGTAGATGATAATAAAAAAGATAAGAACGGTGCCGGTGATGCTAATGGTGACAGCGGTAAAAAAGAGCTTGAAGTTGCTTACACGCAGTACGAACAAGCGTTGAAGAATCCGCAAACGTACCTTGCGAAAAAGGGCGGCGCGGCATTTAAAACATACAAGTATCTTATGTGCGATATTGACAAAAACAATATTGCCGACGTGGTGCTTTTGGGCACCGACGGCAACGCTGATAATCCTTCGTCGTACAGTGCAGCTGTGCTTATGTCGGGCGGTTATGAAGACTCGTTTACTCACCCAAAAACAACATTTAACCTGGAAAAAGGCGGCAAAGTTGAGGCATATTTAAGCCGCAATGTAAAACACGAAACACTGCTGTATACGCGCAAAAAAGACGGCGTGTGCCAGTCGGAGCTGTATGCATTTTTTAGCAACACGCTTAAAAAGGTGAGCGAGAAAACATATCAGGATGGCGACGGTGCAGGCGATTTTGAGGCGAGTCAGTGGCAAAAGCTTTCGTGGGATGATGCATATGATGTTGCGGATCTTACACCGCTTTCAACCATTAAGCAGGGAAAATAGTCGCTGATGGAGCGTGGTGCGGCTGTATGTACGTTGCATGCGCTGTAGATATAACCATAACGATGAGTTGCTAAAGCGAGGTTTGCATGATTGATAGGTATACAGAGCCCGAAATGGGGGAGCTTTTTTCGCTCGCTCATAAATATAAGGTGTGGCAGGAAGTTGAAGTTTTGGCGTGTGAGGCGCATGCGGAGATTGGCGACAGTGGCATAACGAAGCAGGAGGCGGCGTGGATACGTGCGCATGCGCAGGTAGATGCCCATGAAATTGACGAAATTGAAAAGGTTACCAACCACGACGTGATTGCGTTTTTAACGAACATGGCTCAGTATATCGATGCCGATGTGGAGCCGGGCGCGCCAAAGCCGAGCCGTTGGGTGCATTATGGCATGACGAGCACCGATTTGGGTGATACGGCGCTGTGCTACATTTTAACGCAGGCCATCGACCGCTTATCTGAGCGAGTGCGCAGCTTGGGTGAGGTGTGCAAAACGCGCGCGTTTGAAGAGCGCGACACCTTGTGTGTGGGTAGAACCCATGGTATTCACGCTGAGCCGATGGTGTTTGGCTTGAAGTTTGCAAGCTGGGCGTGGGAGCTTAAGCGCGCTTACGAGCGGCTGCAGCTTGCGCGGCAGAACATTGCTTATGGTGCAATTTCTGGTGCGGTGGGCACGTATTCGTCTATCGATCCGCGTGTTGAGCAGTTTGTGTGTGAGCGCTTGCATCTTGCGGTAGATCCGGTGTCTACGCAGGTAATTAGCCGCGATCACCATGCGTTTGTTGCGAGCGTGCTGGCATGTTGCGCGGCAACGTGCGAGCGTATTGCAACTGAAATTCGCGCGCTGCAAAAAACGGATACGCTTGAAGCAGAAGAGCCATTTCGCGCAGGTCAGAAGGGGTCGAGTGCTATGCCGCATAAACGCAACCCCATTACCTGCGAAAAGGTATGCGGTCTTGCGCGCGTCGTGAAGGCAAACGCGCAGGTAGCTTATGATAACGTGGCGCTGTGGCACGAGCGCGATATTAGTCACTCTTCGGCTGAGCGTGTGGCGCAGGCGGATAGTTTTATTGCTCTTGACCACATGCTGCACTGTTTGTTGCGGATTGTGAAGGGGCTTGTGCTGTATCAGGAGCGCATGAAATACAATTTGAACCAAACGCGTGGCCTTATTTTTTCGTCGAAGGTGCTGCTTGCGCTGGTAGATACGGGTATTACGCGCGAAGACGCCTACGCTGTGGTGCAAAAAGCTTCGATGAGCACGTGGCACGAAATTCAGCATTGTACAGGTCAGCATACGTTGCGTGATTTTCTTGAGAAGGACGAGCGCTGCACGCTTTCGGCTGCTACGCTTGATGCAATTTTTGATCCGCATACGTTTTTGCACCACGTTGATGTGGTATTTGACAGGTTGAAAGGCTTGGAGTTTTAGCGCGCGTGAGCAATGCCACGGTGGTTGAGCTGCTACGCCGTGTTTAAGCTCCTCGCGCATAAAGAAAGTTTGAGTATGAAGTTACCCCGCATATTGGATACTGACACACATGACCACCCGGCCGCGGCGCGCGGCAGGTGGGGTCTTAGCCGCCGAGGTTTTTTGCGTGCAACCTCAGCAGTAGGCACCCTTGCGGCAATTGCGGTATCTACCAGCGGATGTAAGCGTGCGAGTGTGCCTTCTCAACCGGGTGTGGTAACCGATATTCCCGCCGACTACATCATTGACCCGCAAACCAACGAGAGTAATTACAACGTGGTTGACATGCCGCTTAAAGCGGGCTCTGCCTGGGAGTTTCCGCGCGGCACCACGTTTTACCCGTCGGACGGCACCATGATTGCTGCCATTAGTCCTTCGGCGCTGGCGCTGCCTATGGTTAAGGGCTGCGTGTTGTCGCTCGAAAAAGGCACGATAAGCGACGTTATTGCCGATGTGTATACCAAAGACAGCGCAAATTATGTGATTTATGATGTGCGCTGCTCAAACGCGCTGTATGCATGGATTGAGCTTGATGTGGTAACGCACAACTGGTCGTTGTATGCCCAGGCAATGGCAAACGGTGCCACCCATGGCAGCGTGTTGGAATTGTGGCAATCTACCAGCGATTATTTGCCCGCGCAGTTTGCGGTTTCGGGGTCGAGCGTGGTGTGGCAGGTGTGCCCGCATCCAAAAAAGTCGAAGGCGCGTTCTCATTCGTATGCATATATATGGAAGCTTGGCGATGAGCAAGCGCAGCAGGTAGTTGAGTCAAACGGGAAGTTTGCGTGCCCGCCGAGCATTTCAAAGGGTACGTGCGTGCTGGTTCCTCGCTTAACGGTGCAAAAAAGCCAGCTTTATTGCATGAATGCGTATACGCTGTCGAGTGGGTTTAGTTCAACCACAGCTACGCTTACGCTGCCGAGCGGCGTTGCACCGCTTGATGTTCAATATATTTCGAATAAATTTGCATTTTCGATTGCAGCAAATTATCAATCGGGTGGTTTATTGGGCAAAATGGGCACGTATATTGGCACTACAGACGGGCTGTGCGTGCTTGCGCGCGAGCCGTCCGCGCCCGTGTGTGGCTATGGCGACACGTTTATTGTGCGCAACCGCACGTCGTACTTTGTGATTAACACAGCTACCAAGAGCTATTCGGTGCTGCCTGCGGCAAACCGGTGTAGCGACTTTGGCGAGTACCCCGCGTGCGCGGGTGAGCAAAAAACCTTTGTTACCTATGCAACCATTAAGGACAAAGACACCGGCTATCCAAAAAATATGGTGGTACGTTTGTTTAGCATGTAATATTACGCTCTTGCGCGCTAATTTTGATGTTAAACTATATATGTAAAATTCTGATTGCAAACATGTATCTTCTCGATAGTAAAGGAGGCCTCCATGGCTTCAGATGAAAAGCGCATACTTTTAGTAGAAGACGAGAAAACCATTCGCGAAGCAGTGAGTGCATATCTTGAGCGTGAAGGTTATTTCGTTCGCGGTGTTGGCGATGGTCAAAACGCTCTTGAGGAATTTGAGAAGCATTCATTCGATCTTATTATCCTCGACCTTATGCTGCCCAAACTTTCGGGCGAGCGCGTATGTCGTGCCGTGCGCGAAACTTCTAACGTCCCTATTATTATGCTTACCGCAAAAGGCGAGGTAGAAGACAGGATTATTGGTCTTGAGCTTGGTGCCGACGATTATCTCATTAAGCCGTTCTCTCCGCGTGAGCTTGTGGCTCGTGTACGTGCACTTTTGCGTCGTGCTCATAGCGAAGTAGAACCCGCGCTTGAGGTGCTCGACTTTGGTCAGCTTGTTATTGATATTTCGGGTCATAAAGTTCTTGTTGAAAACAAAGAAATCGACCTTACGGCATCGGAGTTTAAGCTGCTCACCACCCTTGCCCGCTATCCGGGACGCGTGTATACGCGCATGGAGCTTGTTGAGAAAGTGCTCGGTTACGATTTTGAGGGCTACGAGCGCACGATTGATAGCCACGTAAAGAATCTTCGTGCAAAGCTGGGCGACGATCCGCGCAATCCGCGCTGGTTATACACCGTGCATGGCGTTGGGTATCGTTTTGAAGCTCCTGCGGGTGCATCGGCTTCTGCACAATCGTAGCGCGTGCGTGCTGCACGATTAGTTGCACGATTAGCTGCACGATTAGCTGCCACGTTGATAGTTATAAACCCTGCGCCCGCTTGTGTGGGCTCAGGGTTTTTTGCACGGTTTTTGCACGGCGTATAACTCGTGCACATCATTCACGGTATCCGAGGTGATTATATGACCCAACCCACCAATGAGTCGCCCACTCAACCTAACGATAACAATACGCAGACATCATCGTCAGCACCTCAGAAAGAGTTGTATGAAACGATGCAGGATGCGCTGTATGCCGATTTTCGCGGTGAGGTAGACGACCCCGCAAAAGTGTTGTTTAACACCATGGGGCACAATGCCTCAACGCGTCCCGCAAAAACCTTTACAGGACGTATGACTGCGTATTTTGCGCTTACGGCGTTTATGACTGCGGTTATTTTAAGCATTGTGTTGGCTGTTGTATGGGAAGACCAGTTTCAGTCGTACACGCGTAGTGGTATGCAGCACATGGCACAAAAAATAGCCACTACGCTGGGCAAACAGTATTCACGCAATGGGGGCTGGGAAAATTCGGTAATAACGGGTGCAGCATCGCTTGCCTTGCCAAGTGACGTAGGTATTGAAATTACCGATGAACAAGGCAACGTGCTGTATGGCAACGTGCTTGTTGGTTCTAAGGTGGGCGAGGCGCTGCCGTCGCGCGATGCACAAACGTCGCGTTCGGTTCCCGTGCCTACCAACGACGACGGGCAGCCCATCAGCGAAAACGCTACTGCATCTGCGGATATTTTGTCTCGTGAGGGCGAATATTTGGGTTCGGTTCGTCTGTGGGCGTTTGGCTCTGAATCGCTTGTAACAAAAAGCGACGATGTGTTTCGCCGTAATTCGTACGCTGCAATTTTAGCAGCTGCAACCATTGCTATTTTGCTTGCCTGCGCGCTTTCGTATGGCGCATCGCACGCATTTACCAAGCCGATAAAGCGTATTACGTCTACCGCGGCGCAAATACGAAATGGTGATTTAACTGCGCGAACAGGGCTTAAGGGCGACGACGAAATTGGTCGACTTGCCGAAACATTTGATAGCATGGCAAGCGAACTTGAACGTGACATTAAATTTGAACATAGGCTTACGTCGGATGTTGCCCACGAGCTGCGTACGCCGCTTATGGCGATGCTGGCAACAGTGGAAGGTATGCAAGACGGTGTGCTTCCTGCCGATAACGAGCACTACGAAACTGTTGCAGCCGAGGTAAGACGCCTATCGCGCCTGGTAGATGCCATGCTTCGCCTGTCGCGTATTGAAAACGGCACGCGTGCCCTTAAAATTGAGTCGTCTGATGCCGTGTACCTGGTAAAAAGCCTTGTTGCCATGCAGCAGCAAATGTTTTCTGAGCGGGGCTTGCGTTTGCGCTTTGACGACAAAACAAACGAGCATGAATGCATGGTAGAAATGGATAGCGACCTTATTCGTGAGGCGGTTACCAACATTTTGTCAAACGCGCTTCGCTATACACCAAGCAACGGCTGGGTTGTTGCGGGTATTTCGAAAACACGTAGTGAAGTGAACATTTTTGTGAGCGACACGGGTATTGGTATTGCAAAAGAGGATATTCCGCGTGTATTTGCGCGCTTTTGGCGCTCTGACGCAAGCCGCGGGCGCGTTTCGGGCGGCTTGGGCATTGGTCTTGCGCTTACGAAGGAAATTATCGATAAGCACCACGGACGCATTTCGGTTGAATCAACTCTGGGAAAGGGTACTACGTTTACGCTGAGTATCCCCCTTGTTCAACCCGTGGAGGAAGGGCAAACGCATGCCATAACCATGTAGGCGCTCGCTGTTACGGTGAACTTGAACTGCGCGCGAGTTGAACCTGAACTTGAACTGCGTGCGCATTGAACTTGAACTTGAACCTGAACTTGAACCACACGCTCCCGGACATTGAACCCCGTGCGGAGATGAAGATGAACGTGGAGCGAGCTGCCGTCTTTTTACTCACATGGGTAGTGCAGCTCAAAAATTGGTTGAGAAAGTGTTGTAGTATGTGATACGCTCATATACGCAACCAATGAACAACACCACCGCGCACAAGGCGTTTTCGTGGTGGTAAGGAGTAGGCATGTCACTGTTAGACACCATTAATGCAGCTAAAGAAGAAGCGAAACGCGCAGGCACCCTTCCGTTTGGCAACGACACCAAAGGTGAGGCAGCCGCTGCCGCGCATGATACTCGTGGTGATGCTGCAACCAGCGCAAATGCAACTGCAGGCGAGAAGAAGGGCGCACTTAAATCGTCGAGCGCGCGTGCAAAACCTGCGCGCGAGAAGGCAGCTGGTGTGCGCGAAGCGTCGAAAAAACCACCTGTGTCGCAAATGAGCAAGGTTGAACGCCGCCGTGCCCGTGCGCAAGAGCGCGATGATCGCGATAGGCGTCTTACGGTGTCGCGTATTTTACTCAACCGCAACCCCGAGTATCGCCACCATCAGCACATTACCTGGTCGATGTTGGGCACCGGCTTTGCCGCTATTGTGTGCTCCTGGATTGTGAATTTGTGCTACAGGGAAGCGTACAACGAGCCCACGTCGCCTGCGGGTATGGTGGTTATTGGGTTAATTGTTGTTGCATATGCCCTGGTTATTATTTCGTTTATTTACGACATACGCACAACACGTCCGCTTCGGCGCATTACCGACGATCGTGTTGCGGGCATGACTACCAAAAAGCTCATTTCTATCTTGAACGATGAGGCTGCACACGTTGAAGCCGAAAAACAGGCTAACCCCGGATTGTTGCAATCGGTTAAGGCATTTTTTAGGCGTTAGTGTGGCAGGCGTGCACCTGCCGCGGGCTTGTGTCATAATAAACACGGCTCACACAGTTTTGGCCTCGTAGCTCAGGGGATAGAGCACAGGTTTCCTAAACCTGGTGTCGTTGGTTCGAATCCAATCGGGGTCACCATCACCTATAACAGGCGTCCTTTGGGCGCCTTTTTTGTGCGTGCGATGGTAACGCTGAGGCTAGAGTTGTGATATAGCTTTCCTTAAACGCGGTAAAGACACGGTTTTTCCTCGCGTGTACACACAATTCCACCATAACTTGCCAACAATTATTGTTACCTGATGTCAACAGTAAATATGGTTTGCGCAGGTAAAGTTAGTTACAGGTTAACATGTGCTAACAAACACAGAATACTCAGACAAAATCTCCTTGTTTTCGTGCGTAATTGTGGGTAAGCTCAAAGTAGCACGAGCTTGGATAACGAGAGGACACGCACTTTTGCGCGTGGCTTATCCAAGCGTGTTTTTTATAGACCCCACAGGGAAGGAATTGCTATGAAATATGTACATGCATTCTATGCTGCTGCAGGCGTTGCACTTGCAGGCGTTGTTGCTGGAATTACCACAAAAGAGTCGATGCGCAAAGCTGCCGTTCGCACTACGGTGCTTGGTATGCGTGTAAGTGACGCGTGCACACGCGAGCTGCAAACGATTATCGACGAGGCTTCCGATGTCCGTGCAGAAGCGCGCGAGCAAGCAAAGCTCGATGCTGCTGTACGTGCGCGTTTGGCTGAACTTGAACCTGGTATTCGTGCAGAACTTGCTTCGAAATATGGCATTGCACACAACGAAACTACTGCGGCGTGCACGCAAGCAGCCGCAGAAGTGGCCCCACAAGCTGCGCATTAGTGCGCGCGTGCGTGTTTAGAGATACTCATGCAATTTACCATACAATCGCGCACGAGTACGCGCGTGAGATTTGTGCTTGATGCGGGATTTATTTCTGCAACAGAGGCGCGCGGGCTTGCGTATGACATTATGGCGCTTGAGGGCGTTGTACGCGCTAGCGTTCATCCAGCTAACATGTCGCTTATTGTTGAGTTTGATGATGCACGAAACCAGTTGCAAAATCAGCTGCAAAATCAGGCCATCTACGAGGACGTATGCAGCTACCTTGCCAACACAACGAGCCTTAGCTTGCCTGCGGTTTCTGAGCCCGCGCTTAATTCAAAGGCGCTTGCGTACGAAAGTTTGCAGGAACACAATACGTTTATGCTTAACGTGGCACATCTGTTGTTCCACCGCGTAATTATTCACAGTATTCCCTTGCCGCTACCACTCTTTTTTGCGTGGATTGCGTATCGGGCGTGGTTTTTTATTCGCAAAGGTATTGAAAGTCTTGCTGAAAAAGAGCTGCGTGTTGAGGTGCTCGACGCGTGTGTTATTGCTATTTCGATTGCGCGTGGCGAGCTTGCCAGCGCCGGAACGATTATGTTTTTGCTCAGCCTAAGCGACTGCGTACAGCAGCATGTGCAAGCACGCACCAAACTGTCGCTTAAGGGCGGCATTGTGAGCCGCTCGCAATGGGTGTGGAAGCGCGTTTTGGGCGAAGACGTCAAAGTTGCGCTTGAGAGTATTGTGCCGGGCGACGAAATTCACGTGCTAAGCGGTGCGTCTATTCCGGTTGATGGTGTGGTGGTGCTGGGCGCAGCCGAGGTAAACGAGGCCTCGCTTACGGGTGAGTCGCGCCTGGTGCACAAAGACCCTGAAGATAGTGTTTATGCAGGTACAGCCCTTGAATCGGGCGACATTATTGTGCGCACTACTGCGCAAGCAGGCAATTCCCGCATCGACAGCATTGTTGAAATGGTTGAAGAATCGGCTCAACTCAAAGCGCAGGCACAGTCGAAGGCAGAGCGCCTGGCCGACGGTCTGGTGCCATACAGCTTTATTGGATTTTTTGTTGTTGGGCTTCTCACGCGTAATATTCGCCAGGCTCTAAGTGTGCTTATGGTTGATTATTCGTGTGCGATTAAGCTTTCGGTGCCCATTGCCATTGCAAGTGCGATGGACGAAATGGTGAAAAACGGCATTGTGGTGAAGGGCGGTAAGTTTTTTGAAGCCATGGCCGCGGCCGATATGATTGTGTTTGACAAAACCGGAACGCTTACCCGCGCGGTGCCCGAGCTTGTTGATGTGATAAGTTTTTGTGAACTTCCGGCGTCGGAAATTTTGCGCATTGCTGCGTGCATCGAGGAGCATTTCCCGCACAGCGTGGCACGTGCCATTACCAGCGCCGCTGCAGCACAGCACCTCGACCATACTAAGGAAGTGCACACGAAGGTTGAGTATGTGGTGGCGCACGGCATTAAAACGCACGTGAATGGCAAGGTGGTGTGTGTTGGCTCGAGCCGTTTTGTGTTTGACGTTGAACACGCAGCTAAACCTGCCAATTTGGAAGAGCAGCTTGCGGGTGTGGCACGCAAGCACAAAGCGCATCTAAGCTATATTTATATGTCGTACGACAAGCAGCTTGCGGGTGTGCTGTGCATTAACGACCCGCTGCGTGCGGACGCTGCGGCGACCATTTGCGCGCTTAAAGACCAGGGTTTTTCGCGCGTGGTTATGCTCACGGGTGATAGCGAGCACATTGCTGCTCAGGTTGCTTCGGCTCTTCATATTGATGAGTACAAGGCGCAGGTGTTGCCCGAGGACAAGCTGGCGTTTATTAAGCAGGCGCAGCGCGAGGGGTATACGGTTGCCATGGTGGGCGACGGCATTAACGATTCGCCCGCATTAGCGCAGGCAAACGTGTCAATTGCTCTTTCGGATGCAAGCGATATTGCACGCGCGGTTGCGGATATTTCTATTCACAACCAACAGCTCCACTCACTAGTGGTGGCGCGTACGGCGTCGCAGCTGCTTATGCAGCGTGTGCACAACGGCTTTGTGGGAATTGTAGGCGTAAACAGCTCGCTTATTCTGCTTGGCTTGCTTGGTATAATGTCGCCTATTCACGCTGCGTATATTCATAATGGATATACCTTTGCACTTACGCTTGCCAACATGCGCGGGCTTTTACGTGCGAAAGGTGATGACGTTTTGGAATAGGGCAGCAATTAGCTATTAACTATTAGCCAACTAATTGGGCAAAATATTCAAAAAGGTGCACATTATGCTTTAATATGGCAGTGCGCTTTGCTACAATAAACACAAATAGTACCCCGTGGGCGGCAATCATGCCCCACGGGGTACTGTTGTATTGGGTGAATTATGATGCGTGATGCCGGCAGCACAGGTGAGCACCACAGGGTGCTAGCAGTGCAGCCCCGCTTGCGGGCACCGTCACAGCACTACTGCGACTGTTGTGTATCGCTCGATTGCGCCTGTGCGCCATCAGACACGGTAATTGTTACCGTTCCACCAGCACGTGCTTTGCTTGGCGCAGAAATAACCGTGCCTTTTGCAGCGTTGCTATCTGTTTTGTGTCGCACGTTTACTGTGAACCCTGCGCCTTCGAGCTTTGAAATAGCGCTTTGCGCGTCGTCGCCCGGTTGTACGTACTGCGTGAGGTCTTGTTGCTCCGCTTTCTTGGCAATGGTAAGTGTAATGGTTGAACCCTTGGTAGATTTTCCAACAACGTCTTGTTTAAGAACCGTGCCCTCCGGTTTGTCCGATTCTGCCTGTTTGGTGGCTACTTTAAGCTCAAGTCCCTCAAGTGCGCTTCTGGCCGCGCTTTCAGTTTTTCCTACCTGCGATGGCACGTCTACCTCTTCGGGGCCCTTCGAGAGCTGGTAGGTAACGGTATCGCCTGCTTTTGCCTGCGCGTTTGGCGCCGGTGATTGTGCAGCAATCTTGCCAATTTCTACGTCGGTTGAATTAATCGAGTCGCCCGCTTGGCTTTTTAGCCCCGCCTTGGCAAGAAGTGCGTCTGCCTCAGATGGCGACTTTCCCTTAAGGTCGGGAACTACAACATCGGCAGCGGGAGCTGCGCCTTTCGATACCGAAAAATTAATCGGCGTGCCCTTTTTCGCCATTCTACCTGCGTTTGGATCTTGGTCAAGCACGCGACCTTTTTCCACTGTGTCTGAATATTCCTCTTTTATGGTGCCCTTTTGGAAATAGCCAGAGTTCTCAATTGCAAACAGTGCTTCCTGTTGGGTGAGGTTTATAAGGTTGGGGACGGGTTTTTCGTCGGCCGTTTGCCCAAGCATGGTAACAAGTGCAACTGCAACGCCAATAGCTGCAAGAATACCCACAATAACAGCGGCAATGGTTTTGGCTTTGCGGCTTTTGCGCTCCTGTTGAGCGGCAAGCTGCGCGTGCTGCGTGGCGCTTGTTAGTGGCTTTCGCGGACTACTTATGTTTGCGTTTGCAATGCGTGGTAGCGTTTTTGTTTTGTTGGGCGAAGATACGGGGCTTGCCAGCGGAGTTGCCGACATCACAGGCAGTGTGGCGCCTGCGGGTGCTACCTGCTGGGGCATGCGACCTGCTAGGTATTCGCGCAATGCTGCAAACACATCTTCGGCATGCTGATAGCGCATGGCTGGATCTTTTTGCATGCAGCGCAAAATAATTTGCTCAAGCGCAGCATCTACGCGCGGATTACGCTGTGATGGGGGAATGGGCTGCTCGTTTACCTGCTTTAATGCAACAGTAATGGCATCATCACCGTCAAACGGCACAACGCCGGTTGCAGCCTCATACATAACAATACCCAACGAGTAAATGTCGGTGGTAGGACCAAGTGGTTTTCCTTGTGTTTGCTCGGGCGACACATAGTGTGCCGTACCAAGCACGGAATTGTCGGTAGTAAGGTGGCTATTTTTTGCGTGAGCAATACCAAAGTCCATCACCTTGATGTTGCCATCGGGCTGCACCATGATGTTTTGCGGCTTAATGTCGCGGTGAATGATGTCGTGCTTGTGAGCCACGCTTAGTGCTTGCGCTATTTGCGAGCCAATTTGCGCCACTTTTTTGCTGTCGAGGGCGCCGTGCTTGCGCACGCCACTTTTAAGGTCGGTGCCGCGCAAATATTCCATGGCGATAAAGTAGGTATCGTTGTCTTTACCCCAGTCGTACACCGAAACGATGTAGGGGCTTTGAAGTGCAGCTGCAGCCTGCGCTTCTTGCTTAAATCGTGCAGCAAAGGAGGGGTCGGCTGCATATTGCGGCAGCATGGTTTTGATGGCAACTTGCCTTCCTAACCGGTTATCAAGCCCGCGATATACAACGGCCATGCCACCGGTGCCTATTTTGTCTTGAATGATGTATCGTCCACCAAGAATTCTATCTGGCATTGACTCTCCTAACGCTACGAGAGAATGGTTCGTTTAATGAAAGCCGCACAAGCGTGGCGCGTTGGGTTCGTGCGGGGTATTCATGCAGCTTATGCATAGTGCGCGCGGTGCGTATAAGCTGCGGGTGTGTTGGTATCGTCATTTCGCCGCCCCCAATGCCTGAATGTTAAGGCAGGCTGCAAGTACCTTACCTGCAATGGCGGCTGCTTTACCGTGTACGTCGTGACCGGGCGCACCTTCAATGGTTACCGCAATGGCAACGGTGGGCTGGTCAAAGGGGGCAAAACCAATAAAGTGCGAGTTAGCAACACCTGGCGAAACTTCGGCGGTACCCGTTTTACCCGCAACTTTAACGCCGTTTATGCGAGCGGCTTGTCCGGTGCCCTTCTCAACCACATAGAGCATTGCCTCTTTTAGAGTGTCGGCGGTTTGAGCGCTTATTACCTGTTGCAGGGTGCGCGGCGTTGTTTTTGCAATGCTTGCGCCTTCACTGGTTAGCAAATGATCTACCACAAACGGATTCATGGCAATGCCGGAATTTGCAATTGTTGCAGCTACAACAGCGTTTTGCATGGTGGTTGATTGAGGGCCTGCAGGGCTTTCGTGCATGCCAACTGGCTGTCCGCTCGCCGCCCACGCAAGCTCCCAGCCCGTCATCTCCTCGGGTTTTGGCATGAGTGCCGCGCGCGTTGAAAAGTCGATCCCAAGCGGGGTACCATAGCCAAACGCGCGAGCATAGTTTACTAGTTTATCGGCTCCAACTTTGGCTACAATCTGCGCAAATGCGGTGTTCGAAGAAACGCTGAGTGCATCTTTTACGCTAATCGTACCAAAATCTTCGTTTTTATAGTTGGTAATTTGCGCGCCGTCAACGGTGAGCTTGGCGGGTGCGTTAAATTTGCTGCTGAGTGTAACTGCACCCGATTCGAGTGCTGCGGCGAGCGTTACCACCTTAAAGGTTGAACCCGGAGCATACAGCACATGCGTTGAACGGTCGATAAGCGAGCCCGTGCCCGATTCGTCCTTAAGTGCTTCGCCCACGTGCTGCAAATTGTAGGAGGGACTTGACGCCTTGGCAAGAATAGCTCCTGTTGTTGGGTTTATAGCAACAATTGAGCCGGTATAACCCTTAAGCGCCGCCTGCGCCGCTTTTTGCATTTGCGAGTTGATGGTAAGCACTGCCGAGGGACCAGGTTTTGCAATGCCCGCCATGGAGTACACAACATCGGCTATTGACGAGTAGTTTTTGCGCGAAATGAGCGTATCGTTAAGGCGCGCCTCAATGCCCGAGGTACCGTAACGTAGCGACACATAACCCAGCGTATGCGCAGCTAGATTGCCGTTTGGATAAGAGCGCTCGTAGTGGCCATCTTCTTGCTGGACCGATTCGGCAAGTGTTACGCCATCGGAGCTAATAATGGCACCACGTTTTATGTGGGAGTTTTTCTTAATGGTGTGATTGTTGCTTGGAAGCGACTGCAAGCGCTGCGCATCAACAATTTGTACGTAGGTAAGATTGGTGATAAGCAGGGCAAATAGCACGCAGCATGCACCCAACAGATGCACGAGCCTGCGCCCGAGGGCAACGCGACCCAGCACGCCCGATTCGGGTGTGTCGAGCGCAAAGTGTGCGCGCACATGCGGGTTGTTGGCAAGTTTATTGCTAATGAGTTTGCTGCCAACACTTTTGAGCATGCTTTGACCCTGGTTTGTCATATCGATTTGTGTGCTTCTACCTGTGCCTTCGTCGCCCGCTTTAAGAAGCAAGCCAACGGTAATAAAGCTTGCGAGAAGAGATGAGCCACCCTGGCTCATAAAGGGCAGCGTAACGCCGGTAAGCGGCAAGAGCTTGGTGGTGCCTGCAACGATGATAAACGCCTGAATAACAAGGGCAGCACATAAGCCTGCGGCTGCAAAAGCAGCAACGTCGCTTTTTGCACGTGCAGCGGTGGTAAATCCGCGAACCGCAAGGAGCACAAAGCAAAGCAAAATGCTTGATGCGCCTAAAAAGCCCAGCTCTTCGCCTATGGCTGAGAAAATAAAGTCGGATGCAACAACAGGAATGAGGGTGGGAAGTCCGCGCCCAATACCTGCACCAACCATGCCGCCATCGGCAAGTGAATAGAGCGATTGCACAATTTGCAAGCCCTTGTTGCTAGGATCGCTAAAGGGGTTAAGCCACATGTTAACACGCACTTGTACGTGCGAAAACAGGTGATAGCACAGCACACCGCCCGCGATGAGCAGCGCGCACGAAATAACAACGTACGACACTTTGCCGGTGCACACATAAAGCATAACCACAAAAAACGAGAAGAACAACAGCGCGCTACCAAGGTCGCGTTCGAACACAACCACAAGCAGGCTCAGACACCACATGATGAGCAGCGGTGCCAGCATGCGCGGGCGTGGTAGTTGAATGGGCCCCCAGGAAATTGCTGTGGCAGAGAGAATTTCGCGGTTTTCGGCCAGGAAAAACGCGAGGAAGAGAATGATGAGAATTTTGGCAAGCTCGCCTGGTTGGAATGAGAAGCCGCCAAAGGTAATCCACAGCTTAGAGCCGCCGAGCTCGGTGCCGATTAGCATGGGTGCTACCAGCAGTAATATGCCCGCCACACCAAGCGTAAACTTGTAGTTTGCAAGATCGTGAATGCTTGGCACAAAAATGAGCGTGCAAACAAGCGCAGCTACCGATATAAACAGCCAGATAATTTGGTTAATTGCCGCTGATGGCGCAAGGCGCGTGACAAACGCAATGCCCACGCCGCTGAGCAAAAACACAAGGGGCAAAATAACGGGGTCGGCCGCGGGTGCGTAGATGCGCACGGCAATGTGGCAGATGGCAAACGCCACAAAAAGCCCAATGGGTACAGCGAGCGTAGCTATGGTAAGCGGGATGTGCGCGTTTACTATGTACAGCACGTACAGCAGGGTTGTTGGAATCGCGCTTGCGCACAAAAGCCCCAGTTCAAGGGCGCGGCGGGTGTTGGAAATGCTATTCATGGTTCGTCACCTCGCGCGCAGTGAGTGTTGCTGCAGTGTTATCGAACGTGTCGTTACAGTTGCTGGTACATTCGCTGGTGTACGATGCATCGCGCGCTGCGGAGCTGCCTGTTTCGCCCGAAAAACTTGCGCCGCTCGTGCTTGCTGTGTCACTTGTGTCTATTGCACCGCTTGTGCCTGCTGCTGCGTCGCCTGTGTCTTGCGGCTCGGCAGGATTTGCGGGCGATGTTTGCGTGCCGTTAGCTGCTCTATTAGCAGCTACTGCCGCCGCCGATTTTTCTTCATTAATTTGATCGCGATAATTCTCAACAACCGTACGCGCTTCAGCTTCGGAATCAACACGAAGTCCGCGCTCAAGCGATTCCTGCACCATGGCGGGAAGGTCGGTTACGGTAATTGAGGTGGTACTTGAAAGGTGTGAAAGGGGAAGCCCCAGGAATTTTGCGTTAATGCCCTGGTAGATGCACACTTTGTCGTTGCTGCTTGCCAGGTACCACGAGCTGTTAACAAGCAAAATGCCTGCCAAAAACAGAATAACGAGCGTAATGCCGGCAAGGGCGCCAAATATAGCAAAACGTTTACGGTGGAGTTTTTTGCCCTGCTCAAGTACACCGTCGTCTTTAATATCAATAACAACCACGCTTACGTTGTCATAGCCGCCTGCTTGCAGTGCAGCCGCCACAAGGTTGTCGGCGCAGTTTTGCGGGTGAGCACTCGATACGGCAAGGGCTTCTATCTGCGAATCTTCAATCATCGACGAAAGGCCGTCCGAACAAATAATAACGCGGTCTTGGATGGTAACGTCGATGGTAAAGTGGTCGGCATACATGTTGGGGTCGGAGCCAAGCGCGCGCGTAATGTAGGAGCGCTTTGGGTGAACGCGGGCCTCGTCGGCAGTAATTTCACCAGCATCTACCAGCTCTTCTACAAACGAGTGGTCGTGCGTAAGGCGCACCAAACAGCCGTGGTGCAAAAGGTACACGCGCGAGTCGCCCACGTGCGCAACGGCAAGCTTGTTGTTCTCGATAACAACTGCCGATGCTGTGCAGCCCATGCCCGGCCTTCCTACGCCGTGTTGCGCTTGGGTGATAATTTCGGTATTTGCCGATTCAACGGCAGCACCCAACAGCACGTCGTTTGCCTGCAGGGGAGCGTTTTTCCCAATGGTGTCTACGGCAATAAAGCTTGCAACTTCGCCCGCTTCGTGGCCGCCCATACCATCGCATACGGCAAACACGGGAGGTTGCACCAAAAACGAGTCTTCGTTGTGTTCACGCACAAGACCAACGTCGCTGCGCGCGCCCCATATGAGCTGCGCATCTGCGCCACGCCTTGCGTCGGTTCCGCGACGCTTGTGTACGTCGATTGAATTGTGACCCGGGCTTGTGGCAGGCATCATGTTATCGGTGTTGTGCTGCGGTGCGGCAAAAAAATGGCCGTTTGCACCCTTTTTGGGGATGATGCGTGTAAGTGCAGCACGCGCTGTGCGGTTTACCCAGCTTAGCACGGCATGGGCAAAGGCGGCGTAGGCACCTTGTGCGTCTGTTGGCTCGGGTGTGTATGCGCGCGTGGTAACCGTTTCGCTTGCAGGAGTTGTTAGGGATGAACCTTCTGACACGGTGCGCGGGTGCGGTTGTGTGTGCGCTGCACCATGTGTTTGTGGTGATTGCATTGGTTGCTGCACCTGCTGTACCTGCTGTACCTGCGTTGGTTGCGTTGGTGGCTCCGGCGTAGGCGCACTTTGTGCATCTTGTGCACTTTGTGCTGCTTGTGCAAGGCGCGCATCGGCAAGGTCGGCTGTTGTGTCGGGGCTTGTTGTGGGCGCCGCAGCTACAGGAGCTGCAGCAGGAGCCGCAGCAACAGGCATAGCAGCAGAAACTGGCGTAGTTTCCGCAGGTGATGCAGTTGAATCGGTATGCGGCAACGTGCTCATCGGCGGCTCACCCTCATAATGGTGTCGCCAATTTGCACTTCGTCGCCATCACGAAGTGTTACTGGCTGATCGATACCACAGCCATTTACCAGCGTACCGTTTGTTGATTGCAAGTCTTCAAGCACAAGCGCTGGCCCCTGCAGGGTAAAACGCGCATGGGTAGAAGACACAAATGGCTCGTCCAACACAATGTCGGATGAAGGTGAGCGACCAATAACCACGGGGCCCAGCACGTCTACGTGCAAACCGCGCAGCTTTTTTGCGCCTTTTTCAACATCAACAAACCAAATTGCGTCGTCTTTGCGCTGCATACGCACAAGTCCAATACCGGTTTTCATTGCCAAGAATAAAAACAAGTACAAAAAGACAACTAATACAATGCGCCCCGCAAAGAGTAAAAGGTCAACCATACTAATTACCTCTAAACTCTAGGTTTGTAAGCGCGAGGGTAATAACGTCGCCATCGTTGAGCTGGCATGTTTCGGTTGCAACATCGTTTACCAGCGTGCCGTTGGTAGAGCCGCAGTCGCGAATGTACCAGGCGCCCTGGTTGTAGGTAATTTCGGCATGACAGCGCGAAATGTTTGGATCGCGCAACACAATTTGACTGCTTGCCTTTTCGCGCCCAATAGTACAAGAGGGGGCGCTACCTTCATACGTTTCACCTGTTTGGCGGTTAATGAGAAGGAAGGTGGCACGCGGTGCATAGGGGTTTTGTGCTGGCGTGCGACGTTGCGTTGGCGCTGCTTGGTCAGGTATTTGTGCCTGCGCTTGTAGCGGTGCACCCGGCATGGCTGCTGCTCCAGCTAACCCGGCTGCGCCAGCAGCTGAGCCTGCGGCTTGTGCGCTATAGGCGGCGGCGTTAGTCATGTGCCTGCGCATATTTACTAATGGCACGTTTGGTGAGTAGTTCGATTGTGGTGTATAGGGCACTGCACCTGGTGTTACTGCGGCTGGCGCGGCAGCTGGCATTGCTGCGGACACGCGCTGCGGGCTTACGCTTACGGGCGCCATGTTAATGTTTGCCGAAGCGTAATTTGCATAATTTTCGGGAATAACGTTGAGACCAGCCGATTCGTCCAAATCGCGACCCACCAGCGGCGCAAAATCGCCCGCTGCTGTTTCGTCGAGTGTGGGGGTGATAGGGATGATGGGCTGCATGGCGGGCATAGCGTCGTTTGCTGCGTTATGTGCAGGCGTTTGGTTTTCGAGTGCGGTTGCACTACGCGGCGTTGGCTTGCGTGTGGCTTCTGGCGTGGGAGTTGCCGCAGGTGCGGGTGCTGCTGGTGCCACGGGCGCAGCAACAGGTTCCGGTTCGGGCGTTGCCACGGACATCGGTGCAGGTGCAGCAGCAACGGCAGGTGCAGCTGGCTTGGGATTTATAATGCGCACTTCGCCCGAAAGCTGCTCGCTTGCGGCGCCGCCTAAACCAAGCGACCCCGACAAAAATGCGTCTTCTTCGCAGCGCAATTTTTCGAGGGTGCGCGTATCAATATTGTCGGCAAAAACGGCAAACTTACCACTTTTAAGTGCGGGATCTACCATAAAACGTACGAGCGGTTTGCCACAAAATACATAGGCACGCGACTGCGCTTTTGCTTCGATAAAACTGGCTACTTCCTGTGCAAACTTGCCGTACAGCGAACGCATAATAACGTCGTCGCCGCTCGAAACTAAAATGGTGTACAGGGCAGGGGCGGTGTTAATGCCGTCGATTTCGTACGTTTGTGCTTCCATTTCGCGCGCGGCATGTTTTGCCAGCTTGCGTATGGAAAACGGTGCACGGATACCTTGTTGTCCGGCGCCAAATACGCTGTTCATGCGCTGCTCAAACGTTTTAATTAAGTTCACTGCCACTGTCTACCTCCTCATGTGTTAGATGAGTGGATGTGTTACTGGTAAAAATAAGCATAAGTACACTTAAGCATACCGCAATTATCATGCTCCATATACCAAAACCCTGCCAAACACCGAAAGCTTCATGGAGTGATGCTGTGCCGCAGCAGGCGTAGCTGGCGATAAAACCGCAGGTAGCTATAAGTTGTGCGGTTATGCGCCACGCTTTTGTGTATTTATGTTGATAGATATATGTGCTGAGCGCGCAGGCGGCTGCACACCAAGCAAGCGCACACATAAAGCTAGGTGTTATGCGATGTGCAAGAAATAGGCCTGCAGCCTCGGCGTTTATACCTGCAGCACCCGCACCTGCAGCGCCGTTTACTGTGCAAACCAGGAGTGCATGAATACACATCGACCACAGCGTACTCCATACAAGGTGCACTACGCTTGCGATAGGCGTGCTTGCGCGCGGCGTAAGAATGCAGCTTATAAACCGCGCGCCGCTTATGGTGGGCGCATAGGCATATATGGCTGAATGTTCACTGGTGCATCCTGCCATATACCACCATCCACCAGCGCATATGAGGTACAGAAGCAGAAGCGTAATGCCAGGCAGGCTAAGAATGCTTGGGCTTGAAATAAGTGCAAAGGCACCAAGCGCTATGCCAATAAGGCTGCAGCCCGCTTGCCACCATATACCTGCAGCAACGCAGGCGGCACACAACAGGGCGCTTACCCAGCCGTTCATGTTGAGCGTAAAGCACAGTACTATCACGAAGGGGAGCGAAAGCGCGCAGGTAATAGCTCGGCTAAGCACCCCGCCTAACCACGGATAGCGAAACGTTATGGGTAGCTTTTCTTTTATGGTTTCGTCGTCGGTTTCGTCATCGGCAAGCGCCTGCTCAACCAAATGCTGAATAGAACGCTTGCCCGCCTGAGCATCGCCTAACACTGAGCACAGTGCACCTTTGAGTTCGTCTACGTGAGCCAAACGCGTTTGAGGATATGGCGCAAGTGCGCGGGTAAGGGTTTGCTCAACCAGTGTTTGCGAAACCGCAGGTATATCAAGGTGATAAGACGATAACGGCGGCTTTGGACCTTTTTCGATGAGCTTTAAGGAGTGCTCGGCGTCTTGGGCGGCAAACGGACTTACCGACGTAAGTGACTGCCAAATAACACAGGCCAGCGAAAAAATATCGCTGCGCTCGTCCACCAAGTCGCCTTCAATTTGCTCCAGTGGCATGTAGCCCACGGTGCCTCCGCGTGCATCGCCATACCCGGCGGCCGACGCCAAGGTTGCCATACCAAAGTCGCAGAGCTTTACGCGACCGGTATGGTCGAACATGATGTTAGCGGGCTTAATATCGAGGTGAAGCACCCTATTTTCGTGCGCGCAAGCCACCGCAGAGCAAATTGCATCGGTAACGTAACACGCCTCATCGCCGGTAAGGCAGCCGTTTTCTACGCGGGAGAGTAGCTCAGAGAGGGTAATGCCGTCGATATACTCCATTACCAGGTAGGCATATGCGCCGTCGGTTTCAAAATCGTACATAGTTACTATGTTTGGGTGAGAAAGCATCGACGCCATGCGGGCTTCGGCAAGCGCCTCGCTCATCGCGCTTTGCGCGGGTGCTTGCTGCTGAAACGGTTGTTGAAATTGCTGCTGAAATTGCTGCTGCAACGGCTGCTGTGGTGTGTAATTGGGCTGGTAGGAGCCTTGCTGGTATGGTGTGTGCGGATAGGTGCCATAGCCTGCATCTTCGCCATTGGTGCCTTGTGCGACATAATCGCCAAGCGCGATGCGCTTTATGGCAACGCGGCGCTGCAAGCGCGTGTCCCAACAAATAAGCACGTCGCCAAAGCCGCCCGTGGTGCACACGTCCATAATGCGCCAGCGACCGAGTACCATGTCGGTTGGAGCTGCGCCTTGCGGCATCATGCCTGGTGGCGCATACAGGGGGCGTTGTGGTTGTTGCTGGTTAGGTTGAAACATAGGGGTGCTTTCTTGTGGGTATGGGTGACTTTGTTGCAGGCGGTGCAGTTGTGCGCAGTGGTGCTTGCGTGCAGCTTGCGCGCGTGTGCCGATGTGCGTATATATGTGACCCTTCGTTTTTCATGCGTTGTGTTCTTGCGTTACGCGTGGTATGTGCTTACATCTCGTGTTTATATCTATTAATATCCGTTTATGCGTTCGTTTTGTACATTTTGATGTGTGTTGCATGGGAGCTTGCACACATGCGGCTTGTTGCGGTAAGATAAACATCTATGCGGGCGTGGCGGAATTGGCAGACGCGTATGCTTCAGGTGCATATGAGGGTTCCCTCGTGAAGGTTCAAGTCCTTTCGCCCGCACCATTTCCCTTATTACCTGCGCCTGCGTGCGTGGTTTGCATGTTACTTGCTACTTATTATCTTCCTCAAAATCGCTCCAACCACTTTCGTCGTCAGAGTCGAATAAATCAAAATCGCCCTCTTGTTTGGCATGGTTTTTGTAGCGCTTACGCGTTTTAATTTCGAGCACAATAGCAATAACAACAAAGAACAAAATACCACCAATAACCAGCCACATTACGCCCAACCGGGTGCCAAAAAGCCAGTTAAAGAATTGTCCGAGCTGCTCAAACAGTTGTGCAACAGTATCCATGTTAGCTCCTTTTACGCGTGTTCATAGCAGCAAGAGCACATCTTGCCTAAACGAGCATGGTGTGGTTGCGCATCATTGCACGCCATCGCTGCACGCACGTGCTTGTTTGTGCGCATGTGTGCAAACCCGCGCGCAACCGTGCGTATAAGTATATACGTTACGCGCGTTACGTGCGTCGCGCATTGCGTTATATGCGTTGTGTATGCACTTTATAGCGCCTTCTTACTGCACGTCATTTTAAGTTTATGTATAAACTTCCTGCGTCACATGTGTACATATCGTGAGCCTGTTATACTACATCATAAGTTAGCTGATTTTGTAATGGTTACATGCGTGAGTTGCTGGTAGAACTCACCCGTTGCTCACACGCACACGCGTGCGCTTGCATACATAGCAACAAATCCCAGGTAAGGAGAGAAGATGCTCGACATTAAGTTTGTAAGAGAAAATCCCGATTGTGTTGACAAGGCGTGCGCTTCTCGCCAAAACGCTCACTGGGATAGGGATGCATTTTTTGCCCTGGATGAACAGCGTCGTTCAACCATTGTAGAAGTTGAAAAGCTGCAGGCACACCGTAATGCCGTATCGAAGCAGATAGGCAAGCTGATGGCAGCGGGCAAAACGCAAGAAGCGCAAGACGCCAAGCAAGAAGTTGCGCACAACAAGGAGCGCATAGCCGAGCTTGAGCGTACGCGTACCGAATGCGAACAAAAGCTGCACGATTTAGTAAGCGCCATTCCAAACATTCCCGACGCGAGTGTTCCCTACGGCAAAGACGATAGTGAAAATGTAGAAGTCCGCAGGTGGGGCACCCCAACAAGCTTCGATTTTGAGCCGAGCGCTCACTGGGATTTGGGAACTGCTAACAAAATGATCGACTTTGATAGAGGCGTTAAACTTGCGGGTTCGCGCTTTTACGTGCTGGGTGGTTATGGTGCACAAATGGAACGCGCGCTCATTAACTTCTTTATTGATATGCATGCAAAAGCAGGATTTAAAGAGTGGTGGCCTCCTGTTCTTACGAATTACGATTCGCTGTTTGGTACCGGTCAGCTGCCAAAGTTCGACGAAGACCTGTTCCATGTAAGCGACAATTTGTATCTTATTCCAACGGCAGAGGTTATGCTCACCAACTTGCACCGCGATGAAGTGCTCGATGCTGCGCAGTTGCCGCTGCTTTATACCGCGTTTACTCCGTGCTTTAGAGAAGAAGCAGGTTCGGCTGGTCGTGACACGCGCGGTATTATTCGTGTGCACGAGTTTGACAAGGTAGAAATGGTAAAGTTTGCCACCCCCGAAAACTCAATGAACGAACTTGAATTGATGGTGGGCGAGGCAGAAGCCTGCTTGCAAACACTTGGCTTGCCCTACCGTGTGGTATCGCTGTGCACCGGCGACATTGGTTTTTCTGCGTGCAAGTGCTACGACCTTGAGGTGTGGCTGCCGAGTTACAACAACTACAAGGAGATTTCGTCGTGCTCTAACTGCTGGGATTTCCAGGCGCGCCGTGCAAACATTCGTTATCGCGATGCTGCATCGTTTAAGGGCACTCGTTACGTTCACACGCTTAACGGTTCTGGTTTGGCTGTTGGACGTACGATGGCTGCCATTATGGAAAACTATCAACAGGCCGACGGCTCAATTGTTGTACCTGAGGCGCTGCGCCCCTACATGCGCGGACTCGAAGTAATTCCACATTGCGGCGACTAACGCTTTAAACTTGTTGGCGACCAACATCTTGAACAAGCTAAAGCACAGCTAGATGCCTATGTACGCGCTCATGTAGTTGCTCATGTAGTTGCCCGTGCAGGTGCCCGTGTGCCTACTAGCGCTCGAACATATCCGTGAAACCGTACCCCGTGTGCTTCTTGCAGCATGCGGGGTTTTTTTTGTATAGCTTCTCGCTGGTATTAGTGACGAAACACTCGAAGTTGCACCACGCCATCTTTTACCGTGGCACGCGTGTAAGGAACACCCACACGTCTAAAGCAATCGCCCAGTACAGAAAGCGTGAGCAAGTTATACGACGAACACACGGCACACAACGAGCTTAGCGACGACGCTGCTGTATAGCGATGCAAAAAGCCCCGTATATTTGGTTGATAATACTGAGGGTGTGTGCGCAAGAAATAAGCAAACTCAACCTGCAATTGCTTATAGATGAGCTTGCGCGCCCGAGCAGGAAAATACACATACACGTTTTGGCTTGTGCTGCTAGCGGGGAGCGTAAGCTGCAAGAGAATGTTGTTGCGGTTGTGTATGAGCTGCTCGCTGAAGTGCGGGATGGGCGGTGGCGTGTTGTACATGATACTCCTTTCTGTATAGAACAATTGTACGTCAACAATTTATAATGTCAAACCAAAGTTTGGTAGATTGGTAATAAAAAAGCTCCCAAGGGGGAGCGGAAATTCAAATGGTGCGGCGTACAGGATTCGAACCTGTGACGTTCTGATTCGTAGTCAGACCCTCTATCCAGCTGAGGTAACGCCGCAACTGATATTAGGATCGCACTTGTTTAGCAAGATGTCAAGAGCGATTTGTCCAAAAATAAAAAAATTTTTGCATGATGGCATACGGATATATCAAAGCTGCTGATAAACACCCATGTCATTTGCATTTACAATATGAAACCACGCGCGCCCATGCGTGCCCGCGCCAGCGCCGGTGCAGTATGAAATACGGCTTTTTAGTGAGTGAGTTTTGCAATTGTATTTTTTGCGGCTTATAATGAGCACCGATATGCTACTATGAAGAGCACACATGGAGAGCTGACCGAGTGGCCGAAGGTGCTCGCCTGCTAAGCGAGTATAGGGTGCAAACTCTATCTGGGGTTCGAATCCCCAGCTCTCCGCCAGTTGTAATTTCCCCTGTTTTAACCTGTGTTAAAGCAGGGTTTTTCATATGGTTTGCTCGCGCATCACGTACGCGATGTGCGTACCTGCTGCGTCCCAATGCTTGTAAGATACCTTCAACCTAAGGCTTTGAACAACTATGCTTCACGATTCTCCATCACCATACGCCAAAGGGTTTACGCCACATGCACCCAACGATGCTGCTGCATCAATGCATGTTGATGGCTTTAGCATTGGCAAGCCCGCCATTGTGTGCCGCTGGCGTCTTGCAAATCGCACGCTACCTCTTCAACATAGGCATCTGCGTGCGCTTTTGCAGCGTACCTGCAATGGCGAGGCAGTAAGCAAGCATCTTGTTGCCTGGGCAAAGCAGCACATTGAGTGGACGCTCTACGACGGCTCTGCTGAGTTTCCCGATGGCGTGCTTATGCTGGTTGTTGATGAGGCGGGCAAGGCGGCAATGACATTAGGACCATATAAACCGCTTGCGTCCACGCGTCTTTCTGCCTTATGTGCTCGTGCTGCGCAGTCGTTTGCCGAGTGGCAATATTGCGGTGTTGCGCCCGAGCAGCTGTGGGCGTGTACTGGTAACACGCTTGTGTGGGGCTGCGAGCAGCAGCAGGCCGCGTCGGGTGCCAATTCACTCATTTTTGACCTTGCTTGTACGCTTAGTATAACCGTGGTAAAAGATCCCGATTTGCTGCATAACCTTCAGGCAAAAAAAGATGTGCCACAAGAGATATTTTTAGTGAGTGACGAGCATGGCGTAGTTGCTGCCGATGGTTTTGAAGGCAGTACGAGCGCAGGCTTTATTGCGCACTACAAAAAGCTGCGCGACCGCGCGCGCTAGTGGTGCTGCGCTTACAAAACTTTTTTCTAATATCGCTCAACCTTTTTTGTAAGAGGCTTTGGAAGCGTGCGTGGGGAGGTTTGAGAAACGCACATCCGTAACCCTACCGTTGTTGCATACGCGCAGCAAAGGGGCACAAATCGCGTTCAAAACACGTATCGCAGTGCGGTTTTCGCGCGGGACAAATCTCTCGTCCAAAATGAATCCACTCTTCGTTTACGTTGCACCACAGCTCACGCGGAATAATGGCAAGCAAGTCTTGTTCGGCGGCAAGCGGCGTTGCAGCGTGAGTAAACTCAAGCCGCGTTGCAATACGAAATACATGCGTATCCACAGCAATACCCTCGGCATTATTAAACGCTTTGTTCATAACTATGTTGGCAGTTTTGCGTCCAACGCCTGGTAGGCGCGTTAATTCGGCCATGGTACGCGGAACGGTTCCTCCAAAATCGTCCACAATCATGCGCGCGGTATCAACGCAGTGGCGCGCTTTAGTTTTCCAAAAGCCAATGCGACGTATGACCTGCTCAACGCTATCAATAGGAGCCGTGGCCATTGCCTGAGGCGTGGGCCAGCGCGAAAACAGCTCGCCTGTAACGCTGTTTACGGCGGCGTCGGTTGTTTGCGCAGATAGCAGCACCGCAATGGTAAGCGTAAACGCGTCGGTGTAATTAAGCGCCGATTGCACGCTGGGGTAGCGCGCGTGCATCCGCGTGCAAAACTCCAGCGCCCGGGCCGTTATGTGGCGTTTTGTTTCTTTCACCTGTTTTTGCCTTTCGTATCTGTAACTATGGTACCCATATATGCTGCATTTTTTATTGTTGAGAAAACCCCGTCACCATGCGTGCTCGTCGCCAGCGTCCGCGTCACCGCACCAGCACCCGCCACATCCGCCACGCCCGTACGCAATGTTACGGTTTACAAACATGTGCAATGGCTCAAAATTCGCCCTAATTGCAAGTGGTATGCTGCGCTTAAAGCCAAAATTCGTCCGCTCACGGATGTAACGTATGTTACATAGCAATTTGCATTCATTATAAGAGTACGTACGCAATTTTCGCGTAGGTGTATGTGGGTTTGCATACAAGCCCTATGAAAACTGTTGCACTAATTGTTGCACTAACCGATGCACTAAGGAGTACACTATGTCGCTTGCAACCGAACAAAGCGTGCACATTACCAGCGATGACGCGTTTTTATTTGCAGAAGGCACCTGGTACGAAAGTTATAACAAACTTGGCGCGCACGAAATTGAGCTTAATGGCGAGAGGGGCTTTTTCTTCTCGGTATGGGCTCCCGGCGTTCGCGCGGTATACGTCGTGGGCGATTTTAACGACTGGCATATAGGTGCGCACGAGCTGCACCATGTGTGTAACGGCGTATGGGAATGCTTTGTTGCTGGTGCACACGCAGGTCAGGCATATAAATTCTTTATCGAAACACATAGCGGGCTGTCGTTTTATAAAGCCGACCCCTATGCGCGATTTTGCGAAGTTCGCCCAAAAACAGCCTCAATTTTGCAGGCACCGTCCACGTATACATGGAGTGACGCAGCTTACCGCAGGTCGCATGCGCATTTTGATGCGTTGCACAAGCCGCTTAACATTTTTGAATGCCATTTGGGCAGCTGGAAGCGCAAGCCCTCAGATGCCGATAGACAAAATGCCGAACAACAGGGCGAAAACCAAAACTGGGAGTGGACGTGCCGCGGCGATTACTACAGCTATAACGACCTTACACGCGAGCTGGTGCCTTATGTAAAAAAGATGGGCTACTCGCACATCGAAATTATGCCCATTATGGAGCACCCATTTGATGGCTCGTGGGGCTATCAAATAACGGGATATTATGCGCCTACGTCGCGTTTTGGCACGCCCGATGAGTTTAAGCATTTTATTGACACCTGCCACCAGGAAGGCATTGGCGTTATTCTCGACTGGGTGCCCGGCGGCTTTTGTAAAGACGCGCACGGCCTTGGTCGCTTTAACGGCGAGCGCCTCTATGAGCTGGGCGAACATCCCAATTGGGGCACGTATATGTTTGATTTTGGCCGCGGCGAAGTGCGCAGTTTTCTTATTTCGAACGCGTCATTTTGGCTCGACGAATACCACGTGGATGGCATTCGTGTAGACGGCGTAAGCAGCATGCTGTACCTTAACTTTGGCATTGACGACCCCGCACAAAAGAAATACAACGCGCGCGGCACCGAGGAAAACGACACAGCGGTTGCGTTTTTGCGTCAGTGCAACACGGCGCTTTCACGCAAGTTCCCATACGTGCTGCTCATCGCCGAAGAATCAACGGCGTGGCCACTCGTGAGTTATCCGCCTGAGGTTGGCGGTTTGGGCTTCCACTTTAAGTGGGATATGGGCTGGATGAACGATACCCTGCACTACATTCAGTGCGACTTTCCCTTCCGTTGTGGTGCGCATAATTTGCTTACGTTTACCACGATGTATCAGTTTGACGAAAACTTTATTTTGCCGCTTTCGCACGATGAGGTTGTGCACGGTAAATGCTCGCTTATCCGCAGGCAGCCGGGCGATTACTGGCGTCAGTTTGCGGGCATGCGCGCGCTTGCGCTCTACCAAATGACGCACGCGGGCGGCAAGCTCAACTTTATGGGTAACGAAATTGCGCAGTTTATTGAGTGGCGCTACTACGAGGGCATTCAGTACTTTTTGCCCGAGCACTACGAATCGCACCGCGCATATCAGCACTACATTCAGGAGCTTAACAACTTTTATAACAAGCATGCAGCGTTGTGGATTGAGGCGTTTAGCTCGAAGGGCTTTAGCTGGATTGATGCTGATAACAACGGGCAGTCGATAATTTCGTTTATGCGCCTTGGTCACAAATCAACCGACGACGTGCTGGTACTTATTAACTTTAGCGTTGAGGTGTATCACAACTTTAGAATTGGCGTGCCTCACGCAGGTTATTGGCAAGAGGCGTTTTCCTCGGATGAGCTGGCGTTTGGTGGTTCGGGTGTGGTTCACGGTTCGGCGTGGCTTAAAACCGATCTTGAGCCCGCGCACGGCCAGCCGCAGTCGCTTGTGATGGATATTCCTCCGCTAGCAGGCGTTATTGTACAATTTAAGCGAAGATTTTCTCAAGCAACGCTTAAAGCCATGCAAGATGAAATGCGTGCACGGCTTGGTGCGTAGCGTGCGTAGCGCGCATAGAGTGCGCAGCGCGCCGCCCGAAGCACGCCACCCGCAGAACGTGGCACGTGGCACAAAGGCCGCTCGTTTACCTATTATCAGAAAGGCAGTGTATGTCACCGTTATTTAGCAATACAGAAGAATGCATAAACGAATTTACTACTATGGCAGAATCGCTGTATGCACGGAAGATTTCGCACCTTACCCACCAAGAGTGCTTTTACGCACTTGCTAGCCTTATTGCGCAAAAAGCAAAAACGCAGCAGGCGGCTATTCTGGCGCAAGACGACGCTCATAAAGTTAAGGATGTATACTACTTTTCGCTCGAGTTTCTTATTGGGCCTTTGCTCGACAACTACCTGCTTAACTTTGGTTGTCGCGATGTGGTTAAAGAAAGCTGCGAAAAGCTCGGTCTTAATTTAGACGAACTTGTATCGCTTGAGGTAGACCCAGGTTTAGGTAACGGCGGTTTGGGGAGGCTTGCGGCCTGCTTTTTGGATTCGGCAGCAGCATGTGGTATTCGCATGCACGGTATGGGCATGCGCTATCACTACGGCTTGTTTCGCCAGGTAATTGAGGGTGGCCGTCAGGTTGAACGTATGGACAACTGGCTTGAGCGCGGCTTTCCTTGGGAGCGTAAGCGCACGTCGGACGCGGTGCTTGTGCCATTTGGCGGCCATGTTGAGCGCCACGACAAAGACGGTCGCTTTTGGTTTACGCAAGAAGATGCAGCCTATGTAAAGGCGGTTCCCTACGACGTACCCATCGTTGGCTTTGGCGGAAAAACCATTAATAACCTGCGTTTATGGAGCGCACAGCCAGCAGAACAAAACTTTAATCTTGCGGCATTTAACGCGGGCAACTACGCCGAGGCAATGCGTTTTCGCGACGACGTAGAAGCTATTTCGCAAATTTTGTATCCAAACGACTCGGGCGAGCACGGTAGGCTCTTGCGTCTTAAGCAGGAGTACCTGTTTGTATGCGCTGGTATTCACTCAATTTTGGACACGTTCGAAAGAGAGCACGGCAGCGCATGGGATAGCCTGCCGCAGTATGTTGCAATTCACACAAACGATACGCACCCTGCACTGTGTGGTCCTGAGCTTATGCGCATTTTGGTGGACGAGAAAGACGTTGAGTTTAACGACGCGTTTGAGATTGCGCGCGCATGTGTGTCGTACACCAATCACACGGTTATGCCTGAGGCACTTGAGTGCTGGCCAATTTCGGTGTTTAGGCAGCTGCTTCCTCGTACATACATGATTATTGACGAAATGGATAAGCGTTTTCATGAGCTTATTAACGAAAAGTGCGCTAATCGCCAAGATTTGCTTGCAAAAACGGCTATGCTGTGGGACGACAAAGTGCGTATGGCCTGCGTATCGATGGTGTTTTCGCACTCCGTTAACGGCGTAAGCGAGCTTCACACAAAGATTCTTGAGCGTGAAACGCTGAACGGTTTTTATGAGCTATGGCCCGAAAAGTTTACCAATAAAACAAACGGTATTTCGCACCGCCGCTTTTTGGCAAATGCAAACCCGAGTTATGCAGCGCTTATCTCAGACGCAATTGGTACGGGCTGGCTGCAGGATGCACGCGAGCTTGAAAAACTTTCGGCATTTGAGCACGATGCTGCGTTCCTTGAGGGATTTGCTCAATCAAAGCGCATAAATAAGGCACGGTTAAGCACGTACATTGAGCATGCCTGCGGCGTTAAGATCGATCCTTCTATGATATTCGACGTGCATGTAAAGAGGTTCCATGCCTACAAGCGTCAGCTCTTAAGCGTGTTCAAAATATTGGATATTTATGCGCGTCTTAAACATCACACCGGTCTGCACATTGAGCCCACAGCGTTTATTTTCTCGGGCAAAGCGGCGCAAAGCTACACCTATGCAAAAGAAGTTATTCGCCTTATTAATTCGGTTGCCGATGTAGTAAACAACGACCCTGAGGTGTTCGACCTCATCAAAGTGGCGTTTGTTCCCAATTTTGCTGTGTCAAACGCGCAGTACATTTACCCGGCGTGCGACATTTCAGAGCAAATTTCTTGGGCGGGCTCGGAGGCTTCGGGCACGTCGAACATGAAACTCATGATGAATGGTGCACACACGCTGGGCACACGCGACGGCGCTAACATCGAAATTGCGCAGCTTGTGGGCGAGGACGCCATCCAGCTCTTTGGTCTTAATGCAAAAGAGGTTGAAAACTTGCGCGCGTCTGGTTCGTACTGGGCGTGGGATCGCTACAATCGCGACCGTTTGCGCTTGGGACGCATTATCGACAGCCTTACCGATGGCAGCTTAGCGCACCTCTCGGGCAATTTTGAAAGTATAAAAGACGAGTTGTTTAACAACAATGACCACGATTTGGTGCTCGCCGACTTTTATTCCTACGTTGAAGCGTGGAAAACGCTTACGGAGCACTACACCGACGCGCACGCGTGGAACAGCGAAGCGGTACACAACACGGCACAATCGGGGTATTTCTCGAGCGATCGCACCATACGTGAATACGCTTGTGACATTTGGCATATAGGGTCTTAGGCATGGATGCTTAGCCCGCGCGCAGCACTCCATGTACCTGGCGAGAAAGGATTAACCATGAGCAACAGAAAATGCATTGCCATGCTTCTTGCCGGAGGTCAGGGGAGCAGACTTGAGGCGCTTACAAAAGAAATCGCAAAGCCTGCTGTATCCTTTGGCGGCAAGTATCGTATTATCGATTTTCCGTTGTCCAACTGCGCAAACTCTGGTATCACCACGGTTGGCGTGCTTACACAATATCAGCCATATCTGCTGCATTCGTACCTTGGATCGGGTGCGGCGTGGAACCTTAACGAAAGCGGCGGCGGCATTTCGATTTTGCCGCCATTCGCTACGCAATCGGGTGGCTCCTGGTATGCGGGCACTGCCGATGCCGTAACGCAGAATATTGGTTTTATCGAGCAAACAAACCCCGATTATGTGCTTATACTCTCGGGCGACCAGCTGTATAGCATGGACTACCAGGAAATGCTTGCTACGCACGAGAAACACGATGCCGACCTTACTATTGCGGTTATGCCTGTTGCTTGGGAGGAAGCGTCGCGTTTTGGCATTATTACGCAGGACGACGACGGCCGTATTGTACATTTTGCCGAAAAACCCAAAAAGCCTGAGTCGAATTTGGCGTCGATGGGCATTTACATTTTTAGTCGCGACGTGCTCCTTTCTGCCTTGCGCGAAGACATGGTTAATCAAACTTCAACGCACGACTTTGGCAGTGATATTATTCCAAAATTGCTGCGCGACAATGCCAAGCTCTACACCTATGAATTTCGCGGTTTTTGGCGCGACGTGGGCACCATTTCGTCGTACCACGATACCAGCATGGATTTGCTCGGTGAGCACCCCGAGTTTGATTTGCACGACCCGGCGTACACCATTATGTCAAACGCATCAACGCGTCCACCTGCGTATGTGGGGCCGCAAGGCTCCATCGACGACTGCTTGGTGGGCAACGGCTGCACCATTTATGGCAGCGTAAAGCATTCGATTATTTCGGTTGATTCGTACGTGGGCGAGCGTGTAATTATTGAGGATTCGGTGCTGTTACCTGGGGCAACAGTAAAAGCCGGCGCACATGTGGTGCGCGCCATTTTGGGTGAGCACTCTGTTATCGAAGAAGACGTTATGTTGGGAAGCGTCGATCAGGCGCGCGACACAGCTGTTATTGGCAACGATGTAGTGGTTGGAAAGGGTGAGCAATAAGATGCAGAAATTTATTGGGTTAATTACCGCTAATTATTCCACCAAACACCCTGGTATCTTGGCGCAAACGCGCCCCATCGCGTCGATGCCCTTTTTGGGGCGCTATCGTGTGCTCGATTTTGCCTTGTCAAACATGGTAAACAGTGGCGCTCGTACGGTGGGCATGATTATGCCCTACAATTATCGGTCGATTATCGACCACATTGGCTCGGGTAGAGATTGGGATCTCGACCGCAAAAAGGGCGGGCTGTTTGTGCTTCCTGGCTCGGCGTTTGGTACGAGCCGCACCGGTTCGCGTTTTTTGCTACGCGACATTGCGCAAAATAGGGCGTTTTTGGAGCGTACGAACAGTGAGTATGTGGTGCTATCCAGCTCAAACTTTGTAATGACCATTAACTACAACGACGTTATTGCAGCTCACGAGGCTGCTGGTGCCGACATTACCGTGGTTACCAAACGCGCAACTAAGGTTGATGCCGATGTTGTTGGCTTTACGGTAGAAAACCACCGCGTGTGTGGCGTTGTTCATGGTATTGAGTTTGGCGATTGTGCGTTTTTGGACTGTTTTGTGATGGCACGCAGCCTTCTGCTCGACATGCTCGACTGGTATGCGCAAAGCGACTACCTCGATTTATTTGAAGCAATGGCCGACGACTACCACCACATTCACGTGCACGCATACGATTTTGGCGGCTATGTTTCGGCCGTGTTTAACAAGCGCAGTTATTTTCAGTCGAATATGGATTTGCTCAATCCCGAAATTATTAAAGAACTCTTTCCGGTTGATTGGCCGGTGCGCACAAAAGCGCACGATAATGCACCCGCCAAGTTTGAAAGCGGCTCGCGCGTGTGTAATTCGCGCATTGCAGGCTCGTGCCGCATTTATGGTACGGTTACCAACTCAATTTTGGGCAGGGGTGTTATCGTAAAACATGGTGCCACGGTAAATGATGCCATTATTATGCAGTCGTGTATAATTGAACAAGGAGCGCGCGTTGAGCACGCTATTGTGGACAGAAATGTGCACGTACCTGCGTCGGTTGAACTGAGGGGAACACCCGATGCAATTTTTGTAAAAGAAAAGAAAGATTACTAACAGGGTGTACTAACACCTAAGCACGGTTTATTGAGCGCCACGCAGCAGTGCGATGCAGTGTTGTAGCGATAAGTGCAAGGTTAATTGCAGCGTTATGTGCAAGGTTGTTTTGGCGCTCGCCTTTGCCTTGGCAGAGCTGTATGCATATGCGCAGATACGAAGCCGTGTAGTTGCACAAAAGAAAGGACGCTTATGGCACCATCAACTTCGCGCTTGGAGCGCAAGACGCGTCCATCGGGCAAGGCACGCCCGCGCACCCGCGCACGGCAGCAACAACAGCAACAACAGCAACCGCAACAACACGTGCAATCGCAGCAACAACAATCGAAGCAATCAAAGCAAGAGCATACGCAACACCAACCGAAACAGCAGCAGGCGCCCGTGCGTCGCAGCCAACAGCCACGGGTGCTTTTTGCTGCGTCGGAATGCGTTCCTTTTGTTAAAACAGGTGGGTTAGCCGACGTTGCGGGTTCGCTTCCAGCACAGCTCGCGCGCCTCGGCGTGCACATGGCGGTGGTGCTGCCAAAATATTCCGACATTCCATCTGAGTTTGCTGCGTCTATGGAGCGTATTGCCGAATTTTATGTGCCGCTTTCCTGGCGCTACGAGTATTGCGGCGTAGAAAAGCTGGTATATGAGGGTATTACCTACTACTTTTTGGATAACGAGCACTATTTTAAGCGCAGCGGGCTGTATGGGCAGTTTGACGATGGCGAGCGTTTTGCGTTTTTCTCGAAAGCGGTGTGCGAAGCCATTCACTATGTACCTGAGCTGCACGTTAACATCATCCACTGCAACGACTGGCAAACGGCGCTTATACCCGTATTTTTGCACGAGTTTTACCACGAAATTCCCCACATGAGCGCCATACGTACGGTGGTGTCGATTCACAACATTAAATTCCAAGGTCAGATGACCGATCAGATGATAGGCGACGTGCTGGGGCTTGCATCGAAGCCCGATGCCGTGCGTCAGCTGCACTGCTGCGACCATGCGATTAATTTTTTGCAGGCGGGGTTGTGCTATGCCGATAGAATTTTAACGGTGAGCCCCACGTATGCAAACGAAATACAAATTCCGTTTTACGGGGAGGGGCTCGACTGGCTTATCCGTCGTCGTGCGTGCATTACCCGCGGTATTCTTAACGGCATTGATATTCACGCGTGGGATCCGCGCCACGATACCTTTATTCCGCGCACGTATAGCCCGCAAACATTGGAGCGCAAAGCCTATTGCAAAGCGCGGCTGCAAGAAGAGCTGCACCTTACCTGCGATCCAACAGCGGCGCTTATTGTAATGGTGGGACGGCTTACCGACCAAAAAGGACTGGGTTTGGTTCGCTATGCAATGAACGATTTAATGCATCGACATGTGCAAATTGCCGTGCTTGGTAATGGCGACGCTAACCACGAAGAGGCTTTTAGGTATTTTGCGGCAACCTATCCCGGCCTCGTGAGCACAACGCTGGCGTTTAACAACGCGCTTTCGCACCGCATGTATGCAGGTGCGGACATGTTTTTGATGCCGTCGGTGTTTGAGCCGTGTGGTTTGTCGCAAATGATTGCCATGCGGTATGGCGCCGTTTGCATTGTGCGCGAAACGGGCGGTTTGCGTGACACCGTGGTGCCCTACAACAAGTTTACGCACGAGGGCTTGGGCTTTAGTTTTGCCAATATTAATGCGGGCGAAATGGTGGACGCGGTTGATAGGGCGCTTGAGCTGTACACAAGCGATGCTGATGCGTGGCACACACTGCAGCAACGCGTGATGAAGGTAGACTTTAGCTGGAAAACGCAAGCGCGTAACTATGTTGAGGTGTACAAGCAGTTGCAATAATGCCGCCTGCAGCAATAATAGCGGCAATAATGCCGTCTGCACAATCATGCATTATACGTGCTTTTATGCGCGCGTTTGTGCACTATGCTCGTTATCTGCTGCAAGTACGTGTACTATATATGAGATATAACTCTATACAAAACCCGTGATGTACAAGCCTTGCACAAGATTTGTACCGCGGGATTATGCTGTTTTGAATGATATACCAACTATACGAGTAAACACACTAAGAGGTAGATAATGAGAGCTCAACACAATAGTTTAGATAGGCGTTACCGCAGCTGTCCGGGGGCAATTGATATGGGCGAACAGATGCGCATTGCCCTGGATGTGTGGGACGATTCGCCGTCGCGCGTGGCGCTGCGTTTGTGGAGTGACACCAAAGAAGAAGTGCTGGATATGTACCGTGTTACGCCCGATGACGCGCTGTTAGCTGAGCTTTCGGGCGGCAGCCGCTTTGAGGTGGTGCTTTCGTTTGATGAGCCACAAATTATGTGGTACAGCTTTCAGGTAACGTCGGAGCACGGCGATGTGTGGCGCTACGGAGCAGCTCAGCCCGATAAGCCGGGCGTGGGCTGTTTTGTGTATGGGGAGCCTGCAGGCTGGCAAATTACCGTGTATCACAACGAGCGCACTCAGCAGCCAAGCTGGTATACAAGCTCCATCGTGTATCAAATTTTCCCCGACCGCTTTAACCGCGATGCGCAATGGGAAGAGCGTTGCCGCGAAGCACTTGCTCGTCCGCATAAGGGCGTTGCGCGCGTGCTGGTAGACAACTGGAATACGTACCCGTCGTACACGCGCGCCGCTGATGGAAGCGTGGAAGCGTGGGACTTTTACGGCGGAAGTTTGCGCGGTATTATCGACAAGCTCGATTATTTGGAATCGCTTGGCATTGGCTGCTTGTATTTGAACCCCATTTTTAAGGCGTGCTCAAACCACCGCTACGACACTGCTGATTACATGCACGTAGACCCGCTGCTTGGAAGCGATGAGGATTTTATTACCCTGTGCGATAGGGCGCGTGAGCACGGCATTTCTATTATGCTCGACGGCGTGTTTAACCACGTGGGCCGCGATTCGCGCTACTTTAACGCGTATGGCAATTACCCCGGGCTGCCAGCTTCGCACTCCGAGAGTCTCTATCATGATTGGTTTGATTTTTACGAAGATGGCAGCTACAAAAGCTGGTGGGGCATTAGCGATTTGCCTGCTATTAAGGACGGTTGCCGCGGTTTTCGTGAGCTTATTTGTGGCGAGAATGGCGTTGTGCGCACCTGGCTTCGTCGGGGTGCGCGCGCATGGCGCCTTGATGTTGTTGATGAGATTAGCGACGAGTTTGTTGAAGACATTAAACGCGCGGCGCTTGCCGAAAAACCCGATGCTGTTGTTATTGGCGAAGTGTGGGAAGATGCGTCGCACAAACACTCGCACGGCGGTTTACGCAGGTATTTTCAGGGTAAAGAGCTTGATGCAACTATGAACTACCCCTTGCGTCAGGCAATTATTGCGTATATGACGCGCGCTAGTTCTGCCGATTATTTGGCACAAACAATCGAATCTCTGCAGGTAAACTATCCGCGCGATATTTTTTATGCTGAGTTTAATTTGCTGAGTAGTCACGACCGCGAACGTATACTTACGCTGCTCGGCGATGCTCCCGCAAAAGAGAATTTGAGTGAAGAAGACAAATATCGCTATCGTTTGGGCGATGCTGCCCGTACGCTTGCTGAAAAGCGCTTGTGGCTTTCTGCGCTGTTGCAAATGAGCTTGCCTGGTGTTCCCTGCATTTATTACGGCGATGAACTGGGCATGCAGGGCTATAGCGATCCGTTTTGCCGCGCGCCTTTTGTGTGGGAAGAAAAAAACAACCGCGTGTATGCGGCGTACACGGCTGCGCTTGCGCTCCGTCGTGCGCTTAGTGTGCTTACCTGCGGCGATTTGGTTGTGCACTCCTTTGGCTTTGACGTAATTGGTGTGTGGCGTTCGAGCGAAGACGCCACCATGTGCCTGCTCATTAACACGCATCCCACGCTGGCGCAAGCAGTTGATATTCCAACTACGTCGATGCTCGCGCACGTTGCGTCCGCCGCGGATGGCGCGGATGACGCGGATGGCGCGGCGGATACCAGCGCCGCTATGGCAGTTACGACAGCTACGACAGCTGCTGCAGCTCAGCAGCACTGCTACGAATGGATCTGCGAGCGCGAAGTATCACTTGATGGCGACATGATTCACCTTGAGGTTGAGCCGCTTGGTGCGCGCGTGCTGTATGCAGCAAAAAACTGCGATGCACTGCGTTGCATTCACCCATATAACGAAGCTGCTTGTGCGCAGGCAACTACCGCTACCAGCGCCGATACACCTACCAGCGCCGATATCAACAAGGACACCAGTAAGAAAGACGCCTAATGGTTATTTCCACCCTCGCACAGCAATTATGCGCGTGTAACGAAATTAAGCAGGCGTTTGAGGCGCTTGCGCGCGGCGAGGATTGCACGCTCGAAATTTCGCAAAGTGCTCGCACGCTTATACTTGCGGCGTTGTGGGCACTGCAGCCGCGACCGTATTTGTACGTTGTTGCAGGTGACGAAGCGTGCGAACGTGCAGCGTCGATGCTTGCTGGCTGGCTTGGGGCAGATTGCGTGTGCACCTACCCCAATAGAAGCGATATGCCCTGGAGTGATGAGTGTGCGCCTGCAGCGGTGGTTGCCGCGCGCACAAAAGCCCTGCATATGCTTGCCGCGGGCACCCCGTGCATTGTGGTTGCAAGTGCGCGCTCTCTGCTGCGTCGCTTGCCGCCCACCACGAGCGCGCATACGTCGCCTTTTGTGCTCGCACTTGCCGATGAGCACCAGCCTTCCGATGTGGCGCACACGCTGCTTGCTATGGGCTACGAGCGCACAACAACACCGCGGGATCTTACGCAGCCTGGTATGTTTTGTTTGCAGGGTGATAGACTCGATATTTTTTCGGCAACCGAACAAACCTGCGTCCGCATTGAATTTTTTGGCAACGAAATCGACTCCATCCGCAGCTTTTTGCCTGCTACAGGTCAAACAATTGCACCGCTCGAAACACTTGAAGTGTTTGCGTGCAAAGAGGTGGCTCTTACCCCCGAAACAATTGCCCGCGCCCGCACCGCGCTGTTTGACAGGGCGCAGGAAGACGCCGCACTCCAAACGGAGCTTGAGCACCTTGAAAACGGCTGCTATACGGCCTACACAGATGCCTTGTTGTGCGAGTTGTATGGCGCGTCTGCGAGTCCGATTGATTATATTGATGCTTCTACCTGCGTGGTGTTAGCCGAGCCGCGTGCACTGTTCGACGATTGCCAGCATGCCTACGACGATATAGAGCAGCGCGCCCAAAATGCCCGCGCCTCAATGCAGGGACTGTATACCCCTTGCCAGCAGCTCGACTTTGGTTCGCAGCAGCGTTTTTCGATGTCGTCGTTTGCGCGCGTTGGTGCAAAAACGCAGCATAGCGTGGTTGCTGAGCAGCCGCATATTGCCGGATCGCAAACAAAACTCACCGAACGCATTCGTCAGCTGTTTGAACGCGGCATGCATGTGGTGTTTGCTGTTCCCAATCGCGATGCTCAACATGCGCTTGAGCTCAGTCTTTCCGATGCAGGTATTTCGTTTACCAGTGCCCGCGAGCTTGAAGACGCTCATGCAACGCGTTTACCTGCGGGTCGTGTGGTATTTTTGAACGACGCCATTCACGCGGGCGTTATTATCCCCAAGGCGCGCCTTGCCGTGCTTTCTATTGGCGATTTAAGCATTCACATAAATCCGCAGCATCACCGCTTTCAGCGCATCGATCCGGTGCAGCTTACCTTTCCATTTAAGCCGGGCGATTATGTTGTTCACGCTACGCACGGAATTGCGCTTTTTAGGAAAATTGTGCGGCAGGATGTGGGCGGCAAGCCGCGCGACTATTTTTTGCTCATCTATGCTAATGACGACAAACTCTATGTGCCATTTGAGCAGGTAGATAGGTTAACGCGCTACATTGGCCCCGACGCTTCGCACCCGCGCCTTACGCGTCTTAATTGTGCCGACTGGTCGCGTGCGTGCAGCCGTGCGCGCGCTTCGGCAAAAAAGCTTGCATTCGATTTGGTTGATTTGTATACGCGTCGCCAAACGGTGCACGGTTATGGATTTTCGTATGATAACCAGGCACAACGCGATATGGAAGCGAGCTTTCCCTATACGCTTACGAGCGATCAGGAGCGTGCGCTGGCCGACATTAAGGCCGACATGGAGCAGGCAAAGCCGATGGATAGGCTGCTGTGCGGCGATGTTGGTTTTGGCAAAACGGAAGTTGCCCTGCGCGCTGCGTTTAAGTGCTGCCAGGATGGCAAGCAGGTGATGGTACTGTGTCCAACTACCATTTTGGCGCAGCAGCACTTTGAAACATTTTTTGAGCGCTTTACCCCTTTTGACCTGTGTGTTCGCGTGCTGTCACGTTTTATTTCTCCAGCTGAACAGCGCCGTGCACTTGAGGGATTTAGTGCGGGCGATGTGGATGTGCTTATTGGAACGCACCGCTTGCTTTCGTCAGACGTAAATCCCGCTAACTTGGGGCTTGTTATTATCGACGAAGAGCAGCGCTTTGGCGTGCAGCATAAAGAGCAGCTTAAAACCATTCGTGAGCAGGTAGACGTGCTTACGCTTTCGGCAACGCCCATACCGCGCACCATGCAGATGGCTATGAGCGGTGTGCGCGACATGAGCCTTATTTTAACGCCGCCACCCGGTCGTAAGCCCGTTATTGTGCATGTGGGCGAATGGGATGCCGATGTAATAAGCGATGCCATTCGCTTTGAGCTTGCCCGCTCGGGTCAGGTGTACTACGTGAGCAATCGCGTGGCCACTATCGACCAGGCCATTGAGCGTGTGCGCAGTGCTGCGCCCGAAGCGCGCATTGGCGTTGCACACGGGCAGATGTCGGCTGCGGAAATTGAAGACGTTATGTTGTCGTTTGCCGAGCGTGAAATTGACGTGCTGGTTGCTACTACTATTATTGAGTCGGGTATTGATAACCCGCATACTAATACGCTTATTATCGAAGATGCTCAGTGCCTTGGGCTTGCGCAGTTGTACCAGCTCAAAGGCCGTGTTGGTAGGGGGCGGCTCCAGGCGTACGCCTACATTATGTTCCCCGAAACGCAGCCGCTTACCGACGAGGCGCGCCGCCGTCTTGAAGCTATCTACGAGCACCAGGAGCTTGGGAGCGGTATGCGCATTGCTATGAAAGACCTCGAAATTCGTGGCGCGGGTTCGCTTGTTGGTGCCGAGCAGCATGGTAATTTGTCGAGTGTTGGATTCGATTTGTTTACGCACATGCTTTCTGAGGCCGTGCGCGACATTCGCGGTCAGCACCAAGACGACGTTGCAAGCGATGTGGTTATTAATATTTCGGCCCCATTTTACTTTGATGAAGCCTTTATTCCCGAGGTAGACGTGCGTGTTGTGTGGTATCGCCGCCTTGCGTATGCAACCGATATCGAAACAATTGATGAGCTTGAGAAAACCATTACCAAAGAATGCGGGGACATGGAAGAGCCGGCGCAAAATTTGTTTGACCGTGCGCGCATTCGCGTGTATGCCACGCAGTTGGGCATTACAACGGTGGCGGTTGCCATGCACAAACTCACCCTGCTTGGTATAGAGGTTCCATATAAGCGCGCTGTGGCGCTGCGTGCCAAGCGCGTAATCGTTTATCCTAAAACTAAGAAACTGGTGTATCCACTTGCAGCATCGGGCGTTGTGCGTCAGGTTGTGCTGCATCTAAAAGAATTGAGTGATCATCGTGGCTAATGCGGGTGAACAAGCATCGCGTACGGGGAAACAAGCGGCGCGTACAGAAGAAGCTGGGCGTACAGACGCAACAGCGTGGGCGTGGGAAGCATCGATTGATGAGGCTATTGCAACGCGCACCGCGGCGCCTACCACGCACGCAGATTTCGACCGCTTGGTGCGTCTTATGTGGCGTTTTAGACAGCCCGATGGCTGCCCGTGGGACCTTGAGCAAACGCATTGCAGCACCACGAAGCATTTTTTGGAAGAGTGTTACGAAGCGATAGATGCGATTGAGGCAGGCTCGCGCGACGACATGGTTGAAGAACTCGGCGACGTGCTTGAGCAGGTGCTGTTGCAGGCACAAATTGCGGCCGATGAGGGTGCGTTTACGATTGACGATGTGTGCCGTGCGCTTGCATCAAAGCTTATCCGCAGGCACCCGCACGTGTTTGGCGAGTATCCGCGCGTGTCTGCAGACGCGGATGAAGGCGCGAACAACGCGGGTGGGATGAATGACAACCCGAACGACGCTCTTAATTCAACCGCTGCCGCCGCACAAGATCCCGACGCCGTACAAGCCGTGTGGGAGCGCGTAAAACAGCGCGAACGTGCAGCTAAAGAGCGCGTTTCGGGCAAAGAGATTAGCGTATTCGATTCTATTCCCCTGGCGCTTCCCGCCCTTATGAGTGCGCAAAAACACGCCCATCGCGCGGGCAAACTATCCATGTTGCCGTGTAGCGCCACCAACGTGCAAGAAAAAATTGCCAAAGCCGAGCATGCATATGCCGCTGCTTTGGCGTCCGGCGATGCCGACGCTGCTAACGCCGCCTTAGGCGAGTTGTTGTTTTTGGTGGTGTGCAGCGCCGACGCTGCCAAACTTGATGCTGAAACGTCGCTGCGCACGTACGTGCACGCATTTCGTCGCGCGTGCGATGCTGCGGCGGGCGAGGATAGGTGAGCGGTATGCACAACGGTTCCTCTCAGCAGCGCCCACACCAGCGCGTGGCTATGCCTGCGAATCCCGCGCGTACACCTGCGGTACCTGCACCTGCGGTACCTGCGAATACTGCAGCGCCTGCACGTACAGCCAAGCGTGCTCCTGCGCGTAAAAGCTATAAACGCGTACAACGCGAGCGCAACAGCCACTCGGCCGCTGTTCAGTTTGCGCAGCTTGCAGGCATAATTCGCACGCTTTTTACCCATAGGCTGGTTATTGGTATTGTTATTTTTGGCATTATACTTGTGGGTATTCTCGTGCCGTTTCGCGAGTTTTATGTTGCGCAGCGCGAAGGCGAAGTGCTTCAGCAAAAGTACGAACTTATTCAACAAAAAAATGACGAACTTGCAACTCAACGTGACAAACTGCTTACGCAAGAGGGAATTGAGGACGAGGCGCGCTTGCGCGGGTATGTGAGTCCGGGCGAGGTGGGTGTTACGGTTGAGGGCGAAGAGCAACCAAACGACCCTGCGCGTGATATGAAGCTTGAATACGAGGACAAACGTGGCTGGCTGCAAACGATGTTGGATACGCTATTTGCGTACGATCCGCTGACAACCTGGAATAAACAGTAGGCGCCTGGAATAAACAGTAGGTCTGACCTGCGCTGTGGCCTTGAGCTGTGCGCGTGTGCACGGATGCGCGTGTGCACGGATGCGCGTGTGCACGGATGCGCGTGTGCACGGGCGCACTCAGCAGTGCATTTAACTAGTCATTCAGCAACACGTATGGTAATACCAGCCCACTTCCGCTTACGGACGGTATACGCCGTTTACCGTTTTGTATTTCGCGCGCGCGGCAATGCGTACTATAGTTAATACGGCGGTGTGCGTGCGCTGCGTGTTGCCGTGTGCAGCGCGTGTGCATGGTTAGCCTGTGCAGCGCGTGTCATGCTCAGCATGGATGTTACGTACACATACACCGCACCTATCCGCGCAACTATTCGGTTCAACATCTTTAGGTGGTTTTTATGGCTAAAATTGCATGCATTGACATTGGTACCGTTACCGTACGACTGGGCATTTTTTCAACCGATACTACGCCTATTGTGTTTGAACAGCGCCGCTCAACCATTTGCGATTTGGGCAAAGGTTTTACCGATACAGGCAGCCTTATGCCCGAGGCCATTGCACGCGTGCTCCGCTGCATTGATGACTATCTTGTTATTATGAAAGATGCCCAGGTAGAATATGCTACTTGCATTTTAACTGCGGCGGCGCGTGAGTCGTCAAATGTTGAACCACTTATAAGCGGACTTGAGCAGCGCGGTCTTATTGGTCAGGTTATTGGCGGCAAAACCGAAGGTAGTCTTACTTTTTTTGGCGTGTGTCAAGACTTTATGGACGACAGAATTTTAGCGGTTGATAATGGCGGTGGCTCTACCGAGCTGGCGGTTGGGCGCTATACCTTCGACGAAGAAGCCGGCTACCGCACGCAACCTGTGGTAACTACCAACGCATGCCATCGTGTTCCCATGGTTGAGCGCATTATGTCGCTTTCGATTGGCTGCAGGCGTGTGAGTGACCGTTTTGGCATTTATACCGATACCACCGCTGCGGGCGCGCCAAAGCCGGAGTGCGTTCAGCGTGCGCGTGAGTATGCACACAAACAGTTTTCGTATGCTGTTGACGAAGAGGGCATTTTGTGGCTTGAGCCCAAGCATGTTATTGCGTGCGGGGGTACACCTACGTCGCTTGTTGCCATGAAAAAACAGCTTGTGCCCTACGATCCTTCGCAGGTACATTTGCACGAGCTTACGTTGGACGATATCGAAGAACTCATTTGCCGTATGAGCACTATGTCGCTGGCCGAGCTCGAAACGTGGCCCGGGTTGCAAAGCAAGCGCGCGTCGGTTATTTTCTCCGGTGCGATTATTTTGGCTGAGCTTATTCGGTCGATGAAGTTTAACTCCATTATCGTAAGTGAACACGACCTGCTTACGGGGCTAGCGCTGTGTGCTGCGGCTGATTATCGCAGTGACTTTATACCGCTGCCGTGGAAGCCGGGATTAGCGCCGCTGCATTTGTAGTGGAGCGCGGCTTGTAGCGGAGCGCGCGTTTTTGATGGTGCGCTTGTGTGCAGCTTGCTGCGGAGTGCGCTTGCTCCAGGGCGCGTCGTGTAAATTTGTTCTTTATGAAACGCGTAATCCGTGGTAAAGTAATCAAGTGCGCTTAGTGGGGGCGTGGCGGAATTGGCAGACGCAGAGGACTTAAAATCCTCCGGCTTCGGTCATGTGGGTTCGAGTCCCACCGCCCCTACCAGCTTTTTTCTTATTAAATACCCCTATTTACCTGCATAAATGCATTCTTTCTAATCCTCAAAAATACGCTAGCTACGCTACGTGTTAGAAGTGGTGTTTTTGTCCAATTTCACTCAATATTTTTGACGAAAAATTAAAATGCAACTCCCTGGCTAAGGTGGGGCAACAAAGTTTAAAAACTTTTCAGAAAAATGTGAAAATCGCTTTCATTTTGGCGCCATCTTACTATAATGAGTTAATTATGAGTTTACTTCCGTTAATTTTGAGTGAGTGTTACATGGATAGATCAACAAAGCTTGTAGCTGTGTCAACCATGATGAGTATTGCTACCGCTGCCTGCACTGTGTGCACGCCAGCCGCTGCGCTTGCGGCAAATGCCACAACGCCAAGCACTCCTGCGCGCGCAAAGAGTACAACACCTGCAACTGCTGCTGCGTCTTCAGGCGTAACGCACGTTGTGCGCCCGAGCAACAATCCGCCTAAGCACCTTACGAACTCTGTGCCCGCTGCGTCCGTTGTGCGCGCCGCTCAGGATGAAAATACTAATGTGTTGGCATCGGGAACGGCAACCGATAAGAACGGTACACAAATACATTGGCAAGTGACGGATAATTCCACGAACGCTAAAGACGCTAATGTTACATTGATGCATGAATACGGTAAGCAATTACATTATGACGCTAACAAGAAGCAATTAGTTGCAAGCGAAGGCGATATGTCAGTTAGCGGCGAAGCGTCGAACGTTATGGCAAGGAAGTACAACAACGTTACGTTACAAGTTACGGATGACAATGGTGCAAAAATTACTGTAAGTGATGTTAAGGAAACACCATGGATTTATAAGAGCCAAGATGCGAAGAACGTTTGGGGTGAAATCAGCAGCAATACCATTGGTTCGCACAGCTGGGCAAAATTTGGACTATCACAAGTCATTGGTGGCAAAGGGTTGAGTGGCTTGACTTATGATTTCACTTCACATCAAGTTATAGGCACCCCAACAGTTACAGACTGGAATGATGGTGAAACAAGCCGTAAGATTCCTGTATATATGGCTACAACACACAAAGGCACAGATTCTGACTATATAACGCTGAGAAAATTAAAAGAATTTACGGTAAATAAGCCATCTGATACTGCTGTCAATGAGCTGGCATCGGGAACGGCAACCGATAAGGATGGCAAGCAGATCCAGTGGCAAGTGATAAATAATGATAAAAATTCTGATACGTCACAAATGAAAAGCTACGCACAGTATCTTAGTTACAACCCTGATACAAACGCATTGACAATGACAGCACCTGCAGCGTTTACAGAAAATGGTAAAGCTATTTCCGCGAGAAAATTTAGCAACATTACGCTAAAAGTTACCAAAGACGGCAAAACAACAGAAGAAAGCATCAAAGAAACGCCTTGGTTCTTTAAAGATCAAAATTCGCAGAAGATGTGGGACTCAATTAACCAAACAACAATTGGCACGTATACCTTTGCAAAACACAACCTCGAGCAAAAGATCGGCGGCGCAGGACTAGAAGGTTTGAGTTACGACTTTTTGAATAAGAATTTTGATGGTGCGCCTACGATTTCCTGGAAGGATGGCGAAACAAGCCGCGAAATTCCTGTGTATATAGCAGGAATCCATAAAGGCAAGAATGGCTCAGACTATATGACGGTAGGTGAATTCAAAAAATACAAGGCGTATAAAAATAGGAATGATATTTTTGAAGGCACGGCTGGAATTAATCCTAAAACAAACCAGCAGTATCAATTTAGCGATCTTGGTGATGATAATGTTACCAAGACAGTAACTGCCATGTATGCTGATGGCCCCATTTACCTTAAGGCGGGCGAAACAAAAACGGTGCTACTCAAGTTTTATCTGGTAGATGAAAATCGTAAGCCAATTAAGGATATTACCGATGAGTTTATGAAGGTGCTGGCTCCAGAGCCACACGAATCTACGATAACAAAGGTTCTGTTTACTCGAAATCGGCAAACGTCTTTGATGGACATGAATGTGTCGTATGTGCTGCATACGGATTATTCGATTACCTTTACGGCTAATGCAGATGCTGAAGTTGGGGATTCTTACAACACAGATGGATCTAAGTTGGATAATCTTCCAATGGTTCTTGATCCAACGGTTACGCCAAACTATACCTATGAGCCTGGTATAACGCTGCATAAAAAGGGTGAACCAGGGCACGTAGCATTTATTAATGCGTTCTTTGATGTTATACCAGGAAAGCCTGATCCGAAACCGAAACCACCGGTGCCGCCCGCGCCGAAACCACCGGTGCCGCCACAACCAACCCCTCGACCCCCGGTGGAGCCGCCAGCACCTACACCAAAACCCGTGGTACCAACACCGGAGCCACCAGCACCCACACCAACTCCAGCACCGGAGCTACCCGCAGTACCGACGCCTGCGCCAACGCCATCGCCCAAACCGCCGACGCCTGCGCCTGTACCGACGCCCGTACCGTCGCCTGCGCCCGTGCTCACTCCCGCGATAAGGCGTGTACCAGCGCTTCCGCGCACCAACGACGTATTTGCGCATATGGGAGAAGTATGCGGCGCGCTTGCAGGAGTAAGCGCAGTCCTCATTGCTGCTGGATGTGGCATGCTGGGAAGAAAGCGCAAAGCACGTTAAGCGACCGCGTATATCGATAAAAATAATCGACCACCGACAATTTGCCAGTGGTCGATTTTTTTGACCTGTAGCACCAATGGCACCCACGCAGCGCGCATGCCGCGTCACGCGTGAGAGCAATTACTCCTTGCTGTTAGGAATATTTCTTTTTCGTAAAGAGTGTATGGTATTAAAAATAAGATTAAAAATGGGAGAAAAAATGGTACCCCCAACGAGAATCGAACTCGTATTTCCGCCTTGAAAGGGCGGTGTCCTAACCGTTAGACGATGGGGACGTACGCAGGAATTGAGTATATCAGAGGTTGCTTTTTTGCGCTAGCGAGAATTTATTATACCGCTGGCAGAGGTGGTTTCATCACAAATACTAAACAAACCCGTTAATTCCAAAGGTTAGTAGAACACTAAGTAGAACACTTTACACGGTTCCAAGACTTAGTAGAACACTTCGTTAGTCTCAAAATATTTTTGCCGAAAATTGTTACGCCATTGTGCACACGGGCTTGTGGAGCGTCGCCTTGCCAATATGCCAACCTACAAATGCAAAATGTCGCATGCCATGTGGGTAAGCATGAAAAAAGCGCGCGAGCCGAAGCTCACGCGCTGTAATTACGACAACTTAGTTCTTGTTCTCGTTGCCTTTGTCCTCGTGCTTACGCTTCTTCTTGCGCGCGCCAGCTACAAGGCTTATCATGCCAGCACCCATACCAAGAATCTCGGCTGTAGTTGCCGCAAGCTGAGAATCTCCTGTTTGCGGTAGTCGTGCGTGACGTGCTGCACGTACGCGCGGACGTGCCGGCGCGGGTACAGGAGCTTCTGCCGGCACGGGGCTAGGCGTTGCGGCAGGCGCTTCAACGGCAGGCGTAAGTTCCGTCCATGGAATGCTTTCGCCTCCGCCATACGAACCTCCGCCATATGATCCACCACCGTGCGAGCCTCCAGTTGTTACATGCGGACGCTTAACTACGATGCGCACCGTTATTTCTTTTTGAATACCAAATGACGAGCGACCATATTTGTCAGGATCGCGTTTATCAACAGCTTCGAAGTGAAGCTCAATAACGCGCTCTTCTTCGCCATCTTTCCAATCGGTAATATGCGGCGTGCCGCTTACTGTGCACGTGTCTCCCTTGCAGGTAACGCTCACGCCATCAGGAAGCTTCGTGCCCGCCTTGGGCTTATACGTGGGGTAGTTTTGCGCATCGCCAATAAGGCGTGTGCTAAACGACTGCTCAGCTTCCGTGCTGGTTTCAAACTCGAAATGCGTAATGGGCAGCTTGTGGAAGTGTGCCAGGTACACCACGTCGCCCTTGTCGTTCGCCGCGAGCTTTTGCCACTCGTAGAACACGTAGCCCGGCTGAGCAATAGCGCTTGGCACGCCAATTTCTTGCTTCGGCTGTTTCTGATCGAGATCGACAGCGTGCTTCTGCATGTCTTGCAAATGCTTCGCGCGCTTATCTTTGTCGAAGTCCAGCAGTGCATTCGGGTCGATTGTGTAGCCGCGGCGCACGTAGAACGTAGTGTTCGGCGACGCCAAGAAGCCGTGATCGCCCATCGCTACGCGGTAGGTTACTTTCGTGTAATTGTCTTTAACAAATTGGGCTTCAGGCGTGTCAGCAACAGGTAAATCTTGTTCTGTAATAACGCGCGGCAGAACGTGCACATTCACGTCAACCCGTTTAATGGCAACTTTATGCTTTACTTTGCCATTCTCGTAAAGTGGTTTCTTCGTTTGTGGATCAATTTCCTGTTCATCGGTGTAATACTTCAAATCAAAGTGCACGCGATATATACCAGGTTTATCGGTCTTTATATTGTTATAACCGTTTTCAGGAGTTTCCCAACCAGCAAAACGGGGACTGTTGGTAAACGTTTGTACTCCGTTATTCATTACCATCTCGTTATACGAAGGCATGCCGTCGCCTGCGGTAATCATCAGGTCGTTCTTGGGTGTAATCTCGGGCAGGTCATGTTGTTGTGCGATGAGCGTAAGTGCCTTTGTGGGTTTGTCTATCGAGGCAAGTACCTTAGGGTCGGTAATTACTTTTCCATCTGCACCTAAGTACTTCCAACCTTTAAGGTTGGTAAGACCATTTTCCCATTCTTGACGCTTAGCGCCGTAGGATTCGCCACTCTTTACGTAGTAAATATCGGGGTCTACCGAGCCATCCTCCCAGGTGTGTCCAGGGGCGGGGAAGGCAACAACAGGCACAAAACCAGCAGGTACAGAATCAACGTCTTTTGCAGATGTTACATAATATACTTTCTTATACCGTGCGATTATTTCGTACGTTGCATTTGGGTATGTTTGATCAAACTGGCGCTTCAAACGGCGTAAGGATGCTGCAAGTTCTTTATTGGTTGCTTCTGCAACTACCGTAGTGCCTTCTGTAGGAGCGTCTGCACCAGTACCAGTGCCTCCAGGAGTGTCTGTACCAGCACCATTTGCAGCAAAAAGCATGGTTTGAGGGAACACATCAACGCTTCGTTTACTGCGTCTATGTGCAGCCGCATGGCGCGCCTCACCATTTGAAGCTCCAGCACTGTTACTTTGCTCATTTTTGGTTACCTTAATTTCCCAGTGATCAAAGAGGTAGTCGTACTCACCTTTTCCATCATGGTCATCGAGCTTTTGTTTTGGATTCACGCCAGGTATCGAAAGATCAACATCAGTATTGATCTTTACATAGCGCGTAAGCGTAGTATCGTTATCTCCGCCCGAGAGCGTACCTTTATGCGTACCTTTATGCGTATCTTTATCGTAAGATTTAAACACAACACGTGCGTATGAGTCTTTAAACTTCTGCTGCGCTGGGGTAAGCGGCGTTGTCTTGCCCTGTGTATCTGGTGTTTCGCTTGCAGTAATATCCTTAATCATATTTTCCGCATCGGTTGCGTTATATACATCGCTCATAACGCGCAACACGGTTGTACACTTGTAGGTAATTGTGTCGCTCATATCGGCATGTTTGAGCGTAATCGTCCAGGGGATGGTATACGTAGCAGCTACCTTTGAAGTAGGCATCTTACCAATGGTTTCTATCTTAAAGATTGGCTTGCCTTGATCATCTTTTGCAATGTTGTTGCCTTTTAGTTGGGCAAGGTTCTTAACAAATTCCTCAAGTGTAGGTACCGTGTCATTTTGGGCGATAGTAAATTCCGAAACTGCCTCTGGCTCAACATACGGCGTTTGATGCGCAACAAACTCTTGGAAGGCGTTATTCGACTTCCAACCGTCCGCACCTGCACCGGTTTTCATACTCTTAATAAGCGTAATACCGTCCATCGACGACTTTGTCCAGTCGCTTGCATAACCATCAAGTTTTTCGCCCAAAACCTGGAGAATCGATTTAGTTGTATGGTCACCATCCTTAATAGGCACGCCGTTTTCATCGAGGCGGGAGATGTCCATGCCCTTTTTAATGTAGAGTACTTTAGGACCAGCTGAGCCATCCTTCCACGTACGGCCAGGCGCCGGCTTAAACGATACAACAACTGAATCGGCAGGAACGGTGCCATCTACCGGCTTGCTTTCTACATACTTAATCTTTTCATACACAGCCTTATAGATAAGGTCGCCCGCCGTCGTGGTCACTTTGAGTGAGTCCGCATTGGACGTGCCGAACTCAATGTCGCCCTTGCTAAGCTCGTTCTTATCGTCTTTTACAACCGTATCTGCCGAGGGAACCAACTTCCAACCAACAAACTTGTAATGGTAGCCATCTTGTTTGTAGTCTTTATTGAGAATCTTAGGAACACGCACCTTCAGCTCTTGATCCTTGGCAACATAGTAATCAACCGAATTCTTATCCTCGTCGCCAATAATAGTGCCCTTGTGCTGCTGTTTTTCGTTGTCGTCGGTAATAAAGGTAACTTTGCGATAGTTGCCATTAAATACCTTGTAGTCGATGGGCTGCTTGTCTTGCGCGGGCTTGTTCTTGCCGTACAGCACGCCGTAAATAACCTTGAGCTGCGAGTTGAGCATAAATACGCTCTCGCTGTCCATGTCACGGTACTTAATCGTTACCTTAAGCGGCACAAGATAGGTGCCCGCAACCTTGGACTTCGGTGCCTCACCCACAAATTCAACTTTGTACGACTCAATGTTCTCTTTACCAGCTATAGCAACACCGTTCTTCATGAGCAGGTCTTTGAGGTCTTTATCATTCTTGATGAAGTCGTTTGGCGTGGGCACCTGTGTGTTCTGAATGATGGCCTGGTATTGTTCAATCGTCTTAGGCTCGGTGTGCGCCTTTTGATGTGCAACAAACTCTTGGAAGGCGTTATTCGACTTCCAGCCATCAGCACCAGCGCCATCTTTCATGCTCTTGATGAGCGTAATACCGTCCATCGACGACTTTGTCCAGTCGCTCTCATAGCCCGCGAGCTGCGATCCGAGCACTTGCAAGATAGACTTGGTGGTAGTGTCGTTATCTTTAATAGGCACACCGTTTTCATCGAGGCGGGAGATGTCCATGCCCTTCTTGATGTAGAGCACTTTAGGACCAGTTGAGCCATCCGCCCACTTGCGACCAGGCGCCGGCTTAAAGGACACAACCACTGAATCTTCGGGTATTGTTCCGTCGGTAACCTTGGTTACGATGTAGGGGATTCTCTTGTATTGTGCTTCGTAAACGACGTTTTCATCCGCGTCAAAAGTAAGCGTGCGCTGGTTGGCATCTACCAACACATCTTGCGCATGGGCACCGCTTTGCACTTTCTTCCAGCCCGTGAACACATAGTGATAACCGTTTGCGGTGTAATCTTTACCCGTAACTTGCGGAATAGCAATGGTGTAGTTTGCACCATCTTTCTTAAATGCCAGATATTGAAGCTCGCTTTGCTTAGCACCTTCAGTAGCGCCTGATACTTGACCAGGGGCTTCCTTATCAGGAGTTGACTGTCCTGCTTGCAAAGGAGCATCTTGCTTCTTACTAATGAAGGTAATAGTTTTGTACTTGTCTTTGAGCGTCTGTTCTGTTGGAGCATTCTTCTTCTCAAGAACATCACCCAGCACGTGTAACGAACCTGTAATGTTGTACACGCGTGTATGCGTAGTTTCAGCACTGTCTTTGTAGGTTACCGTTACTTTGATAGGTACCGTGAGGTTTGCAGCGGAATCAGTTGAAGGAGCCTTTACGTATTCAGCGGTAATGCTTTCTACAGTAGAAGTCTCACTTGGAACAAAGACATCTTTGTTTTGTACAAAGTCAAGCGCCTCAGGTGCCGTAGTACCTTGGATAATGGTCTTTTCAACACCACCAATAGGATCAGTATACGCTGTTTGATGTGCAACAAACTCTTGGAAGGCATTGTTCGACTTCCAACCGTCAGCTCCCGCTCCCGTATTCATGCTATCGATAAGCGTAATACCGTCCATCGATGACTTTGTCCAGTCAGAAGTGTAGCCATACAGCTTTTCGCCCAAAACCTGGAGAATCGATTTAGTTGTATGGTCATCAGGCTTGATAGGAACACCATGTTCGTCAAGCTTGGAAATATCCATGCCCTTTTTAATGTAGAGCACCTTAGGTCCGGTTGAGCCATCTTTCCAGGTACGACCAGCGGCTGGCTTAAACGATACAACCACGCTATCAGGCGGAACGGTACCATCTTCAGATTTAGCAACAATGTAGGGGATTTTCTCATACATTGCTACATACGCGGCGTTATCAGCGGGTGTAATGTCTTTGTAGTGATCTTTTGGACCGATATCAGGTGTAAATTCTTTCCACTTAAAGTGCGCGGGCACATCCGCAGGCGTTGAATCGGGCGTGGTGGCCTTTCTCCACCCACGGAACACGTAGTGATATCCGTTTGCCTCAAAGTCGCGTCCTGCCGCGGCCGGTACGTCGAGTTTGTACGTGCCCGCAGGTACAGCGGTAGTTCCAGCGTACACATACGCTGCAAGCGTTTCGTAGTCGCCTTCGGTTTGAGCCGTTTCGCGACCCGTCATAATACCTTGTTCACGCTTCGACTTAAAGGTGTACTTCTTATAATTTGCAGCTACGCTCGCAGGATCGTATTTATCCAGCTCGCCCTGCAAAAATGCGCGCGGCATAATTGTGTAGAAGAACGGCACCTTTTTCGTTACGCGGTGACCCTCTCTACCTGCTTCAACTTCAATAAATACCTTGTGCTCGCCAGGTGTTGTATTGTCAAGCGTGGCAACAACGTTGCCTTTTTCGTCGAGGAAACGGTAGGTAGCAAGTTTGCCAGGACCGCCGTCCTCGGCATTTTTGTATTGGACAGCATTTTCAATGAGGTTTTTGGCGGTTTCGTTAGCTGCGAGAACGGCAGCCCCGGGCAACACGTAGCGATGTGCGACCGCCTTAGGATCAATCATCTCAAAGTGCTTAGTGTAGTTGCGGTCTTTCTCGTCCTTGCCCTCAAAGCTAAAGCCCTCGGTAGCTTCAAAACCCTTGTCCGGCACGGCCACAGGCGCATCAATTACGTTGTCTTTGTATTTGTTCAGCACAACCACATTGGTAAGCGTATCGAGGATCTCATCCTTGGTGCCACCCTGCTCATTTGGAACGGTGCGCTTGAGGCGCCCATTTTGGTCGGCAGTATACGTTACCTTGTAGTAGCCCTCAGGCGGCTGAGCCTTTGGGTCGGTATCTTTAAATTGAATTTTAGTTTTCTTAAAGTGAGCGGTGTAAATCACCTGATAGGGGAACTCTTCCGAGAATACCGGCAAACGATTCGCACCTTCAGCAGCCTTCTCGCCCGCCTTAAACACCACTTGAGAAGTCCAACCGGTAAAGGTGTAGCCCTCACGTGCGTGAGGCACAGGCAGGGGCATTTCATACGCTTTGGTGCCTTTTACCACGTCAAAGATGAGCTGTTGTAAAGGATGGGTTTTGTCTCCTGTAGTGGTGCCATTGAAGGCTGCAAGCGCACCACCGTCGGTTGTAGACGTGGTTGTAATAACCTTTCCATCTTGCATGGTAAGCTCAGAAGTTTCGGTATTAAACTGTACGCGCGAGTAGGCGTTAGGTTGCGGTGCGTTAGCACGGGTACGCGTAAGCACGCGCACGTCGTCGTAGATGAACTCGACCGAATAGTTACCGTTTGCATCAGGCTTGATGTAGGCTGTATTTCTCGAATCGGTAAAATTCAGCTGGCGCGCAAGCGGCGTATCATTTGGCAAGCGATAGCCTGGTATCACTTTCGCATGCGCAACGTCGTAGCTAAGCTTGTTGGATACAAACACCTCAGGAGCAGCGAGCTCATGACCTGCTTTATCTTTAAAATATACCGTATAACGACGTGTTGCATACGGCGTATAGATAAATTCAGCATGATTATCAGCTTCATTGTCTTTTACGACAAACGTTGAATACGTATGGTCGGGGTAATAGTTGTCATTGCGATATGCCGCTTCCGCCGCATAGCTGGAGCGCGGACGCAAATTTGAAATGGTAGTAACTTGCTCATCGGCTACCATTTTCTTAAGAAGCTCGGTATTGTTGTCTTTTTTAGCTTGTTTGTATTGGTCAACGGTATAGCCCGGGCGCAAAAAGATATGCGAAACTGTGCCTTTAACGCGGTTGTCTTCAATCCACTGAGCTTTAATCTGCAAATTTTCAAGAATGGGAGACGTAAACGCAAACGGCAACCACTGCTCGGTTCCGTCTGCCCCCGTGTACTTTTGCAGCCAACCGGTAAACATATAACCTGGACGCGGGCTTGGCTTGGGGAAACAACCTTGCGAGGACGGGTCGCTGCCATCCTGTACTTTTTCAGATGGCGTTTTGGCATATTCTCCATGCTTTACAAACACTTCCGTATGATCAGGTGCATCGTCACGACCCATATCAACAACAAGCTTATGAACAACAGCAACGCGCTTCCAGCTTGCATAGAGCGTAATGCCGTTTGTTTCGAGCGGAATATTTCTAAGAACTTTTGCAATTTCTTCGGGAGATTTCTTAAGAAGATCCGCTAGTTCTTGAGCAGTATAGGCGGTGCCGTCTGCTTTTGTGGTGGCAAGCTTGTTGGTACCTGTGGGATCAAGCGACCAACCCGCAAACTCATAGTCTTCGGGAAGGCTGTCGGGGCGCTTGAAGGTATAGGTTTTGCCGCCGATGGTAAACGTGTAGCTGTTAGCATATCGCTTGCCTTCGGCTGGATCATTCTTTTTAACAGCATCGTTATAGTCTGTCGCAAATTTCTTGAGGTTGGTGTTGTAGGGCTCTTGCGTGCTCGCGCGCGTGCCTTGTGTATCCTGTATGGGCGTTACTTGGTCAACGGCAAAGTTTACGGATGCTTTTTTGCGCTTGTACTTGAAGATCAAAAGGCCATTTTCTTCGAGATCACTGTCGTCAGAGCCTTTTGACGTAAAGACAAGATGAGGGAATTTTTGTTCAACCCATTCTCTAAACTCATCATCAGAACCGTCAGGATCATCTTCTTCTTCGGGGTGGTCTTTTTTCCATACATCTGCAAGCTCGTCGGCAAGCTTATCGTAATAATCGTCTTCACTGGGCTTCTCTTCTATTTTCTGTGTTTTGTTAACCGCCTCAAAGCCTTCGATGGTGGGGGCTTCGTAGTCGTAGCTGTTGTTCAGCGTGTCGTCTTTGGTATAGCTGAGTTCAGACGCTACATACTGGCGATTATTATCATCGTTTCTGCGCGCAGATTCTTCGGTTTCAAGCTTAACCAGAACATGTATTGGTCCCGCCTGACCGCTGTTTGCATCGGGAACAAGGACGCGTTGATAAGGTGTAAGCTTTTCTCCAAAAAGGCGGATCTTATCCTGTGAAAAGGATGTATGCTCTATCTCGGGCGCTATAAAGTGTTTTTCGTCAAAGCGGTATGGGGGCGTGTCTATAAAGAAGACTTTTCCAGCGTCGTTTGCAACTCTCCAACCTAAACCATACAAAGGTGTGCTGTCGTCTTCTGTTTGATATCGCTTTGTTTCGGTGTCTGCAGGAAAACCGCTGGTGTAATGAATGGTTTGTCCAAAACGATAAGTAACTTTATACAGTTTGCTCTTATCGCTATCGTCATATTCCTTGCCATCTTTTGTGATGGTAAAGTGGTTAACCGAATCAAACAGTTTATTAGTTGTGCCATCCTTTTCGATATCGGGGTTCGCGAAGATAAGCTCGTACACACGCCTATTAAACACCTTGTTCACCACGGTGGTGCCGTCGGGGCGAATTTTCGTAAGCGCACGCATTTTTTTAGCGCCAAAATACTCGGGCTCTTTGACGTCGTTCAGCGCGTTTGTTCTTTTTTCACTTGCCTTATCTTCCATGAAGTACTTATCAAAGTCTTCTTTTTTGGTGATAGCTCCGCGCAAGTTCTTATCTGGCCAGGCAAGATGTGCTATTTGATCATCGCTTAAGTTCAAATCGTCATACTGGATGGTACCGTCACTCTTGCCTTCTTTTTGCACCTGACCAATAAAGTCGTAGTTATCCATATTGGTAGGGTCTTCAGGTTTTGGCAAGTCGGCTTTTTGCACCCAGATATTGACGTGATATTTAGCTTTTTCTTTTTCTGGTTTCCAATGAGCCACAAATTTCACATTGGAATCAGGCATTTTCTCAAGAAGAGTGGCGTTGGCATCTTTGTTGGGTGTAGAGGATTTAACATCTGCTGCGGTTTTGTTAGGTGTTTCGCGTGTCCAGCCATCAAATGTATATCCCTTACGCGTAGGCTCTGGAACAGCATCAACTTTCATGCCATAGTAAAACGTCTTTGCCTGGATTGCAGTGCCACCCTGCGTGTCATACGAAACTTCGTGCTTGTTCAACAAATAGCGCAGTTCAAGCACCAAATGTTTCTTTTGTGTATTCGCGCTACTTGGACTATCCGCATCGGCATCAACGTAATCGTCGTCATCGGGAACAGGCGAATTTACCAAATTTGGCTCGGGCGTATAGCCTTCGATAGTTACTGGTTGAGCATAGAGATTTTGCCCAACGACGCCCTTCGTTTTGCTTACGTGAATCTCTTCATTGTTAACGTCAATGACATCGCTGACGTTTTTATATTCCTTAAACTTATTGAGATTCTCGGGGTCTTGAAGCATGTGGCGTACATAGTACGTAACTGTTTTAGGGCGGTACTCAATCGTATATGCAGAAACAATATGAGTTTTAGTAGACGTGATGGTATTTTTGTTACCTTCAATTAACGCACGATCTATCTTAATGTAGGTTTGTATGGATGCATTTTTTTCGGTATCAAGTACATATTTGCCGTCTTTTTTGATGTACTGACCGCGCTCCGCATTATAACCCCTTGTTGTTGCAACAGGAATATACAGGCCATCACCGTTGGGATCGCTAATTTTGGTAAGCTCGTCATCGGTAAAGGTAAACTCCGTAGGCTGTAATAGCTGCTTTTGGTGATAGCCCTCAACAGAGTACGATACGGTAAACGTATAGGTTTTTTTGTTGTCTTTCTCGCGTTCTACCTGTTGGTTTGCGTCCTCTTTTGTTGTTGGATCGGGGTTTTTGGTATTAGGGGTAATAACTTGGTCTGAATTGGGAAGCTTCTGAGGCTGTTCCGGCTGCTTGTTGTCGGCAGGAGCTTGGGGGCTGCCTGAAGGGTTGGGCGTGTCAGACTTGTCGCCAGCCTGCTGCGCTTGTGCGCCGTTCTGCGATTGGGAAGCGCGGTCCGTTGTGTTGTGGGCAGTTAAGCTTTGTGGGGTTGGTTGTGGTGTGGTTGAATTGAGCGTATCGCCGCTGGTGGGTTTGTTCTCACCATTATGGCTAGTGCCCTGCGCAGCATTTTGTACAGGGTCTTGCGTGGCACCTTGGTTAGTACCTTGGTTAGCACCTTGCGTATGCTTTCCTTTTTGCGCGCCTTGCACAGGTGTACTGGAGTTGTTGCTATTTGTGTGCGTACCTTCAAGAGCCGCAGGCTTTTCGAGTGGTTCTGCCTGTGCAACAGACGCTATTGCAAGGGTAGAAGCAATAGCCACCGAAGCAGCTACGCTTCCGCGTGTGATTGCGCCATGGTGATGTTTCTTGCCCTGTATGAGGCTATGTGCATGTTTATGCAATTTTGTCTTTTTTGTCATAATCAACCGTTCCTATATTCCCAATTGCAATTTGCAGTTCTAATTTACGTAGAGATAAGAGAAAAGTATATAGATGTGCTACCCAAAGTTCGTTGGTTTCTTGCATGTATATGGGAAAATGCATATAAATTACGTTATTTTTTTTCTAATCCGTTAATTCCAAAGGTTAGTAGAACGCGTACTAATAAGTCTTGGAACGCCTTTGTGGAGCTTGGGCGTGCGTGTCGTGCAGTCAGGAAGGACGTGCGCCTGGCCGCTTACAAAAAAAGTTGATCGATATTAGAAAATTACCCCACTTTGACACGCGTTTTGAACCCCAAAATTGCAATTCTGAGCAATGGCGCGAAGTAACCCAAAATGCCGCAACGCTCCTAGCTGGGCATTTGGAAAACGCAACTTTTTGCAGCGGGCTGGAGAGCGCTTGAGCGACGCCGAAACGCGTGTCAAAGTGGGGTAATTTTCTAATATGAGTGAAAAAGTTTTGTAACAGCTCGTCCGCACCCCCGATGAACCCCCGATGAACGCTCGAGAACCGCCCCAAGAGCCGCAGCGCGCCCAAAACACCCCAACAAAAAAAGGAGCGCAGCGTGTGCGCTCCTTTTCAACCTTATAGCCTTATATACGCCAAATAGCCTGCTTAAGCTGGGAACTTAGACAGCGCGGCCTCGTCGGCAATAACCACACAATTACTGTGCAGCTGCAAAATAGACGCCGGGCACTCCGGGTCAACAGGGCCTTTGCACATGCGGTACACGGCATCTGCCTTGTCTTCGCCCGACGCAATAATCAAAATCATGCGCGCAAGCATAATGGTTTGAATGCCCATGGTATACGCCTGGCGCGGCACGTCCTCTTTTTTCTCGAACAGGCGACTATTTGCGTTAATGGTGCTTTCGGTGAGGTTAACGCAGTGCGTCCCGCACGAAAAATATTTACCCGGCTCATTAAAGCCAATGTGACCATTGCGGCCAATGCCAAGCAGCTGCAAATCGGGGTACCCTGAGCGTTTTACGAGCTCATCGTACTGAGAGCACGCCTCGTCGATGTTTGGATTTGAGCCATCGGGTACATGCGTGTTCTCAATATCAATATTAATTTTGCTGAAAAAATTTTTGTTCATAAAATAGTGGTAGCTTTGCGGATGATTGTGATCAAGTCCGCGATATTCGTCGAGGTTATAAGTGGATACCTCCGAAAAATCGATGTCGCCCTTATCGCACCACTCGGCAAGCTGCGCATACGTGCCAATAGGCGTTGAGCCTGTTGCAAGCCCCAATACACAATTAGGTTTTAAGATAACCTGTGCAGAAATAATATTTGCTGCTTTGCGACTCATATCTTTGTAGTCGCTCGTGTGAATGATTTTCATCAGACCTCCGTAGTATAGGACAAACAACAAAACACAGCGCGGATTAACCCTGCGCCCACAACATATGGTGCAGGTACGCTTAGTTAGGTACATCATGATGCACGTACGCTGCATATTCTTATAGTAACAATTTTTTTGAGATAAACCGTGTCGCGCAATAATTGCATAATCACTGCACGAAGCTGCCAGGCAAGTTCCAAGCAGAGCCCCACAGGCAGAACTCTACAAGCATCGCAGCTTACGAGCAGAGCTTATGCATAAGGTCGACAAGCGCGCGCTTGCGGTGCGAGATGGCGTTTTTCTCGTTAGCACTAAGCTCAGCCATAGAACACGCAGGATGCTCATCGGGCAAAAACACAGGGTCGTACCCAAAACCGCAGGTACCGGTAGGCGTTTTTGCAATGTATCCAAAACAATTGCCTTCGCCGCGAAACACTTGCTCAATAGTGGCGTCCGATTCTTGCTTAATGAGCGCTACCGAACAGTGAAAATGCGCACGTCGTTGGGGCATGGGCGTATTGGTAAGAAGTGAAAGAAGTTTTTCCGTGTTTGCTTTGTCGTTACCATGCTCACCTGCAAACCGTGCAGAGTAAATACCCGGCGCACCATCGAGCGCGTCCACGCACAAACCCGAATCGTCGGCAAGCGCATACACACAATGGCAGGCCTGCATGGTTGCACGCGCCTTAATAACCGCATTGTCAAAAAACGTGGCGCCGTCCTCAACGGGGTCGGCATACGCACACACATCGTGCACGCCAACAAACGAAAACTCGGGCATAACATCGGCAAGAATGCTGCGAATTTCTTCTATTTTGTGAGGATTACCCGTTGCCACAACAATAGTGTGGTCTGCATCAAATGGTGCAGACGCCGCGGATGTGGCATCATCGTTATCATTAGTATGAAAACCATGCGTAAATACCATAGTGCACTCCTGATAGTTGGGGTGCTTCTAGTATACGTCCAGCAAAAACTGGCGCTGCGAGCGCGCACGCTACACCACGCGATATACACGAATGCGCGCGCGGCAAAAATTCAAAAGCACAAAACGGGTGAAAAAAAGCGCCTATATGCGCTGGTAAATGTGCAACAAAGCACCATAAAAAATGGTGGGCGATGAGGGATTTGAACCCCCGACCTTGTGCGTGTAAAGCACCTGCGCTAGCCACTGCGCCAATCGCCCAAAGGCAGTTTATCACAACGTGTAGTTATTTCGAACCACAATTTATAAACGAGCATTACTCCACAAATCATTTATACTCATAGCTATGATGACTACATTACACGACATAATTACACTTTTAGCAGGTAAAAGCCTACTTGTTGAAACACGCTGGCTTACGGGCAGCACGCACGGTTTGCCCGCGACAGATGCTCAAGATGCAAGCGTACAACCACAAGATGTACACATGTGCACCGCGAGCGCAGGCACGTTAGCGTGCGAGAAGACAAGCGCCTCCGCACCCGCTGGCATCGCTGACACTGCCACACCCGCTGGCGCGTCGGCGCACACCTGCGCATACACGTCGGCGCAGCTCACGACCCCCATTACGGGCATCGACTGCAACTCGCAGGTAGCCGCACCGCAGCACATATTTGCATGCAAAGGCGCCGCGTTTAAGGCGGCATATCTTGCGCAAGCGCTCGCACAAGGCGCGTGCTGCTACATGTGCGAAGCTAACAAAGCGCGCGAGCTAGCAGACGCCTGCCCGGGCGCAACGCAGCTGGTAGTAACCGATATTCGGCATGCGATGGCAGTGTGTTCGCCCATAGCGTGGGGACGGCCCGACAAACAGCTTTGCTGCATTGGCGTTACGGGCACAAAAGGCAAATCGACCACCACCTACATGCTGCGCTCCATTTTGGAAGCGCACTGCGCAGCGTGCGGCATTACGTCCACGCACGGCGCATCGCCAGTGGGTATTATTGGCTCAATTAGCACGTACGACGGGTTTATCAACGAAAAAAGTACTAACACAACGCCCGAGGCGCCCGACCTGTGGCGGCATTTGCATAATGCTGCGACGGCCAAGCTTGCGTATATGGTGCTCGAAATTTCGAGCCAGGCGCTCAAGTACGAGCGCGTATACGGGCTTCACCTGTATGCAAGTGCGTTTTTGAACATTTCGCGCGACCACATTTCGCCGGTTGAGCACCCTACGTTTGAGGATTATTTTGCAAGCAAGCTCACGATTTTTTCGTATGCAAAGCACAGTGTGGTAAACCTCAACAGCAAGCACGCGGCGCGCATTGCAAATACGGCGTGTAGCTGCTCGGATACGCATTTTTGTATGGTTGATGTGCCTAAAAACGATGTGTCGGCGGACAGTGCGGGCGCGGATAATGCACAGGCAGACAGTGCGCAGGCAGATGAGTTTACACGTGAGAAGCTCAAAGCCCTTCTCAACCAATACCCTTGCACGCGTGCAACAGATGTTACGTGCGCGCACGGCGGCTTTACCATGAGCGTGCATGGCATGGCGCAGCCGGTGTACATACCCATGCACGGCAGCTTTAACGCGCAAAATGCGCTTGTTGCCCTGACGCTGGCTCGACTTGTGGGCGTTGGCGATGACGCCATTGTGAAGGGCATCGCACACACCCGCGTACCAGGGCGTATGGAGTTCATTCCCACCACGCACCCGCGCATTCACGGCATTGTAGACTACGCGCACAACAGACTGTCGTTCCAAACGTTTTTTGCCTCAATACGCAGCGAGTTTCCAAGTGCGCGCATATACGCCGTGTTTGGTTGTCCGGGTAATAAAGCGTTTGAGAGAAGACGCGATCTCCCCGAAATTGCTGGTGCATACGCTGACGAAATTATTCTTACTAAGGACGATCCAGGTAGTGAAGATACGCGTACAATTTGCGAAGAAATGGCCTCTCACCTGCCCGCGCATGCACGGTATTGTATTGAGCCAAACCGCGCGCAGGCAATTTTGGACGCGGTAACCGATGCGCATAAAGTGCAGGTAGACAGCGTTATTTGTATGCTTGGCAAGGGTCACGAAAACACGCAACACGAGGCGCACGGCTACAGCAGCTACCCCTCGGATGCGCGTGTGTATGCCGATGCCATTGCTGCGGTGTACGAGCACGGGCAGGAAGACCAGGGCGACAAGGGTAACCAGGAAGTCAAGGACGGCTGCCAGGACAACTACGGCTGCCAGTGCGGCCATTCCAACCAGGACAACCAGGACATGTGCGCCACACGCGAAAGGAACAATCGGTAATGACCAACTTGAACGCACCAGGCAATTCAGCCGCTAACGAAGCACAGCTGTTCACGCCTTTCCCAACGCCGGAGAGCTGCACCCCTGCTCAAAAGGATGCATTAAACCGCATACGGTATATTATTACCGATACCGATAACACCATGATTTCGCATTCATGCGCCCTGGTAAACCCTGCCGGTGCACCGTCGGCAAATCTCGTATCTGCCCTAGTAAATGCCTATAATCACGATATACGTATTATTGCATGCACAGGTCGCAACCGCGCCATGATTCGCGAAGATGCACGCATGCTTGGGCTGTATGGATGGATTGGCGAAATGGGCGGCATTACCTGTTTGTGCCACGATCCTCACAATAACATGCGCGAAACATGGCATTATACCTGCGCAGATATGCCCTACTCACCAAGCTGTGGCATAACACCGCACGAGTGCATTCGTAACAGCGGTGCGATTGACGCGTTGCTCAACGAATTTAGCGGCGATTTGGAATATTACAACGACAACATGGTGGGCTATCAGTACCGCGAGGTAACCGTTGCGCTGCGCGGAAATGTGAGCAATGCCAAGGCGCAGGAACTTTTAGACAGCTACGCGCTGCCCTTCGATTGGATTGATAACGGCATTGCCGGCACGGTAGACCCGCGCTACACCACGCTTACCTGCCCAATTACCGATCCTGCGCACCCCATTTACACCTATCACGTTGCTCCGCGCGGCCTTACCAAAGGCTCTAGCGTGCGCGCGTGCATGGAGCAGTTGGGTGCCACAAAAGATGAAGTGCTGTGCTGCGGCGACTCTCCTGCCGATTGCAGCATGGCGGGCGTGTCAGATGCCTTTATGCTTATGCAAAATGGTGCATCAAACCCCGACTGCATCGCAAGCCTTGCGGCAACAGCCAGCTCGTGCACCCTGTACCTTTCACACGGTATTGCATGCGACGGTTTTGCACACATGCTTAACACGCTGTGCGCACTGCGGTAGGTTTCGTATGGGCGAGTGGCTAAGCTTTGTTGCGGCGTTTGGCGTTGCGCTTGTACTTATGTATATACCTGGCCTTTCAATCCTTAAGGCAGGCCGGCTCTCATTGCCATGGGCCTTAAGCGCTGCGCCACTCATCAGCTGTGCCCTCATATTTATAACGGGTGAGACATTTGCGTGGCTACGCATTCCGTTGAATGTAACCCTGTATATATTCATACTTTTGTGTATTACCGTGGCTGCGCGCGTATGGCAGCTGCAGGCTGCACGGCTGCAGGCTGCACGGCTGCAGCCCGCGAATCGCGGCGCAATGCAGGCTACACGACCAGCTGCGCTGCTCACCGCACCGCACACCGCACCGCAAACGCGCACGCGCACCTTTGGCTGCGCCCCTATTTCAACCGCAACACTCGCCCTCTACCTTGGCATTGGCGTTGTGTGCACGCTTATTTGGTACGTGGTGCCGCTGTGGCAACCAAGCAACCTGGCAAACGGCTGGGACATTGTTGCGCATCTTAACTACGCGCAAACCTTCATCCAAAACAGCACGTACAGCTCGCTTCATGCAAGCTACTACAGTACCGCAGCGGCGCAGCTCAACCCCTCAAGTGCGCCCGCGACGTTTTATCCCTGTGGTTGGAACATCCTGTGCGCGCTCATCGCGCAAATTGCAAACGCCAGCATTCCTATCGCTGCCAACGCGCTCAACAGCGTGTTTCTTGCCGTGTGCTGGCCGCTTTCGTGCATGACGTTTGTCGCAAACGTATTTCCCACGCAGCCGCACGCGCGTACCTGCGCCGCCTTTGTTTGCTGTCTTTCCACTATTTTCCCCTGGACACTGCTGATTTACGGCCCTCTGTTCCCGTTTTTGTCAGCCTGCTGCCTCATGCCGTCTATTTATTGGATATTTATGCAGCTTACCCGCTCGGCCATTAGTCCGCGCGAGCGCATCCAACTGGGCTGCTATTTTGTACTGGGCGGCATCACCCTTATGCTGCTGCACACGTCCGCGCTTTTCTCGAGCATCGTCATCCTTACGCCCTGGTGCGCGTCGCGCATCGCGCACACAAGCCGCACCATTACCCTGCGCAGCAAACCCATCTCGCGGCTGGTACTCAGTGCAGTTTTTGTAATTGCGGTATGTGCCGTGTGGGCCGCGTGCTACCTGATTATTGTGCTTAAGCAGGGACTTCTCAATTTTTGGTGGCCGTCAATCACCACCATTCACCAGGCACTTTTGCAAGGACTTTTGTTTGAATTTGTAAGCTCCAACCCGTGGGGAAATTGGTTCATCTCGCCCCAACCCGTGTTTTCGGTGCTCTATATCCTGGGCGCCATACGCGCGTTTCGCCTTAAACAAGGCAGGTCGCTGGTTGTTGCATTTGTTTACCTTTTGTGTCTTGGCATTGTTCTTATTGCGTTTGATACGCCACTTAAAAGCGTGCTTGCGAGCTTTTGGTACACCGACCCTTACCGCATTGCCAGCTTGGCAATTATTTGCGCGATGCCGATTCTTGGTCTTGGGCTTCACGTTGCGGTTGAATGTATGTGCTGCGCCTATACTGCGCTCATCACCCGCGCCCGCCGCGCCTTTTACACCCGCACGCGCCGTGTTGGGACCCCCAGCTCACTTCCCAGCTCACGCAGGCTAGCTGTAGTAAAAGCAGCCACGCTCATCCTTATACTTGGCATACACGCAACCGTTACATTTCCGCAAACAGGCACGTGGAAACTGACGGGAAGATTTGATCACAATGAACACAACGAATACAAGATTGCGCTTTCGGCGCCCGTGAACAACCTTAAAGTGGTGTGCGCCGGCGTGCACGACGATCGCTTTATCAACCGCGCAAAAATCAACTTTTTGCAGCGTGCGCACGCAATTGTGGGCAACGATGTAGTGCTCAACAATCCTTACGACGGCAGTGTGCTGGCGTATGGCTACATGGGTATGAACACGCTGTGGCGCTATCCAAAAACGCTGCAGGAATACGAGCGTCCCGGCTTTGCGCAGCTACGCTTGGAGGCGTACGCAGCGGCAGATCGCTACAAAGTGCAGGACATCATCCGCCGTACACATGCGGCGTACCTGTTTTCGCTGGGCGAGCACGTGCGCACCGACACAAGTTTGGCGGGCGACTACATCCCACAGACGTTTTCGGGTATTACGCGTGTTACCGCAGAGACTCCCGGCTTTACGCTGGTGCTGGAGGATGGCGACATGAAGCTGTTTCGCATCGACGAGAGCGCATGGAACACTGCAGCTACGTAAACCGCAGCAGCCCCTTCATACTGTGATGCAAGCTCATGCAGGTAATGAGCGCTATTTCAACAGCACCCTAGGCTCCAGGGGGCTGCCCGCGGGGCGACCTCTCGGGGGTTCATCGGGGGTGCGGACGAGCTGTTACAAAACTTTTTCACTCATATTAGAAAATTACCCCACTTTGACACGCGTTTCGGCGTCGCTCAAGCGCTCTCCAGCCCGCTGCAAAAAGTTGCGTTTTCTGTTTGCCCAGGTAGGAGCGTTGCGGCATTTTTGGTCACTTCGCGCCATTGCTCAGAATTGCATTTTTAGGGTTCAAAACGCGTGTCAAAGTGGGGTATTTTTCTAATATCGCTCAACTTTTTTTGTAAGAGAAGCCTGCGCGGTTTTCCAAGTAGCATTTTGGGAGGGGCGGCTGCGCGGGCTGGCGCTGTGTGCTGGCGGCGCGTCGCAGCAGTTTGCGGTGCGGGTTGCAGTGCGTCGGCAGTGTGTGTCCTCTCACGGCTTCACGTTTTCCCTGAAAATCCTGCACGTTTAACCGTTCGCTGAATAAATACTCCGTTAAGCGATTCTCTCATATAAATTTGTCACAATTTGTGTTACTAATAATGCATGGAACTCGTATTAAGCTACATAGAATCCCTTGCATTTTGGCGGGCACAGCGCATCGTCAACAATCCCATACTTATGTCTCGAAACCCTATTCTCAGAGACGTATACCCCTCGCTTGAATATCACGAACGAGTAATTCGCACTGAATTAAGTCCGTACAGGTCGTTGCCACAAATCTCGTTCAGTGAGTGCGCGCGTATTCCGCTTGCTGAAATTAAAAACTATATTGCACATAAATTCGAACCGCTTGCATTATGTGAGGACGTGCTCAATAGGGCGCGCAACCTGAGCGAATATAACATTTCGTCTATGCTTGTCTTAAATGCGTATTCCCGCACTGCTTGCGAACACACTCGAACGCACGCAGGCTCCAGCGCCGTGCGCGCTGGACGCTTGGATTATGAGCGTTTGTACGCAGTAAATTTTGTTCCTGATATATCTGACACTTCCACGCTCCACTTCATGGTTCCTCGCTCGCAGCGTGGTCTGCATCAAACTAACAAGCAGATAACATATATAAACGCTCATCTTCCGCACGGTTCTTTGTATAAGATATTTATCCGGGCGGATGAGCGGCATAGTTTTGATCTGCCCGAATCGCTAAGTCTTTATATACTTTCACCCGAACTTGTAGTGCTTTTTGCTGCGCAAAAGCTAAGAGCGCTGTGTCTAGAGAATTTGTGCTCAATGCCCAGATGCCCCCAGCGCGCCCGCGGAAAACTGCTATTTACGCACAACATAATCTCCCTGGTAAACGAGCTGTGCGGTAGTTATGGTCGAGATCCGCTTACTGCAACAGGGGTTACATATGGGTTGGAGCCTCTTACGTCTGTGCAAAAAATCAAACGTTTTGCTGAGAAAATGAAGCGCATACACGGTTGTGGCAATTTGCTCGCTGCGCTTGATTGCTGCTATGACAATTTGGCATCGCCGTTCGAGGTAGTGGTTGCAAGTGCGCTTATGCTCCCTGCAGCTATGGGCGGAATTAACTTTCCTACCCTTGAAATAAATCAAACACGCAAGCTTACTTCCGACAATCTTCTTACGCCACATCATCAACGTATTACTCCAGACTTAAGCTCAAAGAAGCATAAGTTGATAATCGAATGTAATGGCCTTGAATTCCATAGATCGGATGAAGCTATCAAAGAAGATCATCGCAGGTTAAGGGACTATGTTTCACATAATGAACGCCATATCCCACTTACGATTAGCGATATTAAAAATCCATTGGTTCTTTCTCACACGCTTGAGGAGATTGTTGCAGCATGCCACGATACGCTTGGTGCGTCTAAAGCGTTTTACCTGCGTCAGGTTATCCATAACGCTAAATATCAGAAAGCTAGACAAATCATGCTTGACCTGCACATTTTGTAGCTTGGATTTCGCTCATATCCGTGTCATAGTACGTCTTGGAAAAAGACGTACTATTCGGCGCAGGCTGCAGCCGCAATTATGACAATAAAACATACCGCTGACTTGTTATCTCTTCTGTACGCTCGTATACTTTCGATGTGTGTAAACAGGGCTGCTATGTAGCTCGCGCAGCGTTACATCGCGCGCAACTCGCAGAGCATCTCGCGCTTCATGTTCATCGCTTCTCCAACGTTCCCCTAGGATAGACTTATGACCAAACGACTTACACAGTGGGATTTGCTCCGCTCGCTCGCCATGTTTTTCGTGTTTGTAGTGCATAGCGCGCCGTATCTTGATTTAATGTGTCTTCCTGGCGCGAGCACAGCAACTTGGGAGTTCGCGCTTATTTGCGACCCCGTTTTCTTTGCGCTTTCGGGTTATTTTGCCATTAGGCAACATACGTGCTCCTATGCAGCGTATCTTTGGAAAAAATTCCTAACGGTGGTGCTTCCCCTTATTGTCTATAGTGTACTTGTGTACTGCTATGCAGTTCATCGACATGTAACCACGCTCTCACCTGGCAATTTTATCCGCTACTACCGCGAACTTCTTGTGGGATGTTGGTGGTTTATTCCCACTCTTATCCCATTTTTGATGCTTGCCCCCTGGCTTTCAAGCATGTTTGAAGCGCTCGGTTTGCACAGGCAGCGCACGCTGTTTATCCTGGTAAGTGTTGCCATCAGCTGGGGAGCAATTCTCACGTGCTTGTCTTCACTTGCCGAAATCATGCAGTGGAGTGCAATGCACACAGCTATAGAGGCTCTTGGGCTTCTTATTCCTTCTCAAGTTATTCCTGGTGGATATTTCCTATACTTCTGCCTGGGGTATTTCATCCGCATTCTTCCTACACTCTTTTCAAAACGCACGCTGCAAAAAATGAGTGCACTTGGATTTGTGCTCTGGATTCTAGGCGCTCTCGCGGCAATGTTTGGGTATAAACGTTCAGACCCAAGCTTCCTGTGGTTTTTTGCAACGGTGGGTATCTTTTATCTCTTCGACAAGGTTCGCATAAACAACTCTTCACTGAGCAGGTTCATTAGCTTTTTGGCGCAGCGCTCATATTCCATTTATTTATTTAACTTTATCGCAGTAGAGTGGGTGTTTTTGCATGCAAAATCATATGGTTTGTTCGGTGTGCAAACTCCCTCAGCCCGTTTTACTGGGCTGTTGCTGTGGGTGCTAGCTGTTATTGCTGCGTATTGTGTAGCGCTTATATGCGCATGTGTGGCCGACTACCTCATCCTCAAACCGCTGCAGCGACTTTTTGCAGCGTGCGCACACATTTGTCGGCAACAACGTGGTGCTTAACCACCCTTATGACAGCAGCGCGTTGGGGTAGGGCTGCATGTGGCTGTTCTCGCTGCAGTTGTCGAGTGGTTTTCGGGTGCGCGCGGCGGCTCTTGGGGCGGTTCTCGGGTGTTCATCGGGGGTGCGGACGAGCTGTTACAAATCTTTTTCACTCATATTAGAAAATTACCCCACTTTGACACGCGTTTCGGCGTCGCTCAAGCGCGCTTCGGCTCGCCACAAAAACGTGCGTTTTCTAAATGCGCAGGTAGGAGCGTTGCGTCATTTTTACGCAGCTGGCACATGTGCCTCAAAGGACAATTTTTCGGTTCAAAACGCGTGTCAAAGTGGGGTATTTTTCTAATATCGCTCAACTTTTTTGTAAGAGAAGCCCGCGCGACTTCAAAAGTTGCATTTTGGACGGGCTTACGCCGCGGCATGCAGCACGCTTTTCTTGAGGAAATGTGAAGGACGCCGTTGTATACTACAATAGGAGGTTGCAAGATAGTTGCACACATGAGCATCGCACCTGCGCGCGCAAGAATCGTTGCAGGTACACGGTGTATTAGCAGTAACGGAGGCATACATGGATACCCAAACGCCTGCTCCAGGTCGCGTTGCAGATATTCGCGATAAACTTAAAACATATGTGGGCAAACGCATTAAGGCTCGTGCCAACATGGGACGCTCACGTATTCTTGAGCGCATGGGTACACTTGTTGGTGCCCATCCGTCGTTGTTTGTTCTTGAAATCGAAGAAAGACGCGGTCGCACTGAGCGCCAGTCGTACCAGTATGTAGACGTGCTTACCGGCATGGTTGAGCTGTTCGACGGCGATACGGGCGAGCGCTTGTTTGAATACACTATGGAAGAATATTAAACGCATACGCGTTCTATACATTGTTGCGGTTCTATGGATACACACGGTATGCACGGCTTTTCAACAACCGAACACAACAGCGCGGCTCCTGCATGGGTAGAGTCATGTCGGGAGTTGCTTTGTGCTACCTGTGCGCCAGCGTGCACGTACGGCAGCGTGTTGCAGCCTGTGCCTTCTGCGTTTGTTGCCTGCGCGCCAGCAAAAATTAACGTGCATCTTGGCATTTACCCGCACAACCCAGGCGAGCATGGTTATCATCGTGCCGATTCTATTATGATGCCGCTTGGTCTTTGCGATTGGGTGTTTATGCACCCGCGTACTGCAGCCGCTCACGCTACACATGACACTGCAACGACAGCTGCACCCGACGCCACCACCGACGCTGAAAACCCCCAGGTAGCGGATGCAATTTCGGTTGAAATGAGTGTGTCGTGCGGCGTTGAAACATGCAACAACACAGTGTATCGTGCCGCTCACAGCATGTGCGCGGCGTTTAACAAACCCACCGCGTTTGAAATTTACGTTGAAAAGCACATTCCCGTGCAATCGGGTTTGGGCGGCTCTTCGTCCGATGCAGCGGCCACCATTCGTGCGCTGTGCAGCATGTGGAACATTTCCCCCCACGACGAGCGCGTTATCCGCGTGGCGCAGCATATTGGCGCCGACGTTGCCTTTTTCTTGTGGGGTAATCCTACGTTTTTGTCGGGTGTGGGCGATGAGCTGGAGCGCATGTTTCCCAGCGTGCACGTACCGGTTGCTCTTATTCGCCCGCAGTTAGGTGTGTCTACGGTTGAGGCATACGCCATGTTTGACGAGCATCCCACGCAGCCCCAGCTACCTGGTGATATGTGTCTTTGTTTAGAGGCAGTTTCGCACTGTAATGCCATGGGCGAAAACAGATCGGCTGCAGCGTTAGGTGCTACTGCCTGCGACAATGCAAACGTCGCGCGGGCTGCTAGTGCACACGCATCCGTCATGCACCGCGCAGCGGAAGAAATAAGCCAGCTATTATATAATAACCTCGCAGACGCCGTTATGCGCAAGGTTCCGTGTGTGCGCGATGCCCTTACCTGGGCAAAGGCGCAGCCCGAGGTGCAAGGCGCGCTGGTTACCGGTTCGGGAAGCGCGGTGTTTGCGTTTTGCTCAACCACGCAAGATGCACAGCGGGTAGCAACGCGTGCGCGTTTGAGGAATTATCGAGCATATTCTACAATAACGGTTGGATTATCTGATATGGTTTGCTACAGTAAAGAATGCACGTGTGATGCGGCTGCTTTGTGCGGCGCAGATGCAGGCTCAACGCAAATAACTGCGTAAGTACGGCGGGTTGTGGCTCAGCTTGGTAGAGCGCTCGGTTCGGGACCGAGAGGTCGCTGGTTCGAATCCAGTCAACCCGACCATTTTTTGGTTGATACCCCATTCTTAAAAGTTAGCAGAGAAATTCTTTGTGAAATTCCTCTGCTTAACCACTCTGCATAATTCGTTTTTTTGATTATTTTTACCAATTTATGCCATATTGCAGGCTGCACGCACATGGCCACAGCTCGCTGCAAGCGCCTCGTTTGCGCGCGTGGCATCGCAGCCAAGCAGCAGCATACAAATTGCCGTTTTTACTTCGCCATGAGCATCTGCCAGCGCATTTTCTGCTTCGTGCTGGGTACAATCGCACGCCTCACGCACAATATTTATGGCGCGAATTTGCAGTTTATGGTTGTTTTGGCGCACATCAACCATTAAATTTTTATACACTTTACCAAAGCGCGTCATGGCACCCGTTGAAATCATGTTGAGGATGAGTTTTTGAGCTGTACCAGCTTTAAGTCGCGTTGAGCCCGAAAGCACTTCCGGACCTGTTACTGCTTCAATGGCAAGATCAGCGCAGGCACTTACTTCGGTGTGCGCGTTGCAGCTAATTGCCACTGTTTTGCAGCCAACGCTGCGCGCGTAGGTAAGCGCGCTTATCACGTAAGGCGTTCTGCCGCTTGCTGCAATGCCAATTACGATGTCGTTGCTGGTAAGATGGTGCGACACCAGGTCGTCCACGGCGGCTTCGCGCTTATCTTCGATGCCTTCGGCGGCGCGCACAAACGCACCTTCGCCGCCGGCAATAATGCCAATCACGGTGTTGTAATCAACGCCAAAGGTAGGCGGGCACTCAACCGCGTCGAGCACGCCTAAACGTCCACTCGTACCTGCACCAATGTAAATAATGCGTCCGCCTGCAACAAGGGCGTCGTGCGCCCAATCAATAGCGCGCGCTACCTGGGGCAGCACCTGCTCAACAGCCTCTACAGCGTGTTTGTCCTCGGTGTTCATTGCGCGGGCAATGTCGAGCGAAGAAAACGTGTCGAGATTGGTGGTGTTTGGGTTACGTTGTTCGGTGGTGAGTGCATTTATGTCTTCCATGCCATTCCTTTGGTGTAAAAATCTGTTGGGTCGCGACTTACGCACGGGCGCGACTTGCGCGTAGTATATGCAGACGCAACTTACGCGCGGTCGTCGAGCCGTTTATACAGCTCAATCATTTGCTCGATAAGCTCCTTCGCCAAAATTGACGTCATCAAATGATCTTGCGCATGCACAAGTAGCACGTCAACGGGCGTGTGGTCGCCTTGCGCCTCCTTGGTAAGCAGCGCTGTTTGAATGTTGTGCGCCTCGAGCGACATCTCGTCTGCCTGATTGAGCAACTCTTTTGCCTTGTCAAAATGCCCCCGCTTTGCCTCTTCAAGAGCTTCAAATGCAAGGCTGCGGGTTGCGCCCGATGACGCAATAATGCCAAAGCTTGTTTCTTCGTTTGTATTCAACGTGCCTGAATCCATAATTCCTGCCATTTCTCGTGTGTGGGGTAGGTATACCAATGAGCATACTTGCATGCGTATGTTTTTTCAAATGATTATGTGCGGCGGCTAACTCAACTTTCCGAGCCAAAATTTCGTTTACTGGTGCTCCGTCTGCTCGCATGTGGTTGAAATTTTTATTGAAACTATCCGCGCATCCGTTTGTTACGCGGTCTAAAACGCGCAGGTATGCCAATTGGTATGCATCATGGCTGATGCGTGCTACCAATTATTGCCTCCATGATGCATGCAACCAGCGCTGCTGTATGTGTGCAAGCGAGCTATCACGCATGTACCACTCGCGGCGCATTATCAACCGTTTATGCCGTAAAACTCTTCAGAAATTGCAATAAAGTTGCATTATTTGTACAATTTGATGACATAAAAATTGCATATTGCTATAACTTAACAGTGAGGTGAGGTATGGAAGCAAAAGGCCTTCTTGCACTTTTAAAAGAGAATAAAAATCGTGTTTCTACAAGCGAACGCGACATTATAGCGTTTGTACTGGAGCAACCTGAGCTTGTGGTGGGGCTTACCATTCACGAACTTGCAGCTAAAACCTTTGTTTCGGCATCCACGCTATCAAGGCTCTTTCACAAGCTGCACGTTGGCGGCTATAAGCAATTTCAGCAGTTTTTGTTGTACGAACTTGCTTCAACAAAATTGTCTACGCAAAGCTCAATCGAGGATATTAACCCGCAAGATTCAACGAAACAAATTATGTTTAAGTTGATGAGGCGCACGATAGAATCGATAACGGTTACCGAAAAGCTTAACAGTGCACACACCTTTGACGCATGTGTTGAGCTGATGCATAACGCGCGGGTTATTAACGCGTTTGGCATTGGCAGCTCACTTTTGAGCGCTCAGGATTTGCAGCAAAAGTTGCTGCGCGTGAATATTGCCTGCAGTGCGTATGCCGATTGGCACATGCAGCTCATTGCAGCAAATAATATGCAACCGGGCGATGTCGCCGTAGCATTTAGTTATTCGGGCGTAACGCGCGAGGTGCTGAGATGCGTTAAAACGGCACGTGAGCGCGGCGGCAAGGTAATTGGTATTACGCGTTCTGCCAGCAATCGCGGGCTTGCGCGCGAAGCCGACGTTGTGTTGTACGTTGCGGCGATAGAACCTCTGCTGCGTAGTTCTGCAGGTACGTCACGCATTTCGCAGCTTATGGTGGTAGACATGTTGTTTACCGCGCTGGTAAATAAGCACTTTGATGAGTATTCTACGGTTATCGAGAATAACTACATTCAACGGGCTAAGGCATAATGGGCACATGCAAGGTACATGCAAGGTGAACAGTACACGCACGGTGAATGCGGTTCGCTCATAAAAATACGGGAAATAGGTACATGCGTGCTGAATGGTGCGCAAGGTACCGCTGTGCTCGCCACGTGCAGCGCGCTGCAGTCCGGCGCAAATATGCTGGTAGACGGCACAGAAACAATGGTAAGGAGTGATACCAATGATGGATAGCTATAAGATTTTGCTCGTGTGTTCGGGCGGCATGTCTACATCGGTGTTGATGAACAAAATGAAGAAATATGCCGAGGAGCACAACATTACCCTTTCGGTTGACGCGTGTGGCACCACGCAATATCTCGACGAGGCGGGCGATTACAGCATTATTTTGCTCGGACCGCAGATTGCCTATCGCAAGAAACAAATTGCCGATTCGGTTGATATTCCCGTTGTAGGCATAAAGCCGCAAGATTATGCCTTTGGCAACGTTGAAAACATTTTGCGCGAGGTAGACGCCTGCTTGCAAGAGGGTGCATAACTTCGCTCAACATGGGTGTGCGTCGCGCGCGGTGAACGTGCTGCACGCGCACAAATGCGCAGGTACGCGCAGTAGTATTAGTTGGTTGTGCAGTGTGGAGCGCACCTGCGCATATAGAAAAGGAGTGCGAACATGGAGAAGTTCCAAAAGTGGCTCGAAGAGCACTTAGCGCCCGTTATGGGAGCGCTTGGCTCAAACCGCTACCTACTTGCCGTTCGTGACGGTGTAGTAGGCGCGTTACCCTTAATTATCGTTGGTTCATTTTTCTTAATTGTGGCGTTTCCGCCGCTTCCCCCAGAGTGGCCGATTTGCCAATTCCTTAAGGCAAATGTAGCCAAAATCCTGTTGCCATACCGCATGACCATGTTTATCATGTCGCTCTATGCGGTATTTGGCATGGGTTACAGCCTGTCGCGGTCGTTTAAGCTCGACGGGCTTTCGGGCGGCATTATTTCGATTATGTCGTTTATGCTTACGATGACACCCGCGGTTGTAAAACCCGAGCTCAAAGCAGGTGTCGCCGGTTTCGTACTGCCCATGGGCGCATTGGGTAGCGGTGGCTTGTTCGTTGGTATTATTGCCACGTTTATTGCGGTAAACATCTATCGTCTTACGCAGCAGTCCAAGTTTAAAATTACGATGCCCGAGCAGGTACCTCCTTCAGTTGCCCGCTCCTTTGAGGCGCTTACGCCTACGCTCATCGTTATTTTGCTTATGGGAAGCATTACCTACTGGTTTAATTTCAACTGGAATACAACCATTACCTCGCTCATTAAACCGCTGGTATTTGCTACCGACACGCTGCCTGGCGTTATTCTCATCTCATTTTTGTATGGTTTCTTCTGGTTCTTTGGCATTCACGGCGCGTCTATTGTAGGTTCGCTTGCACGTCCGCTTTGGCTTACCTTGCTCGAAGCAAACGCAACCGCCGCAGCTGCAGGAACTGCTGCAACTCAGCTTCCTTCAATTAGTGCCGAGCCATTCTATCAATGGTTTATCTTCATCGGTGGTGCAGGTAGCACTTTGGGCTTGGCTATCTTGCTGGTTACGGTGTGCAAGTCGAAATACGCAAAAGACCTCGGTCGTATTGGCTTTTTGCCCGCTGTGTTTAACATTAACGAGCCGCTTATTTTTGGTGCGCCCATCGTACTAAACCTTACGCTTGCCATCCCCTTTGTTCTCGTTCCCATTCTTTCGGGTATTGTGGCATGGGTTGTTACGTCGGCAGGCTTAGTTGGTCGTGTTGTTGTAAGCGCTCCATGGACGCTGCCCGGACCTATCGGTGCATTTTTGGCAGCCGGCGGCGACGTTCGCGCAGCTATCTTAAACGTTGTGCTTATTGTTCTTTCGATAGTTGTGTACTATCCCTTTGTTAAAATTTGGGATAAGCAATATCTTACGATGGAAGAAAAAGACAACGCATAAGGCGTGCTCGCGCATACATTGCGCAGGTAAGTACGTGTTGTACTATTGTAAGGCGGCAGTCCTGGCACGGCTGGGGTGCCGCCATTGTTTGTATCGGGCGCGTAATGGTGTTTCACGGCGTATTGCCTTACATTGTTGAGTTACAGAAAGGGTATCGTATGAAACGATTGGGAATTTCGATATATCCCGAAAAAATGAACAAAGACGAGATGTACGCATACATCGAACGTGCGGCTAAGGCGGGTTTCTCGCGCATTTTTAGCTGCTTATTATCGGTGAACGATACACGTGAGGCGATTGCTCGCGACTATTGCGAGCTTAATACCTTTGCTCACAAGCACGGCTTTGAGGTAATCCTCGATTGCAATCCACGCGTGTTTAACGAGCTTGGCGTTTCATATCGCGATCTTTCGTTTTTTCACGAGATTCATGCCGATGGTATTCGCCTCGATGCCGGTTTTAGTGGTCTTGAAGAATCGCTTATGACGTTTAACCCTTACGGGTTGCTCATTGAAATCAACATGAGCAACAACGTGCATTACCTCGATACCATTATGGATTACATGCCCGATACCGAACACCTTATTGGTTGTCACAATTTTTATCCGCACGACTACTCCGGTCTTCCTATTGATATGTTTGAAGCGTGCACGCAGCGTTTTGTGCACCGCGGCATTCGAACTGCAGCGTTTGTAACAAGCCAGGCGCCCAATACGTTTGCCAACTGGCCTGTTACCTGCGGCTTACCTACGCTCGAGTTGCATCGTCACCTGCCGTTATATTTGCAGGTAGAGCACCTTATTGCGTTGGGCGGTATCGATGATGTTATCATTTCAAACTGTTATCCCACGCAAGATGAGCTTAATGCGCTAAGCACGTTGCCGCACAACATGGTTGCGTTTCATGCTGAGCTGGCAGACAATCTTCCCGAGGTTGAAACGTCGATTGTGTTTGACGAGCTGCACTTTAACAGGGGTGATGCGTCGGAGAGTCTTATTCGCTCAACCCAAAGCCGCGTAAAGTATAAAGGACACACGTTTGAGCTTACAAGCCCCAAGGAGCTTATTGAGCCGGGCGATATTATTATTGAAAGTAGTTTGTACGGCCATTATGCGGGCGAATTGCAAATTGCAAAGCGGCCTATGCGTAATAGTGGCATGTCGAGTGTGGTGGGACATATCCGCCCCGAAGAAGTGTTTTTGCTTGACTTAATTAAGCCGTGGCAAAAGTTTAAGCTGTTACCTGCATAAGGTGCGAAGTTAGCTAATGCTGTTGCCATGTTAGCAGGGTATAGCTGCGGGTTTGTGTGCCTGCTTGCGTAGGGTGCGTGTGCGTGCTTGCATGTGCGTGCGGGCTAGTAAGAGAGGAATGCATGTACATTGGAATTGATGGCGGTGGCACAAAAACCGCCTGCGCGGTGTGCAACGACGACTTAACTGTGCGTATTGCATCGTGCACGCTGGGTAGCTGCCATATACGGCAGGTTGGAGCCGCAGGCATTGAGCGTGTGCTCAGGGATGCACTTGATTTTTGCGCGCCATATCTTATGGGTGTTCCCGATTCTGACGTGCATGTTTGCATTGGTCTTGCTGGCTTTGGAGCCGATACGTCAACGCGCGCGGATATTGAAGCTGCGGTGATGCGTGCGTGTGGCTCATACGACTCGTTTGTAACAAGCGACATCGATGCTGCGCATGCGGCGGCGCTGGCCGGCGGTGACGGGATTGTTGTTATTGCAGGTACGGGCTCTATTGCGCTTGGCAAGCGTGGCGCGCGCACGCAGCGCTGTGGTGGCTGGGGTCCTCGTTTTGGCGACGAGGGGAGCGGCTACTGGATTGGCCAGGAATGCTTGCGTGCGTTTTCACAGCAAAGCGATGGTCGGCTTACGCGCGGACCTTTGTTGCAGCTTGTGCGCGAGCACTTTGGTATAACGAACGATTTTGATGTAATTGGCTTGGTTGAGCGCGAAAACACAAATCGTCGCCGGAGCATTGCCGCGCTCACTAAGATAGTGGTTGAAGCTGCGCGCCAGGGCGATGCGGCTGCTATCGACATATTGCATGCGGCTGCGCGGATGGATGCAGCGATGGTTGAGCCTATCGTTACGTCGCTATTTGCGCAGGATACCGATGGTGTTGATGCCGTTAGCAGTGTTAAGGTTGCTGCGCCCGGTACGTGCGCTGCGGCTGGTACGTCCGCCGATGAAGCAACGTCTTCATCGCGCATTGCGGTATCGTATGTAGGTGGTACCTTTTTAGCAAAGGACTTTATTTTAGATACGTTCAAAACGCTGCTACCAGCTTCATGCGCGCTTGTTTCGCCTGCATATAGCCCTACACTCGGGGCGTGCATTCGCTATCGGCAGCAACATGATGTATGCAACCACATGGCACGGTAACCCCATATAAAGGAGCAACATGGCATCAAAACAAGCACGTAACAAAACGCAGGGTACTACCAAAGCGCAGGGCACTACCAAGCGACAAGCATCAAGGCAGCCCGTGCGTTTTCACGGCGTTATTACGCAAGACATGGTTGAAGAACAAACGGCTCGCAGCGGGCTTGCACCCTTTACCTTTACCAGCGCGTTTATCGTGCTTGGTATGGGTCTTATTGGTGGTGTAGTGTTGCCGGGTATTGCGGGCGCGTGTTCTGCTGATGTGCCGTTTACCCTGTTTTTAACGCTGCCGCTCTTTCTTGCTGCGGCGCTCGCGTTTTGCAGGTATTTTGTTGACACGCACCAGGGCATGGGTAGCGGCTTTTATCTTACGTTTTTGGTGTGCTGGGCGGTGAGTGCGCTCATCGTGTACCTCCTTGTTTACCAGGGGATTTTTATCTAAACACCGTGTGTTAGAGGAAGAGTAATGGTAGCTATTGGATTAATGAGCGGCACAAGCCTCGATGGCGTTGATGCTGCTCTTGTATCGATAACGGGTGTTGGAACACATACATCGGTTTCGTTGAAGCATTTTATAACCTATCCCATGCCTTCTGCTACAAAACAGCGCATTTTGCGCGCGTGCAACAATGCTGCTACCACTTCTGATATTGCGCAGCTTTCGTGCGAACTTGGTCTGCTGTTTGCTCAGGCAGCGTGTGCTGTATGCAACGAAGCGCAGGTTGCCATGTCGCAGGTTTCTTACATTGCATCGCACGGACAAACCGTGTGGCACGAGCCGCACAATCGTGCATGTGCGCCGCAGTGCGCAGGACAGCCCGGTGAGCATACTACGTATTCAACAACGCTGCAGCTTGGAGATAGTGCAACCATTGCATATCACACTGGCTGCCGCGTTATATCAAACTTTCGCACTATGGACATAGCAGCAGGAGGGCAAGGTGCTCCGCTTGTGCCTTATTCGGAGTTTGTGCTGTATTGCTCAAACACGTCTTCGCGCGTATTACTTAACATTGGCGGCATTTCAAACCTCACCTGTATTCCTTGCAAGGGTCAGCTAAGCGATGTGTTTGCCTTTGATTGCGGCCCTGGCAACATGATGATAGACGAGGCATGCCGTGAGCTTCTTGGCTGCGAGTTCGATGCAAATGGCGCGTTTGCGCAGCGTGGAAGCCTTATTGAACCGCTGTATCGAGAGCTTACATCTCACCCATATTTTAAAGAACCTATACCAAAAAGTACCGGACGTGAGCAGTTTGGCGCACCGTTTGTGCGTGAGCTTCTTGCGCGCTATAGCAATGAGGCGCCTTACAACATTGTGCATACCTTAGCAAAGGTAACGGTGTATGGCATTGCAGATAGCTATACGCGGTTTGTAGCACCAACACTTCCGAGTGCACCTGCTGAGCTTATTGTGGCTGGTGGCGGTGCACATAACACATTTCTTATGCACGAGCTTGCTCGCGCGCTGCCCGATGTGCGTGTTGTTACTCAGGACGAGCTTGGATATTCAAGCGATGCAAAAGAAGCCATCGCGTTTGCTATTCTTGGCAACGAAACCCTTAACAACAAGCCTTCAAACGTTCCTGCAGCTACCGGTGCTGTATCTCCTCAAATTTTGGGCGAAATTACTCCCGCGCCATATGCTTCTGCCGCCGCTGTGCCAACAGCTGATACTGCTGCGACGTTTGCCGCGCCTGCATCTATGCATGCCGCTGTGTCTGCGCCAGCTGCGGGCTCGCTAGACTAACTCGAGGGAGTAGATGTCGCAAAACCGCACCGTTATACGCGGAGCATCTGCGTTAGACTGCATATAAAGCAGCTGCGTTTGAGCGTCTACTCGCGTAACAATACCTCTGCTGCGCACGTAACGTCCGCGCAAAAAGCGACATACATCTATCGCATCTCCTTCAGTAAGGCAGCTGAGCACCTGCGATATGTGGGCAAGTTCATCTGCTGCAAGAAGCCGGCGCGTCTCTTTTGGGTGCTGCACGCGTGCAATTTGCTCGCTATAGCCACTGAGCGCATCAAACGGCATAAAGGCTGCTGCTTGTTTACGCGTATTTTGAATGTTCCGCAAATTGTTGCTGCACTGCTGGCTTGCGAATCTACTCACAACACACCTCACATCCTGCATATCGCTCTACGCTATCGCGTGCTCTGTGCACCACTTGCTGCCTCATATGGGCGAGCGTCTTAGGTTCTGCACCCCATGCAACCTGCCGTGTTGTGCGCGCACATTGTATGTGGTTATGCATGGTGACCTCCAATTTGGTTGTTTCTGGTTGTTGCTGTTGCACATTCGAGCAAACTACACCCTTTTATGAGCGCGTTTTTGCCAAATTTTTCTTTTATAGCAACGGTTGTTTTACCCAGCGAAAAATCGGCAATGGCGTGCTGTGTGGCATCGAACAGTTGTGGCTGCACTTCGGCAAGCGGACGTATACCTCCAAAGGTAATGGTAATGCGGCGCACCTTTGCGTTTGGCATGATTAGCTTGTTCCACAGCTCAATAAGGGTGGTTTCGATTTGTTGGCGCGCATTGGTGTTTGCAGAGAGTTTGCGCTGCATCGATTGCTGCGGCACGTAGGCGAGCGACACGCGTTCATTCTCGTTGTAGCGTATGTGCGCATAGCCAATTGAAAGTTGTACAATGCTGCAGGTATCTGCCTGCTTTATGAGGCGTAAATACAGTTCATATATCATTTCCTTGAGTACAACGAGTGCTTCTTGTGCGCTGTAGTCGCGCATAAGCACTTGCCCCGATGAATATGAGTGTTCTTTTGGCGTATAGGCTTTTATGTCGGCAATCGTGCAGTAATCTTTGCCCCATGCGTGATTAATGAGCGTTTGCGCCGCTGTGCCAAACTCACGATAGAGGATGTCTTCTTTAATGTGAGCTATGCCCTGTAAGTTGAAAATACCATATCGTTTAAGGCGCCGCGCGATACCCGGACCTATGCCCCATACATCGGTAAGCGGACGATGATGCCACATGTGCTGGTAGAAGAGCTCTTCGTTGAGGTAGGCAATGTGTGAGTTATTTTTCTTGGCAATAACATCCATGGCTACTTTTGCCAAAAAGAGGTTGGGGCCTATACCTACCGTTGCACAAATGTGTTCGCGCTGCTCTACGGCACGCATCAACATGTGCGCAAAGCCCTCCGGCGTAGTGTTATAGCGTTTAAGATAGGGCGTTATGTATATAAAACATTCGTCGATTGAGTATACGTGTATGTCGCAGGGTGCACAAAATTGCTGGTAGATGCCGTATATGCGTGCGGATGCATTTACATATTCTTGCATGCGTGGCATAACTTGTATGTAGTGTATGTCTTTGGGAATTTCGTATACGCGGCAACGGTTTTTTACACCCAGTTTTTTAAGCGCGGGCGTAACGGCAAGACAAATAGTGCCGCTACCGCGGGTTGGATCGGCAACTATGAGGTTTGTGGTAAATGGATTTAGCTCCCGTGCAGCGCATTCTACCGATGCAAAAAATGTTTTGAGATCGATGCACAAGTAGAGAGAATCCGGATAGGGCAAAGAAGAAACGGGCGTTGCGGCTGCCGCTGCTGTACTAGCTGTACCTGCACCATCCGTGCACGTGCAGGCTGCATTGCCATCAGCAACAACTGTACGATTATCGTGCGCATACGCGCGCTCAGGCATCTGTGGCTGGCGCGGCGCAGGTGGCATTGGTGCTGCTAGATATGCCATACAACCCCCTTACGTGCAAAAACGTGGTGTACCATAAAACAATCGTTTGACGAATACATGTTCTATTATAGGGGTGGATGTATGGATTGTCACGCGGCAGGTTTGTATGTGTTAAACGCTAACAAAAAATGCGCTATTTGTTCGTATGGCATTACCTCGGCATTTGATAAAACGCCTGCTCATCATAGCCGTACTGCACGCCTACGCAAGCGTGCCGTTATCCACATGATAGATGCTATCGGTGCAGCTCAGTGTAGATGCACGATGCGATATAAGCACCACCGTGCGCGATTGTTTTATAGCATTAATGCTGGTAAGAATGGTGGCCTCGTTAAGAGCATCAAGATTACTTGTTGGCTCGTCGAGTAACAAAAGGGCACTTTGATGCAAAAATGCACGTGCAAGCCCTAAGCGTTGTCGCTCGCCGCCCGAAAGCATGTAGGAACCTTCGCCCAACACGGTGTTGTAACCCTGTGGCAAACCCATAACAACGTCGTGAAATGCCGCTTGTTTGCACGCCTGCACAATGGCATCCATTGAAGCTGTAGGCGCTGCCAGCGCAATGTTTGCAATCACGGTATCGTGAAAAATAAACGTGTCCTGCTCAACCAGGGCTTCGTGTGCGCGAAGCTGTGCCGTGGTAATAGCATTAATGGGCACGTTAGAAAGGCGGATAGTGCCGCGCGACGCGTCCCAAAACCTCATAAGAAGCTTGCAGAGTGTAGATTTTCCTGAGCCACTGGCGCCGCGTATGCCAATGCAGCTTCCCTTGGGTATGGTAAGCGAAACATTTTGAAGCGCACAGCTTGTTTGACCAGGATAAGCAAACGACACGTTTTGTAGCTCGCACGAATCGCACGCGGCGTCGGTGCCGCTTTGCACTTCATCTACCAGTGGTTTTTCTGCCAAAATGCTAAGTACGCGCGTGCCTGCCGCAAGCGTGCCCTGCAAGCTTGAGCCAAGCTGTGCGAGCGCGAGTACAGGTCCAAACGAAGAAAATAACAGCACCGCCGCGGCAAGTGCGTCCATAGGCGCAATAACGTGCGCCGCCGCTAATTGTGCAGCTACAACAAGCTGACAGGTGCTGCACAGCATAACGAGCCCGCGCGAAACGGCTGCAGCCACACCAATGTGGTGTGCACCTTGTTGCTGAATGACGAGAAGCGTGCGCGCGTGGTGTGCCATGCGCTCCATGCGCCACGGGGCCGCTGAAAATTGCTGCGCTTCCTTGGCACCTTGAAGATTTTGCAGCACGCAATTGCTTAGCGTTCCTGCTTGTGTACGCGTAGCAAGACCAATCTGCCCCATGTGATGATACGTCCAAACAGGCACGCACGCGCCTACAATGATATATGAAATGCCAGCTACAAGCCCTAAATAGGGATGAATTGATGCAGCAAACACGCAAGCAATGACGCTTGTGATGCACGCGATAATAACGGGCGAAATGGTGTGCGCGTAAAACACTTCGAGCAATTCGACATCGGATGTAATGAGTGAAATGAGGTTGCCTGCCTGCGCGCTGCTTAATTTTGCTGGCGCCAGGCGGCGCATCGCGGCAAACACGCGGCTACGAATATTGGCAAGGAGCTTAAAGGCAATGTAGTGGTTACACAGCTGCTCTAAGTAGCGAAGGCAGCCGCGCAGCACGGCAAGAAGCACCAACATGCCGGCTATACCGCCGGCGGTTTGAGGAAGTTGCGTGGCGCTTATAACGCCGCATGTAGTAGTTGTAGCGTCCGTGACGTACGTGCCAAGGCAAAGCGCGCCGGTAGTAGGAATGGCAATGGCGCACAAAAATCCAAGCACGCCAAAAAGGCACGCCAGGCACACGATGCCGCTAAACGACGACACCAAAGTAAGCATGTGTGCAATGCACGAAAGTGCTGCATACAGGGACGGTTTGGCGGCTGATGTGGCTACATTCGAAGCGCCTGCAACGGTAGCACCGCTTGCGCATTCAGTTTCCGCAGGTTTTTTACTCATTGCGTGCTCCTTGGTTGCTGTCTTCGCGCGGCGTGCGAATGTGTTCGAGCTGTTGTTGTTTGCGCCACATCGTTTCGTATGTGCTGCAGTGTTTAAGCAGTTCATCATGGGTACCGCATCCTACAACACGGCCGTTTTCCATCACGTAAATGCGCGCTGCATGCACCGTGTTTGCCAGTCGGTGCGAAATAACAAGCACGCCTTTTGTTTTGGCAAGTTCATACATTGCCTGGGTAATATGTTCTTCCGATTCAACATCTATGCTGCTTGTAGCTTCGTCAAATATGTAGTAATTGCTGTTGTGGAGAAGCGCCCGCGCAAAACAAAGGCGCTGCTTTTGGCCGCCCGAAAGGTTTGCACCCTGGGCATCGAGATGCATGGAAAGTCCGCCGTGTTCCTGCACAAACGTGGCAATGCGTGCCTGCGTGAGTGCGTGCCAAAGCGCCGCGTCGTCTGCCGTGGGATTTGCCATGCGCAGCATGTCTTGTACGCTGCCACTAAAAATGTAATTTGTGGTAGAAAGGGTGGTAACGCTGCGCGCGAGGCTTTGCGCAGAAACGCTGGCGATTGGGATATCGTTAAGTGTAATACTGCCCGTATACTGCAGGTATTCGCCCGCAATAAGGTGGGCTATGGTTGATTTGCCGCTTCCCGATGCACCCACAATTGCATAGAGCCCGCGTGAAGGCAGGGTGAGCGATACGTGCGAAAGCGCCATATGACCCGATCCATGGGCATCGCCCGCGTTGTCTTCGCATGTCACGCCAGAGTCGCTACCAGCCTCATCGTTGGCATCGTACGCAAAGCTCACATCGTGAAACGCAATGTTCCACGGCGCATTGTGCGGCAGATCAAGCTCCGTTGTACCGCGTTTTTCTTCGGGAATATTCAAAAATGCAAAAATGTTGTTACTTGCGCTCATGCCATTCATTGCAATGTGAAAGTAGGAGCCAAGCGTGCGCATAGGAATAAAAAACTCGGCTGAAACCAGCACAGTAAAAAGCAGGCCAAACACGCCAAGCGCACCTTGAGTAAGCTGCCAATATCCAACAGCAATACCAACAGCCGCCCCGCCGAGCGCCGCTACGTCCATAACCATAATGGAGTTAAGCTGCATGGTAAGCAGACGCATGGTGGCGCGTCTAAAATTCTCGGCCTTTTCGTCCATGGCACGGTGCCGCGCGCTATCAGCGCTGTAAATTTTAAGGGTGACGAGCCCTTGCAAATTTTCCAAAAATATGTCGCCCAAATTCGTGTACGACTTCCAGTAGCGCCCCATCACGCGCTTAGCAATCGATTGAATGGCCATGATAATAACGGGAATGAGTGGAACAAACACCAGCAGTGTAGCTGCTACCAGCACGTTTACAAAGCACAGCACACAAAACAGGGTAAGGGGAGCAAGGCACGCATACACAAGTTGCGGTAAAAATTTGCCAAAGTACACCTCGAGCTGCTCACAGCCCTCAACCGTTGTTTGCACAAGCTCGGCTAAAGTTGTGTGCGCAAACGCCTTGTTGCCCAGCCGCACTAATTTTGCGTAGAGTTTGCTGCGTAGCGTAAGTTTAATTGTGCGTGAGGCTTCAAACGACCAGTGCTCCGCGAAGTATGCTGACAAGCACGTAATAATAACCGCCAGCGCGCAGAGTGCAAGCAGGGGTGTAAGTGTAAGCGGCGTTTGTTCAACCACCTGCGTAAGAACGCGCGCCAAACTGTAGGCAAACATAATTGTTGCTATAAGCCCGGCGTATTTTGCACCAATCGTTTTTGCAATTGCCACTTTTGCGTGTGGTACCTGGGCTAACAGGCGTTTATCTACCATGGACTCTCGCTTTATAGTTGAAATTTGACCGTGTGCACATACGTACATGGTGTACAGCGACGCGTATGCGCGCGACATGCGACGTGCGACACAAGTTAGCTTCGCATAACACCGATATACATAGTACCAAAATCAGTGGACATACTACTGTTGAAAACTTTGCCGCGCTCAAGGATAGAGAGCCTGTGAGCGTACTGTTACTGTTCCGTTACAACTATTAACGATGTGTTTCATGCACGCTCAACCTAATAAAAAGTAGATATAGTGTGCATGTAGAGCATGAATTGCACGCTGCGTTGCGGCTTTGAGCTGCGCGTTTGAGCCGTGGTTATCCGCTTGAATGCGTTACGCTTGCTGTTGCTTAAAGTCGCGTAAAGTTGCTTAAAGTCGCACGCACGCCGCGTCATGATTTACAGAGCTATACCTTTTATAACGCGTTTTCGCGCTACGTTCAGAAAGGAAGTTCTGGTATGCCGGATGAACGTGTTTTGTCAAACGACAAAACAACAGCATCACCTTCTGGTGCAGCGTCTGCCGCTGAGCGGCCGAGCGTTGCCGTTGTTATGGGCAGCAAATCCGATTGGGAAACCATGAAGCAGTGTTGCCGCATTCTCGAAGACTTTTCGATTCCCTATTCAAAACAGGTTATTTCTGCGCATCGCATGCCGCTCGAAATGCGCGAATTTGCCGTAGCTGCGCGCGAAAACGGTATCCGCGTTATTATTGCGGGTGCAGGCGGAAGTGCACATTTACCAGGCATGATAGCCGCGCAAACAACCTTGCCTGTGTTGGGTGTTCCCATACAAACGCACGCGCTAAATGGTATGGATTCGCTGCTTTCAATTGTGCAAATGCCTGCGGGTATACCCGTTGGAACACTTGCTATAGGAGCCGCGGGTGCAAAAAATGCCGCCTTGCTTGCTATCCAAATTCTTTCATGTACTAATCAAAGTCTTGCCGAAAAGCTCGCTACCTATAGGTGCGAGCTTAATTTATCGGCACGCGAAATGAGTGAGAGTCTTGACTAACACCGATAAAGCTCACGCATATATGCATATCTCCGCAGGTAACGCTACTAATTGTACCGCAGCGCCAGCAGATTCAGCTACACCGACCGCTCCCACAACATCCGCGCCTGCACCCGTCAAACAAATTTTGCCCGGCCAAACGATCGGTATTATTGGCGGCGGTCAACTTGGTCAGATGCTTGCGCAATCTGCCAAGGAAATGGGTTACGTAGTGGGTGTGCTCGATCCGCTTGAGAATTGCTCGGCTGCCCAGGTATGCGATTTTCATTTTCAGAATGAATTTACCGACATCACCGCGCTTCGTGCGTTTGCCCAGCGTTGTGACGTTGTTACGTTTGAATTTGAAAATGTTGATACTCAGGTGCTGGGCACCCTGCAAGCAGAAGGTGCACTCTATTTGCCCCAGGGAACTGAACTATTGCGTGCAAGCCAAAATCGCCTCGATGAGAGGCAATTTTTATTGGATGCGCACACCAAAGTGGCACCGCATGCGCGTGTTGCCACTAAAAATGACCTGTTAGCTGGGATTGAGCAGCTTGGTATGCCCTGCGTGTTAAAAACGTCGCGCTTTGGTTACGACGGAAAAGGTCAGGTTGTTATTCGCTCGAAAGACGACTTAAATGCCGCATATGCGCTGATAGAGCAGCAAGTGTGTTTGCTTGAAGCGTGGATTGATTTTGCGTGTGAAGTATCGGTTATGGTGTGTGGCGATATGTATGGCGCGCTTGCTTTGTTTGAGCCATCCGAAAACATTCACGAACACAATATTTTGCACGCGTCGCTTATACCAGCGCGAATTCCTGCCGATGTGCGCGAGCGCGCTCTAGCCGAGGCACGTAAGATTGCCAAGGCTGCAAATCTTGTGGGCGATTTGGGTGTGGAAATGTTTGTGCTGCACGATGGCTCCATCATGATTAATGAGCTTGCGCCGCGCCCGCACAATTCGGGTCATTACACCATTGAAGCCTGCGATTTCTCACAATTCGATTTGCACATCCGTGCGGTGTGTGGCTTACATGTGGCGCAGCCGCACCTGCTTTCACCTGCCGTTATGATGAACGTGCTGGGTCAGCATGTAGAGGGCACGTATCGTAGTATGCCTCATCACGAAACATGGCATTATCACCTGTATGGCAAGGGCGAAGCGCGCTATGCGCGCAAAATGGGGCACATAACCGCGCTTTGCGATAATCCCGCGCAGCAACTTTGTGCGTTTGAGGAAAGTGGCATTTGGACAGCTAACACAACAAGAAAGGATTAGCTATGCAACACGATGAATACAACCACCAAGAACATGCGCAAAAAGGTAAGCTTGCGTATGTTGGAAAAGCGAAAGATATGTACGAAACCACCGATCCGCATTTGTTTTGGATGGTGTATAAAGACCAAGCAACTGCAGGCGATGGCGCAAAAAAGGAACAAATTGCAGGTAAGGGTGTGCTCAATCAAAAAATTACGCGCCTTATTTTTGCATATCTGGAAGAGCATGGCATTGCTACACACCTTAAGGAGATTGTTTCGGACACTGAAGAGCTCGTAGAAAAATTGGATATGTTTGAGCTTGAGGTGGTATTGCGTAACCGTGCTGCGGGTAGCATTGTGCGCCGCCTTGGCATAGAAAAAGGCACCGAGTTTAAGGGCGGCATGGTTGAGTTTTACTTTAAGTCGGACGATTTGCACGACCCGCTGTTAACCGACGACAATTTGCTGTTTATGCAGCTTGCTACCCCTGCGCAGCTTGAGGAAATAAAGCGCCTTACCCGCGAAGTTAACAGGCTGCTTTCCGATTTGTTTGCACGCGCCAATCTGATGCTGGTTGATTTTAAGCTTGAGTTTGGCACCAATGCCAAAGGCGATGTAATTTTGGGCGACGAGTTCTCGCCCGATAATTGCCGTTTGTGGGATGCACAAACACATGAGAGCTTCGACAAAGACATCTTTAGAAATTCGGACGAAGACATGATTCCATATTACCAGGCAGTGTACGACAGACTGTGTTCGGTGCTGGCGTAATGGCACGCGTGCGCGTGTGTATTGCACGTATTGCGACTATTGAACCGCGCGAGTTCAGCATAATAAAGCCGCTTACCTGCGCAAGTTCAAATTACCAGCAGCTTTGTTCAAGTTCAAATTTCGACATGAGTTTTGTTCAAGTTCAATTTTCCACCCGTTCAAACTGATAAGAGAGGGTTGCCATGTATACCGTTGAGATTTATGTAAGCTACAAAGAATCGATTTTGGACCCCCAGGGGCAGGCCATTAAAAAGGCTGTACATCAGATGAATTACCGCTCTGTAGAAAGCGTGCGTCAGGGCAAATTTTTTGAGATGACGCTCGACGACAGCGAAGAAAACCCCGTGCGCGTTGTTGAAGAGATTTCGGACAAGCTGCTTGCAAACGTAAATACCGAGCAGTTTGTGTACACAATTTGGCACGTAGATGCCCGTACGGGCGAAGCTGTGTTGGTTGCAAACACGAAGCCCGCGCACACCGCAGCAAGCGCCGATGCTGCAGCTCCAGCAGCTCCAGCAGCAGATGCTGCTCAGGCATAGTAAGGAGCAGGTATGAAATTTGCTGTTATTCAATTTTTAGGCTCTAACTGCGATATGGACATGCTCTGCGCACTTCGCGATGTTTTGGGTGAGCAGGCAGAATACGTGCCTGCGTCGCAGACATCGCTTGCCGGCTTTGATGCTGTAATGCTCCCCGGTGGCTTTTCCTATGGCGACTACCTGCGCAGCGGCGCTATCGCGCGTTTTGCTCCCATCATGGCAGAGGTTAAACGCTTTGTGGACGAGGGCAAACTTGTTTTCGGCACGTGCAACGGGTTTCAAATTTTGGTTGAGGCGGGCTTTTTACCGGGCGCATTTTTGCGCAACACCAACCTACACTTTGTGTGTAAGTGGCAGCCTTTGCGCGTGGTGAACAATACAACTGCGTTTTCCTCGGCATTTGCTAAAAACCAAATTATCACGCTTCCCATTGCACACGGCGAAGGTAATTATTACTGCGACGCGGATACACTGGCGTATATGCGTGCGCACAACCAAATTGTGTTTACCTACGAGGGTGAAAATCCCAACGGATCCGTTGCCAACATCGCCGGCATTACCAATGAGCGCGGCAATGTTCTTGGCATGATGCCTCATCCCGAGCGCGCCTGCGAAGCCCAACTTGGCGGCGCGGACGGCTTGTTAGTGTTTAAGTCGATGGTTGCAGCGTTTAAGAAAGACCTTAAGAAAGACGAGGTACATGCATGAGTTCATATGTCAGCGAGCCTACGTGTGAAGAAATTCGTCAAACTAAAATTTACAAAGATTGGGCAATGTCCGAGGAAGAGTATGAGCATGCGTGCAAGATTTTAGGCAGGCTGCCTAACTATACGGAGTGCGGGCTGTTTGCCGTTATGTGGAGCGAGCACTGCTCGTACAAAAACACCAAACCCGTGTTGCGCACGTTTCCCACCAAAGGACCGCGCGTTATTCAAGGTCCGGGCGAAGGTGCGGGCGTGGTAGACATTGGTGACGGCTTGGCGGTGGTGTTTAAGGCCGAAAGTCACAATCACCCTTCTGCGGTTGAGCCGTACGAAGGCGCAGCTACTGGCGTTGGCGGCATTTTGCGCGACATCTTTAGTATGGGTGCGCGCCCCATTGCAGTTCTCGATTCACTGCGTTTTTCTTCGCTTGATAACGCACGTACCGCCTATTTGTTTAAGGAGATTATTCACGGCATTGCAGGCTACGGCAACTGCATCGGCATACCAACGGTTGGTGGCGAAATTGCGTTTGACGAGTCGTACCAGGGAAATCCGCTGGTAAACGTGATGTGCGTTGGGCTTATGAAAACAAGCGACCTTAAGCTTGGTCGTGCTGCCGGCGCTGGCAATTCCATTATGTACGTGGGCGCAAAAACGGGTCGTGACGGTATTCACGGCGCAACGTTTGCGAGCGAAGAATTTGACACAACCAAAAAGTCAAAACGCTCAGCCGTGCAGGTAGGCGACCCCTTTATGGAAAAACTCCTGCTTGAGGCATGTTTGGATATTATCGCTACGTGCCCCGAGGAGCTGGTTGGTATTCAGGACATGGGCGCTGCCGGTTTGGTTTCTTCGAGTTCGGAGATGGCATCAAAAGCGCACATGGGTATGGTACTCAACCTCGACTATGTGCCGCAACGCGAAACGCACATGACACCCTACGAAATGATGCTTTCGGAGTCGCAGGAGCGCATGCTGCTTTGTGTTGCTAAAGGTCACGAAGACAAAATTATTCAAATTTGTGAAAAGTACAGTTTAGACGCGGTAAAAATTGGTGAAGTGTGTGAGGGACATCAGTATAAGCTCTATCACAAAGGTAAGCTTGTTGCTGATATTCCGGTAGATTCGCTGAGCGAAGACGCGCCCGTATACGAAAATGAGTCGCGCATGCCGCAGCACATTGCAACGGCTGTTCAAACGCAATATACGCCGCACATCACCGATGCTGCGCTCACGCTAAAACGCCTGCTTGCATGCCCAACCATTGCATCTAAGCAAAGTGTGTACGAAACCTACGACACCATGGTGCGCACCTCAACGGTAGTAGGACCAGGCTCCTCATCTGCAGTTATTCGTGTTCGTGGAACAAACAAAGCGCTGGCAGCAACAACCGATTGCAATGCGCGCTACATTTACCTAAACCCCTTTGTGGGCGGCCAAATTGCCGTGTGCGAAGCCGCGCGCAACCTGGTGGCGTCGGGCGCACAGCCCCTGGCTATTACCGACTGCTTAAACTTTGGTAATCCAAAAGACCCCGAAATTTTTTATGAAATTAAAGAAAGTGCACGTGGTATTAGCGCAGCATGTACAGCGCTTGGTACGCCCGTTGTGTCGGGCAACGTGTCGCTCAACAACGAAACCAACGGCCATGCAATTATGCCTACGCCCATGATTGGTATGGTTGGCTTGGTTGAAGACATGGCGCACATTACCCGCGCGTCGTTTGCAACCCCAGGCGACATTATTTACACCGTGGGCGAAACCGGCGACGATTTTAATGGCTCTGAGCTGCAAAATCTTGAGTGCGGCAAGGTCACAGGTGCACTGTTCAACTTTAATCTTGAGCGCGAAGTGCATAACCAAAACGTAGTGCTGCGCGCCATTACAGACGGTTTTGTTTCGGCATGCAACGACGTAAGTGAAGGTGGTCTTGCCGTGGCGCTCAGCGAGTGCTGCTTTGAGCATGGTGTGGGCGCAACCGTTACTCTTGCTATGCCAACGCCGCGCCTGTTTGCAGAAACGCAATCTCGCTTTGTACTAAGCGTTCCGCGCGATAAAAGCGCTGCGTTTGAGGCTGCATATGGCGCAGATGCAGTGCGTGTAGGCGAAGTAACCAACACTGGTACGCTGTGCATTACCACTGCAAACGAGCGGATTTTTGCTTCGGTAGCCGAGCTTAAACAAGGCTGGGAGGAGACCATTTCGTGTCACATGTAAGCGTTCATACCTCTACAGTAGCTGCGCCTGCTATGGCTGCTACCGCTCGCTCCGATCGTTTTACGCACGAGTACGACCCGCGCTTGGGCAGGGTTGTGAGCTGCGATTATCGCGAAATTGCATTCGATGAGCCACACGAAGAATGCGGCCTTATTGGCGTGTATCACCATGCCGACGCCAGCTTGCTTAGCTTTTTTGGGCTTATCGCCCTGCAACACCGTGGGCAAGAAGGTGCAGGTATCGTGAGCTTTACCACCTGCGAAGAAGATGGCGTGCAAAAAAGTGACGTGCACCAAAAGCACGGTTTGGGGCTCGTGAGCGAAGTGTTTAGCCAGCGCAAAGATTTTTCCGAGCTGCCTGGTACCATTGCCCTGGGTCATGTACGCTATTCAACCTGCGGCGATGCATCAATTAATAATATTCAGCCGTTTGTATTCAAATTTTCGGATACAAGCGTAGCGCTTGCGCATAACGGCAATTTGGTAAACGGCATTACGCTGCGCAAACAGCTTGAAGAAAAAGGCGCTATTTTTAACTCGTCGAGCGATTCCGAAATCTTAATGCACCTCATTCGTCACAGCGCACAAACGTCGTTCCACGCGCAAATTAAAGACGCATTGCTACAGGTAAAAGGTGGTTTTACCTACATTTTAGCTACAGCAGATGAGCTTATTGGCGCCTGCGACCCGTGCGGGTTTCGTCCGCTTTCTGTTGGGAAATTGCCCGACGGTGGCTATTGCATGGCAAGCGAATCGTGCGCGCTCAACCAAATTGGCGCTACATTTATGTTTGATGTTGAGCCCGGCGAGATTGTATATATCAACAACGACGGCATTACGCGCGAATACTACACAAGCCAGCGTCAGCAGGCGATTTGCGCGATGGAGTACATCTATTTTGCACGTCCCGATTCGGTTATTCACGATGTGTGCGTGCATACGGCGCGCAAACGCTCCGGCGAAATTCTTGCCCGCGAGGCACCATGTCCCAACGCCGACTTGGTTATCGGTGTGCCCAATTCGTCACTTTCCGCAGCTATGGGCTATGCCGAGGCGGCGGGATTGCCAAACGAGATGGGTCTTGTAAAAAATCAGTATATTGGCAGAACGTTTATTCAGCCAACGCAAACCGAGCGTCGCCGCGGTGTGCGCATGAAACTTTCGGCAGTGCGTAAAATTGTCGAAGGTAAAAGCATCGTTATGGTAGACGACTCTATCGTGCGCGGCACTACGTCGCGGCTTATTGTTGCGCTGCTTTTTGAGGCAGGTGCTCGTGAGGTGCACGTGCGTATTGCCAGCCCCGCGTTGCGCTACCCGTGTTTTTATGGCATTAACATTTCCGACACGCGCGAGCTTATTGCCGCGGGTCATAGTCTTGCATATATTCGCGATTTTATTGGTGCAACGTCGCTTGCCTACCTTAGCGAGCAAGGCCTTATTGATGCTATTAATCTGCAGGTAGATGCCCCATATCAGGGGCTTTGCATGGCGTATTTTAATGGCGATTACCCAACACGCTTATTCGATTATGAGCAGGATTACAAAGCGTCGCTTGCCGAGGTAAATCAGGTGCCGCTTAAGCACAAGTCGCACATTACCACGCGCGTGCAGTAAGGATGGCGGCGTTGTGCGCGGCAAAAGACGAAAAAGTGCTGCAGCATAACACAACAATGCGCATCAAACCGCAGCGACAAACCGCAGCTACACGCCCACAAGTGGCGTTTACGAGGAAAGGAAGGCTATGAGCAACAACGCATATGCTCAGGCAGGTGTTGATGTTGAAGCTGGTTACGAAGCAGTTTCACGCATAAAAAAGCATGTTCATGCAACATACCGCAAGGAAGTTCTTGGCGATTTGGGCGGTTTTGCCGGTCTGTTTGCGCTCAAGGATTTCCACTTTGATGAGCCCGTATTAGTATCGGGAACCGACGGCGTGGGCACTAAAATTTTGCTTGCTCAAAAGCTCAACAAATTGGATACCGTGGGCATCGATTGCGTTGCCATGTGTGTAAACGACGTGCTTGCACAGGGCGCAGAGCCGCTCTTTTTCCTCGACTATATAAGCGTGGGCAAAAATGTGCCCGAGCGCATGGAAGCGCTGGTAAAAGGTGTGTGCGATGGCTGCACGCAGGCGGGCTGTTCGCTTATTGGCGGCGAGATGGCCGAGATGCCAGGCCTCTATGAGCCGGAGGAGTTTGACCTTGCGGGCTTTTGCGTGGGTATTGCCGAGCGCACCAAGCTGCTTTCGAGCGCACTTGTGCATGAGGGCGATGTGCTTATTGGTGTTGCTTCGTCGGGTGTGCATTCCAACGGCTTTAGCCTCGTGCGATCTATTTTGGGCGAGGAACTTACGGAGCATCCGGAGCTTTTGGAGCCCACGCGCATTTACGTAAAAAGCGTGCTTCCGCTCATTAAACAGGGGCTTATACATGGTGTTTCGCACATTACGGGCGGCGGGTTTGTTGAAAACATTCCGCGCATGTTGCCGGCACATCTGGCGGCGCACATTCAAAACGGTACGTGGGATGTGCCGGATGTGTTCACCATGCTGCAGCACAAGGGTAATCTTTCGTATGCGTCGATGTTTGAGTACTTTAACATGGGTATTGGTCTTGTGTTGGCGGTAGATGCCGCTCAGGCACAGCACGTTATAGACGCGCTTTGCAAAGCGGGCGAGAAGGCCTCAATCATCGGCCGTGTTGAGCCGTGCGCACCTGCACCTACCGGTGCAGCGGCGGCCACTTCTGGTGATGGACAAGTTGAACACCCCCATACACCTGGCGTTTTGCAGCAACACCGTAATATTATCATCGACGCGTAACGCGCGCTACACATCAACCACCAAGCCATCAACCACCAACGGAGTTCACCATGAATCTTGCTGTTTTTGCATCGGGTTCCGGTACAAATTTTGAAGCCATTTACAACGTGTGCCAGCGTGAGCACCAGGCGCTATCTGTGTGTTTACTGTTTTGCGACAAGCCGGGCGCGTACGTGTGCACGCGTGCACGTCAGTTGGGTGTGCCGCTTGAGGTGTTTTCGCCAAGCGATTTTCCCACGCGCGCAGCATATGAGCAGGCACTTGTTGATATGTGCCAGCGCTACCACATTGAATACATTGCCCTTGCTGGTTATATGCGTATTATTCACAAGCCGCTTTTGCAGGCGTACCCTCAAAAAATTATCAACATTCACCCGGCGCTTTTACCGGCGTTTCCGGGTGCAACAGCTATCGATGACGCGTTTGCGGCCGGTGTTTCTACCTCGGGTGTAACGGTGCATTATATTGATGAAGGCATCGACACTGGCACTATAATTAAGCAGGTAGAAGTGCCGCGCCATGCCGATGACACGCGTGAGAGTTTTGAAGCACGCATTCACGAGGCTGAGCATGTGCTGTACCCTTCGGTGCTCATGGACATCGCCCGCTTAGAGAATAGTAGCAGGTAAAGCCCGTGTTTTGTACGCATGACACACATTAATTCACACTCATACGCTCTTAGAATCACATAGGCACATTCCACGAAAGGACGTTGTATGAACATTTTGGTTGTTGGCCAAGGCGGCCGCGAGCATGCATTAGCGCGTGCATTTGCAAAATCGCCCCAGGTAGAGCACGTATTTTGCGCGCCGGGTAATGTGGGCATGTGTACGCCTCACGCACACGCAACCACCGAAAACGCCGCTCGTGCAAACGCCGATATGCAGTACACACATAAAATTTCCTGCGTACCCATTGCTCAAGACAACTTTGAGCGTCTTGCCGATTTTTGCGAAGCTAACGCCGTTAACTGGACATTTGTTGGCCCTGAGCTGCCCTTATTTGACGGTATTGTTGATTATTTTGAATCGCGCGGCCTTGCCATTTTTGGGCCTACCAAAAAAGCAGCCCAAATTGAATCATCCAAAGCGTTTGCTAAAAACCTTATGCACACGTACCACATTCCAACGGCGGCTTATGCGGTGTACACATCGTATGCCGAGGCGCTTGCAGCCGTACAGGCACAGCATGTAACGCCGGCAGGCTTTGTGCCCGTGGTTATTAAAGCGGATGGTCCCGCCGCAGGTAAAGGCGTTATCATTGCGCATAGTTTTGAGGAAGCACAAGGCGCGCTGCAAGAAATTTTTACCTTGCACGAATTTGGCAGCCAAACGCAGGTTGTTATCGAGGAGCTGCTTGAAGGCCCCGAGTTTTCGTTTTTTACGCTCGTGTATGGCGACAGCCGCGTGTATTTGCCCTGTGCGCAAGACTTTAAGCGCCAGGGTACGGGCGACACTGGCCTTAACACAGGCGGTATGGGGGCGTATACACCTGTGCCGTTTGTAAATGAAGCCCTTATAAAGCAAACAATTTCAACCATTGTGGAACCAACACTTGCCGCATTAGAGCAGGAAAACGCTGCATTTAATGGCGTGCTTTACACGGGCCTTATGCTTACGCAGCACGGTCCCAAAGTTATTGAATTTAACGCGCGCTTTGGCGATCCCGAAACGCAGGTTGTTACATCGGTGCTTGATGAAGACATGGCGCTTATGATAACCAACCTCATGAGTGGCGCTCAAACCAAGCGTACTGCCACGGCGCACGGCTGCTGCGTGGGCGTTGTTGTGGCGGCAAACGGCTATCCCAAGCAGTACGTTCGTGATATTCCGCTTGACGCGTTTAGCAGCTGTCCTCATGGTATTGAGCTTATATATGCAGGGGTTAAAGCGGGCGAGAAGCCCCAATCATTGGTGTCGGCAGGTGGCCGCATTTTGATGGCGCTTTCGCGTGACGAAACGATTGCCAAGGCACGCGCCCGTGTGTATGAATACCTTGATGCGCTTTTGCTTCCGGACATGTTTTATCGTGCCGATATTGCACAAAAAGCGGAGTAGAAAAGCGCAGCACATAGTGCAGTAAAAAGTGCAGTAAAAAGCGCAGCAGGGGTGTGGCGGGTGCTACACCCCTGCAATTACCTGCGGCTACGTGCAATTACCCGCAGCTACTCGTTATCCCAAATATGGTGCCTAAACTCACCGTTTTCGTAGATGCCATAGCTGTGTGTTCCGTCTTTTGGTAGCCCCACGCTTCCGGGATTAAAACACCATATGCCCGGGTAGTTGGGGCTTTCTTCGTTTACTTTTTTATGCGTGTGACCAAATACCAGCGCACTTCCGCCTGGCAGTGGTGGCATGTGATTTGCCGAATTGTGATAGCCGGCGCCCCATATATGCCCGTGCGTGCAAAAGAGCGCGCGTCCATGCATGGGTTTACCTGCGGCATCGCGGCGTTCGTTGTGTGTGCCAATGTCGTTTCTGCACGCGCTATCCCACAGGTAGTTGTATTCTGCCTGACACGGGAAATCGAGCACCCACTGATCTACATCGGCTTCGCAATTACCGCGCACTACAATAAGGCTTCCTGCAATGGAATTAAGCATCGCGATAACTTCTTTGTGTGCATAATCGCGTGGCACATCGTTTCTTGGACCGTGGTAGAGCAAATCGCCCAGCAACACCACACGATCGGGCTGCTCAGCATCGATGGCATCTATAAGTTTGCGGCACCAATGTGCAGCACCGTGAATATCAGAAGCAATAACGAGTTTCATACTACCTCCTTATTTTGATAGCGCTTGTATCATAGCGCAAATACTGGACATGCGCGTATGGTGTATCCCGCCATGTAGCACGTTTAAGCACGTGTAAGCACGTGTATGCACCGCACCTGCGCCGCACCCCCTGTGCGGCATGTGTGACAATTTATACTTGATATGTGAAAAAGCACAAAATCTATTGTACGAACACTTAGATTATGTATAGTATTCAAGATAACGGGCATAAGCTACGTAGACGCAAGGGCGCAGGGCATCACGCGCCGGCGTTATTTATTTTCAACAAACACCACGTGCTTTGGCGCGTGCTTAACGAAAGGATATATCATGGGCAAGATTTTAGGAATCGACCTTGGTACCACCAACTCAGCAATGGCTGTTCTCGAAGGTGGTGCACCTACCATTATTGTTAATGCCGAGGGCGACCGCACAACACCGTCGGTTGTTGGTTTTCGTGCGGAAGGCGACCGCATTGTTGGTAAAGGTGCAAAAAACCAGGCAGTAACCAACCCAACTAACACGGTATTTTCTATTAAGCGTTTTATGGGTCGTCGTTTTGACGAGGTTACAAGCGAGCTCAAAACTATTCCGTACAACGTAAAAGCTGGTACGGGCAATCGTGCGGTTGTTACCATTAACAACGAGGAATACACCCCCGAGCAAATTTCGGCAATGGTGCTTTCAAAAATGAAGGCCGACGCCGAAAAGTATTTGGGCGAAAAGGTAACCGAAGCCGTTATTACCGTTCCTGCATACTTCAACGACGCACAGCGCCAAGCCACTAAAGACGCAGGTAAAATTGCTGGTTTGGACGTAAAACGTATTGTAAACGAGCCAACGGCAGCAGCACTTGCGTATGGTCTTGATAAAAAAGATATCGACCAAAAAGTGCTCGTATTCGACCTTGGTGGTGGTACCTTCGACGTATCACTGCTCGACTTGGCTGATGGCGTGGTAGAAGTACTTGCAACAAACGGCGACAACCACCTGGGCGGCGACGACTGGGATCAGCGCGTTATCGATTGGCTTGCCGACAAGTTTAATGCAGACAATGGCATCGACCTGCGCAAAGACCCAATGGCACTTCAACGCCTTAAAGAGGCAGCCGAAAACGCCAAAAAGGAGCTTTCGAGTGCTCAGCAAGCAGACGTAAACCTGCCGTTTATTACCGCCGATGCAACTGGTCCTAAGCACCTTAACTACACGCTTACGCGCGCCGAGTTTGAGCGCATTACGCGCGACTTGCTTGAGCGTTGCAAGGCTCCAGTTACCAAGGCGCTGCAAGATGCAAATATTCAAATTTCCGAGGTAAACGAGGTAATTCTTGTTGGTGGTTCTTCACGTATGCCAGCTGTTCAAGAGCTTGTAAAAACCATCACGGGCAAGCAACCAAACATGAGCGTTAACCCCGACGAGGTAGTTGCCGACGGTGCTGCTGTTCAGGCTGGTGTTCTTACCGGCGACGTTTCGGGCATTTTGCTTTTGGACGTAACACCACTTTCACTTGGTGTAGAAACAATGGGCGGCGTTATGACCAAGATGATCGACCGCAACACCACCATTCCAACAAGCAAAACCGAAATTTACTCTACGGCTACCGACAACCAAACGTCGGTTGAAATTAACGTACTTCAAGGTGAGCGTCAGCTTGCAAGCGACAACAAGAGCTTGGGTAAGTTTAGCTTAACCGGCATTCCTGCAGCTCGTCGTGGTGTTCCACAAATTGAGGTTACGTTTGATATCGACGCAAACGGTATTGTAAAAGTTACGGCAAAGGATAAGGGCACGGGTAAGGAGCAGCAAATTACCATTTCTGGTTCTACTGCACTTTCTGACGACGAAGTAGACCGTATGGTGAAAGACGCAAAAGCTCACGCCGAAGAGGACAAGAAGCACAAAGACGAAATTGAGGTTCGTAACCAAACCGACTCCCTCGCATATAGCACCGAGCAAACCCTTGCCGACTTGGGCGATAAGGTTCCTGCCGACCAAAAGAAGGCTGCAGAAGATGCTGTTGCCGCAGCTAAGAAGGCACTTGAGGGCAGTGACATTGATGCAATTAAGGCCGCAGGCGAAAAACTGCAGGAAGTTGGTCACAAGCTTGCTGAGATTGTGTATTCAAACGCAAACGACCAGCAAGCGGGCGCAGCCGCAGGTGCACAAGCACAGGGTAACGCAGCACAAGGCAACAATGGTGATGTTGTTGATGCCGATTACGAGGTAGTAGACGACGACAACAACAAGCAAAACTAGTTGCTTGACCGCGCATAGATACAGCTACAAGGGCAGCGCATGCGTGCTGCCCTTGCGTGCTATAACGTGCTTATGCACATAAAGGAGGTACCACAATGGAACACGATGCTCGCACCACCAAGAACGCTTCTGCGACGCCGCATACCTATGATGGCATGAGCGACGAAGAGCTCGAAGCTGCTGCCTGCGCAGCAGGGGAGCAGGCTGCCGCCGAAGATTTTGCTGCCGACGCGCAAAAACTGCAGCACACCGTAGACGAGCTTACCGCACAAATAGACGAAGCGCGCACGGCTCTTGATGCCGAAAAAGAAAAAGCCGCAAAAGCAACTGATAGCTACCTGCGTCTTCAGGCCGATTGGGACAATTATCGCCGCCGCACCGCGCAGGAGCGCTTAGACGAGCGTGCTGTTGCTGCGCAAAATCTTGTGGTGAGCGTGTTGCCTGTTATCGACGATATGGAGCGCGCACTTTCTCACGCAGAAACTATTGAAGACAAAGACGAGAACTTTACGAATTTTGTTGATGGCGTGCTTGCTGTGCATGACAAGCTGCTTGGGATTCTTGCAAAACACGACGTTGAAGTGATGGATCCTGCCGGCGAGGTGTTTGACCCCATGATTCACGAAGCCGTTGGTCAGTGTCAAAACCCCGACGTGTATGCCGATACCGTTGCTGATGTGTACCGTAAGGGCTATCGCATGGCCGGCAAGGTAATTCGCACGGCAATGGTTACTGTTACCTGCGGAGGTCCGCGCCGTCCAAGTGAGCCTGCAGATAACGCTGATGTCGCTGCTGCTGGCGTTGCTGGTGAAAGTGCTGGCGCTGCCGGTGCAGCCGATGCTGCCGAGAGCGCACAAAACGATACGCAGGCATAGGCCTGCCGCGCAGCGTAGCCGCACAGGCCTGCGGCAAGGTTTAGGCCTGCGGCACATAACCGCAGGTATTAGGCTTGTTCACGATGAACAGAAAGGGAGGCGCCGTCTTATATGGCACAAGAAAGTTATTATGACATCTTGGGTGTAAGCTCGGATGCCACTGCCGATGAAATTCGTCGTGCATTTCGAAAACTTGCTGCAAAGTATCACCCCGATGCTGGCGGCGACGAAAAAAAGTTTAAAGCAATTAGCGAAGCATATACCACGCTCTCCGACGAAAAAAAGCGCAAAGAGTACGATCAGATGCTGCGCTTTGGCATACCAAACGGCGGGTTTGGCGCACAGCCAAATGGCAGCTACACATACACAACCAGTAACGTGGGCGATTGGAACGACATTTTTACCAACATTCGCAACGGCGACGGTGCGTTTGGCGGCTTTGATTTTGCTACCATGTTTGGCGGCGGCCCCGCAGGTAGAGCAGGGTATCAGGCGTCTTCGCGCGGGGCAAATCTTACCTGCACGCTTACTATTGCAATGCACGAAGTGTTTACTGGTTGCACACACACCGTTAACTATACAATTCCTTCTACCCGCGAGCGCATGACCCTTAAGGTAACGGTTCCCAAGGGTATCGAAGCAGGTAAAAAGCTGCGTTTTCGTGGCAAGGGTGAATATGGTGCCACCAAAGATCAGCGCGGCGATTTGCTCGTTACTATTAATATCGAACCGCACCCGCTCTATCGTCTTGAGGGCAGCGACGTGCACATGGACGTGCCTATTAGCATGTATGAGGCTGCGCTTGGGTGTACGCCCACCATTATGACGCCCACGGGCGAAACGCTGCGCCTTAAGGTGCCTGCAGGCACGCAAGCAGGTAAAACGTTTCGCTTTAAAGACATGGGCGCGCCCGTGTTTCGCAACGAAACGGCGCATGGGTCGCTGTTTGTAACGGTAACGATTGTTGTTCCTTCGCGTCTTACGAAAAATGAGCATGAAATTCTTGAACGCTTGCGCGATAATGATACGCGAGATTACCGAAAGGACGTGTTGACGTATGGACGACAGTGGAACGCAAGCGAAGGATAAGCCGCTGTACATGATTAGCGTTGCTGCCGAACTCTGTGGCATGCATCCCCAAACGCTACGTGTGTATGAACAAAAAGGTCTTGTTACGCCTGGTAGATCGCGCGGCAACACGCGTTTATATTCTGCAAATGATATTGAGCGCTTAAATCTTATTAGCAAGCTTACCGAAGAGGGCATAAATTTGGCAGGCGTGGTGCGCATTTTGGACATGCGCGAGCGTTCACGTGCGCGCGATGAAGAAAACGACTCGCTGCGCAAACGGATACGCGTGCTTGAGGACGAGGTGCACGAGCTGCGGATGCAGCAAAAAATTGGCGCGCTTGCTCGCTGCGACGAAAATAGTCCCGAGATGGTAATGCGTAATTTGCTTCAGCCGCCAAAAAGCGAGTAGGGCGCCTGAGGCTGCGTGGTTGCCATGTGTGCACCTGCAGCCTATGAAATCTATAATAAACACACTTAGATAATGTATAAATGAGCGTATAAAGGTTATACTAATTATGCAGGCAAAAAGGCATGATTAGCATGACCTTTTGTTTACGAGTGCACGATGAAGTAAGGCGTACGTGCTTGCACGCCGCTTGCATGCGTGCACACACGAAAGAGGTGATGAATATGCAACTTTCACAATGGTCTACAAGCGCACAAGAAGTGCTTGCAAGCGCGTTGGATACTGCAACACGCGCGCACAATCCGCAGCTTGTGCCTCTCCATATGTTGCATGCATTACTTGCAAACAATGAGAGAAATATTGCTGCGCTTATTGAAAACGCAGGTGGCACAGCTCAAAGCATTCTTGAGCGCACGCGCGCAGCGCTTGGCCGCTTGCCGCACGTAACTACCAGCGAGACGCCGGGTAATGCTGAGGCAGGCAATGCAGCCAACGACGCGGTTAACGGCGAGGCTGCCCCTGCGTCGCAGCCGGGCTTTGAGCCCGATGTATCGCGTGAGTTTGTGCAGCTAGCCGATGCTGCCGAGCAGTATGCTCAGCGGGTAGGCGATGCCTATGTAACATCGGAACACCTGTTGTATGCGCTTGCTGCCGCCAAGGATGAGGCGGGCGACATATTGCGCGCGGCACAGGTGTTGCCGGCGCGTGTTGCACAAAGTTACGAAGAATTACGAGGAGATGAAAAGGTTACGAGCAAAACATCAAAACCCCAGTTTAAGGCACTAGAACAGTATGGTAGGTGCGTTACCGATTTGGCGCGCGCCGGAAAACTCGACCCCGTTATTGGTCGTGTTGAGGAAATTCGCCGTACGGTTCAGGTGCTGAGCCGTCGCACAAAAAATAACCCGGTGCTTATCGGTGAGCCGGGTGTTGGTAAAACGGCAATTGTCGAAGGCCTTGCCGAGCGTATTGTTGCGGGCGATGTGCCGTCGTCGATTGCTCATAAGGAGCTTGTTGAACTTGACATGAGTGCCCTGGTAGCAGGCGCAAAATATCGTGGCGAGTTTGAAGATCGTCTTAAAGCGGTGCTTAAAGAGGTCGAAAAATCAAACGGCAACGTTATTTTGTTTATAGATGAGCTGCACACCATTGTTGGCGCCGGTGCCACCGAGGGCTCCATGGACGCGGGCAATATTCTTAAACCCGCGCTTGCTCGTGGGGCGCTGCATGCGATTGGTGCAACAACCCTTAACGAATATCGCAAATATATCGAAAAAGACCAGGCACTTGCCCGTCGTTTTCAGCCGGTGCTGGTAAGTGAGCCGTCTGTTGAAGATACGGTGTCTATTTTGCGCGGCCTTAAGGAAACGTATGAGGCGCACCACCGTGTGCGTATTTGCGACGCAGCGCTTGTGGCTGCTGCCGATTTGTCAAACCGCTACATTAGCGAGCGTTTTTTGCCTGATAAAGCAATCGACCTGGTAGATGAGGCGGCATCGCAGCTGCGTATGGAGCTCGACAGCATGCCTGCCGACATCGATGCGCAAACGCGTCAGCTTACGCAAATGCAAATCGAAGAGCAGGCGCTCATGAAGGAAGACGACGCGGCGTCGAAGGAGCGGCTCGCTGCGCTGCAGCAAGAAATTGCTCAAACAAAAGAAAAGCTCGATGCGGCGCGGGCAACGTGGCAAAACGAAAAACGTGCGATTGATGCTGTGCAAGAGCTTAAGCGCGCTGTTGAGGACGCGAAAGCGCAGATGGAAAAGGCAACGCGTGAGGGCGATTTGCAAACGGCGTCGGAGCTGCGGTATGCAAAGATTCCCGAGCTGCAAAAGAAGTATCAGGCGGCAGAAGATGCGCTGGTAGAAAAGCAGCAGGACGGTGGCGTGCTTAAAGAGGAAGTTACGCCGCAGGAGATTGCGCAGGTTGTGTCTACGTGGACGGGTGTGCCGGTGTCGAAGATGATGCAAGGCGAGCTTTCAAAGCTTAAGCACCTGGAGGACGAACTGCACCTTCGTGTTGTTGGCCAGGACAAGGCGGTGCACGCCGTGGCTTCGGCCGTGCGTAGAAGCAGGGCGGGTTTGAGCGATCCGCACCGGCCACTTGGTAGTTTCTTCTTCTTGGGGCCAACCGGCGTAGGCAAAACGGAACTTGCAAAAACGCTGGCACAGGCATTGTTCGACGACGAAAAGGCGCTTGTGCGCATTGACATGAGCGAGTACATGGAAAAGTTTAGCGTGCAGCGACTCATCGGCGCGCCCCCAGGATACGTGGGCTACGAAGAGGGCGGCCAGCTTACCGAGGCGGTGCGTAGGCGTCCGTACAGCGTTATTTTGCTGGACGAGGTTGAAAAAGCGCACCCCGATGTGTTTGGCGTGCTGCTGCAGGTGCTCGACGATGGGCGGCTTACCGATGGCCAGGGTAGGCAGGTGAGCTTTAAGAATACGATTATTATCATGACCAGCAACCTTGCAAGCGACGCAATTACAGCGGCGTATAGCAACGATACTGTGGATGAAGATACGCTGTTCTCAACCGTTGATGCTGCCCTCCATGCGCAGTTTAGACCCGAGTTTTTGAACCGTATTGACGACATTGTGATGTTTAAGCCGCTAGGTGCTGCCGAGATTGGTAAGATTGTGGACATTCAGCTTGAAGACGTGCGCAAACGCCTTGAGCGCGACAGGATGTCGCTTGTGCTTACGGCGGCGGCGCGTGCGCAACTTGCGTCGCGCGGGCTCGACCCTACGTATGGTGCGCGTCCGCTCAAGCGCCTGGTGCAGCATAACGTGGTGGATGCCATTGCCAACCTTATTATCGATGATAAGGCGCACGAGGAAGACACCATTGTTGTGGATGCTGATGCGCGCGGCTCGTTTGTGGCGCACGTGCAAGGTGCGGGCTCCGCGGATGTACCTGCGGGCGGCGGCGTTGGCGCGTCTGGCGTTGGCGACGGCGGTGCGGGTACGGGTGATGGTGCTGCGTCTAAGGCGCACGCCCAACACCCATGCTCAACTGCGCAAAACGGTGTGCAAAAGGGTGCGCATACAGCTTCGGGCGACGATTGCATTCGCGCTGAAAACGAGGACGACGACGGGTACGATCCGTATTCCGACAGAAAGCCGCCGCGCGACCCGCTGTTTGAGCGCGACCCCTGGCGTTAGTCCTGGTGCTGCTGTCGCATGCAATGTTGGCACCGCACGTGCCGCTGGCATTGTAACCTGCGCATATGCCGCGCGCGCGTGATGCGCGGCACTCACGCGCAGCGCTGAAACGTGCGCGTAACTACCTTTCGAATTTGGTCTGCCATACAAAACCACGAGGCGCCCCCACGCCCCGTGGTTTTTTCTTCTCGATACTGGTTTACGAGCTCTATTATTGCACTGTATAAATTTTTCACTTCTAAACGTGTCGAATTGCACACGGTTAATTCGGTCGAATTCGACCGAATTGAAATTCATGTTGTTTAAGCTTTCGGGCGTTTGGAAAATACTCTTTTTGTTGCGCGGGATCTAAAGATATTGTCTACCTTCGTAGCTGCACTTTTTGCGCGACATTTTGCATTTTTAGGTTGGGCGCGCAGCCAGTAAGCCACAAAATAATGTATACCTGCCAAACCGATGAAAAACATGTTTGTATTTACAGAAACTCAGCCATAACAATCGGCAAACATTCAATCGCGCCAACGCGCTGATAGTCTTTAGTGTAAATCAGCAGCTCGCGCGCAATACGCGAAGAAAACTTGCGCGAGAAAACATCAAGCGAAGCATGAGTTTTATAGCCAGAACTTTTCACTTCAATCGGCACAATTTTATTATTTTCCGCAATCAAAAAATCAATTTCGTAATTGCTGCTGCCGCGCTTTTTCGTACTAATCGCAGCATCACTACTTGTGCAATCGCCTTCGTCAATCAGATCCTCCGCAAACGTGTGATAATACAACTCGTGCCCATGTGCACTCAAGATTTGTGCAACCACATTCTCATAAACGTACCCAAGATTCGCTTGCAACTTACCGCTCAGCAATCGCGCGTAAATATCATTGCTCGTAAACGACCTATCTTTAAAAGCAAGCGTAACAAATAATCCAGTATCAGCAAGATAAAGCTTAAATTTAGCCAAATCCTTATATTGAGCCATTCCTGCAGAGGGGTCAGAAGTATGATTCGCGATGAGAACGGTTCCGGAATCCTTTAGCTGCGCGAGTTGCTCAAGAATATCATCTGCACCTTTCCCAGCAAGAACACTAGAAACGTGATACCGCGACGTGTTAGACATAAGTTGCGCAGGAATAGCGTCGAAAATTGCGGAAATTTTACCGGTCGTATCAATCTTCCTAAAATCATCTTCATACAGTGAAAGAATGTTGCGTTTCACTTGATCCACAGCACTAAAATCGTTAGTTTCAATATAACTTTCTACAGCTTGCGGCATCCCACCAACCAGCATATAAAGACGAAAATCTCTCAAAATCTTCCTGTATGCAGCCTGACCGATTGACTTTTTAGAATCATATAGTTTACGCAGAAGCGGGATCGTAACTTCATCACCAAGCGCTCGAGTGAACTCCTCATAATCCATCGGATTCATTTTTAACTTGTGTTCTTCGCTCGGAATAAGAATATCCTTAACATTTTTGTGAATAGAAATGAGCGAACCAGTTTCTATATAGTCGTATCTGCCGTCGCTTACTAACGCTTTAATGGCTTGACGTGCTTTAGGGCAAAGCTGCACTTCGTCGAAGACAATGCAAGATTTGCGCTCTTTTAAGCTTGTTTTGTACGTTAGCTGCAGCTGCAAGAAAATATAGTTTATGTCCGAAAGGTCGTCAAACAGTTCCTTTACTTCTTTTGATGCGGTATAAAAATCGACAAGAATGTAGCTTTCGTATTCATTTTGGACGAATTCTTTTACGATTGTCGATTTGCCTACGCGACGCGGACCTTCGATAAGCAGCGCTGTTTTGCCGTTGGACTCGCGCTTCCAGGCAAGCATTTCGGAGTAGATTTTGCGTGGGAATTTGAGGGTTGATTTATCACCTTCGTAAACCATTGTAATTCCACCTTTCTTCCCAAAATCGACAATTTTATTTTAGCATATTAGCCCAAAAATCGGCATTTTTATGTTAGTAAATTACCCCAAAATCAGCATTTTACTACTCTAATATGAATAAGCGCATGTACATATACTCTGTACATTCAAAAGTTACCTGCGCGTGCGATAGCGCAGCAATTTTTCGGCAAAAATATTGAACAAAATTGGACAAAAACCCTACTTTGACACGAGGCTGGGGCTCAAAATCGCCCAAATGTGCTCGCCGGGCCACTTGGTTAAATAAGTCAACAAACGCGTTAGCTGCGGAAATGCAAAACGCTGCCAAGCAAGGCACAGCCGGCTTGCCTTCAGGCGCGAGTAACCTCGTGTCAAAGTGGGTATTTTGTACAATTTCAGCCAAAAATCCCGCCGAAAAATTTTTGAGGGTCGAACTATGCGCCAAGTTCTCCTCAGCGTCCTACTAAGTCTTGGAACCGTACGTAGTGCCCTGCATCGTGTTCTACTAACCTTTGAAATTAACGAAACGTAACGGTCATAAGCCGAAACCAACCTATTGCCTAAAAAATTTTAATTTTTCTACCCAAACTTTAACTTTTATGCTACTCTGATCCTAACAAAGGTAATATACGTATGATACGTATACGATGTATCTAAAAGGAGATGCTTAAGATGTATGGGTAAATATAGCGCTTATACAGATGTTGTCTTCATAATCAGGGTGACCGTGGGGAGGTGAGTGGTGTTACGCATAGTTTTGGCTTCGCATGGAGCATTAGCCGATGGAATGCACGACAGCTTAGAGATGATAGTGGGAGAACTACGCAATGTTTATGTGCTAATGCTGCTGCGTGATGATAAAACTGGAATGGCTGCAAAAGCTCGCAATCTTTTTAATTCATTCCAAGCACATGATGAGATTATTGTGGTAACTGATATGCTGGGAAGTAGTGTTAATAATGATATGCTTACTCTACTGCCGGAATATCCTCAAATGCATCTTATATGCGGTATGAATTTACCACTAGTTTTATCTCTTGTGACATCAGATCTACAGCTGCTTTCTGAAGACGATATAGAAGAGTTAATACAGTTATCTTGTAAAAGTGTTATTGACTGTAACTCGCAATTAATTAAAGTAGCTGCTACTGAGGATGATGATGCCTTATGATTAGACTAATACGTCTTGATTACCGCCTACTACACGGACAAGTGATTGTAAGTTGGGTTAAGGCTATGGATGCACAGCGCGTCATTATTGTTGATGATGATACCGCAAAGGACGACCTCAAGAAGAGTGTGCTCAAACTTGCAAAACCTTCTGGTATTTCACTCAATATTTTTAGTGTCGAACGCGTAGTTGAGAAGATGCCAAAAATCGAGCGTTTAGACGAAAATATCATTATGATTTTTGGTAAAACCTCATGCTTACTTAGGTTCATGCAGCAATTCCCGAAATACTCCGAAGTTAATTATGGTGCCACGGCGAATGCTGATGGTGCTTTGCAGGTTGGACAATCGGTGTTTTTAAACGAGGAACAAATTGCAGATACTAAGGAGCTACTTCAAATGGGTGTCGAGATAGTCGTTCAACAAACAGCTGGCTCCACAGCAACCAAACTTTCGAGTTTATAAAATAGGACTATTCATTTCATAACTATCTTAAAACAAAACAGAGGAAGTGAGAATAATGGACATGCTAGGTATAGCAGTTCTTATTGGACTCATAGGTGTTTATGCAATTCTAGATTCTAGGTTACTTGGCCGTCTTAATGGTGAACAACCTCTCATTACATCAGCTTTGGTTGGCCTTGTTTTAGGCAATCTGCCAGCTGGTTTAGCTGCGGGTGCAACTATTGAGTTAATGAGTATGGGTTTGGTTCATGTGGGTGCTGCAATGCCACCCGATATGGTTATGGGCGGTATTATAGCCACGGCATTCTCAATATTAACGGGCACCGATCCCGAAACAGCTGTTGCTATCGCGGTGCCGGTAGCTGTTTTAGGACAACTGTTGGGTATTGCATTCAGAACACTAATCGCAGCATTAACACACAGCGCTGATAAAGCTATAGACGCTGCAGAATTTAGCAAAGCCACTGGTTATCACATTATATGGGGTACAGTTTTATATTCTCTCATGTATTTTATTCCTATTTTCTTAGCTATTTATCTTGGTACGGATTTCGTCCAAACAATAGTTTCGTCTATTCCAGCATGGGTAACAGCTGGTCTTAAGCTTGCCAGTAAATTGTTAACTGCTTATGGTTTAGCATTGCTCTTATCGCTTATGGTTAATGGGAAGATGATTGCATTTTTCCTGTTAGGGTTCTTTGTATGTGCTTACTTTAATATCAATGTTACTGCTATCTCTATTTTTGGCGTTCTTACCGCTGCAATACTTTTACCGATTAAGTTTAATAAGCCAGAAGGCGTTGCTGTTGATACAAGCAATGGTAATACCTATGACCCATTAGAAGACGATGAGGATTAAGGAGAAAGTATTATGGCTAATAACACTCACAACCAACAAATAACTTGCAAAAAGCGTTACAGCCAATTCTTTTGGAGGTCATGGGCAATTCAGAATTCCTGGAATTATGAGCGCCAAATGAACCTTGGCTTCTTATATGGTATCGCTCCTACAATCGACCGCTTATACCCGGATAAAGATGATCCTCAACAGGTAGAAAAGCGCAAAGAGGCTTACAAGCGCCATATGGCGTTTTATAACTGCACGCCCCAAACAAGCGCTTTTGTCCTTGGCCTAGCATCGTCTATGGAAGAGGAGTATGCACGCGATCCAGAGCATTTTGACCCAGAGACAATCACCGCTGTTAAAACTTCGCTCATGGGTCCGCTATCGGGAATTGGCGACTCATTTTTCCAAGGCACTATTCGTGTTATTGCTTTTGGCCTAGGTGCATCTCTTGCTGCTCAAGGCTCAATAATGGGGCCGATTCTTGCTATGATCATCTCAATTGCGACATCAGTCCCTATTACATGGTATGCCGGTAAATTTGGATATGAGATGGGCAATTCTTACCTTCAAAAATTGCAGAGCAGTAATATCATGAGCAAGGTTATGTATGCTTGTGGCATAGTCGGCCTTATGGCAATTGGCGGAATGGTGGCCACATTAGTAAATGTTACAACACCTTTAGTACTTCCTGGCGATGCAAATAACCTCCAGGCTATCTTTGATGGCATATTTCCAAAGATGTTGCCACTTGCTATTACCATGCTCATGTTTTATCTCATTAGAAAAGGAGTTAAAACTGGTTGGTTGTTAACCATATGTATTATTGGTGGTCTTGTTTTAAGTGTTGCTGGCATCTTTGCATAAATACTTTGTCTTATTCTGCACGCGCTGCATGCATCACTGGAAATTTTATCAATTACTATCAGATATAAAGAGGTTTTAAAATGGATAATGGAATTACACTCTCATTAGTAAAAGAAATTGTTACAGATATTTTGTCACAACATCCTATAAAGGAAATCGTTTACGTCGGATGTGGCGCATCTTTCTCTGAACTATATCCCGGATACTATTTTTTAAGAAGCACTGCTAAGACAATCCGTAGCTATCATTTCACTGCTTCAGAATTTAACAATGACACACCGGAATGGTTGGGAGCAAGTAGTGTTGTAATTGCTGCGTCTTTAGGTGGGAATACGCCCGAGTCGGTTCATGCTGTTTCTGTTGCTAAGGCTAAAGGAGCAATTGTTATTGCCTTAACACGAACAGCTGGTTCGCCACTAACTGAACATGCAGATTATACAATCGTCCATGGTTTCCAAAAAAATTATGCAACTAAGCTCGAAAAAATGGGCTATGCAATGGCTCTAGCAGTTGAATTCTCTAATCAGATTGAAGGCTGTGAGTTATATGATGAAATGAAAACTGGTTTTGATAAAATCTTCGACCTTGGTGAGAAGTCTTCAGCACTTGGCAGAAAATTTGCAGCTGAATTCGGCGAAAAATTTAAAGACAGTGAAGTTATTTACTATATGAGTTCTGGAGCATCTGCTCAGGTGGCATATTCTAGTTCAATTTGTCTCATGATGGAAATGCAATGGGTTAATTCTGGTAGCTTCCACTCGGGAGAGTTCTTCCATGGGCCATTTGAGATTGTTCAGAAAGGCGTTCCGTTTGTCCTTATGATGAACGAAGGGAAAACTCGCAGTATCGATGCTAGAGCACTTGAGTTTCTTAAACGTTTCGATGCGAAGGTTGCAGTTGTTGATGCTAAAGACTATGGTATTGGATCTGAAATTGACCCTAGTGTTGTTACATTCTTCAATCCATTTATTCACACCGCAGTTTTCAGAACTTATGCTGAAGCGTTAGCTACAGAACGTCAACATCCGCTTACATTACGCCGTTATATGTGGAAACTTAATTACTAATAGCGCGCCGCAGGCATTTTGAATTAATGATAGAGGGGAGAGGTAGCTTTCCCCTCTGGTCATAATGTGTTTGGAGGATATGTGGGGGCTATAAAAGCAGTACTTTTTGATATGGATGGCGTACTTATTGACTCGGAGAGATTTTACAAGAATAGACGTAGTAAATTCCTGCAAAAGGTGAAATATTCGCCACGTTGTTCCATGGAGTTTACAGGTTTTAATGAACGCGCTATATGGGAGACTTTAGTACCAGAAGACACTGATTTGAGAGAAGAATTACATTCACAATATAGGAAATACTGCGTAAAGAATCCAATTGATTACTTAGGCTATGGAAATCCTCAAGTATATGATGTATTTGCGACATTAAAGAATAGCGGCATTCTAATAGCAGTGTGTTCTTCTTCTGAACCAACTATAATTTCTAACTTTTTGCATGCCAACAAGGTAGATCATCTCGTTGATTATGTAATTAGCGGGACTCAGTGTTCCCAAAATAAGCCATCTCCAGAGATATATCTTCGGGCAATAAGAGCGCTACATGTAACAGCCAACCAATGTTTAATTGTAGAAGATTCTTCCATAGGGATTGCGGCGGCCAATGCAAGTGATGCGCGAGTCGTTAGACTATCACAGTATACAAATGATCAATCAACACAGCCTAATAGCGGTGTAGCCATTGAGAATTTGCTTGATATTTTGTCATATATCAAGCATAATGATGGAGAAAAGTTCTTAAAATACAACTACACAAATTGTGAGCGTAAATGACATGGCAGTTCCCCTGTACCAACAAATTTATGAGAATATCCAAGCGGCGATAGATAATGGTGAGCTGTACGAAGGTCAAATGCTCCCGACTGAAAAAGAGCTCATAGATAAGTATAGTGTTAGCCGAATTACTATTAGAAGGGCAATAGAAAACCTTTGTGTCAATGGGTATCTCGTAAAGCATCAAGGAAGAGGTACCTTTGTTGCATCTCAACACATGAATCATACCTTTTTACAGTCAAATATCGTAAAGCCTTTTAGCACTCTATGTGCAGATGTTGATGCTGAGCCTGGGGCGCATGTCGTTTCTCGTCAGATTGTTCCCGCTAGAGAGAATGAACGCGTTTTTTTACGACTTCCTAAAGATGCACTGCTTCTCCATATTAAACGAATAAGAACGGCTAATGGTACACCTATTTTTGAAGAGAATCTATTTTTCCCTTACGAAAAATTCAGAGATCTGTTTTCAGCTGATCTTGAGGACAAGTCTTTATTTATGACACTGAAATCTCTATATGGCATTTACCCGAAAAACACTCATGAGTGCGCAATAAAAGCAGTAAATGCGGATATAGAGCAATCACATAATCTAGAGATTAACCTGCGCGCTGCTCTTCTATATCTTCATATTTTATTTCTTGATCAAAAACAAAACCCTTTATCGATTGGTAAACAGTATTATGTTGGAAGTCGCTATCAGTTCGTTCTTTAGTGTTAATTAAACTAGAGCGTTTGTTTAGTAGCAAGGTTGCTACGCCGCTTTCGAAAACGGCTAACTGGTAATATTAAAACTACGCGTTGTAAGTGTTGCGGTTTATGGGTTTTCCATCGGATGGTTTCTCTAATAGTTGTGAATAAAAACATTGCTATGAAATGCATGCTTTCAGCAAGTTTATTCAGTTGCTTACTTGTATAGAACTATTTTGGTAATAACAAAATAATGATGCGAATTTATATCTGCATTTCCAGATCTACTCCCGCGTGTGCGGGAAAAATACTCAGATGATGGACGCAGCGCAGAACGTGAAAGGATCACCCCCGCGTGTGCGGGAAAAACTGCGTGTGTCCGCGGACGCGTAGGCGGCAGTTGGGATCACCCCCGCGTGTGCGGGAAAAACCACGTACCGCCGCGACTTAATAGGTTATGTGAGGGATCACCCCCGCGTGTGCGGGAAAAACCTGAAGCAACAAAAGGTAATATTGCACAAGTTGGGATCACCCCCGCGTGTGCGGGAAAAACCGCCAGCGCAACATCGCCAGTGCGATTACGCCAGGATCACCCCCGCGTGTGCGGGAAAAACATTGTTGTGCTCCGTGATATTCAGGTGTACCAAGGATCACCCCCGCGTGTGCGGGAAAAACAGTTTCTGCATCAGTGCTGACGCGCCTTCTGTAGGATCACCCCCGCGTGTGCGGGAAAAACCCTCCTTCCTGCTTGCCTTTATTAAAACCCTCGGGATCACCCCCGCGTGTGCGGGAAAAACTCAGGTTGCCGATTACGTGCTCAACCGATTCTAGGATCACCCCCGCGTGTGCGGGAAAAACAAAAAGCGCGCAAGCAACGCCTGAAAGCGACCGGGATCACCCCCGCGTGTGCGGGAAAAACGATTGAGACACCTTTTTACCAGGTCGTACTTTGGGATCACCCCCGCGTGTGCGGGAAAAACTGCGCAGCAAACGGCGTTCCATACTGTGCGATGGGATCACCCCCGCGTGTGCGGGAAAAACAAGCGCTATACAATCGTGTAGTAATTCTTGAGGGGATCACCCCCGCGTGTGCGGGAAAAACTCTGCATGAGTGCGCTTGCACCTTCCGTGTTCAGGGATCACCCCCGCGTGTGCGGGAAAAACTACCATAAAAGCTCGCTCTAGCACCTTCATTTAGGATCACCCCCGCGTGTGCGGGAAAAACTTGAATATATTTGTTTTAACAAGTTAGCATACGGGATCACCCCCGCGTGTGCGGGAAAAACTCATAAGATCCCCTGTTCAAAGCTGCGTTAACTAAAGAATATTAAAGATTTTATTCACTTTTAATGCAAGCTTTGCTATCAGTTTAGCATCTCCAAGTGCACGGTGTGGAACAGGAGTTGAGATTCCATACACTTTAAGAACATTATCAAGCGTGTAACTCTCTAAGAACATCTTTTCTTTCTTGATAAATCGCATTACATCAATTTCTCGGTTATCAAGGAGCTCTTCATTCATAGAGCGCAGCTCATTATTTATAAATCGTGTATCAAATGCAATGTTATAGCCTAGAATAGGCAAATTTCCTATAAACTGTTTCAGCCCATTAAGAGCTGCACTAGGACTTACCCCTCGGTTGGCGAGATCTCTATCGGTAAGCCCAGTTAGATGGGTTATAGCTGGGGAAAGCTCCAATAAATCCTGTTTAATTAAACACTGATATGAATCTATATGCTTGTCACAAATTTTAATTGCCCCTACTTCTATTATTTTGTCGTCCGCTTCGTTTAGCCCACTAGTTTCAATGTCCAAAACCACAAATTTCTTATCAGATAACATCTCAAAGTCGCTTGCAGTATAAATATCTTCATTGTTGACTGTGGGATCTAAAGAGCAACAATCAGCCTTTTTGAGCTTTTTATTACCGTACGTGCGTGCCTTATGAAAATGATACGCCTTGCTAAAACCATGTTCCGGAATATCATCACGCTTATTACCATTTGGGGTAAATATAAGTGGTATCCCGTCCAGATATACAACTTTTCTGGCAGAATTAATAGTACAGAAATCATAACCAATCTCATTTTGGGCAACAAAAGATAATGTAGCAGATCCTGAACCTACACAGCTAGAAACCCTACTCCAAAGTTTCTCGCGAATACGACTATTAAGGTTCCCTACATACACTCCTGTATCAATTTCTTGCATCCATTTAGTTAGGTCTCCTCGTAGTGATCTAGGACATTTGCTGAGGGTAATTATGGTAAGCGGCATGTCAATCTGTCTCACTATAATTAATACCTGCAGAAACAGTCCCTAACTTATCATCCCATAATTGCAAAACATCTGCTTCAACCTGTTGTTCTTCAGGTACAGCCAATATGTATTGAATATCCTTAACTATCTGGGGGAGCAATTTTCCTGAAGTAAAACTATCTCTCATGCGTAACCGCATCTGCGACCCAATATCAATACTGCTGTCCTGCTCCTTTTCTGCTGCAAGACAAAATGCGAGTGGAATGGTAGTTTCAGTTTTGTAAAGATCAGCAATATCGTAAACAAATGAGAGATTATGTCCCACATGTACAAATCCTAAGCCTGATGCTAAGCCAAGTGCATAAACTACGCTCTGTACCAAACCGTAAAGACAGACATTGCCAGCAGAAAGTGCTTGATTAACTGCGGAGGCGTCTTCAAAAATCTCGTAATTATAATCTCTACCATTCCACGGAACATTATATTTACGTGACATTCTTCGATATATCGTTCGTACGCGCGCCCCTTCACGTCCCCGTAGTTGTTGCATGGTGTAAGCTAAACAATCATCAGATGGAAATCTCATCTGATACATTCTTCTTGCTACCTCTAGTCTAGTTCTCGTGTTCGATACAAGCTTTGCTTGCAACATGAGAAGCTTTGATGTTCGTGCTAACGGTCTACCATGTGCATAGGTTCTTACACCAAATTCGCCTACCCATATTACGCAAACGCCCACACTCCCTAACAACTCCATAGCACGATGGGTTATTGATGTTCCGGGCCCTAGTAGTAAAACACTCATTAATGCTGCAGGAATATGAAATGTTCCCTCTTCCTTGTAGGCAGTAATGGCACTATCTATTCGATTAATCTTTGCGTATTCAATATAGATAAAGCTTATTCGATCAGACGCGTGGGGGAGCTCTTGTAACGTAATTTTCTCTGCACCAATGTTTGCTTTCATTGCAATTAGTCCTAACAGTTCCACGGTCTTCTCACGAAAATGAGCTATTGGGGGATAACCGTCATCATTCCAAAGCCATATGCCTTTTTCTTTCCAATGCCATTAACGAGAGTATTTCTAAAAAGTTCCACGTCTTCTACAGTTAGAAATCCCTGATATACTGCCTTAGCTAAACGAATAGGCTTCTGAGATTTCCTAAAATAGCAGAAGCCTCGCTCTACAATGTCAAATTCTCCTGCTTCTAAGCTAAATCCGTACTTTTGCGCTCGTGATGCAAGAAACTCAATTTGTTGTGCATGTGTGACATGCGGAACTACACGTCCTCTTGGTCGTTTTCCATCTTGACCCCGCTCACTTGGAAGAGAGATTACTGGATTAAGAGCTACGCGGAATTGCAGCCGGTCTCCTTTTTTAAGTGATGAAAGCAATGAATCGTAGTTCTTTGTCGCTGCAGTATGAGTAACTCCATATTTTTCCAGTTTCGTTAAGTCTGGTTTTGAATTGCTGAGCACCAATAAGTATTGCTTGCCGTGAAGCGTATCGACACGCCAAAGTTTACGACTACGAGTATGTGTTAGCCATTCTTCGGGAAAACTTTCCTCAACCCATGCATGAAAAGTTTCTACATGTGCAAGGTCTCGCATGGTTTTGAGATTGTCGTTGTTAATCTCAACTCTACTGAGATACATCATTGTTCACCTCTAACATACTGAATGCATCATGCTCTATGCTTACGTAGTCTTTATCGAATGCCGACTCATTAACAGAAGCTGATTTTTTATCGTGGGTGTTATTAAACATAGGGCATATTGCCTTGAGGGGGAGGTCAAAGCGAGCTTCGTACCGGTAGCCAAATCTTCTATTTTTATTAGAAAAGGAAAACGCAATATCGTGTCTTAGTTTTCGGACAAAAGGGCGCTCTATACTGCTTTGATAGGGAGCAAGGAGATCGGCATCCGCATATATGGGAATAAACGAATCGTCACTTGTACTATTCAGGGACTGGAGTTTCTTTTGTTGCCATTTTTGCGCCATCCATGGGTATGTTCTTAGTAGCGCAAACGGGTCTTCTTCTTGCAAGCCAATTATAAAATCGTACGAAAGTGGAAAAGACCTACGTCCCAAACAAAGTTGGAAGTATGGCGCAGCAAGAGCCTGCTCAATTTTTTCAAGCAAAAGAATATCCTCTGAGCCAAGAGCAACTAAAAACACAGCGTCTTCAAGGCAATAACGGTTAGTGACATAGTTACGGTCGAACTCTCCAGTAGGTTTGCATTTTGATGCAATGTGATAGTCCTTAAGCAGGTTTCCTTGCTGGTCAATTCGAACTGCAAAAGCAAGTTCGTTAAGTTGCATAAGGTCAGCATCATGGGGCTCATTTCTTCTATAGCCAAAAGCAGCAGCTATCATTCCGATGACTGCACTCTTAGACGGGTAATAATCGGTATGACGCGTCTCAAAATGAGAACTTGTCCCCCAGGATTGTAGAGGCCCCGCAAATTTTAGCAATAAGCTTTTCATAAGAATCCTCACCAAATAATGTGCAAATGTATTGCTATAGAATTTCAGTTATTTTGGTTGCCAGATCATCTAGTAAAGCTTGCATGGATGGTTTTTCTTCTCCTAATTCCTGCATATGTTCACAGGTTGCAAGGCTAACGTAAAAGGAAACAAGTGGTTTGTGGACAATTTTTTCAGTTTTTGCCATCTCTTGTACAAGTTTAGCAGTAGATTGGTTCGCATATCCATCCGTTGATTTTACAGGCTCTTCAAATGCGCTTACAAGATTTACAGGGCGGTCATCTCGTAACGTTATCAAAAGTAGGTGTGGCAACGTTTGATTTGCAAATGTATTAGCTTTTCCTGTAGGCATAGACTCTACGAACCCTTTAACAAAAAGTTTTACAGCAGCTACAAGGGCCTCCTTGTCATTATCTAGCTGTGACAAAAACTCATGCAAAGCAATACTTGCGTAGCGATACAGTTCAGATGAATTGTACTCTACTGTACCAAGCATACCTGCGCCTGCATTGTCCTTAGGCGACAAGTCGTCAATTGCTGTAAAGTAGTCAAATTCATGCTGTATAGCGTGTGTGGAAATTGCATGAGCTACCTGTGCAGAGGCATCTTCATTAAGTGATGGATCATCAGCTAACATGCGACCAAAAAGCGCTATATCTATAGGAAGATTCTTATGCAGTATCGCCTGCAATGATTTTTTATCGTCAACGCCGTCTATTGCAGCTTGGGCAAGCGCGTTTGCCTGTTTTTCTCCTATGAAGAAAAGAGCTTTTGCTTTTCCATCTTTTGTTTTAACGCCCGCGTTATTGAGTGCTTTTTCTCCGATCTTCAATGCGTCTTCGTATGAGATTGATGAATCGAGCGTAACAATCTTCTTTGCTATATAGTCAACAAGATAGAGCGTGCGCACTCCTACATTTTCTTCGGCGCTGTGTTCTTTAAAATATGTGCGCATTGCCCTCTTCCAGCACTGAGAGCTCACGCGTGCACGTGTAGCACCTCCATATTGTGCCGTCTTTGGACTGCCGGTATCGTCACGATTAATATTGCATGGGGGAAGCGTTTGTAGTGCGTGAATATCTATAAAGAGACGATTGTTCAGATTGTTCATAATAAATTCCTTTCTTTGGTACTTCCTTATAAGCAGTGTTTATACGTGATAATTAATTAAAGCGATAGTATTCCTGTGCCCATGAAAGACGTATCTCCTCTGGGATAAAGTTAAACAAATACAAATCGCGTGCCAAACGTGGATAATTGATATGTTGGTGGCTATCCTTTGTCTTACTTTTAAGAATCCCAGTTAATTGCCTTAGGTTATAGTAAAAGTGGTCGATATTATCTGAGGTAATTAAATTAGAAAAACGCCTATCCATTGCGTTGCGCTGCTTTTCATCTGAACGCAATATTCTCAAGCAAGAACCCATATTATATGAAGAAGATTGAGCCAAAGCGTTTTCGTTGGCGCCAGTGTTGTCAGCGCTTATATCTTCTATTGACAAGTTTCCCTGTTCATACAGGGCATATATTTGCAGGGTATAAATCACCGCCTGCAATTTCAGATTTTTCCCCTCATACTCGCTTAAAAAGTCATCGGGGACACTCGTTAGTACTAACGGCCAGATATCTACCGACTGGCTAAGTGGCTTTCCAATAGAATGTCGCAACTTTGCAAGAATTGCTCGGCGTGATGCTGCATCAGCATTGCTAAGATACTGCCTAATAATTTTTTGCACAGCATTTGACACTTCATAATAGCCCGTAGTTGCCTCGTTCATGAGCACTCCTTTCTGCATGGCACATTACTGTTCTGACAGTTTGTTAAGTCGATATATAAAAGCGTTGTAAGCTGTAATAATATTTTTTGTTGTAGCAGCTCCGCTTGTTTTTTCTGTTACGGTAATACCATTTAAATCTCTTGTATTGGCGTTAGCAACCATCTGGCTTGCTTCTTTTTCTAGTAGTTGCCTAACGGTTGTTCTCCACCTATCGCAGCATTCGTTTTTTGAATCGCTTGGATTAATCCCTGCGAGCCAATCTCTAAATGGGCGATCGAGCAAAAAGTAAACATGGCTGATTGTTCTATTTATAAATGTAGTGGCATTATCGTCGCTCCGATTTTGTATGTCGCACATGTCTTTAAGGAAGCCCCTATACGTTGAGCTAACAGCAGTTTTTGTATGGTTTACCTCATTGTTTACACGATACACCCATCCATCATTGCCTACGTCTGTTATCAATTCTTCGTGAACGTATAAATTATCATATATCTCGTCAGTGGGGACCCACGATGTTGCATTGCCATCATCCTTAACGCTAATAGCTTCTAGTACAATGCGTGAATTTTCTATACATGGACTAATGCAGTCTAGCCAGCTTATTACCTCTGGCTTATGATATTTTTCTCTATCATCAAGAGAGTGTGTTAAGGTAAGTAAGCTATAGGAGCGCCACATTGCTTCTTCGGTGCGGTGTTTTCTGGGAGTAAATGCGTCTTTATTGTCTCCAGTTTTATTATAATGCCACAAGGTCATTGGTTCTATAAACGCATTTTTGTGATCGAGGTCGGGAAGCTTAACCATAGAAGGAATAAACGGTTCGTTTTCATCCTTTCTTGAGGGGATAGACACTGCACGGCTCCATCGCGTATATAGCTGCGCTATATTGTCAACTCGCGCACTTGAAAAAGTATGCTGTATGTTTTCGGCACCTGAATATTCCCAACATGGTTTTTGGTTACTTGCTGCTGATTGATATGGATTTGCAGCCACCCAGTTTAGCGTAAGTGTTTCAAACAGATTGGATCCCGCAAGTGTAATACCGCCTAAGTCAAAAAGCCAACCTTTAGAGGCTTTATATTTTTGTGTACCAAAAAGTGTTTTATCAGAAAGCCCCACATAGCCTTGCAGTGTAACAAGCCATCGTGCAAGCTCAGCGCAGCTTAAGCGATTTTTATCTTGCTCGTCTCCATTTTTTGGAGAAAACAATGCAATCTTATTATTGCTTTCTGAGATCAAACGGTTAATGTTTTTCCCTGAAATTGTGCTGGGCTTCTTTCCTCCGAGTTTATCGCTACTAATATCTTCTGCTAGCACCTGCATAAACGGGTACTCGTCATCAAAAAGATAAAACCTGTTATGCCAACGATTCAGATAATCACATACGATATTTGGAAAACGGCGCGCTTTCCATACTTCTTTCCATATTTCGATGCTCTCTTCATCAAAATCTTCTGCTTCATCTTCATCTGGATCAAACGTGCGAGCATGACCCTTAGTATCGTAGCGAGAAAACACCGTGTGGAGCACTGCAAGCAGTAAGCGCAAAATGGAAAAATCTTGCGCTTTCATATCGCCTGCAAGAGCTTTATACTCATGCGCGGATTGAAAGACATCCATCATTGAGACCAATTTTGTATGACCCAAATCGTCTACAATTACCGAAATCCACGGCTCTTCTAAAAGATTGAACTCATGCATCGTGAGACTCCTTTTGGCAGAGGATACCTAGTTCTTGGTTATATGTTAATGTATAGCCACAAAAAGTGCACGTAGCGCTCTCATCAAAAATGAGAGCTAACGAGTCGTGCAACCATGGCTGATTCTTCCATTCAGCTAGGTGAGCCTGTCGATAGGCTTCTAGCTCTCGAATGCAATGTTCTGTATCTTTTGCTGTTCTCGTAAACAGAGCTGGTAGGCTAATAGTTTCACGAGCGATCTTCATAGCAACATGAGGTATGTCGAGTTGGTTTTTAATATCGTTGTCATCAGAAAATGTACCGTACCCAGAGCCAATCTTTTTCAGAGCTATTATTTCGATTGACTCCCTAGTATTACGAACTTGCGCAATCCCTGCTTCTTCTGAGTTTTCGGCAACGCTATTAGACAGTAGCCCCATGATGGATTTTTTACCAATACCTAAATGAGGCCTATCAATGCGATACACACAGGCTTTGTCCTTGTTGGTATTACTTTCGTTCATGTACTGGTCCTTTGCTTGTACATATAAATCTTCGAGATCATCTGGTAGCGCAATATCTGAATCACTATATACTTCTTGCACCAGATGACAGATATCTTCTGGTATGTGTATTACTTGGGGTAAAAAATACTGCGTCCTCATGAGGAGATAAGCACCGTACACTGCGATTGCGCCCGTATCAAACTTAAATTCTTCTGATGTGCCAAGTATATATACGTGTGGGGTTGTTACACGCGCGGGTCTTGCTATCACATGTCTATGTAGCCTACCTACCCTTTGTAAAATCAAGTCCATTGGCGCTAAATCGGTAATCAATACATCAAAATCGATATCTAGTGATTGTTCTAGAACCTGAGTTCCTATAATAATGGCTTTATAGGGCCGTTTTGTGCCTTTTCCGATTGCTTCGCTAATCCTTTTTTCTTTTCTTATGCGGTCGGTGGCGATGAACTGGGAGTGAATAAGCGTAAGCTCATCATGGTCAAACTCTTCTAGACATGCGTTATAGAGTTCTTGAGCGCGGCGCACTGTATTAACGATGATTCCCGCAACTCCGCCACCTTGTAATAGCTCCTTCAATGTGGCTAGTAAAACGCCATGTTTTTCATCATTAACAAGTTTGTGCACCTCAATTTGTAAGGAATGCAGTCCGTTGCGCTCATATATGGCTTTTTGTTTAATGCGCGCACCATCGGTATACGTAAGCAGCGGATACGTTTCAGACTGGGGGTTGTATTCGGTTCTATCGCACTGAGTTTTCCACTTTAAACCAAGCCCTTTTACATAAGCTCGTAGTAGGGCATCTCTTCGATCAGAAGGTAATGTTGCGGAAAGCAACAGTACTGGAACACCATATGCTGCCATCCACATGATTGCTTCTTCAAGATACTGATTCATGTATGTATCGTATGCATGCACTTCATCAATAACTACCACTTTTTTGCTAAGTCCCAAGTGCCTGAGCATGAGGTGTTTCTGCTTAAGTCCAGCTAATAAAAACTGATCAACAGTTCCTACTACAAAGTCATCTAGCAAGGCTGTCTTTCTTCCAGAAAACCAGTCATTTAGAATTACTGCAGAATTCACATCGCCATTATTCATACTTTTACACGCTTTAGCAATGTATGCAAAGTCTTCATTAAGTGCTGCTTTTCCATGCACTAATCTAAGTCCAAGTGATCCATTGAAATCGCCAATAATACCTTTAAGCCATTGGTGTACACGCGAAAACATGCCATTTGAGGTTGCTTGAGTGGGAAGTCCAAAAAATAATCCGCTTTTTCCTGTTTGGCGAGCTAATTGTTCGGCGGCAATGAGTGCCGCTTCTGTTTTTCCAGACCCCATTGGCGCTTCAAGAATAACTATTCCAGGGTTGTTGCAAGTGCTCATGGATTCATATATTGTTTGTTGAATACCATTAGGCGTAAACCCAAAACGCTTGTTATATTGTTGGTTTGCATTGGCTGTGCATAACGATGGTTGCCACAAATCTTTTGTTCCATGGTTAATCCATGCGTTCCAGCCTTTTTCGAGACGCTCGTTCTGATTAGCAATCTTGCTTTCTTCAATTGATATAAGAGGGAAAAAGTGCTCATTGCTTGCAATCCAGTCTGCCATAATAACGAGGCCACAGAGAACCATTTGAGCTGGCTCACTTATTTCTGGAAGATCTGCAACACATTGAAAATCATTTCTTTCGAGTGCCCATGCAAGAATCTGTTCTTGTGTACTTTTCCATAACTGCGCAACTTCACTTATACTTTCTGTTTGATAAAAGTGATCGGGGTAGGCGGCACGATCATCTAAGTACACTCGAGGACTATCCAGGGGTTTCCCATGGTGCGCCCCTACAACTGCACATATTCCTTGAGGTACTCCACACGTTTCTAGTATTGCTTGTCCTGTAATGGTGTGATGGCTCGTGCTCCAATCCTTGGTAGAGGTTATAAACTCGTCAGCTCCTTTAAAACCAGCAGCTATTAGCTTATTTTTGAGCTGTATATCTAACTCTTTTGAGTTGGTGAAGACCTCTTTAAACTGAAAAACTGGTGTAGCCTTGCCAATATCATGAACAGACGCTATAAATTGAACCAAATTTTTTACGCATGCGGGATTCGATAGCGAAGAAGTAAGCATAGTTCGCTGACTCGAACTGAGCCAATGCTCCCAAAGCAATCCAATTACATTGCTGGTGTCTACTAAATGTTGTGCCAGTGGAAGCCACAGCATAGTTCCATCATATTCTGCTTTTTTGCCCCAAAGAGCTGCGTTAATCTCGGTCATAACGATCCTTCCAAAGCTGCTAAATTATGTAAGCTAAGGCGTTACATTTTCTAGTATACATGGGTGGCTAGACACAAAATTTGCATGCTATTTTAGAAGTATGGTGAAACCAAAGTTAGCGCTGTTAGTAAGTCTATGCGCACGTGCACGGCGCACAGTAAAATTAAAACATGTGCATAGCGATACTCAGGGCAACGATGAGAATAAGCACAAGCACGGCTCCAACCAGCATCGCGCGCTGCATCTTGGACTTTTTTTGCTGTTCGGGCGTTTGGAAAATGCTCTTTTTGTTGCGCGGGATCTCAAGATATTGTCCATATTGTGAACTTTTTAGGATCGTTTCGTCGCGCTTGGAAATACGTCGCTGACGGCGATGCAGCTGACTGTTTGGCACGCTTGACACGGAAGGTACCTGCGTATTTGCTTCGTCCGCATCGTCTTGCGGCTGTAAATCGTCGATAATACCCTGCGCTTTGTGATAGGTGAGCGGACGCACATACCGCGCATGCTGTTGCGGCATGTCGCTGACGCCCGAAACGCCGGCTGCCGTGTTAGCACCTGCAACACTACCAACACCGCCAACACCAACACCCGTGCTGTCAACACCGGCGCCAACGCCCATGCCGTCGTGCGCGACGCCATACGAGCTGCTTGTAGCTCCATCGCCGATAGCGCTGCTCATACTATCAGCCATTGCGGTGCCCATACCATCGCCCACAATAGTGCCTGCGTGAGCTGCAGTGCCTGCGTGAGCTGCAGTGCCTGCGTGAGCTTGTGTGTTGTCGTTTGTCGACGTATTTGTGTGTGCGGTATTCATCCGATGCCAATCGTTGTAATGTACGTTACGTATATCATAGCCTACTCGCCCCGCTTGGGAGCAGTCGTTGCGCATTGATTCAAAACCTTTACGTATGTGCCTTGCAGCCGTCTGTAGCCGCCAATCTGCACCCCACGCGCACGCCACTCCGCGTGTATGTGTGCAAACTTCGCGCAGTTATTCGCGCTAGCCCATGTGCGCACCCTGCACGAACAACAAGAGTTATAATTTCGCCAAATACATGCCCGTGCCAGCTGACCGCCTGCAACCACATGTGCCGCGCAGCCGTTGCCAGGCGTATGTGCAGGTATCTTGGTACACCGTTATCGGTAAGGAGTTTTTTGTGTCGAGCGTCTACACGTATTTTTCATCGAGGCAGCCCATGCCAAAGCCCGAGCCGGGGAGCGTCAACACTGCAGCCAGCGCAAACGCAGCATCTGGCGCCGCAGCTCCAGGCCCCGCCACAGCCAACGCCGCAGCACCCACATTCGCTGACACCTCCCAGTCTCCCGTTATCCTCATGGTTTCGGGCGGCGCCGATTCGGTTGCGTTAACGGTGCTTGCCTGCAGCCGTCCACTCGATTTGCGCGACGGCCGCGGCTCTGTTCGCATAAACCCCGCGCGCCTTGCAATTCTGCACGTAAACCATGGTCTTCGCGGCGCTGATGCCGATGAGGACGAGTCTTACGTACGTTTGCTTGCTGCCCATTTTCATATTCCTTGTTATGTTGAGCACGTAAATGTCGCTCAGCTTGCAAAAAAGCAAGCCGCTGCACATGCGGGTGCGTCTTCTAATATCGAAGCAGTTGGCAGGCAGGTGCGCTACGATTGTGCCACCAAGCTGGCGCGTCATTTATGCGCGCAAACGAACACGCGCTATGCTGACGCACGCATTGTAACTGCTCATACGGCAAACGATCGTGCCGAAACCTTTTTAATTAACGCCACGCAAGGGTCGGGGCTTGCGGGTTTAAGTTCCATTCCTCGCAAACGGCAGATTATTGTAAGGCCTCTGCTCGACTTTACCCACGAGGAGTTGTGCGGCATTCTCAGTAAACAAGATATTCCCTGGCGCGAAGACGAAACTAACCAAGATACCTGGTATATGCGCGCGTATATGCGCCATGCCGTCCTGCCGCGCCTTCAAACAAAAAACATCAACGTGGTGAGAAATATTGCCGCGTCGTGTGATATTCTTGCAGATGAACATGCGTTTTTGGAGCGTCTTGCTCACGAGGAGCTTACGCGTTTAACCCGTGTTAAAACGAGGTATACCATTGCGCTTTGCGCCGTGCGGCTTGTGCGGTTGGATATTGCGCTTGCCCGTCGTGTTGTGCGTCTTGCCTGCTTGGAGCTGTTTGGCGACTTGCGGCTCGATGCGGATCATATTAATGCGATTTTGTCGCACGTGTTTAAGGGCACAGGATCGGTGAGTTTGTCGCTGCATGCCGAAGCGCGCGTTGAGTATGGTGTGCTTTTTATTCGCGCAACTCGTGTTGCGCACACGCCCCAACCAGCATGGCTTACGGTACCGGGCAGTGTGTCGTGGTTTGACGCAGCTGCCCGTCCGGGTATGATTACCGCGCGAATTGTAACGCCGCTGGTAGACAAAAATCCTGCGGAATTTGCACGCAACAAAAGCGTGGAGTCAAACGGCCGTGTGGTGCTACTCGATGCCGAAAAAGTGGCACGTGCGCAATCGGCGGGACCTTCGTGTTCGTCGCTATGGGTAGACCTGCCGCAAGCAGGTGATAGTATGTGTCCGTTTGGTATGGAAGGTAGGTCGAAAAAGTTGAGCGACCTCATGCAAGAGGCGCATATTCCTATGCATGAGCGGTCGTACATGCCCGTTCTTAAAACGGGCGTGCGCGGCGAAATCGTGTGGGTTGGAGGTATTCGCACCGATGAGCGTTTTCGCGTAACCGAACATTCGCGTGTTTTGCTAGAATTAGGATTTCAGTTAATTTAGAATGATACGTACGTGCGTGCGCACGTTCGTGTTCGCGTTGTATACGAGCTGTTGTTGAGCTGCTGTACAGACCGTTGCAAATGAGCTTGTACACGCAGGGTTGACAACATAAGAGGGGACAGGTTGGCATGTCGGTAGAACATAAAGATATAAAGCGCATTGTGCTGGGCGAGGACGAAATTAAAGGCATCGTTTCGCGCCTGGGCGCCGAAATTTCACGCGACTATAAAGACAAAAACCCGCTGTTCATTACCGTGCTTAAAGGGGCGTACATCTTTGCCGCCGACCTGCTACGTGCAGTTACGGTGCCGTGCGCCATTGATTTTATGGCGGTATCGAGCTATGGCGATGGTACAAAAACGTCTGGTGTTGTGCGTATTGTAAAAGACCTCGACACCAAAATTGAAGGGCGTCACATTATTATTGCCGAAGACATTCTCGATTCGGGGCTTACGTTAAGCTACCTTATCGATTTGCTTTCTGCACGCAAGCCTGCCTCCATTGAAGTTGCAGCGTTTTCGATTAAGGATATTAAAGGCAAACGCCCAGCTATCGACCCTAAATATGTGGGAGTGCACGTGCCCGATTGCTTTATTGTGGGCTACGGTCTCGACTATGCCGAGCGCTACCGCAATTTGCCGTATGTAGGCGAGCTTAAAGAGGAAGTCTACACAAAGTAAACCGCAAGACGTACGTGGAGCTGAACGTGGAGCGAGCCGTATGTGTTCACCATGCTTTAGCTCAATCTCGTAAAATGTAACACGTAACACGTATAACGTACGACATACAATACGCACCAAGGAGATACCGTGGCAGACGGACAAAAACCAATTATGACGACTAATTCAAACGAACCCGCCGCGCCTGCGCACATGCAGGCTGATGCTCGTGTGGACGAGCACGCAGCTGCACATGAGGGTGATGCGCGCACGGCTCACAGTGCGAGCGACGCTCATGTTGCTGCAAACGCCGCTGACAACGTCGCCGGAGATGCGGGCACCGACGCAGACGAGCGCCGTGCTGTGCAGCATGCACGCGAAGCAGAAAACGAAGATAACGAGCAAAACGACGATGAGTCCGAGAGCCGCTTTAAGCACATCGACTTTGACAACTTATCGCCAGACGAGCTTAAAGACTTAATGGATGGGCTTTCTTCGTCCAAGGGGTCTCGCCGCCGTAATATTTGGATAATTTTGGCTGTTATGCTGGGCATTTACCTTGCGTATAGTGCGTATAACGCGCTGGTTGCGGTGCCCGTCGATACCCTTACCACTAACCAGTTTATTGCCGCGGTAAACGAAAATCGCGTGGAAAAAGTTGTGTACAAAACGCAGGATAGCTCGGTGAGCGGCGCATATACGCCTTCTGTAGACGACACGTCGCAAGTGGCGCTTGGTGACAGTCAGCCTGCCGATAAACCGCGCCAGTTTAAGAGCTACTACATTGGTCACGACAGCCTCCAGGAGCTGATGAGCAAGCACCCCAAGGTGCCATTTAGCATTGATACATCAACAGATTCGCTGCTCAACACCCTTGTTGGCTCGGTTATTCCCATGGTGCTTGGCATTGGCGTGATGATTTTCTTTATCAATCAAATTATGAGCCAAAACGGTAAAGCAATGTCGTTTGGCAAGGCAAAGGCGCGCGTTGGCCTTAAAAGCAAGCCGAAGGTGCGTTTTAAAGACGTCGCTGGCATTGATGAGGCGGTTGAAGAGCTTAAAGAGGTGCGCGACTTTCTTAAAGACCCCAAACGCTACCGCAAGCTCGGCGCCAAAATTCCGCGCGGCGTGCTGCTTGTTGGTGCGCCTGGTACGGGTAAAACCCTGCTTGCCAAGGCGGTTGCCGGCGAGGCGGGCGTGCCGTTTTTCTCAATTTCGGGTTCCGACTTTGTTGAAATGTTTGTAGGCGTAGGCGCATCGCGTGTGCGTGACCTCTTTAAGCAGGCAAAACATGCTGCTCCGGCCATCGTGTTTATCGACGAAATCGACGCCGTAGGACGTCAACGTGGCACGGGTGTTGGTGGCGGTCATGATGAGCGCGAGCAAACCCTAAACCAGCTGCTTGTTGAGATGGATGGTTTTGAAGAAAACGATGCCGTTATCCTTATTGCAGCTACAAACCGTCCCGACATTCTCGACCCGGCGCTGCTTCGCCCTGGTCGTTTTGACCGTCGCGTGCAGGTTGGCTCGCCCGACGTTGTGGGTAGGGAAACAATCCTTAAGGTTCACGCAGCTAATAAGCCGCTTTCGCCTGCGGTTGATTTGAAGTATGTAGCTAAGCTCACCCCCGGTCTTACCGGTGCCGACCTGGCAAATCTTTTGAATGAGGCTGCGCTTTTGTGCGCGCGTCGCAACAAAACGGTTATTGGTATGGACGAAATTGAAGAGGCGCTTGAACGCGTTATTGCCGGTCCCGAAAAGAAGGGTCGCATTCTTACCAAGCGCGAACGCCGCACCATTGCATTTCACGAGGGCGGTCACGCGCTGGTGGGTCACATTCTTAACAATGCCGACCCCGTCCACAAAATTACGATTATTAGCAGGGGATCTGCGCTTGGGTATACCTTGCAAATTCCCGATCAAGACAAAGTGCTCGAAACAAAGGGCGAAATGCTCGACCAGCTTGCCGTTATGCTCGGTGGGCGCACGTCTGAAGAGCTCTTTTGCGGCGACATAACCACCGGTGCAAGTAACGACCTCGAAAAAGCTACTAAACTTGCACGTAACATGGTGATGCGCTACGGTATGAGTGACGATTTGGGCGCACAGGTGTATGGCGAGGCGCAGCACGAGGTATTCCTCGGCCGCGACTACGCAAGCAGTTCAAACTACTCGCAGCAAACGTCGCAGCGTATCGACGATGAAGTTGAGCGCCTTATGCGTGAGGCTCACCAGCGTGCGTTTGACGTGCTTAAACCTCGTGAAGAGCACATGAAAACCATTGTGAAGGTGCTCCTTGAGCGCGAAACCGTTGATGGCGAGGCAGTGTCTGCACTGCTCGACAATACGTGGGACGAGTTTGTGGCGTCGCACCCTGAGTTTGCATCGCACGACGACTGTGCTAAAGCCCCAAACGAGGGCGCTTCTTCGACCGCTGATGCAGCCAACGAGGATGCAGCCAACGAGGATGCAGCCAACGAGGATGCAGCCAACGAGGATGCACCGAAAGGTGACGCACCTGCCAACTAACGCGCCAACTAACGCGCTAACCACACACGCTTACGGATCAGGCGCACCTGCGCCTGCCAGCGCAATTAACAGAAAGAAGTACACGTATGCAACCGGCGACGAACACAGCAGTACTATCTGGTATTAACGACGCAAGTTTTGCGGCGGGCAAAACAAAATCGGCAATCCGCGAGCTTGCTGCGTGGGGAGCCGCACGTAAAGCGGCTATTGGCGCCGAAAACGTGTTTGATTTTTCGATTGGCAACCCGAGCGTGCCTGCGCCCGATTGCGTAAAAGCTTCTATTGAGAAAAACCTCACCATTAGCCCGCTTGCCCTGCACAGCTACACCGCAGCTCCCGGCCTACCCGAAGCGCGTGCTGCTGTTGCCGCGTCGCTCAACCGTCGCTTTGATACCGCGTATCACGCCGACGACCTGTACCTTACCTGCGGCGCTGCTGCGTCGGTTTCCATCGCACTGCAATCGTGCGTGCGCGCGGGCGACGAAGTTATCGTAATTGCACCCTATTTCCCCGAGTACCGCGTGTGGATAGAAGCCGCCGGAGCAACCTGTGTTGAAGTGCTGGCCGATCCCGCCACCTTCCACCTCGACATAAACGCTATCGACCGCGCCATTACGCCGCGCACCAAGGCGCTTATCATCGATTCGCCCAACAATCCCGTGGGTGTAATTTACAGCGCCCGCGAGCTGCAGGAGCTACAAAACCTGCTTTGTGCTGCGCAAACGCGCACCGGCCATCCAATTATGGTTATTAGCGATGAGCCTTACCGTGAGCTTACTTATGGCGACACGGTGCCCTGGGTGCCCAATATTATTTCGCACGCGCTTGTGTGCTACTCGTATTCAAAGTCGCTTTCTTTGCCGGGCGAGCGTATTGGCTGGGTACTGGTTCCACCTACAAACCCCCTGCACGATGTGCTTGTATATGCCGTTGCCGGTGCTGGTAGACGCCTTGGTTTTGTGTGCGCGCCTGCGCTTTTTCAGCGCGCGCTTATCGATTGCGTTGATGCACCTGCGCCCGTGGCTGCGTATGCCAAGAATCGTGCCGCGCTGTGTGAAATTTTGGACGATTGCAAGCTCAGTTATGTTACGCCTCAAGGGGCATTTTATCTGTGGATGAAGTCACCAATCGCCGACGCTGCGGAGTTCTCCAATCGCGCTCGCGCCCGCGAGCTGCTGCTTGTGCCTTCTGACAGTTTTGGTGTGCCCGGCTGGCTTCGTTTGGGTTATTGTGCGCCCTACGACATGATTGTGCGTTCGCGCACCGCCTTTGAGCAGCTCTAACTTCATTTTTATAATATGACATAGCATGCGTTAAAAGTATAAAACCATGTTATATAGGCGCAGTGTGAGCGCGAAGGTGGCACACGTGCGGCTGTATGCGCATGTGTTTTGCACGCGCATCTGCATGTGCACGCGCATGTGCATAACCGCTATACTGTATGCAATACCCATAAGGACGAAAAGGAGCTTATATGGTTCGTATTGCCTGTGACACTCATTCGCACACAATTTTTTCTCGACATGCTTTTTCAACACTACAAGAAAACGTGCACGCAGCAGCCATGGTTGGGCTTGATGCGCTTGGCACAACCGATCATTTTTCGTCACTTATTACGCGTGAAGCCGATTACGAACGCGCACACGGCTACGATTCCCGCGATTTTCAGCATTTTCTTAACTATCCAACGCTGCCAAAAACGTGGGAGGGCGTGCGCATTTTGCGTGCATGTGAGGTTGATATTGTCGATATGGACGGGCACATTTTTGGGCATAACGTGCAGGTAACCTATGGTATATCGGGCGGCGTGTATAAACATCCGCGCATCCTTGAGGATATGGTGGTGTCGCAGTGCGATTACGTGCTGGCGTCACTGCACAACCTCGACATTGCGCGCGGCGCCTCAAAAGACGAGGTAACACGCATGTACATGCACGTGCTCGACAACCCAAAGGTGTTTATTTTGGGGCACCTTGGCCGCTATGGCGTTGAGTTTAATATTCGTGAGCTGGTGCGGTATGCGCGCGAATGCAATAAATGCATAGAAATTAATGAGGCAACGCTTGCCGAATATAAAAATACAAGCTGCAAAGAAATTGCCCGCATGTGCGCCGAAGAGGGCACGATGATTGTAACGGGTTCCGACTCGCACTTTTCGGGCGATATTGGTAAGTTTCCGCACGTAGAAGCCATGCTTGATGAAATTGATTTTCCGCAGGAGCTTATTGCAACAAGCGATGGTAAAACGCTTACGGCGTGTTTGAAAAAGGCGCTTGGGTAAAACGCTTAGGCACGGGCGAGCGGGCGCGTGCGTGGGCAAAACGCTTGCGCACTTGTCCGCTTGCGCGCCTACAACGTAATGGTAAGACCCACCGGACAGTGATCCGACCCGTATACATCTGCATGAATGCGCGCATCGCTTACCTGGTTTTTAATGCGATCCGACACCAAAAAGTAGTCGATACGCCAGCCCGCATTGCGCTCGCGGCTGCGCATCCGATAGCTCCACCAGCTGTATGCATCGGTGAGCGTTGGGTGCGCCGCCCTAAATGTGTCGGTAAAGCCGGCGTTGAGCAGCTTGGTAAAACTTGCGCGTTCCTCGTCCGAAAAGCCCGCGTTTTGATGGTTAGTTGCGGGGTTTTTAAGGTCTATTTCCTCGTGAGCGCAGTTAAAATCGCCGCAGGTAATAACTGGTTTTTTAGCATCAAGCGTGTGCAAAAAGCTGCGGTATGCCTCGTCCCATTCCATGCGCTCATCAAGCCGCGCAAGCTCGTTTTTGGAGTTGGGCGTGTACACATTTACAAACCAAAAATCGTTAAACTCAAGCGCACACACACGACCCTCGTTATCTGCAGCGCTACACCCAATCGTGTGAATTGTTTGCAATGGTGCCTCTTTGGAAAACACCGCCGTACCCGAATAGCCTTTACGCTCAGCATAGCTCCATGTTTGCGTGTAACCGGGCAGGTCAAGCGCAATTTGACCTTCCTGCAGCTTAGTTTCTTGAATGCCAATGATGTCTACATTAAGGCTTTGCACTACGTCGATAAAGTTTGGATCTTTTTTCATAACCGCGCGCAGTCCGTTTACGTTCCATGAGGCAAGGCGGTACGTGTGTTTTTGTGACATATCATGCTCCTTTACACCGCGCGCGTGCGGCTGTTCGCTAGTATATAAAGCGTGCTGTAATTAGTGCTGTAATTATAACAAATGGGTATACATCATATGCTATACCTGTTTCGTCTTACCCGTTTTGTGCCCATTGTGTCACACGCGATATAAAGAATGGAAGTGTTTGATGAATTTACACAGCAATACTACGTGTGCAGATATACCTGCAGTTCCTGGCGTGGCGGCTGGTGCGAAGGCCGCAGCTACGACATCGTCTACCACTGGTGATGCGGCGGCGCAGATGAATTGTGCTGGCGGGACGACGCCCTATAACTTCGACCAAATTGAAGAGGGTGTGCGCCTCATATTGCAAGGTATGGGCGAAGATATAACGCGCCCTGGCCTGCGCGACACGCCCAACCGCGTTGCCCGCGCGCTGCATGAGTGCACAGCGGGCGGCGATGTACGCGTTGAGGATTTATTTGAAAAGCGCTTTGATAGCTCCTACCAGGACATTGTTTGCGTGCGCGACATTGAATTTACGTCTGTTTGCGAGCATCACCTGTTGCCGTTTTGGGGTGTTGCGCATGTGGCGTATGTGCCTGCGCAGCATGGCTATGTGTGCGGGCTGTCGAAGCTTGCGCGCCTGGTAGATGCCTATGCGCGCCGGCTGCAAATGCAAGAGCGTTTGTGTGAGCAGGTGGCGGACGCGCTGATGCGCGGCATTGACGCGCAGGGTGTGTACGTGTATATGGACGCCGTGCACGCGTGTATGTCGCTTCGCGGGGTGCGCATGCGCAAGGCGCATACAACAACGCAGGTAGCACGCGGTATTTTGTTGCAGCCCGAAAAAAAGCAAGAAGTGCAGCGACTGCTGTTTGGGTAGCTTGGGTAGCTTTGTCTGTTTAGGTAGCTTGGCTGGGCAGAACTGTACGTAATTCACCCACCTACGCTGCGTAATGTACCTGCACCTAAGCGCCCCGCGCACGTCACGCGCACATTCGCTAAAATGTAACTATCTGTGTAGCTTTATCGAGCTGTTGGAGGTTTAATATGCTACGACAAGATTTTTCTTCCTGGCATTGCGGTGCACATATGCTTTCGCTTGCGCGCCCGCGCATTATGGGCGTGCTCAATGTGACACCCGATTCGTTTTCCGACGGGGGAGAAAATTTTGACCCGGCAAAGGCCATTACACACGCGTTAGCCATGCTCGATGAGGGTGCCGATATTATTGATGTGGGTGGTGAGTCTACGCGCCCGGGTAGTGAGCCCGTTTCGCCAGAAGAAGAAGCGCAGCGTGTTGTGCCTGTTATTCGCGGTATTCTTGAGCGTGCGCCTCACGCCATTATTTCGATTGACACGCGTCACGCCGATGTTGCAAAAATGTGCGTGCGGCTTGGCGCCTCAATTATTAACGATGTTACGGGTTTCTCCGACCCAAAAATGATAGAAGTAGCTGCGCAAACGCAATGTGGCTGCATTGTTATGCACTGGGAGCGCTACAGCTCTGCCGCAAGCCGCAAGCAAGTGCAGCTTGATGGCGCTCATCCTATTGTTGAGCGCAACGTTCCCATTAGTTCGCGCCGCCACACGCTGCCCGATGAAGGCCCTATCATGCGTTCTATCATGGGCTTTTTAGGCGATCAAGCGCGGCTGCTTATGCGTGCGGGTGTTGCACACAATCGGATTTGCATCGATCCTGGTCCTGGCTTTGATAAAGACGTCGACGAAAATGTTGTTATTCAGCGTGCCACACACAAATTGGTGTCGATGGGGTACGTTGTGCTTTGTGCGCCGTCGCGCAAGCGATTTGTTGGTGCGCTTTCGGGCATCGAAAAAGCGCCGGCTCGCGATAGTGCCACGATGGGCGTGTGTTTAGCTGCTATTGAGCAGGGAGCGCGGGTTATTCGCGTGCATAACGTGTCGATGGCGTCCGAAATGCTTTCGTGCTATTGGGCATCGTCGCGCCAGGATGCACGGAGCGGTTTTGTGGCGCTTGGCTCAAATGTGGGCGATAGGCTTGAGCACATTACGCAGGCAATTCATAGTATTAACGACATCCCGCTTACCCGCGTTGTGCAGGCAAGTCGCGCTTACGAAAGTGAGGGCGCCTATGGCCTTACTACCACGGTGGCAAATGCCGTTGTTGAAATTCGCACCGAGCTGCCTGTGCTTGTGTTGCTCGACCACCTTATGGCCATTGAAAAGCAGCACAAACGTACGCGCGCTACGAAGGGCAAGCAGGCGCAGCAACGTACCCTCGACCTCGATTTATTGTATATAGAAGATGAAGAACATGCTGGTAACAAGCTTACACTGCCGCATCCGCGCTTAGGTGAGCGCGACTTTGTGCTTGTGCCGATGGAGGATTTGATGCACGATCCTGTGCGGTTCTTTACGCATGCGGGCGTTACGGTGGTGCCGCCGGAAGAGCGCGTTGGCCACGTGATTGGCGATTTGGGCGTGCTCGAGTGGCAGGAGTAGGCGGCGCCGAGAACTGCCGAGAACTGCCATGCCGAAACGAGCACTGTTTTATCGATAGGATTACTATGAGCTGGAACAACACAGATAATCGTCCGTCACAAGTGCCATTTCCCCTGGTAGGAGTGCGTCTGCGGCCGCGCGTGCCCATGATGTACATGGCGGGGCTGCCGTACATTTGCGCGCTTGGCGTGTGGGATGTGTGCTACAAAACGCTGAATCATCGGGCGCGCATACATTGGCCGTATCGCGTTGAGGTTGAAGTGTATTACGAGTGGCTGAGGTTTGACGTGCAAACGCACGGCGGTTGCGACGACAATGGTGTGTTTGTTGATGTTGATATTGTTTGCACGGGCGATACGCCAACGCTCCAAACGTTGCCATTTAATTTTGATGTTGCTGTGGCCGCTGCGGTGGAGGAACGTGTGCGCGTGTGGGAGCATGCCTGCCGCGCGGATAAACCGCTGGCTGGGGCACTTGCGCCTGTTATGGATGAGTATTTTTCGTTGATTTCGCTTATTGGAAAACCCGTTTGTATGCAGCGTGGGCCTGAGCAGCTTGGTGCGCGCGGCGTGGATTCGCCCTGCGTTGATGATGCGTACGAGGATGGTGGTTGTGCGCGCGGTGCTGGTGCTGGTGCAAGCGGCGCTGGTGCGAGCAATGGTGCAGCTGACGCGAGCAACGGCACAGCTGGTGCGGGCGAACGGTATACCTTTGCTGGGATTGATGCCTGGGGTCGTGCGCATTTGCTGAGCCAAAGTGGCGAAGAGATTGAGTGTGCGCCCGAGCAGGTGTCGGTGGTGGCGCTGTAGCGTGTGCGTATGCCCTGTGCTGCGGGTTTTGCGCTTGAGGCTTTCACGCTTGAATTTTTGCGTTTGGAGCTTTCGCGCCTGAGGCACGGCAGGCAAGTGAGGTTTTGATGGCAACTAATGATGCAGATACACACAATGTTGAAAAATGGTTTCCCTCTATGCAACCTGCTGTTCAAGCGCGTGTGCGTGCGATTGAGGCGCAGCTTCATACGTTGATAGACGTTGAACACAAAACAATTTATCCGCCGCTTAACCGGCTGTTTTATGCCATGCAGTGTACGCCGCCTAACTGCGTAAAGGCGATTATCATTGGTCAGGATCCGTATCATGGACCGCATCAGGCAAACGGGATGGCGTTTTCGGTGAATGATGGCGTGAAGTTTCCGCCGTCGCTTCGTAATATTTTTGTTGAATTAGTAAACGATTTGGGCGTTGATATGCCTACATCAGGCAATTTGGAGCCGTGGGCGCGGCAGGGCGTGTTGCTGCTTAATGCGTCGCTGAGTGTTGAGGAGCACAAGCCAAATAGTCATGTAGAGCTTGGGTGGAATGTTGTTACGCAAGAAATTTTGCGTGTGGCGCTTATGCATCCGCAGCCAAAAGTGCTTTTGTGCTGGGGAAACTTTGCGTTTACCATTGTGCAAGATGCGCTTTCCCATGTGGATGCAGCGGCGGCGCGTAATGTGTGTGTGCTGCGATCAACGCATCCAAGCCCGTTTTCGGCGCTTCGTGCGGCAGGGCGTGTACCTGCGTTTATTGGGTCGAGGCCGTTCTCTCGCACCAACGAATTTTTGCGCACGCACGGTGTGGAGCCCATCGACTGGCGCTTGCCGTAGCGCCGCAATTCACCGCTGACACATTCGGTTTTTTGTGCGACATTTTGCATTTTTCTTGCTCGTCTGCTGCATTGAGATTATGATATTAGGTACTCGCAACGCGCTTTTGTATGTAGCAGCGCGTAATTGTATAATTTATGCACCTGAGTGAGGTTTTATGCATTATTCACAACGTTATTATCATAAAACACGTGCTTGCGCCTTTGCTGCGCGTGCAGCTTATACAGGTTTTGTCTCAACGCTAATCGCAGGTTTGTGTACGTTTGCGCTGCAAACGCCCGCGCTGGCGGCATCTACCATGGCAAATGCAATTACCCCCCCCCTCACTCAAAATAATAATCAATTTATTACGTTAGATAAACCAATCGTATCTGCAGTTTCTAAAAATGTACTTTATGACAACTATTTATCAACCCATCGCGATTATCCAGCTGCAGAATTTACTACTACGTTGCAGCTAAGCGGGTTAAATAAAATTTAATCGCCTAATAATACGACACTTGCAGATGAGATTGCGCAAATAAAAAAAGAGAATGGTCTTACTGATAACGATATCTCCATACAAAACCCCACACTTGCGCTTACCGTAACGTATACGCTGCCAAAAACATCTACTAACAATGATGCGCCGAGTGTGCTTGGCTTCAGCGAACAATGCTCGAGTGGTGCTCAAGGTGATAAATTTATTAATAACACGAGTTATTTTTTACATGAGGGATCTGACTTTCCCAAGTATCAAGACCCAAAAGGTTTCTTTGAAGTACAAAGCGAAACCGAAGATGTAGCGAAGAACACCTTGACTACCACCATTTCGCTAAGACCCCCGACGAATTGGTATCCTCGGTATGTGTTAACATCTATGCCATACGCTACTTTTGCGGAACGTATTAAGTACGCAGCAGAAACGCCATTTGCACTTACGAGCATGCCCTATTGGTATACTAAGGATGCAGTGCACGGCAAAGCGTATAGCGCACATGTGCAGGTTGAGGGCACACTGACGTATAAGATTGTAAATAATTCGAATCCTAACACCGTGTATAAAACGCATTCATTTACGTTTGATAAAGCTACCACGAGCGTTGATGTGACCGTACCGCTTGAGGTGCAGTATAAGTTTGCAAGCGCAACCAAAGCAAAGCCATATTTACCATATCCGCTCGACGATTTCATGAATGATTTTAGTACTTTGTATGTGCTGAATCCTAAAACGAACTATGGGGAGCTGTATGACCTCATTCAACCGCACGGTTGGAAAGAAACAGTGTTTGATGCAATAGAAGATGACACGGGAGAAAAACTTGGCACATGGGAATTCCGCGGTTGGAAAAAAGACGGTGGAAAAAAGTATTTGTTAAATTCAGCCCAAATTACCGAGGATACAAAACTAATTGGCAAATGGTTATTTTGCGACTTGAATGGCGTGTGTCAGGATGATGAGCCGGATGACGTGGAAAGTGGCACAGATGACTTCTACGCGCTGCACGCGATGTACCGTTTGTACAATCCTTACACGCACGAGCACCTGTTTACAACAGACGCTGCCGAGAAGGACAACCTTGTATCGCTTGGTTGGAACTTTGAGGGTATAACTGGCAAAGTGTACATGCATGGTGAGAAAGGTGGCGTGTACCGCTTGTACAATCCAAACACGGGCGAGCACCACTACACTAACAAAGAAGACGAGGTGGCAGCATGCGTAAAGGCGGGCTGGAAAAACGAGGGTGTTAAGTTCTTTAGCGTGCTTGACGCCGATAAGCAGACAGTTGGCATGGTAAGTATGTACAATCCGTATGAGAAGAAGTTCTACCATCACTACACGTCTGACGCAGACGAGATTGCCAAGATGGTGAAAGATGGCTGGCGTAAAGAAGAAATCAAGTGGTACGCCGCTAAGTAAGCGCTATTACTTGTAAACACAAACGGGCAGACGCTATGTTGTGGGCGAAGTGCGCTAAAGCGAAACTTCGCCACAACAAAGCTCCCAGCTGCCCGTTTGTGTATTTCCCTTACATTCCTTAACGCCAATACAAAAAGACTGAAGAGCAATGAGTGCGCCGTTTTGCAAAAATTGCAAAACGGCGCGTTTTAGTGAGAAGCATGCTGCTGGGTGAGCGGATACTACAAAAGTTTTTTTCTAATGTCGATCAATATTTTTTGTAAGAGTCAGCGCCACGGGGCAGGTGGAGTGCGAGGTGTATTGCATATGAGCAATTGTGCAATTGATACGCGTGCCACGCATGTTTGCTGCAGTGCACGTGAGCAGAGTATCAACGATCATGTATAAAAAACTAGATATATACATTAAGCGGTTCAAACGTTTTTTAATAAAAAATCATATACCTTAAAGCATTTTAGCTGGTAGCTACATAAATTACATCCTTGCATAATTGACGAGCGGGGGGGGGTGCTCTAAGATAAACATATCTTTTTATATTTTGCCGGTCGTTAATCATTGAGAGCTAGGAGTTTATATGAAACATAGCAAAAGTTCTCTCAACTATACAGCATCGTCAACCAGCACTATGCACGATCAACCCGCCCACCGTACGGCATCATTTGTCCATGAGTCGCATGGTTATTCATTTTTATGGAACAAACAGTCCAAAAAATCGGGCGTGCGGATTGCTCGTGTTGCTGTAACTGCAGCATTAGTAGGTATTCTTGCATATGGTAGCGGTGCTGCAACTATGCAGGCAACGTATGCCGAGGGTATTAAACATGGTGACAATTCGTACATTTACTCTAACCGCGATCGAGCAACAAATGCAGAGTCGTACGTAACAATGAATTTTGTGCCTGTTGATAAAGACGGTAAGGGTATTGATAATAACCCCGATCGTGCTAGTTTTGGTTCGTATTACACCGTTGAGTACACCTTTAACCAGGATGGTGAATGGTGGGGAGGCCGCCCATTTTGGTGGGGAAGTTTGCCAAAAGGTGTAACCATCGATGGCAATATTGAATTTTCTCGTAACGACACCCCGGAGCAGGAAACAGCAAGTTTCGAGGAATGGAAGGGAGAAAAACCTTCTCGCTTCTATTTTGCAAACGACGCAGCACATAAACAGCAGTTTAATGACAACTGGACTCGCATGACTGGCCAGGATGCGTATAACAACGACGGCAAAACTCTCGATTTATCAAAAGAATATGCAGCTCAAAGCCAAGGATTGTTTATTAATTGGGAAAGACGCGGCAAGCATAAAACACAATTTAAATTCCGCATTAAGCTTGAAGACAAAAACACGCCGTTATACTTTGCAGCCGGTGTGTATCAGGTTATGGGCAACTGGCATTACACAATGGGCAAAACCTTGCTGCCGGTAACACTGCCGTCTTATGCCGATACTGATGAGCTGGCTTATCCCGACAAACCGCGCGTTATTGGTGAGTATGGAAAGCCGAGCGCTGAAGAAAAGAAGCAAATTACAAACGATTTGTGGGAAAAGAATAAAGACAATAAGGATTTGCTGAGTCATCTTAAGGGCAAGCCAACCGACGAAAATGGCTTTAATGCTGCAGTTACGATTAACGATGATGGTAGCGCAACAGTTACGTATGCAGATGATTCTAAAGATACTATTCACAAGGCAAATCTTACGCGCCGCTACACCAAATTAAGCGATATTACCAAGCTCAAATATCCTGATCGCACGCTGGTAAAGAATCCAGCAGCACTGAGTGATAGCGAAAAAGCTGAAATTGAGAAAAAAATTACAGCCGCCCAGGACGAAGCTACTAAAAATCTTATCGAAAAAGTAGAGGTAGATAAGGCAAATGGTAATGCTACCATTACGTTTAAGGATAAGTATGAGCCGCATTCTACCAAAGTGCTTGAAGGAAAATTCCTTATTGGCAAGAAACATCCGCTTGCAGACGACATTACTCCTTGGTATCCACCGTTTATTACCGAGGTGCCGGATATAGACAATGTCGACGAAACTAATCGTAATAAGGTACGCGACGCTGTTTTTAATGCGAATAAAACTAATAAAAAATTTATGGATGCACTCAAAGGTACATCGGACGAGGACAAAAAGAAGAACATTGTTGTTGGCAAGGATGGTGCCGTAACTATTACGTATAGCGATGACGAGCAAGGCTTTGAGTCGAAAGACCATATGAATCGTGATTTGCTTGTTAAGAAGGCGCCGTCTATGGCAGATACGCATACGATTTCCATTCCAGCACGTATGGGTGTAAAGGATGCAACTAAGCTTGAAACAACAGAAAAAGAAGGCTTAGTGAAACTCATTAAAGAAAGGAACCAGGATATTGTAAAGGATCTTGCCGCGGGCGCGGACGCTATTAAAGTTGATGAAAATGGCACGACCACCATTACGTATAAGGATAATAGCAAGCATGTAATACCAGGTGGACGCCTTGTATATACTGTGGGAAATGCAACAACGCCAACCAAGAGCTTGAAAAATTTAGGCAATATAAAATACTTCTTAACGCCTATAGCTGTTAAAGACGGAACTTTTGAAGCTCCGCAGAGCAGTGACTGGAATAGGTTTATCGATCAGTTCCTTAAGGATAATTACCAAAAACAGGATGGTTCTGAACTGACATCTGCCGATACGCAATCGTTCAATAATTTTACTAATAGTGATATTCCATTTAGTAATGTAAAAGATAGTTGGGTACCTAAAACAGGTACGAATGGTTTGAAGCTAAAAGGTGCATGGAACGATAATGTAATTGAAAAAGTAAACTGCTCCAACAATACGGTAGATTTTAGTAGTTCTAAAGGCTCAATTTTAACGATTAAAAACACGGACATTTTCTACAAAGATGGCGGTGCATTTGAACCCGATAAAGCCAAACAGGAAGTTGATAACGCACTTGATAAAGCGCTTAAGGATAAAGGCTTTACGGGCGATGAACTCGATAAACTTAAAAAAGAGCTAGAAAACGACCCTGACTTCAAAAAGGATAAAGAGGGTATTAAAAACCAATCTGATGTGGATAAACTTTTGCAAAAGATTGATGAACACGCCAATAATAAGAAGAAAGAAGCGGACAAGAAGAAGAAAATCGACGCTGCTGCAGATAGCCTTGGCTTAAGCGGTGATGACAAAGAGAAATTTAAGAAGGATCTCGAAAACGCTGACCCCGGCGAGATCGATAAGAAAATTGCTGAGAAGCAACAAGAACACGCTAAAGCTGATGACGAGAAGAAAGAACAAGAACAAAAAACAGAAGATCAGAAACAAAAGGACGAGATTTCAACGCAACAACAAGCTGACGATGGTAAGGTAGATGCTAACGTTGCGAATGAAGCGAATACCGATAGTGACGATAAGAAGGATGCCGAAAAGCAAAAGAAAGAAGACGAGCTCAAAAAGAAAAAAGCTGCTGCTAAACAGGAACTTGGCACGCTTGATAACCTATCGCCCGAAGACAAAGCAAACGCCCAAAAAGCGATTGATGATGCAGCCGATGAGAGCGGCGTAACAGATGCGCTTAACTCGGCTAAAGAAAAGAATACTGCCAACAAAACGGCACAAGACGCGCAGGACAAACAAGACCTAACAAATGCAATGAACGCCGCAAAAGAGAAGCTCAAAGGTCTTACGAAACTTACAGACGCTGAGCGCAATACATACAGCGGCAACATTGACGGCGCTGGAAGCGTAGAAGACGTATGGAAAGAGTATGACAAAGCCGAGCTCGAAAACGCTAAACGCGATGGCAAGGCAAAGATTGAGCAGCTCAAAAAAGACGGCAAGCTTACGGAAACCCAGGCTGCCGATTACGAAAAACAGATAAATGAGGCGAAGAGTGCTCGTGCAATTAGTGATATTGTAAGCGATGCGGAAACGGCGGCGGCGCGCACGAAAGCCCAGCAGCTGCTCGATAATGCAAAGAACCTCAACAACAAGCAAAAAGCGGCGCTGCAAGCCAAGCTTGATGACGCGGTTATTAACCCGGCTGATACCACTAAAAATTCGCCCGAAAAAGTAAATAAGTTGCTGGAAGATCTTGCTAATGAAATAAGCACGCTCGATGGCGCTATGGGCGATTTGGATAAACTTGTTAAGCTTGCAGACAAGCAAAACGAAAACAATGCACTTACCGGAAAGTCGGGTGTTGACCAAGCCAAGAAAACTGCGTTTGAGACTGCGCTTAAAAACGGCAAAGATTTGCTTAACAAAGATGCTGGCGACAACGACAATGCAACTAAAGTTACAGAAAAGATTACTGCACTAAAGAATGCCCTTAAGGATCTTGGCGGCGATACTGTTGATAAAACAGCGCTGCGTGATGCGCTGGCGGCAGCAAACAAAAAGAAAAAAACTCCTGCGTATATTGAGGCCAACAAAGACAAGCAAGGGGCGCTTACCAAGGCTATGACCGAGGCTAATAAAATTTTGCAAAAGGACGGTGCATCGGCGGAAGAAATTGCGAACGCAACTAAAGCGCTTAACGCTGCTGTTTCGGCACTCAATGGCGCCATTAAAGGGCCCAAGGATAAAATCCAGGTGTGGGATGCGGCGAGCCTTACAGATGCCGAGGTAAAGGCTGTGCAAGATGGCGTGATTGCCGCTAATCCAAACAGCAAATTAGCCGCCAATCAGGTTGTTGTAGAAAAGAAAACAGATGCTACCTCGAACAAAACTGCAGGCACAACCACGGTAACGTGGGGCGCGAAGCAGACGGACAAAGTGGAGCTATCCGCAACCGACACCATTGTTGAGCACACAAGCGCTAACACGACTATTAAAGCGCCGCAGGAAAAGCTTGCCGTTAGCTCCTCTGAGCTTACGGCAGAGCAGCAAGCCAAGTTGAAAGACGCAATCGTTAAGGCTAATGCTGACATTTCGTTGCCCGCGGCAAACGTTGCGGTGGACAAAAACGGCAACGCGACCATTACCTACAAAGACGGCACTAAAACGGAGCTTAAGGCCGATAGCCTTATAAGCGTTAGCAGGTCGGATGATGATTTCTACGCGCTGCACGCGATGTATCGCCTGTATAATCCTTACACACATGAGCACCTGTTTACGACTGATGCTGCCGAAAAAGATAACCTTGTTTCCCTTGGTTGGAACTTTGAGGGTATAACTGGCAAAGTGTACATGCATGGCGAAAAGGGCGGCGTGTACCGCCTGTACAATCCAAACACGGGCGAGCACCACTACACTACCAAAGAAGACGAGGTGGCAGCATGCGTTAAGGCAGGCTGGAAAAACGAAGGTGTGAAGTTCTTTAGCGTGCTGGACGCCGATAAGCAGACAGTTGGCATGGTAAGCATGTACAACCCGTACGAAAAGAAGTTCTACCACCACTACACGTCTGACGCAGACGAGATTGCCAAGATGGTGAAAGATGGTTGGCGCAAAGAGGAAATCAAGTGGTACGCCGCTAAGTAAGCGCTATTACTTGTAAACACAAACGGGCAGACGCTTTGTTGTCTGCGAAGTGCGCTAAAGCGAAACTTCGAATGCAACCAAGCTCCCAGCTGCCCGTTTGTGTATTTCCCTTACATTCCTTAACGCCAATACAAAAAGACTGAAGAGCAATTACTGTTGCCGCTGTGCACCCGCACAGCGGCAACGTTTTTGTGGAGCTATAGGACAAAAAGTGTGTATAAAATCGGTTGTTTGCCCAGGTAAACAGCCGATTTTTCGTAAACAATTCAAAAAAATCGAATTTTTCACCTGGACAAAAAGTGTGTAAAAATATCAGCATAT
>OPYK01000002.1 GCA_900343135.1 Atopobium massiliense | reverse complement strand
CTCAAAGACGAGAAAGCATATACCCCGATACATATGGAAACGCTGTGGTGTGGTCAGAACTACATCACAGCGATCCTTATCCTTATACAACAGAATAACTTATTTACACACTTTTTGTCCTATAGCTCTCGTTTTAGTAGGTTGTGCTATCTTGTTTATGCATTCGCGTAATGTGGCGCGTATTACGTTTGCTTATTTCTTGTTTGAAGTGCATGGTTGTGCATATTGTATATCGTGAGCGTTACGTGCTGTTTCGCACGAATAATTGGTTGACATCAGAAATTTTATGTTATAATTGCTTCAACGTTCGTTTACGTTCTTTATGCAATCATCCCATTTGTAAAACAATGTAGTAATTAAGCATACATGCTGCAGATGGTGCTGCGTTATAGCTTGGTAGCCGCTCTTGCGCCTGCGCGCGTTATGCACGATCGCGCCGCCGACAAGCTTGTTTTATTGCATATTAATCACTAAAGAAAGGCATATTCTGTATGACCGAACGCACTTCAGATAGCAATGCATCTGCACAAGCCAATCAACAATCAACTGATACTGCAGATATTACAACTCCAAAGCCCAAACGAGGCCGCGCGCGTAAAACCGACGACTCATCTGCCGCGCGCAATGCGCGCACGCAGTCTGCGCAATTTCCTCAATTAACTCCTGAGCAGCAAGAATTAATTCAAAAAATTGCACAAGGGAAGGCAACGCTTAACGATATTCCAAAGCGTGCGCATCGAGGCCGTCCAAGCAAAGAAGAAATGCTTGCACGTCAGGCTGTTATTAATGCCGCGCTTGCAGCGCAAGCACAAAGTATGCAAAATCACACGGCTGCTGCCGAGGCAAACGCACACGAACAATCTGGCGATGCCTCTACGCACCAAGAACAGGGAATGGTAGATACTGCGCATAATGCCGAGGTGCGAACTCGTCGCACTCGTCGTCCAAGCTTTGCAAGCCGCGTAGATGAACACTCTTCAACGCAGCCGGCAGCTCAGACAACCGTTTTGGATGCTACCACCAACTCTCGCACCCATCGTTTTTCACAGTCACAACGTGCAGAAGTTCAAAATGATGTTTCTCATACGTCCGAACCAGTTCAAGTTCATGTTCAATTGCAAGACCAAGAAGTTCACAATCAGCAAGCCGAAGTTCAAAATACTCACACTAATTTGGTAAATTCTGCGTCACTGTTTTCACCTGTTACGCCTGAGCTTCGCAGACATCGCCAGCACAGAAGTGTTGGTATTCTTCCAAATACCGCAGCTCCTTCAGTTGCCGGGGCGCCTGCAACACAGGTTCAAGAAGGTGCAACTTCTCAGCTTCGTGTTCAAAATCAAACAGGCGAATCTAAACTTCAGGTAGTTTCTGGCGCGCAGCAGGTTCAACTTCAGTCATACCAATCAAATGTGCAACATGTACAACATGTACCTGCAAATTCTCAGCTTGCAATACAGCAAAATCCGCAGCAAGTTCAAGTAGGGGTGCCGGCCGTTCAGGCAAATTCGCAAGCAGCTGTTTTAAGCAATCAGCAGCAATCGCAAGTTGCACAACCTACGCAAGCTACACGTTTTGCAAAAGTTCAACGCCGCCGTGGTCGTAACAAGGTTGAACAAGCGACAGGACCTTCTCTTACTCGTGAAGAGTTGCAAGCGATGAAGGTAGGCGATCTTCGTACCAAAGCACAACAGCTGGGTATCGAAACTGCTCATGTACGCAAAAAGGAACTTATCGAAGCGGTTTATCAGGCTAATGCTGCGTCTGAAGGTTATAGTGAAGTGTGCGGCGTTCTTGATATTCAACCAGAAGGCTACGCGTTTATTCGTACAGGTAATTACATGAATGGCGATAACGATGCTTTTGTTCACCAGCAGCTTATTCGTCAGTATTCACTCCGTCCGGGCGATTGGATTGTTGGACGTGTTGCACCAACACGCGCAAATAATAAATTTCCGCCGCTCAATAAAATTGTTACGATTAACAATCGCGACCCAGAAGAAATTAAACAGCGCCCGCGTTTCCGCGATTTAACACCTATTTTCCCAAATGAACGCCTTGTTATGGAGAACGGCAAGCAATCGACTACTGGTAGGGCTATCGATTTGGTGGCTCCCATTGGTAAAGGCCAGCGTGGTCTTATTGTTTCACCTCCAAAAGCTGGTAAAACTACTATTCTGAAACGCATTTGCCAATCGATTACCACAAATAATCCCGAAGTTCATCTTTTCTGTTTACTTGTAGACGAGCGCCCCGAGGAAGTTACCGATATGGAGCGTTCAATTAAGGGTACGGTTGTTGCATCCACCTTTGATATGCCTGCCGAAAATCATACGGCGGTATCTGAACTTGTAATTGAACATGCAAAACGCCTTGTTGAACTTGGTGAAGACGTGGTTGTGGTTCTCGACTCTATTACGCGTCTTGCGCGCGCCTACAATATTGCACAGCCTGCAAGTGGCCGCATTTTATCGGGTGGTGTTGATTCAGCAGCGTTGTATCCACCTAAAAAGTTCCTGGGTGCCGCTCGTAATATTGAACATGGTGGTTCACTTACTATTTTGGCGTCGGCGCTTATCGAAACTGGTTCAAAAATGGACGAAGTTATCTTCGAAGAGTTCAAGGGCACCGGTAACATGGAGCTTAAACTCGATCGAGATCTTGCTGATAGGCGTATTTTCCCTGCTATCGACCCCGTTAGCTCGGGTACGCGTAATGAAGATCTTCTTATTGATAAGGAACTTCAGCCGCTTGTGTGGTCGCTGCGTAGGGTGCTTGCCAATATGAACTCTACCGAGCGTGCGTCATCGTCGCTGGTAAAGGGCTTGCAAGAGACGAGCGACAACAAAGACTTTCTTGTGCGTTTTGCGCGTAGGGCACAAGCTATCGATTATGTTGATAGTCCATCAAAATTGTAAGTGCGCGTTAAGCACCGCGCGCATGCAAGCAGTGGGGAAGTTCAAGCTAAGTTCAAGCAGTTCAAGCTAAGTTCACTATTGCCTGGTTGTTTGAGTGAATAACCACTGTTCACGTAATGCTTGCAGCTACGGATACGTATGTACGTATACTATCCGTAGCTTTTTTACACTTTCAAAAAATAACTTGCAAAATACCTGGTATCACGTACTATATAAATAGATTAATCAATGTTGCTCGCGTTGGGCAAACGGTATTTATAGCTTATTCACACACCGCCGTTTTGTCTTATGTAGTGGGGCATATTGTTCATGCCTGCTACTTTGAAATCTCACCTTTAGCTGTGTGCTCTGCTATAACGTCGTTGCCCTGGATAAGGGTGGTTAACCATGATGGGAACTACGAGTTATAAAGCACGTGTATCGGGGCTTTTGGGTGTGTGTGCTCTTATGCATGCTGCCCCTGCGTCTGCGCTACCAGCGCAAACCGCCGTTTCCATTACTCCTCTGAGCGATCCACAAACACTTCCATTTCTTTTAGGCTGTTTAGCTGGTGCCGCCGCTGTTGGCTGCATTTCGCTTATCGCGTTTTTGCACTATAGCCAGCGTATGCAATCACATATGGATGAGGCAATTCAAGCTGCTCAAACTCACGTATTGCCCGTTATAAACACGTCTATGCAAACCGGCTCTTCTCCACATGTGAGCTCTGCCGATTCTACTGCTCATATGTCATATGAACAGCTTCGTGCAACGTATGATACCAACAAACGTTCAATGAGTGCCACCGAGCGCATGCTTAACACGCCCCAGTATGCCGTTTCGTCTGAGTTATCTTCACGCGTGCCGGATATTTATCCGCACAGCGCTGCCTTTGTTGTTCCATCTACGCAAGAAGTTGGTGTGCACACAAACAGTTCACCTGCCGCGTCTGCAGCTACAGTGCAGCAAGCACCTGCGGTTTCGCGTGCGCATATAACACACGATTACGAAGACATCGCACAAAATTATGTACGTCAGCAAACATTTAAGCAGCGGTTGCAGCTGCGTGCTGAAGGAGTTGCAATAATTTTGTCCGAACGTATTGGGACAAATAAATTTGACGATTTGCCTGTTATTGAGCGTGCTGACGGTTCGGTAGGCGACGTTGGTACCCAGTGGTGGAATACACGCATGGGCGATGCTGTTCGTAAAGTTGGATCGCTTTGTGATATACCCGATTTCGATTTTTCAGCAGCAACACTGTCGCAATCTGCGCAAGTTCAACCTTCGGTCGGTTTGGCTGAAGAAGTTCAACCTGCATCTGCCCAGGTTCAATCTGCCAGTGCACCTTTGCCTTTATCACGTTCAAAAGCGCGTATCGATACGGTAAAACGTTCAGAAACAATTGCTGCGCGTGTAGCTAATGTAAATATTGGTCAGTATCCGGCAAAGCGTACTGTTGATGAGCTCGATCACGCCGACTTGTGGGAAGCTGCGCTTACGTCGATGAATAATCGAATTGACGAACCTAAAGCGGTTTCTGATATACCTGTTATTCATGCCCAGTACGATGACATTGATGGCGCCACAATTGAGCCCAGTCTAGTTGTACCTGCAGAAACGTCTGCTGCATACGCTGCTGCGGCTGCTCAAGCGCCCACTGTACCAGCATCTGCACCTGCTGCTGCACTTGACGAAACGGTGTACGCACCCATGAGTTTGGAGCTTAACACTACAGCTAAGGCTGCCGAGATTCCTCAAGCCACTCCTTCTACCAGCAAATTTACGGACATAGTTGGTGCTACCGACACGCTTGACGATCCCGATCATATCGAACCAAAAACGGGCTTTATTCCGTTTAAGATTTCGGCTAATCATCCCGAAATTATTGATGCAAGCTCGTACGTTGACTTTCTTATTCGCGATGAAGTAGCGCGTCATAAGCAAAAAGTTCAAGAAGAAGCTCGGATCGCCGCGGCAAAGAAAGCACAAAAGCTAGCTGCACAAAAGGCTGCCCAAAAAGCTGCACGTCTTGCTGCTCAACAAGCTGCGCAACAGACAGCGCAAAAAATCGCAAACGATGCCACGCTCAACACGGCACATGGTGCCGCTGCCAAGAACGCGCAGTACTCACCTGCTAACACGTATGCAAACCTCACGGTGCTTGCAGGTGGCTACAAACCCAATGGTTCTAAGAGTGCTCATACCTATTCGTCACTTTCGCTTGTTGGCCGCGATGCCGAGCTGGTTCGCGTTGGTCTTATAGAAGATGCGCACGCGTCGCATGCATCTACCTTGGATGTTGCAAGCTTTTTGCATACGCAGCCTGCACCTTCTGCCTCGACGTTTTTTGATGATGAACTCGAAGGTGACGGTATGCGCCGTCATGCGCGTACAACCATTGGAACCTCGCAATCTTTCTTGCGTCCAAAGCATATGCGCCATGCGGCTCGTTATAACGACGATGCTGATGCATATAATGAGTACTCAGGCAAGGCCGCTGACGTGCTGCGTAAGGCCTGCAATCTTGTGCAAGAAGCATAAGGCGTGCGCGATAGCATGCGCACAGCCGCGCCGCAACCTCAGCTCGATAAACCGCATACTGGACATGAACCTGTCGCTAATCTTGAACTTGCATGTGAACCTGAACTTGAACTCGGTTCTAATCCTTCAACCTATCGGTTCCTTACCCGCGCGTGTATCTATTTAGTATGTGCAAGTGTGCTATGGTGTTTGGTTATTTGGGGCTCATCATCGCTCAATGCAACGCAATCATCTGCCCAATCGGATAGTGTAGTGCACACGCTTAGTGGCCTGTGGCAGCTGCTCTCTATCACAAATATGCACGTAATGATACTTATTGTGCGCAAATCCGCGCACGTACTAGAGTACATGATGCTTGGCTATTTGTGCTGCATGTGCAGCTGTGTTCACCTGGCACGCTTGCAGCTTACGCATGAAAACCAAACCTTGCTTCACAGCCACGCTATCCTGCGCTGCGCGCTGCGTAGTGCGTGCGTATGCATTGCCATTGCATATGTGGATGAAGTTATACAGTTGTTTGTTCCTGGAAGATGGGGCGCGCTTACGGATGTTGCCATTGATAGTGCGGGGATACTCGCTGGCACAATCATAGCAATGCTTTGCTTTTATATAGTGTACGTGCAGAGCCGTGCCTCATAGTCATACTCAGTATCCTCACTATAATTCGCTTCACATCACCATAACACTATAAATTTGCGTGCGTACTGTATCCTATGCATGATACAGGAGTATTCGTAAACGCGTATACAAAAAAATTGGTATTATCCTTCATATACCGCCGCTAAAACGATTAAATCAGAGAATTTATTTTGTATTTTCGAATAAATTGTTAACAAATAATAACGAAACGCACATCCCCAAAAAAAAATTGAAAAAAGGCTTTTAGAATGTGTGTCATAACAACCCTACAAAGAAAACCACTCATCATTTTTGGTTTTCGCACGATAAAGGAGGCTACGATGACACAGAATCTCACAAGACGCTCATTGGTGCGCAGTGCGGTTTTAGCAGCTACGATGGGAGGCGTGTCCATTATTAGCGGTTGCAATAATAATAATGCGGCCTCTCAAGGCAAATCAGACGAGCTGCTCGTTGGTGTAATGGGTCCATTTACGGGCGACGTTGCACAATATGGTTTGGCTGTTCGTTCGGGTATTGAGCTGTGTGTAAAGCAGTTTAACGCAAACGGCGGTGCACACGGCAAGCAAGTTAAGCTTATGGTTGAAGACGAAAAAGGCGACGCAACCGAGGCTAAAAATGTCTACGAAAAAATGCTCGATGCCGGCGTTGTTGGTATTTTGGGCGACGTTACATCAACACCATCTGTTGCAGTTGCGCAGGTATCTGCCCGCGACAACATGCCGCTTGTGAGTGCATCGGCCACTGTTCCTAGCTTTGTAACCTATGGTAAAAATGCGTTTCGTGCAACCATGACCGACGCATTTCAGGGCGTTGTTATGGCAGAGTTTGCCAAAAAGCAAGGGTATACCACAGTTGGCTGCATTTACAACTCCGGTGGCGACTACGAAGCAGGTATTGACAAAATTTTTGAAGAGTCGTGTAAGAAAAATGGTATTACTGTAACTTCGAGCCAGGCGTATGCTGCGGGCGACGTCGACTTTAACGCCCAGCTTACGAGCATTCTTGCAACCTCGCCAAAAGCTATTTTCTGTCCTAACTATTATCAAGACTCCGGTAAAATCATCACCCAGGCGCGTCAGCTTGGTTATAAGGGCGTATTTTTAGGCGCCGACGGTTGGGCAAATATGATTGACGGCTCAACACAATATGCCTCAAACGAAGACCTCGAAGGTTGTTTCTATGACTGTGCCTTCATCGTTGAAAACGACAATGATGCCGTTAAGAAATTTGTTGCCGACTACACAGCTGAGTATAGCAAACCACCTACAAACTTCTGCGCGCTTGGTTATGATGCAGCGCTTATTTTATGCTCAGCTCTTAATACAGTTGAGGAAAAAGGCGGCGTAAGCGCTGGTTCTGACGACTATAGGCAAGCAGTTATCGATGCTATTGCAAGCGGAAGTGTCGATGGCGTTACCGGTGCTATCTCCTTTGCTGGCACGGGCGATCCTGTTAAATCTACGCTTGTTATTACCTTTGATAAAGGTCATCAAAAAATCTTTGAAGAAATTAAAGCATAGTAGTTCTTTTTGCATAGCAATAGCTGCGCACGTGCGCGGATGGCTTTTGGAGTTTATTCGCGCACGCGCATGTTGCTATTTATTACTTTGGCTGCGTTATACATAGTTGCTGTTCAGCGTAGGTGTTTTGTATGCCTGCTGCATCATGCAACTGCAGTAAAGATTGGTTTCGATTGTAGAGGTGATGCATATGATGATTGGTATGCAGATTATTAATGGTCTGCAGCAAGGAAGCATATATGCACTTGTCGCCCTTGGATATACCATGGTTTACGGCATTATTCAGCTGTTAAACTTTGCACACGGCGACATCATTATGGCAGGTGCGTATGTCTGCTGGATTATTATGGTACAACTCGGGCTTCCGGTGTATATTGCCGTTGTCCTTGCACCGCTTGCATGCATGGTACTTGGTATTCTTATCGATAAGATTGCATATGCGCCCCTCCGTTCATCATCCCGACTTTCGCTTCTTATTACCGCTATTGGCGTGTCATACTTTTTGGAAAATGCCGTACAACTCATTTTTGGTGCAGACTCCAAGGTGCTCGGCCGCATGATCGATACGAATACGATTGATATTGCCGGGTTTCCTGTGTCTGTTGTTGCTCTTATAACCATTGTGCTTACCGCGCTTGGCTGTGTGGCGCTTACGCTTCTTGTGCAAAAAACAAAGCTCGGTTGTGCTATGCGTGCCGTGTCCGAAGATATGCAGGCAGCGCAGCTCATGGGTGTTAACGTAAATACCATCATTTCGGTTACGTTTGCCTTGGGTAGTTTGCTTGCAGGCGTAGGCTCGGTGTTGTATTGCATGGCATACACTCAAGCCTATCCAACGATGGGCGTTATGCTTGGCACCAAAGCGTTTTGTGCAGCCGTTTTGGGCGGCATTGGTTCCATTCCTGGCGCCGTGCTGGGCGGATTTGTTGTCGGCTTTGCAGAAGTTATCGTTTCAGCGCTTGGCCTTTCGCTTTGGAAAGACGCTGTTGTATTTTTGCTGCTTATTGCCATCTTGGTCTTTAAGCCTTCTGGAATTTTAGGCACAACAACAAAAGAGAAGGTGTAATATGGCACGTTTTTTCAATCGCAAGCAAGCGGCAGCTAACGGTGCTCCTGCAGCTCAAGCCGCACCAGCGCATGCAGAATTTAAGCTTACGCACACCCAAGGTTTCCTCATTAACCTCGTACTAAGCGTAATCGTTGTTGCGATAGGTCAGTTTATGATCTCCTCGCACATGGTAAGCCGTTATCAATTGTCTGTTATTGAGCAAATTGGCATTTACGTTATTATGGCGGTATCGCTCAACCTTGCCGTTGGGTATTTAGGCCAGCTGCCGCTTGGTCACGCCGGATTTATGTCCATCGGCGGATACGTGGGCGCCATTTTTATTATGCAAACTTCGCAGGTGCTTCACCTGTCTCAGCGCGCCTTTGTTACCGGGCAGCCACTTGCCATCTTGCTCGTTGTGGTTGGTCTTATATTGGGCGGTCTTGCAGCGGCCTTATGTGGTCTTATCATTGGTATTCCTGCCTTACGTCTTAAGGGCGATTACCTTGCAATCGTTACTCTTGGTTTTGCCGAAATCATTCGCGTGTTCATTCTTAACTTCGATAGCACGTTTAACATTCCGCTTACCGGCGGTGCAAAAGGCTTAACCGGCATATTTTTGTACACTAACTTCATTAACACGGCAGTTGTTGTTGCGCTCGTCTTGTTTGTTATTCATACGCTTATGAAGTCGCGATGGGGACGTGCTATTCTTGCTATTCGCGATAATGAAATTGCTGCTGAAGCATGTGGTATTAACCTTACCTTTCATAAAACGCTTGCGTTTGTACTGTCAGCTGCGTTTGCAGGCATGGCAGGTGTGCTTTACGCCGGTTGTATTGGCGTTATGGCTCCAGCCAAATTTGGATTTATGAAATCGGTCGAAGTTCTCGTTATGGTTGTTCTTGGCGGCATGGGCTCCCAGCTTGGTAGTGTTGTTGCTGCTGTTGGTCTTACCGTTCTTCCCGAAGCGCTGCGTTCCTTTGCCGATTTGCGCATGATTGTATATTCGGTAGTGCTTATTCTTGCCATGATGTTTCGTCCTCGCGGTTTGTTTGGTTCGTACGACTTTTCACTTTCGCGTTGTATTGAACGAGTGGTTAATGCATTTCGCTCGAAATCTGCGCCTGTTGCTGTGGCAGTTGCAGCTGATGCAGCCGTTGCTGCAGCTGAGGCGCCTGCTCCAGTCGGCACGTCAGACGACGCAGCTCATGTAGATGCTCAACAAGGCGAGGAGGACTAATGCAACAATCAAGCCAAAACTCACCCACAAAGGGTGCCGGTCGTTTCTCGTTTAAGCGCAGACCAATTCTTGTACCTGTTGCATCGCCCAACATGGTACCCGAGCGCGACTTAGGTTCTATGCCCGTGCTTCAAGCCCAGCATCTTACCATTGAGTTTGGTGGTCTTAAAGCAGTAGACGATGTAAACCTTGCTGTTGGTCGCACCGAAATCGCCGGTCTTATTGGTCCTAATGGCGCAGGTAAAACCACGGTTTTCAATTTGCTTACGCATGAGTACACACCAACGCGCGGCACCGTGCTTATCGACGGCTACGATACCGCAGGCAAAACCATTTACGAAGTAAACCGCATGGGTGTTGCACGTACGTTCCAAAATATTCGTTTGTTTTCGCAGATGAGTGTTATAGATAATATTCTCGTTGGCTTTGATGCACAAATGAAAACACATGTATTAAGCGACATGTTCCGTTTGCCGTCGCACTTTAAGCAAGAGGCAGAGTTCCATGAGCGCGCACACAAGCTCCTCTCAATGTTTAATATGGAGCAATATGCAAACCTTGAGGCAGGTAACCTTGCGTATGGTCAGCAGCGCTACCTAGAAATTTTGCGCGCGCTTGCTACCAAGCCTAAGGTGCTTTTGCTCGATGAGCCGGCTGCAGGTATGAACCCATCCGAAACTGCCGCGCTTGCAGAGCACATCGAACTTATTCGCGATACCTTCCACATTGGCATTCTGCTTATCGAACACGATATGAAACTCGTGTGCAATGTGTGCGAATCGGTCGGCGTTCTCGATCACGGTCGCGTTATTGCTAAGGGCACACCCGAAGACATTCAGCACGACCCGTACGTAATCGAGGCGTATCTAGGAAAGCAGGATACTCATGGCGTTGCTTAATGTTGAAAATTTATCTGTGTCATATGGCATGATACAAGCCGTTCGTTCCGTCTCCTTTCAGATTAATGCAGGCGAAATTGTTTGCCTTATTGGTGCTAACGGTGCAGGTAAAACTACCTGTTTGCAAACGCTTTCTGGTTTATTAAAACCGCAAGACGGCACTATCACGTTTGATAATGTGCCCCTCGTTGGCAAAAAACCGCACACTATTGTAGGTATGGGTCTTGCTCAGTGCCCCGAAGGTCGTCATGTGTTTAGTCAAATGACAGTAGAAGAAAACCTTCGCATGGGTGGTTACTCGCAACCCGATTCAAAAGCAGCAGCTCGCCTTAAAAATGTGTATGAACACTTCCCGCGTCTTGCGGAACGTCTGCACCAACGCGCGGGAACCATGAGTGGTGGTGAGCAGCAGATGCTTGCTATGGCGCGCGCGTTGATGAGCGCTCCTAAGCTACTTATGCTCGACGAACCATCTATGGGTCTAGCTCCTGTTATGGTGCAAGAAATTTTTAGCATCATTAAGTCGCTCCACGAGCAGGGAACTACCATTCTTTTGGTTGAGCAAAACGCACAAGTAGCACTGTCTATTGCCGATAGAGCCTACGTTCTCGAAACGGGTTCTATCACGATGACCGGTACTGGTGCCGAACTCCTTTCCTGCGATGCCGTACGCAGCGCATATTTAGGCGCGTAACGTCCTTTTTGGTATAACGTAACTACACAGGCAAAATCCTTACGTGCTGAATGCATGCATGAGTTTGCATGTGCTGGTATTGGCTACCATCATGAGTTGCATTCAGCACGCGTGTTATCTGCCGTGCTTAGCCGTGATACCTACGGTACCTGCGCGTTCCCTGTGTGCGTTTGCGTTTTATGAACACGCCCGCGCCCGTACAGAGCGCCGCCGCGCCGGCGAGTATGGTTACAAGCGCACCGCTTATCGTGTCAGATGTTTGAGGCATACGTACATATTCATCTTGCTTGTCTTCATTGTCGCGCTCGTTAGATTCGTCTTGCATGCGCGTTTCTTCATCGCTTGCACTGTCGCCATCATGCGCTGTTTTTTGACCATGCTTGCCGCCAGCACCGCTGTGTTTTTTGCCATTCACATCGCTATCATTGCTGCTGTCATGTGATTTTCCGTTACTGGTATCTGTATTCTTGGCGTCTTCACGTGCATCGCCGTCTGTGCTTTCGGATGAAGCCTCTTTTTTGTCGCGCTCGTTAGGCGAGCCCTGTGCGTTTGGTCCCAGCGCATTTTGTCCGTTCGCGTTTGGTCCCATCGTGCCAGCTACATTGCCTGCTACATCGTTTGTGTTTGATGGATCTTCTTGCGTGTTTTTCTTGGTAGTATGAGGCTTTGTTGTGTTCGGCTCCTGCGTATGTTTCTTGCCTGGCGTGGTATTTCCTGTTTCGGGCTTTTTCTGGTCGGTATGCTGCTTTGAACCATCAGGTTTTGTTCCATTCGGTTTTGTGCTACCTGGCTTTGAGCTATCTGGCTTTGTTGAAGGCTCAGATTTACCCGTGTCACCTGTCGATTCATGATTTGGCGTAGTGGTATTATCCGCATTACCCGTATTCGGTTTCGTTTCGCTTCCGCTTTTTGGATCTGTGCTTTCTTCGCTGCTCCCATTTGGTTTCGTGCCGCTCTCAGAGCCGCTACCACCCTCAGTACCTGTGCCTGTGCCCGTGCCCGTATCAGCATCGGTACCTGCGCCAACACCCGTGCCGCTCTCAGAGCCGCCCGTGTCAGGCTGCTTATTTTTCGGCTCTTCGCTTCCAGTCTGTTCTGCGCCCGGCGTAGGCGTGCTACCCTGCGGCGTGCCGCCCTCCGGCGTGCCTTCAGGTGTAGTCCCAGGCGTAGTTCCAGGTTCAGACGTATGCTCAGGCTCCGGGTCAGGCAACGTATTATGACCGCCTAACTCGTCATACGGCTTTTTATTCTCTTCATCACCAATTGTAACTTCGCAGCTAAATGGCTTGTTTTTGGAGGCTTTGGAGCCTCCAGTACCCGCAGTACCACCAGTACCTTCAGCGCCCGTCGCATCTCCAGAACCGTTTGCACCTGTATAGTCTTTTGGCAACAGCTCACAAATCGTATAGGTGTCATAGGGAAGTGCACCCTGCGCGTTATTGGGCAGCGTTTTGCCATCGCGCGTTCCGTTAAACCAACAACCGCAGCACGTATACGCCGTTTTGTTTTTCACGCCAACCTTCAGCACGCTGTCGAGTTCATTTGTTTTCTTGTCGTGCGGAAACGTATCTGATGAGGTATTAATTTCGCCTTGTGAGTTTGTGGCAACAACGTGCACCTCACCTGTTGTTTTCGACGTAATGCTGTAGAGTTTTCCTGCAAGTGGTTTGTGCGATACCGCGTCGCGCACAGGAATAGCTATATCGCGGCGGATTGCTGTAAGCTCCAGCGGTTTTTCAGCTTCGTACATCTTTTTTTCGCGCACGCTTACGCTAAACTTCCAGTCTTGCGCCTGCTTGTCGAGCACATAGCCGCGCGGCGCTTTCGTTAACCGCACAGTATATGTGCCATAGGGTAGTGCCTCCTGCGTTGTTTTTGCAATGCCGTCTTTGTTTGTCACAATAGTTGTAATTGGGCTGTTAGGTTCATATTTTTTGTCTTTGAAATATATGGAGCTTGCCGAGTTGTTATAAATCGTAAACTCCGCATCCTTGAGCACAGCGGCGCCCAGCGGATTTGCAGCACGCGTTTCAGCATCCACAAGCGCTACCTGCAAGCCGCCTTTAATAACACTAAGTTGTGCGCGAGGGTCGTCTTCTTTAATTTTATGCACGCTACCATGCTCGTCAATCGTAAAGCTCCGCTTGTAGGTAGTATTAGCGTATCCATTTGCACGTACATTACGCTCAATTACATAATCGCCGCACGGCAGAGCATCCTTCGCCGTTGCAACAACATATTCGCTGCTACCGTCACTTCGTACGGTGCGTTTTGCCTCAAGCGTCAAACAACATTCATGCTCATTGTATATCTTGTTATTCACCACAACCGGGTGCGTATTATCTGAGCGAATGCTATATTGCACATTACTAAAGCTGGCGTCACCTTGCGCTTGTGTGGTACCAGACGTTTTGTCGATGCAGCTAAATTCCAGCCCACCACGCACAACTTGCAAAGGAAATGTTACTGGCTGCAGCGCAAGCTTATCATCAATGCTTGTTTGTGCAGCAAGAGGTATATATTTTGTTTCACTCGTGGCGTTATACCCATAACTTGCTTTAACCTGCGTTAGCTTAAGGTAGCCAAGCGGCAGTTGTATAGTTTTTTGTGGTGAGAGTGTAAAATCGTCGCCTGCAACTTTTGTTTGCTGCTTGAGTTCTACAGCACCTTTTGTGTTGCTTGAGAGTATCCAGCGTCGTTGTGGCTTTGCAGCTGTACCCGCTGCAGCTGCACCCGCAGCCGCGCTGCCGCTTCCAGCCGTGCCACCCGTAGTACTACCGCTGCGTGCATCTTTTTCGTTTGCATACAGCTCAACACATATCTGTGCGTCCTTGAAGCGTGCTTTTCCTTGCAATGTTGGTTCTGCTTGCTCACCCTGTTTTGTTTTCGCAGGTAATCCTGTTAGTTCCTTATCGATAAGCTGGGCTATCGTGCTTGCCGTATAGTATTGCGGATGCTTTTCTAGTGCAAGCGTTGTTGTTTTTTGTGCTGCAACTGCAACCGTATGCACCTTTGTATCGCGTGCATATCCGCGCGCTTGCTCGAGCTCTTTTATGTAGTAGCTGCCCTTTTTTAGCTGCACGTTCTGAGCTTTACCCGCAGCATCAAACGTTACATCTACAACTTTTTGTTTGCAATCCTTATCGCTGTATATCGCATGTTTTGCTGTTTCAAACGAATAATTTGCATTGTTTGCCGAAAGCTGCGGCGCGTGTGATGATAAGGTAAGCTGCAGCGTACCGCGTTGCGCTTCATCCTGGTTACCACTGCTGTTTTTGCCACCTTGCGAACCACCACTACCAGTATTCCCGCCACCGGTTTGTGGATGCAGTGTTTGTGCACCTTCGTTGGCGACAATCTCAACACCCTTTTTATCGCTCGAACCAACACGTATGTCATACACGGTTTTATCGGCATCAGCGTTGTCGTTTGCTGTGAGTTGTTTTACATAGTATGTTGTATTGCCTTTAAGCTTGCCGCTTTCAAGCACGCCTTGTTCGTTAGAAACCATATCAGCAATAGCTGTTTTTGTACCAAACGCGTACGCACGCTTGGTACACGACGGGTCGCTATAAATGCGATAGGTAATGCCCTTCAGCGATTTTCCTGCGTTTTGTTGCTGTTGCCAGTAGGTAAGGGTATGCAAATCAAGATGAATAAATCCGCGTGCCGGTATGTACGCCATGTGTGGATCTTTCAAAAACATTTCATCTCTATTGCCTGTTGGCTGAAATCCATATCCATGAATGTCATCGGGCATAGGCGCTTTCAGCATTTTGCCGTACACGCCTTTTTCTTTATTCAATATGCGCTCATAAAACCACGACGACATAAGGTCGCGCCACATAACTGCGGTTGATGAGGTTCCGCCTGATATTTTGTGCAAAAGCAGCTGCGTTAGAGCATAAAACTGGTCATCTGTGAGCGGATTTTCGTCCCAGTCATATTTAGGCCACATGCTTCTATCAAACCCCGGGCCGCCAAAACCATAGTAGAGCACTCGCGGAAATCCTTCGCGCATTTTCTGCTTGTCCCATGACAAATCAATCGGATCTCGCGCCCAGAGTTTGCAGCCTGCAGGGGCAATCCTATCCAGGTAATAAAACGAATACGCATAGTTATTATCAATCCAGTATATTGGCGTGCGTGTTTCTATTACCTCGAGTTTTTCATCGGGTTTCACACGACGAAAATACCCATTACCATATTGAATATACGTAGGCTCTTTATACTGAACCGTAAGTTCGCTTCCCTGGGCAAACACCATTGGGTTGAGCGCTTGCAACGTGAGCGCAAGGGCAACAATCCCCGCAATCGCCCGTGAATATGTACGCATAACGGTATCATGGCTCGCAATGTGCGCAACAAAGCGTTTCACATATGCGTATCCGTTCAAAAAGAAAGACGCCAAAAGTGGCGTATGTGTGCGCGAACGCCGCCGGGTGCGCCAGCGCGTATGAGGTTGTCTATGCATGAAAACTCCTTTCTTAGTATGCAGGCAAGTGGTGCAATGCCACGCAGTAATTACTGTGCGTGTGGCAGGTATGGTTGTGAATAAACCTTCATAATTTGCGCCCTCCTTGCTCTAGGGGTTGTACGGGTTTGTTGTTGATATGAGCTCATTATTAAGAAGTGCCGCGCGCGTCGTCTAGTCAAAATCTCGTGTTTTCATACAACTTTGCTGAGAAATTCACCATATGTAACCTGCTCGTTCTTAACTTGCACTAAACTTGCAAGCGATCATCACATATGCCCAGCTCGCGCATTTCTTTAAATTGGTTGCATGTATTAACCAATTTGACACGGCATAAGATACGGAGTTTATCGTGGATTGCTAACTTTTTTTGAATTGGTGCTTGAATTTTTGCTAAAAGTTCGTCATTATTATCAAGCACACATGTTGCACGCGATTGGTTTGCGCCTCATTGCACACCGTACTGCATGCACAAATGGTGGGTGTAGCTCAGTTGGCAGAGCGCCGGACCGTGGCTCCGGAGGTCGAGGGTTCGAGCCCCTCTACCCACCCCATTGTGTTTCTTGCGTGGGTCGTTAGCTCAGATGGTAGAGCAGGGGACTCTTAATCCCAAGGTCAAGGGTTCGACCCCCTTACGACCCACCACCTTTTTTCTATAAGATATTTTTTGTGGTTTTTGTTCCTGCTATCAGATTTTTTGACAAGCACTTCACGAGCATAAAATCTTCTATCCAATAATACTTGTTGCATATACATGCGTGGAAAAACTACGTATTACGCGGTATGTTCTAATTTAGCGCTATATTCAATTAAACGATATATTCTATGAGGCTAACATCGTGCCTCACTAAAGGAGTTAGTTATGCACTGTACAGTAGAAATATGCTGCGGAAGCTATGAAGATGCGCTTGTTGCATATAAGGGTAATGCTGACCGAATTGAGCTCACTGCAGCACTGTACATGGGAGGCGTTACTCCATCAACAGCGTGCGTTACGCTCGTTAAACGAGATACTGATTTTCCTGTGTGTGTAATGATTCGTCCACGCGGCGCAGGTTTTTGCTATAGCCACGCCGAATTTGAGTGTATGTACGAAGAAACGCGCGATCTTCTCAATCATGGTGCAGACGGTATTGTGTTTGGTTTTCTCAACCCAGATTTTTCTATTAACGATGAATACACAGCAAAATTAGTAGAGCTTGTTCATGCGAATCACAAAGAAGCAATTATGCACCGTGCGTTTGATTGCACAAGTGCAGATACCCGCGCGCTTGAGTAGCTTATAGATTTGGGTATTGATCGCGTGCTTACCAGCGGCGGCAAAAAGACGGCTCTTGAGGGCAAGGATATGCTTAACGAGCTTGTGCATTATGCTGACAACTCCATTGAAATTCTTGCTGGGGGAGGCATACACGCCGATAACGCAGCCAAAATAATTACTGCAACGGGAGTTACACAAATCCATAGCTCATGTCGCGACTGGAAAGCCGATCCAACAACCGTTGGCAAAACCGTTGCATACAATTATGCAGATGGTGCGCACACGGGTATGTACGATGCTGTTTCACTTGAAAAGGTTCAAGCACTCAAACAGGCAGTTGCCCGTATATAAAGGCTATTGCCCGTATATAAAAGCTATTGTCCGTATAAAAGCTGTATGCTTACCTGCGTAGGCGCATGCTTACCTGCTCAAACGTAGCTTTACCACGCAAATGCATCGGTGGGTGCCTGGTAATAGGCAAGCCACGAGGGGTCTTGCAGCTTAAAGAGGGTAACCGAAAGCCCTGCCATATTTAAGCTAGTCATATACGTTCCCGTTTTTACGTCGATAATATTGAGCCCTTCAAGCTCAAGCAGCTGCAGTATGTCGTGCGTAAAAATAAGTTCCTCTTCGCGCGTGCAGCCGCCCAAATTGTTTACCAGCACAATATACGGGTCGTGTGTATGCCAGTGGAACTTTAAATTGAGCTTGTTTACCAGCTCAACGGCTAGTTTTTCAGACGATTCAAAACCAATAGTGCGATAACCCTCTTCGCCATGAATACCAATGCCATAAGAAATGTCGTGGTCGGCAAGTTCAAACATTGGATCCGTTTTGCCTGGTAGCGTGGCTGCTCTGCTCGCCACACCCAGCGTCGCAATGCATTCTGAAATTTGATTTCCCATGTACACTAAGCTGTCGAGTTCAACTTTTGCCTGCGCTGCGGCACCTAAAATTTTATGCATAAGCACGGTGCCTGCTACGCCGCGTTGACGGCGCGTAAACGAGCTCGATTCAATTGAAATGTCGTCGTGCGAAATAACATACTCAACATTCATGCCCAGCTCACGAGCCTGGCGTATGGCGCTACCAAAGTTTGTAACGTCCGCTTCAAAATTTTTAATGATAACGAGCAAACCCGTTTTGTCGTTATACACCGTTTTAATACCCTCAAGGACGTGTTCGGCCGAAGGTGGCACAAAAATAGATCCCTCAACTGCGCAACTAAGCATTCCCTGGCCAACATATCCAAAATGCGCAGGCTCATGGCCCGAACCACCACCCGAAAGCAGCGGCACACAGTCTTTCGTCAAATTCGTACGATATACAATACCCGTTTCCTTTTTGTACTTAAGTTTGGGGTAAATAGCAGGCAAAACGCTAAGCGTATCTTCAACTACGTTCTCTGGTTGGTTGATAATCTGTATCATGACGCTTCCTGTTCTGTATCCGTTCTGTTTCCGTTTTGTATCCTGGTTATAAGCCAGCTCGTGAGCCTGCTTATACTCGCGCTCAAGCGCTATAGGGTATCGTTCGAAATAATTTGCAAGGTAATGTTTATTGTATTCGTACACATCATAAACAGTATCTCACGGTTAAAATTTTCATGCATAACATGGTATCGAATCACGTTTGAAAGCGCGATGCTATGATAGCTTATGTACGGCGCTAGCACCTCAGGTGCAATGCTTATACCCGCGCCATGCAGCTCTTCATCAAAAATTTTGCGTATGAGCTGCTCGCAGTAGTCCAGAAAATAAGTTGAAAAGTCGTTTTGATCAACGATTTTAAATAATTGTGCATAATAATGCATATGTTTTTCAAAAAAGTAAAACACTTCTTGCAGCAAATCGAGACCACTCAAAAAGTCGAGTCGGTCGGAAATCTGCTCGTGAAGATCGTTTTGAAATATCCAATCTACCAGGTCGTATTTGTCGATAAAGCAATCGTAGAAGGTTTGTCTGCGTACATGTGCACGTTTCATTATCTGACTCACCGAGATTGAGTCGAACGTGCGGCACTCAATTTCTGTTTTAAACGCATTTGCAATTTTCTTTTTGGTGATGATCGAACCAGACATGCACTCTATCACCTCCCACGTGTATCAACAGTACATAAATTATTACGGAAAATGTGGATAAGGACAATGGACAAGGAGTATAAGTTGTCCACTATAATCTAAAAATTTCCTTGCATACAATAGCAGTAACGAGAATGCAAAGCGCAATGACGGCGGTGCATGCCGCAAAGTTGCATGAGCGCGCTGCTCGCTGCTTCGCGCAGCCAAGCACAGCTCAGTTCCTGCAGCACCCACGCTTACCTGCGCATTTCGCATTAAACTTTTACAGAAAGGTTGGTAGCCATGAAAAAGATTATCAACGATCCCACTACTGTTGTAGATGAGATGTTGCAAGGCCTTACCTTTATTCACAGCGATGTATTGCGCCGTGCAGAAGGATTCGACGTTATTATGCGCCGTGCTGAAAAGCAAGGTCACGTTGGTATTATTTCGGGTGGTGGCTCTGGTCATGAGCCTGCACACGCAGGGTTTGTAGGCGAGGGTATGCTTTCTGGCGCTGTGTGTGGTGCCGTGTTTACGTCTCCTACGCCCGACCAAATTTTGGAAGCAATTCGCCAGGCAGATGAGGGTGCTGGCGTATTTATGGTTATCAAAAACTACTCCGGCGATATCATGAACTTTGAGATGGCACAAGAGCTTGCCGAAACCGAAGACATTAAGGTAGCGAGCGTTGTTGTGGACGACGACATTGCTGTTGAAGACAGTTTGTACACGCAGGGTCGCCGTGGTGTTGCAGGAACCATCTTTGTGCATAAAATTTTGGGCGATGCAGCACGTCGTGGCTGCACGCTTGAGGAAATCAAAGCTCTTGCCGACGACATTGTTCCACGTATTCACACAATTGGCCTGGCTCTTTCGGGCGCAACCGTACCTGAAGCTGGTAAGCCTGGTTTTGTTCTTGCTGAGGATGAAATCGAGTTTGGTATTGGTATTCACGGTGAGCCTGGTTACAAGCGCGACAAGATGGCTCCTTCAAAAACCTTTGCAAAAGAGCTATTCGGAAAATTGTATGAAAGCTTTGATTGGGATGCCAACAAAAAAGTTGCCCTTCTTGTTAATGGCATGGGCGCAACGCCGCTTATGGAGCAATACATTTTTGCACATGACGTTGAAGAGCTCTTGGCCGAAAAGGGCATTGAAGTTGCATTTAAGAAGCTTGGCAACTACATGACGTCTATTGATATGGCAGGCTTGTCGCTTACTCTTATGCAGGTAACCGATAGCGACGTTAAGGCACTTAACGCTCCTGTTAATACTCCAGCTTGGTAGTGATGATATGGAAACTCAAGTAGCTGTACAGTGGCTATTAGCCTTTGACAAAAAAATTCAAGAAAACAAAACCTATCTTACCGACCTTGACACGCCTATTGGCGATGGCGATCACGGCGCAAACATGGCGCGCGGCATGGAGTTTGTACGCAAAGCGCTCGAGGAAAAACCGCCTAAAACTGCAGCTGAAGCCCTTAAACTGTGCGCAATGCAACTGCTTAGCCACGTTGGTGGTGCTTCGGGTCCTCTGTACGGTTCGGCATTTTTGGGCATGAGTATGCATGCAAACGACAGCTTGCCCGACATGTTACACTGCGGGCTTGAGCAAATTCAAAAGCGTGGTCATGCTGAGCTGGGCGAAAAAACCATGGTTGATTTTTGGAGTCCGGCGATTGAGCAGCTGCGTAATGGCGAGCTTACCTGCGACAGCATTAAAGCGCTGGTAGACGCTACTGCACCTATGCGTGCAACGAAGGGTCGCGCTTCGTACACCGGCGAGCGCTCGTGTGGTCATATCGATCCTGGTGCGGCGTCATCTGGCATGCTCTTTTGCGCCCTTCTCGAGCAAGGAGTGTAGTATGAGTGCAATAGATACGCAAGACACTGGCAGCGTGGGCATTGTAATTGTTTCGCACGTACCCGAGATTGCATGCGGCGTAAAAAAGCTGGTAGACCAGGTTGCTCACGATGTAAGCATTACCTATTGCGGCGGCACGGCTGATGGTGACATTGGAAGTACGTTCGACGTGGTTTTAGGCGCTATCGAAGAAAACACTGCTGATACGCTGCTTGCATTTTACGACTTGGGAAGTGCAAAGCTTAACTTAGAGCTTGCATGTGAGACGTGTACAAAAAAGGTGTTAATGCAGCCAGTGCCTATTGTTGAAGGTACATTTGCCGCAGCTGTGTTGCTTCAGGCGAATGCGCCGCTAGACGAAGTGTTAGGCGAGCTAGAACCCCTCAAAATTACTAAATAATCTCGTTGCTATTACATTGATGGTTAGGTGTAATTACTAAAAGGAGGCACGTATGAACGCTCTTATTGGTGAATTTTTTGGCACTATGATTTTGGTGCTGCTTGGTGATGGTGTTGTAGCAGGTAATATCCTGCACAAAACAAAAGAGGAAGGTACCGGCTGGACGGCAATAGTCCTTGGCTGGGGTATTGCAGTAACCGTTGCTGTGTATATTGCAGGTCTTGTATGTCCTGGTCACTTAAATCCTGCGGTAACTATTGCACTTGCTGCTGCCGGTATGTTTCCTGTTGAGCAAGTGCCCGGTTTTGTTATTGCGCAAACACTTGGCGCAGCTGCCGGTGCTATTTTAGTGTGGCTGCACTACTATCCACACTGGAAAGAAACCAAAGATGCCCCCACCATCTTGGGTTGCTTCTCAACTGCTCCTGCCATTAGGCACACCTGGTCGAACGTGCTCGACGAGGCACTTGGTACCGCCGTGTTGGTTATTTGCGTTATGGCATTAGGTCCAAACAACCTTGCAAGCGGCCTTGGCCCAATTGTTGTTGGTTTGGTAGTTATCGTTGTTGGTTTTTCTCTTGGTGCAACAACCGGTTATGCTATTAACCCTGCTCGAGACCTTGGTCCTCGTATTATGCATGCCATTTTGCCTATCGCAAACAAAGGCGGCTCCGACTGGGGTTATGCATGGATTCCTGTTGTTGGTCCAATCGTAGGCGGCGTTGCTGGTGCGTTGCTGTATCAGGCATTCTTAACGCTTATGTAGTCCTTGCAGGATTTGCATTACCGTTTGCACTGCCTTGCACCTTGTGTGTAGGGCAGTGCTTTTTTGTGCGACGTGCAACCGTATCGTTGCTGCGTTGCAGCTATACTCAGTAACTATTAAGTCCTATACGTTTTTTATTAAAAAATATTTCATCTTATTTAACAAGAAACCATATTTATATAACAACATAAAATACACTAAGTTATTTTATTGAACATATATCGTACTTTATCTATCCGACTATTTGGACGACGGGGCTGGCAAACAGGTTCACCGGTAGTAACATGGTACCCTTTTAACTCTGTTAAACAAACACTACGTCCATTTGTAAAGAAAGTTAAATCACTACGATATTCTTGAATACACCGAGCAGGGATTTCTCCACTAAGAATGACCTCATTATTTTTCAATTGAGTGTCTACGATGTTCGCACAATATTTAGGAGCATCGTTGTATGCTCGTGAAAGATATTCCTGTGGCGCATAAATTTTAAAACTAAGATATGGCTCTAACAATTCTGTTCCAGCTTTTTTTAAGACTTGTTCCAATACAATAGGAGCAAGCATCCGAAAATCTGCTGGGGTACTAACAGGGCTATAGTATAAGCCATACTTAAAACAGATTTTACAATCCGTCACATTCCAACCATATAATCCTTGTTCGCAACCATAGCGTATCCCTTCCATAACTGCATTTTGAAATGATTGATTTAAGTATCCAAGAGAAACCGAGCTCTCATACTGCATTCCACTTCCCAACGGAAGCGGTGATACAGATAAACCAATGGAAGCCCAGAAAGGATTTGGCGGCACTTCGATGTGAATGGTATATTCTGCATTTTTTAACGGTCTCTCCATATAAATGACTGTAGGCTCTTTTAGTTCTATCTCCACATGATACTTTTCTTGCAACAGTGCACTAATCACTTCCATTTGTACTTTCCCTAAGAAAGAAAGTATAATTTCATGTGTCGTAGAATCCACGTAATATCGTAGAAGCGGATCACTATCTGAGATTTCCAAAAGGGCATCAAGCAACATTTCTCTCTGTTCAGGTTTACTCGGTTCAACAGTTGTTTGTAGTAGAGGGTGCGGATTTTCAATCTTTTTTCTCTGTGGCAATAGTTTTGTATCTCCAAGAACACTATTTAACTTCAAAAACTCATTTTGCAAAATAACAATTTCTCCAGAATAAGCTCTATCAATCTTACATAATTCACCATTTATTGAAGTATACATTTCTGTAACTTTTATTTTTTCTTTTTCTGATACTCTAACCGAATCTCGTAAATGTAGTACTCCACTATAAAGGCGTATATATGCAAGACGTTGTCTTTTTTTTGTATATTCAATTTTGAAAACATTTCCGCAAAGTTCAGACGGACCTCGATGTGTTGATGAATAAAATTTATTCGTAATCACTTCTATAAGGTTATCAATCCCTATATTGTTTTTTGCACTTCCGTGATAAACAGGGAACAGGGAACAATTATGAAATCTTATGCTTTCCTCTTGTTCGAGTTCCAATGCTTCTAATGATTTACCGGACATATATTTCTCTAAAAGGTCATCGTTTCCCTCTATTACCGTATCCCATTGTTCAGATTCGGTAAAGTTCGTCACACACATATTAGGATACAGTTCTACCTTCTGTTTGATTACAATTTCGGCAGAAAGTTTCTCTTTAATATCCTGATAAACCGTTGATAAATCAATTCCATTTTGGTCAATCTTATTGATAAAAAAGATTGTGGGAATCCCCATTTTCCTAAGTGCATGAAATAATATACGAGTTTGTGCTTGTACGCCATCTTTTGCAGAAATCAGTAGAATTGCCCCATCTAAAACTGATAATGAACGATATACTTCTGCTAAGAAATCCATATGTCCTGGCGTGTCTATGATGTTCACCTTCGTATTTTCCCACTGAAAAGAGGTTATTCCTGTCTGAATTGTAATTCCTCTCTGACGTTCTAAAAGCGTATTATCCGTCCTCGTTGTACCTTTGTCCACGCTTCCTAATTCTGTAATCGCTCCACTGTTATATAATAAGCTTTCTGTTAAGGTAGTTTTTCCTGCATCAACATGAGCTAAAACTCCAATATTAATAATTTTCATGTGATTTTCCTCCATTCAAAAACCCAAAAGGGCATAAAAATCCCAGTGATAAATACTTTTATCACTGGGATTTTTATGCATAACCATAGGTATACAAAGCATACAGATATTCTCTGGATACTTTAGAATCACATGATAAAGGTATTCTTAAACTGGGTACAAAAAACTAAGCCCTCCTAAAAAAGGACATCTAATTATTTGTTCCCGCTATCAAATTGACAGTTTATTTAAGAATACCTTGCCGCATATTTATTAACTCCTTTTAAATAGTCACTTAAATAATAGCACGTAAGAGCATATTTGTAAAGGAATCTCCAATTTTTTATCAAAGAGAGTACGTGATTACAAAATAGCTGTAATAATGTACCAATATTTGTTATTCTATAATCTTCCAATTACTCCCGTTCTTTTCAAGTACCAAATCAAATTGAGATACCTGCGTTGCTTTGGTCTGCTGGTCGATATACTCCACTGTCAGCGATACCGTGACTTGATTATCCTTACGATTGTGAATAGGATTTACCAGTTCTTGAAAGATGTACTCTTTTCCGATTGGTTTTAATATCCCGTCATTCACATAGTAGGAAAGTTCACTGGCTGTCGCTGTAGGATAGAGCTTGAAGAACGTCGTTAAAAACTCATTGATTTCATTGGTTGTAATGGAATCAACCGTCCCCTCACTTTCAATGGCTTTTGGTTTATAACTTGATTTCTTAGGTATGTTGGTAATGGTCGGATTCTTAACCAGTACCATATTTCCAGAACCATCTACATAGACACTCACTATATAAGCAGAGTGGACGGTCTTTGTATTTTCTCCCTCTGTAATGAGCTGGTCTACACTGTAGGTTACATTAAACTCATTGTCGCCAGTTGGCTCTACCGTCCATATCTGAAATCCTCTTACAGAAGACGATACAGGAATATCTTTGCGTACTGTATCAACATTGAGAGCTTGAAGTTCATCTGTCAGATAGCCTTTTAGACTTTCCATTCGATTATCAATGGACTTATCGGATTGCTCCCATGAATAGTAGACTTTCGCAAAGTTCTCTACAAAATTTTCTACATGATGAGTATCAACGTATTCCTTTTCTATGATAGTTGTTTCGTGAATAGTATGAGTATCTATAGCTGTAAAGTGCTTGAATATCGCAAAGCTGAAACTAAGCCCTAAAAGTACCCACAAGGCAATCACAACCTTTTTATGAGGATTGACCTTATAGTAGACACGAGGTTTCTTTTCCTTTGGTATCTGTTTTTCTTTATTCTGATTTTTTCTAAATTTCATCATTAAATCTTCCTTTCTCATTGTTTGATTCGTCCTGCTCCCACTAAATGCTGTTGCCAGTAGGGGCTTGTTAAGTCGGCATAACCGATTGGGTCGCCTGCATGAAACATACGGTTATTGCCAAGGTATATCCCAACATGAGTAATATAAGAGCCAGCGTTATAGGTAGAATGAAAGAAAACCAAATCGCCAGCTTGTGCTTCCGATAGTGGGATATGCTGGGTCACATCATATTGCTGTTGTGCGGTTCGTGGTAAGTTAATTCCAGCTTTTCCATACGTCCATTGTGTCAGTCCGCTACAATCAAAAGAAGTAGTCGGGGAAGCTCCACCGTAAACGTATCGCCAGCCCTCATATTTCAGTGCTTCGTCCATGATGGCTTGTACCGTATCATCATCAAACTCTGTTGTGACAAGATACTGCGTTACCAGTTGCACATAAAACATATTGCCATAGTTGTATCGCCAGCCCCCATTGATAGGTATGGCTATGGGATTGGGGTAAGACACTTTTTCGCCACCTGAATACTCTTTTGAGAAACTTTGAGCCAGTTCAAAGGTATATTTATTTCCACGATTAGCCACATACCCTAAGAAACCACCACCATAATTGTAGGACTGGATAACCGATTCTAAATCTACACTGAGCCTTTCGCTACTGGCTAATAATTCACTGAAATACTTCACACCTTGCTTAATGGATTCTTCTGTACTCAATGAATTAGGTGGAAGACCGAGGGATTCCGAGGACTGCATAACATCTTCCGCAGTACCGCCCGATTCCACCTGTATAATCGCAAGAAGTATGTTGACATATTCTTCAACGCCATATTCTTTGGCATATTTTTCTACCATAGGCTTATGAGCCAGCACTTCTGCGGAAACATTCACACCTCCATAATGATTATTGGAAATTCCGCTGTCCTGTTCATCTGAAAATAAAATGGCAACAAACAGAAGCAGTGAGAAGACCATCAAGAATAATCCAGAACCACCAATCACTAAAGTTTTCAACTTCATGGTTTCTTACCGACTTTCTTAATGGTGGCGGTTTTGATTGGTGGTCTACTTCTTGTATTTTGTAGTGGTACTCTTTGAACAGTAGACGGACGTTCTTTTGTGATTGGACGTTGTGAAGTTCTATCTGCTGTAGTGGTTGAAGTTGCTGGCTTTTGAACGGTTTTTTCTTGAACGGTATTGCCTTGGCGTTCCACTTTTGGACTTGAAAAATCGGACTTAACTGCTGGACGCTCTTGTTTGGCTTGTTGAGATTCCTTATATGAAGTCTGAATATTAGACTGTTTTGAGGTCTGTTCATCATGATATTGTTCTTGTCTTGTAGTCGGTCTTTCATGAACAGAAGAAGCAGGCTGTTTTTTCTGTTTGACCTGTTCCATTTCAGAGCGACGCTTCGCAATGGTTTTTCGCCTTTGTTCCTGCTGTTCCTTGCGTCCACTGGCTCTGTCCGCTTTGGTTTGAGAAATACTACTGGTTAAATCACGGACATTCTCTTTTACTTTGGATTTTCCTTGATATACTGCATATCTTGCATTGGTCGGCAAATCTTTAACCTGTTCTTTCAAACCACTAGCAGTGTCTACCATTCTGTCTTTGGTATCAGCTACTGTACCGATGGTTTGACCGATACGTTTTCCAAGTGTTGATTTTTCCTTTCCGTCTGGTCGGGAGTGATCTGCTTGTGTCCTTGCAGAACTCCCCGAACCCGACTGTCCTTTTTTACCTGTAACAATGGCAGACCCAGCCCCTAGAGTAGTCATGGAACGTCCAAGTTTCCGCTGTAGACGGTGCATGTGAGCGTGCATAAGCATACGAGGTTTTCTCATCACACGACTTCCCACACTTTGAGAATCGTTACTCTGTAGAGAAAACATACTCATTAAATCGCCCAGCTTGAAGTAGATTCCTGCAAAGGTCACAATCTGTAGAAAAGCAATCAAAAAGAACGGATAACCAGCCGATAAGGTATAGAGCATGGTTGAAATACTAAATGCTGTCGTAATAATCAATGTGATTCCAGCTCGTGTCAAAATGGTATTAAAGAGCTTTGTTATGGCTCGTTTTGACATACCATCAAATGATGGAATCATGCTTAAAATAAAGCTCACAGGCAGAAACATAGCATAGATGATAAAAAGTACCTGCGAGAAAATCATGATTCCTGTTAATAGGAATACAAATATGGAAATCCCAATATTGAAGACAAATAGGAAGAAGACTGTACCTAAACGGTTAATGGTCTTTGTAATGGTTAGATTGGTATTGCTTCTGTCTTCAATTTCTTCCGCAACAATTTTTTCTCTGTCTTCGCCATTGTTGGAATCTGGGCTGGTGGAGAGCAGGCTTTCCACACGGTCAATACCGATACTTTCAATGTCTGAACTGTTGTATTGAAGCAGTAGCCACGGTTGCTGAACCTGTATGGAAAACAGGCTATCTCTGATTAAGTCCACGCTGTCCTTGCCTTGACTATCGGAATGGGGCATGACAATCTTCGTGCCAAGTGATAAACTGGCATTACTGATGTCTGATGAAAAGTCATTGATTTTTTTAATGTAGTCGGGAGCGTAGGCAATAAAGGAAGCCGATAGGATAAACACCAGCACAAAATTCATAATGGCATGAATTGCCTTTGTGGTTTCTCTCTTTATCAGTCCCGTATAGGCAACATAAACCCCAAGAACCAAAATCAAGAGTAAGAGGAATCCAACATAGAAACCCTCTGTTGAAAATCCGTTTGCACTCACACCAGCTAAGGTCTGCATATTCTTACCAATGGAATCTGCTGTAGCGGAAATGAAGTCTAAGGAATAGGCTTCCTGTACTAAGTAACCTGTCGCATTGGAAACATACAAACTGATTGTCCAAATAAAATTGGTAATGGCATATAGTCCATACATGACCTGTTTTCCAATCCCGTCCGACCAGTTCCACGGAAGCCAGCCCCAGCTATTATCCACATAAAAATCCAGTTGATAGTTTTCAAGTGGGTATCGGCTGTATTCATTTGCCACATTGACCGTATCATCTACCAAGCCCGCAGCTTGAACCACCGTTCCCAGCATGGCTAAAAGAAAAATGGCAATCACAAGTGTGAAAGCCACTGTCATTGCCACTTTACCTAGACGTTTCAGCGTCCAGTTTGATTTTATTCTGTTTACTATTGATGGTTTCACATTTACACCTCTTTTCGCACAGGTGGTCTGGTATCAAAGGCATGGAGCAGTTCTTCAAATACAGGGTGGAACTGTATCACACCGACACGACCATATAAATCACTGATAAGGCATTGCCCGTTTTCCAAATCACGCAATCGCTTCTGATTGTTTTCGTCCTCTGGGTCTACACCAAAAAAGACTAAGGTCTTTTTAATCTCGTTAAGGTCAGTGGAACGAAATGCAAATTTTAAGCCGAGGTTATTTTTCAGTTTTTCATCTAAGAGGTCGTCTGTATTTTGGGTCACGAAATATACCCCAGCGTTCATAGCACGACCAGCCCGAACCAGCTTCATAGATAGTGTTTTTCCTTGTGCTACCTGTAAAAAGCTCCATGCTTCGTCTAAATCTACAATCTTGAAAATGCTTCGGTCTGTATGGATAAAGTCTAAAGCAAAGGTACTAATGACAATCAGCATAGCAACGGATAAAAGCTCCATAGTGGTATATTCCTCAAAGGAAGTTTCCTTGTCGGGAAGTACCAAGTCCGCAACCTGTATAATGTTCAGTTGTTTTTCTAAGCTGATAGACTGCTCCACATAACCATTACTGAATAATAAATGTGCAAAGTCATAGTCTGTAAAACTTTCGATATGGTCGGCTATACTGGTACTTAGTGGCGTATTCTCAACCCGTAATTCCTCAATCACTTTCATCAACCCTCGTACTTCACTATTGGTTACTGCACGAATGGCTTTTCTAAGGATTGGGAAGCGTTCCCCATCACGAGAGGAAATCCCCGTAAGGAATGTCAGAATATCAATAGCCAGTGATTCAGAATCTTTGGGATTTTTCATAATCACATAAGGGTCAAGTAAGCCTTTGTTTATCTCATCAGAAGTCAGAGTGACGATATTGATTTCATGGGAAATCTCTGGCAAGGTTTCTTTCCATCTGCCACGTTCTGCTTTTGGGTCTACAATCACTGCTTGTGCCCCATAAAGCACCGCATAATAGACGATAAGGTTATTCGCAAAGGATTTACCACCACCCAGCGAACCAACAAAAGCCGACGCTAACGCATTGGTTACTGAACCCTTAACCCCTTGACTGGCAAGAGCAGGTTTCAGATAGACATTGCGTCCAGTATCTAAGCTGTAGCCAACATAAATCCCCTCATTTTCCCCCAGCATTTGAGTAGCACCAAAACCTAAACCAGCGAGGAAATCAGAGGTCACGTATTGAATATAATCATTCATATAACGCTTGCTGGCAGGTAAAAATTCTTCATGTAAGCCGAGCATATCCCCAAATGGTCGTACCAGTTTTACGCTTAAATCGTCATAAAAATCTTTCACTTCATTACAACGACGTTTGAGTTCGTCAAGATCATTTGCTGATACCCTTACCACATAAGACAGCTTGTACATAGATTCCTTGCTTTGGTCTAAATTGGTTTCCAGCTCATTCACACTTTCCAGAGCTTCCGCCACATTGGAGCTGGTTTCATTATCACTTTGCCAAGCGTGGTTATCCAAGTCTTTCAGTTCTTTCTTTTTATTGCGGACAGTAGATAGGGCTTTACGATTCGCTACAATTTCCACATTCATTGACGTATCAATCGGGAATGTAAATTGCTGTTGCTGGTAGTAGAAGATTTCAGAGGACGGGAAGTCCAGTTCTCCGACAATGCTGTTAATGGTAAAGTAAGCTACATAGACGGTTTCATCTTCCTGCTGGATTTTCAAATATCGCTGTTTTTCTTCCACCAAACAGCGAGTAGGCTTAATCAAGTCATAGTATTTAATCAGCGTTTCATTATCCAGCTTTTTCTTTGATAGATGGTACTCATACTCTTCATAGGCAGTGCCTGTCTGTCCGTAAAGGTGTTCAATCAGATAGCCGAAGTCGTCCTTATCTAACCTGCGGATTTTGAAACGACGAGAGATTTTATTTTCTAAGAGCTTTTCCATCTTCTGAAAACGCAGGATTTCATCATTACTCATACTAACAAAATCGCCCATCAGCTTATGGTTCACATCATAGACAAAATCAGACAAAGCATTTTTTGCTTCAACGGTAAGACTTTTCATAGAAAACTCCTGATCGTTGAGAAGCAACTTAAAGCCGATAAAGAAACGGTAGTTCACTTGATTTTCGCCAATCATGGATATTAAAGCGTCTGTCTGTTGGTCGATTTTGTCATAGGCAACCGCTTTGAGCTTGCCAGTGACTTCATTTTTGGAACGCTCTTGTGCAGAACGTATGCTGGATTCTGTACTGATTTGTAAAGCATGAATTTTGCCATCACGATTTTGTGCGATAAGCTGTCTGAAAGAATCATGCACTTGTATTTTCTGTTCTGGACTTAGAAATGAGTAATTGTAAGGAACAAGCTCATAGTAAGCATAACATTCCCCGTCTTTATTCCAGACGAGATTGTTTTCAATGTATTTAATTGGATATGCCATAAAATTCACTCCTAACTGCTGTAATGGCTTCTTGTGGCTGGTTTCTGCCAAGCGTTACTTTTTTTCCTGCATAGGTCAGCTTTGGTCGCAGTGCATAAGCAATGACAGACTTCAAAAATCCATAAGGCTTTTTACCATCAAAAGTTTTTGTAGACATAAACCATGTGAAAGCCACAGGAATCCCAAAGTATTTGAGAAATGCTCCCTCTATCATGGAAAGAGGGGGCAAGTTGCCAAGTATCATCACTGCAAAGAGTGACACGACAAACCATGTCATTTGCGTAAAGGTTATGGGAAACGGAAGTCTAAAATCATTGATAGAATACAGTACCTTTTCCACAGACCAGATACTGGTATAGCTTCGTATTTTCTTCATGTAATCAATCCTTTCATAAAAAATAGGGGTAGCTGATTGAGCCACCCCGTAAAATAGAAAATCTGCCAGTAGTAATGTACCGACAGATTTAATAGACGATTTCAAAAATCCCATGATTGGTTGAGATAAACGTTCCTGAAAGGTCTAAATCCCGACCATAGGCTTGATAATCAATATAGTTTTGAAGACTAGCTGGTACTTCGCCTAAAGCACCCGTTTCTTCAATGTAGTAGCGTGCCACGTCATACATATCATCACAATCGGAATGAATGATAATATCCTCTTGATGTTCGCTTAGTTCTTCAATGCTTGAAAAATGAGTGAGCAGAGCAGATAGCTCCGATTGTAATTCTTCGGGTAATTCCGATACCATTTCCCATAGTCGATTGAGTTCGCCAATGGAAGTGTATTCGTCAACCGTAAAGGGTAACTCGTAGTCATGAATGGCGTATTCCTCATATTCATCATTCAAGCCGATTTTCTCTTTGACTTCCTCAAAGTCAATGGGAAAGGTAAACCACGCACCGACCAATTCGCCCTCATTGTATTTGCCTAAATTCGCAATATAGACTTGCATATCGTCCATATATTCACGTCCTTTCTTTGTAGAGATTCAAAAATCCCTACCGCACTTCGTTTGGTGTACCATTCCTTTGCGGAACATAAGAAAACCACTTATATTCCACAAAAGAACGGTTTTATTTAAGCACCAATAATGCGATTGAATAGCTCTAGTAAAATGTCTTTTACTCCAGCAGCGTTGAAGACTAAGCCAACCGCAATAATCGCAATAATTAAAAAGCCAATCAGTTTGCTAAACTCACGCTTGAAGCCAAGATACAAGCCAATCACAACGATTGCTAAAAGCACCAGTGATTGAGCGTTTGATAGAAACCAGTTATAAAGGTTTTGTCCAAAATTCATAAAAATGTTCTCCTCTCTATATTCAATGAATTTGTATTTGAGTTATTTTTTTGGGGTATACACTTTCTGGTATGGATAGAGATTCCATGCCAGATTTTTTTATACAAAAAAGAGGACATTTGCTGTCCCCTCGTTATACAATCAATTCACCACAAAAATCATGAAAGAAGGTTAAACAAATGTCCCATAATGATTCTATCCTAAATATTCTTGGAATTAAAGATAAAAATATTAAAATTATTTCTGTTGAAGAAGCTGAACACAACAACGATTCTGTTAAAGAGTATATAACGCTAATAACAGCTACTCTTTCTTATCCGATTAATCGTTGTCGTAACTGTGGCTTTCCCACAGTTAATAAGGATGGCTTTCGCAAAACTCATGTACGACTGGCAAGTTTAAATGGGAGAAGATATGAACTAGAGCTTCGTAAACAACGCTATAAATGTAAATCATGCCATACTACTTTTGGTGCTATTACTAATTTAATCAAAGAAAATCAAACCTTATCCAGTGATCTCAAAAATCAAATCATGCTTTTAGCTCGTAAAGGCTTATCTGGTCAGCTTATTGCTGAAATGTGTCACTGCTCTCCTAGCAGTGTTCGTCGAACAATCTTAGAGCGCATGGAACCACACTATCGTGTGGCTAAGTTGCCTAAGCATCTATGTTTTGACGAGTTTCGTTCAATTAAGTCTGTGATGTCCTTGATCTGTTGTGACGCTGAAACCCACCAAATTGTCACAAAGTTACAGGATCGTCTATCACCTACCATTGTTGATTATTTTGAAAGTCGTTATTCAAAAGCCGAACGCGAATGCGTTCAATCAGTTGTAATTGATTTAAATGCTCAATATCAAAGTTTTATCTATCGCCTTTTCCCTAATGCCAATATCATTATTGATCGCTTCCACCTTGTACAATTAGCTGGTCGCGCTTTGGACAATTGTCGTATCTCTATCCTAAAGCAACTTGATAAACAGAGCCAAGAATATAAAATTATGAAGTCACATTGGAAGCTATTCCATAAAAAAGCTGAAGATCTTCACCCTGAAGAAGTAGTTTTTCTTCGCGGCGTTAAACAATATATGACTCGCCAAAATGCTGTTGATCTCATTACTAGTAAATTTTCCAAGTTCGCTGAAGTATACCAAACTTACCAAGATATCACGAAAGCCCTAAACGAGCGCAATAGTGAATTACTAGAGTCAACCATCTTAGACTACCAAAAAACCAATACAGAAATGGATACTGCTATTCAAACCCTTCGTCAAAACAGAAAATATGTCTTAAATAGCGCTAAATTTGAATACTCTAATGGTCCTTTAGAAGGCATCAATCGCAAAATCAAAACCCTAAAACGAACTTGTTATGGTTTTGCCAATCAAAAATTTTTCTTTTTAAGAATCGATTGTATTTTTTCGTAAAAAAATACCCCCTACATTTTCGTAGGAAGTATTTTTAGTCAACCATACCAGTTGACAGATATCCCACTTAGGACATTTTCCTACAAGGGGTCCCGAGCGCTTAGTGGGAATTTGTACCCCTTATCGATACAAATTCCCCGTAGGCGCTAGGGACCTCTTTAGCTTCTTGGAAGCTGTCAGTAGTATATCTAATAATTTATCTCCATTCCCTTTAGTAACGTGTAACTTTCCAAATTTAAAAAAGCGACTCATAGAATTATTTCCTCCCGTTAAATAATAGATAACTATTAAAAATAGACAATACTTGCTCATAAGTAATGGTACTTAAATTGTTTACTTTGGCGTGTTTCATTGCTTGATGAAACTGATTTTTAGTAAACAGTTGACGATATTCTCGATTGACCCATTTTGAAACAAAGTACGTATATAGCTTCCAATATTTATCTGGAACATCTGTGGTATGGCGGGTAAGTTTTATTAAGACACTGTTTACTTTTGGTTTAGGATGAAAGCATTCCGCTGGCAGCTTAAGCAATTGCTGAATCGAGACTTGAGTGTGCAAGAGCAACCCTAGTGTTCGGTGAATATCCAAGGTACGCTTGTAGAATCCTTCTTCAACAATCAGATAGATGTCAGACGCACGGCTTTCAAAAACCACTTTTTTAATAATTTGTGTGCTTAAATGGTAAGGAATATTCCCAACAATTTTATACCTCTGTTTGTTAGGGAATTGAAACTGTAGAATATCTTGGTGAATTAAAGTGACACGAGTATTCAGTTTTAATTTTTCTGACGATAAGTTGAATAGATGACTGTCTAATTCAATAGACGTTACCTGTTTACTTATTTTAGCCAGTTTCGTCGTTAAATGCCCTTTACCTGTTCCAATTTCGTAAACGGTATCGGTTTCTTTTAAATTCAATTGTTTTATTATTTGGTTGAATACTTTTTCACTCGTTAAAAAGTTTTGAGAATATTTTATATTTTTGTTCATGTAATCTCTCCTGAAGTGATTACATCTATAAACAAATACAGAAGTTAAACGATTTGTTTGTAATTTTAGTTATCTGTTTAAAAAGTCATAAGATTAGTCACTGGTAGGAATTAATCTAACGTATTTATTTATCTGCGTAATCACTGTTTTTAGTCTGTTTCAAAACAGTAGATGTTTTATCTACATTATGCATTTGGAATACCAACATGACGAATCCCTCCTTCTTAATTACAAATTTTTAGCATCTAATTTAACTTCAATTCCTATTATACAAAATTTTAAGATAATGCACTATCAACACACTCTTAAGTTTGCTTCTAAGTCTTATTTCCATAACTTCTTTTACGTTTCCGCCATTCTTTGCTGTTTCGATTTTTATGATATGGTGCAAGTCAGCACGAACACGAACCGTCTTATCTCCCATTATATCTTTTTTTGGATATCTGTCAACTGGTATGGTTGACAGATATCCTTTTTTTGTTGTTATCACGTCCTGTTCTTTTACTGACTGTTGCTTCAAAATCTGCTTGTGTCGGTCTGTCAGTTTCGCATGGTCGAGAATGTCTTTTACAACCTGCGTCTGGTTGATTTCATCAAGTTTAATCGCAACCTTTAAGGTCGGGGCAACTTGATGAGATAGCCAGTTCAGCGTCCTTTGGAAGGAGTAAGGCTCTGGTTTTGTGGTTAGTTTTAATCGTTCACGATTGTTCCCAATAAACCAAGCCCATTCTTCATTCAGTTTCCAATCAGAACGAGGTTTGGAATCGTCTTTATCTACAAAACGGATATACCGATTGATAATTTTAAAGGCGGTATGCTCTGGATTGTCATAGACGAGTAAATCACGGACTGCATAATAGGCACGCTCATTTTTCAATCGAATCTCAAAACGGTTTTTTACTTCTGCGTCTTCAATGGGAATATCATTTTTCTTGTACTGCTCGTAGTCCTTTTCATAGATACAGAAATAAACTTCACTTTGTAATGAACCGATATAGAGGGTGTTTCCCATACATTCCTTTTCCTCTTTGCGTACCAGTTCGCCACTGCGATAGCTTTTAAAACTGCGGAAGACGGAGATACATTCTTCCTGTTGGCACTTTTCAGTGAGTACAGGGATATTCAAAATCCCTGTCTTATCGTTAATGGCAAGGTCAAGGCGTTTCATCACACCGCCAGCCACCAAAACGTCCATAAAGAACTCATACCAGCTTCTTTGTTGTGCCAGAAGATAGCTTTCAAATTGTCTGCACCCACGACCTTTCAATTCCACCAGAACTCCTTTGTCCAGTTCATGGGAGCAAAGGACGAATATGTCGCCTAAAGCATAATGCTCTGAATAAGAATAGAAACCATAGTCCTCATGAAGAAAATAGGACAGTTTCAGTTGTAAGATGTTTTCGACCACCTGCTGTACGTCTGTTGTCGGAAAGCGAATCCTTACATAATCAAACAGCATTTCAAGGGGAGCGTCGGGATTGAAGCGTTCCAGAGCTTCCCAAAGGGACTGCTGTAAATCCTCTGATGGCTTGACTTTTCCTGTTTCAATATCGCTTAGATACTGCCTTGTAATACCAGTCGCAACAGCTAACGGTTTTGAGATAGTCCATAAGCCAAGCGTTTTTCTTTTAAATGCTGTAACCAAGTTTGTTCATTCAGTAAAAATCCCTCCAATCAAAAAGGCGTATGTCAACTTTTAAAGCCCATTTGACATACGCTGAAATTTTGTAAATCCCTTGTAACCAAAGGATTTTCTAATGTTTTTTTGACTGTTTCCTGTCGATTTGTACCCCCCTGTTAGATACGGGGGGTTAAGTGCTGGCGTGGCTATTGCCACACCAGCCAGCAAGATCAGTCCACACCTGCGACTTCCGCTTCGCACGTCGCCTGCGTGGACTGTCTGCTGTTGGATAACTTTTTAATTTCCTCCAAGAAATCATATCCTTTTGGTACAAGGGGAGTATAAAACTCTGATATGACACTTGTTCCTACATCAACATAGCCACGACCTTTGATTCGCTTTAAGAAGAAATCCTTTTGTACGTCACTGCCAAACATCATGCCATAGCCCATTTCAGACATACGACCTAAAGCCACTCTGAAATTAAACTGATCACGGATTCCGTCGCCTAAATATTTTGCGTCTGGACGTTGACAAGCCAGTATTAGAAAGAAGCCAGCTTGACGACCTAACATGACAATCTGTTTCAGCTTATTCATAACTGCGGTGTTTTCTTTTGTTCCCAGCATTTCCATGAAAGCGACGTATTCATCAAAGATTAAGAAGTGTGCCGGGAGACCTAAGTAAGCATAATTTTTGCCAGTCTTATAGTTCTTCATCTGCTTCATTTCCTCACTACGTTTCATCATTTCTTCATAGAATGTTTCAATGCAAGAAAGCAAGTCTTCTTTTCTATAGTAGACATTTGCCATCACAGAACCTAAGTCCGCAAGATCAGCATTTTTCGGGTCAAGAATATACAGTTTTGAATCTGTATGAAGCAAGGCTTCAATCAGTGTCAGTATAAAGTAAGTTTTACCGCCACCTGTACCACCAGCAATCAACATATGAGGGAGCTTATCATATTCCCACCATACGTTTTTCATTAAGCGAAGTTTACCATCTTTAGCTTCTACTTCATCAATAGAAATACGACTGGCTATGGTGTCATAGAGCAAAGTATATTCCACATAGGAATCCTTTAACTCTTTATCCGTCAGCTCACAGTACAAGCCACTCTCTAATTTCTTTTCCAAGTGTAAGAGTTGGTCTTGATATTTTCCCAGCGTGATTTCCACCCGTATCTGTATCAAGCCATTTTTAAGTCGATAATACATTTTAGGGAAGTAGGTTATCTTTTCCTTTGTACGACCAGCACTATCTTTAAAGAAACCCTCTGTTTTGACCTGTTCAGATTCATACCACTTGTTTTCAAGTATCATCTTTGCCAGTTTTTGACGGTGGTAAAGTTGTTTAACCGTATCATAGCGAACCCGTTTGAATACAAACGCTACCAGCAAGCAGATAAGAATTGCGACACTGAAACTGATAATTAAATAGGGAATGTCAATCTTATCTGCTTGTGATAGGTTAAAATCCTGCCAGTTGATCTGCTGGATTGTCTTCACATGAAACAGTCCGACAACCAGCAGGAAAACAGGCAGGAGTGACGCTATCGTAAAATGAAAGACTAAATCTTTACCAGATGGGCGAATCCTTTTACCACGCTGTTTCATGCGAAAAAGTCTCCTTTCTACCTAGCGACTATTTGTCTTGTGTCGGTTCTTTCTTTGCTTGTGGTTGAGCTTTGAATGAACTAGAATCCTTTGTCAGCACAATATCGTCTGCCTTGATATACCAGTCAACATCTGCTCCTTGATAGGTGGCAGTAGCAACGGTGTCCGCAATGGGATTGATAAGTTCCACCCGTGCGTTATAATCAAACTCTTTCAAAGGCACGCTGGCAGGAATACTTACTTGAATCATGCGTCCTTGTCCTTTGGATTTTAAGTCATAGGTACGTTCCTTGATTTCATCTGAAACCGACCCGTCTTCATTTTGGATTCTCACTTCACGACGTAGAGCAGAGAATTTCAATTCTCCAAAAGTCGTGTCTTTATCTAATACAATGCCATTTGCTAATCTCATCATTTTTCCTCTCTTTCTTTATTCTTTTATCATGTCGTCAGCATGTAAAAGGTAATTTGTAAAACCACGAGTGCCGATTTTGTAGCCCTCTGCGGTAATACGTGGATTGACTAACTTCACACGTTCCTCAAAGCCGAAATGTTTTTCGCCAGCTTCAGCAGGAAGCACCACCACAATATCATCTGCTCTTTGAACATCAGAATAGAGATTATAGCTTCTTGATAAGACAGTTAGCCGTCCGTTGATTCTTCGCTGAACGACTTTATCCTCGCCAGCAAATTCTAAATTGCCGAATGTTTTTTCCATGTTGGGAATCACAAATTTAAGTTCCATATTTTTACCTATCCTTTCTTTTTTATTGGCTGAATGAATGTTTGATGGTCTTAAAGAGTGGGGAACGACCTTTTGATTCTTGATTTTTTGTTTTCATAAGTTCACTTCCTTTCAAAATCGGGTAAAAAAATAGACACCTCATTTTTTGAAGTGTCTACCTATTAAATATTCAAATTTTATTGGAAGTATCTTTATATCTTCACTTTTCAAGGATAAATCGTCGTATCAAAGCTCATTCATAAGTAGTAAATTAGTAGTAAATTGAGTGGTTTTGACCTTGATAAAGTGTGATAAGTCCAGTTTTTATGCGGATAACTAGATTTTTATGCTATTTTTATTCATAAAAATGAATAGAGTTAATTTGTCGGATAATGCTAGCACTTGCATGTTAATACGCATGTATATCTATTGAAGTTACGAGAGGTACGTACATGAAGCAGCGCTTTCATTTGAATACATTTTCAGGACATAAGTTACAACGTAAGCCAATCTCTTTGCTTGTAGTGTCAACGGTAGGATTATCAGCACTTTTTCTTGCGCCGTCGATAAGCGTGTCTGCTTATGCTGAAGCGCTACAGTCGCAGCAAGCTTCTGCGCATACAAACAAGCTTCAATCATCGACGCGCGCTATAAGCAAGTTACACACAGTATCTGCAGTATCCAACGCAGTGAATACAACTACTCCATCACGTGTGCTTACCGATGATAAGGTAAAGAATATGGCAGGCTGTGAAGCGGTAATTGAAGGCGACACGGTTGTACTTCGCCCCAAAAACAATGCAAAAGAAGCTGTTTTATCAGGCTATAACAACAACGAAACATTGCGAGATAAACAAACCGATTTTGAGGCAATTCAACGCGTATTAAAAGATAATTACACTACCATTCGCAAGGTTCGTGTTGAAGGCAAAATTTATGCATACAAGTCTATCGCCGGTCTATTTAACCTGTCGGGTTCTGATGGATCGCCTGAAAGCTCTACTAACCGTTTTCTGCATTTACAATCGCTAGGTAACCTGGGCGATATTGATGTGAGCAATGTTACTAACATGTACCGATTATTTAAGCGCTGCGTTGAGATTAAGGGTGTTTCTACGCTTAAAAACTGGAACGTTTCGCGTGTGGAGCAATTAGGTGAGCTGTTTCGTGATTGCACAAAGCTTGCCGACTTATCGGGTATTGCTACATGGAACGTTTCTTCTGTAAAAAGCATGGATTATATTGTGAGTGGCACCAACATTACTAACACATCTGCATTCTCAAGTTGGAAAACAGATAGCCTTACATCTGCTAGTGGTTTAGTTGCCGGATGTAAAAACCTTACCGATTTAACGGGACTTTCACAGTGGAATGTAAGCAACGTAACAAATATGCAGGCTGCGTTTGCTGGCTGCGATAAGCTTGAAAGTTTGCATGGTCTTGAAACGTGGAACACGGGCAAGCTTCAATATACTCGCGGCTTACTTTCATTTAATCCTAAACTAAAAGATATTTCAGCACTTGCCAAGTGGAATGTGCAGCAGGTACAAGAGCTTACAGGCGCTTTTAACAACTGTACTAGTTTAGAGGATGTGTCAGCGCTTGCAAACTGGAACACTAGCAGTCTTACCGATTTATCATATACGTTTGCTGGTAGTACTAAGATAAAAAATATTGATGAAGTTCTTTCGCATTGGGACACATCAAAAGTTACTGATATGCAACATGCTTTTACCGGTGTGTCGTCCAATTCGCTGTTTTCTATTCTTGATGTTAGCAACAAAACTTTTGCTGATGCTAGCTCTATGGGATCGTATGCAGGTTTTAATGGAGTGCTTCTTGCGAATAATTGGAAAGGTGAAGGTATTGCATCGATAACGCGCGCTATGCTTTTTGGCGCTCCAGCCACAAAGCCTCATCCAACATATTTACTGCTTACAAATAATAAGCAGCTGTTACAGGCGTTCAAGAATGAAGTATTCACAACAGCTATAACGCTTGCGCTGTATGATGCCAACGGCAAAGAGCTTGTAAAAGAATCCTTGTCGTTGCCGGCGGTGTATGACACATCTAACGTTCCAGACGAACGTAAAACAAAAGGATTAACTCTTGCCGAGTATGTTACGCAAGTTGTAAAGCCACATGTAGATAAGGCAATTGCAGCTAAACTTGAAGCAATTAAAAAAGCTCATCCAAATCTTGCGATAAGCTCGGAGTATACACCTTCTAAACCAATAACTTCATCGCCAGTTTCGCTCTTTCAAACGTATAAGCTCCATCTTATGCCTTCGAATAACGAAGATTTCTACGCGCTGCACGCGATGTATCGTTTGTACAACCCATACACACATGAGCACCTGTTTACAACAGACGCTGCCGAGAAGGACAACCTTGTTTCGCTTGGTTGGAACTTTGAGGGTATAACTGGCAAAGTGTACATGCATGGCGAAAAGGGCGGCGTGTACCGCCTGTATAATCCAACAACAGGTGAACATCACTACACCACTAAAGAAGATGAGCTTGCAAAATGCGTTAAGGCGGGCTGGAAAAACGAGGGTGTTAAGTTCTTTAGCGTGCTTGACGCCGATAAGCAGACAGTTGGCATGGTAAGTATGTACAACCCCTACGAGAAGAAGTTTTACCATCACTACACGTCTGACGCAGATGAGATTGCCAAGATGGTGAAAGATGGATGGCGTAAAGAGGAAATCAAGTGGTACGCCGCTAAGTAAGCGCTATTACTTGTAAACACAAACGGGCAGACGCTTTGTTGTCTGCGAAGTGCGCTAAAGCGAAACTTCGCCACAACAAAGCTCCCAGCTGCCCGTTTGTGTATTTCCCTTACATTCCTTAACGCCAATAGAAAAAGACTGAAGAGCAATGAGTGCGCTGCCTTGCAAACCCCGCAAGGCAGCGCGTTTTAGTGGCACTGAAACTGAGTATGCTCATTACAAATATGCATACATTGGTTATGAGTGCATAGAAAAAGTCGTGGTAATGGGCAAATTTACATAACGGAGCTAGCTAAATATACATGATACTTTTATAATGAGGATAAGAAATACGTGATAGTAAGGGTTGACAAGTTATGACTATTCGCGCACAATTCATCAGCCAGCCAGCCAGCCAGCCAGCCAGCCAGCCAGCCAGCCAGCCAGCCAGCCAGCCAGCCAGCCAAACTAATAGCATAATTCTATCTTTTTATCCATAACTTAATCTATCAGCAGGTACATGCCTTTACATAAGGTGTGTGCCTGCTTTTTTATCGCCAGTAACGCTACGATAAGGAGAGATAGCCCATGAAACATATAACAAAGATTATGCTTGCTACGCTTATTGCGGCGCCACTTGCGGCGCCCTGCGCGCTACCACAGTTGGTGCAGGCACAAGGTTTACAGCTTACGACGTCCGCGCTCACGGCAATTACTCCGCAAGCGCAGGGGCATATATCTATTAAAGGCGGCACTGCAACCTATCCAACGCTTGAAGCAGCACTTACTGCAGCTAAAGACAATGATGTACTTGAAGTGTACGGAAAAGTCGTGCTGAATAACAACGTTGAAATTGATAAGAGCGTCACGCTGAAGGCAGGAGCTACAGGTGCTACGCTTTCTGCAAGCAATGAACAAAGAACAGGTACACCATCTAAATCACCATATGCTGTTGCTTTACAGGTAAAATCTGGAAAAACCTTAACTTTGGGTACGGGCGATAATTCTTCGGAACTTCTGCTCGATGAAGTGCATGTATTAGTTACCAACGGTTCATTTGTCTTTAAAGAAGGCGCACATATATCCTCTAAATTATGTTCGGCTAACTCTAAGCACTCCGCTATTGTTGAAATTTCGGGTGAGACTACAAAAGCATCCTTTGAAGGCGGAAAAATAGATAATCCTGTTGCAGACTATGGCACAGCTAATAATGGTACGGCAGTAGCGGTTTATAACGGTGCCACTGTCGAGAAAATTTCTGGCGGAAGCTATATGAGCTGGTGTTCTGCGTGGTCTGTTTCTGGAGAGAAGACAAAAATAAAGGAAATTTCTGGCGGCACATTTTCCAATTCAAAGGATTCAGGCATCAGCAGTCCTTGTTTCCTTATTGAAAAACATGCCTCTGTAGATAAAATTTCTGGCGGTACGTTTAGGTCGTATAGGTTTGGTGCCCTGCAAGTTGAAAGCGGCGGTCACATCGGCGAGATAGCGGGTGGCGAGTTTAAAAATCTTTACGATATGACTAAGCCAATAGGCAGTGGCTCAGGAGCAAAACCATTTTTCTCAGGTCTTGTCCTGTACAATCGGAACGGTAAAGATGGCGACACTATTACTGTAGATAAAATTTCTGGTGGTACGTTTATAGGCGTAAACGGCATGCTCTCGGTGGGTAATACACCTAAGCAAAAGGTGCATATTGGGAGTATTACCGGTGGTACGTTTCAGAGTATTGGCACAAAAGATGGAAATACTGGAATGTATTGCACGCAAAATACGGAAGTAGATGAAATTACGAGCGCTGTTAAAGCAACGGGTAAAAACGTTGGTTTGTGGAATGCGGGAACCATTCATAACATTTCTGGTGGTACGTTTACGGGTAAAAACAATGATGGTTTACAAAATGTTGATTTGTCTGAAACTACTCATAGTTGGGCAAAAAACTTTAAAGGTCATATTGATAACATTTCAGGTGGCACGTTTACTGGTAAAGAGCAGGGTATCAAAAATGCTGGAGTGGTAGATACCATATCGGGTGGCATGTTTGTAGGCGATACGCATGCTATTTTGTGCAGTGGAAAAACTAAAAAAGGACAACTTTCTACTATTTCTGGTGGTGCGTTTTACGCTAAAAATGGAAACACCATTACACTTGTCTCCAAGCTTTCCCTTGAGCCCAATTTAGGCAAGAAGAATGAAGAGTGCGGTGTAGGAAGATACTATGCGCCAAGTACTATGCCCATTTTTAATAAGACTGCTGAAGTTACCTATCCTGCGTATACCGATGAACATGCAGCTAAACAGTCGTATGCTATGAGCACTGCTGAAGAGGGCAAGAAAGATGTAGCAGCTTATCCTAATACGGCGTTTCGCTACTTAAAAGGACCAAAAGTATCCGCCGATAAAAGCAAGGACAAGCAGGATGATCCTAACGTGCATGTGTTGTACCGCCTGTATAACCCCTACACACATGAGCACTTCTTTACCGCAGAAACGGTAGAAAACGATAACCTCGTGCGTCTTGGCTGGAAGAGCGAAGGTGGCGTAGGCTACATCTACAAGCATGGCGAAAAGGGCGGAGTTTACCGCTTGTACAATCCAACCACAGGTGAGCATCACTACACCATGAATGAAGACGAAGTGGCTCAATGCGTTAAGGCAGGATGGAAAAACGAAGGCGTGAAGTGGTTTAGTGCTCAAAATAAAGAGGTAACACTGAACAAGCTCTACAGCATGTACAACCCATACGAAAAGAAGTTCTACCACCACTACACAGCCGACGCTAAAGAGATAGAACAAATGGTGAAAGCTGGCTGGCGCAAGGAAGAAGTTAAATGGTGCACGTTGCCGCTTACGTACATTATTAAAAAATAGGACGTTGTATTGAAAGCAGGCGCACGCAGTTTTGATTTGGAGTGCGCTTATCGCGAAACTCCAAATCAAAACAGCTCTCCGGCGCCTGCTTTCGTGCATCTAGCTTGATTTTCTCGCTCCAACAAAAAGAAGACAGAAAAGCAATGAGTGCGCCGTTTTGCACAACTCGCAAAACGGCGCGTTTTAGTGGGGAGCATGCGGCGCGCGCACTTCGCGTTTACAAAACTTTTTCACTTATATTAGAAAATTACCCCACTTTGACACGCGTTTCGGCGTCGCTCAAGCGCGCTGCAGCCCACTGCAAAAACGTGCGTTTTCCGTTTGTGCAGGTAGGAGCATTGGGGCTTTTTGGCCTCGTGCGCAAAACTTGTCAGAAAGGAAATTCTCGGCTTCAAAACGCGTGTCAAAGTGGGGTAATTTTCTAATATCGTTCAACTTTTTTTGTAAGCAGCGAACCGGTTTCAAAAATCCATATAAACGTACTGCCTGGCAGCTGCCAGGCAGTGCACTAATTGCTCTTCAGTCTCCCCGTATTCGCGGCGAGAAGGCCAAGCTAGATGCATCAACGCGGATAGCGGAGAGCAGTTTTGATGTGGAGTTTCGCGTTTATAGACGTGCGTATTTAATTGAAAAACGTGTGTTGCTGGGAGCTGCTCTATTTTGAAGTTTCGCGAAAGCGCACTTCAAAATAGAGCTGCGTCAACACACGTTATGCGTAAGGTGATTTGCGTGTGCTTTGCACGCGCATACGCGCACTCCATATCAAAACTGCGTGCGCCTGCTTTGCAGCAATGATGTACAATATATGCAAGGCTGTGCATGCACACCGCCCGTTTTATACCGTGTCCTACCGAAAGTATGAGTTACGCATGAATACCAATCAAAAGCGCCCGCAAAGCGCAAGTCTTACCCAGCAAATTAGCGACTTTCTCCAGGGGAGAAATGGCTTTGACGAGCTGAGTATCTTGCTGTTGGAAATTGCCGTTGTGTTGTTTATTGTTTCACATCTCCTGCCTGGTTTATTTGTCTTTCTTAAATTTATCGCCCTTTTCATCGTGGTCTACGTGCTGTTTCGCCTTACTTCTTACAACATTCGAGCACGTCGCGACGAAGCATGGGCAGTTATTTCAAAGCTTGGACCATATCGCCTGTTTATTATTAACCCTATAAAGGCAGTTCAAGAGTTTATCCAACATCGTTATCTTAGCTGTCCTGCGTGTCATGCAAGCATGCGTGTGCCGCGCAATAAGGGTGCTATTCGCGTAACATGCCCAGCTTGCGGCAATAAATTTGCAACGCGCTCATAGCTACTACGCGCTGGTAGACATCCATTATGGAACGTGCGCCGCACCAAGCACCAACCCAACCTGTGCAGCAAGCACCCTACGTGGTGTTTGTTACGGGTACACTTGCGTCGGGCAAAAGTAGCGCGTGTGCCTATTTGCAGCAGCTTGGCGCCACGTACATTAGTGCCGATGCAATCTCTCACGAACTTTTGGGAGCAACAAAGGCACGCGACAACGCTCTTATCGCAGCGTTATGCAGGCATTTTGGCAGTGACATTCTTGCGCAAGACGGCAGTATTAACCGCACCCGGCTAGCTGCGCGCGCGTTTAGCTCAGTGCAAGCACAAACAACACTTGAGCAGCTGCAAATTCCCGTTATTCAAGCACATATTGAGAAAAAACTGCTCGCTGCGGGTGCTGGCATTGTGCCTGCTGCGCTATCAACACCTACTCGCACAAATGCTAGCTTTACGCGCTGCGTTGTGGTTGAGCTGCCGCTTCTTGAAAAAGTTCCAGCGCTGCGCAGGTACGCACACGAAATTCTCTGCATTGTTGCACCAACTGCTCTGAGAGCGGCGCGCGGTCGCATTCGCGCTTCTTCGGCATTTGATGCACATGTTACGGCGCACCAATCGGCGCATCAGTACGCGCAGCAAGCGGCAGAATTTACGCGCATTCACGCAGCTACAACATGCATTCTTAATGCGGCATCGCTCCCGCTTCTCCACAAGCATCTCTTGATGTGGTATCATTCGCGTATTGCTGTGTAAGAAGTGCGCCTTGTCTTACGAGCCCTACGACCCTGAGCTTTACGGGGTCTTACGTGCTTTACGCCCGCGCGCCCACGCCGCTACGTGCAGGTACGCTACAAAACTTACACTTCGAGCAGGTTTGCGTTAGGAATGGTATGCAACGTCCACATTTTTTTAGCTGGTATCGCATTTCGCTTTTTTCGATATTGGGAGTTATCTGTGCGATAAGTCTTGCTGCGCCGCTTATGGTTACATCGGCAATCAAGCGCTTTGCCTATCCTGTGCACCATGCCGAGCTCATACAAAGTGCAGCTCATCGCTATCATGTAGACCCATACCTCATTTGCGCTGTTATTCATACTGAGTCGGGCTGGGACGCAGGCGCGCATTCCAAGGCCGGCGCGGTTGGACTTATGCAGATAATGCCCGCAACGGCTCAGTTTTTGGCTGATGGCGGGCAGGTTTCCGCACGCGAATATCCGCTGACGCGTTTGCAACAGGCACGTGAGAACATCGAGTATGGCACAGCGTACCTTGCGTATTTGCAGTCGCAGTTTAGCTCGCGCGATGAGGTTATCGCGGCATATAACGCAGGGCCCACAACCGTTGGTTCCTGGAAAAAGAAGCAGGATCGTGGTGTTTTTGCAGACGTTGTTGAGTATGTTGAAACGAAAAATTATATTATTCGTGTTAATCAGGCATACGACGCGTATAAAGAGCTGTATCCCGATGGCATTCACGACTAGCTCTGGTAGGTTTACCTGCGTGTAGCTGCGCATATGTAGCGCCGCGTAGCCGCGTGCACCGCAACGACCCGCCACACCTCACCGCTAAGCACCCTAGGAGATTTCATGCAAACGTACGAACATCTTGGAAGCGAGCTTGTGCACTTTGGTGCAACAAAAGCGCAGCACCCGTTTGTCATTGAATCGAGCTATACACCCCGTGGCGATCAGGTGCCGGCAATCGAAAAGCTCAGCCGTGGCGTTGCGGACAACAAGCGCTACCAAACGCTTCTTGGCGTTACCGGATCGGGCAAAACGTTTACCATGGCAAACGTAATTCAACACACGCAAAAGCCAACACTTATTATTGAGCCAAACAAAACGCTCGCCGCGCAAGTGGCAAGCGAAATGAAAGAACTGTTTCCCCACAACGCAGTGGTGTACTTTGTGTCGTATTACGACTACTACCAGCCCGAAGCCTATGTGCCGCAAACCGATACCTACATCGAAAAAGACTCCTCAATAAACGAAGAGGTTGAAAAGTTGCGTCACCAAACAACGTCGAGCTTGCTTTCGAGGCGCGATTGCATTGTTGTTGCCAGCGTGTCGTGCATTTACGGTATTGGTAGTCCCCAGGATTACGCGGGTTTGGCGCCCAACGTTGATAAAACGCAGCCGCTTGAGCGCGATGACTTTATTCGTTCGCTTATCGATATCCAATATGAGCGCAACGACGTTGATCTTATTCGCGGTACGTTTCGCGTGCGTGGCGATGCGGTAGACGTATTTCCGCCCTATGCCGAGCGCCCTATCCGTATTATATTTTTTGGCGACGAGGTAGAAACAATTGCCGAGATAGACGCCCTCAATGGCACAATCGAGCGTGAATTTGATGCCATACCCATTTGGCCGGCGTCTCACTATGTAACTGCGCGTCCCAAAATTACGTCGGCCATTGGCACCATTCAAGAGGAGCTCGAAGCGCGTGTTGCCGAGCTTAAAGCGCACAATTTGCTTGTTGAGGCTCAGCGCCTTAGCCAGCGCACGTCGTACGACATTGAAATGCTCGAAACGATGGGTTTTTGTTCGGGCATCGAAAACTACTCGCGGCACCTCGATGGCAGAAAGCCTGGTGAGCCGCCCTATACGCTTATCGACTATTTTCCGAGTGACATGCTGTGCATTATTGACGAGTCGCATGTGGCGCTCCATCAGCTGCGAGCCATGTACGAAGGCGACCGTTCGCGCAAAGTTACCCTGGTTGAGCACGGGTTTCGTCTGCCGTGTGCGCTTGACAACAGGCCTCTTCGGTTTGACGAGTTTGAAGCGCGCATTCCGCAGTTTATCTATGTATCGGCAACGCCAGGCGACTACGAGCTTTCGGTAAGTAAACAAGTGGTTGAGCAGGTCATTCGTCCAACCGGCTTGCTCGATCCCGATGTAAGCGTACGTCCTTCGCGCGGTCAGATAGACGATTTGGCAGACGAAATTACTACGCGCATTGCCAAAGGCGAGCGTGTGCTTGTGTGCACGCTTACCAAACATATGGCGGCCGATTTAACTGAGCATTTTCTTGACAGGGGTTTTCGTGTTTCGTATATGACGTCGGATACCGCCACGCTCGATAGAATCGACATCATTCGCGATTTGCGCCAGGGTACCATCGACGTGCTTGTAGGCATTAACTTGCTTCGCGAAGGTCTCGATATCCCCGAAGTGTCGCTTGTGGCTATTCTTGATGCAGATAAAGAGGGGTTTTTGCGCAGTCGCCGCGACCTTATCCAAACGATGGGACGCGCCGCGCGAAACGCACACGGCACCGTGATTATGTATGCCGACCGCATAACGCAATCGATGCACGAAGCTATCGAAGAAACGCGCCGTCGTCGCACGTTGCAGCTTGCGTATAACGAGGAACACCACATTGTGCCGCAAACGATTAAAAAGTCGCTCACCGATGTAGCTGCGTTTATTACCGATGCGCATAACACGCTCGATTCAAAATCACGCAAAGATGGCGTATTTTATACCGAAAAAGGAGCGGTGCAAGACCGCTATTACCACACGTCCAATCCCAAGGGAACTGTGCGCGGGCAGGCTGGATCGGACGGCGGCGCTGCAGGTAAACAGGCCGCGCAGTTCAACACCGCGCAGCAATTCCCCGACGGCGCACCTTCACAGCTCGCCTCGGGTGCGCAGCTGCCCCTTGCTGCACTTTCGCAAGACGAGCTTGCAGCAATGATTGGCTCGCTTAACGATGAAATGTTTGAAGCTTCGGCCGCAATGGATTTTGAACGCGCGGCACGCGTGCGTGATCAGATTGTTGAGCTTGAATCACTCAAAGATGGTGCATCGGCAGACGAAATATTAGCACGCCTTAAGCGCGCGGCACATACATCCTCTGCGTTTGGCAAAAAGCAGCGTTTTCGTGCGCGTAAGCGGTAACGTGCGCGCTGCACTACTCGCATGTGACTGCACTAATCACACACCCGCTGTCTGCGCTCCCTGCACATGACAACCCCTGTGACGCGTTTGTGTTCACAAAGCTGAAAAAACGTGTATATTTTGTTAAATTGCCGAACGCACATCTGCTTGGGGTACAAAAAAAGTTGCAAATGTGTATTGTTATTACCACTTGTTGTGCATAGCGATTACGCCGTATACAGCCAGAGGTACCGTACACAAAAACCACGAAGGCACGTTACATTGTTTGTCATGTAATGAGCTCTACAACCATGTTGAACTGTAATGAACCGGAGCATAAATGACCACATATCAACCTTTAAATGAACATGTATACGACTACATTATTGCGCTTATTAACGATGGAAATGTTAAGCCTGGTGAGCGGGTAAGCGAGCAGAGTATTTGCGAAGCGATGAACGTGTCGCGTACGCCCGTGCGCGAAGCGCTTATTAAACTGTGCGACGACGGCTACCTCGATAATCAGCTGCGCCGCGGCTTTTACGTGCGTGGTTTTGACGCCGAGGTTGCGCTTGGTGTTATGCAGGTTATGGCGGCGCTTGATGCGCAGGCAGCGTCGCTTGCATGCGACCGCCTTACGCAGGAAGACTACCAGCAAATGCAGTTTATGGTCGATTCCATGAACCTTGCTATCGAGGGTGGGTTACTTGCGCAATATTACGAATTACAACACAATTTTCACGGCTATTACATCGCCCGTTGCGGCAATGAGCGCCTTATTAGCCTGGTTCACCAGCAGCAACGCTATTTTGTGCGCCGCGATTTTTTGGCGCTTGATATCGAAAAGGCACGCGCAACGCTGTTACATGCAAATAAGGAGCACGAAGAAATTGTGCGCCTGTTTCGCGCAAAGGATTCTGTTGGTCTTGCAACGTTTATTTGCACGAAGCACTGGTCAAACGACTATATCGAACTGTTTAAGCATTAAGCACTCGTGCAATGATGCATGGTACTATACATGTGTGCCAACCTATAGCGCACGTCAACCTATAGTGCACGTCAACCTATAGCGCACGTCAACCTATAGTGCACGTCAACCTATAGCGCACGTCAACCTATAGTGCACGTCAACCTATAGCGCACGTCAACCTATAGTGCACGTCAACCTATAGCGCACGTCAACCTATAGAGCCCAATTTTAACCATTCTCATACGGAGAGCATTTTGCGAGGTGACATATGGCTGCAACAATTATTGTCGCGTGTGGAAACGGCGTCGCAACGTCGCATGTTGTGGGCGAGTTTTTGCGCGCATGGTGTAAACAACAAAAACTACTAGCAACAATTCATGAAGTTGAACTTTCCCAGCTACAAGACGCACTTGAGGGTGCCGATGTCTACGTGTCGCTGGTAAAATCCTCTATGCATCCGCATATTCCTGTTATTAATGGCCTTGCGTTTTTAGGCGCACCAGGAAAGCGTGCTGAGCTTGCGCGGCTGCGTGCCATTATTACTGCCTGTATGCATCACTAATTTTTTGAGCAACACGAATACCATCGGTAGCTGCGCTCATAATACCGCCCGCATAACCGGCACCTTCACCACAAGGGTAGAGCCCCTGCGTGCTAAGCGACTGTAGGCTGGCTGTATCGCGCACAATGCGCACGGGCGCGCTCGACCGCGTTTCAACGCCGGTAAGTACGGCATCGGCGCTGGCAAAGCCCTTAAATTTAGCGTCGGCGCGAAGAAGCCCTTCTCGCAAATTGGCAACAATATAATCCGGCATGCAGCGTGCGACATTGGTCCAGGTAACACCAAGAGGGTAGGTGGGAGTTACGCTGCCTTGCCCGCTTGATGCGCAGCCTTGTAAAAAGTCGCCTACGAGCTGCGCAGGCGCTTTATAGCCACCACAACCCAGCTCAAAGGCTTGTTTTTCGAGGGTATCTTGCAGATGCATGCCAGCAAGAACGTCGTTACTTGCGAGGTTTTCGGGACATACGTTTGAAAGCCAGCCTGCACACGCGTTTGTTCCTGCGCGCGCCGAAAGGCTCATGCCATTAGTTACCACGTGGTTAACTTCGCTTGTAGCAGCAACAACGTAGCCGCCGGGGCACATGCAAAAACTAAACGCATTATTGTTTTGCGAAAGATGCACGGCAATTTTGTAATCGGCGCTTCCCAGCAGCTCTGCCCGCGACGCATCGCCATACTGCACGGCGTTTATCATGCGCTGTGCATGTTCAATACGATAGCCAATAGCAAAGGTTTTTTGCTCAAGATAGATGCCCGCTGCATTAAGCATGCGGTAGGTGTCGCGCGCAGAATGTCCGCAGGCAAGCACCACTTGTGAGCAGGGGATATACTCTTCTTTTTGCAGGGTATCTTCGGTTTGAACCACGTGCACACCACGCACGTGACCCAGCGCGCATTCAAGCCTATCGAGCTTGGTCATAAAGCGCACCTCGCCGCCAAGCGCGCGTATTTGTGCCACAATGTGTGTAACCACGCGGGGGAGAATATCGCTTCCAATGTGCGGCTTTGCGTCCCACAAAATGTGTTCGGGCGCGCCCGCCTCTACAAACGTTTGCAAAATAAGGCGGTGATAGGGGCTTTTTGTACCGGTGTTGAGCTTGCCATCAGAATAGGTGCCCGCGCCGCCAATGCCAAACTGGATATTTATTTCGGGGTTAAGCACGCCTGTTGCAATAAAGCTTTCAATTGCTTCTTTGCGTTTTTCTGCAGCTCCGCCACGTTCAAGTAACAGCGGCTTGAGACCACAATGCGCAAGCCAAAGCGCACAAAACAATCCCGCGCATCCTGCGCCCACTACAACAACACCGCGGGAGTCCTGCGGGATGTGCACATCTGCAAATGAGGCAGGAAAGCACGGCGCTGTGGCGGTGTGCTCTGTGTAGGTACATTCAATGGTCGAAGCATCTGCGCTCGTAAGGGCTTTGAGCATGCGTGTCAGCTGCTCTTGCGCGCGCGTGTGATTGGTGTCGTCATGAGCTCCGGGCAGCGCATTGGGCAGCATTTCGTGCAGAGTTTCGGGGAGCGTGCATGCAAGCGTTGCTGCTATGCGTGCTGCATCCGCGTTTGTGTGTGTACCAGTTCCCGGGGTTTTACGCGCGTTTCTCTTCATGCGGCGCTTTGCGTTGTGCGTTGTGGAGCGCATGTTATGCTCGTGCGCGCTTGCATCTCCGCGTGCGTCTGCATGTGGGCTGAGTGCTTTGTGTGCCTGCCAATTCTTTACGCACTGCTTTTCATATGCATCGCCCGCCGTAAGCGTAAGTGCTATACGATAGCGCAGTTGAAGTGCATTTTTGTGCCGCGCGTCAATCGATTTTCGAGAGATGGTAAACGTTGCAATATCGCGTGGGCTGCATGCCAGTGTGGCGGCGGCATACGCGCGCAAAAAATCGTCTTCGTAAGCACGAACACGGTTTGCCAGGTTGTAGCTGCATGGTATAGACGAAAGTGTAATCATGTATCCTCATTTGTTATAATACGCGCACGTGATGTGCGTGTGCGTAGTGCGTTTGCGTAGTGCGTTTGATTGCGGGGTTTATGCATCGCGCGCAGCAGGGGCCTTAACGCGTGGCATGCACCATAGTGCCTGCGCATCGTGCACTTTGTATGCCAGCAAGCATGCCCGACGCCCATGCCCATGACAAATTATACCCGCCGCACGCGCCATCAATATCAAGCGCTTCTCCGCAGGCAAATATCCCGTGATACCTGGTGCTTTCAAGTGTGCGTGGCACTATTTCAGAAAGCGCAATGCCACCTTGATGCACCTGCGCGGCGTTTGTATGTGTTGTGCCCGTAACTACAAGTGAAATTTCTTGCAAACACTGTGCAAGCCGCTGTGCATAAACGCGTTTTTGTGCGTCGCTCGTGTGCGGCGCGTGCGCTGGCGTTGCAGCTTGATGTGGCTGTGCGTTGTGTATGTTGTCCATAAAGCACGCGGCCATCACGCGCGCTGCGCTTTTGTCGAGAAGTCCCAACAAACACTGCTCAATTGTTTCTTGGAGCAGGGCATCTGATGTGCCGAGTGCTGCTCCATCGAAGGGCTGAAGCCGCGTATAGATAAGCTGCGCCAGCGCGTCTTGTGTAAAGCTCGGCAGAATGTTGCACTGAAGCACATCGCCCGCGCGTGCAACACGCGAAGCGTTAAATACCACAATGCCCGATAATCCCCAGCTACGGATAAGAATTTCGCCATCTTCGCAAAACACCTGCGTGCCGCTTCGCATAAGCGAGATTGTCGCCTTAAAGCGCATACCATCAAGCGCAAAAATCGGGCTTTTTTCGCAGGTAAGCGGGCATAGTTTGCCCACAAAAGGAGCGTGCGTAAGCTCGCGTGGTACAAAGCTCAGCGCATGTGCGCCGCCTGTTGCAATAACAACTGCTTTTGCACGCACAACTGAAGGCTGTGATGCTTTGAGCTGCACGTCTGCGGCACGTGTGTGAGCCGTTGTTGCTGCAGGCGCCGCAATCGTGGTAACACGCCAGCGATAGCCTGCAGCGCTATCAGCAGCGGCGTCAGCGGTGTCAGCCCCGTCACGTGCGTCAGCTGTGCCCGCTGCGCCAGGATCATCCAATGCTTCAAGCGCTACTACTTCGCGCGCGCAGCACACATGTACACGCGTTGCATACAGGCGTGCAAGCAGTACATCTTGTATGGTAGACGCTTTGTTTGAGAGGGGATACATCCGCGTTTCTTTTACATTCCACACAAGTCCTGCGCGCGTAAAAAAGTGCAAGATGTGCGCCAGGGCGCGCGTGCTTGGAGTGTTGTCAGGCGAATTTGCGCCAGCCGGGCGTTGCATTGGCCACACATCAGCTAGCTGCACGTCATCTGGCAGCACGGCACATAAGCCAGAAAACGCGTCGCGTACAAACTGCGGTGCGTTATACGCGCTGCAGTTTAGCTGTGTGGTGCAAAAATTGCAGGCACCGTTTCCCGTTTTAAGTATGCTTTTGCCGCATACCGATTCTTTTTCGATAACGCATACCGAAGCTCCCGCCTGTGCGGCGCAAATAGCTGCGCATATGCCGCTTGCACCGCCGCCTATCACGCACACATCAACCTGCGCTGGCAACGCGCATGGCTGTGTGTTGCGGCTTTCTTTTTGATGCGTGCGCTGCTGGAGCTTTCGTTTGCGTGAGTTCATGGGCTACTCGCTTGGCTGTGTGGTGTGATTGCTGTTTGTGGTATCTGCACCCGCGGTTGCACGTGCCGCCGCAGTTGCCGCAGCACCAGCACCAGCGCCTGCAGAACCCGCAGCATCCGCCCCGTCATCCAGCGCTTGCAGCGCCTGCAGTGTTTGCGGCGCAAACGTTTCCGGAAGTTGCGTTTCAAGCGTGCCTTCGTCGCATGCCTGCGCCAGATGCTGCATAATTGGCAGCCTATCAAGCGCGGGAATGTCGTAGTGCTCGGCCGTTTCGGCAAGGTGGCTTTCGCCAAAGGGATAGATGTGTACATTACAATCGGGGCAGGTAATATAGCTCATGTTTTCTACAAGCCCCAAGGTAGGAACGTCCATCATTTGAGCCATGGTAAGCGCTTTACCAACTACCATTTGCACCAAATCTTGCGGACTCGAAACTACAATAACACCGGTAATTGGCAGGGATTGAAACACGGTAAGGGCAACGTCGCCGGTGCCGGGAGGCATGTCTACCAGCAAATAGTCAATCTCTCCCCATAGTGTGTCTTCAAAAAATTGCTTGATGGCACCCATGAGCATAGGTCCACGCCACAACACGGGATCGGTTTCTTTTTCGATAACAAGATTGGTGCTGATAATTTTTATACCAAGCTGCGACATAAGCGGAATAATTTTGTCGTCTTTACCATAGGCATGTTTACCTGCAAATCCAAACATTTTTGGAATGGAAGGACCGGTAATATCAGCGTCGAGAATACCCACCTTATAGCCCGCGCGCGCAAGCTCAATTGCCGCTGCGCCGCATACGAGCGATTTGCCAACGCCACCTTTGCCCGATACAACACCCACAACATGGCGTATGCTGCTTTGACTGTTTGCCGTAAAATGAAGCGGCGCCTGCCCAGCCTGGTTGTGTCGAAGCCGTTCGTTTACCGAACGTCTAATAGCTTCTTTATCTATTGTTACGCTCACCGCATCTCCTTTTGTAGGTTCATCAGATATTTTACCGTGCGGTATTTCTTAGTGTAAAATATTCCCATATGTGTATGTGTCATACGAAAGGAATGCTACATGAATAACGCATTACTATCGACGCCTCATTGTCTTGCTCGTATTGCATGTGTTTCTCTTGTTGGAATCGCGCTGGCTTCTCAACCTGCATGGGCACAACAAGAACATGCTACAAATACACCTTCTAACAAAATGGAAGTACAATCTCAGCTCGACCCTACGTTCCAATCAAAAATTTCTGACGATTCTGCATACATTTGTGCCCTTGTTGAGCGCAAATATGCAGAGGATGCCAAGAGAGCGCTTACGCCTGGCGCGTCTGCACAACCAAACGCTCGCCGCTTTGTAAAAGCAGAAGAGCCCGCACCTGCCCCTGCTCAACCCGTGCCATTTGGCAATGCCGGTGCGCAATTTGATTACGTGCCCAATTTTTCGTGGTTCCGCAGTCATGCTGGTAGGCGCTACGATGCGCCATTTGCGCTTGCGCCACGCGATCTTCCAAAAGAAATGCTGTACTTTACCTTTAAGGAAAGCAGTGGCAATTACGATCACGGATTTGGTAAAGGCGATGGCTACAATGCCCTGGGCGCCTTCCAAATCGATCGCAACTATGGACTCGCAAACTTCTTTATGATGGCATTCAACTACGACCCAGCCAAGTTTTACATGTTGGCGGCCGTGGGCGAAAAATACAACTGGGACTTTAAGACGTATCCGGTATGGGACAACAACGCCACTGAGCACCCGCAATACTCAAAGTTTACGGAGTTTGGCCGCGACCTTAACTGGGCATGGCACCAGGCATATGCAGCCGATCCTGCTACCTTCTCAGCCTTGCAAAACGACTACATTTACAAAGCATACTACGCAAGCAAAACGGGTATTAAGCGCATCATGCTGTATTATGGCATCGACCTTACCGCACGTTCTAACCAGCTTAAAAGCCTGGTGTGGGGCATGGCAAACCTCTTTGGTACCGGTGGCGGTGTAGATCAGCTCAAGCAAGGTCATGTATGGGGCGTAAGCCGCTTTATCGAAAAAGCTGGTATTAATGGATCTATGAGTGATGTTGATATCATTACACGTTTGTGTGATTCAGTGGTTAACAACTGCAAGGAACTGTTGCCAAAATCGGATCGCTATTGGCAAGGATACATCAACCGCTATAATGCCGAAAAAGCGCATTATCTCTCGCAGCTTACTATTCCTGCAGGTGAAGTGCACCGTGTGTACAATCCCAAAACGGGTGAGCACCTCTTTATTACGAGCAATTCCGATAAGGAATATTACCTCGTACGCGGCTGGAAAAACGAAGGTAAGGCGTGGGTTGCGCCCAACCAGTCGAGCCAACCGGTATATCGTATGGTAAATCCCTATTCTGGCGATCACATGTTTACCGTAAGCAAAGAAGAGGCCGATACGATGGTTTCGAACGGCTGGCAAGTACAATACATGCCGTTTTATTCTGCCGATTCAACAGGCGTACCTGTGTACCGCTTGTTTAACCCCTATGCAACGTTTGCAACGCACCACTTTACACTCAATACGCAAGAGCGAGACTATCTTGTTTCGATTGGGTGGAAAGATGAAGGTATTGCATGGTATGCGTCCTCTAAGTAGGGAGCGTTGTGCTTTGTGTCTGGTAGCATGCTACACATGCAAGATAGCACGTGGCATGCGCCAGGCATCACGCGGCATGCGCTGCACCCGGTGTCGCCTGCCGCTACCTGCGCACATTTAGGTAAGGAGAGCACATATGATTTTGGAGCTTGCATCCTGCAAGCATGTGCGTTCTATCGTGGTTACTAATGCACCTGCACGTATTGTGCAGGTTGCATTTTCTTATACCTGCGATAACGAAAATACGCTTGATGCAGCTGTAAGCCTGCATGTAAACAATGTCTGCGCGCAGCTGCTTTGCGACGAAGTTCGTCCGCATCCGCTGTATGCTGAGCTACTATGTCGCACCATGGTGTTTAGTTGCCGCTTGTCGCGCACGTGTGGCGATGCCATTATGTGTTTTACCTGCGAAGATGAACCCATGCACAACGTGCAGCACACCATTAGTGCATCTGAGCTTGCTGCGCTCGATGATGCATATGTGCGCCAAACGCTGCCTTGCGAGCTTGATGGTGGATATGAATCGTGGCTGTTTCATCGTGGATCGTCGCTGTTTGAATGCGCTACGCAAGCACGCGCTATGGCGGGGTTTTCGTATAAGCCGCTTATTTCTATTATCATTCCATTTTTTAACACGCCTATTTCGTATGTATATGAGCTAGTAGATAGCCTGCGCGCGCAAAGTTATACACGGTTCGAAGTTATCTGTGCTATTGCATCTCCCAATCAAACCGAACTTGTGCAAACGCTTGAGTGTATATCTGCGCTTGATAGCCGCTTTATTGTTGTAAAACTGCAGCGTAATGCCGGTATTGCTCGTAACAGTTATGAGGCAGCAGCTCATGCACATGGCGATTACCTTGCGTTTGTCGATCACGACGATACGCTCGACCCCGCATGCCTGTTTTGGTATGTTGATGCGCTTAATGCTGCGCGTGATGACAGTTCGTCTCGCCCCGATACTCGTCCCGATATGCTGTATTGCGATGAAGACAAAATTAATGAAGACGGTCATTATTGTTTTGCGTTTTGCAAGCCCGATTGGAGCCCGCAGCTGGCGCTTTCGTACAACTACGTGTGCCACATGCTTATGCTTACGCCTGCAAGCTACTGGTCGATTATGGATACGTATTTTGCTTCTAACCTGGATATTGATGGTGTGCAAGACTGGGCTTGCGTGCTTGCTGCGCTTGAGCTTGGGCTGAGCATTCATCACGTACCAAAAATTTTGTATCACTGGCGCATGAGCGCTCAATCAACCGCTGCAAGCGACAACCAAAAAGCGGCGCTTACCGAAAAATCGGCAGCACTTCTTGAGCGTCATTTTGATAGGGAAGGCCTTTTGTATGAGCTGCTGTATCCTACCGAAACGCAGCGGCGTTTTTCCATGCGACTTTTACCCACGTACCGGCCGTATGTGCGCTATGTGTGCATTGGCACGGCGGCTCAAGACCCCGAGCGCACACGGCAAGTAGCTGCGTGTTTGGGCTATGAGTATGAGTGCATTTGGATTGAACCCTGCAAAAGCGCTGTTGTGTGTAATGACGCGCGCGATGATGTGGGCGCGGAGGACGATGCCGCTGTGGTGTGGCGCGTTACCTTCGACAATACTGATGACGAAGCGCATGATGGCGATGTGCACGATAGTGCACCACACACGTTTACATCACTGTTAGAGGCAGTGGCATACGTGCTTCGTATGGATGCACCTGGTTTTGTGGCACTTGCCACAGCGTCTATCTGCGATGTTACACACGACATGCTTGCGCGTTTACTTGCGCACGCTGCACACCCAAGCTGCGGTGTTGTAGGCACCAAAGATGTGCTGCGCGACGGCACCAAAATTGGCGGCGCGTTGTATATCAACGCCGAGGGCATGCATACTATTGACGCGTGGTATAGCGCTGATAACCAGCATATTCGCGGCTATGAAGCCATTGCGCATGAGGTTGATGTTGTAAACTCGCAGCTTCTTGTGTGTGCAAGCGACCATGCACAAAGTATAGCTTTACATGCTACGGAAAAATCGGCCATCGCGTTGCTTACCTGCGATTTGCAGCCGCGCGCGCTTCCCTGTGAGCTTTCGGCATTGGCACGTAGCTGCGGTTTTTGCGTTGTTGAAGCCTGTGACGTTCCTTTTGTTGTTTCGGCTAAGCCACGTGATATTTTTAACGATACGGGTCGCGATTTAGAAACCGCGCGTACGATAGATTCTGCGTTTCGAGCCGTGCATCCTTCATTATTCGTGCCGCCTCATCCGTACTACTCGGTATTGTTGGATGGCGATGGATCTTATAGGCTAGGGCATTAATATGAATACTAACCAGCACGCATTTCGCTTGCATATTGGACATATTACGCGCGGACGCGGAAAAATATTTATGGAAGTGTGTCTTGAGGCTCCTCTTACGGCATACTGCGATGCATCTGTAGACGACCGTGAGCGTGCAGCACTTGCTACAACGCGTGCGTTTGCCGAGCTTTCTTCTCGCATTTCGATTCGTGCATACGCAATGGGCGCGTCTGCTGCTGCCGCCACATCTACCACATCTACCACATCTACCAGTGCGCCTTCGGTATTTTTGCCGTGTGAGTGCATCGATATTACCACAACGCGCGATGTGTGCATGTCCATGCAAGACAGCGCTTCTGCAGCTCATCGCCGTTTGTGCGTAAAACGTGCCGTGTGTGTACTTTCAGTATTTACGTCTACGCAAACGCTGGTGGTAGAAGCCTACGAAACTTCCAAAGCACACCCAACTAATCCGCCTGAGCTTGTGTGTCGCGTGCAAAAAACGTTGCATGCGGAGTTTGTGAAGCGGATAGGTCAGCTAAACACGCTTGTGCACAATGCGCGAGCAGAAGCTATTCGTAATATCGATGCGCGTGGGATGCGGCCAGGAGCTCGTATTGATCTGCTCGAAATTCGACCGCGGAACATAGCTGAACAACCTACAGAAGAGCTGCTACTCTATGTGGAGCTGCCGTGCGTTGTAACCGATAAGAAGCCCACGTCAGAAACGCAGCTTGCTCCAACTCCTGTGCAACATACGGTGCCGCCCGCTCGAAGTGATATGAACACCCCTTGTATGCTGGCATTATATAACGAAGCAGGCGAACTTATCACAACAGAGTATCGCGTGCTAAGCGATAGTACGCAGCTGGTTGGTTCAAATCACAGTGCTGCTACGCGCACGATGATTGTAAGCTTTGCTGTACCTGCGCCCGCGCGGGCATATTGCGTGTGGGCATACACCAATACGCCGCACGCGCAGCTTGCGAGCATTCATGCCGCGCAGCTTTCTTGTGAACAGTCGTCGTTTGTTACGTTTGAAGATTTTTATGTAGCTGATGTGCGCCGCGCCAGTACAGCGCGCACACAAAGTGCCGCAGATGACGAGCGGTATCCTGCATGGTTTATGCAGCATGCGTGTACACAACACGATGCCCTGTGCCAGCGCGAGTCGTATGAGCGTCTCTGCGCGGGCATGCACGCGCAGTATCTTTCCAGTGACACAGCACTTACCTGTGTTGTGTGGGCGGATGCGTTTTTGAGCAGTGCTAAAGATGCCGCATGTTCATCCAATGACGCACTCGCGTCGTTTGAGCACGTGGATACGGGTGCGGATACGGATGCGAATACGGATAGCGTTGTTGCTGCAGTGCAGCGCACACTCTTATCTATCGAAGCACAAACCCTGCATAACGCAACGGTTGTGGTTGTGTGTGCGCCGCAGCTCTATGCAGCGCTTTCGCGAGCGTGTGCGTACGTTGCACATGAAAGCTGGCTTTCTGGCGCGCTCTGCGTGCATGCGTTTGATAGTGCGGCGCCAAACCGCTATGACGCTCTTTTTCAAACTATTGCGTCTATGCAAGCAACAGCTTCAGGCAGCCTGCAAGCTCATAACAGCTATTGTTTGCAGCTTTTTGCGGGTGATGTACTCAGCGTAGATGCGCTGTATTGGTATGCAACAGCTATCAGTAAACATCCAGGCCTGCAGGCAGTCTATTGCGACGAGGATGCAGCTACGTTTTCGGCATATGGGCAGCTTACAGGCGTACATCATCCATATTTTAAGCCCGACTGGGATAGCACGCTGCTTGCGTTTACACCCTATGTGTCGCACGGACTAGCAGTTTCGCTCGATGTGTTGCAGCAAACGGGCGAGGTGTTACAGCATGCCGGCGATGTGTTGCAGCAAACCGTGTGCACACACCCTTCAGTTCTCGTGCATGCAGCTGCGCTTCTTATTGCCAACACAACTGCAGCGTTTACACCGCATGCGATGGCTATTCCGCAGCATATTCGCCGCGTGCTTTACCATGCGCAAGCGCCGCATCAAGCACTGTGTCATCCTGTATCATCGCAGCTAAGCGCATATGCAACGCTCGTGTCGGCTCTGCAGTCGCAGCGTCTGCACGTCTCTCATTCGCCGCGCGCAGAGCAAAAGGTGCCTTTGTGTACCATTACCTGTTCGGTATCATCCGATGGCATGCGCACTGAGCACTACAAGTGGCATAGGCAGCCGCTGGTGTCGATAATTATTCCTACCAAAGATGCTGTGGATGTTCTTTCACGCTGCATTACCTCAATTTATGCCAAAACTACCTGGCCTTACGTTGAAGTTATTTTGGTAGAAAACAACAGCACGAACGACGCTACCTTTGCGTATTATAAAACGCTTCAAGCGGCTCACAACAACCTGCGTGTGTGCGTGTGCAAGACGGGCGGCGTGTTTAATTTTTCGCGCGTCGTAAATGCCGGCGTTGCTGCAGCCAAGGGGGAGTACCTGCTGTTTTTAAACAACGATACCGAGGTTATTACCCCAAACTGGATAGAGCGGCTCCTTTCAACCTTTGCATATGAGCGTGTGGGTATAGTGGGCGCTAAGCTGCTCTTTGCCAACAACACCATTCAGCATGCGGGCGTAGTTTTGGGAAGCAACCTGTGGAGCCCGCAGCATGTGTATTCGGGTATAGACGCTGCATATGAGGGCTATGCACACATGAATGTGTACAACCACGAACAGCGCGCCGTGACAGGTGCGTGCATGATGATGCCGCGGCGAGTGTATGATGAGTGTGGCTCGTTTGATGAGAGCTTGCCGGTAAACTTTAACGATACCGATGTGTGCCTGCGCGTTCGTGCACATGGTTATACCATTGTGCAGCGCAGCGACACACAGCTGTATCATCATGAATCTGTTTCGCGTGGTCATGCAGATAATCCCGCCCGCCTTGAGCGGCTTATGTTCGATTTTGGCACATTTTGGACGCGCTGGAGCCATACGCTACGCAAAAGCGACCCGTGGTATAGCGAAAACTTTGGCTACAACAATATTTATTGTGGTTTAGATGCTATGCGCAGGTTTTAGCTCACGCGCGCACATTCGCACTTTATAATAAAACCAACACTCGTGGAAACGTGCGAAAGGAGTAGTACGTGAAAGGCATTATATTGGCTGGAGGGTCGGGCACACGTTTGTATCCTCTTACGTTGGTTACCAGCAAGCAGCTGCTGCCAATTTATGATAAACCCATGGTTTATTACCCGCTTAGCACCCTTATGCTTGCCCAAATCCGCGACATTCTTGTTATTTCAACGCCCGCCGATCTTCCCAATTTTAAGCGCTTGCTTGGTGACGGCAGTCAGTTTGGTGTGCGTTTGTCCTATGCTGAGCAGCCCAAACCCAATGGCCTTGCGCAGGCGTTTGTTATTGGCAAAAACTTTGTAGGCAACGATTCGTGCGCGCTTGTGTTGGGTGACAACATCTTTTATGGCAACGGTCTCTCGCAGCGTTTGCGTGCTGCGGCGCGTGCAACACAAGAGGGGCGCGCTACCGTGTTTGGCTATCGTGTAGACGATCCCGAGCGTTTTGGTGTTGTTGAGTTCGACGAGCACTACAATGCTATTTCTATCGAAGAAAAACCGGCCGTACCCAAAAGCAACTACGCCGTTACCGGCTTGTATTTCTACGACAATCGGGTGTGCGATTTTGCGTCGCGCGTTACACCCTCTGCACGCGGTGAGTATGAAATTACCGACGTTAATCGCATGTATCTTGAAGATGGCAGTCTTAACGTGGTAACACTTGGTCGCGGGTTTGCCTGGCTCGATACCGGCACCATGGAGTCGCTTTTTGAGGCGTCGCAGTTTGTGCGGACGGTAGAAAAAGCCCAGGATTTGCCCGTTTCCGTTCCTGAGGAAATTGCATTTGAGAATGGCTGGATACAACGTGAGCAGCTGCTCGAAAGTGCCGCACGCTACGGTAAAAGTGCGTATGGCGAGCACCTTACCATTGTTGCCGAAGGCAAAATTGTTCCAAGCTGCGCGAGTATCGAATAGGGCAGCAGCTAGAGCGCCTCTAGGCACGCACCCGGGCAGTTAGTTATCGTGTTACCCGCATCGCTCCCAGGTTCAGCAGTGTCTACATTGCTTCTAGCAGTGTTACGTATGAAAGAATGAAGTATGCACATTTTAGTAACTGGTTCACATGGTCAACTTGGACGTGCGCTTGAGCACCTCTTTTCGCATGGTTCATCTGAGGCAGGAGAGCTGCCTGCATCATATAAGGCGGCGCAGGTAGATTACATTGATATGGACGATTGTGATATTTCGTCCCAGCAAGCCGTAGAGGAGTGGTTTTCTTCTCATGAGCCCTACGACCTTGTAATTAACTGTGCAGCTATGACAAACGTTGATGGCTGCGATGCCAATCGTTTGGCTGCGTTTGCCGCTAATGCACAAGGCCCTTACAACCTTGCGCATGCGTGCAACAACCAGCATGCAGCACTTGTGCACGTATCAACCGACTATGTGTTTGCGGGCACGCAGCAGCGCCCCCGCGTTGAAGACGACATGGTGTGCCCCATAAGTGGGTATGGCCAGTCTAAACTTGCAGGTGAAGCCCTCGTGCGTGTAACCTGTCCTGCGTCGTTTATTGTGCGCACTGCGTGGCTGTATGGGTATACGGGCAAAAATTTTGTTAAAACAATGCTTTCGCTTGCGCAAACACACGAGAGTATTTCTGTGGTAGACGATCAGTTTGGCAATCCTACTTCGGCAGAAGACCTTGCACTTGCCATCGTACGCATTGCAGCAGGCGCGCCGTATGGCGTGTATCACTGCACCTGCGAGGGTACCTGTTCGTGGGCCGATTTTGCGCAGGCTATTATGGACGAGTTTGCAAAGCCGTGCCGCGTTACGCGCATTTCGTCTGCTACATATAAAGAGCAACACCCCCAAAGCGCGTCGCGTCCGCATTATTCGAGCTTAGACAATGCAAACATGCGCCGCGCCGGCATTCCTCCTATGCGAAACTGGCGCGAAGCCTTGCATAGCTATGCCACTAATTGTGCGTTGTATGAGAAGCGCGCATAACGCGCACCATGTCGCCTTTTGTGCAGCGTGTTGCTGCTGCGCAAAAGTACGCACTATACATAACGTGGTGCAGCGTGAATCCCACGTGAGCACATTACTGTAAAGGATGGAGTATGACTACCTATTTAGTTACCGGCGGAGCAGGGTTTATTGGCTCCAACTTTATTTTGTACATGCTTTCGCATCATAGCGATTGTGCGATTGTAAATGTTGATGCCCTTACCTATGCAGGTAATCTCGAAAATCTTACGAGCGTTGAAAACGATGACCGCTACCACTTTGAGCATGCCGACATTCGTGATGCTCAGGCCATTACGGCAATTTTGCAGCGTTATAACCCCGATATTGTCATTAACTTTGCAGCAGAGTCGCACGTTGATCGCTCAATCGAAAATCCAACACTCTTTGTTGATACCAACGTGTTAGGCACTGTTACCATGCTTAACTGTTGTCGTGCCGCGTGGGAAAAGTCCGATGGAAGCTATGGTAACCATCGCTTTTTGCACGTGTCCACCGATGAAGTGTATGGTGCACTCAGCCTTAATCACCCAATGAATCCCAATGGAAGCCCCGCCTGTCCAGAAGAAACCGATTACTTTTATGAGGATACACCTCTTGCAGGTCACAGCCCCTATTCTGCGTCAAAGGCGTCTGCCGATTTGTTTGCGCGTGCGTATTATACAACCTACAAATTCCCGAGCGTGGTAACGCGCTGCTCAAATAACTACGGACCATATCAGTTCCCCGAAAAGCTCATTCCGCTTATGATTCACAACGCGCTTCACCACAAAGAGCTGCCCGTATACGGCGACGGCTTAAACGTGCGCGACTGGCTGTATGTGGACGATCACTGCAAGGCAATCGACATGGTTTCAAAAAACGGTCGTTTGGGCGAAGCTTACAATGTGGGCGGGCATAACGAGCGCTCAAACATCTACATTGTAAAAACCATTATTCAGCAGCTCCATGATATTACGGGCGATGCTGCTATAAACGAAGACCTTATCCGCTATGTTACCGACCGAAAAGGTCACGATCGCCGCTATGGTATTGAGCCTGCCAAAATTAAGCGTGAACTTGGCTGGGAGCCCGAAACGCCGTATGAGGATGGTATTCGCGCAACGATTACCTGGTATCTTGAGCATCAGCAATGGGTAGAAAACGTGTGCTCCGGTTCGTATCAGCAGTACTACAAAGACATGTACGAGGGTCGCTAGCATACGCGTTGCCTGCCTGCGTGTTGCCTGTGCTCGTGTTTTACAGGTTACAGCGTTTGGGCAGCTACATCATCAATTTCATAGAGGCGCATTTCGCCTTCGGCCGCAAGAATGGTAAAGCCGGGCGTGGTGTCGTTCACATTGTCAATGCCCGAAAACTGCCATGTGTGATAGTTACGTGGATATAGCACTTGACCAACACCGGCAAGGTGGAGCACATAGCGCACACCCGTTTGCTTAAGCGCTTCTTGAACGGTGGGCGACAGGCGATAGTTTACAAGCTGCTCACGGAGCACGCTGGTAGAATCATACTCGGTAAGATTAAATGTGTTAGGGTGGCGGTACATGCAGGGCAAGCCATACATGCCATATGCGGCAACCGATCCATCATATGGGTTGTTAATAATTGGCGCCCAGCCGCGGTTCTTAAGAATCCCTTGTACTCGCTCTAAAAATGCGCGTCCTTCTGGTGTAAGAATATCATGCTTCGTATATATATTTGTGACATCTGAGCGAAATACCTGCGGAGCTGCTTCGTTATAGAGTGGTGAGTCGAAGCGTAGTGTAACGATGGCACATACGATAATAACGCATACGCCTATAGTGGAGCTTACAAACATGCCGCGCGACGTGCCTTGAGGCACAACCTCGTTATCCTTGTTTATTCGTTTGTATTTGAGTATTTCCATGCATGTGCTTATAAGCCAACCTGCGCCCATGCACGCAAGAATAATGGTAAGAACGCCAGTGTTTGCCGCGAGCCGTTGTGGATCGGTATACCAAAACCCCGATAAAAATACTTTTCCAGGAAGGTCAAAAGTTGTGGCATACATACATATAAGTGCATGCCATATCCAAGTACATACAAGCCATGATGCGCATAATTTACGTAACGCTACCCAAAAACCGATACATACGAGTATAGTTAATGCTGGTTGTGGAGTTTGAATCATGGGATCATGATGTTCCGTTGCAAAGCACATGCCGAGTACGCTTCGTAACGCAGATACAACGTCGGTATACTTTTCCCAATAAAAGCCTGCGAGCATGCCTTTTTTTGCGATTATCAAATAAAGGATGCACCATACTATAATGCAGCACGCACAAAATAGATAGGTCGCTTGGTGGCAGGTGAGTACTTTTGTGCGTGAAATACGCAGTGTTTTGTTGCTGGTGTAAATTTGCTGTGCACACCACGGTGCCATAAACAATGCGCAGGTAAAGAGTACTGAGGGATGAATAAATAAGAGAGAGATAGTGGCAAACACCATAAGCAGCACAAATTGCAAGCGCGTGGACCTTTGTGTCCACGACATAACGCCGCTCATCCAAATACTGCAAAAAAGTGGCGTGAGACTAAGTCCTAGTAGATACGGGAAAATAGGACCCCACACCAACATACTCCACGGGAATATAATAATCACGCATGAAATAATACAACCTGCCCATTGTGCCCCACAGCGAATATACCTAGTTTTACTGGTATATGGCTTTTGCTGCACGATGCACGAAATAATACTCAACATGCCAAGCGGCACGGCGATGCTACACACGGCGCTGTTCAGGGCATTTGCTGCTGTTGAAAGGTCGACATGTACAATTTCAGCTATGCACGCACACAAAATGTTCCACGTTGCAGGGTAAAAACTTGGTTTTGATATGTCCCAGGGCGCAAACTGTGCTTCGTAGGGGGCATATGCATTTATGTGAAACGACGAAAACATGCCGTCGTACATCATGGTGCGTGTGATGTTTAAGTGCTGCGTCATATCCCATGCAAGATTAATGTTATCCGGGTGAGAAAGACAGCTTACAAACAGCAGGTAGGTTGCAATAATGGCGCAGCTTACATAGGCAATAATGTGCCATGGTGATATGTGCGGAAATACGATTGTTTCAAGTGCGCCTTTGTGTGTGCAGAATTGCTTGCAGGCGGGCAGTCTGCCTAGAACAACACGTCCAAAACCTAGCGCGACAATTGCAAGAACAATCGAGCTTGCAACCAAGGTATACGCCGTGGCATATATGTGAAGCCGATATAGCAGCTCGCCTACAAACCATAGCGACCCACAACTAAACAGGGGCGAAATACATATGCTCCACAGGCGACTGATGTTAAGCGCGCGCGCAAGAATATAGCCAGGAATGGTAAGAAGTAAAACGCCCAATCCATAGGCAACAAGGAAGGTTAACCAGGGCATATGTCACCTACTGCATGGTGCTCTGGGGAGCTTGAGCACCCTCATTCGCGTGTGCGTGCGGCGCGCCAGCCTGCGCGCTGCTGTCTGTTGCTGCGGTTTGCCTTGCTGCTGGTGCAGCTGCATTTTGTTCAAGCTGTTGACGATCGAAATTACGTTTATTGGTAAGTGCCACTTCTTGTGCCAGCTGATTTACGCGAAACTTAAGCCGCGATATTTCTACCGACGAGGTAAACACCTTAAGAAGAAGAATGCCAACCACCACGAGGAATACAAAGTTGCTGGTAGACACAAAGCCAAACAGCCCCGCCGTCCACGTCATAATGGTGGGGAACACGGCGATGATAATGATGAGTCCAACAAAACTCACCCAAAAAAGTGAGTCTTCGATTTGGATACGCGACTTTTTTATGTTGGTGAGCACGTGTGCTACCAAAAGCACCGCGCCAACAATGAGGAGTATGCGTAAAATGGTTCCCATGTTTGTCCTATCTGTACAAATTGCGTGCCCGCGCGTTGGTTAGCGAAACCACTGGAACAAAACAATCGACATGCACGTGCGGCTCATGTACGAAATAATGTGTGTAAGGTCGAAATAGCTTTTGCCACCTTGCCGCTCGCGCATGGTAACAGGAATTTCTTCGATGCGTGCACCTTTGCGCGCAAAATAGGCAAGCGCATCCGGCTCGGGCGCTAAATCGAAACCGTGGGCATATTCGCTAATGAGCTTGGCATTAAACATGCGCATACCACTTGTAGGGTCGTAGATTTTTGTATGAGCGCAAAGCATAATAAGCGCCGATATAAGCTTGCCGCCCGCTCCGCGTGCACCCGTTGGTTTTGTGCCGTCAACAAAACGTGAACCAATAACAACGTCGGCACCTGTTTTTTGCATGTGCTCGTACATAGGCAGGATGTACTCGGGTTTGTGCTGACCATCGGCATCAAATTGCACAACTGCAGAATAGCCATTGCGCTCTGCATATTTCATGCCAGCTTGAACGCCCGAAGCAAGGCCGCAGTTAATGGGCACATTTATGTAGTTAAAATGGCGCCTACGGCATATAGCTGCGGTTTCGTCGCGCGAGCCGTCGTTTACAATAAGGTAGTCTACGCCAGGGCATACGCGGCGCAGCTCATCGATTGTTTGTTGTATGCACTGCTGCTCGTTGTATGCAGGCACAATTGCTAATATTGCAGACATAGTTCTCCATAAAGTTGGTATATCTGTGCAAGTATACCGCACCATTGTGTACTTTGAGCACGTATACCTCTATTTTTGAGCAAATCTGCATATCATGGTAGCGCGCACCTGTTCTTTCCTTTTGTCTGAGAGCGAGAAAGATTGCACTGGTAGGTGCGCTGCCGCTGCTGCGTTTGGCGCGCTGTGTGCATTTACGTAGCATTGTATGAACATATCGTAGGCGTATATTCGTGCGCTACAATGAAATAAACCGTTGCAGGTATTGCACAATTCGTGCACTAAAGGAGTGTGCGCTAAAGGAGTTAAGGTATGACACAACCTACAGAAACATCTCAGGCTATTCAATCGGGCAATTTTATTTTTACACCTACATCTATTCGCGACGTTATTATTGTTGATACCAAACAGTATGGTGACGCGCGCGGGTACTTTATGGAAACGTACAAAGCATCCGATTTTGCTGCGGGTGGTATTTCTACTACGTTTGTGCAGGATAACCAGTCAAGCTCTACAAAAGGCGTCCTTCGCGGCCTGCATTTTCAGATTGAACACCCTCAGGCAAAACTCGTTCGTGTTGTGCGTGGTTGTGTGTTTGATGTTGCGGTAGACTTGCGCGCAGGTTCAGATACCTTTGGCATGTGGGAAGGCGTTGAATTATCGGCCGAAAATCATCGACAATTCTTTATACCACGCGGCTTTGCTCACGGATTTTTTGTACTCTCAGATGAGGCAGAATTTTGCTACAAGTGCGACGACGTATATCATCCGGGCGATGAAGGTGGCCTTATGTGGAACGATCCCGATCTTGCTATTAGCTGGCCTGCGCCCTGTGGCTGCGATAGATTTTCACCCTCGCAGGTTATTTTGTCTGATAAAGATACTCATCATGAATCGTTTGCCACGTATGTACAACGTACGCGCAGGTAAGATGCTCCAAAAGGCGCTCCAAAAGGCGCTGCACATTAGTTTCGCTCGCACAGCCGCATGTCGTGCGTGCGCTGCTTAAGTTTTGACAACAGTAAGGGGACTGCATGAAACTCGCGCAATTAAAAATGGTTTGCCGCGGTGAAAACGCAGGGTTTGCCTGCATTCAGCTGTGCGAAAAGCCCGCATTGCTTACAGTGCATGCACATACCAAAGATACGAATATGTCGTGTCCTGCGCGTCTTGTGTGTTTAGACGAGCTCTATGGTGCCCGTGCATGCATTGATGATGCTGCAACGGGGTCGTGGTGGGTTGTTATTATTCCGCTTCTGAGCGTTGATTGTGTGGTTGAGCTCAACATAACGCGTGCGTCGCGTGCTCTATCTCATGAAACGTGGTCGTTTGTTTTTGGCTCTCATACGTCGCGCTACATGTCGCGCTTGCTTACATTGCGTCATCCTCAGGCGGCTGCTTTGCTACGCCGCACCATTCACAGCGCTGCGTTTACGCACCATCAGCTTAATCTTATTGGTATTTGGAATGCCACTGCGCAAACAAGCGACTCACCCGATGTGCCGATGCGTATATGGCGGTTCGAAGCGCGTTTTACCTGCGACAATTCTCCTGCTTTTGAATATTTTCCTATGAGCTGTTGCGTGTTGAGTAGCACAGGCGAGCCCATACGTGCGCGTGTAATTACCCTAGAAGAGCAAACGGCAGCTGTTCAAGATGACAGCGCTGTATGCGTTCGTCGCGCGGTGTTTTCGGTTGCATTGCCGCACGCGTGCATGCATGCTGTTGTATGCGCGCGTCTCAACTTTAAGCATGTGGCATCGTTGAGCTGTAGCGATGACGCAGATCGTGCCCACGCGTTGCAAAAAGCATCTGCATCTACTTACGAAGCGTTTTATACTATTTTTCCTGCTGCAGCAGCAGCGCGTATTGCTGAAGCCGAGCGGTTTAGCCGCGATTGTGCTCACGATCCTCACTATGAGCGCTGGTTTGATGAGCACGCAGCTACATCTGAGCAGTGCGCTATGCAAACACGCAGGTACGAAGAGGCGCGCGCATGTATGGAACACCGCGAAGATAGCAGCTTGCACGCTGCGCAACCCGCACCCGCTGCGCCACTTGCTCAACCTGCACAATCTGCACAATCCGTCCAGCCTGTTCAGACATCGTTTGATGATGCGCTTGCACATATGGCTATTTCGGTGGTGTTGCCTGTTTTTTCAACAGCGCATACGTTGCTTGCGCGCAGCATTAACGCGATGCTCAGTCAGAGTTTTCCGGCATGGCAGCTTATCGTCCTCGATTGCACGCACATGCGCACTCCCAACCAACAAACAGATATTGCACGCTGGCTTCATAGCTATACTAAGGCCGATGCGCGCATTATCTATGTGCGCATGAAGGTGGAACAATCGCAGAAAAACCAAGCTGTAGCTGGTGAATCATTGTCAGATTCAGGCGCGGTTGCTGCCGGCGTAGCGCAGCCTACAGATGATATTCACGATGCATCTCGCGACCATTATGCGCACCATAGCTCGTATCTTGCGTATGCATGTTCGTTTATAGAAAAGCCGTACGTTTACATTATGAGTGAGGGGGCAGCTCCCACGCCCGATGCCTTGTGGCATATTGCACAAACGGTAGCACAGCACATAGCAAAAGGTACACCCTGCGATGTTGTACATGTTGATGAAGATGAGCTCACGCCCCAAGGCTGCACAAAACCGCACGTGAGTTATGCAGCAAGCATGATTGGGCTTGAAGGCACCAATTATTTTGGACATTCACTTGTCTTGAGAACTGCGCTTTTGGATGAACTTCGCTCGCCATGCGATGTTGCAACAATGAAGCGCGATTCGTACGATCGTGAGTACTATCGTCATATCCATAAAACTCCCACGCATATGCGCTGCTTATATGGGGTAGAGCTCTACGATTTGGCACTGCGTGCGCTTGAATATACACGCGCATGCGTACACATTTCAAAAATTTTGTATCATCATGTACCCTGTGAGCTGTTAGAGGATGAAGCGGCTCGCAAAGAAGCATTTCACATGATGGACGATTGGGGCCTTTACGTGCTGCAGCATCATCTTACCTGTATGGGCGTGCATGCGCGCGCGGAACATACTTCTGATTTGTGCTGCTATCGCGTGCGCTATGATGGTGCGCAAACGCCTGTGTACACGCAGGAGAGCACGCAGTCGCCACAGATAAGTATTATTATTCCTACCTGCGATCATGTGCAATTGCTCAAAGCATGCGTAACATCTATTCTGCAAAAAACGCCGCCGTGCTCATACGAACTTGTGCTGGTTGAAAATAACAGTGTACAACCCGAAACGTTTGCGTATTATCAGGAGCTTTTACGCGACACGCCGTGTGCGCGGGTGGTTACGTATACCACGCAGAATCACGCGTTTAATTATTCGGCGCTCGTAAATTATGGCGTGAGCAAGGCGCGCGGGCACTACTTGGTAATTCTTAACAACGATACTGAGGTTATTGCACCTATGTGGCTAGAGGAACTTGTAGGCATGTTGCACAGGCCGCAGGTGGGCATTGTGGGTGCAAAGTTGCTCTACAAAGACGGACTTATTCAGCATGCAGGCATGATAGCAAATCCAAATGGCGACTTTTCGCACATCAACCAAAACTTGCCCGCCGATAATCCAGGCTATTTGCATTCGCTTGATATGCCGCGCGAATATTCGATGGTAACGGGCGCGCTTCACGCTATGCGCCGCAGTGTTTTTGACGAGCTTGGCGGCTACGATGAGTCGCTGGCGGTTGGGTTTAACGATGGTGATATGTGCCTGCGTGCGCGCCATGCGGGCTATTGGGTGGTGTATAACCCCTTCGTTGAGCTGTATCACCGCGAATTTTCGTCGCGTTCGCGTGAAGTTACCGATCCCGTGCAGCAGGCGCGCTATATGCAAGAAAAAGCATACATGCTGGCAAAGCATCCCGCATTTTTTGCACAGCCCGATGAGTTTGTGAACGCTCAGGTTAACGGATTTAGCAATTATTATCAGTTGCAATGGTAGTGTGCGTGTGTATGCCTGTATATGCTGACATGCGCGCTTGTGCGCCTGCGCGTGTTGGTAGATGTGCTGTTGGTAGATGTACCGTGCTGGCGCTATTCCTGCTCGGTATGACGCATACCTACTCGTTCGCCCAAATGAAACGTGTTAATAAGCGTGCGCGTTATGGGCTTATCGATAAGCGGAATCATGGCTTCGCCCACGCGCTGCTCTCTACTATTTGCAAGCTTTTTGCACTCACGCCGCAGCGCTGATGCCTGCGTAGCATAAAGTTCTGCCTGCCTGCGCTCACGCGCAAAGTACATGTAGAGCAGCTCTTCTATCGGCGCGTTTAGTATCGCGCAGCAGCGCTCCCATCTATCGGGATTTATTGCACCTGTTTTGGTTGCAGTAAGAAAATCGAGTTTGATAAGCCCGCGCTCATCGCGCATGCAATGCACAATTGCCATAAATGCATCAAACGAGCGCGCACGCTGCAAATTCATCGCAACGCCTTCTTGCACCCAATTGATAAACGAGTCGTGGTACAAAAGCCACAGGCCGTGCTCTTCTAGGCTTTTACGCAGCGCTAAAAACGCTTCATAAAAGTCGAGTGGCCACGCATCGCTGCTGTTGAGAGCCGAGAGAGCATTGTTTACACGGTAGCGATGAAGTTCTTTGTCAACAAGCGCAATACGGTCGGCTTCGGCAAGCGCACGGCACACAAATAACAAATCGGCTGTGCGGTGAATCGGCTGAAATTGCAGCTTGCGGCCATCAACAAAGCTCTTGCGAAACAGCTTGTTATGCACCCAATTTTGAAACGAATTAAAAATGCGCAGCGGATGTTCGCGTGGACAAAACACGCCAGACATATCGCCGATAACAATGCGGTCAATACCGCTTTTTCCCTGAAAGCCTTGGGTTCCTGCAGGTACTTCGAGCCAATCGGTAACAAACGACCAGGGAAAACTACGCAGCTCACCGGTTTGATTGTCGAGTTCGCGCGTTTTAAAAATAACGATGTCGGCGCGCGTACGTTCGCCCTGCGCTATTGCGTCTTCAATGAGCGTTGGCTCCATAATGTCATCGGCATCTAAAAAGTACAGCCACGTGCCACATGCGCGGACGCGTCCGGCTTCGCGTGCGGGACCTTCACCAGCATTGTTCTGTTGATACACGTGAATACGAGGGTCGGCTTCGGCTTTTTGAGCAAGAATGCGCGGTGTATTATCGGTTGAACCATCATCAACCACAATAATTTCGATGTCAGACACGGTTTGCGCGCATGCCGAATCTATCGTTTGAGAAATATATGCCTCTGCGTTGTAGCATGGTATAACTATGGATGCACGTGGCATAAATCCTCCCAAATTGCTGCACAACACTACTTCTGCTATGCCTAAAAATGTGACACATTCGTTAGTTTTATACGTAATTCATACGCTTAGTTTACAATAATTCAGACACATTTTCTATGCAACTTTGATACATGTTTGAAAGGTGCTGCATGACTGAATACGACGACGAAACGCTCCACCACGTGCAACGCTTGGAGCTTATGATTCTAAAAGATTTTATCCAGGTGTGTGTTACCCATAAACTTACTTACTTTGCATACGGTGGCACGGGTATAGGCGCCTTTCGTCATAAAGGGTTTATTCCCTGGGACGATGACATCGACGTGTGTTTGCCCGCGCGCGATTACGACACGTTGCTTTCTGTGTTTGAGCAGGAATATGCCGATAAATATGAGGTTATTAACGCGCACAAAAATCCTATGTACCCGCTTCCTACGTCGCGCATTATGATAAAAGGCACGCAGTTTTGCGAAGAGGCGCTTAAAGACTTACCGCTTTCGCTTGGCATTTTTCTTGATATTTACGAGCTCGACCCCATTAGCGATAACGAGGCAGAATTTAGAAAACAAGCACGTCGCGCCTGGTTTTGGTCGCATTTGCGCTTGCTTAAGCTCATACCGCGCCCCACAATTGTGTATCACGGCTTTAAAGGTGCACTTGTACGTGCGGCAACGTATGCAGCAGGTGCGCTTGTGCAGCTTATTCCCATTTCGCTTGAACGCTGTGTTGAAAACGAAACCCGTGCGCGGCGTATGTATATGGATACTTCCACCAATCGCATTGCGTATATGAACGACACCACGCCCTACAACCTTGTGTGGACGCACGACGAAGTGTATCCCTTAAAGCAGCTTGAGTTTGAAGGCATGATGGTAAATTTCCCTGCAAATATTCACGAGCATCTTACGGCATTTTATGGCGATTATATGCAGATGCCGCCGGTAGAGCAGCGTAAAAATCACTATCCCGCGCGTCTTGAATTTGGCAATTGGTAACGCTGATACGCCTGTGCCCGCGCTTGTAGATTCGTGCTTGTAGATTCAAGTTCCATCGTGCACGGGCAGCGTGAGGTGTAGCTGCGAGCAGGTGGTTTGTTGCAATTGGCTACGAGCTACGAGCGATTGCTGTCTTGTCCGTGTTTGTAGAGCACATGCAGCATGCGCGCTATCGGTCGCGGCCAAAACGAGCCTAGCATTGCTAAATCTTCGGCATCACGCGTTTGATTTTCGATGAGCCGCGACGTTTCCGAACCTTCGTGAATGCGATGGCACATTTCGATGGTGGGGTTGTACACAAACATGCCGGGAAGTTTTGCAATTAAAAGCCAGGTTTGCCAGTCGAGATTGCTCCCAAATTCTGCATCAAAAAATTCGTTTCTGCCAAGCTTTTCGCAGGTAGATTGTATAAGCGTAACTGAGGGGCAGCAGATGGGGTTGCCCGAGCCAAGCACCAGTTTGCGCACCCATCGCATACGTGACAGCAGCGGGCTCAAAAACGGCGTAAGCATGCAGCGTTTTATGGCAAGCAGCCTGTTTTGCGCTTGTTCGGCACCGTTACGTAATTCTGCATAATTTGTAAAATAGAGAAGGGGTTCATGCGCTTTAGCACGATTGAGCGCTTGCAGCATGTCGGCAGTGTAGCGTGGTTTATACACGTCGTCTTGATGCGCAATGGTAACAAGCGCGCTGTGTGCGCACGCAACACCAAAATTCCAGTCACCTGCAATTCCGTGATGCGCGGTGGTGTTTATGTGCATAGGAATGCCAAAATGCTCACATGCTGCTTCTATGGCGCGCGACGGCGTCGATGTAACCAGGATAATGCGCGAGCGCTGCGTTTGCCCAGCAAGCGACTCCATACATGCCTGCAGGTAGGGGCTGTCTTTGTAAGCACAAATTACAAACGTGTGGTCTTGCGATGTATACACGAGTTCCATCCTTGTTTTTGTCGTGAGCGAAGTATATTGCACGTGCGCGTGGCAATTACCTATACTAGTATAAAGTTCTTGCGTCTTTCGTTCTAGCGCGTTGCACATGGTATCACAACGCTCTGTTACTTGTTGTTCGAAAAGTTGGTTGATATGGCATACAAACAATATGAAAACCCCGCTGAGCTGCGCCATCTACAGCTTGTTTCTACGCGCATTCTTGGTGAATTTGATGCAATTTGCCAAAAGCTCAATATTCCATATTTTGTATATGGCGGCACCGCTATTGGCACCGTGCGTCACAAGGGTTTTATTCCTTGGGATGACGACGTTGATATTGCGCTGTTTCGTGAAGACTACGAACGTTTTATGGCCGAGGCACCGGCTGTGATGAGCAGCGAGTATGAGCTTATAAGTGGCCGCAATGAACCGTTTTTCCCTGCATGCAATGCAAATTTTTCACTGCGTAACACCTTGTGCGTGCCTGATGAGTTTGATGTCTGTCCATTTCAGTATCCTATTGGTATTGGACTTTTTGCGCTTGATAAACCCCACACCAACCCGCGTGCCTATCGTGCCCAAAAGCGTGCGTGCTGGTTTTGGGCGCGTCTTGCTTTCTTGCGTGCTACGCCGCGTCCGCATCTGTCGCTTGCGGCGCCCTACAAGCAGCTTGCACGTGCACTGTGCTACATTGCTTATGGTGTGATGAAGCTTTGTTGTGTTTCGCCCTTGTGGATTCATAAGCAGTGGGAAAAAGCGGCAACAAGCGGCGCGCACGAGAATACGGACATCTATTGCGATTTTATGGATAGAGACCCGATGGCCTGGGCATGTACGCGCAAAGAAGCCTATCCTGCGCATCGCGTGCCCTTCGAATCGATTACGGTGAATTTGCCCAAGGAATACGACACCATGTTGCGCCGCGGGTTTGGCGATTATATGCAGCTTCCACCTTTGGACGATAGAAAAAATCATCACCCGTCAAAGCTCAACTTTGGTCCCTATACGGCGGATAGTGTGGTTGTTGATGTGGTGGCTGATGGAGAGTCTACAGCTGTCAAGTCGGATGGGGAAGGTGCACCCGCCGCTAGCTCAACTACAGAAACGACCACTCACTAATCGCAAACCAACTACTAGCGTAGCCATCTACAACTACCGCCCCACAAACACCCCTGTTACCTGCCGAAAGGATATGCGTGAGCGCTACAACCGACACCGCCCAGCTCAAAAAGAATTACCTGTGGAATACGCTTGGCTCGCTTGCCAATGCGTTTTCGAGCGTGTGTATGCTGCTTGCGTGCACGCGTCTTATTGGTGTTGAGGCTGCTGGTCTGTTTTCACTTGCGTTTGCGCTGGCTCAGCAGTTTCAGGTGCTTGGCCATTTTGAGATTCGCTCATACCAAGCAACCGATGCAAACGAGCGCTTTAGCTTTGCGGTGTATTACGGTGCACGCATTGTTACCTGCACAATTATGGTTCTTACGATTATGACATACACGCTTATTACAAAAGGCTTTACCGCCGAGGCCTGTGTGGTAATACTTGTTGCGCTGCTTCGTATTTTTGATGCGTTTGAAGACGTGTTTCACGGTATGTTTCAGCAAAAAGGACGTCTCGACATTGCAGGAAAGGCATTTTTCTTCCGCATTTGCGCGATGATGCTGGGCTTTACGCTTGCCGCCTGGCTTTCTCGCGATTTGCAAGTAAGCTGCGTTGTTGCACTTATTGTAGGTGCGGTTACCTGCTTTGTGTGCAATATCATTCCTGCACGGCGCTTTGTTGCACTGGTACCGTCGTTTCGTGTGCGCCCCATCGCGCGTTTGCTGCTTGCGTGCCTGCCGCTTTTCTGTGGGTCGTTTATGCTCGTGTACATTACCAATGCACCAAAATATGCCATCGATGCCTATCTTACGCCGCAGGTCCAAGCACTGTATTCCTACTTGTTTATGCCGTCACTTGTTATCAATTTGCTAAGCGGCTTTGTGTTTAAGCCGCTGTTAACCGAAATGTCTACATCGTTTAGTAACCACAATATACGGGCGTTTATCAGCATTATTGTAAAAGGCTTTGCCGCGGTGTGTGTGGCTACTGTGGTTACCATGATTGCTGCGGGGCTTATTGGGATTCAGGTGCTCTCGACTCTATCGGGTATCGATTTGGCGGCATATGCCCTTGAGCTGCAGGTATTGCTTGTGGGCGGGTTGTTTAATGCCCTTGGTATTATTTTGTACTACGCCATTGTTACCATGCGCCACCAGCGCGTTATCTATGGTGCGTATGGCATAAGTTGCATTGCATGTTATGGTGCGTCAGCTCTTGTTGAACGCTTTGGTCTTATGGGCGCAGCCGTCCTCTACGACATTGCAATGGGCTTGTGTGCTGTGTGCTTTTTGCTTGCGTGTATATACTACCTGGTAGATGTATCAAAGCGCATGCCAGCTCATGAGCATGGCGATACCATGTCTGCTGCAAACGTGCCTGGTACTATTACCTCTGGCGACAATGCCGCGTCTAAGGATTATCCTGCATAAGCTGCAGTATCATTATATTTGCTTTGAATATGTACATCAAGTGTTCAAAATATTCAGTAAAAATTAATTATTGAACGTTCAAAATAACTTTACTATAATCGTTTTATGAACACACAAGCTATCCGCAGGATATCCATGCAGCTACCCACACGTTAGCGCTGCTGTTTACATTGGATACCCACGAGTAACAAAGGATGAGTATGAAACTTTCGTACACACTTTTTTTGGTTCTTCGCGCGATTGGTAATGCAAGCAAATCGTATACGCAGCGTGAGCTGTGCGAAAAAACCAATCTCTCACTTGGATCGGTAAATCGTGCGCTCAAGGATGCGCACGCAAAGGGCTATGTTGCACAAGGGCGTATAACCGATGCGGGTATTGCTGCACTTGAACCCTACAAAGTAACAAATGCCATTATTATGGCGGCGGGGCTCTCCTCGCGATTTGCGCCTATTTCGTATGAGCGCCCTAAAGGTACCTTGCGCGTAAAAGGCGAAGTGCTCATTGAGCGCCAGATAAAACAGCTGCTCGAAGTTGGTATTCATAACATCTGCGTTGTTGTTGGCTACAAAAAAGAGTACTTCTTTTATCTTTCGGTAAAATATGGCGTGGACATTGTTATTAACCCCGACTACGCCACAAAAAACAATAACTCAACCTTATGGTATGTGCGCGACCGTTTGGACAACACGTACATTTGCTCGTCGGACAACTACTTTGTACACAATCCCTTTGAGCGCTACGTATACGATTCGTACTACGCGGTGCAGCACCACGAAGGTACAACCGATGAATGGGTTGTTACAACGGGCGCAAAAGGCCTTATTACCAAGGTGGATATTGGCGGCGCTGACGGCGATATTATGCTTGGCCACGTGTACTTTAGCCGCAGTTTTTCAAAAACGTTTGCCCGTATTTTAACGGAGGAATTTCCAAAGCCTGAGTGCGCATCTAAGCTGTGGGAAACCATTTATCTTGAACACATAAAAGAGTTGCCGATGTATGCGCGTTGCTATCCGGCGTCGGACATTTTGGAGTTTGACTCGCTCGACGATTTGCGCAGTTTTGACCCCGATTTTATTGCCAACGTTGATTCGGAAGTGTTTGACAACATTTGCGCCGTTTTGCATTGTAATAAAGAGGACATTACGGGCTTTTATCCCCTTAAGCAGGGGCTTACCAACCTCTCGTGCCATTTTGAGGTAGATGGCAAGGAGTATGTGTATCGTCATCCTGGTGCTGGCACCGATAAGATGATCGACCGCAAAAGCGAAAAACAGGCGCTCATTAAGGCGCGCGACCTGGGGCTTGATACCACGTTTATTTATGAGGACGAGGCAAAAGGCTGGAAAATTTCGCGCTTTATTCCGCATGCGCACACGCTCGACACCTCAAATGAAGAACATTTGCGCCGCGCCATGACCATGTGTCGCACGCTGCACGAATCGGGTGCAACGCTGGCGCGTCACTTTGATTTTTATCACGAGGGTTTGCGCTACGAGTCGCTCTTGCGTGAGCATGGAACTATTGATATTCCTGGCTATGACGAGCTAAAAAACAAGGTAACGCGCCTCAAAGCCTTTGCCGATAAAGACGGCTATCCTGTGTGTATTTCGCACAACGACTTTTTCATGCTTAATTTCCTTATTGAAGATAACGGCACCATCAATCTTATCGATTGGGAGTACGCGGGCATGTCCGACGTTGCAAACGACTTTGGTACGTTTTGCGTGTGTTGTTCGCTTGATGATGATACGGCAAACCGCTGCATCGACTACTACTTTGGTCGCACTGCAACCGATAGCGAGCGCCGTCATTTTTGGTCGTACGTGGTGCTTGCGGGTTGGTGCTGGTATGTGTGGTCGCTCGAAAAAGAGGCCGAAGGCGAGCACGTAGCAGAATGGCTCTACATTTATTATCGGTATGCAACGCAGTATGTTGACTGGCTGCTTGCCTGGTATGAAAAGGACGCGCGATGAAATACGGGCTGTTCAGCGGTATATTGTGGGGTCTTGACACCTTCATCTTAGGTCTTGCGTTTTTGTTGCCGCCGTTTAGCGACAACTCAAATGCGGCTTTAACCTGCGCATTTATTCACGATGTGTGTTGCGCGCTGTTGCTTTTGTGTCTCATGATTAAAAACGGGTCGCTGGCGTCTTGTGCGGCTCGTCTGCGCACGCGCGGTGCCATTGTGGTAATGTTGGGCGCGCTTTTGGGAGGTCCACTTGGTATGAGCGGCTACATTGCCGCCATTAACACCATTGGTAGTGCACATACGGCAATTATCTCGGCGTTTTATCCTGCTGTGGGTAGCTTTTTTGCGGTAGTGTTGCTTCGCGAGCATATAACCTGGCAGCGTGTTGTTGCGCTGTGCGTGGCGCTTGCAGGCGTTATTGTCATTGGGCTTCATACAAGCTCTGCAAGTGTTGAAGGAAATATTATTTTAGGTGTTGCAGCTGCACTTTTGTGCGTGTTTGGCTGGGGCTCTGAGGCGGTATTTTTGGCATGGGGTTTGCGCGAAACAGAAGAACTCGATACAACAACAGCGCTCTTTTTGCGTGAAGTAACTTCAGCGGTTGTGTATGGCGCCGTTGTTCTTCCTATTATTGGGTGCTATCCTGCGGTTGCAACTATGGCTACAGCTGGCGCAACCTGGTATGTGGTTGCTGCTGCTGTTGCGGGTATGGCTTCGTACATGTGGTATTACAAGGCAATTGTTGCCATTGGTGCCGCGCGCGCGATGGCATTTAACATTTCGTACTGTGCGTGGGCACTCATCTTTTCGGCGCTCTACACTCAAATTATGCCCGATGCCCTTGAGCTTGTGTGCTGCGTTGCCATATTTGTAGGAACTACGCTTTCTGCTACTGCTGATTGGTCGGAGCTTGCGTTTTGGGCATCATGGAACACACGACGCAATAACACGCCGCAATAACGCGCTCACGCGCGCGTGCATGTAATGGTTACACAAACCAGCGGCTATAGTCTGTGAGGCTCATATAGAAGGGACAATGGTGAATCAGCAAGATATTTGCATACAAGGTGCGTGCGAGCACAATTTACAGCATGTGTCACTCACGATACCGCGCAATTCATTTACTGTTATCACCGGTCTTTCCGGTTCGGGCAAGTCGAGCCTTGCGTTTGATACGATTTATGCCGAAGGGCAGCGTCGTTATGTTGAATCGTTGTCGAGTTATGCGCGCATGTTTTTGGGACGCATGCATAAACCTGCTGTTGAAAGCATTAGTGGTCTTTCGCCCGCTATATGCATCGATCAAAAATCAACAAGCCATAACCCGCGCTCTACGGTAGGCACTGTTACCGAAATTTACGATTATTTGCGCTTGCTGTATGCACGTGTGGGCGTAGCGCATTGTCCGGAGTGTGGGGTAGAAATAAAGCAACAAACCTGCGATCAGGTGGCAGACGACATTATACGCAACGCGGAAGGAAGGCGCGCATACGTGCTGGCGCCTGTTGTGCGTGGTAAAAAAGGCGAGTTTGCAAAGCTGCTTTGTGGTCTTCGTGAGCAGGGTTTTAGTCGCGTGCGCATCGACGGCGACATGGACATGCTCGAAGACGAGATTACGCTTAAAAAACAACAAAAGCATTCGATTGATGTTGTCGTTGATAGAATTGTAATAAAAGCGCAGGCACGGTCGCGTGTGGTTGAAGCCTGTGAACAGGCATCGAAGCTTGCTCAAGGTGCGCTGAGCGTGTACGTGCTACCGGACGCGTCTGCAGCAGATGCATGTGAGCTTACGTATGCTTTGGCACTTGCATGCCCGCTTCACGGCCACTCCATTTGTGAGCTTGAGCCGCGTGATTTTTCGTTTAATTCGCCCTTTGGTGCCTGTCCCGATTGCGAGGGTATTGGCTCAAAACAAACGCTCGACGCTTCTCAGCTTATTAGCAATCCCAATCTCTCCATTAACCAGGGCGTGCTTGGTGGGGTAGTGGGGCGCTCCAATTACTACCAGCAAATTGTGCGTGCGGTTGTGAAGTATATGGGCGAAAGCACGCGTACTCCCTGGAATAAACTATCGCCCAAAACGCAAGAGGCGCTTATTTATGGGCTTGGCGACACTAAAATTGATGTAAGCTATCACACGCTCGACGGCCGCAACACCCAATGGCAGGCAACGTTTAAGGGTTTACGAGCCATTATTCTCGAAAAACTTAACGAAACGACGTCCGAAACTATGCGCGCACACTTTGCAAAAATGCTGCGTCGCGACGTGTGTCCCACATGCAAGGGTGCCCGCCTTAAACCTGCATATTTGGCAGTTACCGTGGGCGATAAAAACATTATCGAATTTTGTGACATGTCGTGCGCGCAAGCAAAAGACTACCTTGATAACCTGCACTTTAGCGACCACGACGCTCTTATTGCAAAGCCCATTTGCAAGGAAATTTCTGCGCGCCTTGAGTTTATGGTGCATGTAGGGCTCGATTACCTTACACTTTCGCGTAGTGCACATACGCTTTCCGGTGGCGAAGCGCAGCGCATTCGCTTAGCAACGCAAATTGGCTCGGGTCTGGTAGGCGTGCTCTATATTTTGGACGAGCCATCAATTGGGCTGCATCAACGTGATAACGATCGACTTATCGAAACGCTCAAGCGCCTGCGTGATATGGGTAACACCGTTATTGTGGTTGAGCACGACGAAGACACCATCCGTGCTGCCGATTGGGTGGTTGATATGGGTCCCGGTGCTGGTAGTTTGGGTGGACACGTGGTGTGTGCGGGCACGCCCAAAGATATTGCTGCATCAAAAGAGTCGCTTACCGGCGCGTACCTGCGCGGTGATGCGATGATTCCTGTGCCTGCGCCTCGCCGCAAGCCAAAAAAAGGCTCATTTACGCTTATAGGGGCTACTGCGCACAATCTAAAAGACGTTGATCTCACCATCGATTATGGTTTGTTTACCGTGGTTACAGGCGTGTCTGGCTCGGGCAAATCGTCGCTTATCGAAGATACGCTTTCAAAAGCATTAGCAAATGAGGTGTATCACACAAACTATCCGACAGGCCCGTACCTTGAGATTCTTGGGCTCGAAGATGAAGACGAGCACATGCTTGTTGACAAGGTTATCGATATCGATCAAAGCCCTATTGGCAGAACACCACGCTCCAATCCAGCCACGTACATTGGCTTGTGGGACGATTTGCGCGATTTGTTTAGTTCACTTCCCGAATCGAAGGCGCGCGGGTATGGCAAGGGGCGTTTTTCGTTTAATGTGCCGGGTGGCCGCTGTGAAGTGTGCAAGGGCGACGGTCAGCTCAAAATTGAAATGAACTTTTTGCCCGATGTGTTTGTGCCATGCGAGGCCTGCCAGGGCAAACGCTACAACAATGAAACGCTTGCCGTTACATATAAGGGTAAAACCATTGCCGATGTGCTTGATATGACTGTGTTTGAAGCGCTGGAGTTTTTTGCTGCCATTCCAAAAATTAAACGCAAGCTTGATATGCTCTCGCAAGTGGGCTTAGGCTACATTCATTTGGGGCAAAGCTCAACCACACTTTCGGGCGGCGAAGCCCAGCGCATAAAACTTGCCAAGGAGCTGCACCGTGTGCAAACAGGCAAAACGATTTACATTTTAGATGAGCCTACATGTGGTCTTCATTTTGAGGATGTTCGCATGCTTATTTGCGTGCTCCAGGCGCTGGTAGATGCCGGTAACACCGTTATTGTTATTGAGCACAACCTCGACGTTATTAAGGTTGCCGATCGCATTATCGATCTTGGTCCTGAAGGCGGCGATAAGGGCGGATATATTGTGGCAGAAGGAACGCCCGAAGCAGTTTGTCGCGAGCCTAAAAGCTATACGGGTCGCTACCTTGCGCGTTATCTTGCGCACGATAGTGCAAAACAATGCAGTGCAAAACAATGACGTTTTGATGCTGCTACTGTCACCCTGCGGAAACTGACGCGCTGTGGCTGACATGCTGCGCAAACCTGTTCACGATATTCACTTCAACCAAAGGTACACCATGAAACATACAGCACATACGCATAAAACGAACGCTGAGCGCATATTGGCGCAGCAGCAGATTGCCTTTGAGGCATTTGAATACGACGTTGACCACGAAAATTTGCACGTAGGCATAGGGGTGAGAGTAGCCGATGTGTTAGGTCTTAACCCCGATTGCTGCTTTAAAACCTTGGTGTTGCACAATACTCATGGCGATTGTTTTGTATGCTGCATACCTTCATCGTGTGAGTTAGATCTTAAAAAAGTGAGCGCTGCGGCGCATGAAAAATCCCTCAGCATGCTGCCGCCCGCGCAGTTGGAGCAGGCGTGCGGCTATGTGCGCGGGGGTTGTTCGCCTATTGGCATGAAAAAAGCCTACCCCGTGTTTATCGACGAGAGCTGCATGCTTTTCTCTGAGATGTATATTTCGGGAGGTAGGAGAGGCCTTACGCTTAAGCTGGCGCCTCAGGGGCTTATTGACGCAACATCTGCGCAGGTTATCGATATTATTCACGTGTAGGAACCCGTGTAGCTCTCGCGTATTTTTGCGCGCTGGCAGCTAGCCTTGGTATGATACGTACATGTATCCTGCTTGTACACAACAGAAAGGCAAAACGTAAGTTGGCTTCTAACGTAACAGAGCATAGCGTACATACTGCCCGTAGCGCCTTCGCTACGAGTGAGAAGAATGCACCTGCGCATGCAGCGGGCACGCATGGGCGCGCGCCAGCGTTGCACCTGCGTCGCACTGCAGTCGACCCTACCGCTCCTACGCCATCTACCAGCACGAATACATCTACGTCGCCTTCAGCCGATGCCGCGGCAAATGAGCGACAGCTTGGTAAAAACACGCTGCTAATGAGCGTGCTTGTTATGATTAGCCGCATTACGGGCTTTGTGCGCACGTGGGCGCAAGCGTACGCGCTTGGCGTTACGGTGCTTGCAAGCTGCTATTCTGTTGCCAACAACCTGCCCAATCAGCTCTACGAACTGGTGGTAGGCGGTATGCTTGTTACGGCGTTTTTGCCGGTGTATCTTTCGGTAAAAAAGAAATTAGGCACCCGCGCAGCCAGCGACTACGCGTCAAATTTGGTAAGCATTGTTTTGCTTCTTATGGGCTTGGTGTGCGTTGTTGGTTTTATTTTTGCTTATCAGGTGGTGTATACTCAGTCGTTTTCGGCACACAGTGAATTTAATGCCGATTTGTGTGTGTATTTCTTCCGCTTCTTTGCCATCGAAGTTGTGCTCTATGCACTGAGCTCCATCTTTTCGGGTGTGCTTAATGCCGAACGCGACTATTTTTGGAGCAGCGCGGCTCCCATTTTTAATAACGTTGTTACCATTACGTCGTTTTTCCTGTATAGCGCGCTTGCAGCAACACACAGCGACCTTGCCCTTTTGTGTCTGGCGCTTGGCAATCCGTTGGGCGTTCTCATTCAGGTTGTTATGCAAGTGCCTTCGCTCGCGCGGCACGGCATTCATCTTCGTTTGTACATTAATTTCAAAGATCCTGCGCTTAAAGAAACGCTTGGTATTGGTGTAGGCTCGCTTGTTGTTATGGCGTGTGCGTTTGCCACCGTTTCGGTGCAAACGAGCTCGGCGCTTTCCGTTTCTGCTGATGGCGCCTCCGTTGCATTTTACGCGCGCTTATGGTTTACGCTGCCATATGCCATCATCGCTGTTCCCATTACAACAGCGCTTTTTACCGAGCTTTCGCACGACATTGCTGCTCGCAACATCGAGCGCTACAAAACGCGTATTGTTGAGGGCACTTGCCGCGTGCTTTTCTTTATGATTCCGTGCATGATGCTGCTTATGCTCTTTGCCATTCCGCTCGTGCGTTTTATGGCGGCGGGCAAGTTTACGCACGATAATATCATTCAAACATCGTGGTATTTGTTTTTCCTAAGCGCTGCGCTGCCGTCTTATGCTGTGGCTATGTACCTGCAAAAAGTGTGCTCGTCGCTGCGTGTTATGATGCAATATGCCGCCTTTGTTGTTATTGGTAGCATTTTGCAAATTTTGGTGTGTTTGTGGGCAACGCCGCTTTGGGGATTGTGTGTTCCTGCTGCGTCGAGCGTTGTCATTTTTTCGTTTGTTGATATTGCGTGCTTCATTATGCTTCACCTGCGCTTTTCGCACATCGGCATACTCCACATTGTGGCAAGCTGCCTTCGCGGCATAGTGTTTGGCGCGCTTGGCGTTTTTGCTGCATATGGCGTTCTTTTTGCTCTGCACATGCATGCGCTCTTTTTTGACGCGGGTGTTGCGCTTAGTTTAGCGCAGCTATTTGCTTATATTTGTTTGAGTGGTATTGCGGCGCTTGTGGTGTGTTTTGGCGGCGCGTTTGTCTTGCGCGTACCCGAGTTGCGCATGTTCTTGGCACGTCGCCGTGCTCAGGTAAGGTAGTAGTTTTCAAGAAGAGCGAGCGTTTTTGCAACGTACAAGGCGTGTGGAGCGCGTTGTTTTGATGTCAAAAGTTGTGCGTCCAAAAATTAAAAAAAGTGTAGAAAATAAAAGCTTATTCATAGGCTATCGCTAAAACGTATCGGGAGTTTGGAGTAAGTCTTATTATTTGAGGAAAATAAGGTTGAGTGGGAACATAACTATAGACTAGAATTGACACTAGGGTCAAATGTATTTCTCTTGTGCGTACAAATGTGTATAATAGAGTTAGAAAGAATTTAAAAGGTGGTGCTTTATATGGCAGCAAAATCAGCAAATCTTTATGCACGTATTGAACCAGATGTAAAAGAAAAGGCGGAAAGCGTTTTATCTGCACTTGGTATTCCCGCATCAAATGCTATTAATATGTTTTATAAACAGATTATTCTTCAGAGAGGACTTCCGTTTGATGTGAAGCTTCCATCTTCTCGTCTTATAGATATGTCTGCTTTATCAAAGGCAGAACTGGATGTAGAACTTGAGAAAGGATATGCGGATATCGAAGCGGGAAGAACAAGAGATGCAAGTGCCGTGTTTGCAGATATCCGTAAGGATTATAAATGAAAGAGCATCATAAAATTCGGGCTATAGGACAAAAGTGTGTATAAAATCGGTTGTTTGCGCAGGTAAGCAGCCGATTTTTCGTAAACAATTCATAACGATTGCACCTATTCAAGCCAGCTATAACTTGGAAACGCAAGGCTTGCTACACGTTTTTGAAAATCTTCACGCCAAAAAGCGCCTCTGCTCTCCGTGCGCGCAAGCATGCAGGTAAGCATACATTTTGCTATCACAAGCTGCTGCTGGGTTGTTATGGTTGCCACTACGGCATCCATGTCGTCGCTTGCTTGTTTCGAATCTACCAATAGCGCGTGCAGGCGCGCCAGCTCGTTTAGGGCGCGTATCATGGTGGCTGAATTTTTATACAACAGGGCGTTGTTAGTCATTATCTCACGTAATGCTCTGGCAATATCCTGCGCATTTGCTGCACTAGCAAGTGCTAAACGTGCATGGTCTATTACCATGGTGTGCTGGTAGCGATAGTGTTTTGCATGAGCGGGCGCCGTATTGGTAATGCTTGTTTCGAAGGGTGTTTGCTCTTCTGCTTGAATATCGCGCATATGCTGCTTTGCATAGAGCGCCGCGCGCGTACCTGCTATTTGCCCAAATACCAAACAATTTGCACTTGAGAGCCCGCCTATTCTATCGGCACCATACATGCCGCCCGTACATTCGCCCGCAGCAAATAACCCCTGCAGTGGCGCCTGCGTTGTTGTTTGCGCATGTGCGCAGGTATCAATAGCTATGCCACCATTTGAGGCGTGTGCAACATGCACAACAGGGAGCAATCCTTTTATATCAAGGTGATGTTGCTGCATGGCGGCAAAGGCAGTTTTGGCAAACTCGGGAAGTTGCGAAGGGAGCTTGTCATACTTTACATATGCGGTTGGTTTTGTACTGCGCCCGCGGCGTGTGCTACCAGGTGTTTTTGCGGGCGTATTGGTATCGGTTACAATGCCCGCAAGTGCCAAATCAATAGTTTTTCCGGCTAAGCGCGACGTAAACGGGCCATAGGTTGCACGTTGCAACAGGCGCTCATGCCACTTTTGCGTATCGCATTCGCCAAGCGCTACTTTTTCGGCATTGTACACGCTTGCCCACTTGTAGGTTTTTTCGTTTACCATGCACGCGTTATTGTTATGCACAAACGTAGGCATAAGCTGCATAAACTCAATATTCGTAAGGTAGAGTTCGTGAGCAAGACCAATCGCATGGCTTGTGCCATAACCGGCGTGCGGAGCATAGCTATCGCGATAAATACCGCCAATACCACCGCACGCAAGCACCACCGCGGGCGTTTCAACGGCAATAAATTGTCGTTTTTGCAAGTCGTAGAGGACAGCTCCTGTAATAATACGCGCGTTTGCGGTGCTGTTTGTTTGCGCAGTTTGCGCAGTTTGAGCAGGATGTACATCGTACGGCGCCTGTTGCTTACGTATATCAGCAGCATCGGCGCACGTAGGCGGCGTATCCGTTGTGCAGCTCGTGCGAAACCGTCTATCCCATACATCTTCGGCAACGGTTTTTTGATTTGCCTCAAGCACGTCGATAAGCTGTGTGTGCGCAAGTTCCAATATGTCGAGCTCTTGCATACGCCGGCGCAGCGCATGCTCATAATACTTGTGATGAATGCCATACCATGTACGTTTGTGCCTGTCAAAGTAGGGAAGCGTGTGCGCTGTGTTTGCATCTTTTGGTTCGACGAGCTTAACGCCTTGGTCTTTTAGCTGTTTTATGGCTTGCGGTATATGGCGAATAAAAAACGACGAGAGCTCGTCTTTCGTGCACGCTTGACCAACATCGCGCACTACATCAATAAGATCGTCTGCATCATCCTCATTTTGTGGCGAAATAACCCGCATCCCCCACGTGTGGTTAGAAAAACTCAAGCCCGAAAACATATGGGTGCGTGTGCTAATAGCAACTCGAAGACCCTGCTTTGCTGCGCAATATGCTGCTTGCGTGCCGGCGAGCCCCGCGCCAATAACAAGGACGTCTACTTGTATGTGTTCTATATGCACGTGTATCCTCGATTCACAGCGCAGGCCTTGCGTTTTAATTAAATGCTGCCAAGTGGGGTATAGTTATACCAGCGCACGCGCGCGGTAATGTACGCCACTCTATGTATGGTAGATGATAGCATGTATCACGAACAGAGCAAAAATCAATCCTCACATCTGCCTGCGCGCATGGATGCTCTGCCTACGTCTTCTTTACGTGACGTCCCCCGTGCGCATACACCTGTTGTGTATACTAACTCCCTTAAATACTACGTAAAACGCGCTATTCACAGCGCACCTGCCGAGGGCGTGTCCCTTGCCGAACAAGTAGCGCACGTGCCCGAAGAGCCCGGCTGCTACCTGTGGAAAAACGTTCACGATACCGTTATTTATGTTGGCAAAGCAAAAAATTTACGCGCACGTATGACACAATACGTGCAGCTCAGCGACGATCGTCTTAAAATTCCGCGTATGATGCTTGAGGTAGCAGGCTTCGATTACATTGTGGTAGAAACCGAGCACGAGGCACTTGTGCTTGAGCGTAACCTCATTGGTTACTACAAACCTTACTATAACGTTGATTTTAAGGATGATAAAAGTTATCCCTACATTGCGCTTACCATGGGAACACCTTTTCCTGCTATTAAATACACCCGTGAGCAGCACGATAAGTCGAGCTTGTATTTTGGTCCTTACACCGATTCGCATGCCGCACGCGAAACGATAGAAATTTTGCGCAAAGCAGCACCCATTTGTGCTACAACCTGTCCCGTGTGGCGAAAGATGACAAAGCATTTTGCAAAACACCCCGAGGACGTGCAGGTAGCGCAGCTAACACTCGCAACTTCGGAAAAAAGCTGCTTTGATTATCACGTGGGAAAAGCGCCGGGTGTATGCGTGGGCGCCATAAGCAGGGAAGAATATGCGCAGCACGTTGCTCTTGTGCGCGACTTTTTGCGCGGCAAACGTACATCCATATATGAAACGCTTACCCAGCAGATGCACGACGCTGCCGCCGATTTGGCTTTTGAGCAGGCAGCACGCATTAAACGTCGCCTTGATGTGCTTTCTTCTCTGCAAGATTCTCAGCAGGTTGTGCTTTCGTCTAATACATCGACAGACGTTATTGGCTTTTATCGACAAGAAACTATATCGGCTGTATGCGTGTTTATCGTGCGCGAAGGAAGCGTTATTCGTGCCAACGATTTTATATTGAATAGCGGCATGGACGTGCCCGAAGTTGAGCTTCAAGAAAGTTTTATTAAGCGTTATTACGAAAAAACAGATGATATACCTGCCGAAATACAGCTTTCGTGCGCACTCGATGATGAATGTGCGCTTACGCAGTGGCTTTCGTGCCGCGCGGGTCATGCCTGCAATCTCCACGTTCCGCAGCGTGGCGAAAAGAAAAAACTGCTCGAAACAGCGATGCGTAACGCGCAGCACGCGCTTGTGCGCTATATGGTGCGCACCGGGTATAGCGACGATAGAACAAATACCGCGCTGCTTGAACTTGAAAGTGCTCTGGCGCTTCCTGCAATTCCGCAGCGTATTGAGTGTTTTGACATATCAACGTTGCATGGGTATTTTACTGTGGCTTCGATGGTGGTGTTTATTAACGGCAAGCCGGCAAAGCACTTGTATCGTCATTTTAAAATACGCACGAAACTTGATGAAGCCAACGACTTTGTGTCGATGAGCGAAGTGTTGGGACGGCGATATTCCGCAAAAAATCTTGCCAGCAGCGCCTTTGGCCCCGCGCCGCAGCTACTTGTGCTCGACGGCGGAAAACCGCAGCTCACAGCCGCATTAACGCAGCTTAAAGCCTTGGGTATTTCGCTTAACGTGTGCGGACTTGCAAAGTCGGACGAGGAAGTGTTTGTGCCGTGGGATACCACGCCCATCGTGCTTCCTTCGGGTTCGGCGTCGCTGTATCTCATTAAGTACATTCGCGACGAGTCGCACCGCTTTGCCATTACGTTTCATCGCTACTTGCGCGATAAAGCCATGAGTAAATCTATTTTGGACGAAGTTGAAGGCGTAGGTCCCAAGCGTAAAAAACAGCTCCTTGCGCACTTTGGCTCCATGAAACGCCTGCGTAGCGCAACAGTTGCCGATATTGAGCAGGTAGCGGGCATACCCAAGGATGTTGCCCGTGCAGTGTGGCAAACGCTGCAAACCTGGTAAACGGTGCGTGCGGCGTGTGGCTGGCTTCAGCCGGTCGCGTCCGCCCGCGTGCGCGCGCACCTGCGGCAAGCGGGAAGGATGTGTGCGCTCTGCAGAATTTGCACGTGTGGCGATGTGTTTTATCGCCCGCGTTATCCGCAGTTGTATGTTTTGCGCTACGATGGAGATGTCCTTGTTGGGCACCGTAGTAACTCACGAAAAAAGAAGGTACCTATGCGTGTAGCAGACCTATCAGCTATTAAAGAAGCAATTCACCACAAACTTATCGTGAGCGTGCAAGCCTACCCCGGCGAGCCTTTGCGTCACCCCGAAACTATGGCGCAGATGGCGCAGGCGTGTGAGGAAGGTGGTGCATGTGCTATTAGGTGTCAGGGCTTGGCCGATATTGCTGCTATTAAAGGTCGCGTTGACGTGCCGGTGTTTGGCTTGTGGAAAGAGGGCCACGATGGCGTGTATATTACGCCTACGCTGCGGCATATTATTGCGTGCGCACATGCAGGCGCTGATGTTGTGGCGTTTGATGCTACCAGCCGTCCGCGTCCCGATGGTCGCACGCTTGAACAAACATTGCACGAGGCACGCAAGCAGTGTGAATGCTTGCTTATGGCTGATTGCATGACCATCGACGATATTCGTCGTGCCGTTGCACTTGGCTTTGATTTTATTTCTACCACGCTGTCGCACAACAAAGCAGCAATTAACACCACTATGGATGAAGGCCCAGACATTGCCCTTCTTGAACAGGCGACACGCGAATTTCCCGATGTTCCCATCATTTGTGAGGGACACGTGCACACTCCCGCCGACGCTGCTGCGGCAAACCAGGCAGGTGCCTGGTCGGTTGTGGTTGGCACCGGCATTACGCACCCAACGAGCCTTACGAAATGGTTTGTTGCTGCTATGCAAAAGTAGGAAATCTAAGGTAGAAAAGCTAAGGTAGGATAGCCAAGGTAGAAAAGCTAAGGTAGGATAGCGAATGTCACACCCATCTCACGAAGTCGCAAGTGATGCACGCAATGCGAGTAATGCGAGTAGTCCGAGCACGTTAAGTGAATCGACCACATCACGCGAACCAAACACCGCCGCCAGTACACTCACCCTGCACATACCCGACGTTGTTGTTATTACGGGCATGTCGGGTAGCGGGCGTACGCAGGCGCTCCACGTGTTTGAGGATATGGGCTACTACTGTATCGACAACCTGCCGCCGCGTCTTATTTTGAGCTTGGCGCAGGTGGTGGGCATAAATACGGGCGTAAGCCGTCATCTTGCTGTTACGTGCGATCTTCGCAGTCAGGGATTGTTTGATGAACTTCTCGACGCATTAGACCAGCTTAAAGTGGCATCTTTTAGTGTGCAGGTGTTGTTTTTAGATTGTGCAGATGATATTTTAATTCGCCGCTATTCCGAAACGCGTCGTCGCCATCCGCTTGCGCATGCCGGTGAGCACATCACGCACGCACTTGCCCGCGAGCGAAAGCAGCTTGAGGGTGTTCGCAGCCGTGCCGACCTTATTATCGACACGTCGCATCTGCGCACGCAGGCGCTGCGCACGCTCATTCACACGCATTACAGCGATAAATCAGAAATTCAGCTGCTTGGCGTTAACGTGTTTTCGTTTGGGTTTAAGTATGGCGCACCTATCGAGGCGGACGTGGTTATCGACGTGCGCTTTTTGCCCAATCCGTTTTACGACCCGGTTATGCGTACCCTTACGGGTAAAGATCCGCAGGTTGCCAACTTTGTGCTTCATAACGAAGTTACCAAACGCTTTATGGTTGCGTGGTTTAATTTGCTCGACGTGGTAATGCCGGGATATATTGCCGAAGGTAAAACCCAGCTTTCCATTGGTATTGGCTGCACAGGAGGCCAGCACAGAAGTGTTGCCATTGCCGAGAAAACCGCAGAATATCTAAGCACCAAACAGTACAACGTTGTTGTTTCTCATCGCGATTTGCATCTTGCGGGCAATGCTCGCACGCACACCGATGAGCAGCACTAACCAGTAAAGGCGCTCGCATGTCATTTACCGCGTCGGTTAAAGATGAACTATCACGTATTACTCCGGGCTGTCCTTCCTGTGAATATGCCCTGCTATCAGGCATTATTCGCATTTGCGGAAGTTTGTCGTTGGAGCAGGTGACTACGCATCAGGCTACTGGTGTGGGCGAGTCGGGCGGCATTGCTGCAGATGGTGCCGTGGGCGATAGTACGGGCGATAGTGCATCGCGCGGGATGGGTGGTGCTCGAACCCTTGCGCCGTCGCTTATTATTTCAACCGAAACGGGCGTTATTGCACGCTTGGTTATTAACCTTAGCCATAAGCTGTTTAATATGGAAACGTACCTTACGGTGCGCCATTCCAACCTGCACAAAACGCGCAATTACATGATACAAATTCCTACACAGCCGCGCATGGATAGCTATTTGTCAAAGCTGCAAATTCTTACGGCTACCGGCACACTTCACCGTGACGTACCTTGGGCATTGCTTACGCATACCTGCTGCAAGCAGGCGTTTTTGCGTGGCTGTTTTATGGCGGGTGGGTTTATAGCCGATCCGCGCACAACGTCGCATCTCGAAATTGCTACCACGTCGCTTGCGTTTGCGCAGGGTATTGTGCAACTTGCCGCTAAGGTTGGCATTACGTTTAAGCTCAATCAGCGCAAAACAAGCATTGCGCTCTACATTAAAAGTTTTGACAGTATGGTGCGGTTTTTGAATTTTTTGGGCGTGCACACCATTGCGCGTGCGTTCGAGGGTGTGCGCAAGTTTAAGCACGTAAAAAATGATGTTAACAGGCGCGTAAATGCTGAGCTTGCAAATCAGGCACGCAGTTCGGCTTCGGCGCTTGAGCAAATTGAGGTTATTAAACGCGTGCAGGCGATGTATACGCCCAACGAGCTTACGGGCGCGCTTGTGCAATTTTGCACAGCGCGGCTGCAGCACCCTGATGTATCGCTTGCCGAGCTCGGCGAGTATGTTGTGCCGCGCGCGTCAAAATCGGCAATGTACCATCGTCTTTGTCGTTTGCAGGAGCTTGCGCGCACGTCACATCCGTAAGGATGCTGTAACCAGTAAACAACCTCATAAGAATTCTATTGATGTAAGGCAGGCGCATGTCTCTCGTCACTGTAACGCGGATAGGCGCTTTGTTGTAAGCGAAGTGCGCTTGCGCGAAACTTCGCTACAACAAAGCTCTCCGCTATCCGCGTTTATGCATTGCAACCGTGTGTCTTTTCAACGCGAAACTTCGAAATTGAGTAGCTCCTAGCAGCGCACGTTTTTCATTCAAATACGCACGTCTATAAACGCGAAACTTCACATCAAAACAGCTCTCCGGCGCCTGCTTTAGTGCAGCTTGGGTTTACTGTTCAAAGCAAGGAAGACTAAAAAGCAATGAGTGCGTTGTCTAGCAGTAGCTAGGCAACGCGTTTTAGTGGAACTGTGCATTGCTGGTACGTCAGGGTATTCTATCAGCACATATTGCACATATATTGACAAAACCTACCATGGCGACACTTGAAAAATGCTGCGGGGGGGGGTTATACTATCGATGCCTGTCCTACATGTTTGTGCAAGGACGGCAAATACCCACATATGTACCTATTGGAGTTGCCATGAAAACTCAGCTTATTCGTACTCATCATCGGCGCTTACCCTGGAGCATAGCAGCTCTTTCTGTTGTTTGCGCGCTCACGTCGGCACAGCCATTCTTCCTTTGCAACACTGCGTTTGCCGAGCCAAGCTCATCCAGTTCTCAACCCTCATCTACGGATGAATCTATCCAATGGACATTAGAAGACTTTAATATTACGGAAGATCCAGAGCTGGGCAAGTGTATCGGCGGTCGTATGAACATAAATCACCCTGCTACTCCTGGACATGCTGCCTATACGGAAAATGTTGCTATGGAAGGTTTTAGTGAAAAAGGGTTTGCTAAATTAAAGAAAACAAGACATGTTGTAATTCCTGAGGGTATCCAAGCGATTAAGGCAACTGCTTTTATTGGGAGAACAAGTGGCAAACCCGATAATTTTATAGATACGCTGGTGTTGCCAAAATCCTTAAAGGTTATTGAGTACGGAGCGTTTGGATACAATACAATAAAAGGCACACTCGTTATTCCAAAAAATGTGGTTTCGCTACATAGCACTGCGTTTATTGGGAATCAGATTGAGAAAGTAGTGTTTGAAGGCATAATCGATGAAAAAGGAAAACTTAACGAATCAGATAATCAGCCATATTATCTTGCCGGTATAGGATCGCGTGTTTTCCAAAAAAATAAAATTAAAGAGATCGTTGTGCCAGGTAATCTTGGTGATTTTAATTTCCGTTTCGATAAACCTGATACCAATAATCCAAATCCAGATCCAGGTCCGTTTGACAATCAACAACTTGGTACTACAACCATTGAAGTTGGTGAAAAATTTGAGTATCCGATAACTATACAGCAAGCGGGCAATAAACAAGAAAAGATAACGTATTACGGTGGTTTTAAGGAAAACGGAAGACCTACACTTATTTCGGGCTCCTCGTATTTTAAATTGAAAGATGGCGCGTTTGTTGCACAAAAGCCAGGTACTATTGATGGACAAATGCTTGTGTTTGATATACGAGGTGGTGAGACAAGCCCAATTGCTATGTGTGCATTCACATACGAAATTTTGCCCAAGGGATCTCTGTGTACTGTTACATTTAAAAACGATGATGCAGTGTTAAGTAGTGTACGTGTAAGAAAAGGGCAACCCATTTCAACAGGTGCCGTTAATGGTGGTGTGATGCCTGCTAATCCTAAAAAAGAAGGGCATACGTTCATGGGCTGGAATACAAAGCCCGATGGAACGGGTGAGGCGTTTAGCGACACAACACCCGTAACCAGCACCATAACCGTGTATGCGCAGTTCGACAAACCGGTAGATGTTAAAAAGAAAGAAACCGACCCGCGTGTTGGAACGCTGTACCGCCTATACAATCCCTACACGCATGAGCATTTCTTTACTGCAGAAACGACTGAAAACGATAACCTTGTACGTCTTGGCTGGAAAAGTGAAGGTGGAGTAGGCTACATTTACAAGCATGCAGAAAAAGGCGGCGTATACCGCCTGTACAACCCAACCACAGGTGAGCATCACTACACCATGAATGAAGATGAAGTAGCATCATGTGTTAAGGATGGCTGGAAAAACGAGGGTGTAAAGTGGTTTAGCGCACAAGATAAAGACAAAACGCTCAATAAACTTTATAGCATGTACAACCCGTACGAGAAGAAGTTCTACCATCACTACACAGCAGATGCTAAAGAGATAGAACAAATGGTAAAAGCTGGATGGCGTAAAGAAGAAGTAAAATGGTGCACTCTGCCAGTCAGCGCTGTTAAGTAAGTCTGTTATATGTAAACACAAACGGGCAGACGCTTTGTTGTCTGCGAAGTGCGCTTTCGCGAAACTTCGCCACAACAAAGCTCCCAGCTGCCCGTTTGTGTATCTCATTTACTTTCTACATCACCAATACAAGAAGACTGAAGAGCAATGAGTGCGCCGTCTTGCAAAAATCGCAAAACGGCGCGTTTAATGGGTTTTAGTAAGCGGCAAGGCCGTTTCAAATATCCTCTAAAACGCACTGCCTAGCTGCTGCTAGGCAGTGCACTAATTGCTCTTCAGTCTCCTCGTATCCGCGTTACAGCTGTGAGAGTCATTTGCCTGCAATGCACCTGCATACGCACACTCCAAATTAAAACTGCGTGCGCCGCCTTGCTATTTGTATCTGTGGTAAGTGCATAATGTACCTTTGAGTTGCTTGTATTGTGCATATATAATTGTGCATATATTGTATAAATTCCTGCAGTATGGTACTATATCTCCTGTAATATTCGACTTTTTGAAAGGAAGTGGGGTGAGCAATTGCCCCGCTTCCTTTTAATATGTAACGACACGATGTACCACGTTGCGCCCGCACGCAAACCGCATACGCACGCGCACATGCGAACGCACACGGCAACCCGTACAATCGTGCCACTCCACCAGGGAAAAGAGGGCGAGCGATGACACCAGAAGCCTTACGCACGGCGCTTTTATCTGCATTAGAACAAGCAGCACCTGCACACGGCATTGATATTGTCGATGTAGAAATTGCAGGCTCTTCTCGTGCACCAATTATTCGTTTGCGTATCGATAACGCCGACGAATCGTTGCCTACCATCAGCTTAGATGAGGTAGCACAGCAGCACGAGTGGATTAACGCCACGCTAGACGAGATGGATCCCATCGAAGGTTCCTACACGCTTGAGGTTTCGTCGCCCGGACTTGCGCGCCCGCTTCGCAAGCATCACGACTTTGAGCGCTTTGCTCACGAAACGGTGCAACTTCAAACTAACAATACCGAAGGTAGGAAGCGTTTTTCTGGCGAGCTTTGCGGCATTGATGACAACGACGTTGTAACCGTTGCTGTTGATGGCGAAGACATACAATTCCCACGAAACACCATTGTTTCGTGCACCATTAAGCCCGAGTTTTAGGCGTCGCACCGTACACATCAACGCAACCACAACCGTTCACGAAGGGGAATGATAATGGCATCAAATATGGTAGAAGCACTTATTGACATCTGCAAGAAAACGCACTTGGACGAACTGTACATCATCGACCGTCTTGAGCAAACGCTTGCAAAAAACTACGCAGACATCCTGCACCTTGAATATGGCGCGCGCGTTACTATCGACCGCGCAACCGGTAAGGTGTATGTGTACGAGCTTGTGCCAAAAGGCGAGCCCGACGAGCAAACGGGCGAGTACGAAGACTTTGAAGAGCGCGACGTTACGCCAAAGGAGGCGAGCCGTCTTGTTGTTCAGCATGTAAAGCAGGAGCTTGCCGAAATCATTCGCAACTCGCAGCGTCAGCAAATTTACGAGGAGTTTTCTAACCGCATTGGTGACCTTATTACGGGTACCGTGCTTCAAACAACGTCCGATTTTGCAATTATTAAAATTCGCGACGGTGTTGAGGCCGAGCTGCCATACTTCGACCCACATCGCTATCCTGAGGAGCGCAATGAGCGTCCGCCTCACGAGTATTACGTGCACAACCAGCGCTTACATGCGCTTATTGTGGATGTACGCAACCCAAGTAGCACGTCGGCGCCTGTGCGCGGCGAGCGTCAGCGTCCTTCAATTGTTGTTTCGCGTGCGCGCCGTGAGCTCATCAGCCGCTTGTTTGAGCTTGAAGTTCCCGAAATTTATGATGGCGTGGTAACCATTCGTTCGGTTGCCCGTGATGCAGGTGTGCGTTCAAAAATTGCGGTAAGCTCGCAAGATCCGCACCTCGACCCCGTTGGTGCGTGCGTTGGTCCTAAGGGCGCACGTGTGCGCACGGTGGTAAGCGAGCTGCGCGGCGAGCGCGTGGACGTAGTGCAATGGTACGACGATCCAGCTCAAAATGTAGCCAGCGCACTTTCGCCCGCAACTGTTACGCGTGTATTGGTTGATGAAGAGCACAACCATGCCACTGTTATCGTGCCTGATGATCAGCTGTCGTTGGCTATTGGCAAGGGCGGCCAAAACGCGCGCCTTGCTGCATCACTTACGGGCATGCACATTGACATTAAAAACGAATCCCTTGCAGCCGATATACTGCACGAACTAGACACAATGAAGCAGGTTCCCGAAACCATTGAATCGGAGCATCGTTGTGAGTTTGAAGGCGAACAAGGACAATGCCGCAATATGGCTCGTCCAAACAGTCGCTTCTGTGGCTTGCATGAGCAAGAAGATAGCGAACATAGCGCTGCATCCGATGAGCCTATTTCGCTTATCTAGCCGGCATGCGGGCGCGTAAGCTCGAGAATTCACCCTTGTTACAATCCATTTCGTGTGTGTTAGAAAGGTCGCATACATGGCAAAAACCCGCGTACATAACCTCGCCAAAGAATACGGCATGTCGTCTAAAGAAATGCTCGACCACTTAGCGGCACTTAAGATTCCCGCAAAAAGTGCGTCGTCTACCTTGGAAGACGCGTATATTCCGCTGATTAAAAAGAGTCTAAAGCCAATTTTAGAGGCACGCGCCGCGCAAATTGAAGCAAATAAGCTCGAAGAGAAAAAGGCGCAAGAGGAGCAAGAAAAGGCTGCTGTTGCGCAAGCCGAACAAGAGCGCCTCGAAATTGAAAAGCGCCGTGAGCAAGAGCGCGCGCTTGAGGAGCAAAAGCGCAAAGCTGCAGAAGCGGCGCGTGTAAAAGAAGAACAGCGCAAGGAAAAGGAACGCGCGGCGGCAGAAGCCGAGAAGCGTGCACGTCCAAAAGACACAGCACCGCGTTCGATTCCGAATTTCTCAAGCTTGCTCGATCAAATAGCTGCACAAACAGAAGTGCTTGAGCAGCGCAAAAAAGAGGAAGAAGAAAAGCAAGCACGCAAAGCCGAAGCAAAAGCGAAAAAAGCGCAAGGCAAGCACGCGGAGCATGCGGGCCAGAAGTTTGCGCAGGATAAGGCAGATAAGCAAAACCAGCATGCAGGAGCCGGCGCGCAAGATGCGGCTGCCGCACGTAGTGCGAGCAGCAAACAAGCAGGCGCAGGCGTACATGTAGAAAATCCAGCTTCCAAGGGTAAAAAGCAATTTGGCTCATCGCGCGGTTCGTTTGGTGCAGATAGCGCATCATATAACGACAGCTCAAACGAAGGCAATAAGCATCGTCGCAATCAGCGCTCTTCGCAACGCGACGACTTCTCTTCCGAAGAGTCGTATGGCGCGCGTAAAAGCCGTAGCCGTCGCCGCAATGAGCTCGATCAAGACGAAATTGGCCGCGATGCATCCCGTTATAGCCGCTCTCATGTGCTCGAAGAGGCGCGCGAGGCTGTTGAAGAAGCAAACCGCAGCTCGGTTGGTCGCCGCAAAAAGCGCAAAGAGCACCGTAAAATTCAGCAAAAAGAGGCTGCTGAGCAGCAGCGCATTCAAGAAGCGCTTGCAAACGACCAAGACCTCTCGCAACTCGACACCGTTAAAGTTCCGCAGGGCTGCAGCGTATCTAAGCTTGCGGAGCTTTTGGGCGTGCCTGCAAACGACATCATCAAGCGCCTGTTCTTGCTTGGTAACCCGCTTACGCTTACCGAGTCGATGTCCGACGACCTTATCGAACTTGTTGCCGACGACCTTAATCGCGAAATTAAGATTATGACGAAGGAAGAAGAGAATTCCTTTACGTTTTACGACGATCCAAAAGACCTGCAGCCGCGTTCACCGGTTGTTACGGTTATGGGTCACGTTGACCACGGTAAAACGTCGCTTCTTGACGCCATTCGTCATACCGGCGTTGCCGCAGGTGAAGCAGGTGGTATTACGCAGGCGATTGGTGCTTCGCAGGTACACATTAACGGCCGCACCATTACGTTTATCGATACGCCTGGTCACGCCACGTTTACTGCCATGCGCGCCCGTGGTGCAAAAGTTACCGACATCGTTATCCTTATCGTTGCTGCCGACGACGGTGTTATGCCTCAAACAATTGAGTCTATCAACCACGCAAAAGCAGCTGACGTGCCCATTATTGTTGCGGTAAACAAAATTGATAAGCCCGGCGCCGATCCCAATCGCGTGCGCCAAGAGCTTACCGAGCACGGCGTTATCCCCGAAGAGTGGGGTGGCGATACTATGTTTGTTGATATCTCGGCAAAGAAACACCTGGGTATCGATACATTGCTCGAATCGGTGCTGCTTGAGGCCGATGTGCTTGAGCTTAAAGCAAATCCAAATACGTTTGCATCGGGTCATGTGCTCGAAGCAAAGCTCGACCGCGGTCGCGGCTCGGTTGCAACGCTTTTGGTAAACCGTGGTACGCTCCATGTTGGTGACGCTATTGTTGCTGGTCTTGCGTTTGGTAAAATCCGCGCTATGACCGATCCGCGCGGCAATGCCGTAACGCAGGCGCTTCCTTCCGATCCTGTTGAGGTTCTCGGATTGCAGTCGGTGCCTATGGCGGGCGATGAGTTCCGCGTGTTCCAGGATGAACGTGAGGCACGTGCGCTTGCCGAATCGCGCCAGCTCAAGGCACGTATTGAGGAACAAAACCGCGTACGTCACGTAACGCTTGAAAACCTCTTTGACACTATGGCAGATGCCGAAGTTAAAGAGCTCAACCTTATTATTAAGGCTGACGTTCAAGGCTCCATTGAGGCTTTGCAGGACGCTCTCGACAAAATGGATCAGTCGGAAGTGCGCATTAACACCATTCACTCTGCGGTTGGTGCCATTTCTGAAACCGACGTTGTACTCGCCGATGCATCGAATGCTGTTATCGTTGGCTTTGGCGTGCGTCCCGAGGCTAAGGCAAAGGTTGCCGCTGCACGTCAGGGCGTTGAAATTCGTACCTATAGCATTATTTATAAGGCAATCGAAGACATCGACGCTGCTCGTATTGGTATGCTTAAGCCAACCGAACAAGAAGTGCAAACCGCTACGCTTGAAGTACGCAGCACGTTTAAGGTGCCAAAAGTTGGTATTGCTGCAGGTTGTATGGTTCAAGAGGGCGAAATTGCACACACCGACAAGTGTCGTTTGGTTCGCGATGGCATTGTTGTGTACGAAGGCGCCATTGCGTCGCTTCGTCGCTATAAAGACGATGTTAAGAGCGTAAAAGCTGGTTTTGAATGCGGTGTTGGTCTTGACAACTTCCAAGACATTCATGTGGGTGATACCATTGAGTCGTACCGTATTGATGAAGTTGCACGTACCGAATAGGTAAGGAAGCAGCAACCATGAAGCAAAATCAGTTTTCCCGAAGAACCAATCACATTGCACGCGAAAAGCTTGCAAGCATTTTAACGAACAACATTAGCGACCCGGCGCTCGAAATGATTGCTATTACCGATGTGTATGTGTCGGTTGATAAGTCGCTTATGATTGTATATGTAAGCTGCGACAGCGCTCAATATGATGAGGTTATGTGTGCGTTTGAGCGTGCAAAGGGTCGTCTGCGCCGTCTGCTTGGCCGTGCGCTCACCTGGCGCACCACACCTGAGCTGGTGTTTCGTATTGATACTACTATCGACGAAGCACAGGCAATTTCACGTGCGTTAACAAATGTGCCGCCCTCGATGCGCGCTCGCGAAGACGCTACCGTTACCACTAACGCTGAGGCTGTCGCCACTGCGTCCGGTGACCTCGGTGACGTTGCCGAAGCTGCAGGCTCTACTGCTGCATCGGACGTTAACGCGCGTTGATGCCACGCATACCGTACAACCTACACAGCGCATCGTGCATACGTGCACGATGCGTTCCGTTAGATAAGGATGTATTTTCCCATGAACGAATCAGCATGTAGTACTCCATGTGCAACGCAGGATTTAATTGATGCGCACCGTGAGGCGTTTGCGCGTATAGCTGCTGCCGTTAGCCAGGCGCACACCGTTGCTATTTGCGGACACACTAACCCCGACGGCGATGCGCTTGGTAGCAATTTGGGTTTGGGCGAAGTTATCAAAACTAAATGGCCCGAAAAGCGTGTTATCAATTTGCTTGCCGACTCGGTAAGCCCCGGTAGGATTTACACCTTTTTACCAGGTATTTCGTCCATGGTTCATGCTGCCGATTATGCCGAAACGCCCGATTTGTTTATTGCGGTTGATCTTTCGTATGCTCACCGCTTAAACAACGCTGCTGCCGTGCTTGAGCGCGCGCATCATGCTGCTATTCTCGACCATCATCCATGTGATACGCCTTTTTGCGATACCTATGTTATTGAACCACGTGCAGCCGCTGCGGGTGTTGTTATTTACGCTTTCGCGCAATATTTGGGCGTGCACATTCCTGCCACCTGCGCTCAGCTGCTCTTTTGTGCGCTTATGACCGACTCGGGTCGTTTTCAGTATCAAAATGCCAATCCGCAGGCGTTTCGCGTGGCAAGCGACTTGGTGCATTTAGGAGCATCGCCCACTGAAGTGTCGCTTAATATCTATCAAAATGCAACGCTTTCGTATTTGCACTTAAAAGCGCTGGTTATGAGCCGTATCGCCACGTTTGAACACGGCAAGATTGCCTACAGCTATGCCACGGTAAGCGATTTTGATCGCTGCGGCGCCACGCTCGAAGAATCGGAAGGCCTGGTAGACGCGGTGCGCAGTGTATCTGGCGCCGAAATTATTCTATTTCTTAAAGAAATTGCTGATGGCACCGTGCGTGGCAATTTGCGTTCCAAAACAAATCGCAATGTTGCCCGTGTTGCTGCAGTGTTTGGCGGGGGAGGTCACGCTGCTGCTGCCGGCTTTACGGTTACCGGATCGGTGGACGAGGCGTTTGCCCAGGTATTGCCTCATTTGCGTCGTGCGCTTACGGTTAGCGACGAATAGCGTGCTTTTTTGTAGCAGCACGTTTTCATCAACCTAACTCAATACACCACGTAACGTAACATAACACAACACTCAACACATAACACAACACTCAACACGAACGGTACCACATGAAACGATTGCCTTCTCGCTATAATTGCCTGCTTGCGGTGTATAAACCCGCTGGTATGAGTAGTCACGATTGCATAAATAAGCTGCGTCGCGCACTTAGCGAACGACGCATTGGCCATGCAGGTACGCTCGATCCGCTGGCACAAGGGCTGCTTGTGTGCGGTGTTGGTGTGGCAACGCGCCTGTTGCCCTATGTAACTGCACGTAAAAAAACCTACGTTGCCGATATTTGTTTTGGCTGCGAAACCACAACCGACGATGCCGAAGGCACGCCCACACAAAGCGCTGCTCCACACGCTCAGCTTACAAATCCTGCATATGCGCAACGCATATTGGCACAGTTTTTGGGCGATATACAGCAGGTGCCGCCCATCTATTCAGCTATCTCAAAAAATGGCGTGCGTAGCTACAACGCTGCACGTAATGGCGTTGCGCTTGAGCTTGAAGCACGCCCTGTGCACGTGTATAGTGCAGAGCTTGTGCGTATTACCACAACTGATAGCCCCGCGCAGCCGGTGTGGCGCGTGAAATTTTGCGTGTCGAAGGGTACGTACATTCGCAGTTTGGCGCGCGACATTGGCAGATGTGCCAAAAGCGCCGCACATCTTTCGTTTCTTGAGCGTACATCTTTGGGCGCTATTGATACGTCGTGTGCACTGACGCTCCCTGAGCTAGAGGCATGCGCCCACGCAGAACCTACATGTACTGCCGATACGCCCCAATCGAAGGATTCTATGCAGGAGTTTTTAGTCGCACATATGCTAAACCCTCTTGTCGCGGCGTCGCTTACGCGTTACAACGTTACCGACAGTGAGCGTACAGCAATGGAACGCGGCATACCCTTTGCAGCGCGTCCCGATGGATTTGCAGCGTGCTTAGACGAGCGCACTGTAGTTGAGCAGGGTGCAGACGTGCACGCGGCTGCAGACAATGAGCACTATGTAGGCTGCGTTCAGCATTCAACCTTATATGGCGTGTATCGTTATAACAATGGCACGTTAACCTGCGCTGTTAATCTATTGCAAGGAATAGATGGAGCTGGTGTATAATGACCCTGCCCGCAGCAGATATGCAGCATATTCAATCTACCCAACCTACCACACCCACGAGCACGCTTCCTGGCTGTGAGGCGCCCGCGTGTGTAGCGGCGTTTCTTGCAAGCAATCCGCCCGAAGCGAGTGTTGCGATGGGTGCAGGTGCACTTTCTGCGTATGAGCGCTTGGATGCTGATGGCATTGCGGTGTATGTGCGAGAAGGGCGCATATGGAAGCCTGGTATTCAAGCCGTTGTATCCATTGGCGTGTACGACGGTTTTCATAAAGGGCATCAGGCACTTATTCGCGAAACAAAACGTGCAGCACGGGCTCGTAGGCTTCCATCCTGTGTTATTACATTTAATCCCGATCCTGCGGACGTGCTTCGAACTGCTGCTCGCACATCTGATGGTACACACGTACCGTCCGCTACAGAAGCGGCGTCAGCCATTGCGGTTGAGCACACGCATCTTATGAGCCTTGCTGCTCGCCTTGAGTATGTGGCACGAACGCAGGTTGACTTTATTATCGTAATACCGTTTACCTGGGATTTTGCGCGTCTTTCGTATGAGGAATTTTTTAGCTTTGTGCAAACTAAGCTAGCGTTTCCCTATGAACTTCATGTAGGTAGTAATTTTCGTCTTGGTTATAAGGGCGCAGGCACTATTGCTGCGCTTTCTGAGTATGGCAAGACGATTGGTATGGATGTACATCCATTTGCACTGGTAAACACTGGTGTGGCAGCTGCTGCTGGTGCCGATGAGCCCGATTCGTGTACGGTAACCAAACTCTCAACTAATGCTTTAGCTATAGATGCACCCTCAACATCACCGGAACTTTACGCTTTAGGTGCATCTGCATCTGCACCCGAACCCTCAACTACACGCTCAACCTCACCCATATCCAAACCCTCAACTAGAGCGTTACCGGTAACTACCATTTCGTCAACCTACATACGCGAGCTCATAGCAAACGGTCACGTGCTGTGTGCGGCGCGTGCGCTCACGCGGCCATATTGCCTTGAAGGTACTGTTATGCACGGTAGAGGTAAGGGTGCGTCTATGGGCTTTGCCACCGCAAATATTCTTACGCGCCCCGATGTGTGTGTGCCCGCCGCTGGTGTGTATGCTGGATTTGTTTTAACAGATGGCGTGCTGTATCCGGCGGCCATTAATATGGGTTTGCCCGAATCGTTTTCGTCGCAGGCGTATTGTGCGCTTCACGCGTCAAACGTTGCGCATCGCGGTTTTCTTGAGGCACATCTCATCGATTTTGATGGCAATTTGTATGGTAGGGTTGTATCTGTTATGGTTATTGCATACATCCGCGGCGAGCAGCACTTCTCATCTACAGACGAGCTTTCCCGCTGCGTTAAGGCAAATATAGCAGCCATTCAAACGCTTCTCGGTGGCGCGCGCAAGGTAGGGTAAAGGCAGGTGAGCGCACGTGGTAGACGACGATAGAGAAAAAATTCGACAAGCGGTTAATTTTGAGCAGCTTGTAGGCGAGCACGTGCAGCTTACGCGTAAAGGCAGCGACCTTTGGGGTTGTTGTCCGTTTCATCACGAAAAAAGCGCGTCGTTTCACATTAACCCGCAAACGGGGTTGTGGAAATGTTTTGGCTGCGGCGCTGGTGGCGACATGTTTGCCTATGTTATGCGTGCAGAAAACCTCAACTTTGCAGGTGCAATGCAGTATTTGGCCGATAAGTATGGTATTGAGCTTTCGCATACGCCGCATGCGCGCGATGGCATTCGGCGCAATCGCTTGTTTGCTTGTTTAGCTGCCGCTGAACAGCATTTTATGCACACGCTGTTTACCTGCCCTCAAGATGATGTGTCGGCCGCGCGCAGTTATCTTCATAATCGTGGTCTTACAAGCGAAATTTGCAAGGCGTGGTCTATTGGCTATGCCAAAGGCGACGATAACCTTATTGCCGCGCTTACACGCAGCGGATTTTCGCGAAAAGAGCTGCTTGCGTGCGACGTTGCACATGCAGGCGCGTATGGACTTCGTAGCCGCTTTTTTAACCGTGTTATGTTTGCTATCCACGATGAACAGGGCAAATGCATTGGCTTTGGTGGCCGTGTTATCAACGACGGCAAACCAAAATACCTCAACACAAAAGAAACACCGCTGTTTCATAAAGGCAAGCATCTTTACGCTATTGACAAGGCAAAAGACGGCATTATTCAAACGGGCGAAGTTATTGTGTGCGAGGGCTACACCGACGTTATAGCCATGCACACTCACGGTTTTACCAACACGGTAGCAGCGCTTGGCACGGCACTTACCCTTAACCATATACGCCTTATTGAGCGTTTTGCTCGCACGCGTATTATTTGTATGTTTGACGGCGATGCTGCAGGTCAAAAGGCTGCCGAGCGCGCTATTCAATTTATCGATCAAACGAGTTTGGCACTGATGTGTGTGGTTCTACCCAACAATCAAGATCCGTGTGAGTTTTTAATGAGCCACCCAAAAGAGGAGCTTGCGTCATACCTTTCGCAGGCTGAGCCGCTTATGAATTTTGTGCTTCGCCATACGCTTGCACGCTTTGATATGCGTGTGCCTGGTCAGCGCATTGAGGCGCTTAAGAGTGCTGCACGTATTTTGAGCGCGGTTAAGCATTCGCTGCTTATTGATGATTTTGCAACGCAGCTTGCCGACATGCTCGCGCTTGATGTAACGCGCGTAAAAGAGCAAATTATGAAAACGCAGCCAATGACTCATGCATCGTTTTCTGATGAGCCTGCACCCTCAGCGTCGGCAGCTACGCCGGCAGCAACTCCGGCAGCGGCGCCGCAGGCTACACCATTCCAACATGGAGCGCAGTCAGCTGACAAACAGGCAGCGCCCCAGGGAGCATCTGCATCACAGGCTCCGCACATGCAGCTTTTGAGTAGCGACGCTAAACGCCAGTACAAAGCCGAAGAGGAACTGTTGTGTTTGCTCGTGCGTACGCCTGGCGCGTATGCGCGTTATGCTCAGCCACTCGCTGCAATTCCGTGGATAGATGATGATCACAAACGCATCGCTCAGTTTATTTGTCAGCATGCCTCTCAAATGGACATCCCGCAGCTTATCGATACTATTTGTGCGCAGTTGCCGTCGGCTGCGTATATTCTGGCATCGGGACGGATTCCCAGTACCACTACGCTTTCGCAAGACGATGCCATTTCGTTTTTGCTTACGTCTATTCAAATTGTGTCGTCAACCATGAGGATGCAAGAAATAAAATCGTACTTAAAACGCAACAGCCAAACACTCTCGTTTGAAGAAAGTCAAGCATTGCTAAAACAGGCAACTGCCTTGCAAAAGAATGTAAATAATCTGAAGAAGTCATTGTCAAATGACGTATAATTTGAAATATTGGGTATATCAATGTAACCTAGTATATTTGCAAGTGTACATGTGATGAAAGGATTTCTGTGGCGGCAAAAAAAGCAGATCAAGACATCCAACTCTCAGAGGAATTGCAATCTATTGTAGATACGGTTGTATCTAAGTTAACAGACGACACTAATTCCATTGATATGAACACCGTGCAGGTAGAATGCCTTGCACGCGACATTACCTCGGACGATGACATCAACATGGTGTTTGAGGCGCTGCGTGAGCGCGGCGTTTCGCTCGACGACGAAGATGTAGACATTGACGATGTATTAGACGACGAATTTAAGGACGTCGACGACGAGGACAACCCCGAGCTTGCGGCTGCACGTGAAGAAGCACGCGTTGCTAACGAGGAGCTTCGTGCGGCAGCAAAACGCAAATCGTCTAAGCGTTCACGCAGAAGCCGTGCACGTCGCATCGATTCTTCAACGGTAATGCTTACCGGCGATCCGGTTCGTATGTATCTGAAAGAAATTGGTAAGGTCGATTTGCTTACTGCCGACGACGAAGTTCATCTTGCTATGAAAATCGAAGCGGGCAATAAAGCAACTGAGCAGCTCGAAAAAGCCGAAAAAGGGGAGATTGAACTTTCCCGCAGCGAGATGCGTCGCCTGATGCGCGAAGAGCAGGTTGGTCTCGATGCAAAACAGGCTCTTACCTCTGCAAACTTGCGTCTTACGGTGTCAATTGCTAAGCGTTACGTTGGCCGTGGCATGCTGTTTTTGGATCTTATTCAGGAAGGCAACCTTGGTCTTATTCGTGCGGTAGAAAAATTTGACTACACAAAGGGCTTTAAGTTTTCAACCTATGCTACCTGGTGGATACGTCAGGCAATTACCCGTGCTATTGCCGACCAGGCGCGCACGATTCGTATTCCGGTTCACATGGTCGAAACCATCAATAAACTGGTGCGCATCCAGCGTCAGCTGTTGCAGGAGCTCGGTCGCGATCCTTCGCCAGAGGAAATCGGCAAAGAAATGAATATGTCGCCCGATAAAATCCGCGAAATCCAAAAGATTAGTCAGGAGCCGGTGTCGCTCGAAACGCCTATTGGTGAAGAGGAAGATTCTTCGCTAGGCGACTTTATTGAAGACTCAACCGCTGTTGCTCCTCCCGATGCGGCAAGCGATTCGATGCTTCGCGAACAGCTCAATCAGGTGCTTGATAGTCTTGCCGATCGTGAACGCAAGGTAATTAAGTTCCGTTTTGGTCTTGAAGATGGTCATCCACGCACGCTCGAAGAAGTAGGGCGTGAGTTTGGTGTTACGCGTGAGCGCATTCGTCAAATTGAAAGTAAAACCCTCGCTAAACTGCGTCATCCTTCGCGTTCTGCACGCCTGAAAGACTACGTGGGCGACTGACGGCGCATGCCGCGTGGCATGAAATTGCAGCCGTGCACACGTATAACACGTTGTTGTTTGGGGTATACGGCTAGTAATAGCGTACAACAGGAGGAAACATGAAACACATAAGTGTACTTGTTGGTAGTCTGCGCAGTGGCTCCTACGCGCGTAAAATCGCGCAAAACGTACTGCGGATGTTCCCGAGCGATTACGAAGCAACGATTGTTGAAATTCGCGATTTGCCGCTTTACGATGCCGATTATGACGACCCTGCAAACACCGAAAAGCCGCTTCCCGAAATCTACACGGCATTTCGCAACACAATTGCAAACAGCGATGGCGTGTTGTTCGTTACTCCCGAAAACAACCGCACCATTCCTGCCTGCCTTAAAAATGCTGTAGACGTGTGCTCAAAACCTGCTGGTAATGTTGCTTGGAAGGGCACGCCCTGTGCTCTTATGAGCCATTCTGTTGGTGCTATGGGTGGCTACAGCTCGCAGAAAAACCTGCGCTTGGCGCTGTCATACTTTGATATGCCAATTATGGGTCAGCCCGAGGTATTCCTTGGTAAATCACCCTCGCTTCTTAATGAAGACGGCACGATTGCCAACGAATCTACGCGCGAGTTTTTGCAAAGCTACATCGATAAGTTTGTAGCCTTGGTGGAAGCACATCCAAAACACTAAATTGACGCTTGCACTTTTTTGTCAGTTTGCTATTATAAATTCTCGTGCTTACGAAGAGTAGTTTTTACTGTTAAGCAAGCTACATTTTCCCCGATGGCGCAGCGGTAGCGCAGCTGACTGTTAATCAGCGTGTCGTAGGTTCGAATCCTACTCGGGGAGCCATCGAAATTCCAGCCGGACGCTTCGAAGCTCCGGCTTTTTTTGTAAAGGGGCCTTACGTGGAACACCAACCATCACCCAATCCTGGCCGCGCAACCAATACGCAAGCTCCACTCGTGGATACAGCTGCGCCCGCACCTGCAGCTATGCCTGCGCCTGCACCCGCCAGCCATACCACTTCGCCCATCCCCGAAAGCCTCTATCGCGAAGCTATGGCAAAGCTTCAGCCTGTTGTTGTAAGTGGTGACATTCTTGGATATTCCTACGTGCGCGAGTTTTGGCGTGGATGGAAACTCAAATCTATTGTGTTGTCCTGCGCAAACATTAAACTTACCTCGTCTAGCAAATTGTGCGATTACCGCGTAGTTGAACATGTCGATCGTGAAGAGGTGCTTATTCCAACGCTGCTTTCGCTTGGAAAAGAGCTTGCTGCTCGCGGCAAGAAAGGCTTTGTTGTGGGTTCGGGCGATTGGTATGCCCGCATACTTTCTCAACACAAAGACGAGCTTGCACCCTATTTTGTCGTGCCTTACATTCCCTTCGACTTATTGAATGACATTACGCAAAAAAGCCGTTTTTATGCGATTTGCGAGGAGCTTGGCATTCCGTATCCTCATACATGGCGTATTAGCTGCGCCGATCCTGCGCCGCACATTCCTTTTGATGAGCTTCATTTTCCTGTAATTGCAAAGCCGGCTAACTCTGCTGAATATCACTATGCTGAGTTTGAAGGCAAGAAAAAAATCTTCGAAGTGCAAACGGCTCAGGAGCTTCAAACTATTGTTACACGGCTTGCTGCGTCAACGTATACCAACGAGCTTTTAGTGCAAGACTTTATACCGGGCGATGATGACGGGCTTTGCAGCGTTACGCTTTTTGCCGACGAACATAGCGTATGCACGTTAAGCTGCATGGCGCGCGTTGCCCTGCAGGATCACGATCCTGCAGCTATTGGTAATCCCGTTTGTATGGTTCAGCATCGGGTAGAGGATGTTATCAGCAATGCTAAGCAATTTTTGCAGCGTGTGGGCTATGTTGGCTATGCCAATTTCGACGTAAAATACGATCCGCGTGATGGTTCGTATCGCTTTTTTGAAATTAACACACGTCCTGGTCGCAATACGTATTATGTGAGTCTTGCCGGTCATAATTTTGTTGAGCCGCAGCTTTATGAGTTTTACCTTAAGCCCTACGTGCGCGCACATACAAACGATGAGCACATATTGGCACGTCTTGAGCAATCACTGCCCGAGCGCGCGCTTACGCAGCCATTTTTGTACACCTGCGTGCCGTGGTATGTGGTTGCACGCTCCCTTCGTGATAGCGAGCTGCTAAAACGCGTACGCAGCGGGTTTACCTCGCACCATGAGCATTCGCCCTTGTTTAACCGAAGTGATAGTTTGGCTCACAACTTTTGGGCGGCGTGCACCTATTGGCACTCAATTGTAAAATACAAGCGCTACTTGTGGGATGTACGCGACCGCGCACAAAAAAGCGCGTAGCTGTGTACGTACGTGAGTAGGAGAGTGCGCGTGCGTATGCGTTTGCTGATGCACTCTGTCTTGCACACCTGATGTATAAACTTGCATAACCGTTTTATAAACCTGCATACCAGTTGCTACATTCTGCGCGCTCATCGTTTGGCGAGCGCGCTTTTTGTGCAAGCTAAGGCGCGTTGTTAGCGCGCAGCTGTGTGCATATGCGCACGTATAGTACGTGTGCCATAGCTTATTACACGTTATCCTGCACTACGAGTTCTCCGGCTTTTTAGTATCATTTTTTGAAAATGAAATCAATTTCAGATTTGTTCTTGCATACGTTTCAAGACGTGGTATAGTTTTTATAAATTGAAAATCAATTCCAAATCATTAGCAATGCGAATTGGTTTTTTAAGAGAAGGAGCATATCGCTCGTATAGCATTGCGCACCTGCGTCGGATTGTCCATGTACATCAGGCTAGCGCCAGGCAGCGTTATCCACGAGTACTGCGATATGCGTAAAGTAGGGAAGGCACGTATGAATACGAACTCGAACGTACGCAAGGCACAATCTTGCCTTAATGCACGCAGGCTTTGCTTGCATGCAGCAATGCAATCACTCAAACACAACACGCACTGGATTTTTCACGCTGTTATAGCCTGCGTACTTATGGGCGCGTGCGTACTTGCAGGTTGTAGTGCGCATCCTGGTTCCTCGGCCGCGCAAGCAGGCGCAAAGAAAACAATTTACGCAACATTTTTCCCTGTTGCCGACCTTGCCCGTCAAATTGTAGGCGACCATATGACGGTTGAAACCATTATTAAAGGCAACCAGGAGCCGCACGATTTTGAGCTTAAGGCGCAAGATATGGCGGCTATGAGGAACGCCGATTTGTTTATGTATAACGGCGCTGGTATGGAGTCGTTTATAGACGACCTTAAACACAGTATTGGTGACGATTCAAAGTTCCTCGACCTCTCACAAGGGCTTACGCTGCTTAAAACCGAGCACGATGAAGAGCCAGAAGAGCCTGAAGGCGATAGTGCGGGTAATGATGAGCAGCTCAAAGAGCTTAAAGCGGCGCGCAAACACGCACACAACCATGAACACGAACTCGATGGTGTAAACCCGCACACATGGCTGAGCATCCGCAATGCCATAACCGAGCTTGATACCATTTGCAAAAAAGTGTCGCAAATCGACCCTGAACATGCCGATGACTATCAAAAAAATTACGAAGCTGCAGTGCAACGTTTTAAGGACCTCGACGCCAAGTTTGCCGAAACGCTTTCGTCGGTGCCAAAAGACCGCCGCTACTTTATCGCTTCGCACGCGGCGTTTAATTACCTTGCCAAAGACTACGGCTTAAAACAAATTGCCGTAACAGGTATTTCGCCCGAAGATGAGCCAACGGCTGAGCAACTCGCAAAAATTGCCGACTTTGTAAAAGAACACAAGATTACTACTATCTTTTTTGAAGGAAAAGCAACGCCTAAGGTAGCTGAAACGCTCGCGCGCTCAACTGGTGCAAAAACGGGCACGCTCTACACGATGGAAAGTCTTACCGACGACGAGATCCAAATGGGCTACCTTGCTCTTATGGAAAAGAACCTCGAGAGTTTGATGGAGTCGTTTAAATGAGTGAGCACGCCGACTACGCCTGCAGCGTTGATGCCACTACCAGCGCCGATGCTGCTACCAGCACTGACGTGTGCCGCATAGAAAACCTGAGCTTTTCGTACGCCGATAAACCCATTTTTTCGCACGCGAACTTAACGGTGCATGCAGGGGAGTTTCTTGCCATTATTGGCGACAATGGTGTAGGCAAGTCTACACTTATGAAGCTCATTTTGGGCAGCTTAAAGCCGCAAGCAGGGCATATAACGCTCTTTGATGAGCCTGTGGTGTACGGCAAGGCCGCGCACAACCGCAGTTTTTTGCGGAAGGTTGCGTACGTGTCGCAAAATTCGGTGCTCGCGTATCGCGCGTTTCCAACCACAATTCGTGAGCTCATCGAAGTACACTGCCGCTATTTGCATTGTACAAAGCAGGTAGACGATCTGTTGTCGCTGGTACAGCTTAATTCCCACATCGATAAGCGCTTGCGCGAGCTTTCGGGCGGTCAGCTCCAGCGCGTGGGTGTGCTGCTTGCTCTATTAAAGCAGGCGCAGCTTATTTTGCTCGATGAACCAACAAGCGGCATTGATGCCAAGTTTTCTCACGAACTCTATGGCCTTTTGGCGCAGCTTGCGCGTGGCGGTACCAGCGTGGTTATCATCACGCACCACGTACACGAGCTGCACGGCATGGTCGATCGCGTGGTTGAACTTAAAGACGGCGCTATTAAGCGCCCGGTAAGCGATACGTGGAAGGCAGATGAGTGCGCATGAGTCTTTTCGATATGCTCAGCTACGACTTTATGCAGCGTGCGTTTATCGTAGGCTTTGCGCTTGCGGTGGTGTTGCCGCTTATTGGTTTGCCAGTGACGCTCAAACGCCTTTCGATGATGGGCGACACGCTCGCGCACGCGTCGCTTGCCGGCGTTGCCATCGGGCTGTGCTTTGGCTTTAACCCTATTTTGGGTTCTATTGCCGCCTGCGTTATTGCAGCGCTTTCGGTTGAGGCCATCATCTCAAAACTGGCTAGCTACCAGGAAATTTCAACGGTGGTGGTGCTTGCCGCATCCATTGGTTTAGCCGGTATTTTTACAAGTCTTAACGGCTCTTCGCGTACGATTGGTTCGTATTTGTTTGGCTCGATTATTACTATCGATACAACCGAGCTCATCATTGTTGGTATTGCAAGCTGTCTTATTATTGCCGCGTATGCCTGGATGTATAACCGGCTGTATTTAAGCGTGTTCGACCCGCAATCTGCCGAGCTTATGGGTATTAACCAGCGCGTTCTTAACGTGTGTTTTGCCTTGCTTGTTGCTATCGCCGTGTCAATTGCAGCAAAAACAATAGGTTCGCTTATCGTGAGCTCTTTGTTGGTTATTCCTTCTATTTGCGCTATGCAGTGCTGTAAAACCTACAAGTCTACGCTGCTGGTGTCGATTGTGTTGTCGCTTGTGTTTGTGTATAGCGGCCTTTGCTTGTCGTTTAAGTTTAACCTCATGCCTGGCTCAATTACCGTTATTATCGCTACAGCAACCCTGCTTGTAGTGCTACTTTGCAAAAAGCGAACGTTATAAGTTTAAAAGGCATGTGCCTGCTTTGTGTGCACATTGCATACGTACGCTTTGCAGCCGCGTGCGCCACGCACGTGCGTAGGATCTGTTGTGAAATACGCCCTTGAAAGGAGCGCTATGAAATCGTTAATCCCAAGTTTGTTGACCAAGATAGCTGGCGGTCAGGCCACTGCCTCGGTGATGGCAGGCGTTACCCTGGTATCGGCAGGCGTTGGCGCTGCAGGTGCTGTTGGTATGAATGCGTATGTAAATTCGGCACAAAGCCAACAAACGCAGCAGATTCAGCGCTTGCAGCAAGCGCTTGTAGCAGCGCAGCTACCCCAAAAACAAACAAAATTTGCAAGCGACGATACGACCGACGTGCTTATCGATGCGCCCGAGGTAGATGAGGCAGAAATCGACCGTGTGGTGAAGCACGGTGATCACTGGCACGTTTTTACCAAAGATGGACGCGAAATTATTACCTACAAAGACCCAACACACGCACACAGCACAAAAGAGCTGCAATCGGTGCACAAAGTTCTCACAAAAAAGCAGCTTAAAGAGGTTGGCTCGCAGGTAGTTAAACTCTTAAAGCATGGCGATCACTGGCACGTGTACACCGCCGACGGCAACGAGTTTATTACCTACTCAGATCCGCGCGCAATGTATCCACATGCACAGGTGGGTGTATATACGGGCTCGCATGGCGCTGTCGGCAAGCATACCATGCACGCGGGGACATTCGTGCCTGCTCAGCCGCCTCAAGGCGCTCAGCAGCAGCGGGGCGGTATTGTGCAAGTGGTAGACGGCAATCAAATTTCGCGCATACCTATTACAAAAATTTTGAAGCACGGCGATCACTACCATTGCTACACAGCAAATGGCACCGAGTATGTTACGTACGACGATCCGTCACCTTATTTTCCCGGTGTTACGGTAGGTACCTATGTGGGTAATCATGGCACGCCGCAGCCACAGGTGCCGCAGCAGCAGCCTGGTGCCCAGCCTCAGCAGCCAGGGCAGGCGCTTCCGCAATTCCCGCAATTCCCGCAGGGTAACCCCCTCGTTCCACATGCAGGTGAACAATCTAACACACAAGACGAGCCGCGTATTGTGCGCGTGCTACGCCATCAAGATCACTGGCACTGCTACACTGCCGATGGCCGCGAGTTTATTTATTACGGCGATGCACCTTCTATGTATCCAAATGCTTCGGTGGGTGAGTATACTGGCCCCGACCACGGCTCATCAAGTACGAGCCACGATCATACATCACCTAGTGTTACCCCGTCTTACCCATCGGTGCCAACATACCCCGATAGCAGCAGCCACGAAGGAGAAAGTGACCATCACCACGACTCTCACGGCGGGCTTATTGAAGTGCATAAGGGGTTAGACGCAATAAAAGGCAAATCCATTGTAAAAATCCTGAAGCATGAAGACCACTGGCATTGCTACGATAGTACCGGTAAAGAGTACGTAGTGCACTCCGATCCAAAAATCCTATTTCCGCAGATAATTCAAGGTGAATATGAACCCAAGATTCCTGACACAGTTACCGTAACTAAGGAAGATATGTTTAGCTATGCCGAAGTTACTGCCGAAAACAAGGTAAAACCTGAGTATTTTCCTTACGAAGATCTCAAATATATGCGTGCGTTTAATGAGGATGCACAAACGTTTTATGCATGGCATATGGCCGGAAATCCGCACATTCACAAACACAGCATTGAAGACATTATTCGTGCGGTAAAGTGGCAACAAGCAACATATGACAAGATGAACATTACGGCACGTGACATTGTAGCAACGCTGAAATACTACATGGAACACCCCGATAAGCAAGCGCAAAGCGACGACTATCAGGCAACGTATAACGGCAAGGGGTTAGATTTCCAAAAAGAACACACTGCGGTTTCGGCTATTAAGGATAAAGAATATGGTCAAGTGTTCTATTGGGTTAAGTTTGACGACAACACATACCAGCGCGTTATGACAAGCACGTTTAAGAGCCTTTATAGCAATGTTCCTGTAACTGATTATTCTATGCGCGGCGATCGTAGCAAGGATCCTGATACGTTTAGAGCAGCTTTAATTAAAAGTCTTGGTATTGATGAACAGACGTTTAATGATGCATGGCTTGCATTAGGTGTTACGCCATCAATCTATAACCTTACTGTTAATAGTGATGGTTCGGCTTCCTTCTACGGTATGACTGTACCGTTCCTTAATGGTAAACTACCAGCGCAGCACAAGGATCAGCAGCCTACATCTTCAACGAGCACGCCATCTGCCAGTGTGCCTTCTACCAGCGCGCCTGCCCTCACGCAGCGTAACGATGCTACAGCAACTCGCGTGCGCGAACGTGCTGCGCGCCCTCACGATACCGATGAGCAACGTGCTACACACGCGCCTACAGCAAAAAAGCAGCGCAGCCGCGGCGATCTTATTTCGCCCGAAGAGGTAGCACAGCTTGAGCGTCTTTTAGCTGCACGCAAGTAAGTGCGGTTGCGTGTGTTTGACGCGCGCTTTGCATACTATGCGCACTACGCACAATTCTAGCAGCATATAGAGCCTTTTGTATAAGCATGACTGTTCGTGGTGAGCAGTCATGCTTTTTTTGGTGGTGGTTGTACAGCTTTAATACGCAGGGTGTAACACGCTAAAGCCAATGCACCCCGGCGCCCCTACACCGTTTGTTGCTTTAATTTTGTAGCCGCTTGGTGCCTGCGTTTTTTGCAAGCGTCGGTTTGGTATGCTATACATACTCACCGCAATGCGCGGCGCCTTACTCGTTACGTTCACGCAGCTATGGGTGAGTGTATGGCTGCTTACAGAAAAGAAGGTTACTTTCGCATGCAAGTTTACTTAGATTATGCGGCGGCAACGCCTATGGATCCGCGCGTATACGAAGCTCAAAAGCCATATCTAACTTCGCTCTTTTATAATCCTTCTGCTGCGTATAGCGCTGCACGTCAGGTGCGTGCCGATGTAAACGCGGCAAAAGATGCCATTGCACATGCAATTGGTGCAAAACGCGATAATCTCATTATGGTGGCAGGTGCAACTGAAGCCAATAATATTATTTGTGCAAGTACACAGGGCGAAATTGTGTCGTCGCCGCTTGAACACGAAAGTGTGCTTGCGTGTGTAACGCGCCACCCGCACGTGCTTGTACAGCCCACACGCGAAGGAATAATTACTCCCGAAGCACTGGCGCAGGCGCTTAGTCCGCACACTGAGCTTGTGTGCATTGAAGCTGCTAATGGAGAGATTGGTACCCTGCAACCTATTCGCGCGTTAGCGCAGGTAGTTCAGGCTGAGCGTGCCCGTCGTCTTGCTGCGGGTAACCAAACGCCTCTCGTGTTTCACACCGATGCTTCGCAAGCAGCTGATGCTATTTCGCTTAATGTTTCGTCACTTGGCGTAGACGCCATGACCTTATCTGCCGCAAAAATTTACGGTCCCAAACAAGTTGGCGTGTTATATACGTCCGATCGCGTGCGCTTGCAGCCGCTGCTTTATGGCGGGGGGCAAGAGCATAACATACGTAGTGGTACCGAGAATGTTGCAGGTACTATTGCCTGCGCGAAAGCTTTTGAGCTTGCCTGCGCGTGGCGTGCAGATGGTGGCGAAAAGCGCATCGAAGCGTTGCGCGACTATCTGCAGCATGAGCTGTGTGCGCGCTATCCATGGGCGCGCGTTTCTGGCCCGCACGCGCGTAAGCGTCGCCTGCCGCACGTGCTTCATATTTCGTTCCCAGGTATCGAGGCGCGCCGACTTATTATTTTGCTTGAGCGTAAAGGCGTGTACGTTGCAACTGGCTCGGCATGTGCTGCAAGTAGTATGCGCATCTCGCACGTACTTTCTGCGCTTGGCATGCCCGAATATGTTGCAACAGGTTCGCTTCGTTTTACGCTTGGTAGGCCAACTACAAAAGACGAGCTTACCTATGCTATTTCGTGTGTAGACGAAGCAATTCAAGAAGAAATGCAACGTATGGATCTAACCGCATGCGACATGCAAGCCCGCGCTGATGCGTGCGTTTGGTAATGAGCCTTACGTAGTTTGAAGTAACGCAACGTTTGTAGTAACCCAAAGGAGCTCCTGGTGAACATTTCCATGCCAACATACGCCCCAAAAGGCGCAACCGTGTACCTTGGTATGAGCGGCGGCGTTGATTCAGCCTGCTCAGCTGCCCTGCTTAAAGAATGGGGATATACCGTGCATGCTGTGTACATGCGCAATTGGTCGCGCGATTTGCCCGGTTTTACCTGTCGGTGGGCCGATGATTTGGCTGATGCCGAGCGCGTGTGCGTTACCTTAGGGCTCACGCTCGACGTGTGGGATTGCGAGCAGGAGTATAAGTCGACGGTTGTTGACTATCTTATTGATGCGTATGCGCGTGGTTATACGCCAAACCCCGACGTTATGTGCAACCAAACTATTAAGTTTGGTACCTTTGCCGAAAAGGCGTTTGCCCACGGTGCTGATTTTATTGCTACGGGGCATTATGCCCAGGTAGATGCTGGTGCACTTGCGGGTGCTACCGCTGATGTCGCTGATGCTAACGTAGCCAGCAGCGCGGACAGTGGTAATGCCGATGCGACATATTCTGTATCACCCCTTATTCGCGCCGCCGACGAGCATAAAGACCAAACCTACTTTTTGTGGCGCGTACCCGCGTCGCGCATTGCAAAAACCATTTTTCCTATTGGTGATATTCCCACCAAAAAGCAGGTACGCGAGCTGTGTCGCGAATTTGGCTTAGGTGTTGAAAAAAAACCCGACTCAGACGGCATTTGTTTTGTTGGCGAGGTTGGTATACGTACGTTTTTGCTTGATACGCTTTCGCAAAAAGCAGGCGATATTGTTGAGTGGGAAACGGGTACCGTGCTTGGGCAGCATGACGGTGCGTTTTTGTACACGATTGGTCAACGGCGTGGCCTTAACTTGGGTGGAGGTCCTGCGCGCTACGTGGTGCGCACCGATACCGCGCGCAATATTGTGTATGTAAGCAGCAACATTGCATGTGAGGAGCTCCACTGCACCTCGCTTGCCCTTGAGCGTGCGCACTGGCTTGGAGCGGCGCCCACTCCAGGTGCGCGGTACTGTGTTCGTCTGCGTCATACGGGCGCTTTGGTTCCGTGCACCGTTAGGTATGCCGGCGAGCAGCCCACTTTGGAGTTTGACGAGCCAATAATGCGCATTGCGCCAGGTCAGAGCGCTGTGTTGTATGACGGTCGGCGTGTGTGCGGTGGCGGGTTTATCGCAAAGCACTACGCGTAAGGCTCGCGAAAAATTGCTGCATCTTTCATGAGCACGCGTGTAATAGAGTAAAATTAATCTGCTTGTTTGCATGCCACATACGTATGCACTCAGTATGTAACCACGTTAGCATGTAGTTAAGAAAGGAGGTACACCATGGCACAGCAGCCAAAACCGCAACCCGCGGGGAAGCAGCAAAAACCGCAACGCGTGCTGTCTTCTCGACCAAACCGCAGTAAAGTTGCCGTGAGCGTTTCGGCAAACGTACGCGTAAGCGAACAGCAAGCTCAGGCAGAAGCGCAAAGCATGACAGTTGCGCGCAAATCGGTACTGTTTGTACTGGCTGTTGGCGTTGCATATGGCTTGTACCTCGTGCTTTCTGGCCAGCTCGATGAATTCGTTACCGCGCTTGCAGGCGTTGACACCTCGTGGGTGTGTCTTGCGCTTGTGTGCTATGGTCTTTACTACGTTCTTGGTGTTTCGGCGTATGCGCTGGCTGTTGTAGCCGACCCCACATGCAAGGTGGGTATTCGCGATCTTATGAGCGTTGAAGCTTCGGGCATCTTCTTTTATAACCTTACTCCTAATGGTGCTGGAGGGCCGCCCTCCCAAATTTACCGCCTTATACGTGCTGGTCTTTCGGTTGGCGCGGCAGGCGCGCTCCAATACACGCGCTTTATTATTTACGAAGCGGGCGAGGGCATTTTTGCGGCACTCATGCTTCTGTTTCGTGGCGCCTATTTTATCGAAACCTATGGCGATGTGTTTTTTATTGCATCGCTGCTGTTTGGCTTTAAAATACTTGAGGTGTTTTTCCTGCTTGCAGTGTGTTTTTGGCCACAAGTTATTTCCAAATTGGGTCGCGGTATTCTGCGGCTTCTTGCGCACATTCCTGTACTTACCAAGCGTTGCGAATCGTGGACGGAAGCTCTCGATTTGCACATCTTGGAGTTTTCCGAGGGCTTTAAAAATGCGGCAAAAAATGTGCCCGAGATGCTTATCACCCTTGTTGTTACCCTCTTTCAGCTGGGTTGTTTGTACGCGCTTCCGTGGTTTGTGTTGCGCGCGTTCGATTTGCCCGCCGACTTATTAACCTGTTTGGCATGTGGCTCCATGCTTGAGCTTCTTACCAGCGCAATTCCTCTTCCTGGTGGAACCTTTGGTGCCGAAGGTGGCTTTGCGTTTTTGTTTTCGCCCATGTTTGGTGTGTCTACACCTGCCGGTTATGTTATTTGGCGTTTGGTTGAATATTTCTTGCCTATCTTGTGCTCCATTCCGCTGCTTGGCATGCGTTCGCATAGTGGTATTACCGTGTATGCGCGCTATCACCGCGTGCGCGCAGCGTGGATGCGCATAAGCAGGCGCATTATTGATGGACCATCACGCACGCAAGCCGCTGGTGTGCGCGTGCATGTTGGGTCTGGCGGACGCGTTGTTATTAAAAGCACACCCGGTGTAAAGCATGCAGCTATTTCGAGCGACTATGTTCGCAAGGTAGTGCTCAATCCAAACGCACCTGCACGTCCCTCACGCCCGCACGCAAGCACGCGGGTAAATTCGCAGCTACACACCCGTAAGAGTCCGCGCATTATCATAGACGAGCCACACGCATCCACCTCTCATCGTCCGCGACCTTAAGGGTGGCTTGTGTACATCGTGTTCAGTCTTGCGTGTACGCTTTTTTTGGGTTACAATAATTATTCGGTTTTGTAAGCGGCACTGCCGCGATACCCCTGTTTGTACGTGGGCGTTTAGCTCAGGGGGATGAGCGCTTCCCTGACACGGAAGAGGTCACAAGTTCAAATCTTGTAACGCCCACCATTTTTTTTTGCACGTTTGGTGCGTTATGAATAATTCAGCTTCACATACATCCATAAGTATTGCTTCTTCGCACGCTATGCTCGATGAGCTTGCGCGTGTTGTTGTTAAAAAAAGTGTGTTTATTGCGTATGCTGCGCGTGCAACAACAAAACACCAGGCAGAAGAGGCTATAGCACAGGTGCGCGCTGCTCACCCTGATGCTCGTCACGTATGCTCGGTGTGGCTTTTGTCCACAGGTGAGATGCACCTTTCCGATGATGGTGAGCCTTCATCAACTGCTGCGCTTCCTATGCATACTGTGCTTTCTGCTCATCACATGTGCGATGTTTGCATGTGTGTTGTGCGGTATTTTGGTGGCACATTGCTAGGAAAAGGCGGGCTTGTGCGTGCGTATAGCGACGCTGCTTTGCAGGGGCTGCACGCGTTAACGCACGCGCAGGCGCTCGTTTCATTTGGCTGGCTGCAAACACTCGTAGTGTCTGTTAGCTATGCTCATTTTGATAAAACTGTGCACGTTATTACACATAATGGGGGAGTGATAATCGACACCACGTTTTCTGCAGGTGTTGAGCTTGAGGCAACTTTTGCTGCGGCTGCGCCCGATGCGCGCCAGTCTGAGCCCACACGTGCGAGCATGGTTGCCGAGCTGCTTGTAAATTCAGTATCGTCCTCGATTATTACCCTGGTAAAAGAGCCTTATATAGGTGAGATTCCTGCCGGGGTGTAACTTCCTAGCAATACGTAACTGTATGCCTAATCTACCTGTGTATATGCGTTGTATAGAGCGCTATTTGAGCTGTACATAGCTTCGTGTGAATATATTGTGAACCTGCGTGTCGTGCTGCGTGTCAGCTGCAGGCGCGTGTATTATTAACTCGACCTTTAAGCGCGGTACGAGATACCGGCAAGGAGCGCTTATATACTGCTTCTGCGCGCATAAGCGGCAAACGGTATATTTGCTCTTACATAGCCTGTTTCAAGTCTCATCCGCTGCTTGTGGGTGAGGCTTTTTTCATGTGCCGATATTATTCGGCAACATGGTTCGAAAGGAGAGCTATGCAAGCCAAACTCAAAGCATCTCTTATGGATGCACAAGCAATGCAGCGAGCACTGGTGCGAATTGCACACGAAATTGTTGAGCACAACGAAGGGGAGCGCGTGTGCCTGGTAGGCGTTATTCGCCGCGGTGTTACGCTTGCTCATCGTCTTGCTAACGAAATCGAAAAAATCGAAGGCGAAAAACCTCAGGTAGGCGAGCTTGATATTAGTTTTTATCGCGATGATATCGATCGCTCCATTTCACCCGTGTTGCACGCAACAAATATTCCATTTTCACTTGATAAAGCCCACATTGTGCTGGTAGACGACGTATTGTTCACAGGACGCACCGTGCGCTCTGCACTTAACGCCCTTATGGATTTTGGTCGTCCGCAATCGGTACAGCTTGCCGTTATGGTTGACAGAGGTCACCGCGAGCTTCCCATTCGTGCCGATTACGTAGGCAAAAATATTCCGTCGTCGCGCGAAGAAGACGTGCGTGTATTGGTGAGCGAATTTGACAATAGCGACGCTGTTGAAATTTGGTCGCGTTCGTAATGCGCATGTGTGTTTGCTTTGCCAAAGCTCTACAGCCACGGTACCAATACAGTAACACCACCATTAACCAGGGTTTTTATATGAATCAGGAGCAGGTATGTTATCAGTAAAACACCTTATTGATACAAACAGCCTCACCGCACAAGACATCACGAGCATTCTTGATACGGCGGCATCGTTTGAAGAAGTAACCAACCGCGAAATTAAAAAAGTTCCCGCGCTGCGCGGACGCACCATTGTAAATTTGTTCCTCGAGCCTTCAACGCGCACGAAAAGCTCTTTTGAGCTGGCAGAAAAGCGCCTGAGTGCCGACTCGCTTAGCATGGGCGGCTCTACGTCGTCTGTTGTTAAGGGCGAATCGCTTGCCGATACCATTCAAACTATTTCGGCAATGAATGTTGACATGTTTGTGTGCCGCGCACGCCTTGCTGGCACCCCGCAAAAAATTATCGAAAACACCGACGCTATTGTTATTAACGCAGGTGATGGCAAGCACCAGCACCCCACGCAAGCAATGCTCGACCTGTACACCATTCGCAAACACTTTGGCCATCTTAACGGCCTTCACGTGGCAATTGTCGGCGACCTTTCGCACAGCCGCGTAGTTGGCTCCCTTGTTCCTGCCTTAAAAACAATGGGCGCAAAAGTAACGCTCGTTGGTCCTCCAACGTTCCAGGTAAGCGATCCAACGTGGTTTGGCTGCGATCAAACGTCCAATTTTGACGATGTTGTCGATGCAGTTGACGTTGTGTATATGCTTCGTGTTCAGCTCGAGCGCATGGAAGGTGCAAGTATTCCATCACGCCGTGAGTATAACCGCCTTTGGGGTCTTGACATGCAGCGTGTTCATCGCATGAAAGAAAACGCCATCATTTGCCACCCCGGTCCTATGAACCGCGGTATGGAGATTAATGCCGACGTTGCCGATTGCGCGCGTGCACGCATCCTAGACCAGGTACATGCAGGTGTACTTACTCGTATGGCAGAAATGTATCTACTTTTGGGAGGACAAAACAATGAAGTATCTCGTTAAAGGCGCGCGTGTTATCGACCCACAAATTAATTTAGACGACGTATGTGATGTGCTTATCGACAACGGTTTTATTGCCAAGGTCGAAAAAAGCATTAGTGAAAAAGACTTTATTGTTGAAGGCGATGCTGAGGCCAACGTTGAGGTTATCGACGCAAAAGGGCGCGTGCTTACTGTTGGTTTAGTTGACATGCACGTTCATTTCCGCGACCCGGGTTATGAGTACAAAGAAACCATCGAATCGGGCTGCCGCGCTGCGGTGCACGGTGGTTTTACCGATGTAGCTACCATGCCTAACACCGACCCTGTTACCGATACGGGTACCGGCATTCGCTACCAAATCGACCGCGCTCGTGCGGCAAAACTCTGCCACGTTCGTCCTATTGGCGCACTTACCCGTGGTGAAGAGGGCGAAAACCTCGCCGAAATTGGCGACATGGTGCTCGAAGGTGCTGTTGCATTCTCGGACGACGGCCACGGTGTGCAAAAAGCGGGCATGATGCGCGTTGCTATGGGATATGTGTCGCAGTTTGATAAGCTCGTTATCGCTCACTGTGAAGATGAAAGCCTTGCAGGTCACGGTGTGATTAACGAGGGCCGTCCCTCAAGCAAGCTGGGTATGTTTGGCATTCCTGCCCTTGCCGAAGAGCTTGAAGTGTACCGCGACATTGAGCTGTGCCGCCTTACGGGCTGCCCGCTTCACATTGCCCACATTTCAACCGCAAAAAGCTTGGATATGGTTCGTGCAGCAAAGCGCGAAGGCTTGCCGGTGAGCTGCGAAGTTACTCCGCACCACCTGTTTTTGTGCGAGGACGACATTACCGATGCATACAACACAAACTATAAAATGAACCCGCCTCTGCGCACGCACGACGACATGCTTGCGCTGCAGCAAGGTCTTATCGATGGCACTATCGATGCCGTCGCAACCGATCACGCACCTCACGCTCAGCACGAAAAAGATTGTGAGTGGGAAATTGCCTTAAATGGCATTACCGGCCTTGAAACGTCATTGCCGCTTATGCTTACGCATATGATTCATACCAACCACTTAAGCTGGCAGCGTCTTGTTGAGGTTATGGCTATAGCTCCGCGCCGCCTGCTTCGCCTTGACGCGGTAAAAATTGAGCCGGGCTATGCCGCAAATCTTACGCTTATCGACCCATCGGCGCAGGTAAGCATTACGCCTGAGTACTTTGAAAGCAAGGCATGCAACTCGGCATGGTTGGGCGAGAAGCTCACCGGATGTGCGCAAGATGTGTTTGTCGACGGCGTGCGCGTGATGCACGAGGGTTGTGTTTGCTAAGGTTATAGGTTGATACTCCTCTCATAAGCGCGCGTGCGCACAACGCAAGCCGGGCGCTTGTGAGAGGGCGTTTTTACCACAGAAGCGTTGCGATAGTACAAGGAGAGGACTACGCGTGCAACAAACACATATCGGGCTCTATGATTGTTACATTGTTTCAAACATGCAGGTAGCCACCAATATTTATGAAGTTGTTTTGCTTGCAGGCAAGCTGGCACAAACAATTAGGCCGGGACAATTTTTGGAGTTAGCGGTGCCGGGCTCAGAAACACAGCTTGTGCGCGTGCCACTTTCGTATTCACAGGTAGATACCCATGCGGGCATGATTTACATAACCTATGCTGTTGTAGGCTCTGCAACAAAGCGCTTATCGCAGCTGCCGGTAAAAACAAAGCTCAATGTACTAGGGCCGTGCGGTCACGGCTGGCAGCTACCTCAAAGCACAAAACCTGCACTGCTTATTGCAGGCGGTGTTGGCGCTCCTCCCATTATTGCAGCGGCTTCGCTGTTGCACGAGCACGGCATTGTGTGCGACGTTATTCTCGGCGCGCAAACAAAAGACAAGTTGTGGGGGGTCACGCAGGTATCTGCCGCAGGTGCGCGCGAGCTCTTTATTTCAACCGACGACGGAAGCTGCGGCGTTAAGGGATTTACCACAAGTGTAGCCAAGCGCCTGCTTGATGAGCGTAGCTATGGAACACTTTTTACCTGCGGCCCTGCGCCCATGATGAAGGGCGTGGCAGCGCTCGCTGCAGAATATAACATTGCATGTCAAGCGTCACTTGAACGTATGATGACCTGCGGTTTTGGTGTGTGCAACACCTGTAATGTTGCCATGGCACAAGGCGGCTACAAAGGCTGTTGTACGGCAGGCCCGGTATTTGACGCAAAGGAGGTAGCATGGTAGCGCATTGTTGTCATACCGATGAATTACACGATGAAATTATGCGCACTGTTGTAGGCGAAGAGGTGCATTTGCATCCATGTATGAGCGACACGAGCGCCGCGGATAACGAGGGTGACACGTGCGACACGTGTGACACGAGTGCAATCGATTTTTCGGTTAATCTCGGCGGCATTCACATGGCAAACCCAGTGAACACTGCTTCGGGTACGTTTGCGGCAGCTGAGCCCTTCGAAGCATTTTACAACGTAGCGGAGCTTGGTGCTATTACCACAAAAGGTGCAGCTATCGAGGCGTGGCCGGGAAATCCCGCGCCGCGTATGTGTGAAGTTACAAGCGGCGTTATCAACTCGGTTGGCTTGCAAAATCCGGGTGTTGCGGGTTTGCTTGAACAATACGGCGCCTATTTAACATCGCTTTCTCAGCGCGGGTGCAAGGTAATTTGCCAGGTTGCTGGCCATGCCATTGATGAGTATAAGGCGGCGCTTTTGTATTTTGAAGAGCACGCGCCGTTTGCCAGCGGGTTTGAAATTAATATCAGCTGTCCAAATATTGCGTGCGGTGGCGTTGCCATGGGTGCAACACCGCAAGGAGCAGCGGAAATTGTGCGCGCGCTTCGTCCGTGCACCACACGTCCCTTGCTCATTAAAATGGGTGCTCAGCGCATTGCCGAGATTGCAAAAGCGTGCGAGTCGGAAGGTGCCGATGCGCTTACGCTTATCAATTCTATTCCGGGTATGGCTATTAACACACATACCTACAAAAGCAAAATTTCCAGACCAACAGGCGGCATGAGTGGCCCTGCTATTCATCCTATTGCGGTGCGTATGGTGTGGGAAGCGCACAATGCCGTTGACATTCCTATTTGCGGTGTTGGTGGCGTTACCTGCGGCGAAGATGTTGCTGAGTTTATGCTTGCAGGAGCTACGGCGGTGTCGGTTGGTCTTGCCAATTTGTACGACCCATCCAGCGCTCACCGTATTTTGCATGAGTTTAAACAGTGGGCACAACGTCAGGGCGTATCAACTATGTCAGAAATAATAGGAGCGGTACGATGCTAACAGATACACACAATGCGCAGGTAACAAGCGGCAGCTGTGACGGTCGCGCCACCAGCGATGCGCGTGATGCCATTATTGTTGCACTCGATTGTTCAAAGGAAGAAGCACTTCATGTTGCTCGCACGCTTAAAGGGCGTGCCCGCTGGCTTAAAGTTGGGATGACCTTGTATTACAAGGAAGGCCCAGCGATTGTGGCCGAGCTTAAAAGCATGGGCTACAACGTGTTTCTCGACCTTAAACTACACGACATTCCACACCAGGTGCACGGCGCGTGCCAAAGCGCTATTGCAACGGGTGCCGATATTATTTCGATACACGCGCTTGGCGGCTATGAGATGATGAACGCCGCTATAACTGCAGCTCACGAGGCACGCGAAGCCGGCGCAGCTGCCGCAAACATTATTGCCATTTCGGTGCTTACGTCAATGAACGAGCAAGCCTTAAACGATATTGGCATTCATGCGCCCGTGGCTGATGAAGTTGAAACGCTCGCGCGCGTTGCCAAAAAGGCTGGTATTAACGGTATGGTGTGCTCGGCATGGGAAGTTGAACGTCTTTCTGAGCTGTTTAGCCACAAGGGTTTGTTTGTGGTGCCGGGCATTCGTCTTACTAATGGCGAAACAAACGACCAGCAGCGTGTTGCTACGCCGTCGTTTGCAAAAAGTCACCACGCAACGCATATTGTTGTTGGTCGCCCCATTTTGCAAGCGCCCGACATGTGCGAGGCTTTTGACGCGATTGCAGCCGATTGGGAGCGCTGCTAGTAGCTGCACACTGTGCACGTTTGCGGCGCGTACGTGCAGTGGGTATGCACGGTGTTTCACCGCGTACGTACTGCGCGTATGCGATGTACCCTGGCGCTTATGGTACTCAACTGGTTTGCGATTCGTAACACTTTTTTTACAAAAATGCACAAAAACCAGGGTATACCAGTGGCGAAATGTGGTAATATCGCTATCGACGTGCGATTTTTCAAAAAAGTGCTTGCAAATTTAGCTTGTTATCAGCAAACTATATGAGTGCACGTAAAAGGTTGCACAACGTAATGAAAGTTTTGTTAGTTATGTGGCATTAACCTAACACTACATGTTTGGAGGAACGATGGCATTACCTCAGCTTACTGATGAGCAGCGTAAGGCAGCTCTGGAGAAGGCAGCAGCAGCTCGTCATGCGCGCGCTGAGCTTCGTGAGAAAATTAAAAAGGGCGAAGTAACTTTAAGCTCTGTTCTTGAGTCGGACGACGCAGTTGCAACTCGTATGAAGGTTTCTGCACTTATCGAGTCGCTTCCTGGTTATGGTAAAGCAAAAGCTTCAAAGATTATGGATGAGCTTGGCATTTCTGCTACTCGCCGCGTTAAGGGTCTCGGCGCTCGTCAACGTGAGCAGCTCATCGAGGTTCTTTCTAAATAACCGTGGAAACTACACCTCGTTTATTTGTTATTTCAGGACCGTCAGGCGCAGGAAAGGGCACTATTGTTGCTCGTATACGCGAGCTCATGCCAAATCTTGCCTTGACGGTTTCGGCTACTACGCGAAAGCCACGTGACGGAGAAGTTGATGGCGAGTCGTATTACTTTTTATCCGACAAAGCTTTTAGCGAAAAAGTAGTACAAGATGCATTTCTTGAATGGGCACACGTGCACGGACATTGCTATGGCACCCTTAAAAGCGAAGTAGAGCGGCATATTAACACGGGTCGTTCTGTTATCTTCGAAATCGACCCGCAAGGTGCGTTCAACGTAAAAGCAATTTATCCCGATGCCGTTCTTATTTTTATTATGCCACCATCACTACAAGTGCTTAAAGAGCGCCTGGTACATCGAGGCAGCGAAGACGAACAGTCGCTTGCCTTGCGTTTGCATAATGCCGCTCAAGAAATGCAGCTTGCACCTCGGTATTCTTTTACGATTGTTAACGACAATCTTGATAAGGCAGTTGCTAAACTGCAATCAATTATTCAAATGTGCGAAACAAGGGAGCGTAACTAGTATGGCATCTGATACTGCAACAAGTATTACTAAGCCCGAAATTGACAGTTTGTTAAGCAAAACGCAGCAAAACCCGTTTTTGCTGTGCACGATGGCTTCCAAGCGCGCGTGCGATCTTAAGAGCATGATTCGCTCGCAGCACCTGCGCGTTACTTCGGTTAACGACATCGACACCATTACTACCGACATCTCGGGTAGGGATTTGGTATCTGCTGCCATGAAAGAAATTAACGATGGTTGTCTTACCTATATAAAAGATGAGTTTGACGAAGAACTGCGTAATTCCAACGCAGTTGTTGAGCACAATTTATAAGCTGGTTACACGCATTACACCGCGTGCATTCATTGCTCGTGCTGCGGCTTGTGACGGTTTAGGTGTTTTGATGTACAGTGTAATTGTGTAATTGTGCTTTGATTGTTAGCGCGCGCAAGGGTAGCATGCCCTGTTGCGCGTTTTTTCTCTTCATGAGTTTTCGCGGCGTATACGTGCACGATATAGGCATGGTGCATACGCGGACGGTTATAAGGTTTTAGGATACTATGCAACAACTTTCATCATATACACGCGTGTGTTTGCTCCACTATCATGAAATTGGGCTTAAGGGTAAAAACCGCAAAAAATTTGAAGCGCAGCTGAGTGACAACCTGCATCATGCGCTTAAGTCGTTTCATATTGAGCAGCCAAAGCGCATTTCAGGGCATATTTTGGTGCGCGTACATGAGGGTTCTGCTTCACTTGAGCTTGCACGCAAAGCAGCGTGTGTGCCAGGCGTAGCGCGCGTTTCACTTGCGTACGAGTGTGCACCTACCCTTGATGACATGCGTTTTCTTGCGGTTTCGGTGCTTTCTCGTGTGGGTGAATTTTCTTCCTTTAAGGTGCATGCTCATAAATCGTCCTCAACCATTGCATATCACACGCTCGAGCTTAATACGCTTATTGGCGATGCCTTGTGCGAAGCGTTTCCGCACAAGCGCGTACAGATGAAGGCGCCCGATGTAACCGTGCACGTTACCGTGGTTAACAACGTTGTGTATGTGTACGCGTCGCTTGAGCGTGGCTACCATGTGGCGGGTTTTGGCGCGCGTGATAGTTTCGATGTAGACGAAGACGCAGCAATTACGCAGGTAGGCATAGGTGGCTTGCCAGTTGGTACGGCTGGCAAAGTTATGGTTATGCTCTCGAGCGGTTTTGATTCGCCTGTTGCGTGCTGGCAAGTGGGGAGGCGCGGCGCCATTTGTGTGCCTATTCACTTTTCTGGGCGCCCCATGGTGGCAGATACCAGCGAATACCTCACGCAGGATATTATCCGTGCGCTTGAGCCCTACGGCTGTGTTGGTCGTTTGTACGTGTGTCCTATGGGTGAGGTTCAGCGCGAAATTTCGCTTGTTGTTCCGCAGTCGTTGCGCATTATTTGCTACCGGCGCATTATGTTTGCGGTAGCTGAGCGTATTGCTCATATTGAAGGAGCAAAAGCCCTGGTAACGGGTGAGTCGCTTGGTCAGGTGGCGTCGCAAACGCTTGATAATATTGCCGTGGTAAACGAAATGGTTACGCTACCGGTATTCCGTCCGCTTATTGGTTCTGATAAGCAGGAAATTATTGCACAAGCGCAGCGTATTGGCACCTTTGATGTAAGCTGCCAGCCTACGCCCGATTGCTGCACGCTGTTTATGCCTAAAAATCCCGAAACACACGCAAAGCCTTCGATGGTGCACGCTGCCTGGGATTCGTTTGACCATAACGCCATGATAGATTCGTTGGTAGAGGCTATTGAATACGTTGATTTTTCTCAGTGCATAAGTTATCGTGCGCCCAAGGAGAAAAAAGACTTTCACGCAACGCTTACGGCGTAGCGGGCGGGCGAGCGCTGGGTATACGCTGGTTGTGCGCTGGATATGCCTGCAGCGCTGTGTCCAACCGTGAACATCGTGTGTGCGGCGTTTGCCTTACATCAATCATCATATGGAGAAAATGAGTACGCTAAGTTTTATGTTGGCGTGCTCTTTTTTTATAGTGGCTTCTAGCTGCGCACATGCGCGGTTATTTGTGCGTTTCATGCTATCTTCACATTGCATGCAAGCTACGTGCATGGTACATCTGCCGCATAGCACCAATAATGTGCGCCGCACGGGTTTTTTGAGTGTTAGTACCGTACGATATGCATAGCGCGTATCGAAGGGACAACTCATGGCTCAATTACCCGATAACACAGTACCTATATCGCAGCGCACACGACCGCGCGTGCCTGCGCGCGTATCTGCACGTACCGGTGCTCTTTTGGATGCACCTGCATCAGCACGCGCGCCCGCTCGCCGCGGCATTGGATTTGGTGCACGCCTGGCGACGTGGTTTTCTCAAAAAAATCCGTATGTGCTTGGGTGTGGCATTGCCGCGCTTGTAGTTGCTGCTGTGATACTTGTTGGCTATGCTGAGCCTGCACTGCAGCTTCCTGCCACGGCAGGCGCGTTTGACAGTACCGCCAAAGGTGCACCTGCCTCTGCCGGCGCGTCAAAAAAGAATACGGGCGAACGTACTGGTGGCGATGCTGGCACCGCATCAGGCTCTGCTGCAGCTGCAGGTGACGCTGCCGATGCGCGTCGCGACGAAACAGAAGGTGCAGTTGTGGTACATGTTGATGGCTGCGTGAAAAAACCTGGCTTATACACGCTCTCTGCCACGGAACATCGCATTAACGATGCCATTGCTGCTGCAGGTGGCGTTACGAGCGATGCAGACATGACCTGCGTAAACGTAGCGGAGCTTATGCAAGATGGCGAAAAAGTAACTATTCCTGCACGGGGAGCGCCAAACACTGATGACGCTACGGACAATGCTCGTGCTGGAGATGATGGCGCTGCTCCGTCCGCTGGGTCGGGGCGTGTGCGTGGCGGCGCTTCATCTTCGCGCGGGCGCGCGGGTGGTAAAGCTGCAAAAGGTGATACACAAAACGCGCATGCGAGCCCGCGAGCTGGAAAAATATCAATTAATAAGGCGTCCGCAGCTAATTTGGAAACAATTCCCGGCATTGGGCCGAGCACCGCGCAACATATTGTTGCCGACCGCGCTCAGCACGGAAAATTTAAGCGCCTTGAGGATCTTATGCGCGTTAAGGGCATTGGTAAAAAGAAGTTAGAAAAAATAAAGCCGCACATTGTACTGTAGCTGCATATGGCGCTGCATTTGCACGCAGCGCTGTAACGGGAAACGAGGTGAAGCTATGGGGGCGTACACACGCGCACGCGTGCGTGAAACGCAAGACATACCTGCACTATATCCTGGTGCTCGCGTGCAGCGTTCTTCGCTCTATCCAGCGAATATGCGCACTTATATTCCGGGTGTGTGTATCTGCTATGCTGCGCTGCATCTAAGCTGTGCATATATGCGCCAATCGTGTGTTCTTGTTCAGCATACGTTTAGCGACGCGTTCGCTGCAGCGCCAATTCGATGCGCGTGCAGCGCATTGGTGGGCACATGGGACGGCCGCATGGTGCTTGTGTGCCTGGTGTGCTCGCTTTGTATTTCAGCATGCGCGGCGTGGGCGGCACATGTGTGCGTGTGGCATACGCACGCGCAGCTTTATAGGCGTATAGCAAGCTCTTTTATGTGGTGTGTTGTTGGTATAAGTACAGGGTGTGTAATTACACTTTTTTCACTCTACACTACAGCACGTAATACAGTGCAGCTTTGCGAAACGGTGCATCATGCGCCTGTGCGTGTGCAGATGGTATCCGATGCATATAAGCGCTTTGGTTCGTACGTATCGCGCGTACGTATTATTGGCTATCAATCTCCACATGGTGCCACCCGCGCCGCCCATGCAGACAGCAGGTGTAAGACGCTTCAAGCCAAAGAATCTACTGCCACGTATTGTACCGAAGGCGAATTTATACCAACACCTGCGCTTTTTGCCCATGTTTCCTTTTCGCAAGAATATGTTCAAGGTGAGGAGCTTACGCTCGATGCAACACTTGCGCCTGTTCCGTGTACAACCGCGCAGCTATCTTCTATTGCACGTGGTACAACGCTTAAACTTACGCCAGGCAAGGTGCATGTTCGCCGCTGGCCGCGCTCTGTTGTGGGCGCGCTTTCTGCCTTGCGGTATGCGTGCACTGAGGCGTTGCTGCAGCTTCCTTCACCTATCCGCGCAGCGGCGCCCCACTCTGCAGCATTGGGAAAAACCGATGCGGGTGCATTGTCGCGCGAGGCTGTGTCTGCAAAGAGCGATATGTCTGTCTTGTCCTTACGTGCGCTTGCTGCGGCAGGTGTTCTTGGCTATCGCGCGCCGCTTTATGCCAACCATCTTAATGAACTCTTTGTTACCTGCGGCATCGCGCACGTTATTAGTGTTTCGGGCGCTCATCTTGCTATGCTGAGCGTTATTATAACTTCGCTTCTTAAACGCATTGCTGTGCCTCACGCCGCGCAGCAGCTCCTTTGTTTGTGCGTGTGCCTTGTGTTTTGCGTACTGAGCGGTGCATCCATTTCGGTTGTACGCGCCTGCATGCTTGTGTGCGTGCAGTGTGTGTGCAGCGTGCTTCATCGCAGAAAACATACCCTCTCTTCACTTAGCTGCGTTGGCATCGTTATGATTGTGGCGGATAACAGCTGCGTCGTTCAGCCCGCTTTTATCTTATCCATGCTCTGCGTACATGGGATTGCACTCTTTGCGCGCCCCTTTGCTGCGTGTTTGCAGGGGTTTTGCGCCAGTACGCAAAGAGGTGTTGTTTCTGCACTGGAATATAACATCGATGACGGGTGTTTACCTGCGCATATCCGATCGATTCTTGAGCGTTGCTGGAGAGTTCTGCGCAGCAATCATGCGCAGCGTTCTAAACATCACACGCGCGCTTCATCATTATCAAACACGCTTGCCAATACAATTGCTACTACACTTGCAGCGCAGCTTAGCTGCCTTGCATATACCATTCTTGCGTTTCGCAGCGTGTCTGTTATTGGCATTGTGGTAAATGTACTGCTGGTGCCTTTCATCATGCACTATTTTATGGTTGCAGCTGTGTGCATTGCAGCCGTAACCGTAGCGTCCGGCATGATTGGAGGAGCGCTTATACGCAGCGTCTGCGCGGTTTTTATCGACGTGCCCGCCTTGTGCACCTGTAGCATTCTTGGCGCGTTTGCGCAGGTTCCAGGCGCGTCTATTGCGTGCAGCTACCTTTGGAGTTTAGTTGCATGTGCGTGCGCGGTGGTGTTGTGTGGTATCGTTATTAAACGATACGCTACGTTGTAGAAAGTTGGCCATCGTGGAACAAGCACGCGTAAACCTTGCTAATCTTATGAATGTATATCTTGCTGTTGGTAGCGACGATGTAAAAATTAAACGCGCTGCATCGCGGCTTCGCACCTATTTGCTTGATGCGTATGCGTTTTTTAACTATAACGAGTACGATGCGCAGCAGCTCAGTGACATCTCGGAGGTTCTTTCGTGCTGTATGGCTATGCCAATGGGCGATGATGTGCGCATAGTTGTGTTGTTTAACGTTGACGCGCTTGCTCGTGATATGCTAAGTCAGCTTGTTTCGTATGTACAAAACCCCAATACGCATTGTGTGTTGTTTCTTTCGGCAACAAAAATGGCAAAAAATACCGCGCTTTATAAGGCAGTAGCACACGTAGGGCAAAAAGCCATTATTCCGTGTGCGGCAGCTCAAAAAGAAGAGGTACCAGTATTTGTTGAGCGCGTAGCGCGTAGCAAAAACCTGCAGTTTGATGCAAACGCAATAGCCGAGCTTATAGGACGTGTAGGTGCGCAGCCGCGCATGCTTACCTGCCAAATTGAAATGATTGCGGCGCATATGTATGCACGGCAGGCGTCACGCTCCACCGTGGATGCAACCGCTGCTGCTGGCACTGGCGCGCCGGCATTGCTTCGTGTTACCCGCGAAGACGTGTGTGTGCTTGTTGATAGCACCGCCGAAGTTACGCCGTGGAAGTTTTTAGATGCGCTCAGCGCGCGCAATAAAGCCCAGGCGCTTGCAGCATATGCGCAGCTTAAAAGCACAAGTTCACCTATTCAGCTTGCGCGTCTTATGGTGCAGCGTATTCGTGCGCTTATGTGCGCGCGGGCGTGCACAGCGCGGGGTGATGCGGGACATATTTTGTCTGCGCTGCACATTCAGGCATGGCAGCAAAAACGTTATAGCGGCTGGGCGCGGCTCTTTGCACAAGGTGAGCTTGAGGAGCTGTTGCTTGCTGGTGTTGCACTTGATGCTCAGCTTAAATCGTCGCAGGCAAGCGATACCGCTCTTCTTGAACTTATACGTGCCATGTGCACGCGCGCGCGTTCGTAAGACTTTGAACTTTTTTGAACTCTATTTGAACTTTTTACCTGTTGAAATCGAGCAAGTTCAAGTTCAAATTACGCGTGCTGTACAAACGAGTTGTACAGTGCAATCGACGGGGGATATACGTAGCGTTTTGTTTCGAGTACATAGATAATGCCCGAGGTAAATGCATTAATAAATACATCGCGCATACTATCCACACCAACCATCGCGCGCGTGCGCTCAATTGCAGGTACGCTTGTGCGGTTTGGTTCTATACCATCTGCAACAAATACCACCATATCCAGGGCGTTCATCGCTTCGCATGCAACGGTGTGATAGTAAATTGCGTGGAGAATTTTATCTGAAAGCATAGGGTAGCGCTCTTTAAGCTCGCGCGCAGCTGTCATGCCGTGAAGCAGCTGGTAGGTTTGATCGTCTGTACCTTCAAGCGTAATGCCATACCTGCGCGCTTTGGCAATTTGCTCTTGTGGCGATAGGATTTTATCCCAATCGTGCAATAATCCTGCGATATATGCATTATCAACACTTAGCGAAGGGTCATTAACTTGCGCATTTTGTGGATGTGCATACACAGCTGCCATGTATGCCGCTGTTTTTGCCACACTCAGGCAGTGAGCATAGCGTTTTGGGTTGATGTGCTGCATACGCGCTGCAAGCGCTAAGGTAAGTGTGTCGGCAAGCGCTTGTGTATCTGCGGTGAGTTGCGGAGCAAATTGTGCAACTGCTTCACAAAAATTATCTACCATAAAGCCTTCTTTATTTTCTGCATTATCATGCCGTATACTACATGATAGTGTACCTGTATTGCGCGCGGAGCTGCCATTACAACCAGCACGCGCCAGCACAACCAACACAAGTAAAGCGGGGTTTTTGTGACACATTCAACACAAGCTGCATCTTCTGCAGACATCTGCACACAAGGCAGCAAACATACGGTAACCATTGAGCGCATGAGCTATGGCTCAGCAGGTATTGCTCATTTGCCAAGCGGTTTGTGTGTGTTTGTTGAGGGCGGTATGTGGGGCGATGTGTGTACCATTGAGATTACGTCGCTTTCAAAACATTTTGCGCAAGCGCGGCTTGTGTCGCTTATTGAACCCTCTGAGCTGCGATGCGAGCCTGCGTTTAGCGATAATGTGCTTGCGGGCGGAGCTCCCTGGTCGCACCTTATGTACGAAGCACAACTTTCGGCAAAGCAATCCATCGTGGCTGATGCACTTTCGCGTGTTGCGCACCTTTCGCAGGATACCATTCAATCACTTCTTAAACCTATAATCCCTGCTAAAAAGCAATGGGGCTATCGCAATAAAATTGAACTTTCTACGTATACCGATAACGGTACGTTGTGTATTGGCATGTTTGACGTGCAAACAAAGCGGTTTGTACCCGTGTCGCAGTGTCCGCTTGGTAACGATATGATTACCAAAGCAGCAAAGGCCGCGCAAGGCGCACTTCAATTTGTGGCGCGCTCGCAAGACATTGGCCTTGAGCGCGTTGGTATTCGCGCTTCGGTGCGTACGCGCTCGCTTGAGGTGGCGCTTTGGACAAAAGCATCTTCGTTTCCGCGCAGTTACGTTGCTAACATGCTTAATAGCGCTATTCCCGAGGCAACGTCGGTGGTGCGCGTGCTCACAAAAGGCCAGCGTCGGGTGCGTAAAGTGGTTGGTGTTGAGCGCCTTTCGGGTGAAGGGTCGTGGCGCGAACAGCTTGCAGGTCGCACCATGCGCATTTCTGCGCCGTCGTTTTTTCAGGTGCATACGCGTGCTGCCGAAACGCTCATTTCGTGCGTACTTGATGCGCTTTGCGTAAAGCCATCAGAAAAGGCGTTCGACTTGTATTGCGGTGCTGGTACATTTACGTTGCCGCTGGCAGATGCCTGCATGAGCGTTGTGGGCGTGGAAGCGCAGGGTACGTCTATTAACGATTTGAAACGGTATATCGAGCACGAATCGTACACCAACATTACCGCAGTGTGCGGCGACTCATTTCGTGAGTTTCCTCATACCGATGCCGACGTGATTGTGGTAGATCCGCCACGCGCGGGGTTAGCGCATGAGGTTATCGCCAAACTCAATGCACAAAAAGCGCGCGCCATTGCATATGTATCGTGCGACCCCATTACGCTTTCCCGCGACATCCAGCGCTTTTGTGCGGCAGGGGTATATACACCGGTATCAATTGTGCCGGTTGATGTGTTCCCGCAGAGTTTTCATGTTGAGTGCGTAACACTCCTCGAGCGTGTTAACTAGCCTGTGTGTATGCGCTTGCGGTTGCGTGCTTGTGCTGGCGTGCGTGACTTTCTCGCTATAAAAATTACCACCTATTTCGCTTATCCTACCACCTATTGTAAATCGGTAGAAATGCGCCTATGTGCGTGCAACAATACAATCAACAGTCAAGCGCAAGACTAAGAAACAAGCAACATGCAATCTACCATGCACGAAAGGAGGACTAGTGCGTATTGAAATTAAGCTCGACGACGCCTACGAAGAGCCAACGCTTGTTATTATGACCAACAAGGTTACCGACGAGATAAAGCTGCTCATGGACAAGCTTAAAGATGAACCTGCGCAGCTCCTTGCCGGGTTTAATGATGACGCGTGTGTGGTGCTCAATCCAAAGGACATTGTGCGTGTGTTTGCTCAATCGGGGAAGGTTATAGCCGAAACGCTGCACGGATTTTACAATCTTCACCTGCGGCTTTATGAAGTGGAAGAGCGGCTTAAAACAAAGAGTTTTGTGCGTATTTCAAACTCCGACATTATTAATTTGGCGAAGGTTACAAGTTTTGATTTAAGCTTTGCGGGCACGATTCACGTAAAACTGAGTAACGGCACCGAAACATACGTTTCACGGCGATTTGTTGGAAAAATTAAACAGCTATTGGGCTTGAAGGGCAACGGCAAGTAACAGTGCCTGCTCTGCGGTGTGGGTGCGCTGCGCTTTGTGGTGTTGGCGCTCGGTATTGCGCACGTTTTGTCTATGTAGTGTGTATGTAGTGTGTGCACTTTGTGCACGTTGACGCAGGTCGTGAGCGTATGTGCGCATCGCGCGTATGCATGCAGCACCCATGTTCATTTTGAAAGGTGGCAATTATGGATATGAAAACGTTAAAACAACAAATTATTTCTCGCGGACTTTTTGGTTTCCCTTTGGGTATTACCATCGGCTACGTTATTACCATGTTGGTGTCGCTCGGTGTGGGCGATGGCCGGTATTACGCGGTTAACGAACCTCTCATGGCTTTTGCGGGCGGCGAGCTCAACGCGGTTATGCTACAAGCGCTGCTGGGCGGCATTCTTGGCATGGGTTATGCGATGGCATCAGTTGTGTGGGACATTGATTCGTGGAGTCTTGCCAGGAAAACGGCCGTCTATCTGGTGATTGGCTGCATTTTGCTTTTCCCAATTTCATACATTGCGCATTGGATGCCGCGCAACGTGGTAGGCGTGCTGGTGTACGTGGGTATTTTTGTTGTGATTTTTGTTGTTGTGTGGCTGGTGCAATACATGATTTACAAGCGCCAAGTAAACGAAATGAATAGCAAGTTGTCTAATTAACTAAGAATCGTTAACATCTATGCGCGCTGTCTTGCATCATGGTGTAGTTCAGCGCGCGCTATTATATGTCTGCGCGGTGTTATCACAGTAATGCCGCTGTAGAGCCGCAGCCTGGCGCTCTTGTAGATTTCGTTCGTAATCAAAAATATTCATAAAATACTATATTTTTTTGCTGCTAAATGTGTTGCTTTTTTTTCACGGTTTCTATACTTAAAAATTAGTATTACCTTGTGGAAGGATGCCGTATGAAAAATCGTACCTGCGCAGTTGTCCCGTGCGTTATTGCTGCGCGTTTAGCTGTTGGTGTTGGATTATGTGCTACCACGATGGGCTTTGCCGCCGCCGCGCTACCAACGTACTCGTTTGCTTCGAATTCTGTTGCCTCTTCTTCATCGGAGTTACCACCCGTGCGCGATACGCTATCTGAGGATGAAGCCAAGGCTCTTCCAGGCTGCGAATCATTTATTGATGTAGATAAAAAAGAAGTTGTTATTCGACCAAAGGATGGTGCTAGCGAAGGAGTTATTTCTTATTCGCTTGACAATAAAAAAGGCGATTTTACTGAAATAAGGAAAAACCTTATTTTTAATGATCTTGGTGACCATTTTCCAGTACGTTTTGATAAGCGAGTTTATATTTACGGTTCTACGGAGCCGAGTGCAAATGATACGTTATTCTATCAAATGCATGCCGAGACTATTAACATCACACCTAATCTCAGCATTAAATTTGCAAAGAATTTAGCAACGTTCTTTATGCAAAATTATAAGAAATCTGCTAATCGCTTGCACTATATTAAGGGCATAGAGAACTGGGATACGTCGAAGATTGAAAGCATGGAAAAGATGTTTAACTTGGCAAGTCAGCTTGAAGGCAAGCTTGACCTTTCCAAGTGGAACGTGTCTAATGTAGGTACGTTTAAATTAATGTTCTCTGGCGTAGGAAACGAAAACGATAACTTTGTGCTCGACTTTAGCAATAAAAAGTTTAAGAATTCTGCTGATGTTACGAACATGTTCAATTCTTTCCGCGGTGTGCTTGTGGCGAATGGTTGGACGGTTGCGGATCCGAATGGGTCGAATAATCCAATTCAGAAGCTGTTAGATAATTCAAGTAATATGCTTACGCACTGGAATGGTTCTGCATACACTGGCCCGAGCTGGCACTTGCTTATTACGGATAACTCAACAATTCTTGAAAAGAATAAGACTGAGAAGTACAAGTTCTACAAAAAAGTCAAAGTAATTTACAAAGTGAACGGTACCGAAAAGTCGGCAGAGCTTGAACTTCCTGCTGTTTACGATTCGCGCATCGACGCCAATGGCAAACCCGACGCTTCAAAACCGGCATGCAGCGACCCTATGAAGGTTGTTAGGCCGCAGATTGACGAAGCAATTAAAAACGCTGTAAAAGAACTGCGCACCAAAAATCCCGACCTTAACTTACCGCAGAATGTAATTCCCGTGCCCGTGCACGATCTTAAGGACGCTAAGTCACCGATTGAACTGTTTCAGGATTACTACCTTGGGATTGTAAAAGAAGAAGTAATAAAAGCTAAGACGACGTACACCGCTGATTCGTCGCTTAAATATCAAGAAGTTGTTACCGATACAAAAGCAGTAGACGGTAAAAAGCAAGTGATAACTGGTGCAATGAAGAACGGCGCTTGGGATCCTGATGCCACATCAGAAAAAGAGATAACAAAGGTTGTAAACGGAAAAGCCCGTGTCGGCAACAAAAAAGTTGAAAACGAGGATCTGAATCCTGCTACAGTCTATGAGGCCGACAGCTCGCTTGCTTATAATACCACTACAGAAACTGCTGGTACCAAGGGCACTAAAACTACGACAACTACCTATAAAGTCAATCCGGACACCGGACTTACTGATGAGGTTGACGGCACGCCGAAAGTTGAGACCCAAGCTGCCAAAGACAAAGTCATCAAAGTCGGTAACGTAGAGAAAAAGACCAGCGACATTCCTTTCAAGAAAACGTATGAAGGAAATCCGGATCTTACCTACCAAAAACAGGAAACAAAAACTGCCGGACAAAACGGCAAAGAAGAAGTTACTTTGACTTACAAGGTAGACGCTAAAATCGGCTTAACAACGGATGTTGAAGCGAAAAAGGGTTCGTGCACCAAACCTGTTAATGAGGTTGTACAAGTCGGCAACAAAGAAGTTACTCAAAATAACGACGGCTCAACCACAACTAAGACTTACAAAGTTAATCCGGACGACGGTACTTTAAGTGATCCGACAGTAGTAACCTCGCGTCCGTGGACCGATATTGCAAGTGGAGCAGCGGTCTCTGAAGTTTTAAAGGCTAAAATGACTTATGTAGCCGATGAATCACTGCCCTACGGCCAAACGCAGAAAGTAAATGACCCTAAAGATGGGGAGAAGATTACAACTCCGACAGGTAAAGTGGTAAACGGCCAATGGGTCGAAGGTGAACCGAAAGTCGAAATTAAGGCAGCCGTAAACGGTGTAACTAAAGTCGGTAATAAAAAAGTTGAAACCGAGGAGCTGAATCCCGCTACAGTTTACGAGGCCGACAGCTCGCTTGATTACAAGAAGGAACAGACGACAGAGGGCACCAAGGGCACGAAAACCACGACAACTATCTACAAGGTTAATCCGGACACCGGACTTACTGCTGAGGTTGAAGGCACGCCGACTGTAGAGACTGTTAAAGCCAAAGACAAAGTCATCAAAGTCGGCAACGTTGAGAAAAAGACAAGCGACATTCCTTGCAAGAAAACTTACAAGGGAAATCCAGATCTTACCTACAAAGCGCAGCAGACTAAAACCGCTGGTAAAAACGGTAAAGAAGAAGTCACGTTGACTTACAAGGTAGACGCTAAGACCGGCTTAACGTCGGAAGTTGAAGCGAAAAAGGGTTCGTGTACCAAACCTGTTAATGAGGTTGTACAAGTCGGCAACAAAGAAGTTATTCAAAATAACGACGGTTCAACCACAACTAAAACTTACAAAGTTAACCCGAATGATGGTACTTTAAGTGACCCGACGGTCGTCACGACGAAGCCGCCAGTACAGAATCAGAAAACAGTTACATTTAATAAGAAAGATGGAAGTCTGTTATCTACGGTTAAAGTAGAAACTGGTAAGAAAGTAGCAGCTGCTTCCATGCCTGCTGCACCGGCTGAAGATGGTTTTACTTTTAAAGAGTGGAATACGCAACAAGACGGTCAGGGCAAGGCTTTTACAGCAGATACTGTTGTTAACGAGGATATGACTGTATACGCTGTTTATACGAAGAGCACCGTAACACCGCCTACACCGCAGCCGCAGCCGCAGCCTCAGCCTCCAGTACCTAACCCTAATCCGTCTGAGGAAGGCGGCAGCGGTTCTGCAGGAGCGTTTGGTTATCAGGCAGAAAATGAGTTAACGGCAATGTACCGCCTGTATAACCCGTATAGCCACGAGCATTTGTTTACCACCGATGTAATCGAGAAAGACAACCTTGTAACGCTTGGTTGGCGCTTTGAAGGTGCCGTTGGTAAAGTGTACATGCATGGCGAGAAAGGCGGTGTATACCGCTTGTACAATCCAAACACGGGCGAGCATCACTACACTATGAAAGAAGACGAGGTTGCAAAATGTGTGAAGGCGGGCTGGAGAAATGAAGGTGTGAAGTTCTTTAGCGTGCTAGATGAGGACAAGCAGGTAAATGGCATGGTAAGTATGTATAACCCGTATGAGAAGAAGTTCTACCACCACTACACCTCTGACGCAAACGAGATTGCCAAGATGGTGAAGGATGGCTGGCGTAAAGAGGAAATAAAATGGTACGCTGCTAAGTAAGTATCATTACTTGCAAATACAAACGGCCAGACGCTTTGTTGTCTGCGAAGTGCGCTTGCGCGAAACTTCGCCACAACAAAGCTCCCAGCTGGCCGTTTGTGTGTCTCATTTACTTTCTGCATCACCAATACAAGAGGACTGAAAAGCAATGAGTGCGCTGCCTTGCAACTCCGCAAGGCAGCGCGTTTTAGTGGCAAGCATGCGACTGGTGGGTCGCGCGTTTACAAAACTTTTTCTAATATCGTTCAGCTTTTTTTGTAAGCGCCGCGCCGTGCGTTTTGCAGGTATGTGTCCAACTGCTAGATGGGGTAGAGGCAGTGTACTTTGTTTACCAAAAACTTCCACAAAGCAATGTGTTTCCTTTCTGAAACTTGTTGCTTTTTTTTTCAGGGTTCTATACTTTTTGTGCATGATTACATCTGAAAGGAAGTTGTATGGAGAATCGTATATCCGCAGTGGTTTCTCGTGTTATTGCCGCTCGTTTAGCTGTTGGTGTTGGATTATGTGCCTTATCGCTGGGCTTTACCGCCATCGTGCGTCCTACGTATTCGTTTGCTTCTTCCTCTTCTGAACCATCGACCACGCAAACCATCTTAACCGATGACAGCGTAAAAAATATGAAGGGCTGCGAAGCTGTTCCTAATCTTGACAAGCATGAGGTTGTTATTCGGCCTAAGGATGGGGCGAGTGAGGGTGTTATTAGCGCTAACCTTAAGCAAGATGATTTTGAAGCGATACACGATGTTATTGCGAGAAATAACGACTCTGGTGCCACTCTAAAATTTGAGGGCACCGTGTATGGCTATGGCAGTTTATATTTATTTGATAACTCAACATACATTCTTAAAGATTTTTCACTGTTCTCTGCTTGTAAATTTAAAGCGATCAGCAATGATGGCAATTTTGATGTAAGCCATGTTACTAACATGAAGAATCTGTTCCGTGACTGCAAGAATCTTACAAGCTTGAAGGGTTTGGAGAATTGGAACGTTAGCAAGGTAACTGACATGTCGCACATGTTTAGCGGCTGTACAAGCTTAATTGACATATCGGGGCTGGCGAATTGGAACACGGCAAACGTTACCACTATGCAGGGGATGTTTGGAGGTTGGTTAAAGCCAAAGACAGATGATGTTTTTAATGGCTGCGAAAATCTAAAAAGCGTTGAACCTCTAGCTAAATGGAATACTGCCAACGTTACAAATATGTCGCACATGTTTGGTGACTGCAAGAATCTTACAAGCTTGAAGGGTTTGGAGAATTGGAACGTTAGCAAGGTAACTGACATGTCGCACATGTTTAGCGGCTGTACAAGCTTAATTGACATATCGGGGCTGGCGAATTGGAACACGGCAAACGTTACCACTATGCAGGGGATGTTTGGTGGTCAAGTAATATATTTTCTTCGTGGCAACAAATTCAACGGTTGTGAAGCCTTAGAAGATGTTAATGCTTTACAGAGGTGGAATACTGCCAACGTTGCCGATATGTCCTACATGTTTAGTGGCTGCACAGGTTTGAAAAGCTTAAAAGGCTTGGAGAAGTGGAACACGGAAAACGTTACTACAATGGAAGGAATGTTTGCAGCACAGGTGTCTCCTGATAATAGTGTTACAGTCGATGGTTGTGAATCAATCCAAAATGTGGCCGCTCTTTCTAAGTGGAATACCAGCAAGGTTACCAAAATGAACTACATCTTTAGCGGCTGCAAAAGCTTGTCAGATATTTCTGGCTTGGCGAGCTGGAATACGAGCAGCGTTACAACGATGCGCGGCATGTTTGCCGGGTATTCACATAAAAATATTAATAACAAAAAGGTTTCTTTTATCTTCAGCTGTGAAAGCCTAACCAATCTTAAGCCTTTGGCTAATTGGGATGTCCGTAAGGTTACCGATATGGCTTTCATGTTTAGAGGCTGCAAAAATCTCAAAACATTGGATGGGTTAGAGAAATGGAAAACTGAAAGCCTAACCACCATGCGCGGCATGTTTAGCTGGTATTGTTCTGGCGATTCTGAATTTCCTCCTGAATATCCGCTTATTTCTACAGAAACATCTGGATCTCAAACTCTTGAGAATATTTCTGGCTTGGCGAAATGGAATACTAGCAAGGTTACTGATATGTCCTACCTGTTTTTTGGATGTGACAAACTTACAAGCTTAGTAGCCCTTAAAGATTGGAACACGAAAAGCGTTACCACTATGAAAGGCATGTTTGCCGGATATTCTAATAACGATTCTTATGCTACTCCTGGCACTACTTCAAGAGTTCCTGGCTGTGAAGGATTGAAGAATCTTAGCGGGCTTGATTCATGGGATACCGGCAAAGTTACCGATATGTCGTGCATGTTTGTTGGCTGTAAGAATCTTGAAAATTTGGCGGGATTAAATAAATGGAATACCGAGAATGTTACGACAATGTGGGATATGTTTGGATGCTTTAACGATATTCCTGGTTGCGAGCATTTGACGAACGTTGATGCTATAGCTAATTGGAATGTTCAAAAGGTAACCAAAATGAACGGTATGTTTTGTGGTTGCAAGAGCTTAACGAACCTAAATGGACTTACAACATGGAAAACGAATGGGTATTTAGAAATGATATTCATGTTTTCTGGGTGTGAGAATCTAACAGATATTAGAGGTATAAAAGATTGGAAGTTTTGTGGTCACCCGAAATTTTTTAAAGACACTCCAACCCTTACACGCTCGATAGAAGGAATGTTCAGCCACTGCAAGAAGCTCTCTGATATATCTCCTATAGAAGATTGGCCAAATACATTTTATAACGGCAATGACATGGAGGTTGGTGAAGGTGCAAGTCTTCTTTTTGGATATAGAGATTCTAGTTATGCTCCACTCAAATTGACTAACATAAAGTGGTTTAGGCCATATGTGTTTGATTCTCCTTTTGTTAACTCAAAAGAAGCTGTGTTTATTTTAAATATCGAAAACACTAACGATGATAATATCAATTACAACCTGAATACAACTGCCCCAAATTATAATGGTGACGATTGTCTGCCACAGAACCTTAAAGAAAACCTTTTTCTAAGTAACAATGATGTTCTGCTTAACTCTATGAACGGTATTACAGCAGAAAATGATAATTATCACGTTCTCAAAGTAACTTATAAAGGTGCGTCTGAAACTTCGCACATGCCGTCAGTTCTTGATTCTCGCATTAATGGCAAAGACGCTAAACCATCGTCAGATCCGTTTGAGATTGTAAAGCACTACCTTCCTTCTATTGTTGCAGGTGGTGCTGGGGACTTACCTAACAAGAATGAACAGCCTTCTAACTATCTTGCACTAGCAGATCATAAGCTTTTAACAAGCGAAGAGCTTTCAGCAAAAGGCAATGACGACCCAAATGCAAAGCTTATGCAATTGTTCCAGCAGTATACGATTAAACCTGCTCGTGATGTTCAGTTTATGAGTGAAGGTAAGGAAGTTGCAACTATTAAAGGTCCACTTGATGGAACGATTGGCGAGCTTGCAAATGAAACAGTCGTAACAAAAGACGCCGTTTTAACAGGGGTTACTATGCCAAAAGACCCCGTTAAAGAGGGATACATCTTTAAAGAGTGGAACACCAAACCAGATGGTAGCGGCGAAACGTTTACTAGTAGTACGATTATTAAGGGCGATGGGTCTAAGCCGCTTGTTGTGTATGCGATTTTTATAAGGCCAACGGATCCCGAGGTAACAGTGCTGTACCGCCTGTATAACCCCTACACACATGAGCACTTCTTTACCGCAGAAACGGTAGAAAACGATAACCTCGTGCGTCTTGGCTGGAAGAGCGAGGGTGGCGTAGGCTACATATACAAGCATGGCGAAAAGGGCGGAGTTTACCGCTTGTACAATCCAACCACAGGTGAGCACCACTACACTATGAAAGAAGATGAAGTTGCTCAATGCGTTAAGGCAGGATGGAAAAACGAAGGTGTTAAGTGGTTTAGTGCTCAAAACAAAGAGGTAACACTCAACAAACTTTATAGCATGTATAACCCCTACGAGAAGAAGTTCTACCATCACTACACAGCCGACGCTAAAGAGATAGAACAAATGGTAGAAGCTGGCTGGCGCAAGGAAGAAGTTAAATGGTGCACGTTGCCGCTTACGTACAACGCTAAGTAATTAGTTTATGTACGTGTAACACGCGCAAGATACGCTCTTTGCCTTCGGAAGTGCGCTAAAGCGGAGCTTCCAAGGCAAAGAGCTCCTGCTCTTGCGCGTTTACAAAACATGCGTGCTATTTCGTTGCCGCATAGCCAGGAAGACAGAAAAGCAATGAGTGCGCCGTTTTGCATAGCTCGCAAAACGGCGCGTTGAATGGGTTTTAGTAAACGGCAAGGCTGGTTTCAAAAATCCATAAAAACGCACTGCCTGGCAGCTGCCAGGCAGTGCACTAATTGCTCTTCAGTCTCCCTGTATCCGCGGCGAGAAGGTCAAGCTAGATGCATCAACGCGGATAGCGGAGAGCTTTGTTGTGGCGAAGTTTCGCTTTAGCGCACTTCGCTTACAACAAAGCGCTTATCCGCGTTAGAGCTGCGAGTGTCATTTGCTTGCTTTGCACCTGCTTTGGCTCGCCGCGCCAAGCTTTTTTACCAGCGCGATAATCACAACGCCAATATACGCACATATACCTGCGCAAATCCAGCCAAGCAGCATGTTTTGCCACCAGGTAACACCCGGCCATAGATGCGCGATAAGTTGTTGCATGGGAAAGCCCCACAAAAAGATGCCATACGAGTAGTCTTGCCGCGCGCAAAAACGGTCAAACACAAACGGTGCACCCCAGCCAAGCCACACAATCATGTATGGAAAACACACAAGCATCGCAATAACGTCCAGGCCACATGCTACAAGCAGCACAAACGCCACGCAGGTAGCAAGTGCCAGCTGAGGTTTAAGCGTAATATAATCTCGAAAAACATAAAACATAACGCCGATAAAAAATTCAAACAACGCGCGCACAAAACTCAGCATAGTGTAGTGCGCAAACGCCAGATATGCGCAGGCTACAGCTACTGCCAGCACGCATAGCGCGCCGCATGCGCGCTTGTTAAATCGCGTGAGCTTAAAGAGCACAAAACACGCAACGTAGCACATGAACTGCGCCGGAATGGTCCACAGCGACGCATTTACAACAGAAGGGTAGGGGTTTTGCTCAAATGTGCCTGGTAGCGCGTGAGTTGGAATCATGCAAATGTTAAGCATATAGCGCCACGTGGCGGGGTTTGTGAAGTACGACCAGGCGCTAAGCGTAGTGGTGCATGCGCCAACAAGGACAATTGAGCCCAGTACGCACACGATGAGCTCGGGAAAAATACGCAGCACGCGCTTTTTGAAAAAGCTTGAAAGCTGTGTATGCGTTGTTACACTTTTTGCAATTAAAATGCCGCTGTAGACAAAAAACACGGCAACGGCAACGCCACCTGGGCTTAGGCGCCCGTCCGTTACGATGTCGAGCAGGGTGCCCGCCGACTGCGCGCCCTCGGTAACGCTAAACGAGTGTGAAAAAATAACGGCAAGCGCTGCAATAAAACGGATAATATTAAGATTATTATGTCGACTGGAAACGCAGGTGTTCCAGGGTATAGCTGTGTTCTTCACGTGGTTCCTTACCGCTGGTACAAAGTTTTTTGCGATGCTATTGTATCGTGTACGAGTGAGCGATTTGTGCTCACGGCAGGGTTCATGTAAAGAACGCAATGGCACGCGCTGTCAACACCGCACACGAAAGGATACTATGCGCATTCTCGCAGGTAAATGGAAGGCAAAGGAGCTTACAACGCACGAAGGACGTGGCACCACGCGCCCCACCACCTCGCGCATTCGCGAATCCATGATGTCGATGTGCGCTCACCAGTGCAACTTAAGCTTTTCTGAATGCTCTGTGCTCGACGCGTTTGCCGGTTCGGGCGCGCTTGGTTTTGAGCTCTTGAGCCGTGGCGCTGCGCATCTTACTGCGGTCGAAAAAAACCGGACATCCTTTGCGTGTTTGCTCGCAAACGCGCGCAATTTGCACGCAACATCGCAAGAAGCCCAGCTTATATGTGGCGACATTTTTGCACCTGCGCTCTACACGCGCTTTGCGCAGCCGGCTAATCTTATTGTGCTCGACCCGCCCTACGCCATGAGCGCGGCTGAAATTTCTACGTTGCTGGCGCAATTTGCGGATTGCGGCGTATGCGCACCCTCAGCGCTTATTATGTATGAGCACAGCCGCAACGAACCTCTTGTTTGCGCAGATAATGCACCATATTCGCTTGAGCTTTTGAGCGAAAAATCGCACGGGCAAACCTATATGAGCTTGTATCGTTATACGTCGCACGCGCAGCAGTAAAGGAAGCTTATGACTAACACCATTTCGGACAGTTCAATGTTGAGTAGCCAATCGCACGCCCACGACCACGCCTCCGCGCCTGCGCGGACAATCGACCACGTGGTGGTACCAGGTACGTTTGACCCAATTACCCTCGGCCACCTCGACGTTATTCTGCGCGCACACCGCATGTTTCCGCGCGTTACTGTGGCGGTTGCGTGCTCGGCCAACAAAAACGGCTGCGGCACGGTGTTTTCGCTGGATGAGCGCGTGCGCATGGTGCAGGAAAGTTTGCATGAAGCTGATGTGCACGACATTACCGTGTTGCCGTTTGAAGGGCTTCTTGTTAACTTTTGCTGCACGCACAAGGCGGAAGGCGTGGTAAAAGGCCTGCGCGCGATGACCGACTTTGAGTATGAGCTGCAGCAAGCCGACTTAAATTGGCGTATGGCGAACAATCTTGAGTCGATTTTTGTGATGAGTAATCCCAAATATGGATATGTGTCATCCTCGATTGTGCGCGAAATTGTGCGCATGGGCGCCGATGTTACGTCGATGGTGCCGCATGCGGTGCTCGCGCACCTCGATAAGTTGCGCACGCAGCAGTAGCAGCAGTAGCACCTGCAGTACCCACAGCCCCTGCAACTGCTGCAGTACCCACAGCCCCCGCAGCACCATAGTCCTTCAGCCATAAAACCGTCCTTGCCAACTGTACAATTTTTTGGTGTAAAGGTTGTTTAATTGCAAACCTCAAGTACGTTATGCGTGATATCTGCTACACTTTGTTCGTATGGACATTCAAACCTTAATAGCAGCCCACCATACACTAATGAAAGGAGCCCAGTATGCAACCGGGTGAGGAAATCGAGAGTCTTGTATCTGAGCTTGAGCAAACCATAAGCGAAGGCAAAACGCCGTTTGCAGCTGGTCCTGGTAAAAAGATTGTTGACGAGCAACAAATGTACGAAATTTTGGACGAAATTCGCCGCGTATTTCCGCAGGAATTTACCGATGCTCGCCGTATTGTAAAAGAAGAACACGAAACCCTCGATCGCGCCCAGCAACAAGCTGATGCAATTATTGCCGATGCTCAGCAGCAGGCAATTATTTTGGCAGGCGACCAGGAAGTTTGTCGCTTAGCTCAGCAGCAGGCCGACGAAATTAAAGACCGTGCCGATCAGTACGAGCGCGACACACGTTATAACGCCGAAGAATATGCCGACACCGTGTTAACGCATCTTGAGGACAACTTAAAGTCGCTTACTAATTCAGTAACGCGCGTTCGTCAAACCTTAAACGAAAACGCGGGATCGCATAATCAATCGAACAACGTTACGTGGTAGTTTTTTACGTGGTAATCTTTTAACACGGGTGTAACCATATGAATCAAATAATTGCAATTTTAGACGACCGTCTTGCGCAAACGGGCAGCTCATACACGCTCAATGGACATCTCGACGAAACCGAGTACACGCTCGGTGCACACTCGTTTACCTTGCCAAACGGTATTGATTATTCACTTGTGCTTACCAATGCTGGTCAGGGCATCTTTGTAAACGGTATGGTTCGCGCCGACGTGCGCGGTACCTGCGATAGGTGCCTTGGACCTGCTTGTTTTTCTATTGCGTCTGAGGTGGACGAGTATTATTTGTTCGAAGAACCCGATGACGCACACATGGATGAAGAAACCGATCCACTTGATTATGAGCTTGTGGGCGATGATAGCACCATCAACCTTACCCGTGCGCTTTCTTCGGCCATATTGATGGACACGCCGTTTGTTATTCACTGTAGCGAAGATTGCAAAGGTCTTTGTTTGGAGTGCGGCGCCAATCTTAACACTACAACCTGCCCGCACCAGCAACACGTTACAACAGATGATGATATGCGCGCAGATAATCCGTTTGCGGTGCTTTCAAGCTTAAAAGACGAGCTTGAGCAGCAAGAACACACTGACAAGTAGGGGATATGCGCTCGCGCATACGGCAAGCTAACCACCTAATTTGTACACTAAACCGTAAATTTAAACTAAATCGTAAATTTGTACACTAAATCGTAAACAACTTAACTTTTATGTATATGCTTGCGTTTTTTATAAACTGTATGCACCATTTTGTGTTAAATAAGACTAGAATAGAAACAAAGAGGTCTTGCATCATGTATACAACTTGATGCAACGTGCGCAGCGTTGGATCTTCACGATGTACACGTACTCATTCATAATTCGGTTATAATTGTCTAAGGACACATTCCCGTGTAGCATGGGGCTATGCGGATTTACGTGTGCCCTTCGAAAGGAGAAAGCATGGCAGTTAAGGTTGCTATTAACGGCTTCGGTCGTATTGGACGTTTAGCATTCCGTCAGATGTTTGGTCATGAAGGTTCTGAAATTGTTGCAATCAACGACTTAACCGATCCTAAGATGCTTGCGCACCTGCTTAAGTACGACTCATCACAGGGTAACTATGCTCGTAACCACGAAGTTGTTGCTGGCGAAGACTCCATCACCGTAGATGGCAAAACCATCCGCATTTACAAAGAGGCAGATGCTCACAACCTTCCTTGGGGCGAGCTTAATGTAGACGTTGTACTTGAGTGCACCGGTTTCTACACCTCAAAGGCAAAATCACAAGCACACATCGACGCTGGTGCTAAAAAGGTTGTAATTTCTGCTCCTGCAGGTAAAGACCTTCCAACTGTTGTTTACAACGTAAACCACGAAATCCTTACTGCAAACGACAACATCATTTCTGCTGCTTCATGCACCACTAACTGCTTGGCTCCTATGGCAAAAGCTCTTAACGACTACGCTCCAATCCAAAGCGGTATTATGAGCACCATTCACGCATACACCGGCGACCAAATGATCCTCGACGGTCCTCACCGCAAGGGTGACCTTCGTCGTGCACGCGCTGCTGCTGTAAACATTGTTCCTAACACCACTGGTGCTGCTAAGGCTATCGGCCTGGTAATTCCTGAGCTCAACGGCAAGCTTATCGGTTCTGCTCAGCGTGTTCCTGTTCCAACTGGTTCAACTACACTTCTCTTTGCAGTTGTAAAGAGCGACAAGGAAATCACTGTTGACTCGCTTAACGCTGCTATGAAGGCTGCTTCCGATCCTGAAACCTTTGGTTACAACGAAGATCCTATCGTTTCTTCCGACATTGTTGGTATGACCTTTGGTTCGCTCTTCGACGCAACTCAAACCATGGTTCAATCTCTTGGTAACGGCCTTTATCAGGTAGAAGTTGTTGCTTGGTATGACAACGAGAACTCCTACACCTCACAAATGGTTCGTACCATCAAATACTTCGAGAAATTTGTTGCATAAGACTGCGGCGTAATATCACCGTATTGGTAACACGTTTTTCTTGATACCATGCACTACGAAGGCGCATGTGCATTGCCAAGAGCTTGCACGTGCGCCTTTTGCCTTGTAGGCTGCATTGCAGGTTGCCTTCTAGGCGCTTTGCAAGGTTGCATTGAAGGTTCCCTAGTAGGGTTCACCTGTGTTACCTTCGTGTTCTGCCGTTCATAAAAACGCATTGAGCGTTTGTCATTTTAGGAGGTTAGTATGGCTTTTACTAAAAAAACCGTACGCGACATAGACGTTAAAGGTAAGCGCGTTCTTATGCGTGTCGACTTTAATGTTCCCGTAAAAGATGGTGTCGTAGGCGATATCACCCGTATTCAAAAAGCTATTCCTACCATTAAATATCTAAAAGAGCACGGTGCAGGCATTGTGCTTATGAGTCACCTGGGCCGTCCTCAAGGCACTGGCTACGAAGAGGCTCTTTCGCTTGCTCCCGTTGCTAAAAAGCTTCAGGAGCTTAGCGGCTACGAAGTAAAATTTGTTGCCGACACCTATGGTGACGAGGCAGAAGCTGCTGTTAAAGCAGTTAAACCTGGCGATATTTTGCTTCTTGAGAATGTCCGCTTCCTTAAAGCCGAAAAGAAAAACGACCCCGAAGTTGCAAAGAAGCTTGCTTCGTATGGCGACATTTTTGTTCTCGACGCATTTGGTACGGCTCACCGTGCACAGGGTTCGGTTGTTGGACCTTCTGCATACATTCCTGCAGTTGCTGGTTTCCTTCTTGAAAAAGAAGTTGACACGCTTACCTCTATTTTCTCTGAGCCCAAGCGTCCGTTTGTAGCTATTGTTGGTGGCTCCAAAGTATCCAGTAAAATTGGTGTTCTCGACCACCTTATTGACTCGTGCGACACACTCATCATCGGCGGCGGTATGGCTTATACCTTCTTCCTTGCAAAAGGTTACAAGGTAGGCACCTCGCTTCAGGAGCCCGATTGGGTTGAGCGTGCGGGCGAAATGCTCAAAAAGGCTGAGGCTAAGGGCGTTAAGATTCTCCTTCCTGTAGACAACGTTGTTACCGATCACTTTGGTGAAGACGCAAAGGGCGAGGTAGTATGCTCAAATGCTATCCCCGACGATCGTATGGGTATGGACATTGGTCCTAAAACCGAAGAGCTGTATGCCGACGCTGTGCGCAAAGCAGCAACCGTATTTTGGAATGGTCCTATGGGCGTATTCGAAATGGATCAGTTTGCTCACGGTACCGAAGTTGTTGCAAAAGCTATTGCTGACAGCAGCTGCACCTCGATTATCGGTGGTGGCGACTCTGTTGCAGCTATTAACAAATTTGGCTTAGCTGACAAGATGTCCTGGATTTCTACCGGTGGCGGAGCATCCATGGAGCTTGTTGAAGGCAAGGCTCTTCCTGGAGTGGAGGCGTTGCTCGATGCGTAATACCATGATTGCTGGCAACTGGAAAATGAACAAAACCTACGGCGAAGCTGCTGAGCTTGCGCAGGGGCTTGTTCGTGAGCTTCCAGGTTCTACAGGCAATGTAGACGTTGTTGTGTGCCCTCCAACCATCGACTTAAAGGCTGTTGCTGCTACGCTTGAGCAGTCGGATAGCTCCATTGCACTTGGTGCGCAAAATGTGTACTGGGAAGAGAACGGTGCGTTTACCGGCGAAACTGCCCCTAACATGCTCGTTTCCCTTGGTGCAACCTACTGCATCATTGGTCACTCAGAGCGTCGTGGCTATTTTGGCGAAACCGACGAAGACATCAACAAAAAGGCAAAAGCTCTTCTTGCTCACAATATTGTGCCAATTTCGTGCTGCGGCGAGTCGCTCGAAGTGCGTGAAGCTGGTAAACACGTTGAGTTTGTTGTTGAGCAAATTAAAGCCGACACCAAAGGCCTTACCCTTACATCGCCTTCGCAATATGTTGTTGCCTACGAGCCAATTTGGGCTATCGGTACTGGTAAAACTGCAACTGCCGAAGACGCTCAAGAGGTATGCAGCGCTATTCGCGCAACGCTTCGCGACATTTTTGGTGCCGAGCTTGCAAATGGCATTCGCGTACTGTATGGCGGTAGCGCAAAGCCCGAGAACATTGCTGGTTTCTTGGCTGAAGAAGATGTTGACGGCGCACTTGTTGGTGGCGCTTCGCTTAAGGCCGATTCGTTTGCTGCAATGGTAAAGGCGGCTATGTAAGCCAAGCAGCTGCGCGCGCGGTGCATACCGCTTGGTAATGGAACGCGTCCGCGATTTCTGTAGTTACACACAAAAGCACACACGCTGCACATCGGGTTCATAGAACTTGTATGTGCAGTGGTGTGTTGCTTGGCTTTTTTGTGCAGCGCTGCAGCACATGTGGTATTCTAATACCGTTTGTTTTCTTATACTGCTCTGTGCATTAATCGTGTTCGTATGCGCACGTTTTAGCAGTATTCATACACGCAATAAGCCATGTAGACAAGGAGTTGTGCGTGAGTATCGTTAATAGCATTCTTTTAGGCGTTCTCGCCGTTTCTGCAGTACTAACTGTATTGCTTATTCTTATGCATTCAGGTAAAGGTACCGGTGTGTCCGATATGATCGCATCGTCTATGTACAATTCTGCAGCGGGTTCGGGTATTTGGGAGAAAAACCTCGATCGTCTTACTGTTATCTGTGCCGTAATTTTTGGTATTACCATTTGTATTATGGCGCTTACGTTCCCGCAAGGCGTTATTTAAGCTACAGGCTTTACGTATAATGTGGCATCGTGACGTTTGTGACCTGGCGCGCCGTTGTGTCGTGTTCGCATGCGTTATGGTGAGCATTCCGTGTGTTATATGCCACTACGTTAAAACGTCAATAGTTCTTTAGCCTCAATCGTATGATTGAGGTTTTTTTATAGCTATGAGGAAGGTGCGCGTACGTGCTGCTAAACATTTGTGTTACGTGTGAGGGATACAGCGCTGGCATTGCGGTGAACCATGCCGTTTATTGCTAATAAAAAACCACGCAAAAGCGTGGCTTAGTAGGCAATGGTAGCCCGTACCAGATTCGAACTGGTGATCTCCGCCTTGAGAGGGCGGCGTCCTAACCGCTAGACGAACGGGCCATTACGCGATAAATGGCTGGGACGGAGAGAATCGAACTCCCACTGAAGGTACCAGAAACCTTTGTCCTACCTTTAGACGACGTCCCAAATTGCGTCTTGTTTACGCGCAAGGAGTAACTATACGGGATTCTGGCAAATCTTGCAAGTGTAATTCTGTGAAATTATCTCCCTTCACAAAATATCGCTATTTACGCGAGCAGGAAAAGGTGATTACGCGCTTAAGGAAGCACACAAGCAGCCTAGTCACACAAATTGCAGCTACCACACACCGCCTGCGCTGTTGCAGCCGAAGGCGTGGCAGCAAGCCCGCCTAATGCTGTTTCGCGCAACGATGCCGGAAGCGCTGAGCCAACCTCTTTCATGGCTTGCGTTACCTCGTCAAACGGCAAGGGGTCGTACACGCCCGAAAGCGCTAGCTGCGCTGCGCTAATGGCATTGGCAACACCAATGGCATTTCTGTCTTGGCAGGGGTATTCAACCAAACCACGAACCGGATCGCATACAAGACCAAGCAGGTTTGCAATAGCGGTTGAAGCAGCGCTCAGGCACACCTGTGCTGGCGCGCCAAGCAGCTCACACACGGCAGAAGCAGCCATTGCCGAGGCCGAGCCAACTTCTGCTTGGCAGCCGCCTTCAGCTCCCGCTACCGATGCGTTGTGCGCCAAAATAGCGCCAAGCGCGCAGGCATTCCACAGTGCACGCGCAATTTCGTCATCGCTTTTATGCAGTGTTTGTGCCACGCCAAGCAGCGCTCCTGGCACAATACCTGCGGATCCTGCAGTTGGCGCTGCAACGATAACTCCCATAGTTGCTGAGCGTTCAAGCACCGCCATCGAAAATGCAACGCAGCGGGTGAGCGTGGTGCCCATAAGCGCGTGTGCGTACGTATCTTGCGCCTGCGCAACCATTTGCGCCTGTCCGCCCAAAAGCCCGCCAAGCGACTTGCGGGGGTGTTCAATAGGGTCGTGCACTTCTTGTCGCATAACGTCGAGTACGTGCTGCATACGGGCATCATGATCGCCCGAGTTTGAAAGTTCATACTCACGAAGACGCATAACCTCGCCAATACTAAGGTTAAAACGCTGGCAAAGCTCAAGTAGCTCTTTACCTGTTTCAAAATTGTGTGTAAGCGTAGCATCTGGCGTAATAACCACAGTGCCGGGAATGTTCACCATGTTAACAAGACCAACGTGGTGAATGTGCCGCAGCGCGCCCACCAGCTCTTCGGGTATATCGTTATCAATTTCGATAACACTATACGCTTGGCCGCCTTTTTTTGAGCGAAACGTGCGCAGGGTTGCAATATTGATGTGCGCGCAGCTAAGCTCACGGGTAAGCGACGCCAACACGCCGGGTGTATCGGTGTGAGCCACAAAAATTGTGGGTAAGTCACCCGAAAGTTCAATGGCAATGTTGTCGATAGAGCTAATGCGCATGCGCCCGCCGCCGAGGCTCTCGCCGGTAACCTCCATGCGCGTGCCGTCTACGCCGTGCATTACGATGCACACCGTGTTGGGGTGCTTGCCTGCGCCGTTTTCGGACGGTATAAATTCAAAGCGCAAATTTGCCTGTTTTGCCAGCTCAAACGAGTCGCGCACGCGGATATCGTCGGGAGCAAGACCTAAAATACCAGCAACAAGCGCCTTATCACTCCCGTGACCTTTGTAGGTGTGCGCAAACGAATTGTACAGCACAAATTCAACGCGCTCCAGCGGTTTGGGACCAAGTATGCGTGCTACCTGGGCAATGCGAAGTGCACCTGCGGTATGCGAAGAGGAAGGACCAACCATAATGGGTCCGAGGACTTCAAATGCCGATGTTGTCATCATGAACAACCAACTCCTTTAGTTGTGCGCCGGTGCGCACGCGCTTGCATGGTTAGTGTGCATATGTATTATGAGTACGCATCAATAAGAATGTATTACTGAGTATGCCCAATGGAGCGGGTGTTACTCATCCTCATTACACGGATGCGCATCGCACCATGCTAACGCTTGGGAAATGCGCGCCAAGCACACATCTCTACCCAAAAGCTCCATCGATTCGCCAAGTGGGGGCGACACCTGATTGCCGCACTGGCTTACGCGAATTACACCAAAGAATTTACGTTTGTTAATTGAGAGTGTTTCGGCTGTTTTTTCGGCTAGTGGCATAAGCGCAGCATCAATGTCTTCGTGCTTCCAGGAAGAAAGCGCTGCAAGCACGTCCTGCGCCGCGCAAAGTACCTGCGGTGCAAATGGCTGGTGCAAGTGTTTTTCAGCCGATTTTTCGTCGTAGGTTACGGTATTGCCTTCAAAAAGGAAGGTGCATTTTTCGACTACCTGATTAGCACGTGTACAGCGAGGCTTAATGATGGCAGCCAGCAAATTCCACCATGCAGGCTTTTCGTTATATACCGCACGACACACATTGGCACTTGGCGCTGCTGCATCTGCTGTATCTGCTGCATCCAAGGCTTCTGCAGCACCATTAGTACGTGTTACATCATGGGCGCACTCAAGCAGCCCTGCCGCAGCAAGCTGGGAAATAAGCACGTCACAAGCAAAATCTTCATCGCTTTTTGTTTGCAAATACTGTGCATTTATCCAATCGAGCTTTTGCGGGTCGAATGTTGAAGGGTTTTTCGAAACGTGTTCGAGCGAAAACTTTTCTTGCAGCACACGACGAGGAACAATGGTTGTTGTGCCATCAAGTGCCCAGCCCAACAGCGCGAGGTAATTCACGAGCGCTTCGGCATCATATCCTGCATCGCGGTATTCCTCAACCGAGGTGGCGCCGTGACGCTTGGAGAGTTTTTTACCATCGGTACCCAAAATCATTGAAAGGTGCGCAAACATAGGCACTTGAGCGCCCAAGGCTTCGTATACAATAACCTGGCGCGGCGTGTTCGAAAGGTGGTCGTCACCGCGGATGATGTGGGTTATTTGCATAGCTGCATCGTCTACAACTGTTGCAAAGTTATACGTTGGCGTACCGTCGCTGCGAATAAGAATAAAATCGTCGAGCTCACGGGCACTAAACACCACGTCGCCGTGGATAAGATCGTGAACGTGCACATCGCCGCGGTTAAGAGGCACCTTTATGCGGATGGTATATGGCTCACCTTGAGCTATGCGCTTTTCTGCTTCCTCTCGCGAAAGTCCGCGACAGCGCCGTGTATAGCCCTGAAAACGTGCTTTGGCGGCAATTTGCTCTTGTTTGTCGGCTTCCAGCATCTCGGGCGTGCAAAAACAATAGTAGGCCTTGTTTTCGTCGAGCAGTTTTTGCGCTGCTGCAACGTATAAATCGTGGCGCTCCGTTTGCGCATAAGGGCCGAACGCACCACCTTTCATGGGGCCTTCGTCCCAATCAAGACCAAGCCAGCTCATCGCGCGCAAAATAATTTGCGTGTTTTCTTCGGTTGAGCGCAAGGGATCGGTATCGTCAATGCGCAAAATAAACGTTCCGTGGTTTGCACGAGCAAATGCCCAGTTATAAATAGCTGTACGCGCACCGCCAATATGCAGCTTGCCGGTGGGCGAGGGGGCAAAGCGCACGCGGATTGGCCGCGTTTCATGAGACGCAACGCTAGGCTGCGCGCTTGCGTGCGCGTGTGCTTCGCTCGCGTTTGTTGAATTGCTTTGGTTTGTATCTTTGGTTTGCAGCATATCTGCTTGTTGAACCGTTTTCACGCGACACCATACTTTCTGTGGAGGTTTTTTCGTGGTAACACCTTTAGTATATGGGTTTATGCGCCGCCGCGCAGCCTTATCTGTCATTTTTTGCTACATCTTCACGACATCAAAAATGCACGCAAGACGGCTTGTATAAACGTGTAAGATTATAAGCACTGCACGTATGAAAGATGGTGAATTATGTCACAGAGAAACTACCTCTTTACTTCAGAATCGGTAACGGAAGGTCACCCCGACAAAATGTGTGACCAAATTTCAGATGCAATTCTCGACGCGTTGTTATCCAAGGAAGCAGCGCTCGAAAAAGCAGGTTATACCTCGCCTTCAGGCGAACCTGCAAGCGTCGACAACGTGCGCTGTGCGTGCGAAACGTTTGTAACCACAGGCACCATTGTTATTGCGGGCGAAATTCGCACCGAAGCCTATCTCGACGTGGCACACATTGCACGCGAAACGGTGCGACGCATTGGATACGACCGCGCTAAGTATGGGTTTGATTGCGATACCTGCGGTGTTATAAATCTTATTCACGAGCAAAGTCCCGACATTGCACAAGGTGTCGACTGTGCCTATGAAGTAGGCCGTGCTGCCGGTGCTTCGGGTATTGCAGCCGCAGCTGACGTTGCTCATACAAACGCGTCAGCACCTCAGGAGCTTGGAGCAGGCGATCAGGGCATGATGTTTGGCTATGCCACGCGCGAAACGTCTGTGTACATGCCCATGGGCGCCTATCTTGCGCAGCAGCTTGCAGAGCGTTTGGCGCAGGTGCGTAAAGACCACACTGTGCCTTACCTTCGACCCGATGGCAAAACGCAGGTAACTATTCGTTATGTAAACGATGTTCCGCAAGAAGTAACAGCAATTGTTGTTTCCACGCAGCACGACCCGGCAACTACCAACATGGACACTATTAAGCGCGATCTTATCAAACACGTTATTACGCCAATTATGGAGCGCGCGCAGATTAGCTGGAAACATGCCGATATTTACGTTAATCCAACAGGTCGTTTTGTGGTGGGCGGGCCTATGGGCGATACCGGTCTTACTGGGCGCAAAATTATTGTTGACACCTATGGTGGTATGGGGCGTCACGGCGGCGGTGCGTTTTCGGGTAAAGACTGCACTAAGGTCGATCGTTCCGGTGCCTATGCGGCGCGCTGGGTGGCAAAAAACATCGTGGCAGCGCAGCTTGCCGACAGGTGCGAAGTTCAGCTTGCGTATGCCATTGGTGTGGCAAAGCCGCTTTCTATTATGGTTGATACCTTTGGTACGGCGCACACCGATGAGCAGCGCTTAAACAAGGCGGTATCGCAGGTGTTTGATCTTCGCCCCAGCGCTATTATTCGCGATCTCGATTTGCGTCGTCCAATTTTTGAGAAAACAGCATGCTACGGGCATTTTGGTCGCACCGATCCCGATTTTACGTGGGAGGCGCTCAATCGTGTGGACGCCTTGCAGCAAGCCGTCTAGCTGCCGTTTAGCTGCGGGTTTACTTGCGTGTGAATATGGCGTGCGCGTGTAACGCTACTATAACGCTACTATAACGCTACCGCTGGGCTGGTCTACGTACCTTCAGCCTGGCGGTTTTTTCATGTATTGATGGTTGCCGTATACGGTATACGCTTGAAGCCAAGGCTATGCGCGTTTGGCATGTACGTGTGCACATGTGCGCCGCCCGTGTTGCATGCCGTATACGCTTAGTTAAAAAAATCAACCGTTCACGTAACTCAGGTTAAAAATATACAATATTTGTTGTATGGTAATCGCATCGAGCAAGACCCGTGCCGCGTGCGTTACTGCAATCGTAACAACTGGTATGTGCTATGTCGTTTTGCTTTTAAGTAGTACAAAGGAGTTGTCATGGACGACACAAACGAGAGAATTATTAACGCGTGGGTTGAGCTAAGCGCCATACTTAATAACAATCGCCTGGTTACCGATATGCCCTATAACGAGGCTATTATCTGCCGTTATCTCATCCAACACCCCAATGAAAACATTACTGCCACAACGTTGTGTGCCAAAACGCGTATCAAAAAATCGCAAATGAACCGCACCCTTATTGCCATGTTTGATAAGGGACTTATTTATCGTGAAAACTCACAACAAGACAAGCGGCATATTTTCATTCGTTTTAATCCTGAAAAACGCAGTGTATACGATGCTATGCATAAAAAAACGCTCGCCCTGGTAACGAAGCTTTTGAGCGACTTGGGAACAAAGCGCACTGAACAATTGCTTAAAACGCTCGATTATATGGTTGAGGCTGCGTGTCTTCATGTAGAATTACTACATGATAACGATGAGGACTAAGTTGTGGAGCGTGTTTGCAGCGGATCTGCGGCGTGCCTGTAGCACAGCTGTAACGTGTAGCATATCTGCAACGTGTAGCACACCGCGCGTGTCCGATTTCGGTATCGCCCCAGCATATAGGCACGATCAGCGGTAGGTATTTATCACATGTATAAACTTTGTATAGTAGAAGATGATAGTGAAGTTGCGTTTCAGCTCTCGCAGCTGCTTTCCTCGCAGGGCTACGATATTCATCAGGTTAATTCCTTCATAAATCCTGCCTGTGTGGTTGAGGATATTGTGGCTGCTCACCCGCAGCTTATTTTGCTCGATTTGTGTTTGCCAGGCATTGATGGCGAGGTTGTGTGCCGCATGCTTCGCGAAAAAACACCCGCGCCAATTATGGTTGTTACCAGCAGAAATACCGAGCTTGATGAGCTTACGCTTCTTACGTATGGCGCCGACGATTTTATATCAAAGCCGTATAATCCGCGCCTGTTGTGTGCACGGGTGTATCGTTTATTGCAGCGCGCATACGAGGGCGAATCCTCCGCGTCAGCAATTCTTCGTCATAACACGCTTGTGTTAAATTTATCCACCTGCCAGGTGTCAAACGGTGCGCAATCGGCTACGCTCACCAAAAATGAAATGAAAATACTGGCACTGCTTATGAATCATGCCGGAAGCATCGTGTCGCGTCAAACAATCCAGGAAGAGCTGTGGCAAACCGATGAATTTGTCGACGATAACACGCTTACAGTTAATATGAGTCACGTGCGAAAAACGCTTGAATCGATTGGCGTTACACATGCAATTGTCACTCATCGCGGTCTGGGGTATTGTCTTATGTAGTGCAATGTTCGCCACCGTTTGTAGCGCAAGGAGCGTGCCATGTTATTTAGCGCTTATATTCTCGACCGTATTGGTTATCTGCTGTTGCTTGCGTTTACGCTGGTACTTGCCATAGTTGCTATGCTGTTGCACGGGCTTTCGATTTTTGTACTTAGCCTTGTTATAGGGCTTGTAGCTTTGTGCAGCTGTGTTACGGTATGTATTGATTTTATGCGTGTGCGTGCATATTACGAGGAGCTCAATGTGTTTTCCCAATCGTTGGGCGGAAAGGCGTATTTAGCATCTGCATTAAACATCCGCCCGCGGACCTGTGAGCAGCAGCTTGTGTATGCAATAATGCAGCGTATGACGCGCGCAGCAACGGCGTATATCGATGCGTATAAGCTCGAGCAAGGCAATTATCAACACTATATTGAAATGTGGGTGCATGAAGTTAAAACGCCCCTTGCAGCCTGCAATTTAATGCTGCATAATGCAGCCGCGGCAAGCACTGCACATGCTGCAAATGCTGAAAACGTTGGGAAGGCTGCAAACGCTGAAAACGCCAAGGTAGACACTCCAAACCTGCCATGTTCTGCTGCAAGCGTTATAGCGCAGCAGCATGCCATCACATCACGCATCGAGCTTCAAATAAACCGCATTGAAGAGCTTGTAGACCAGGCGCTTTACTATGCACGGTCCAGTAACGTTGAGCACGATTTTATCATTAAAGAAATTGAACTTTCCGGTGTTGTGCGCGCCGCCATCCAAGCGTATTCAAAGCACATGATTATGGCTCATATAACTCCGCGTCTTTCGAATGTAACCGTGCGTGTGCGCAGCGACCCCAAATGGCTGCAATTTATGATTGAGCAAATTATTTCCAACGCTATTAAATATCGAAAACCAACAAACGATGCTTCCTACCTGTACATAAGCGCAACGCAAACGCAGGATACTATGGGTGTTAGTACAACTACGCTTTCTATTCGCGATGAGGGGATTGGTATTCCGCAGGGCGATTGTGCACACGTGTTTGAGCAGGCGTTTACGGGCGAAAATGGCCGCGCCTATGCAAAATCAACGGGTATGGGGCTCTTTTTGGTTGATAAACTTGCACGTAACATGGGAATGCGGGTATCAATAGCGTCGCGTGTGGGCGAGGGCACAACCCTCACCTTGCACTTTAGCTCGTCTTTGAACGATATCATGTAGTCTAAACCTAAGCTTGAGGGTTTGCCTGTCGCGGGTGCTGGTGCGATGTGCGCGTATGCAAGATAGTACTAGGAGCCTGCTGTTAGTGTGTGCAGTTGTTCTTATGTGACAAAATTGTAAGGTTCCTATAAGTCAAATCGATGGTTTCTGGTATGCTGCGCTGCCATACTAGGTGCATCATTTCTACAAAAGGAGGAAGAATGGCACAGCATGGTATTACTTCAACACATGACGCATCGCTCGTCCTTGAATGCACCAATGTAACCAAGTACTTTGGCGTGCGCGATTCCATTACACGTGCTCTTAATGGGATTACGCTTTCCGTTAAAAAAGGGGAGTTTCTCTCCATTATGGGGCCTTCAGGGTCGGGAAAGTCTACACTTCTCAACTGTATATCTACCATTGATAGTGCAACTTCGGGCTCAATTTTCATTAATGGAAAGCCTATAGAACAACTTAAGGGTAAGGTGCTTGCAAAATTTCGCCACGATGAGCTCGGCTTTATTTTTCAAGATTCAAACCTTATCGAAACGCTTAATGCTTACGAAAACATTGCCTTGCCACTTATGATTGCCCATGTGCCGTCTTCTACCATTCGCTTGCGCGTGGCGCAAATTGCCCAGCACCTTAACATCGATGCCGTGCTTACCAAGTTTCCCCACCAAATGAGTGGTGGACAAAAGCAGCGTGTTGCCGCTGCACGTGCGATTATCACAAAACCAGCGCTTGTGTGTGCCGATGAGCCCACCGGCGCGCTCGATTCTAAAAACTCGCGCATGCTGCTTGAGTCGTTTATCCAGCTTAACACCCATGATAATGCCACCATTCTTATGGTTACTCATGATGCGCTTGCGGCATCGTATTCGTCGCGCGTGGTGTTTATTAAAGACGGCGTTATTTTTTCGCAAATGGAACGCGGTGATAAAACGCGTAAGCAATTTTTTGAAACCATTATGGACACTGTAAGCTATTTAGGGGGCGATGACGCCGATGTTTGTTAAGCTCGCCTGGGGTAATGTGCTGCGTTCACTGCGCGATTTTACGATTTATTTCATAACAATTGTTATTGCCATTGTGCTTTTTTACGGATTTAATTGCCTTGTTAATAGGGATCTCATCGCGCAATTTTCTGTTTCGGCGGTGCGGTTTAGCGATATTGCGCAAACCATGATTCGCGCCGTGTCTATGCTGCTTTCGGCCGTTGTTTCCTATTTGGTAATTTCTGTAAACCTCTTTGTGGTAAAGCGCCGGTTTCGCGAATTTGCAACGTACCTGCTTATTGGCATGAGAAAAACGCATCTCATTCGCATTGTTATTGTCGAAAACTTTATTTGTATGGCGGCAGCGCTTGTGGTGGGGCTGGCGTTTGGCGTACTTTTTTCGCAATTTGTCAACTCGTACATAACAACAACCCTTGACCTTCCGCTCGATAGCTCCACGTTTTACATATCCTGGGATGCTCTTTTGTTTACCGTGCTGGTATTTGGTGCAATATTTTTGGCTTCGTCACTTATTAGTGCGATATGCATTTCAAAGTTTAAGCTTATCGTGCTGTTTAAAAACTCGTTTGTTACCGAGCGTTTTAAGCTTAGAAATCCGTACATTCTGTTTGTACTATGTATTATGTCGTTTGTAGGCATTTGGCACTCCTACAATATCCTTGCTGCGTGCGCTCAGCATGGGTTTGATGAGAACGAGTTTTTGCTTGCAACGGGGCTTGTAGCTATAAGCTCGGCGCTGTGTTGTTTTTCGCTATCGGGCTTTGTTGTAACGGTGGTGCGCAGTATTAAGCCGCTGTATACCAAGGGTTTGTGCTGCTATGTGGTGCGCCAATTTGCCAACAGTGTAAATTCAACATGGCTTACCCTTACCATGGTTACTGCCACCATTTTTATTGCGCTGAGCTCGCTTACCATTGGACTTGGCATTGTGTCTACGCTTAACAAGGACATGGGCAATTTGAACAACGCAACCACGTCGGTTTTTGTATCTGCGTCGGTTAATTATGATGAGGCGCCTGCTGCTGCGGGTTCAGGAGCTGCTGCATCGTCGAGTGGTGCGTCTTCGGCTGCGCAGGCAACTACGCAAACATCTGCGCAGGCGTATAACCTCAGCCACTACCTTGAACAACAATTGCCGCATTGGCGCGATTATGTGGACAAAACTGCGGAGCTTCATTACTATTTGCGGCTTGGTGCAAACGATGAGCAGCTTGAGTGGACACAGCTGTTAAGCCAGCCAGCTGCGAATATAGATCCATCCGTGGTAGCGGGTGTTTTGTCGGAAATTGGTCGACACCATATTTCGTTTTATAAACTTTCGGATGTAAATGCAGCGCTGCGGCTTCATAACGAAGAGGAGCTCACGCTTAAGCCAAACGAGATTGCGTTTGTAACCGAAAGCGCTGCGCGTTATGATGCGTACCAGCGTGTTGCAGCACAAAAGCCGCGCTTTTCGATTGGCTCGCACCAGCTTACCCTTACCGGTAGTATGACGCCTGAACGCTCGGCGCTTTTGCCGCGCGCCCAAGACTTTTCCGATGGATGCATTGTGCCTGATGCATTGATTGATGCGCAGGTAAAGCCCTATCGTGTAACGTTGCAGGGCTATCTTAGCGATACAAGCAAACAGGGAAAAATTGCCTTTATGCACGATGTTGCCGATAATACGCAGCTCATGGATGCGTTTAAAGCGCACATTAACGAGCCGTGGGGGAACATCTACGTGGTGAGTATGTATCAGATTTTTGTTATCGGCAACCTTTCAAAATCGTTGGGGTCGTTGATGTCGGTGTACACGGGGCTTGTGTTGCTTGTGGCTGCTGGGTGTTTGCTTGCTTTGCGCGAGCTTACAGCGGCGATTTCTACGCGTGAGCATATGCGTAAGTTGCTGCAGCTTGGTGCAACACGGGCACAGTGCGCGAGAGCGTTGTTTGCGCAGGTTGCTGTGTACTTTTTTGTTCCGGCAGCTCTTGCTGCGTCGCATGCGCTGTGTGTAAACACGGTATTCACGTCCTCATTGCCTTCAATTGGCAAATCGTCCGATTTTATGCTCCTTGTTGCAGGGGTTATGACCTGCGGTTATATACTGTATTTTGTTATCACGTATGCACTTGCGCATGCTATGTGCTTTAGGCACTGCGCGCAGAGGTAAGGTGTATGTGCGGCGACCGTGTGGTGGTGGGCGAGTGGTAGCAGTTCGTTATCCTCGCTGCCACCACCGTTGCCGTTGTAGTTTCCGCAATCGCTGATGTTTATCCTGATTGCTAACCATGCATTTGCGTTGATTGATAACTTCATTTTTGTTATGTCTAGCTTGCATGGTACTATTAGAACAGACTTACATGCCAGGCAGATATTCATCTTCTTTTGCAATGAGTTTTAGTTTATATAACAGGTTGAATGGATGTTACTTATGGATAAATTAGTTTGTATGGACTTGGAAACTCCAAACTGTCATCATTCATCGATTTGTCAAGTTGGTGCCTTGCTTGTTGATACAAACATAAATATTGTTGAGGAATATAACGAGCTGATTGACCCGGAAGATGGGTTTGAAGAACAAAATGTTAGAGTGTATGGCATTACATCTGCACAGGTTCTTGGTTGTTCTAATTTCCCTAGATATTAGAAAGAAACTCTAGGCTCTCTCCTTAATGGTGCCGTATTCATAAATCATAATCCGCTGTTTGATCTAACCGTATTGAACAAAGCAATTTGCCGCGCACGTAGACATCTCGTAAGCACGTATCGGCAATGCCCCAAATAAAGCTAACAACGCTGTTATATAGCAGAGACGGTATATCGCGGAAGGCGTGAGGGGTGTTTGAGAGAGAGGATGCGTAAAAAAACCGTCTACTCAAAGCCTAAAGCTTGGGTGGACGGTTATAGAAGAAGGTTATGCTAGACGGTTACGCTTACGACTGCAACAGTGCGCGCGACTTATGCAAGGTAGGAGCGAATCATCCAAAGGTCTTTTTGGAACTTGGCGATGTACTCATTAAACATGTCTTGTGTTGCGCCGTCGCCTTCTTTTTCGGCAAGATCAACGATCTTTTGGCTTTCGTCAATCCACCATTCAAGGCTTGAGGCAATTTCGCGTACCACTTCGTCGTCGGAAATTGGCTCATTTGCGCGCTCAGGAATAGTTGCAAGCTCAAGTGCACCCTTCATGTTTGCATTGGGGTTGCCACCCAAGGCCAAAATGCGCTCGGCTATGCTGTCGCAAATTTCCTCATTTTCCAAATACATGTCTTCAAGTTTTTTATGAAGAACGAAAAAGCCTTTGCCCTTAATATACCAGTGCATACTAAGTGTCTTAAAGTAGTTGACCTGTTGATTTGCGAGATAAACGTTAAGTGCGCTGAGCAAGTCTTTTTGTGCCATGATGTCTCCTTAAAGATTGTTTGTAGGCTATGTTGTTACCTAAGGTATACCCGATGTGTCAGCATTTTTTCAGCTTTACGAACATTTAGTTGCATCACCACAAAATGTCCACTACGTCATTCAAAATTCTACTTGACGAATAGTGCAAACAAATGTACGCTATATACGAACACATACACGATAAGAGAGGAGGGGTATATGGAAGATACGCACATGCAGAATGCACGCACGGCGCATGAGGCGAGCGGTGCAGGTGATAACAATGCGGATGTTGCCGGGTATGCGCAGGTTGTGCTCGACATACCTACACGTACCATTACCAGCGCGTTTACTTACAGTATACCCACTCACTTAGCTAAAGCTGTTGAAGTTGGCTGTAGCGTGCTTGTGTATTTTGGCACTAGTCCTCATGTTGGATATGTGGTAGAGCTACTGCAAAATGACGCGCCTGCGTTTACGGATACGTGTTCTGGTGCGCCTTGTGCGGTAAAGCCAGGATCAATAAAGCCCATTCAGGATGTGCTTGCACCTTCTGCGTTTTCGCAGTTGTACAGTCGTCTTGCGGTTTGGATGGCGCATGAATACGCGTGTCCTTTGCCAAGCGCTTTACGTTTGTTGCTGCCACCTGGTCAAACCATTAAAATACGTCGCAGCGAAGATACATCCACTTGGCAGCTTGTGTGTGAAACAAAGAAGCCGGCGGATGAGCGTTGGGTGCGTCTTTCAGATGATGCGCACACGTTTGTGCCAAAGCAAAATGCCCGTGTTCAGCAGCGTGTGCTTGACGCGCTTGCGGCCGGTCCGGTGCGTATGGCGGAATTTTCGGTGCTTATTAGTGGAGCCCGCGCGGCAATTAAGAGCTTGGCTGCACGAGGTGTTGTTGTTATTGAATCGCACAAAAAAATTCGCAGTGTAAGCCACACCACTTTATCAAGCGCACATGCGCAAAAGCCGCATCAACTTACTGATGGCCAAAACGAGGCACTTTCTGCTATTGCGCACGCATTCGATGCTCATGCTGGTGATGTAGTTCTTATTGACGGAGTTACCGGTTCGGGTAAAACTGAAGTCTATCTGCAGGCAATCGAACGTGCACGTGCGCAGGGATTTTCTGCGCTTGTGCTTGTCCCCGAAATTTCTCTTACGGCACAAACGGTTGGTAGATTTCGTAGCCGTTTTGGTGACGACGTGGCCATTTTGCACTCCCGTCTTTCAGTGGGCGAGCGATACGATCAGTGGATGCTTATCCGCAATCATCAGGCACATGTTGTTGTTGGCGCTCGTTCGGCATTATTTTCGCCCCTAGATAACATAGGGCTCATAATTCTTGATGAGGAACACGATCGCTCCTACAAACAAGAGCTGGCGCCGCGTTATCATGCACGTGAAGTGGCGTGTATGCTTGCTAAACTTGCAGGTTGCGCTGTTGTGTTAGGAAGCGCTACGCCTTCTTACGAGGCGCTTCAACGCTGTGGGTTGGGCTCATACAACGATGCGTGCTGGACACGTGTTGTAATGCATGAACGTGCAACGCATGCGCTGCTGCCCGCAGTAACCATTGTTGATATGCGCAAAGAATTTGCAGCTCATAATACCTATATGTTTTCTCGGGAGCTTATGGGTGCACTTGAAGATGTTGTTGCTGCAAAAAAGAAAGCGATGGTGCTTATTAATCGGCGCGGCTTTTCAAACTTTTTGATGTGCCGTGCGTGTGGATGTGTGCCTACTTGTCCTTACTGCTCGCTTACGCTTACCTATCACGAGCATACTCATGAGCTTAAATGTCATGAATGCGATAGAGCCTGGTCGGTGTACGTGTATCCCAATCCGCTGTCGCAATGTATGGCGTGTGGTAGCCGTTATGTGGCTGCGTTTGGCTGTGGTACGCAGCAGGTGCAAAGCGAACTTGAGCGTATTTTTGCAGATAGAGCGCTTATTGTGCGTATGGATGCCGATAGTACGGCAAAAAAAGGCGCGCATCAAGCATTGCTTGAACAGTTTGATAATGCGCCATGCGCCATACTCGTTGGCACACAGATGATTGCAAAAGGGCTTGATTTTACTGATGTTGTGCTTGTAGGCGTGCTTAATGCCGATACCAGTCTCAAAATGTGTGATTTTAGAGCAGCTGAGCAAACCTACTTTTTGCTCGAACAGGTTGCAGGAAGAGCAGGAAGGGGAAGCGACCCCGGACGCGTTATTATCCAAAGCTATTGGGCAACACACCCCATTATGCAGGCACTTGTTATGCACGATCGTACGCAATTTGTACAGGGCGATCTTCAAGATAGACGCGATGCGTATTATCCGCCGTATTCACGTGTGGCAAATGTTATTGTGTGGAGCAGTTCGCTTGCCGATGTTGAAGCGTATGTGACGCGCGTTGCCGCAGCTATTCGCGATGCTGTTTCGCACGAGGATGGCAGATGGGATGTGTTGGGGCCATCGGATTGTTTAAAGAGCAAAGTAAACGACAGGTATCGCAAGCACGTGGTGGTAAAAGCGCCGCTTGCGGCACCTGTAGGCGCGGTGCTGTCGCGTGCGATGGAGCATACTAAGCCGCCTTCGGGTATGCGTATTGCTATCGACGTTGATGCACTTGATTGCATGTAATGGAGAATACGTTTGCGCCAAGCTGCGCATGCAAGCCTTCCGCAAAATCGGCTTACAATATCGTAAGTAACAATGAAAAGGAGATGCGATGAAACATTCGACTGCATACAAGGAAATGGTTTGTTTTCCTTCGCCCATATTACAAACGGTGTGCACGCCCGTAGAACACATTACCTCCGATATTAAAGAACTTGCACATCACATGCTCGACGTTATGTATGCAACCGACGGCTGTGGTTTGGCAGCACCGCAAATTGGTGAAACGATACGCTTGGTTGTTATTGATGTTGACTGGTCGTCTACCTCGGCAAAAAATCCATATGTGCTGGTAAATCCAACTATTGTTACCGCCGATGGGAAAGATAGGCTTATGCCCGAAGGCTGCTTGTCGTATCCGGGCATTATGGTGGGCGTAACGCGTCCATCGCACGTTATTTGTGAGGCGTACAACCTTGATGGTGAATGCATGCGCTACGAAGCCACAGGAAACCTTATGGCAGCCTGTTTGCAGCACGAGTGCGATCATATTAATGGTATAACCATACCCGACCATTTGCCGCCGCTTGAAAAAATTGAAAAGCTTAAAGAATATAAGCTAGCGGTTGAGAAGGGCGCACGCCCAGGTGATGTTGAGGTTTAAGCCTGGTTGCTTAATTGCAGCGCGAAATGCAGCACTATTGCAGCGCTTTTCTATGGCTGCACATATGCACGTGCTCTCTTTTAAACGTTCTTTACATTGGTACGACTATTTACGAAGGGAACCTTCATGCGTATTGTTTATATGGGAACACCCGAATTTGCTGTGTATCCACTTGAACAATTACTTACCTCTCACACCGTTGCATGCGTTATTACTCGTCCGGATGCGGTGCGCGGTCGCGGACGCACATTGTGTCCAAGCCCGGTAAAAGCCTGCGCACTTGAGCACGATATTCCATGTATCGGAACCAATCGTATTACTGATGACGTGCTTAATCACATTAAAGGCTTTGCCCCCGATTGCATTGTTGTTGCTGCGTATGGCTGTATTTTGCCCGATGAGCTTTTGCGTTGTGCGCCCTTTGGCACCTTAAACATTCATGCGTCGCTTTTGCCGCGCTGGCGCGGCGCTGCACCCATTCAGCGCGCTATTTTAGCAGGTGATACTCATACGGGCGTATCAATAATGGAAGTTGCGCACAAGCTGGATAGTGGTCGCGTGTGTCGCCAGGCATCATGTGCTATTGGTGAACAATCACTTGATGAGCTTACGCGCGAACTTTCGCAGTTGGGTGCACGTGAGCTTTTGTGTGCGCTTACCGATATTGAACACAACACAGTAGTGTGGCAGGAGCAAGATGAATCGCAGGTGTGCTATGCCCACAAAGTAACTAAACCTGAAATGCTTTTATCGCCCGATGATGATTGCCATACAGCAGCGCGCAAAGTACAAGCGTCGAGTAACGCTGAGCCGTGTCGCGTAGAAATTGCAGGCAAAGCTGTACGCATTTGCAAAGCGCAGGTGGCAGACGTTGTGTGTGATGAAGGAGAGCTGCGTGCAACAAAACGCAACGTGTACCTTGGCTGCAAAGCAAAAGGCGGCAACATGGGTTCGCTTGAGCTTTTGCGCGTTAAACCTACAGGTAAGCAAGAGATGGACGCAAGCGCATGGCTGCGCGGGCGGCAAATAACATCCTGTACGTGGAATGCAATCGCATGAAACACAACGCGCATCCATCACACCAGGTAAAACGGCATACGTCAAACGCATCGACACGCACAGGTGTACGCGCGCCGCTCAAGGCAGATGTTCGATCTGCTATATCTCCTGCTCGCCGCAGTGCATATGCGCTGCTCGTACAGTACGATCCTCTTACCACGACAGCTGCATCCTCTTCGACCGCACGCTACATAAAAGACATGCTCCGCTCATCTGAGAAGCTTGCGGCTTTAACGCCCGCTGATAGAGCCTTTGCTGAATTTTTATGTATGGGCAGCGTAGGGGCATACCGTTACCTGTGCGACGTGCTCAGTGGGTATTGCAAACGATTTTCTCATCTTGAAAAGAAACTTCACGTGCTGCTTATTCTTGCATCGTTTGAGCTTTTGTATATGGAACATGAGCACTACGCGGTATGTAGCCAATATGCAGCGCTTGCACGCAGCATTCAGCCGCGCTATGTGGGGCTTGTAAGTGGCGTGTTGCATGCACTTATCCGCGAAGAGTTGCCGCGTATGAATAAAGCACGCGATACCCTTAGTGCAGTGTATGTTTCATTGCAGCAGGGTGATGCTGGCGCGGACTACGCCTGTGATAGCGGCGTTTGTGATAGTGACACTATAACAGCAACAGATGAGCTGGTAGATGCAGCTGCGCGCGTAAGTGCGCTTCCAACATTTATGTTGAGTGCAATTGCTAAAGCGCGGGGACGTGCGTTTATGTTGTGTTATGCAGCATCGATGCGTGCTTCGCTACCTATTTTTTATATTGTAAATCCATACCTCGCACATGCGCGTCAAGGAGTTTCTAAAGATGACGTGTGTATAAACGAGCAGTTTGGCATGTATCGGGTGTGTGGAGCTGCGCGCGGGCATATTATGCACGCTGTTGAGCAGGGCAGCATAGTAGCGAGCGACATTGCAGCGCAGCTTATTTGTGCTGCTATAGCGTATACGCCCCATGAGCGTGTGCTTGAGATTGGCGCTGGTAATGGTACAAAAACGCTGGTGAGCGAATATATTGCTCACGTGTTAAAAAAGCCGCCTATACTTCATGCGGTGTGCGACATTGTTCCTGCTAAATTGCGCACGCTGCAGGCGCGGTTTAAGAAGTCGGAAATACCCACAACATTAGAGATTGTGCACGCGGAAACGGCGCTGCAGGCTAAATCGGAATCTGCAACGTACGATTGCGTGTTTCTTGATGCGCCGTGTTCGGGCATTTCAACCATACGCCGGCATAGCGACATTGCACTTCGCACAACGCCTGCGAGCATCGATCCGGATAATAGTGCGTCTTTGCCCGCAGTGCAGTTGCAGCTTTTGCGCGAGGCTTCGCGGCAGGTGGCGGCAAATGGCAGCTTGTATTATTCAACCTGCTCTATGTTAGCCTGTGAGCACGATGATGTGGTAGCTGCGTTTTTAGCATCACGTGAGGGTGCGGGCTTTGAGCGAGCAGCATTTCCCATTGCGTATGTGCAGCTTGTACGCGATACGCTGGAGCAGGCGTATACCACGGCGGCTTCTGTGTGCCCGGAGACTTCACGATGGATTTCAAAGGATGCGTGCATTACGTTTCCTCAGGATGGCACGCTTCTTGTGCAGCCATATCCGTATGGTCCTGACGCGCACATGCTCTCTCGTTTAGTTAGATGTAACCAAACCAATTAGGAAAGGCTTACCATGGCAATTACTGGTGCAATTTTCGACTGCGACGGCACGCTTCTCGATTCGATGGCTATGTGGAGAAATGCCACAAAACGCCTGCTTGCGCTGTATGGTGTAACGCTAACGCCGCAGATTTTTGAAGCAATTGAGCCACTTGCGCTTGATGAAACATGTGAGTACATTCACACGCATTTTCATGGCGGCACGTCGGGTGAAGACGTTATGAATACGTTTGCCGATATTGTGCAAGATGGGTATATCCGCTGCCCTGGTCCTATTGCGGGTATTGTAACGCTGCTTGAAGATTTGCGCGCACATGGTGTAAAAATGGCGGTTGCATCGTCTACGTCGCAAGGAAACCTTAACTTTGCGCTTGAGCATTTTGGTCTTATGAAATATTTCGAAAAAACGTTTTCAACGGGAGGTCCCATCCGCTCAAAAGAATATCCCGACATTTGGATGCGTGCGCAAGAGTTTTTGGGTACCGATCCCAATAGCACCTGGGTGTTTGAGGATACGCCTTTTGGTGTTCGTGAGGGGCGCCGTGCGGGCTTGCATACGGTGTGCTTATTCGATCCGCGTATGCAGCGCGACTTTTCTACCTGTGCTTCTTATGCCGACTTTATGATTTCTCATTATAGTGAGCTTTCGTATGAGCGCCTGAATGCCTGGAATGCTCCGGTGCCACCTATGAGCGATAGGGCAGAGTCTAATACAGCTACGCACATTGCCGAGTGCGACAATGTATATCACGCGCTTATTGTTGGCGGCTCACCCGAAAAGCCTACGCGCAGTTGTGTAACGCAGCTTGCCCGCGAGGCCGATCTTATTATTGCGTGCGACGGGGGAGCAGACGTGCTGTATGATGCGCAGATTACGCCGGATATTTTTTGCGGTGACAGCGATTCGGTAAGCGAAGCAGCAGGCGCCTGGGCACACGAACATGCAGCTCAAAGCATAGATTTGCCGGTTGAGAAAGACATGACCGACCTTGCGTGTGCCATTGAACAAGCCCGCGCGAAAGCGCAAGCAGCACACAAAACGCTGCACCTTACACTGTGTGCGGTATCGGGCGGACGGCTCGACCATGCGCTTGGTGTGATTGGGTTGTTATCGGCAGCTTCACACTATTGTCCGCGCGTGGTTGAGAATACGTTTGAAATGCGCATCCTCGATTCGCGAGGTAGGCAACACTGGCAGTTTACTAAGGAAGACATAGGCCGTACGGTGTCGGTTCTGGCGCTGAGCAATGCTACCACGCTATCCGAAAGTGGTTTTCACTGGAATATTAATCATGAGCAGCTTGGCTTTTTGAATGATAGAGGCGTTTCGAATGTTGTTGATACACCATATGCCGAAGTAACCGTGCACGCTGGGCGCGCAGTTGTGTATAAGCTGCTTGCATAAGCTACTCTAGGCTCTGCGCACGCGAAACCGTATGTGTAACTGCTTGCGAAAAGCGTGCGCCTTGCACAAAGGATAGTGCTCACCATCAACGTAACACGCTAACACCACGCTAGCGCATCGTACGAAAAGAAAGTAAAAGAAAAGCCACACTATGTGTGGCTTTTAGTTTCATATAATTGCTACGTATTGCTACATGCTGTGTATACGTGCAAAAAGCGCAAATACCCTGCTTGGATGTTATGCTTGAGCAGCAGAACGTGCAATTTTAGCTGTTTTAAGGCAGCGAGTGCATACGTTCTTCTTGGGGCTTTTGCCGCCTTCGAATACGGTAACGCGCTGAATATTTGGCTTAAACTTACGGGTAACCGTGCGGTGTGAGTGGCTAATAGAGCGACCAGCAACTGCGTGCTTACCGCAAAAATCGCAAACTTTTGACATGTTGACCTCCAAAGCAGGAGCGCTTAATGCGCCTTTAATTCATAAGTGCTGTATAACTTTATCACAATGATGTATTTGCGCAAGTAGGCTATGCCCGTATATGGTGGTTTAGTGTGTATATCGTGCATAGGTGTTGCGCCTTTACATGGAACCATGCGCTTGCGCACGGCTATGGTATATCCTAGCTGCGTTGTGCGCGAGCCTGTAGTGCTTTTTGTTTCGTCTTGTAAAATACATGATATTTGCATGCATGTTATGCGCGCAGCAGGTACAATAATACCAAACATTTTGCGTCTGCGCCTGCGCAGAGCACTGCAACTTTGTTGTGTGTGCCTGCCCACGGTGCAGCTGGAGCGTGCGGTATGTATGTGCGCATGTTCGTTTATGAAAAGGAGTTTATGTATGATGCATAACGTCCCTGGTGAATTAAAAGTTTCTAACGACTGCATTGCCGATCTTGCTGGTAGAGCAGCATTGGAGTGCTATGGTGTTGTTGGAATGGCGGCAGCCGATCCACAAGACGGTCTTATGCATTTGCTTCCTATGTATCGTCTGCGTCGCGGTATCGATGTAGAGGTTATCGACGCTGTTCCTCATGTTGTGTTACACGTTATTGTGGAGCAAGGCGTTAATCTTGCACGGGTAAGCGAAAACCTTACCAGTGCGGTTCGTTTTGTATTATCAAAAATTTGCGAACTTTCAAACGTAGAGGTATCTGTACACATCGAGGATATTCGTCACTAAGGCGCACAAGGCGCACGCCGCGCTGGTGGCGCTGTGATTTGCACAAGTTGGCATGCATACCACATGCCGCCAGGTGCACATGCACGCGCGCTACCATAATGCGCCCGCTAAACGCGCCCTTACGCACATATATGTGCCCGCGACGATATGTACCCATGAGATATAAGGATTTATAACAACTATGATAGCTACTGTTATTCGTTCGTGTTTTCCTATTGCAAGTGCCGCTGTTGCTGCTAAAGCAGACGAGATAAACAAGCTCAACGTGTTTCCTGTGCCCGATGGCGACACAGGTACTAATATGTCGCTTACGCTGGCAACGGTTGTAAAGGAGATTGAACAGCTGCCGCCAAGCGCAACAATTGAAGATGTTGCCGCAGCTATTACCCATGGTTCGCTTATGGGCGCGCGAGGCAATTCGGGTGTTATTACCAGCCAAATTTTGCGCGGCATTGCTGAAGGGCTTTGCAGCTGCACGGGCGATGTTGTGTGCAGCGCCGATATTGCTGCCGCGCTTCGCAACGGTGTTAAAGTTGCATTTAAAGCGGTGCGCAAGCCGGTTGAAGGCACCATTCTTACCGTGCTTAAAGACATGTCGCATAAGGCCGATGAGCTCGAAAAAGCAGGCGTTACCAAGCAGGAGATGCTTGATGCCATTGTGGTTGAAGCCTACGAATCGGTGGCGCGTACGCCTGAGCTATTACCCGTGCTTAAAGAAAACGGTGTTGTCGACTCAGGCGCCTTTGGCTTTGCAGTGTTTGTTGAGGCGTTTGTTAACGCATATACCGGCTCTGATAAAGGGCTTACTAACTTTGCTACCACCATCGACACCTCATCTACCTCGGCAAAATCGAAAGTTGCTGATGTTGTAGACATCGAAGTAAACGACGATTGGGAAGGTTCTGCCTTTACCTACTGCACCGAGTTTTTGTTTAAGGCGCACAAGTCCTCGTTTAATGCAGAATCAAACCTTAAATACCTCTCTGCTATGGGCGATTGTGAATTGCTCGTTGGATCGTTCCCCGATTACAAAATTCATGTGCACACTAATCGTCCCGATTACATTTTGCGCCACATGCTGCACCGCGGCGTTGTGTACAACGTGTTTGTGCACAATATGGATATCGAAGCAAATGAGCGCACCGAAGCTATTCGCGACAACAAAGTGCTTGTTCATGCCGGTAGCGCAGATGCACCGGTTAATATGGGTGCACACGCTCAGGATAGTGCGTCTGCGTTAGCTGAGCCTCAAGAGCTCATCGAGCTTGGCTTTGTTTCGGTTGCTGCAGGTAGTGGTCAGGCCGAAATTTTGGAGTCGCTTGGTGTTACGCAGATTGTACAGGGCGGCCAAACGATGAATCCTTCTACCGCCGATATATTTGCTGCTATTAAGGCGTGTCACGCGCGCAACGTTATTGTGCTTCCTAACAATTCAAACATTCGTATGGCGGCTGAAGCCGCAGCTACAGCTGCTAATAGCGAGCTTGCCGATTGTCACGTATATGTTGTGCCTACAAAATCGGTGCTCCAGGCGTTTTCGGTTATGTTTGCCGTAGAAGACACAACCAATGCCGAAGAGCTTGCTCAATCGATGACCGAGCAGCTTGCGCTTATTCGCGACGGCGAAGTTACTACCGCTGTGCGCGATTCTACGGCGTCTACCGGCGCTCCTATTCACGCGGGCGACGTTATGGGTATTGCTCAAGGCTCCATCGACGTTGTTGGTTCAAGCGTGCAAGATGTAACGCTGCGTGTTATAGGCGAAATGCTTGAGCGCGAAGATGCCGATACACTCACCATTCTTGCAGGTAGCGACCTTTCCGACGCCGACTTTGAAACCCTCGTTTCCGCCATTGAAGACGCGTTCCCGCAGCTTGATGTCGATCCTCAGCGAGGCGAGCAGCCGCTGTATCCTGTTATCTTCTCGTTAGAGTAATGTAGCACCCCGCGATGAGCAGCGAAGAGTTGCATACAACATATACGGTGAGCAGCGCAGATGAGCGTATTTATCACACGGCTCATCTTTCCGATAGCTTAGATAAGCTTAAAGGCGTTTCTACCAAGCGGCAGGAGCGCTTTGCTCATTTGGGCATTAATACCGTGTTTGATTTGCTTATGTGCATGCCGCGCCGCTATCTCGACTTTACGCAGCAGGTAGATATCGCACACGCTGCTATCAATCAAACCGTAACGATTATTGCACGCGTCGATTCTATTAAGCTTACCTATCCTAAGCCGCGTCTTAGCATTTTTGAGATGTTTGTGGTTGATAAAAGCGCAGCTATGCGCCTTAGTTTTTTCCGCCAGCCCTGGCTTGCCAAAAAATATCACGTGGGCGATGTTGTTGCGCTCTCGGGTAAAGTTGCGTTTTCGTATGGCTTTAAAACGATGAATGCGCCGCTGGTTGAGGTGCTCACGCCAGCTTCGAGCACACCTGCTAGCTTACCTGCGAGCACAGACGTAACACAGCCGCTCACGCAAGGCACATACGCTCAGCCTTCCAACATGCGCGTTATGCCCATTTACGCCATGTGCGCCGATATTTCCACGGCGGTGTATCATGCGGCCGTTAAGCAGGCGCTCGCGCAATATGTGCCTGTGGTTGATTGGCTTCCCTCAACCTTAGTTGCTAAGCATCAGCTGCTTGGCGTTAACCAAGCCTTTTTTAGTATGCACGCGCCGCGCACATGTGCCGATGTACACCACGCACGCAGGCGTTTTGCCTATGAGGAGCTTTTGTATTTGCAGCTTGCACTGCGCATGCGCCATGTAAACGAAACGGGGGAGCGCGTGGGTTTTGCGCATGTAACGCAAGGACCTTGTGTGGAGCGCTTTTTGCGGGTGCTGCCCTTTTCATACACCACAGAGCAGCAGCAATGTGCAGATGAGCTTTTGGGCGACATGGCAGCAAAAAAACCCATGCTGCGCTTGCTATTGGGTGATGTTGGCACGGGTAAAACTGCCGTGTGTGCGCTCGGCATGGCGGCATGTTGTGATACGCACACGCAAGCTGCACTTATGGCGCCTACCGTGGTGCTTGCTTCGCAATACACGCAAAGTATAGGTCCTCTCTTAGATGCAGCTCACATTAGCTGGGCACTTCTTACTTCGGCAACGCCTCCAGCAGAGCGGGCACGCATATGCAATGACATTGCAAGCGGCGCTGTTACGGTTGTGTTTGGCACGGTGGCACTCTTAAGCAAGGATATTCAATTTTCTGCATTAAGTTATATTATTATCGATGAACAGCATCGTTTTGGTGTGCATCAGCGCGAGGAATTGCAGCGTAAAGCACAGCTATCATCTGCGCGTCCCGGTCATACAGCCGACGTGCTTATGATGAGTGCAACGCCCGTACCACGCTCGCTTGCACTTTCGTTATATGGCGACATGACAGTATCGCGCATTTGTCACAAGCCGCACGCGGGCGCAACCATAACTACGCATATTATTCCCACCGAAAATCTTTTTGTTGCGTATAGCGCTATGCAAGAGGCGCTTTCCCGCGGTGAGCAGTGCTACATTATTTGCCCGTCTATTACGGAAAGCAGCGCGGATAGCACCACAACTGACTCACCATATGCTACTGACACGCACGCCGATGATGCCCGCGATGTTGCCGATGCATTTGTGTCGCAAACAAAGCACATTCATGCAGCTCAAACTGTGTATGAACAGCTTTTGCGCGGTGAATTTTCTGCGTGGCATATTGGGCTTTTAACGGGTGCGCTTAAAACTGAAGACAAAGAGCGCGTGATGGAGGCGTTTCGCGCGCACGAGATTGACGTGCTTGTAGCTACTACCATTGTTGAAGTGGGCGTAGACGTGCCTAATGCTAACACGATGCTTATTTTGGATGCTGACCGCTTTGGCCTTGCAACTTTGCATCAGCTACGTGGCCGCGTGGGGAGAGGATCTGCGCCCGCGCAGGTGTTTATGCACTGTGCAGCGTGTCCACAAACTCCCGCGCGCACGCGTCTTGCGGTGCTTGAACATACAAACGATGGCTTTGAGCTTGCGCAACGCGACCTTGAGCTTCGAAGCGAAGGCGAAATTCTTGGCTACAAACAAAGTGGTGTTCAAACGCTCAGGTTTTGCGACATGGTGCAGGATATCGACCTTATTGAGGCGGCACGCGCTGACGCTGATGAAATTATTGAGAAAAGCACGCAGACGCGCGAACATACATCGCACACACAATCTACTTCGTGCAACTCGTACGATTTGTTATGGGCTGCCGTGCGAAGGCGTTTTCCTGAATATTCATACTAATGCAAGTGCCGCCGCACGCATGCATTGCACGTGTTGTGTACCGCTTGTGAGCATTATGCATGGTCGCTGAGTGGCAATACCACGGTAAACGTTGTGCCGTGTTCTTTTGTGCTTGTTGCAGATATAGTGCCTTTATGTGAAACGACGATGCTTTTTGCAATTGCTAAGCCCAAACCAAAACCGCCTGTTCCATTGGCACGGCTGCGCGCACGGTCGCTTCGGTAAAATCTATCAAAAATGTGTGCAAGCTCTTCTGTGCTTATAACGTCTGCCGTGTTGGTAACCGTAAGCTGCATTTGCTTTCCTGTGCTGGTAAGCCCAATGTATATAACCGTGTTGGGATGTGCATATTTGCAGGCGTTATCCACAAAAATATGCACAAGACGGCCGATAAGCTCTGAATCGGCGTACACGTGAATGTCGTCATCAACTGTGGTTTCAATGCTACATCCTCTATCAAACGCAATGGCATCATATTCAAGTGCAATCGTGGACACCATGTTCGACATATCCACGGTTGTTTTATGCAAAATATTGGGTGAACCAGCAGCCGCTTCGTCGCTTTTTGCTAGCTCAAGCAAATCGTTAATCATATGCTTCATGTGAAGCGCTTCATCGGCGGTATTTGTAAGCCACTTTTTCTCGGTTTCCTGCAAATCGGAGCGCTTGAGCAAAATATCGGTGTTGGCAAGAATAACCGATAGGGGTGTTTTAAGCTCGTGCGACGCATCAGAGAGAAACATGCGCTGACGGTGCATGGCATCGGCAATAGGGCGAATTATCCAGCCGCTTAAAATCCACGATAAGGTAAGTACAACAGCAAGCGTTCCGCCAATCATGCAGGTAATCATAATGATGCTGTGCGTAAATGCAAAATCAAAGGTAGAAGTATCAACAAGAGCAATCTTTGTGTCGTTTGCCAAAAACCACACATGATATTCTTCAAGGTGTCCTTCTGTTTTACCACTTTTGTTGATGGCATTCACAATTTCAAAGAGGGACGCATTGCCGATTTTTGCGGGTGTGTGAGCCGATGCTGGCGCGTTATCCTCGGGCGCTGCTTGATTGTCTTGTGCGGTTGCATCACCTGGTGCATGTACCGTAGCAGCATCTGCCGCAGCGTCCGCGCCGTCCGTGCCGTCCGTGCCAGGCGTGGTGCTTTCATCAGGATCGTCTTTGAGGTCTTTGGGAACAACGGTTGAGAGCATGTTGCTCATGTCGGTTACATCGTCGTGACGGTGGGGCTCCATACCAAATTCACTGGATTCTACGTGCTCATCAGCAATAATCGTGTGCAGGTACGTTCGTACCGTTGACTCATGATTTTGATAGGTAAGATACATCGATAAGCAGGTATGCGCAATGAGCACACTTTCTACTAGGATGATGATAATGAGCACGATTTTGTATCGAAGCTCTTTGAGCATAACGAGTTTAAATTGTTTCATAGACGTCTATCTGTACGTATGGTGCAAAACTGGTTGCAAAGGCTAGTTGCAAAGCAATGTTAGTGACGATGGTTATTATACCGCTTAGCTGCGCTGGTTTGTAGCATAGCTCAAGCGCTTACGTACTAGCTTATATAACCCTTTATGTGCGTGTACATGCTCTGTTTGCGCTGTGCGCGTTAGAGCTCTTCGAGGCGATAGCCAAGCATGCGCAGAGTGGTAATTTGTACGCGCGAGTGCACGTACATAAGTTTTTTGCGTAAAAACGACACATACGCTTCAACCGAGTTTTCGTTAGTTGCGCTGGTAACTCCCCATACATATGTAAGCAAGTCTTGCTTGGATACAACGCGTGAGGGCGAATTTAAGAGCATCTTTAGCACTTCAAACTCTTTACCCGACAGATGAACGGTGTGATTTTTGCAGGTTAGGTCGTGTGTTGTAAGATCGAGCGTAAAATCTGCGAATGATACTTGGTCGAGCATCACATCGCCTTGTCGGCGGGTAAGCGCCCGCAAGCGTGCTAGAAGTTCATCGGCTTCAAACGGTTTTGTCATGTAGTCGTCTGCACCTGCATCGAGCCCCTCAACTTTATCAGTTGTAGATGTGCGCGCAGTTAGCATAAGAACAGGCATCGAATTGTTGTTGTGACGAAGCTCGCGAATAAGATCAACACCGTCTTTACCAGGCAACATTCTATCAACAATAGCTGCATCATATAAATTGCTGGCAAGCGCACGATGGCCTGTTGTTCCATCGTACACGGCTTCTGCATGATAATGAGCATCACTTAAAATACGAACGATAGCATCGGCAAGGTTTTTTTCGTCCTCAATAACAATGATGTTCACAACAACCTCTTTCTGTTTACGTAGATATACTTATGGTGCCCATGTAAGGTAAATTTATAGCATGTTCTTACAATTTTGTTACAGCGTTTTTGAACAGAATTCGGTCAAATTCGAAGTAAACTATACTAAGTGTACTCATGAGCCTTAAATTGCCCTTAAAGGCGTGCGTAATACATGCAATCTCCTAAGGAAAACAAAAAAGGTTCACAAAAATATCACGAGGTATTATACTCAATATGTCGTATAGTTAACAATTGCTTGAGTGGCAATGCGGCGCACTTTTCTTCGTATCCATCGCGTCGCGCGTTTTAAAGGAGTTCTACTTTGGCTGTAAAAATTCGTCTTGCCCGTCATGGTGCAAAAAAACGTCCGTATTACCGTATCGTAATCGCTGATAGTCGTATGCCTCGCGACGGACGTTATATCGAGCAAATCGGTGCTTACAACCCTCTTACTTCACCTAAAACCATCGAAATTAACCTCGAAAAGGTAGACGAGTGGCTCGCTAAGGGCGCACAGCCTTCATCAGCTGTAGGCCACCTTATCGACATTGTTCGTAGTGGTGCTGCTGCTCCCGAAAAGAAAGTAAAACTTTCCAAGAAGGCAGAAGAAAAAGCACGTAAAGCTGCGCAAGAAGCTGCTGAGGCCGCAGAAGCCGCTGCTGAAGAGTCGGCGGAGTAGCCAGTGTTGGATACCACGTTTTCTGCTGAGGATCCTATGGATGCTCAAACAAACACATACGAGTCGCAGCCTAGCTATTCGGTAGATGATAAGCTGGGCGCACAAGCCGTGCAAAGCGAGAACACCGAAGCTGTTGTAGCTGCTGAAATGAGTAACGCTGGCAGTGCAGATGTCGCCATCGATGCCAATGGTTCTGATATGGCGCAGCCTGCTGGTGCAAGTTCTGGTCATACAACGCTCCAGCTTCAGGATGGCGAGCTTGCAAGCGACCGTGTTGCCGATTTGGTTGAGTACATCGTTTGTGGTCTTGTTACCGATAAAGACGCTGTTGCACTTGATGTAACCGATTCGCACGGCGGTGCGCTTATCGAAATTTCGTGTGCTGCCGACGACGCTGGTCGCATTATTGGACGCAAAGGGCGCACCATTAAGGCTATTCGTACACTTGCTCGCGCGCTTGGTTCTCGTGTTAACACAGCCGTAGAGGTTGAGGTATTGGGGTAGCATTGAAACGCCCAACGTATAAAGCAATAGCCCGCGTACAAGGCATTCATGCAAATAAAGGGGAAGTCGTGGTTGAGTCTTACCAGGGCTTTCCTTTTCTTATACAAACGGGCGATGTGCTTTTTGTAGCGCCGCCCGAAATTTCGCTTCCGCGTAGCTTGCGTGTGGCGCATGTTACGCGTCGCTCTTCTTCTGCAGCGCCCGCAATCCACGCCGCGTCATGTGACGCACATTCTGCAATTTCTGCGCCAGCATCGGCAATCGTTGCGTTTGAAGGCATTACCAGCATTTCTGATGCAACTAAGCTGCAGGGACGTTTTCTTTTTATTGAGACGTCGCACATTAATCCTTGTGTGTTGGCATCTATTCCAGCGCAGCTTTTGCATAAAGAAGTTGTCGATCGCACATTTGGTAGCTTGGGCACGCTTACCGAAATTCTTTCGAGCAGCGCTCAAGACACCTGGGTTGTGAGCGGTAGGTATGGTGACGTGCTTATTCCTGTGCACGACACCTTTGTTGATATGGATTCGCGCATGGGCGATATCCTCTATGTTCACATACCCAAAAGCTTACTTACATTAAGCACGGGCACTGATGCGCCACAACGCGCACACGGCGCGCAAAAGGACAGTCATGATACGCTTTGATGTGCTTTCCATTTTTCCTGAGCTGTTTGACTCATACATGAGCGCGTCAATTCCCGGACGTGCGGCTGCAAAACACCTCTTTGAGCTGCATTGTCACAACTTGCGTACCTGGACGCATGATGCGCACCACAGTGTTGATGATGCGCCGTTTGGCGGCGGTCAGGGCATGCTCATGAAGCCTGCGCCGTTTTTTGAAGCGTTTGATGCCATGCGCGCCATTGATGAGCGCAATTGCCATATTGTGATGTTTTCTCCCTGTGGAAAAAAATTTACTCAGCGTATCGCTGAAGATCTTGCAACAAAAGAGCGCATTGTGTTTGCATGTGCGCACTACGAAGGCGTAGATGAGCGGGTATATTCGCGGGCAGATGATGTGCTTTCACTTGGCGATTTTATTTTAACGGGAGCTGAGTTGCCCTGCATGGTTGTGATGGATAGTATTGTACGTCTTTTACCTGGTGCATTGGGCGACGAGATGAGTTCACAGGATGAATCGTTTTCGGATACGGGGCTTTTGGAGTATGCCCAGTATACGCGCCCGCAAACGTATCGAGATATGCAGGTACCTGCGGTTTTGCTGAGCGGCAACCATCAAGAGATTGCGCGCTGGCGCAGGCTCAATGCCCTTGAGCGAACGGCGCAGTGGCGTCCTGATTTACTTGCCACAGCACACATCACAAAACAAGAGTATGATTTTGCACAGACTATTGTTTCTAGCGAAGATTTGTCCTAACGAGTAAAAGCGGGTTTTTATGAAATTGTTTGGCTCACATAACAATCATGTGCAAACCCTCGATGAGCTCGACCGCGAGAGCCGTCTTGGTGTTAAAGACTGGATTATTACCATCATTTGCACTGTTATTGCTGTTGTTCTTATTCGTACGTTTGTGGGCGAGGTATATCTTGTGCCGTCGGGCTCCATGTTGCAAACGGTGCACGAGCAAGATCGTCTTTTGGGCGAAAAGATTTCTTATCATTTTCGCACACCTCAAAAAGGTGATGTTATTACCTTTAACGACCCCAGCGGTACCGGTCATACGCTGCTTAAACGCGTTATTGCAACCGAAGGCCAAACAGTAGACTTGCGAGACGGCAAGGTTGTTGTTGATGGCAAAGAACTTCAGGAGCCCTATACATCCGGCAAACCTTCTGAGCCTATTGAAAACCAGGGCATAGGACCCAATGGTAGAATTAGCTATCCTTTTGTTGTTCCCAAAGGACAGCTGTGGGTAATGGGTGATAACCGCACCAATTCGCTCGATTCGCGTTATTTTGGCGCTGTGCCCATTAGCCAAGTGAGCTCGCATGCGGTGTGGACTATTTGGCCGCCTGCATCGTGGAAGACGCTCTAATTCGCACTACCACCAGGCGGGCGCCAAACTACTACCACAGCGTTTTTCGTTTGTTTGGTGGCTTTATCAGACCCAATTTACCAGGCACTATTCCAACATGATAGGAGCTTTCTTCATGAACACAGAACATACGCCGCTTACGTTTCAGGACATGATTCTTACGCTGCAAAGCTACTGGGCAAAGCAAGGATGCACCATTATGCAGCCGTACGACTCAGAAGTAGGTGCGGGTACATTTCACCCGGCAACGCTGCTGCGCTCGCTTGGCTCTAAGCCCTGGAGCGCGTGTTACGCGCAGCCTTGCCGTCGTCCTGCTGATGGACGCTATGGTACAAACCCCAACCGCTTACAGCATTATTATCAGTTTCAGGTGCTCATTAAGCCTTCGCCGCATAATGCGCAGGAGCTTTATCTCAATTCGCTTACAGCTATCGGCCTTAATCCTGAAGAGCACGACGTACGTTTTGTTGAAGACGACTGGGAAAGCCCAACGCTCGGCGCGTGGGGTCTTGGTTGGGAAGTGTGGCTCAACGGCATGGAAGTTACGCAGTTTACCTACTTTCAGCAGGTAGGTGGTCTTGAGGTTAATCCTGTACCTGTGGAAATTACCTATGGCCTTGAGCGTATTGCTATGTACGCGCAGGGTAAGGATTCTGTGTTCGACCTTGTGTGGAGCTACTTGCCATCGGGCGAGCCTGTTACCTACGGCGATGTGTATCACGAAAATGAGTTTGAATTTTCTACCTATAACTTTGAGCTTGCCAATATTGATATGATGCGCCAAAAATTTGACGACTACGAGCGCGAATGTCATGCCTGTCTTGAGCATCATGTGCCGCTTGTTGCCTACGATTGTGTTATGAAGTGCTCGCATGCTTTTAACTTGCTCGATTCGCGTGGTGCAATTTCGGCAACCGAGCGCGCAAACTACATTTTGCGTGTGCGTACGCTGGCAAAATTGTGCTGCGAGGCTTATGTGGCAACTCCAACACAGCGTGAGCGTGAGGCTCAGGCTCATGGTGAGGTTGAACATAACGCTTAGAATGTGCTGCGCGTTACGGACGCGTTGTGTAAATCTTCACGTAACCCTCAAGCAGGGCAAACCATCCTCAAGGAACCCTTTACGATAACCCTCAAGCTCGCTGGTATATCAAACCTGCGTATTCAAGGAGATAGATATGAGCACACAAAGTGATACACGGTGTGAATTTGTACTTGAAATTGGTGCCGAAGAAATGCCTTCAGCTCCGCTTATTTGTGCAACAAAACAGCTTGCACAAATAATGGAGCGCGAGCTTAAGGCGTGTGGCTTGGCTTATGATTCACTTGAAGCGCATAACTCACCGCGCCGCCTTGTTGTATTGGTGCACGGTCTTGCTGCTGCCACCCAAGAGAAGCACACCACAAAACGCGGACCTGCGGTTTCTATTGCATATGATGCTCAAGGAAACCTTACAAAAGCGGGTCTTGGCTTTGCACGTAAAGCAGGAGCCACGCCAGAGCAGCTCAGCAAAAAACAGGACAAAGACGGTAAAGAATACATATGGCGCGACATCTTTACACCCTCACTTCGTGCGCACGATTTGCTCGGCGATATTATAACTAATTGCATAACAAAGCTTGAGTGGCCAAATTACCGTTCGCAGCGCTGGGGCGCAACTACCGAATCGTTTGTGCGTCCGGTGCGCTGGATATGTGCGCTTCTTAACGACGACGTTATACCGTGCACATTTGCCGATGTAACAAGCTCAAACTACACGCTTGGACATCGCGTTTTGGCACCCGGCAAACATGTTGTGCCTTCTGCCAGTGCGTATCTTGATGTTCTTCATGATGCGCATGTGATGCTTGAAGACGCCCGTCGCCAGCGCATTTTAGATGATGTTGCGGCGTATGAAAAAGCACATCCTGGTATGCATGTTGATATGCCGCGCGGCACCTTTGATGAGGTAGTTAACCTTACCGAATGGCCGCATGTGGTAATTGGAGAATTTGACCATCGATTTTTGGCAATTCCGCACGAAATTATTTGTGAGTCGATGCTCACAAACCAGCGCTATTTTCCCATTTACGATGCAGATGGGGCGTTAACCTGCTTCTTTGTTATCGTGTCTAACGCTAAACCTGAGATGGATACTCACGTTATTGATGGTAATGAGCGCGTTGTACGTGCGCGTCTTTCCGATGCTCAGTTCTTCTACACCGAAGACCTTAAAGCTCCACTTGAGAGTTATGTGCCACTTTTGAAACGTGTTACGTTCCAAGAAAAACTGGGCAGCGTTTTTCAAAAGGCTGTTCGTATGCGTGATTTAGCACAGACAATTGCAGAGGCATGTAACTTTGATGCTGCGCTTACAGAGCATTGTGCACGTGCAGCATACCTTGCTAAAGCCGACCTTGTAACCCAAACGGTTGTTGAGTTTACGTCGCAGCAGGGTGTTATGGGTGCATATTTTGCCGAAGCCTGCGGGGAAGACCCCGATGTTGTAGCTGCTATAAAAGAGCACTATCACCCGCGGTTCTCAGGCGATAGCGTTGCACAGTCTACCTGCGGTAAAGTGGTAAGTCTTGCCGATAAGCTCGACACTATTTGCGGTATGTTTGCCATAAACCAGCCTCCAACAGGTTCTTCCGACCCGTTTGCGCTGCGTAGAAGCGCCCTTGGGTGCATTGCAATTCTCAAAGAGTTGCCGCGTATCTCGCTGTTGTCGCTTATTACATCCTCGCTTGCACGTTATGACAAGCAGGGTACAAGCTGCGATACCGATGCCACCATTCACGAAATTTCGCAGTTCTTCCTTGGTCGTCTTGGCTCTCTTGCAAAAGATGAGCACATATCGCCTGAGGTTGTTATGGCAATTAGCGCTATTTCAATTATCGACCCCCAGGAATTTTTCGCGCGTGCACACGCCTTGGAGCAGGTGCAACAACAGCAAGCCGATGTATTTGAGGATTTGGCCATTGCATACGGACGTGCCGACCACATCCGCGAAGCCGCGCTTGGCACTACAGTTGAGGTAGACATGCTGGCACCAACAGAACAAAAGCTCTACAACGCATGTCTTGAAGGTCAGGATAATGTGGAGAAAGCGTTGAGTAATCGTGATTATGTTGTGGCTGCCTCTGCGCTTGCCGCCTTACGCCTACCGATTGACGAATTTTTTGACGACATACGTGTTATGGACGAGGATACTAAGGTTAGGAATAATCGTTTGAGATTGCTGAATCTCTTCTGCAGCGTATTTACCAACGTTGCGGATATATCGGTGCTCACCAACCATTAGTACTTGCGTTGCTGCAGGCATTCGCGTGTATGGTTGTACAATGGGAACGTGGGCAAAATCGAAAGGATATGTATGTCAATCGTTACGTTTCAACAGGATACTCAAAACGAAACTCCCGTTGTATTTGTACTTTCTGATTCTCGCGGCATTACTGCAACTCATGTTGTTGAGGCTGCAGCCGACCAGTTTGAGGAAGGCGTCGTTATTATTAAGCGTTTGCGTGAGGTAACAAGCGTTTCCATGGTGCTCGACTTTTTGAATCAGCATATTAACGATGCCAAGCATATGGCCGTTTTCCACACCATTGCAAATGAGCATCTGCGTCGCGAAATTCGCCTTGAGCTTGATAAGCGCGAAATCCCCTCGATCGACTTGTTGGGGCCTGCTATTAATGTTTTGGCAAACCTTACTCAGCTTGAGCCCATTTGTGTTGCTGGTCGTCGCGCTCATGTTGAGATTGAAGAAGTGAAATAACAGGCTGCTACCTGCTACTAATCAGGGTAGTTGACGCGTTTTTGTGCGCGTGCGTGCGTGATTCATGTATTACAGCGTCGTATCTTGTATGCGGCGCTTTTTTGTATGTCGGTAAATTTACGCTATACTAGCACATATAATATTGAAAGGTTGATGGTATATCATGGCATGCAAACGCACTACATCTCAACAACCCCATAGCAACACGCCTGCGCAGACAGACGCCCGTGCGCGTCTTAATCATTCGCAAAAGCGTATTGCTTCATATCTTGTGCGTACCGAACATACTGAATGTACTGAGCAAATCTCAGGTACACAACCTGCGCAAACTTCCTCCGACTTGCTAAAACCTCACAATCCTCAGGCTCCGGTTGGCTCGTCTGATAATCCTTCCTTTGAGATTCTTACGCTTGCAAATTGCATCACTTTTGCCCGTCTTCTCTTAACCCTTGTATTTCTTGCGCTTTTCTCGCTCAAAATTTACCGTATACCTGCGCTTATTTGCTACATTGTGGCAGCTGTTACCGACTTTCTCGACGGTCAGGTAGCGCGCCGCACTCAAACAGTTAGTTGGCTTGGTAAAATTATGGATCCAATTATGGACAGAGTGCTGCTTGTAGCAGGTGTTATTGGTCTTGTGGTAACCGAAGAGGTGCCAGTATGGATTGCGGTGTATGTTATTGGCCGCGATATGCTTATGGCGTACGGTTCCTTTGTGCTGCGTAAACACGATTTGCCTGTGCTCGACGTTATTCTTATCGGTAAAGTGGCAACAGCGTGTTTGATGACGGGATTTTGCGATATGCTTATTGGATATCCCCAGGTCAATGGTCTTAACCTTACCTCTCTAGCAGCTTTTCCCGGCTTTAACGCGCAGGCGTGTGCAGTGGGTATATTTTTTATCTACGCAGGTTGTATTTGCTCGGTTATTGCCGCAGCTATCTATATAAAAGAGGGGTGTGCACTGCTTAAAAGGCAAGCCGCGCGCACGCGATAAATGTTTCACGGTAGCACGAATGCTATGACGTAACGCGTGCGTGTACCATCTGTACGGAAAGGAGTTACTACCATGTATGACGCTGTTCATCTCTTATCTCATAAATGTACGCTTTACAAAGAACATGAGTTGTTGGGCGCAACATTTGCACCCGATGATTGTGGCGTGATGTGTGTGACTTCATATCCGTGTGACGCCGCGAATGCTGATGCTATGCTCTGTGATAATGAAGACGCTACGCTTCTTTTAGTAGCTGGTACGGGAGCGAAAAATTTTCTTACTAACACGTGTACTAATGTATTGCCCAAGGTAGGAGCCATTGCGCCACATGTCCTCTATTCTGTAGATGGCAAAGTCGTAAGCAGCATATTTGTTGCGTGTTTTGACGATAGACCCTCATCGCTAACCTATTGTATTGTCGACACGTCGCCGCGCAGCACATTAACGTTAAGCTCAGTATGCGCGAGCGCTACCCAGAAAAAACCGCTTACAAGCAAAGATTTATTTGATGATTTGCGTATAGATGGTATCGGCAGGGATTATATAGCGCTTTCGCTTTTCGGCACGCGTGTGCAGGAACTATTGTGCGATTACGTAAAAGCTCCTGAGAAGCTGCCGCAAAAGCCACTCACCTGTGAGTATGTTCACCTCGATGAGCGCATCCAATGCTTTGTGCTTTGCCTTGCTCCCGAGTATTACCTTATGATACTTTCTAAAGACGATGTTGAAGTTATATGGAGAAGCCTTCTTTCGTTTTCGTTTCTTATGCCATGTGTTAGGAGTGAAGCATTTAGCTCACTTGTTAAGGAATACCCCTATCTAGCTCGATTTACCAGCGAAGATGAATGTTCCTTCACGCCAGAAGAACTCACACAGTACACGCTTGTTCGAAGCGACTACACCTTCATTGGCGCAGAAGCGCTGTATCGCCGCAAAAAGTAGGAGAGTACCACCATGAAGTATGCAATAAACGCTACAGGTGTAGATGAACCGTTAGGGTTTTACTCAAATGGCACGTCAGCAGGGCGCATGATTTTTATATCGGGTCAGGTTGCGCCTGATGCAAGCGGCGTAACTCAGCAAGTGCACGAGATATTAACCACAATAGAAAAGCTGTTAGGTGAGCTTCAGTGTAATTTGTCTGATGTCGCTTCGCTTACGATTTTTATGCGCGATATCGCCCAGTTACATGAGGTAGACGCCGTATTAAAGCAGCGTTTTGACGCACCAGCACCCGCGCGGAGCGTAGCTGAAGTTTCAAAGCTGCCTCATGATGCACTTATTGAAATAAGCTGCATCGCGTGCCGTTAGCGCGCTTAACCTCGTACATGAGGGTTGGGAAAGGATATACCGTGTTTGAAATGCTATCATACGGCTACTATCGTGCTCCTATAACGCTCTGGTTTAGCGTTATCTTGAGCCTTTTACCTATCTCTTAAGTTTGTGTATAGCATAATTGAGGGTTGCTTTAGGGTTTTATCGTAGTTGGTGTACACTTTTCGTATTCTGTCTACACTTAAGGCGCGCTAACACGTATAATTGATATACGTCTTAGGTAAGGAGCATTATGGATACTAACACAACGCCTGCTACAAATAGCACGCTTGATACAACTCAAATTTTTAAGATGCCAAGCTGCGATACCACATCGCCAAGCTTGTGTGCAGCTCAAGCGCCCTCTCATCCAACGCTTGCCATTGTAAAAGGCCCTCAAACTGGTATGGTATTTGAACTTACCAACAGTGTGGTTACGCTTGGTCGCGACCCTTCATGCAGCGTGTTTCTTAATGACATGACGGTATCACGTAAGCACGCTACCATCGATTTTTCAAATATTGCATCAGGTTTTGCTACCATCAAAGACTTAGGCTCGCTTAATGGTACCTGGGTTAACGGTGCTATTGTAAGTAGCTCGGTACTAAAAGACGGTGCAACAATTCAGATTGGCACGTTTCGTATGATTTTCCACACGAATACTGCCGTGTAAGCGGTAAGGCTGGTATTCCTATGGCGCACGCAAATTCCCTTACCATTGGCAAAGTTGTTCAAAAACTAAAACCAACCTACCCCGATCTCACCATCTCAAAGGTTCGTTACCTCGAAGACGAAGGGTTGCTTCACCCGTTGCGCTCACCAAGTGGGTATAGGCTTTATTCTCAGCGCGATGTAAAGCTGCTCGAAGACGTGCTTTACCTGCAAAAAAACCACTTTATGCCGCTTGGTGTTATTAAGAAAAAGCTGCTTGGTTCTGAGGCAGCTGTACCCAGTGCCGATGCGCTCGATAGCGAAGCTGCACAGCAGTATATCGACGCTGCAAAACAACATCGTCTGTATCCTATCGACCGTTTGCCCGAAGTGGCGCAGGTAAGCATTAGTTTTGCTCGCGAGCTGTGCAATGTGGGTCTTATTCATTTTAAGAAAAGCCCCCAGGGGCGCGATTTGGTTGATGCGCGCGACATACCACTTATTCAAACGGCAGACAGGCTCCGTCACTTTGGCATTGGTCCTAAAAACTTGCGTCAGTATGTTATTGCTGCAAACCGTGAGCGCTCCATGTTTGAGCATGCGCTCGTGGTATTTAGTGCCAAAGCAGGCGGTGTTACCCCACAGCAAACAAAGGAACGCCAAGAGGCCTTTGACGAGGCATTTCACGAAATTCTTACGCTTACAAATACCGTGCGAACCACACTTATTACCCGTCACATTCAGCAAACGTTTCATCCTGAAGACACAAACGAGTAGGGAAGCGCGTAAGGCTCATCTGTTGCTGTGTGCACACAACCCTTTTCGGAGTGCAGCTGTTTGCTAAAACAGATCTCCGAGAGTAAACTATTGTCTTTGCGTGTGAAACCATGTGATGTAAAACCATACACTGTAATCCAGCGATTGCAACCATTGATTGGGGAGACGTTATGTCATCAGAATACTTTGAGCAGCTTATTTGTGATATTAAGGATTATCCGCAACCCGGTGTTGTGTTTAAGGACATAACGCCACTTATTGCCGATGCCGATGGTTTTCATGCTGCAGTAGATGACATTTGTAAGCACTTTGCCGATGCGGGTATTACAAAAGTGGTGGGTGCGGAAGCTCGTGGTTTTTTGCTTGGTGCGCCCGTTGCTTACCAGCTTCATGCCGGTTTTGTGCCAGCACGCAAGCCTGGTAAGCTGCCCCGCGAGGTAATTAGTGAGTCGTACGATTTGGAGTATGGCTCAAATGAGCTTGAGATGCACAAAGATGCGCTGTGCCCAAACGATCGCGTGCTTATTGTGGACGATCTTGTTGCAACGGGCGGCACGGCTGTTGCGAGCGCTCATCTTATTGAGCGCACTGGTGCCGAGCTTATTGGCTTTGCATTTTTGCTTGAGCTTGCGTTTCTTCACCCGCGTGAGATTATTAGTCGCGAATTTTCACAAGAGTTATACACGCTCGTTAAGGTTAATTAAAACTGTCACACGTTCGCTACAAACACTCAAGCTTTAGCTTACGGTTGATGTTTCTTAGTTTTTTCATCACCATGAGCCTTAGTGTTTTGCACTATTATGTACGTAGGTACGTTTGGCTCTGCTGCATACCTATGCCATGATTTTCTAACTGTTTATAGGGAGAAGCATCTGTATAAAAACGGTTGGCAATCTTGACATACAACAACAAAAACGAGTATCGTTAGAACAGTTATACGCTTACATAAAGCTTATCCGTACTTATGCGTATATGGAAGGATTTCTAATGACATATCCAACCAAGCATGGTTCTCTTGGTTATAAAGCGCTATCAGCTGTCATTGCAGGAACGCTGCTATTTGCCCAGGTTCCGCAGCTTGCGTATGCAACGCCCGAGAGCGATCTGGCAAGTGCAAAGCAAGAAATCGACAATGTAGCCTCAGAACTCAAAGATGCTCAAAAAGAATTTGATGCAAACGAAGCAGAGCTTCAGCGTACTGCATATTCAATCGAAAAAACGAAAGACGAAATTTTTACCACGAAGCAAAAACTTGCTACTGCAAAAGAGCAGCTAGGCAAACGTATTCGCAGTGCGTACAAATCGGGTCCATTGTCGTTACTGTCGCTTGTTATGGGCTCTGTTGATATGCAAGATTTGGTAAGTCGCATTCATTATCTCGACGCTATTTCTTCGGAAGATGCGCGCAGCATTAACGAAGTTAAAACGTTAAGCGAAGAGCTTGTAGATCAGCACAATAAATTGCAGGCAAAGCAAGCACACGAACAAGAGCAATCACAACAGCTTCAGCATAAAATTGACGATGTTCAAATTAAGCTTCAGCAAGCAAAAACCTACTTTGATGGTCTTAACGAACAGGTAAAAAAGCAGCTTGAAGAACAGGCGCAAAAAGATCAAGCGTCCGCTACAAGTGATGTTGTTCAAACGCTTGCTACCATGCCGTCTCCTGCTGCACCTGCAGCAGAGTCGAGTGCTCCCACGTCAGCTCCACGTGAGCAGGCTCCTGCAGCTACGCCAGCCCCGGCTGCTCCCGCAGCACCAAAACCGCAAGCTCCCAGGAGCTTTAGTAATGCGGGTGGTCCTGTTGCTAATGCCTACCAAATGCTCAATAAGGGCTACAGTTATAAATGGGGGAGCAACAACCCTGCTAACGGCGGGTTTGACTGTTCTGGTCTTATGCAATATATCTTTAGGCTTCAGGGTCGCTCAATTTCTCGTACTACCTGGACGCAGCGCGACGAAATTAAGGCACGTGGGGGATGGAAATCGTCCGTTGACCAGCTTGCGCCTGGTGATCTTATCTTCTTTAACGGCTTTAACCACGTAGGCATGTATGTTGGCAATGGCCAGTTTATCCACTCAAGCGTTCGCAATGGTCCTACGATTCAATCGCTTTCGCAGTATCTTAAATATAGCGGTCCGTTTGAAGGGGGAGGCGCTATCTAAGCTGCCAAACACTCATGTATGCATTTAGTATTTGCATACTCCGTGTACAAATGGTACGGATTCTAAGCCGCTCGATACAAAGAGCGGCTTTTTTGAGCTATAGGACAAAAAGTGTGTATAAAATCGGTTGTTTGCCCAGGTAAACAGCCGATTTTTCGTAAACAATTCAAAAAAATCGAATTTTTCACCTGGACAAAAAGTGTGTAAAAATATCAGCATATAAGCAGGTAAAACCATCTAAATTAGAGAAAAAATTACTAGTTTTAGGTGGTGGATTATGAGTGCCAATATTTGTTCTGTTTGTAGTAACAAGATGGTAAAAAATGGCAAGACAAAGGCTGGAAAGCAACGATATAGATGTCTTGAGTGCGGAAGCTCGCAATCACGTAGATATGACTTACAAGCAAGAGAGTTAAAACTTTTCTTAGACTGGTTACTAGGTAAACAACTCCAAAGAGATATGCAAGGTCAAGGCCGATCTTTTAGAAGGAAGACGGCGAAGTTTTGGGACATTTGGCCTATGCCACCTTTAGTAGATGAAATACATCGAGTTATCTATATAGACGGCATTTACATTTCAAGAAAGACTGTGGTCCTTATCGCAACCACTGATGAGTATGTATTGTCCTGGCACCTTGCAGAATCAGAAAGCACTGTGGCTTATATGGCACTTCTTAGAAGGATAGCTCCTCCTGATATGGTTGTTGCTGATGGTGGATCAGGTTTTCAAACAGCTCTTAAAAACATATGGCCAACCACACTTTACCAGCGCTGTTTGTTTCATATGTACACTCTAGTAAAACGCTATTTAACTTCTCATCCTCGCCTTCAAGCAGGTAGAGAGCTCCTTGGACTTGCATATGAGCTTATGCATATTGACAATCTTCAACAAGCAAAGTGGTGGTTTGATAAATTGTGCCAATGGTCGGAGTTTTGGCAAGATTTTCTTAAAGAGAAAAGCCTTATAGATGGTAAGTATCAATTTACTCATGTTCGTCTACGAAAAGCTCAAAGTGCCATTTTTAGTGCATTTAGAAAAGGTAGTTTATTTTCCTACCTTGATCTTCAGCTGACTCGTTCAGGAGAGCTTTCTAAATTTAACAATCGAATAGAAGGAGGAGTAAATTCCCCTATAAGAGAAATGCTTCGTAACCATCGAGGATTGAGTGAGCTAAGGCGTATTAAAGCTGTATTTTGGTGGTGTTACATGCATACAGAAGCCCCTCTAGAGCCTGCAGAGATACTCAGGAGCATGCCTAGAAATAAAGACCTGCAAACACTGATAAATGCATTCAGACCTCAAAGACGAGAAAGCATATACCCCGATACATATGGAAACGCTGTGGTGTGGTCAGAACTACATCACAGCGATCCTTATCCTTATACAACAGAATAACTTATTTACACACTTTTTGTCCTATAGCTCCNTGCATCTTTAGCGGTATTAGCATCATTAAGTTTTCCATCAAATGCTTGCTTTTTATCGTCTGATGCCTTGGTGTATGCAATTTCTTTTTGCTTCTGTTCTGCTTCCCCAATCTTCTTTTTAAGTGCAGCTTTAGCGTCGGCAATCTGCGCGTCTGTAACAGCTTTGGTTACATCTTCGGGTTTTTGTGCATTTGTTACTCGATCTAAAAATGGCTGGCGTGTTGAATCGTCTAAATTGGTTAGCGCTTTGATTTTATTTGTGGCTTCCTGTTTAGCGGCGTCGAGGGTTTGGGTAATGGAGCTGGCGTTTACCACTTGCGTTTTCATACCAGGAACACTGATATACAGCTTTCCATTATCAAGTTTCACTTTCGCTTGGTCAACTGCGGCGCGAATGGTGGCCTCATCAACCGAATTATCGCCTGCGTCTTTCATTGCATTGATAAATGGTACTTTATAGATATCACGAATAGCCTTCTTGTCAGCTTCTGTTAATGAGCCGGTTTGTGAAATTACAACTTTATTTGTCGGGATATTAACGTTGATGTCTTTGACCAACTCTGCAAATGTGTGAAGCGGTAACCACCATCCAACGGTATATAGATGGTATATTTTTTGCCAATATCTACTGGCTCCAAATTCTCCATTATTACAATACTTATTATCATCATCATCACAGATCTCAGCATGTCTATACTTGTGTTCTACCGAACCGTTAAGATTTACTCGATACTTTAACTCTCCGTTTACCTTTTTTAATCGCTCTTCCTTTATGCCTGTATAATTAACAATCCCAAAAGGTCCATCATCAAGCAAACTCATATCAGCTTCAACATCAATCGGCTCAGTACCTTTTAACATTATTGTTTTCAAACATTGACTATATGTTTCATATCTAATATCTGCTTTATCGTAATCTTTGTCTGGACGTTTCCATTTTTTGTACTTATCAGGATTAGCCACATCAAGTGAATAGGTTACATCACGGTTATATCTTATGTCGCGACTAAAATCACGTCCCTCTACCCATTCTTTGTTTTCACTTTTACATAGAGCACGCACAGATTGATCATATGCAACTTTGTTTAAAATATCCGCCGAAGCCTTATTTAAATTCCATTTTAAATAACGAGGATATGTGTTTGTAAGCTGGGTTATTTCTTCGTTGCTTTTATTGGCGGCAAGTAATTGATAATAATTAGCAGAGTTCGTTTTAGAAAGAGTAACAGCATCTCTAATTGTTTTATATGAACCCATAAGAGGAATCTCAGCAAAGTAGTCATTGTTGTTAAGACTATTGGAAAGAATCTTTTTTAACACTTTGGTAGACGTATCTTTAAACGCATTATTAGACTTAAACTTGTCGACAAAAGAATAATCTTCATTTGCGACTTGATGAACTTGACTATCTACGTGGATACCCGTAAACATTTCGTAAAATTCACCCGTTAAATTATCTATATCTGGGTAATTTGAAGCGGAATTAGAATTCGTGGTGGCAAAGGCGACGTGTGCAAGATTGGGAGTAATAGCAGCAGCTCCAGGTATGCTACCGAGTGCAATAAGGGCGGCAAATGTTGCTCTAAGAGCTACCCCCCCCCGCTGTGTTTTTTGCAAGTTATTTAGGTTAGACATATATACTCCTTTTATCTATGCACGCATCGTTGCACGCCTGTATATTGTATTTTGTACACAATATACAACTCGCCCAAAGCAATTGCAACGTGCATTTTTCATTCGTAATAAAAAATTTTCAGCTTCTTAAAAATTGCAGGCTCATTGCCCTGCAGACAAACAAAAAATCGGCAGCCACAAGACTGCCGATAGCATGAACTATGTTCGATTGCGCCGCGCACACGCTCACGCAGCACGCAACAGCACCAGGTACCCACCGCGCAAAACGCTTACAACAACGACTTACCCATGCACCAGCCCCAGCGTGGCGTGTTGGTTTTGCCGTAAAATGCAATCCACGAATCGAGGCTTTGCTCAGAAATGGAGCCAATGTTATGCCGCACAATACCATTGCCAATATAAATGCCAATATGTCCGTAAATACGCCCCGCGCGGGTGCCCGGATGCGACGGCACAGCAATTACCATGCCTGGCTTAAGGTCGCTTTTGTTTGAACTATTGCAATAACTGGCATACATGTCGTTTGCATTACCACTTGGATAGCCATATCCCGCAGCCGAAAACACCTGCGACACCCACATGGCACACAAGCCCAAACCCGGCGACGCAATGCCATACGACGTACGAATAATTTTTTGTTGAGCCGCAGACAAGCCGGGGCTTAAGTTGAGCGTGCCCGTAACAGGTACTCGATTGTAGGTAATTCGCCCCGCGCGCGCAGCGGCAGCTTCACGCTCCTGGCGTGCCTTTTCCTCGGCAGCAGCCTTAAGTTCGGCATCGCGCTGAGCCAGCAAGTCTTTTACTTCTTTCGACAAGCCATTTAAGAGTTGCTGTGTTTCGTCCTGCTTTTCTTGCATAGACTTAAGCTCTTTTTTCTGCTCGTCATGCAACTGCTCAAGCGTGCGCTTTTGCTCCTCAAGCTCCTCTTTACGCTGCGTAAGCTCTGCCTTTACACGATTTATTGCCTCAATCATAAGCCGGTCGTGTTCCGAAATTTTATCGAGGTAATAAATATTGCTCGAGAGCTCGGCAAATGACGTACTCGAAAACAGCACATTCAAAATGCCTGCATTGCCGCCCTTATACGCAAGAGAAATACGCTTGGAAAGCTGCGCCTTTTTTTGCTGCAAATCTTCCGTTTTATCGTCGATTTGCTCCTGCGTGTCCTCAATTGTTGCCTGAACCGATTCGATTTGCTTTTTTGTTTGATTTTGTTTTTCGGCAAGCGCTTCATACTGCGCTGAAATATCATCGAGCTGCTTTTGTACTTCATCAAGCTTTGCCTGTGCGGCATCGAGCTGCTGCTGCGTATCAGCACCTGCAATACGTGCCGGCACAAGGCAACTCGCGGCACAAAGCCCCATAAGCGCCAACGCACTACGTCTTGTAATTGCATGCTGCGACATATAAACTCCGATTCTTTGCTCCATTACAAAACACTTATCGATATGCTACCACATTAACGGCCACGCGTACGCATGCGCATGGTTTGCATATTGTTTGGAGCTCTTTTGCACATATCGTTGATATATGGTTTATGCATGGTTGATAAAACACACACACAAACCCGCTGTAAATACCTTCGCCATCCCGCGGTGTTTACGCGCGGGTGCGCGCGGGCGTGCTGCTATCGTGCAGGTAGACGCGGCGGCACCTATGCACCAAGCAGCTGCGAGATGGTGCCTAAAAACGGTGTAAACATGCACACGTACCACGCACCAGCAATAAACGGCGCCCAGGGAAACGTGCGACGGCGCATGATAATTGCATACACAATACTTGCAGCACAGGCAACAAACAGGGTAACAAGCAGGGCTTTTATTGGGGTGATAAGTGAAAGCATAAAGAGCAGTTTAATATCACCCGCGCCAATAAAATTATGCGCAAAAGTAGGAGTGCCAGCGGCATCATCATGTTCAGTGACATCTTCATCGGCAGCACCCAAGGCATCATTACCCGTAGATGCCTGTGCACGTTTATCAAACAAGAGCTTATCCCACATAAATTCGCACACGCTATTTATGCCCACTAACACGCCGGCAACCGATGCAGCAACTACCAGCTGCACTGCAACAACAAGCGCGGCACTTTCAACTTGAGTATCAATATCACAGGTAAATACCAGGGCAAATACGCTTACAAGCCAAATTATACAGCCACACGCAATAAGCAGGTTGGGAATGCTGCGCATGCGGGCATCTACCAGCGCGCATACATAGAGTACAAGCGCATAAATGCAATACACAAACGAGATGGGCTCAAAACCTGCAGACACAAAGGGTGCCACGCACAGCACAAGACCAAGCACGCCATACATACCGTACTGCTTTGGTGTTGCCTCAGAAAAAAGACGTACTAATTGTTGCATAGAGCTCCTCGTATATGGTGCCTTGATACGTTATGGTGCGTGCACACAGTCCAAAGTCAGTAAGCCTACATGCGGCTCGCAGACAGCATACAACCTGTAAACAGCCAACCCAAAGCCAGTCTGCAGCGCCTACAACCTGCGCGCGTACAAAAACATACTATTTTGACCGGTGTCACCCGAAACACCCGTTTTTTCTTTTACGCAGCGCATGCCTTTGTGTTCAAAAAATTCCTTATCGGCTTCGGCACTAATAATAACAAAGCATCCACGTGCGCCGCAGCTACGGAAATACTCGGTCATTTCGTCAAACAGGCGGGTACCTATGCCCTGATTAGAAAAATCGGGGTCAACGATAATGAGGTTAATTTCGGCATCGGCGTTAGCATAGCCATACGTGATAAACACGTCTGCCGTGGTAAACATGCGAATACGGCTAAACAGACGCTCCTCTACCTTAACGCCGCCAATTTTTGCGCGGGCGCGGGCGCGGTACATAATGTCGTCGAAACGGCGGCGCCAATCACTGTCATGAAGGATTTTTTTATCGCGGCAAATACCGCCCATACACACACCAACAATGTTGCCGTGGTATTCTGCAACAACAGTATGTGTTGAGCGCTGCAAAGCGCCTGCACTAAGCACGCGGCCAAACACAATACGGTCGAATGCACCAACAATGTCGCTACACCACTTGCGCACACACAAATTTACAACAGCATCAAAATCGATGTCCTTAAACGGTCGAAGGATAATTTCACTGTTTGGTGTATCCATATAAATCCTTTCATGCAACGCACGAATACATGCGCGTGCAAACGCACAGGCAAACGTGTGCTCAAACACCATGCAAACGAGCGCGCACAAACCCGCACGGCTCAACTATAGCACGGGTATTATGCGCGCAGGTAATGTACGATGCTTACAGAGCGTGTACGTCGCTTGAGGTAAACGACAAAAATGCCTTGTCGCCCACCTGGTAGATGTGCTTATTTTTGGGGTTAAACTCGGTAACCTTTACGAGCGTATTTCCGCAGGTAACGTGGTAGTTTTGGTAGTGACCCATAAAGCGCGACAATACAACTTCGCAAGGCAGCACGCCTTCATTGGCAACGTGCACCGATTCGGGACGAAGCACCAGGGTTACATCGTCGCCCACTTTTTTGCCGTCTACCATATCAAACTCAACTGACGAGCCCTCAATGGCAGCTACACCCGTCTCGCCGCGCACAGCGGTTACCGAACCATGCAAAAAGTTCGATTCGCCAATAAAGTCGGCAACAAATTCGTCGCAGGGGCGGTAATAAATGGTGTGCGGATCGCCAATTTGGTCGACAACGCCCTTTTTCATAACAATAATTTTGTCGGAAAGTGCCATCGCTTCCGATTGGTCGTGCGTAACGTAAATGGCAGTAATACCAGCTTGCTGCTGAATGCGGCGAATTTCGGTACGCATGTCAACGCGGAGTTTTGCATCGAGGTTGCTTAAGGGTTCGTCGAACAACAGCACGCCAGGCTCAAGTACAAGTGCACGTGCAAGGGCAACACGCTGCTGCTGACCACCCGAAAGCTGGTTTGTGCGCCTGTCTTCCATACCGCTTAAGCCAACAAGACCCAAAATGTTTTCAACCTTAGTTTTAATGGTTTCGCGATCCATTTTGCGCAGCTTAAGACCATAGGCCACGTTATCAAAAATGTTATAGTGCGGCAAAAGTGCGTAGCTTTGAAACACCATAGCGGTGTCGCGCTTGTTGGGCGTAAGCTCATTTATGGGCTCGTCGGCAAGGTAAATTTCACCTTCGTCGGGCGATTCAAACCCAGCAATCATACGCAAAATGGTAGTTTTACCACAGCCCGAAGGACCAAGCAGCGTTACAAACTCACCCGGCTCAATGACAATGTTTGCATCGTGCACGGCATAAAAGTTCTTTTTGGTTTTTGGGTCTTGATATATTTTTGAGATGTGCTCAAGACGTACACCCTTTTTTTCTTTTGACATGACTGCTCCTTGTTATTTGTTGAGTGAGGCACTTGTACCAAAGTATTTGATTGCAAGATTCATAAGGAATACCGAGCCGTAGGTAATAAGGATAAGAATGGTTGCAAACGCGCAGGCAACACCATATGCACCCTTTTCGGCAAACTCGTTAATCTGAACCGTAATGAGCAAAAACTGCGGCGTAACCAACAGGATGATTGCTGAGATTGCAGTAATTGAACGAACGAATGCGGTTACCAAACCACTGAGGAACGAATCTTTGATGAGCGGCAGCGTAACGGTCATAAACACCGTAAAGCTATTGGCGCCCATGTCATAGGCGGATTCTTCGATTGATTTATCAATTTGACGAAGCGCCGAAATACCCGAACGCGTACCTGTTGGAAGAGAGCGAACAACAAACACGATAATTAAAATTGCTGCTGAGCCGTACAGCCACTGCAAATAGCCCTGGTGGAATAGACCGCCCGAAAAACCGCGAATGTACCCAACACCAAGTACGGTACCAGGAACAGCCATGGCAAGCATAGAAACAGCCTCGATAAAGCCTTTACCAACGAATTTGCGCTTTACCACAAGGTACGAAATAATCATTGACAACAGCGCTGTGATGGGCGATGCAATAAGCGAAAGCACGAACGAGTCGCGAAATGCCTGGAACCCGTGGTGGATAGAAAACACCTGCTGGAACCACTTAAACGTAAGGTGGAAATCGTACCCCCAGGTTTTAAACATGGCGCCAATGGGCACGCACGCGTACATAACCACAACAAACAGGGCAAGAAGTGCACAAATGATGGTAAGCGGAATGCGCACCGATGCATCACAAATGAGCATACGAGCGCGCGAAGCTTTGCCAGTAAGTGTTGCCGTGCTTTTTGCTTCAAGCACATATTTTTGCACGATAAACATAATAAGGGTAATAAAGAGCAGCACCACTGCCATCGCCGCAGCACCCTGCTTGTCGTATGCACCAGTAATTTGCAGGTAGATAGACGTGGCAAGCGTGTCGTACGAACCACCAATAAGCATGGGGTTGGCAAAGTCGGCAATCGATTCGATAAACGTTACCAAAAATGCATTGCCCATACCAGGCAAAATGAGCGGCAGAGTAACCGACGTAAATACCTTCCAGCGTGAAGCACCCATGTCGCGCGATGCTTCTTCGAGCGAAGGATCGATGTTGCGCAACAGACCGCGGAACATCATGTAACACACGGGGAAAAACGTAAGTGTTTGTACCAGCGCAATGCCCCAAAAACCGTACACGTTGTTGTCGTAAATGCCAAGTAAATGACGGGTAACGATGCCCGATTTACCAAACAGCATGATAACCGAAAGCGACAATACAAACGGTGGCGAAACAACGGGAAGCATCGACACGATTTTAAACAGTCCGCTGATAATGCGGCTGCCGAGCGATACATACACTTCAACATAGGCGAAAAGCAGGCCAATTGCTGTTGCAAGAACGCCCACGAAAAAGCCCACGTACAAGGTGTTGGTAATGGCGGTTTCGAACGACGGCATGGAAAGCACACGCGAAATAATATCGAGCGTGACACCGTGTTCGCCCATCACACTATCAATCATAAGGATAGCGAGCGGATATAGGATAAATAACGTAAGAAATGCAATAAGCACCACAATAGTCGAAACCAAAATGGGGTCGCCGAGCATTTTTTTGCGGTCGAGCGCTGAGCTCTGACTATGCGCCATATTACCCTCCTTTTCTTGTTGATGAATACGGTAGCTGCTACGTTAGCTGCTACTTAGTTTTAAAGCGACTATCCCCTCCGTGGAGCGCAGCCATGAGCTCGTTTACGTACTCTTCGGTGTGCTGCGTGGCATCTTCAAAGTCGTAATCCATTACGTTGTCGGGATCGAGCCCAAACTTAATAGCAAGCTCGGGCTGCTTAGCATCGTCGATAACCAAAAATGGGTTGGAGCCCACCTCTTGAGCACGCTCAACACATTGCGGCGATAATGCATATTCAATCCACAGCTTAGCTGCATTGGGATGCTTTGCGCCCTTTAGAATGGCCGTTGCACCAATTTCGTAGCTGGTACCCGATGAGGGCACAACCATTTTGATGTTGGTGTAACCGTTGGCAACAATTTGATGAATCGCAAGCGAAAGAAAACCAATACCAATGGCACACTCACCGCTACCAACGTTTTTGGCAGGACCAACGCCGCTTTTAGTGTACACGGCAACGTTTTTGTCCAAATCTACCAAATACTTAATGCCGTCTTTTCTACCATACTTTTGGATCATGGTGTTTACCAGCAGTTTTGCTGTGCCCGCGGTATTGTAGTTGGACGACCAAATAAGCCCTTTGTACTCCGGCTTAAGCAAGTCTGGCCAATCTTTAGGAGGTTCCAAGTTCATACGGCTTAGCTCATCGGAGTTATAGAAAAAGCCCAAACTTCCCTTATACACGCCATACCAAAACCCACGCGGGTCTTTATATTTATCTGAAAGCAAGTGCGTTTCGTTGCGTGCTTTGTAGGTGTCGAGCAACCCTTTCGATCCTGCTACGTTGTATGGGTCGGTGGTACCACCAAACCATACATCAGCAGACGGCTTGCCGTTTTCTTCCTCAATTTTTGCAAGCACTTCACCGGTAGATAGACGCATAAACTTGGTTGGAATATTAAATAATTTTTCAAAGTTCTGACATGCTGCAGCAACAAATGGTTCTTCTGCTGAACCGTAAACAACAAGCTCCTTATCGGCTTGAGCGGCGGCAATCATCTCGCTATCTGCAATACGCGCAAGATTATTATCGTCGCTGGTTTGACTTTGCTGTTGTTGCTGCTGCGAACACCCAACAGTAGCTGCACTTGCACCGAGCATTGCAGCAAATGAAATGGCGGCCTTTCTTGAGATTGCGTTCATGTAATCCTCTTTCTTTAAGAAACGTAGAAGTGGTCTTCCCGTCGTATCCCATATTAGTATCATATGTTTACGAACTACTGACGATTTTACACACATTTCTCCAAAGTTATTGGACAAGTGAACAGAAAGTAATCCGCCCTTCAAAAACAACAAAGCTGAACAGCAATGCGAAATCTCTGCACTGCTGCTCAGCTTGAAAACGCCCACGTAGGTGCGCTTTATTGACTTTGAACAGAGCCGGTGCAAAACGCAGATGTTACTTCGTCTTAAAGCGGTCGTCGCCACCCTTAAGCGCAGCCATAACATCCTTTACATACTGCTCGGTGTGTGCTTTTGCATCTTCGAAGTCGTAGGTCATAACATTCTTGGGATCAAGACCAAAATCGGTTGCCGCTTGCGGCTGTTTTGCGTCGTCGAGCACCAAGAACTGATACGCGCCAACCTCTTGAGCACGGTCAACACACTGCGGTGAGAGTGCATATTCAATCCACAGCTTAGCAGCAGCCTTGTTTTTAAGACCCTTAAACATAGCCGTTGCACCAACTTCGTATGAAGCACCCGAAGAAGGAATAACGAGGCCGATGTTTTCGTAGCCCTGGTTAACAATTTGGTAAATGGCGTCGTGCAGAAAACCAATACCCAATGTGCACTCGCCCGTACCAATGTTTTTAGATGGGCCAGAACCACTCTTCGTGTAAACAGAAATGTTTTTGTCGAGGTTAACGAGGTATTCGATACCCTTGTCGTGACCATACTTTTGAATGATGGTGTTAATTACGAGCTTTGCGGTACCTGCTGTGTTGTAGTTTGAAAGCCAAATAAGCCCCTTATATTTTGGATCGATAAGGTCGGGCCAGTCTTTTGGCTCAGCTAAACCAAGGCGCTTAAATTCATCTTTGTTGTAGAAGAAACCAAGAATGCCCATGTACACGCCATACCAATTTCCGTCTTTGTCTTTAAACGTGTCGGCAATAAGGTGCGAGGCATTTTTTGCCTGGTAGGGCTCAAGCAAGCCCTTGGTAACAGCAACGTTGTACGGGTCGGTAGTGCCGCCAAACCATACATCGGCGGAAGGATTACCATGCTCTTCTTCGATTTTTGCCTGAACTTCGCCCGTTGAAAGACGTTGGGATTGTACATCGATACCAAAAAGTTTTTGGAAGTTTTCGCACACGGCTCCTAAGTGCGACTCCTCGCACGAACCGTATACAACCAATTTGCCATCTTTTTTAGCAGCGTCAATCATGTCTTGCGATGCAATACGAGAAAGATCTTCGCCCGAACCACCCTTACCGGAAGATTGTTTATCATCACAACCTGCAAGTCCACCTAAACCTACAAGTGCTGCCGCACATGCTCCTTGCGTAAACAGTGCTCTACGGGTAATACTCATGCTAGCGCCTCCAAACGTTAGATATGCTGCATCATCATAATAATGACCGTACGTGTTGTACTATGTAATCATACATACGCTATTCCCAAGAGGTTGTCTAGATGTAAATCCGCAAGCGTTGCAAAGGTGTAGGTTAGCGGCAGTACGCGCCAACAGCAAGCCGGAGGGTATGCATATCTATGAAAAAATATACACGGAGCAACTATCTATGCATAATTGCTGGGCAACGTCGCGTGCAAAACATGCGGCAATCATGTTTTTATAAATGCCTGTAGACGGCATGTTTCAACATGGTATACTCAAAGGCTGTTATTGAAATTTACATGCATACAGGTACTACACGTTTTACCTGCAAGTTTTAATGTATGCATGAGTACGATACAACTAACGGTATTGGGGTAACAGTGTCAAAACACGGAGCACATTTTTCGGGTGCAACAACAACGTCGAACAGCGCGCACGATAAAACTCAAATTCTGCCTAACCCAAACGACAAAGAGCAGGCTGTTCCCATGGTGCCAGCTGTTTTACCTGCAACCTCGCAGGTAGGCGCTGGTGCTGCTGGCGTTTCTGATGGTAATGCACACAACGCTGCCGCAAAAGGGCACGCAGCAAAAAAACTGGTTATGCGAAGCGTGGCTGCTGTTATTGCGCTGTTGGCTATAGGCTACTGCGCAGGTGGATGGTATTTTTCTCACCATTTTATGCGCGGTACAAGTTATCTTTCGTATGACGTATCGTACATGGACGAGCACCAATTTGCTGCCAAACTTGCGCAAATTGAGCAAGATTACACGTTTTTGGCAACATACGCCGACTTTTCCTTGCAAATTCATGCGAGCGACATTGCGTATAAGCTGAGCGGCGACACCAACGCTAAACAGGCAATTCACGATTATGCTCCGGGATTTAGCTGGCTTGCTAAGCTGCTGCAAAACACAAATATTACGCTCGCTACACCGGCACAGTTTGACAAAGATGCGCTTAATAGCGTGGTAACTCAGCAGATAAATGAATACAACAAAAACGCAACGAACCCGGTTGATGCCTATGCACAGTTTGATGACGCATCGCAAACGTTTATCATTTCGGATGCAAAAGTTGGAAGCGCTATCGAACCCGCACGTGCCAGTGAGGAAATTGCTACAGCTATCGAAACAAATCAAACGAGCGTTGCGATGAGCGATGCAGTGTTAAAGCAGCCAACGCTCACAAGTGACAACCCCGATCTTATTGCCATTGCCGACCGCGCAAACAAGGCACTTAATCTTGCAATTAGCCTTCGCTACCAGCAAAAAGAGCTTGCACGTGTGGGCAAAAATGAGCTTAAATCGTGGATGCACATTGCAAACTTGCATGAGCTTACTGTTGACCAAAGCGCTATCGAAACCTGGGGCAAAGACAACCTTATGCCAAAACTTACAAGCGACGACACCACGCGCAAGCCCAAAGTCCTGTACGATAAACTCGCAGCTGCACTTACCAAAGCGGTAAACAACGGCGCTGCCGACCCCATTACCCTGCCAGTAAGCATTGTTCGCTCAACGCCTGCAACAGCACCGGCAGAATCGGAAGGTGCAAAAGCACGAGGACGCCATGTAGACGTTAACATTGCAAACCAATATGCGCGTCTATACGATGAGGATGGTGATGTGCTGTGGCAATCGTATATTGTTTCGGGCAAAAACGACGCAACACCTACCGGCACGTTTTACGTAAATGCACTGATGCGCAATCAAACGCTTATTGGCCTCGACACCAATAACGACGGTCAGCCCGATTATAAATCGCACGTAAGCTACTGGATGCCATTTGTAGGCAATATGGTTGGCATGCACGATGCACCGTGGCGCAGCGTGTTTGGCGGCAAGGTTTACCAAAGTAGCGGCTCACATGGCTGCGTGAATTTACCACCAAGCAAGGCAGCTGAGCTGTATGGTTTGCTTAAAGTGGGCGATGTGGTATACGTGCACTAAAGTACGTGCACGAAAAATTACTGCAGCTGTGACGGCGCGATAGGCAACGGGGATGCAGCAGCAGGCACTGGTGTGCTGGTTTGCTCGGCATTAAAAATACGCACCGCGCGATACACAAATGGTATAGAAATAGCAATGAGCACGCAATACATAACAAACTGCGAAATGCCAGCCTCGCCCTGTGACACGTAGGCGATTTCGAAATTGGTACCATATACCAGCACAGATGGCAGCATGAGCAAAAAATCGAAGAGCGCGTGCATGCACAACGCACCCGCCAAACTTTTTGTGCGCCACACCGCCAAGCAAAATACGAGCGACAAAATGCCTGTTTGCAGCACTTTTCCTGTGGCTTGCGCAAGCGTATTAAGGTTGAACGTAGTAATTTCGCCAAATGCAATGTGACTTATACCAAAAATGAGCGACGTTATGATAACGCTTGCCCATAACCGATACCGTGCATGCCCAAACGCGCGCAAGACGGCGCCAAACAGCATGCCGCGATACAGCGTTTCTTCGAACAAGCCAACACCAAGACACTGAAGCGCTACGGTACCTAAAACACGTGGCCATGCGTTACTTACGCTGTGACCTGCTGCAGCAAGATTGGCAGCATCAAGCAGCATAAACACCACTGCAAGACCAATAAACGGGTAAAACAGCTTCCAGGCAAAGCCAAGCGCGGATGGACGCCACAGCGTAAGCGACGTGCGTTTGAGGACGAAAAGCACAAGCATGATAACCGTGCAGCATATGCCACCTATAAACTCGTATGCAAGTATAAAATTGGAGCCGTCCAGACCAATGCGCAATGCAGCATATGCGGCAGCGTATTGCATGCCAACCGCAAGCATAAGCCAGGCAAAAAGCACAACGCTTTTACATGCAGCACGCTTGAGACGCTGCGCTAGCGTGGGCGGTGGCGTAGGCGTTGGTGTGGGTGAAAGTGCTGGCGTGGGTACTTGAGGAGAGTCTGCGCACGTAGGTGCACAATGAGCGCACATGCGCTGTGCATCATCTGTCCTACCAGTTGTACTCATAGTACCCTCACCCCTTATTGCAAACCAATCAAAACAGCCTGCACACGACATGTAAGGTAGCGCGAACGTGCGCGTGTACGTACACCTACATGCATAAATGTCTGAATTACCAATATTTATATATGATGAATCTGCTTTTGTGTCCAGCGTAACTAGTATACTAAAATAAATTAATTGCCCGCTGGCAATTACATGAGCTTTGCACAACGCTGTCGCGCGTGCAGGGCTCTGCACTGGCACCGCTCATCAATAGAAAGGCTGATTATGCTGCGCGATTTCGTTTTACTTGTAGCCGATTGGAGTGCCCTTTCGGTGTTTTTGCGCCTGTGCTTGGCATGTATTGTTGGCATTTTTATTGGCATTGAGCGCGAGTACAAAAACAAAGGTGCCGGCATGAAAACGCATGTGTTGGTATGTGTTGGTAGCGCAGTTGCCATGATTGTTTCGGAATACCTTCTCCATCAATTTCCCGAAGCTCAAGCCGACCTTGCACGTATTGGTGCGCAGGTCATTAGTGGTGTTGGATTTTTGGGCGTAGGTACCATTATTATTACGGGCAAAAACGAAGTGCAAGGCCTTACCACCGCAGCGGGGCTGTGGGTATGCGCGTGCATTGGACTAGCTGCAGGTGCTGGCTATGTTGAAGGCACGCTCATCGCCCTGTTTTTTGTTATTTTTACACACATGGTGCTCAATCGTATCGATCACTGGATGCGGCAAAACGCAAAGATTTTTGCCCTGTATGTTGAGTTTGAAGATAAGCACTCTGTAAAACAGCTCATTAAAAAGCTTCATACATGGAACTGCACCTATTCAAACTTTCAGCTCGTAAAAGCTCAAGAAGGTAAGTTTGGAGGCGCAGCTACGTTTACCATTGAGCTCGATAGAAATATGAACAAAAAACCGTTTATCGATGCGCTCGAAGCTCTCGAATTTATAAGTTTTGTAGAAGAAATAAATTAACCGGCGCAGGTTACACGGTAGCTGCGAGTTACCGCATAATCGCAGGTTATACGATGTCGCAACAGGTTTTACGCACGCCTGCGCGCAATGGCTGCATACCGCGGCTTGAAGGTAGGGATATACATGAACGTTCAACAAGCAATCGACCAAGCACATGCATACACGCTTCCGGGTTTTTTGAGCACCGACAGCGCTGTTACCGAAGAGCGCAAACGGAACGAAGACGCGCTCGCCACACTGCTTAAAGCATGGAAAGAGGCGCCCGCAAAGCAAGAGCCCTGCGACTTTTCGCTCATTATGCAGCTTGCCGATAGAAACCGCGAGCTTTGTGATAGCTTTGGTATCGAAAAACTTGAGCGTGTTGCCGGCGGGTGTTTAGCACGTCAGCTTTCCGACGACGACCTTATAAGTGCCGTTGCAAAAATGCAAAAACGCTCCGTGGCCGCCGTGCGTAAAACGGCAGGACCAACCGCTGCAAATCTTGCCATCGCGTATGCCGAAAAACCCATGCAGGGGTGCGTGTGCGGCGTTGACCTCGAAACTACCTCGCGCTTCCCCGATAGAGGCTACATTGTTAACCTTGGATTGGCGTTTATGGATTTAACAAGCACCGCACAGGTTCACGATGGACATAGCGCATATTTTGGCATGCCCGAGCTCTACAAAACAAAAGGCGTGCCACTCAGCAATATCCACCACATTACCTGGGATGATATTGCCGATAAAGAGCCGTTTCGTACCAACACTGCCATTCAAAAGGCACTGCTTGCTACGTTTACGACATTTCCCATTATGGCGCACAACGCGGCGTTTGAAGATTCGTGGTTTATGCTGCATTTACCCGGCTACGCAGAAGGGCGTAAAAGCGGAAAAATTATTATTATCGATTCGCGCGACATTTGCCGTAGGTGCGACCCCGAAGTACGCTCGCTTCCGCGTGAAAGCAGACCAGCTGCCCTCGAAACCTGGGCGCGCAGGCGTAAAACGCTGGTTGCCGCAGAAAGCGAAGTTCACCTGGGCTTAGACGACGTATATTTAATGCTTAAAACCGTTCAGGCAGAATTTAATGAGCGTTCGATGTTTAGTGCGTAAGGGCGTGTACATACATGTAGTACGCGGGTTTGATGCGCAGGTTCTGTGCGTAGGTTAACGCCTACCTGCGTGCCTTAGGCACGCCTGCGTACCCCACCGTACTATGTTTGTACTATTTTTCGTGCACGTCAGACGACTCGTGATGCGCGCATGCTTCACAATGGCCATACATCACTGAGCGCATAAGATTAACGGTAAACGAGTGCTCTTGCTGCACATGTTGGGAAAAATGATACAGCGTGTCGCAGTCAAACGGAATAACCCTACCGCAACACATGCAAACAAGCTGGCCATACTTGTCTTGACCTTCGTCAGCCAAACGATAGCGCGACTCTTCACCGCCTGGAGCTGCCACTTTAGATACGCTCCCATCGGCAACCATCGCCTCCAGCGTGCGATACACGGTTGTGCGGCCAGGGGTTGGTTTATGCTGAGCAAGACGACTGTGAATTTCGTCCACACTTAAATAATGATCCCGGTTTGCCACAAGAAAATCGCATATTACCTGCTTTTGACGAGTGTTATATGAACGTTTCGGTTCCATGACACACATGCTCCTCTAGTTAGTGCATACGGCAAAGCGCTTATACGCTCAAAGCCGCAAAAGCGCTTGTAGGCTACAGTATATGCAAGTTAGCCAGCACATACATAGTAGCACGTTACAAGCGCTATTCATACGAGCTTTACGCTCCATGATGGCGACTGCAGTCATGAAGCTACAGTAATGAGGCTACTTACCGTGTGTTACATGAGCTTGCAAATATCACGCGCAAATTGTGCAGGATTTTTAATTTCGAGCCCTTCAACCAACAATGCCTGATTAAGCAGCAAATTAGCATAATCGTGCAGCTTTTCGGTATCGTGAGCAGCTTGCGCAGCAACGAGCTTAGCAAACACAGGATGCGTTGCATTTATTTCGAGCACGCGTTTTGCACGCGGAGCATCTGCTGCCTGTGGATTTTGAGCAAGAACACGCTCCATCTCCAACGACACCTCACCATCAGCAGAAATGCGCGCAGGAAAATCTTGCAGCTCTGCAGAAACGCGCACATCGCTTACGTCGTCTGTCAGCGCCTCTTTAAGCGCGTCAAACAATTCCTTGTGCTCATCTTGAGCCGTTTTGGCCTGCTTCTTTTCATCGTCGCTTGCAAAATTAAGACCGGCTTTCGATACGTTTGTAAACGTAAGGTCTTTTTCTTCCGTTTTAGCATCAGCGTCTTGAGCAGCGACATTGGCATCTTTGGAATCTTTGGTGCTAGCATCGGCGTCTTGAGCAGCGGAATCCGCCACAACTGGCAGCTGCGCATGATAGCTGCGCCACACACCAAACATAAACTCGTCAATGTCTTGCGTGCAAAGCAGCACGTCAAAGCCATGACTCAGCGCACTTGCTACCATTGGCTGCTGCGCTAAGCGCTCTGTTGACGTACCTGCTGCATAATAGATGGTGTCCTGGCCTTGGGGCATCGCTGCCACATATTCGGCAAGAGAGACAAGCTTTTTGTTGCGTGCCGAATAAAAGAGCATCAATTCGCCCAAATCGCCCGCTTTCATGCCGTAGCTGCTGTAAATACCAAACTTAAGACCGCGGCCAAAGTGTTCAAAGAACGCTTCGTACGTGCTACGATCGTTTTTAAGCATTGACACAAGCTCCGTATGAATTTTTTTCTCAACACGGCGCGCAATACTCTTGAGTTGCGCATTTTGCTGCAACGTTTCGCGCGAAATATTAAGCGAAATGTCGGGCGAATCAACAACTCCGCGCACAAAGTTGTAGTAGTCGGGCAGAAGTTCGCTACATTTTTCCTGGATAAGCACGTTGGACGAATAGAGAGCCAAACCCTTTTCGTAGTCTTTGCTATACAAATCGAAGGGCGCTTCTTTTGGAATAAAGAGCAGTGCGTCATAGGTAATGCCGCCCTCAGCATGAAAACTAATCACGCGCTCAGGGTCGGACCAATCGTGGAACGTGTTGTGATAAAAGTCGGCGTATTCCTGCTGCGTAACGTCACTGTGTGCGCGCTTCCAAATGGGCGTCATCGAGTTCAGCGTTTCGAGCTCGGTGTACTCCTCAAAGGCTGGCTTGTAGTCTTCCGGCGCGTCCTTAGGCCGCGGCAGCTCGCGCTGCTTGGTTACGTTCATTTGAATGGGGTGATGAATGTAATTTGAATAGTGCTCTACCAGCTCTTTTATTGTCCACTCGCTTAGGTAGCGGTCGATGTCGTCGCTCTCACTTGTTGGCTTAAGGTACAAAATAACGTCGCTACCGTGGTCGGCAACATCCTGGCGCGCGTCGGTTACCTGCGTAATTTCGTAGCCGTCAACGCCGTTCGACTCCCAAGCCCAGGCGCTATCCGCGTTAATTACACGGCTTACCACGCGCACGCGGCTTGCCACCATAAATGCCGAATAAAAACCAACGCCAAATTGGCCGATAATATCAACATCGCTAGGCTTTTCAGCGGCATCGGCATCTGCATTTTTCTTGGCTGCATTATCTGCGCCAGACTGGTCAGCAGCATGTGCACCTGCACCACTACCCTGCTTTGTAGCATTCTTAAAGAGCTCAGATCCCGAATGCGCAATAGTTCCCAAGTATTCGTCGAGCTCATCTTTAGACATACCACAGCCATTATCGCTAATGGTAAGCGTGCGCTTGTCCTTATCAATTGCAATGCGAATAGCAAGCGACGAAGGATCTACGGTAATAGCCGAATCGGTAAGGCTCTTAAAGCACAGCTTATCGATGGCATCAGACGCGTTTGAAATAAGTTCGCGTAAAAAAATCTCTTTATTGGTATAAATAGAGTTAATCATAAGGTCGAGCAGCTTTTTGCTCTCTGTTTTAAATTGTTGCATGAACATGAACCCCTTTCAAGCAGTGGTACGATTATGTCTATATACTATGTTCTCATTTTGCGCGGTGCTATGCAGATGCTCAGATTCTACAAACATGCACGCACACTGCAGGTGCACCACGCCAGCGCATACCAGCACATACCAGCACAAAAGCACCCACACACGGCTATTCTGCCGATAAGGTGTCTGCACCTTCGTATTGCCGATAACTCACACCGCACTTATCAAAAATTGAACGAGCAATAGCTGCGCCCACGGTGTCCTTATACGTGTTTTGCCAGTAAATAACTTCGCCAATGCCTGCCTGTACCAACATCTTTGCACATTCCTGACACGGAAAGAGCGTTACGTACGCCGTTGCATTTTGCATATCTTTAAGCGATCCGCGGTAGTTAAGCAGCGCATTTGCTTCGGCATGAATTACAAAATTATGCTTGTCGTACAGCGGATCGTCGCTTGTGCCCCACGGGAACTCATCGTCGTTAATACCAGAAGGTGTGCCGTTATACCCCACCGACAAAATGCGATCGTTGGTATCGGCAAGACAGGCGCCTACCTGCGTGTGAGGATCTTTGCTGCGCTGTGCAGCTATCATAGCCACACGCATAAAAAATTCGTCCCACGAAATTACGTCAGACCGTTTATATGGCATAAACTCCCCTTTTATGGTTTACACTGTGTTTCATCAAGTATATCGAAAAAATACGGTGCAATACGGTATATAAGGTATATCCATAATTTGTATGGCAGCACAGGGGTATGCGAACAAAAGCACTGGTACAAGCCGTATTAGCACACAACAGCCCCTTACGAAAGCACGTCAAAGCGATTAATGCGCAGCAAAATTTGATCGATGTCGAGCACACCCCAAATAACAACGCTGCAGGCTACAAGCTGCGTGGATGATGCCACCTCAGGTGCAGGCGTGCGAACACGCTGCGCCCATACACGCAGGCTTTGCTGCCCGGTAAGCGCACCAAATTCAAGCCATTTCATGCGCGTGATGGCACTATACGGAATAACGAGTGTTGAACCAATAAAGGGTGTTATGTGCTTCTCGTTTTCATATGTTGCCACACAATACCTGCTTAAAATAATCCACAGACCAAAAACGGTGGTTACAAACGCAGCAAAAAAGCAGCAAACAACTGCGGCGTCAGCGTTGCAGGTTCCCGACATGCACAAGCTCGTTAAAAAAATCCCGATAGAGCTCATAAAAATGATGACAACAACATTGCACAGCAAAAGCGTAGATGAGATAGCGTAGCTGTCGTGATGCGCGTGATGACGCTCGGGAATGTCGCGCGTGCGCGCCCATGCACGCACCACAACCACAAGCGGAACCACGCATAAAATTGTCATCGCACCCATCAGCATCGCTTGTGTTCACCTTCTTTACTACCACGACTTAAAAAGGTGTACGAGCCGCCTGCAACCTTATATTCACTCGTGCATGGAATCTCTGGACATAGTTTTAGGCTGCGCACAAACGTATAAGATAGCATCAGCATAAAGCAAACCAGCGGCTGTACACCCTACAAGTACAGCGTATCGAAAAAGCAAGCACTTTTTATCTACAAGTTCGTAAACGCGCTGTTTTTGGCAGAATACGGTATATTTTTGTCGGTGAATGATAATGCAGAAAGGAGCACACAGCTGTTTGTACGCATGGCGCATAATACACATGGTGCATAGTAGAGCTATAGGACAAAAAGTGTGTAAATAAGTTATTCTGTTGTATAAGGATAAGGATCGCTGTGATGTAGTTCTGACCACACCACAGCGTTTCCATATGTATCGGGGTATATGCTTTCTCGTCTTTGAG
>OPYK01000001.1 GCA_900343135.1 Atopobium massiliense | reverse complement strand
CTCAAAGACGAGAAAGCATATACCCCGATACATATGGAAACGCTGTGGTGTGGTCAGAACTACATCACAGCGATCCTTATCCTTATACAACAGAATAACTTATTTACACACTTTTTGTCCTATAGCTCTAGTTTGTGCCGTCTCTGTGACATTTTTTAAACACTGTATATAACGAGCGTAAGGAGGGTAGCGCGCTGCTTATGCTCTTCATTTGCGTGGGCGACCGGCTTGTGTATCTGCACGGCATAATGTATATTCTGCCTATATTGTTGCACAATTATGCATAGCGTTACTGAACAGGTATTAAAACAGAAGCAAAGCGAGCCTATAAGCCGGGTTCTGTCGAGGATGACAATTTATCTAGGGTGTACATTACTGTACATCTCAAGCGCGCAACCCGAATGCAGATTGGGCCAATCTATAGCACTCCTATTTGCGTTTGCTCCAGATGGGGCTTGCCAAGCCGCTGTGTTGCCACAACGCTGGTAGTCTCTTACACTACCGTTTCAGCTTTTCTCTTACGGCGCGCACGGATGTGCCCGCACGTGGTGGGAGTCTTCTTTTCTGCGGCGCTTTCCGTCGGTCCTGGTTTTGGTAACACATAGTGCCACATACCCAGTTTCCGCCTGGCCGTTAGCCAGCATCCTGCCCTGTGGAGCCCGGACTTTCCTCATGGCACGTGTTACAACATAGCTATCGTAGAGGTCGTGCCCCGCAGTCATCCAGCTCGCTTTGCATGCGTATTGTATCATATGCACGAATGTTGTGTGGCGGGCGATGCACTACAAGGCACGCCACAAGGCACGTACGAACGGGCGGCTGCCAGCTTGTGCAAACCAGGCGCGCGGTTATCCTCCAACCGCACACGAGCGCATCTATTTTTACCTACGTCTTCTCATTTTCCTTATTTTTTGCCTTCTTAACGCTAAAAACTGCGCTACACTAACACTAGTGTATGTAACGTATTGCAGGAGCGTGCCATGTCAGATACAACCACAACTCAAAGCGATGCCACAAGCGACAGCGCGCAGCATGCTCGCGAAATCGCAGAACAAGCCAAACAAAAACTCATCGTGCGCATTAATATGGCGGTATATGTCGGTCTTATGGTTGTGTTTTATGGCATATTTCTCATTTTTGCAGTAATCCCGGGTATTCAGGCGTGGCTGCAATCGTAACTATGTTGCGTAGCTGCGTGCAGCGCGTGCCACAACTTGCGTTTAACCTGCGTTTAACCTGCGTTTAACTTGCGTTAAAACCGCGTGTTCGCGTGTGCTATTGCATGCGTACTACCACTACCATTCGCCTTCGCAAAACCCACCTTTGCGAAACTTTACAAGAATTTCTTATACATTTTGATTTATTATTACTAGAGCAGTAACTCTTGGGTACCATTCAGGAGAGACCACAAGGTTGAATGTCAAAAGAGTTATAGAGCTCGTTGTGTACCTGCGCATATGGTTAAAAGTAGCTTGGAGAGGCTTTGTGTACTAACCATATCGCACAGATGCGTGGTTGTACCGTTCTAATCGTTTCGATTATGCACGTGGCTTCGTTTGTGCGCGCAGGGTATTTCAGAGCATGCTATTGACTGGATTTTGCATCTCTTATGTAGGGGGAGGATATGGCAAGACAATTCAAGTCGATGGATGGTAACGAAGCTGCAGCATATGTATCGTATGCATATACCGATGTTGCTGGGATTTACCCCATTACGCCGTCAAGTCCAATGGCAGACCACGTAGACAACTGGGCTGCTAAAGGCATGAAAAATATTTTCGGTTCATCTGTTCGTGTTATCGAAATGCAATCTGAAGCAGGTGCTGCAGGTACGGTTCACGGTTCGCTTGGTACGGGAGCGCTGTCAACCACATATACGGCCTCGCAGGGCTTGCTGCTTATGATTCCAAATATGTATAAAATTGCTGCTGAGCAGCTACCGTGCGTATTTCACGTTGCGGCTCGTGCTGTTGCAACGCAAGCACTTAGCATTTTCGGTGATCACTCCGACGTTATGGCATGTCGTCAAACTGGTTTTGCTATGCTTGCCGAAACCAATCCGCAAGAAGTAATGGATTTGGCTCCTGTTGCTCATATGGCAGCGCTCGAGGGTCGTGTTCCATTTATTAACTTTTTCGACGGTTTTAGAACGTCGCACGAAATTCAAAAAGTTGCCATGTGGGACTTCAACGATCTTAAAGCAATGTACAATTTTGATGCGCTCAAGCGTTTTCGCGATCATGCGCTTAACCCTGAGCATCCGCACATGCGCGGCTCGCACCAAAACCCCGACATCTTCTTCCAAAACCGTGAAGCCTGCAACGGCGTATATAATGCACTGCCCGATATTGTTGAACGTTGCATGAATCGTATCAATAAACAAATTGGCACAAATTATGGGCTGTTTAACTACTATGGTGCACCCGATGCCGACCGCGTTGTTGTGTGCATGGGTTCGTTTTGCGACCCCATCGAAGAAGTTATCGATTACCTGCGTGCGCAGGGCGAAAAAGTGGGCTTACTTAAGGTGCGCCTCTTTCGTCCGTTTTCGGTTGAGCGTTTTGGCAGCGTGCTTCCGCGCACAACAAAGCGCATTGCTGTTCTCGACCGCACAAAAGAGCCGGGAGCTATTGGTGAGCCGCTGTATCAGGACGTAGTAAGTGCCCTGTATGAGCTTGGCCGTAGCGACATTCACGTTATTGGTGGTAGGTATGGATTGGGTTCAAAAGACACAACGCCTGCCAGTGCATTTGCTATTTTTAGCGAGCTTGCAAAAGACGAGCCTAAGCGCGAGTTTGTGGTGGGTATTGTCGACGACGTTACCAATTTGTCGCTCGAAGAAAACGCCGATTGTCCAAACACTGCCGATCCGTCCACCATTGAATGCAAATTCTGGGGTCTTGGTGGTGATGGTACCGTTGGTGCAAACAAAAACTCAATCAAAATTATTGGTAACCACACCGATAAATATGTACAAGCCTATTTCCAGTACGACTCAAAGAAAACGGGCGGCGTAACCATTTCGCACCTGCGTTTTGGCGATGCACCAATCCGCAGCTCATACTATGTGACGAAAGCCAATTTTGTTGCGTGCCACAACCCGTCATACATTATTAAGGGCTTTAGAATGGTACGCGATGTAAAGCCGCACGGCACGTTTCTTGTTAACTGTCAGTGGGACTTTTCCGAGTTTGAGCGCCACTTAAATGCTCAAGCCAAGCGTTACATTTATAAAAACAAGATTAACGTGTATCTCATTAACGCAATCGACCTGGCAAAACAGGTAGGTATGGGCAAGCGCACCAACACGGTGCTGCAATCCGCGTTCTTTGCGCTTTCTGGCATTTTGCCTCAGGAAGACGCAATACGCTATATGAAAGATGCTGCTACAAAGTCGTACTCCAAAAAAGGACAGGCAATTGTAGATGCAAACCACAAAGCTATTGATGCTGGCGCTACGGCGTTTACGAAAATTGAGATTCCTGAATATTGGAAAGATGCAACCGACGAAGTTAAACATGTTTCGCTTAAAGGCCGCGAGCAGGTTGTAAAACAGGTGCGTGAGCTGCTCGAACCCATCAATATGATGGAAGGCGACAGACTGCCTGTATCTGCGTTTAAGGATCATGCCGATGGTCAATATGAACTTGGCACAGCTGCGTACGAAAAGCGTGGCGTGGCTGTTATGGTGCCGCGTTGGGACGAAACAAAATGTATTCAGTGCAATAACTGCTCGTTTGTGTGCCCACACGCAACCATTCGTCCGTTTGCCATGACGCCAGAAGAGGCCGCCGCGGCGCCGTCTAACATGAAGATGATTGACGCTGTTGGTAAAGGCGCGCAAGGCATGAAGTTTAGTATTGTTGTATCGCCTTTAGACTGTATGGGCTGCACCAACTGCCTGTATGTATGTCCAAAAGACTGCCTTACCATGGTGCCAACCGAAGAAGAATTGCCCATGCAAAAAGTTTGGGATTGGGCTGTTGACGAAGACAACGTTTCCACAAAAGAGGAGCTTGCAAACAACACGATTAAAGGCTCGCAATTTAGAACACCACACCTTGAGTTTTCTGGTGCATGTTCTGGTTGCGCCGAAACCAGCTACGCGCGTACTGTTACGCAGATGTTTGGCGACCGCTTGTTTATTTCGAACGCAACCGGATGTTCGTCCATTTGGGGTAACCCGTCTACCTGCTCGCCATTTACTGCAGATAAGAAGGGGTGCGGTCCTGCCTGGAATAACTCGCTGTTCGAAGACAACGCCGAGCACGGGTTGGGTATGCTGCTTGGCTATGAGGCGCAACAAAACCGCCTTGCCGATGCAACAGAGCGTCTTATTGCAAGCGATGGTGTGTCCGACGACTTTAAAGCGGCAGCAAAGCTTTGGCTCGATTCGCGCAAACAGCCCGGAGAGTCGCAGGTAACTGCTGCAGCCTACATTAAACAATTGGAACACAACAACTCGAGCGAAGCGCAGGCTATTCTTGCTGATAAATCGTTTATGACCAAAAAGTCGTTCTGGATTTTCGGCGGCGACGGTTGGGCATACGACATTGGCTACGGCGGCTTGGATCATGTGCTTGCGTCTGGCAACGACATCAACGTGTTTATTTTTGATACTGAGGTGTACTCCAACACGGGCGGGCAGGCTTCGAAGGCTTCGAACATTGGTCAAGTTGCGCAATTTGCAGCATCGGGTAAAGTTCAAAAGAAAAAGCCCTTAGGTGAGCTGGCAATGAACTACGGCTACGTGTATGTTGCACAGGTTGCAATGGGTGCAAACCCTGCGCAAACGATGAAGGCTGTTGCTGAGGCCGAAGCCTATCCAGGACCTTCGCTTATTATTGGCTACTCGCCATGTGAGATGCACTCCATTAAGGGTGGTATGGCCAATTGTCAAGATGAAATGAAACGCGCTGTTGATTGTGGGTATTGGAACTTGTTCCGCTTTAATCCCGCGGCTCCAAAAGGCCGTAAGTTTAGTCTTGATTCAAGAGAGCCAAAGGGTGGTTATCGCGACTTCCTTATGAATGAAGCGCGTTATTCACGACTCGCGCGTGAGTTCCCCGACCATGCAGAAGCACTGTTCGAGAAGAACGAAGAGGCAGCTATGGAGCGCTACGATCATTTGCAGCGACTCAAAGCTATGTATAAAGAGGTGTAATGTAGCGCGTTTGCGCGTGATTTATCTGCGTCCGTGCGCATTATAACCAAGAAGCCAAAAGAGCAATGAATGCGCTGTCTTGCAAAGTCTGCAAGGCAGCGCATGTTATATGGAGTGTTATATGGGGTGTTGTGCTGGGGTGTTATGCGTGTTACTGCGCAAGTAAGCCCGTAAGCTCACCTTGTGCCACAATGTCGATGCGTTTTGTTGCACGCGAAATGGCAGTATACAGCTGCCGACGTGCGAGGTTTGCGCCTTCGCCCGTGCTAGGATAGTGAGCTTCTTGTGCATCAGCCAAGATAACATGGTCAAACTCAAGGCCTTTTGCCAGCTTAATGCTCATAACAACGCAGCCGTTTTTCTCGAGCATACTTTCGTTAGTAATAAGATGCACATGACATCCGCGTGCGCGTAGGTTGCGTGCCATCCATTTTGCACCGCGCGTATCATGCATAATAATAGCCTCTAAGCCATCCTGTGTTGAGTCTTTGTCCACAGCACCGCTGCCCGGCGTACCTGCACCTGTGCTCATGAGACCCATTACGGTAGTAAGGTAATTCTCTTGGTCGTCGGCGCTTACGGTAACTATCTGCGGCTTTGTGCCTTCCGGCTGAACCGATTCTACGTGCACACCTTCTTTTGCGTCAAACAAATTCCAAAACAGCGACGTAATCTCAGGCGTTGAGCGGTAACTGGTTGTAAGCGGCAACACAACGGGGTGTTTACCAATGGTGCGCATAACCTCAGCAATTTCTTTAATTGTGGTGCCCTGCGCACTAATTGCCTGACGCTCATCGCCGGCAAGCGTCATGTGCGCGTGAGAAAAGTACATACCCAGCACTTTGAGCTGCGCAGGTGTGTAGTCTTGTACCTCGTCAATCATCACAAACCGCACGTTTGGTGCTTTGGAACCCATGAGTCGTTGCTGTAAATAAAGCACTTCTACCGCTGTTGCCTGCGCACGCTGCAGCATATGCGCGCAGAGCTTGTCGAAGCGCAGCCAGCGCTCATCGTCAATAGCTTCATGACACGCACCAAAGAGGTGTTTTGCGAATTGCTTGGCATAGCGCAAAATTTCTTCGTCGTTGCGAGGTGTAATAACTTCACCAAAAATTTCCATTTGCTCGTCCACATCAAGCGACTGCATTTTTTCTTGCAATTCTTCTTCGTGGGCGAGCATTGAAATCTTGCGCTCAAGACGTGTATGAAGCTCGTCTTTTGTAAGTGTAAGACGACGTGCGCCAAAGGGGTATTTTGCAAACTTTTCGAGCGCAGCTTCGATACTTGATCGTTTAAGCAGTACATACGACCCTGCACAAATGTCGCACAGGTCGTTTGTTGTTATTGAAATAGAGGGGATAGCAGCATCAATGCAATCCAAGTCGGCAAGCGTTGTGTCTGCGCCTTCGCCCAAATGTACCAGCCCGCGCGCTTCAATAAACGATTTCCACGTATAGGTTGTTGGGTTTTGTTCGCCTAGTTGCGGCAGCACCATGTCGATGTAATGGCGAAACACGTCGTTGGGCGCAAATAAACACACGTCCTCCGCACGCAGCGTGTCTTTTTGCTGGTAGAGCAAGTACGCAATGCGCTGCAGCAACACCGACGTTTTGCCCGAGCCGGCAATACCTTCAATAATAAGTGCATCTACATCGTCGTAGCGAATAATGGTGTTTTGCTCGCGCTGAATTGTTGCTGTAATTGCCTTGAGTTTTTCGGAATGATGGTGCGTGAGCGCTTGCATGAGCAGGGCGTCTTCAATTGCAACATCCGAATCGAAATAGGCGTTGAGCTTGTTTTTGGTAATGTCAAACTGTCGGCGCAGCTCCAAGGTTACCTTGCGCTCGCGCCCATTTACCGTGTATGAGCACGGGCCAATTTGCTGCTCATAATACGTTTGCGCAACAGGGCTTCGCCAATCCACAATCAGTGGTGCGCGGTGGCTGTCGGTTATGCCCGCCGCACCAATATATACATCCTGAGCAGGCCTTCCAGGACGCATTTGCAATACAATTTTTGCAAAATACGGTTGAAGTAAGAGCGTTGCAATCCGCTTTAAACGGTCGGCATCAAAATCGTGTTTTTGGTTGTATGAGTCGATAACCGCATTCAGGGTTTCTATTGCTGCGTAGGTTTCCATGGCTTCATCATCGCTACCAAAATTTTGGCGCACTTCGCTCGACATATCAGCAAGATCGTGCTGAGCCTGCGCGTGTGCTTTGTTCATGCTTTCTTGCAGCGTGTGATATTCCTTTTGCAAAATGGCATAAATGCGCGTAAGGTGCGCTTGTTCTTCGTCGAAAATCTTATCTGCGCGTCCGTTGTTGCGGGAGGCAGTCTCGCTGCCTGTCGTTTCGCTCGCGTCGCCCAGGATTTTGTTTGTGCTGGTAGATGGTGTGCTTTCTAACATGCCAATCCTCTCGCTACGAAAGTACGGCAGCTTCTATGCGCCGGCGCAGCTGCGGTATTCCTGTTCCTTTTTCTGCCGATGTAATAATTGCCTGCTCAGGCTCTATATGCAGTGCTTTTGTGAGTTTACTAACGTTTGCCTGCGCTTTTGCGCGCGTGAGCTTATCGGCTTTGGTAAACGCCACAACAAACGGAATGGTTGCGTCTTTAAGAAAATCAATCATGTGCATATCGAGCTCTTGAGCGTCTATGCGTATATCAACCAAACTAATTACCAGGTTAAAGCTGCGATTTTGATCGAAATAGCCACTAATAAGATCGGCCCAGCGTGAGCGTTCCGTTTTTGACACTTTTGCAAAGCCATAACCGGGAAGATCTATAAAGCGCACCCCGTCAACGTTAAAAAAATTAATGTTTGCCGTTTTGCCCGGCTGGCTTGAAACGCGCGCTAGAGCTTTACGACCCAACAATTTGTTAAGCAGTGACGATTTGCCAACATTTGAGCGACCGCAAAAAACAACTTCTGCAGTGGTTGAAGGGGGGAGTTGAGAAGCGGTGCCATATGCCGCTTCAAACCGAGCGAGTTCATACGAAAGTGCCATAGTGCCTCCTTTACCAGCGTTTATGGTGAGTGTTACGTGGTGGATAGTGCCGTGCGCGTGCACGGCTGTATCAAAACGCAAGCATATAAGCTTACCATGAAATGGCTGGCGTATGCGCAGCGTGCGGGTATTTGTGTCTATCGCGTGTTATCGCGTGTGATGCGGGATTTGTATTACAGTTTCTGTTTTACAGTTTCTGCCTTGCAGTTTCTGCTTTCCGCAAAGTTGTAGTCTTTTGTTTGATGCATGCGCATTTCGGTAGTTTCGGCTTGACAGCGCAGCTCATTATGTTGAAAATAGATACCACTGTGCACGCAAGCACAAGGTTCTCAACGTGGGGATGTAGCTCAGTTGGGAGAGCGCTGCCTCCGCAAGGCAGAGGCCGAGGGTTCGACTCCCTTCATCTCCACCACTCTTTTTCTTATTAAATACCCCTATTTACCAGCGCAAACGAAATCATTTTAATACGTAAAAATAATGGGGAAACATTCATGACATAACACCTGTGCCTAAAGACAATACACTCAGGTGAATCTATTTATAAAAAGAGCCCCATGCCGCAGCGTTGCCACGGGGGGATGCTCTTAACATTGGTATACCACAAACTTGCGCACACGCAAAAACGCGTGTATGGTCTCGCGACAATTTTTCGGCAAAAATATTGAGCAATATTGGACAAAAACCCTAGTTTGACACGAGACTAAGGCTCAAAATCGCCTAAAGGTGCGCGGCGAGCCACGTGGTTAACCATGTTAACAAACGTGCTACCTGTGCAAATGTAAAATGCTGCCAAGCAAGGCGTGACCGATTTGCCTTCAGCCGTGTTCAACCTCGTGTCAAAGTGGGTATTTTGTACAATTTCAGCCAAAAAATCGCCGGAAAAATTTTTTTGAAGGCTGCACCATGCGCTCATCGTAGTGTTTACTAACCTTTGGAATTAACGGGAATAACTGGGGGTTGTTTCTTATGCATAATGTGCATGAGGTTAGGTGTTTTGTTGGTTGACACTAGGATAAGTATATTTTAGAATAGCGCCAGACAGTCCCACCCGTGCGTTTGGTATGACCGTTTATGACCGTTTATGACCGTTGCGTATGGTTTCGGCATGCCCAGTGCTGCACGGAGTTTGCTGGCTGTTCATTATGCGCAGGCGCGCATGCTTTTAAGGAGGTGATTGCCGTGGAACATCATAGTAGTAGCCATAGTCATAGTCATACTGCTCAAAACACGAGTAGCGACTCTTACTGTAGTGGCATATGCAGCGATAGCAGCACATATCACCTTGCTGCAAACGCTTTTGTTACTGGTAATATTGTCGGCAATCACCATCAGTTAACGTGCGCGCATTCAAATAGCTAACGTACAGCGCTAACGTACAAAAAGTTAATGTGCAATAGCTACCATAAATTTGCGAATGCAACACGAAGGCGCAGACGCATCTGCACGTGCACATGCGATCTTTGCGGTTGCGCATAGCCTAGCTTTTGCTACATGCGTAGCTTCCGCTACATGTGCATCGTCGATTTCATAGTTAGCTGGGGCGATCTCCAACAGTAACGACAATTCGTTTACGGGGGTCCCATGAGATTACTTTCAACACCAAACCACGTAAGCGCACCTACAAATGCACGTACAGCTACACGCGTGTGGTCAGATATTGTTGTGTGCGTAGGAATTTTTGCGCTTTTTGGCCTTACGGCATTTTTGCTGCAATGTACAACGCAGCCAATTGGTCCTCAGGGCATACCATCAACGGTTTCAACAGATATTGTCAATCTGCCATATTACACGCTGCGCTCGGTGTTTCGCATGTTTGTTGCGCTTATCGCCTCGCTCGTGTTTACCATTCTATATGGTTCACTCGCAGCTCATAGTTCGACTTTAGGCAAAATTCTTATTCCTTTGCTCGACATATTGCAGTCGGTACCCATTTTAGGGTTTTTGTCGGCAACGGTAAGCATTTGGCTTGTGCTGTTTCCAGAATCGATGCTTGGCGTCGAAGCAGCTTCGATGTTCGCTATTTTTACTAGTCAAGCATGGAATATGACGTTTTCGTTTTATCACTCATTGCAAAGCGAACCAAAGGAACTCGAAGAAGCTGCACGCAGTTTGCGCCTTACGCACTGGCAGCGCTTTTGGGTGCTCAGCATGCCAAATGCCACTATTGCGCTGTTGTGGAACTGTATGATGAGTGTTGGGGGAGGCTGGTTTTTCCTTACGGCGTCCGAGATGATTTCGGTAAACAACAACACCTATGCGCTTCCTGGTATTGGCAGCTTTGTTGCACAATCAGCGGCCGAGCAAAAACTTGACAACATTTGGTGGGCTATTCTCGCTATGGTGATAGTTGTTATTGCGATTGACTTTTTAGTGTGGAAACCCTTTCTTGCCTGGGCAGAAAAATTCCGCATTACGCAAAGTGCTTCAGTTGATGAGCGTCATAGCGCTATCCTTACGCTTATTCGTCATTCTCATGCCGATGAAGTGCTGCGCGCGCTCATGGCGCCGTTGCGCGCATGGCTCGATAGGCTTACCCGCATATTTGGCATTACGGGCGCAAGCTCCAAACCTGCTGCAGCTCACCTTCGCGTGATTGATATGATTATTATTGCTGCTGCATGTGTGCTTATAGGAGTATTTGCCGTTAACTTGTTGTATGTTGTAGCAACGTCTGTTGGCCTTTTTGAATTTGCCTACGCCGGCATGCTCGGCGCGCTTACCTTTGTGCGTGTTGCGCTGCTTGTTGTGGTGAGTTCGCTTATTTGGGTTCCTATTGGCGTGTGCATTGGCATGAACCCAAGAATTTCGCGTATTGCCCAGCCAATTGTCCAAATATGTGCAAGTTTTCCTGCTAATTTTATTTTTCCATTTGCCATGACGTGGTTTATGGCATGGCACATCGATTTAAGCATTGGCAGCATTATCCTTATGGCACTTGGCACCCAGTGGTACATCTTGTTTAACGTTATTGCAGGTGCAAGTGCTATTCCTGATGATTTGCGTCAAATGGCAACAAGTTTTCAATTGCCGCTCATCATGCGCTGGAAAACGCTTATTTTGCCGGCTATTTTTGGTGCCTGGTGCACCGGTGCACTCACAGCGGCAGGTGGCGCGTGGAATGCGTCGATAGTTGCCGAAATTGTTGAATTTGGTGCATTTCATATGGAAACGCAAGGTCTTGGTGCCTATATTACTGCAGCTACTACAGTGGGCGACGGTGCTAAAACGCTCGTTGGGGTAACAGTTATGAGTTTGATTGTTGTTGTAAGCAACAGGCTCATTTGGACGCCACTTCAGCGTCTCGCCGAAAAACGATACGTTATCAGTTAAGTCTTTTATTCCGTTTGTTTGTGCCGCAACCAAAAGCTCTCAATCTTGAGTGAAAAACGCGTGTCGGCACATGGTACTATTCGTTTGGCTGCCTGCATATGCTGCTCGTAGCCGTCTTGTAAGGCAGGTGCTTAGTATGACATACACCACAAGCAATACAACATCACCCATTACAGTTTCAACCACTACAAACACTACCAGCAATGCCACTGCACGCCAGCCGCAAACCCGTCCGCATGGCCAGGTTATCATTGAGGCACAACACATAAGTCAGCGTTTTGTGTCGGATAGCGGCGCTATGCAGCACATTCTTAATGATTTGTCATTTGTGCTGCATGAGGGCGAAATTGTTGCTATTTTGGGACGTTCGGGCGCTGGAAAGTCAACATTTTTACGTACGCTTGCAGGTCTTATTCAACCAACTGAAGGTACGGTGAGCTATCGCAATCGTGTGCTAACTGGTACTAACCCCGGCGTTGCCATCGTTTTCCAAACGTTTGCGCTTATGCCGTGGCTTACGGTGCAAGATAATGTTGAGCTTGGTTTGCGGGCGCGCGGTGTTCCTGCAGCTGAACGCCGTGAACGTGCGCTTGCGGCTATCGACGCTATTGGCTTAGACGGTTTTGAAACGGCGTATCCAAAGGAGCTTTCGGGTGGCATGCGCCAGCGTGTAGGTATTGCGCGTGCGCTTGTGTTACGTCCCGATGCGCTGTTTATGGACGAGCCGTTTTCTGCGCTTGACGTGCTTACAGCAGAAAACCTCCGCCGCGAAGTGCTTAAGCTTTGGTCGAGCAAAAAAGGCGACATTAAGTCGGTGCTTATCGTTACACACAATATTGAAGAAGCTGTGCAAATGGCCGACCGTGTTGTTGTTTTGGGCTCGCATCCAGGTCATTTAATTGCTGATGTGCCCATTAATCTACCGCGCCCGCGCGATAAGCACAGTAGCGAATTTGAGGACATGGTGGATAGGCTCTATGCCGTGTTGTCTCAATCAACTCCCGAAGCACAAGAGGAGGCGGATGCTAACGATGCGCACGCTTCGGTAGAATCTCCTACACAAACAGCCTCTACGCTTGAAGAGCACAATGAAAGCGAGGCTTCTGCCATTGCAGACATGCTTATTTCGCAAGACTACGATGCACCCGCGGAGTCGCAACAAACACATGATGACAATGCCACACATGAGCCTGCTAGTGAGCCTGCTCACGTGCGTTTATTGCCAAACGCAACACCCGGTGGGTTGGCTGGTTTGCTCGACGTGTTGTCTGAATATCACGATGGGATCGATTTAGCTGATTTAGCTGCCGATTTGTCGTTTGAGGTAGACGACTTGTTCCCGCTTATCGATGCGGGTACCATGCTTGAACTCTTTACGGCAGAAAATGGTCACATCATGCTTACAAGCAATGGAATTACGTGGCATAAAGCAGGTATTTTGCACAGTAAAGAGGTGTTCGCACAGCTTGCGGTAACACATGCGCCACTTGTGCATGCCATTGACCAAGCACTTTCTCGTTCAAGTAAAGGTACGCTGAGAGGCGAGCTTATTTTAGATTTGCTTCGCAGCAAGCACACCGATGCCATTGCACGGCAACAGTTTGATATTGCAATTAGCTGGGGCCGTTATGCGGAGCTTTTCGATTATGATGCAGACGACGATGAGCTAACGCGCACCGCCGAAAATGCGTCTGAAACAGAAAACGTGCCTGCGTAAGGCACGTGCAAGCGCGCACACGCACCTCGCTTCGGCGCACTGAAACGCGGTGTGCGTGTGCGGCTATCAATTGTTAATAATATTTGAAGGGAAATTTTTCGCAGTCAATCACTTGACGTATCGCCAAATTTTGATATAGTTATCAAGCTTGCATTTTGCAAGTTGTTGTTGATGCGTGGCTGGGTAGCTCAGTCGGTAGAGCAGGGGACTGAAAATCCCCGTGTCAGGGGTTCGATTCCCTTCCCCGCCACCATTTTTTCTCTTCACATGTAAAAAGGATCGTATGAATACTCACACATCCGCACGTACGTCTGCATGTGCTTTTCCCTCACAATTTACTTCATATACAAGCTTCCTGCAATCAATTGCTCATTATCCTGCAATTTGTAATGCTGAGTTGCTTGTAACGCAGCCGGTTTTACATACAAAAATTTGGGGCGGACATCAAATTGAGCAGGAATTTGGCTATGATGTTCCGGCTGGTAAGATTGGTGAAGCGTGGGTAATTGGTGCGCATGCGGCGGGTGATTGTGTACTTGCATCAGGTCCTTATGCGGCACATACGCTTTCGAGTGTGTATGCTGAGCACCCTGAGTTATTTGGAGATGACACCAATGCTGCACACCCGCAGCCTGCAACATTTCCTCTGCTGGTAAAAATTATTGATGCTCACGACGATTTGTCTATTCAGGTGCATCCAAATGACGAGTATGCAGCCTTGCACGAACATGGATCACGTGGCAAAAGTGAGTGCTGGTACGTGCTTAAGGCAGAACCCGGTGCAACGATTATTGTGGGGCAACATGCGCAGACGAAAGAAGCGTTTGCACGTGCTGTACGCCAGGGAGCTTGGTCGGAGCTTCTCTATGAAATTCCTGTGCATGAGGGCGACTTTTTCCAAATTGAACCGGGTCGTGTTCACGCAATAAAAAATGGAACACTTCTGCTTGAAACACAGCAATCGAGTGACATTACCTACCGTGTGTACGACTACAACCGTAAACAAGATGACGGTACCTTGCGCACGCTGCACATGAAGCAAAGCCTTGACACCATCGATTTTACGCTGACAAATCCAACAAGTGGCAGCATTCCAGCTGGTAATGTGGTGTATACGCCCGATGGAACCTGTAGTGAAACAACGCTTGTTACCTCGCCGTTTTATACAGTTAAGCGCCTTATTCTTACACAGCAACACACCCTTACGCTACACAAATCCTGGCCGTTTTTGTGTGTTTCGGTGGTTCGTGGCCGCGGCACCATTCAGGGTGTGCCCGTTATTGCTGGTACACACATGATTCTTACCGCGCGCGCATCGCAGCTTGTGTGTTGTGGCGATATGTGTGTTATTGTTTCGCACATACCGTGCTAATTCGTCTGCTAATTGCCGCGCACATGAGGCGCCTATTTTGTAAAACCTCGTATAAATTTATTCCTGTTCGTGATACTATAACTACATATATGCTTCCTTAGCTCAGTTGGATAGAGCATCGGTCTTCTAAACCGCAGGTCAGGCGTTCGAATCGCCTAGGGAGCACCATTGCATCTTACGCAAGCCTGTCGATGTCGATGGGCTTGTTTTCTATTGCAGTGCATCGCAACACTCCGTCTTCGCGTTCAACTTTTTGTTTTTTTGTTTACTTGCACATCTCGTCTTGCGCTTGTCGCATAGGTTCATTATATTTTTGAAAGGTTTTTTAGATTTTTTGTCGTTTTTGCGTCATAATAAAAAAGGACCTTTCGGAAAGGAGCTCGTGTTGATTTATACCGTAACGTTAAACCCCGCACTCGATTATGTTATGCACCCCCTTACCCTTGATATGGGTTTTACCAATAGATCCTCAAGTGAGGAACTTCTTTGCGGTGGAAACGGTATCAATGTTTCAACATTGCTCAACGAGCTTCATGTTGTTAACGTTGCATTTGGTATTGCTGCCGGTTTTACAGGCGATTACCTCATCAAAACACTGCAAGATAGTGGTGTTTCGGCAAACTTTGTTCGCCTCGACGAAGGTTTTACACGCATTAACGTAAAACTTAACGGCATTGTTATGACTATGTGCAACGGTATGGGTCCAAACATCAGCCAAGATAAAGTTGATGAACTTCTCCGCCGTCTTGAATGCATTGCAGAAGGCGACACCCTCATTCTTACTGGTTCTATTCCCAAAACACTTCCCGAAGATATCTACGACACAATTATGCATCGTTTGGAAGGTCGTGGCGTCCGCTTTGTTGTTGATGCACCTGGTGCACTGCTTATGAAGAGTTTGCCCGCGCGTCCATTTCTTATTAAGCCCAATAACCACGAAGTTGGTCGTATTTTTGATGCTCATCCCGAAACACCCGAAGACTGCATTCCATATGCTCGCCAGCTGCACGAACAAGGTGCACAAAATGTTATCGTTTCGTGTGGCGCGCACGGTTCGCTTCTTATCGATGAGCACGACGAAATTCACACGTGTCCAACCGTAAAAATTCAGCTCGAAAACGCAACCGGAGCAGGCGATTCTATGGTAGCCGGCTTTGTTGCAAAAACACAAGCGGGCGAAGATTACGAGAGTGCACTGCGTTTTGCGTCGGCGTGCGGAACTGCAACTGCGGCTTCGAAGGGTATTGCAACCATCGACACTATTACGCGTGTGTACAAGGAGCTCGAAGAGCTTATTGCGTCTTCAGCAGCGTCTGAAAAATAATGTTCGCGCACGTAAGCTGCGCATGATGGCGATGCACATGTGTTGTCTGCTGGTCTAACCCAGGCTAGCAGCCACACACTATGTGCTGTGAATTTGTATAGGTAAGGCATCACAAGGAGGATGTGCATGTTTGAGGGAATCAACGGATCGGACGGTATTGGCATTGGTGTAGCGGTTGTTGCTATTGCACCCGATTTATCATTTACACCAACAGCTCCTTCCGATATTGAGGCAGAAAAGGCTCGCTACTCTGCGGCCTTGCAAAAATTTATCGATCAAACAAACGCGCAAATTGCACGTATGGAAGCTACGATTGGTAAAGAATCTGCTGCTATTATGCAAGCTCACATTGAATTTGCTGAAGACGATGGCATTAAAGAAACAATTTGTTCCTCTATTGAATCGGGTATGTGTGCCGAGCAGGCAGTAAGCGAAGCATACGACATGTACTACAACATGTTTGCCAATATGGACGATGAACTCTTCCGCGAGCGTGCCGCCGACGTTGCCGACGTTAAAACCGGTCTTTTGGCCGACCTTCTTGGCAAAGAAGTGGTAAATCTTTCCGTGTTGCCCGAGCACTCAATTGTTGTGGTGAGCGAGCTTACGCCTTCTATGACCGCTGACATTGATAAAGAGCACGTTGCCGGTATTGTTACCGAAACGGGTGGTCGCACATCGCACTCCGCCATTATTGCCCGCGCACTTGAGATACCTGCTGTTTTGTCGGTAAAAGATGCTACTTCTGTTATCAAGCACGGCAACATGGTTATCGTTGATGGTACGCGCGGTAAAGTTATTGCTGAGCCAACCGATGCCGAACTTATTAAATATCGTTCAAAAGCATCTGCATTTGCCCAGGAAAAAGCTGCTCTTGAGGCATATCGCGGTAAAGAAACCGTTACGGGCGACAACAACAAGGTGTTGCTTGTTGCAAATATTGGTAATCCCGACGACGCAAATGCTGCTATCGAGCACGATGCCGAGGGTGTTGGCCTGTTCCGCTCCGAGTTTTTGTTTATGGACGCCGTTGAGCTTCCAAGCGAAGATGAGCAATTTGCCGCTTATCAAAAAGTCGCGTTGCGCATGAAAAATCAACCCGTTATTATTCGTACGCTTGATGTGGGTGGCGATAAAAACATTCCATACTTACACCTGCAAAAAGAAGATAACCCCTTCATGGGCTATCGTGCGGTGCGTTATTGCCTCGACAACAAAGATCAGTACAAGGTGCAGCTCACTGCGCTTTTGCGTGCCAGTGCATTTGGCGACATCAAAATTATGATTCCGCTGGTTACGGCTGTTGAAGAAATCCGCCAGGCGCGCGCACTTATTGAGGAATGCAAAGCCGATCTTGATAAGCGCGGTATTAGCTACAACAAAAATATTGAGGTAGGTACCATGATCGAAACACCTGCCGCATCCCTTGTTGCCGATAATCTTGCCGAAGAAGCCGACTTCTTCTCCATTGGTACTAACGACCTTATTGGCTACACGATGTGTGCCGACCGTGGTAACGACAAAGTTGCTTATTTGTACGAAGTATATCAGCCTGCTGTGTTGCGCTCCCTTAAACGCATTATTTCCGCAGCTAACAAGGCTGGTATTATGGTTGGTATGTGCGGTGAAGCCGCAGCCGATCCGCTGCTTATTCCTGTTCTTATTTCCTTTGGCTTGGATGAGTACTCCGTAAATCCGCCTTCAATTTTGCGCACGCGTCGCGTGTTGTCGTTGTGGACAAAAGAGCAGGCAGATGCCCTTACCGAAAAAGTACTTACGCTTAAAACCGCTGCTGAAGTAAAAGCTGCGCTGCAAGCAGCTGCACGTTAACTCGTAGCTGCCCGCTAGCTGCCTGCGCTTACGTGCACCTGCATATTCTGCACATGGTGCTTGTACAAAAAACCCGAGAAGTAATGCTTCTCGGGTTTCTTTTTTGTAATGAGGCTTGAGTGCGTATTGGTTGTACTGTGTTCGCGCTTATGGTATTCGCGCTTGTCCTTTACTACCTGCTAGTTTGCTGCAGCCACGTACTCGTCAATTTCGCGCAGGTACAAATCTTTTTCAACGGGAGAAATCCAGCTTGCCTTAAAACTGTTCTTTGCAAGCTCAACCATATCTTCTTTACTAAAGAGGCCACCGTTATACAAACGCTCGTAGTTGTCGGTGATATAGCCGCCAAAGTATGCAGGATCGTCGGAGTGAATCGACACCAACACGCCTGCGTCAAGCAGCTGCTTTACCTCTTTATCCTTAATATCGGCACCTACAAACGAGTTTGAAATAGGACAGCTCGTAAAACCAGTGCCGCGCTTTTTAGCAAGCGCCACCAAATCGGGGTTTTCAACAATGTTGGTACCATGGTCAACACGCTCAACATTAAGCACTTCAAGCAGCTCTTGAATGTGTCCAATTGAGTTTATCTGGTCGATATCGGCGTGGCCTGTTGCATGAAAACCAGCTTGCATGGCCTGTTCATATTGATAGTAAAACTTGAGTGGGGGATTGTTGTGCTCGTCGGAATCCAAACCAATACCAATAATGTGCTGCGCATATTGTTTTGCGTAGTCGAGCACTTCCTGTGCGCTCACGCGCGAAAAATCGCGCAGGAAACACTGGATAAGTTTACAATCAACACCAAGCGCAACAGCATCGCTGCATGCACGCGTAAGACCGCTTATCACGGTTTTGTACGATACGCCGCGGCACAGATGTGCTTGCGGATCGAAAAACATCTCAACATGGCGCACGTTATTTGCTTTCGCTTTGGTAAGGTATGCCCAGGCAAGATCATAAAAATCTTGCTCGTGAATAAGAACACTCATACCCTCGTAGTACACGTCCAAAAACGATGGCAAATCACAAAACACGTAACTTGCTTTGAGCTCTTCGATAGTTGGGTGCGCAAGGGTAATGTTATTGCGTTTTGCTAAAATGAGCTTAAGCTCGGGCTCAAGCGTTCCTTCAACATGAACGTGAAGCTCGGCTTTTGGTAAATGCTGAAGAAACTCGCGCGACACAGTGTTTGACATTGAAGCTCCTATTCGACAAGGCTTGTATACCAGCGTATACATGCGCGGTACGTATACCGTGAGTATAGCGTCTTTGTTATGCGCGCATGTGCGGATATGCTCCTTACCATTATGCTGCAACAAAGTTGTGACAATTGCGAAACAAATTGAATATAACTGCCACAATTATTGCATATTTGTAGGCTTAGTATTGGTGCGGTGGCGCGTAATCTACAAACGGCAGAGCAGCGATGCGTAGGGAATACTACACGTAGGATTACCTTGTGCACGCCTTGCCTTGAGCGATGCCTACCACCTGCAGCGTGCAGGCACAATAACCTTAAGTGCAGCGGGAACACAGCTTACATCGCACGCATAGCCATTAAATACTTCGCCATCAATTTGGCAGGGTACATCATGATCGGTAAATTCAACGTGAAACGAATTGGTATCACACGTGTGAATAATACGGGAATGAATATGTTTGCCTAATTTTGCAAGACCAAAGAGTGCCAAAAGCTTGGGAATTGACGGCTTTTTTGTGTTAAAACACAAGCTTAATTTACCGTCTGTGGGGTTTGCCTGCGGACAAATTTGAAAACCACCGCCGTAGGTAGGACCCATATTAGCAACGAGTACAAAGCATGGCAGCGAGAACGTAGTGCCATCTGGCAGCGTAAGCACACAGGGATACCCTGTATGACCTGCAGACATAATTTTAAGTCCTGATGTAGTAAAGAGGGCAGAGCCGTGCTGTTTGTCGTGGTTTGCCCTTCGAATGGTGGTATCAACCGAAATGGCAGCATCAAGACCAAACGATAAGGTTTCCATAAAGTATGCCGTCTTGCCAGCTTCGTTGGTAATTTTTCCAAGGTCGAATTGCTTGCGATGTCCAGAGAAAATTTCGGCCAGCGACACATCGGGATTGTTAAACGTAGCACCAAGCGTGCGCGCAAAATCGTTACCCGAGCCCATTGCAACTATTGCAAGATAGGGGCGTTTATCTGCGGGGATATCCATAAGACCGTTTACAACCTCGTGAATTACGCCGTCGCCGCCAAGCGCGATAACGGTATCGTAGCTTGCAGCCCCGCGCGCAAGATTGTAGGCGTCGAGCGGTGCTTTTGTAAGCACAAGCTCTACAGCAGGGCAAACTGCTGTATACGATTGGAAAAATCGCTGAACTCTTGCTGCGGCTTTTTTGCCGCGTCCGCTATGTGACGTTGGGTTTGCTATAACTAGCGTTTTGCCGAGTTGTAAGTTTGGCATTTGGCTCCTTTGTGTCGTATGTTTTATTTTAGCGCTAGTTTGCGCCGCGCACCCTCGCGACTTTTATGTTTTTTGCGCCGCCGCGTTGCGTTGCACAATGTGCCGATTTTGTAGGTACGGCGTTTTCGTTGCTTGTTTGTCCTTGCTCTTGTGCACAATCTCATTTATACTAGCTACGTTGTGTCGGGGTGTAGCGCAGCTTGGTAGCGCATCTGCTTTGGGAGCAGAGGGTCGCTGGTTCGAATCCAGTCACCCCGACCATTTTTTTTGCGGCTTTTCGCGGCGGTAGTTCAATTGGTAGAGCATCAGCCTTCCAAGCTGGTTGTTGCGGGTTCGAGTCCCGTCCGCCGCTCCATAATTGGAGTTCCATGAGCATTCTCATCAGCCCGCGCCCAAAAAATCGCCATCAGTTTGGTGCATCAGGGGTAGAAGTAGCTGCAACATCCTTGCTTCATGGAGCCATTCGCATTACCACAGAACATACATCCTGGCAGCGTCCTTGGCGCATGAGCATCGACCAATATCAGCAGCTGGGCAGTTGCCGCTCCTGGCACCCTGGCTTATTTCGCCAAATGGCGCGCTGTACGGCAGGTATGTTTCTCGAATTTACAACCGATTCTTCCGAAATTATCCTCGAAATTATGCTTGATGCTGAGCCTTCGGCAACGCGTCACATGATTGAGATTGCACGTGGTGTGCGTACGCATGTTACCTGCGATGAAATTGCAGGTGATTCTTCTGCGCAAACGGCGTGCGACGGTATATCAATTGATATTGATGATAGGCATATACCTGCGTTTATGCCTCATGATGCAGCGCAGATATCGTTTCCCTTAAGTGAACCTGCTGCGTCTGCGCTTGCGGGCATGATTCAGCTTCCCGGTTTTGCTGGTACGCGTCACGTGCGCATATGGCTGCCAAGCTTGCGCGGCTGTGTTCTTCGTTCGCTTTGGGGTAACGGTAGTTTTATTTCTCCTGTTACGGCGCGGGCGCAGGTGCTCGTATTGGGCGACTCTATTAGCCAGGGATTTATTGTTGGCGATAGCGCGTATAGCTGGCCGTCTGTATTTGCCGATACTATCGGCTGCGAAATTCTCAATCAGTCACTTGGTGGTGCGGTGTTTCAACCAGGTTTGTTGTGGGGGCTTGCGCAGTATATTGTTCCTGTGTGCATTATTGTTGCACTTGGCACCAACTATCGCTACGAGCCTTCACGTCCGCGCGAAGTTAGTACGGACATTCACCGCTATTTTGATGAGCTCAGGCGCGTGTGGCCACATGTTCCGGTGTGCTGCATTGATATGTTTTGGCATAATCCCGATTATTTTCCGCCCAACGCAATGAGTGCATATAACCAGGTAAATACCTTTATTCATGCTGCTATTGCTCAGTATGATGAGATGTATAGCATTGATGGCTCTTTGCTTATGGAACACTCAACCGCACATCTTGCCGACGGGTATGTCCATCCCGGAAAAACGGGCGCAGCGCAAATTGCGCAGGAGCTTGCGTTGCAGATTCCGCAGCTTGTAGGTGCCTTTTCTTCGAAGTCATAAGAAAAGTTTTTCGTAGAGGCTCCTAGTGTTCGCACACTGTGCGTTTTTCTGCGCGTCTCGCATGTGATAAACGTATGTCTAGCGTGACTGCTATCATATGATACACATCATGTACGCTCGTTTTGTTCGTGCTTAACGCGCGGTCTAGGCACGCATACATGTATGGTTTCACAAGAGGATGAAGGAGTGGTTATGATGACAACAAATCCAAAAGCGCCGCATGTACAAGGCACACTGTCGCGCGATGCGATTCAGTATTTGCTCGATCATAACAATGGATGTTACACAAGTCCTTATGCATGCAGTGATGATATGCGTATTTGCCGCGATGCTACGTCGTATACCGAGGAAGATATGCTTATTCGTCCTGCATTTGCACGCGATATCGATAAAATAATCCACACACCTGCCTACAACAGATTGTCGGGTAAAACGCAGGTATTTTCCTTTCGTCCTAACGACGACTTAACGCGCCGCAATTTGCACGTGCAGTTGGTAAGTCGTATTGCACGTGATATTGGCCGTTTGCTTGGTCTTAATTGCAATCTTATTGAGGCGTGCGCGCTTGGGCACGATATTGGGCATACGCCGTTTGGTCACATTGGAGAGCGCTTTTTAAGCAAGGTATATCACCACTATACCGGCGGGTATTTTTTCCACAACGTGCAAAGCGTCCGTGCGCTCGATACCCTCTACAGAAGAAATCTATCGTTGCAGGTACTCGATGGTATTATTTGCCATAACGGCGAATTTGAGCAACAGGTTATCCGCACGAGCACCCTGCATACGTTTGAAGAATACGACACCATGGTAAAACGCGCCTGGCACGAGGGCGAAGCATATATTAATACGTTGCGGCCCATGACGCTTGAAGGCTGCGTGGTGCGCTTGTCGGATATTATTGCGTACGTCGGAAAAGATAGACAAGATGCCATTCGTGCAGGCTTGTGCAGCGAAGATAGTTTTGACGACGGACTTGGCGGCAAGTATAACGCGTGGGCGCTTTCGGCATTTATTGCTGATGCTGTTGAAAACAGTTTGGGTAAAGATCACATTGAGCTGTCTAACGAGGCGTTTTCTGAGCTTGCGCGTGCAAAAAAAGAAAATTACGAAAAAATTTATATGACCAGTGAAGTTGATGGTAATTTTGGGAGTGCAACCGAAGGGTTATTTGAGCGGCTGTTTACTCACGAACTCCATGCGCTCGAAAGTAGCGACTATCAGTCGTCGATTATTTGGCGCCATCACATACAACCGGTATCAAAGCATCTGTCTTACTACCATTACACGTACAATTGGAAGGAAAGTTTGCCACAAACGGTATGCGATTTTATTAGTTCGATGACTGACGATTACTTTATCGACATTTGTTTGCATCTGTTTAGCGACGCGTGCGACGTGTTTCCAACCTATCCGCGTTTTCGCCGGTTTGAGTAAGGATACATATGGACACCTTGTTCGATCTTAATTCATCTACCAGTGCAAAAGATACCCCCTTGGAGGCGCCTGCCCGCGCAGATATGGCGGCGCCCCTTGCCGTGCGTATGCGCCCTTGCAGTCTTGATGAATATGCAGGTCAAAGCCAGGCAGTGGGCGAGCACAGCTGGCTTAGGCGCGCCATCGAACATGACACGGTAACCAGCATTATTTTATATGGGCCTTCTGGCACCGGTAAAACAACGCTTGCGCACATTATTGCGCGTTATACGAACGCGCACGTTGTTACGATGAGTGCTATTAGTGCCACGGTAAAAGACGTGCGCGACACCATAAGCACAGCATCTTCACGTTTGTATACGCGCAGGCAGCGTACCATTTTGTTTTTGGACGAAATTCATCGCTTTAATCGTGCTCAGCAAGATGCGCTGCTTGAAGCTGTAGAAATGCGCACGATTATCCTTATTGGTGCTACTACTGAAAATCCGTATTTTGAGGTTAATTCTGCACTTATCAGCCGCTCGCGCATTATTGAGCTTACTGCGCTTTCTGATGATGATATTGAGCTGGTTATTAATCGTGCGCTACACGATGAGCGCGGGTTACACAATTGTTTTACGCTTACGTACGAAGCCAAACAGAAGCTTGTGCAGCTTTCCTGTGGTGATGCACGGTTTGCGTTGTGTACGCTTGAGCTTGCCAGTCAGATGGCAACTCCGCCCGAGCACATTGCGCTTAGCATACCGCAGCTTTCTGAGTATATTGCGCATACGCGCAACAATGAGCCGTTTTGTATTGATACAACCTGTGTTGAGCAGGCAAATCCGCATGTAGGGCTGCCCTACGACAAAAAACAGGACATGCATTACGATGTGATATCGGCGTTTATAAAATCCATGCGCGGAAGCGATCCCGATGCTGTGCTCTATTGGCTTGCCCGTATGATTGATGCTGGTGAAGACCCAATTTTTATTGCACGGCGCATTCTTATCTGTGCGTCAGAAGATATTGGTAACGCCGACCCGCAGGCTATTTGTGTTGCTGCAGCAGCTATGAGCGCTGCGCGTACCATTGGGTATCCTGAATGTCGCATTAATCTTGCTCAAGCAGCGCTCTATAACGCGCTTGCGCCAAAGTCAAATGCATGCGAAGCAGGTATTGATGCAGCTCTGCGCGATGTGCGATCGGGTGTTTTGCGTGCTGTACCAGCACATCTGCGAGATAGACATCGTCCGGGCGCAGAATCGTTAGGCGAATATCGCTACCCGCATAATTATCCGAGCGGCTGGGTTGCTCAGCAATATGCGCCTTCAGGCATCGAGCCTAATTCGCTGTTTACTCCCAGTCCGCGCGGTTGGGAAGCAGCACGTATCAATCAAATTCAACAGATGCGCACACAATCTGCATCGTCGTCGCAGCGTTGATTGATACAATGAATACAGCTATGTACTGTGCAGGCTGCTGTGCAGGTACACCGTTGTGTGAGAAATGAGAGCATATGGAAACTTATCTACCATATATCGTGGCAGCTATATTGTGCATTTGTGTGCTTGTTGCAACTGTTGAGTTTGTTATCACGCTGCGTCGTGTGCGCGGCGATTTGCAAACGTTTGTGCACACTACCTGCCAAACAATGGATCAAGTAGAGCCTGTTATTCAAAAAATTGATGCAACGCTCGACGATTTGCAGCCATCTGTGAAGGAGCTTTCGTCGTTGCTCGAAGATACCCATGTAACGGTAGCGCAGCTCCAAGGGCAGCTTAACACAACCGAAGTTATTTTGGAGCATGTGCGCGAGGTTTCCGATTCGGCAGCAGGTGCGGCAAATACTGTTGCGGGCGTGGCACAAGGGGCAATATCTGGCATAACGTCTACCGCTTCAACCTTTGCTCAACATTTTATGAGTGGATACAAAACATCGCGCCAGATGTTTGATAGGGTGAGCGATGAAGACGCGTCAGGTGAAGCACGCGGACAGATTGCTGGCGGAAATCCTGCTTATGCTGTTGGTCAAGCTGCTGGTCGCGAAGTTGATGACACACACGATGCAGGTGCTGCTGCTCATGTAGCAGGTAGCACTGCTGAAACTCCCAACACGTCCGCCCACACGCAAACTAGGCCCACGTATGCTGCTCGCACGTACATAACCTATCCCGAGCCTGCGGCAACCAACAAAGATGGTGATACCGAACATGAACAATAAACCAATAAGCCTTACTATTCCCGCGCAGCCAAAATTTGCCCGCTGTGTGCGTATGATGGCCGCAAACTTAGCTGTTGTGTGCAATATGAGTGTAGACGACGTAGAAGATTTGCGCATGGCAGCCGAAGAAGCATTCGTGTATAGCTGTTCTACGGCAGCGGATATGTGCACACTTAGTTTTGAGCTGAACAATTCGGTTGCGTCTATTTCTGCAACGCTTGGCTCAAAGCCGTTTCATACCATTGACGATGAAGACATACGTCTTGTTGAAATGATGTTGTCTGCGGTAAGTGATTCGTTCTCTATAGAAGATAACGTGCTTCATATCGAAAAAACGATTGGGCGTGTGTATGACGACGAATAACGAAACGCCCAAGGAAGAAACTCCTAAGGAAGAAGCGTCCAGGGTGGATTCTCAACCGTTAGCACGCAGGCGCAGTGCGCGTTCGTCGCAAACGGCTGCATGGGACAAGCAGCGTACCCGTGAGCTTTTCATAAAGTTTAAGCGTCATGGCGATGAAGAAGCGCGTAATCAGCTTGTTCTCAATCACCTTAATTTGGCACGTTTTCTTGCATCAAAATTTAAAAATCGTGGTGAGTCGCTCGATGACCTCATTCAGGTGGCAACAATTGGCCTTATTAAAGCAATCGACAGGTTTGATATCGATAGGGGCCTGGAGTTTACTACCTTTGCTACGCCTACCATTTTAGGTGAAATTAAGCGCCATTTTCGTGATAGGAGCTGGTCGGTGCGTGTCCCGCGCCGCTTGCAGGAGCTTTCAAGCAAGGTAAGCCAAGCAACCGATATGCTTACTGAAAAGTTGCAGCATTCGCCATCTGTTGAGGAAATTGCCCGTGAGCTTCATGTTAGTGTTGATGAAGTGCTTGAGGCAATGGAGTCGTCGCGTGCCTATAGCTCTGTTTCGCTCGACGTACCCACTGTAGATAACGACGACGGCTCAGCGGCAACAAGCGTGCTTGATACCTATGCTTCGGTAGACGACGATTTGGAAGCCTGCGACGATAAGCTTGTTCTTCAGGAAATTATTAAAAATTGCACCGAGCGTGAACAACAGATTATCCGCATGCGTTTTCTTGATGGAATGACTCAGGTTGAAATTGCCGATAAGTTGCAGATATCGCAGGTACAGGTATCACGCCTATTGCGTAATACCTTGCGCAAGTTACAAGAAAAGCTCGACCCGTCGCTGTAGCTCGTCTTGCGCATATGGCGCAAACGCTGCGTACGTACTTTGTGTACAATGCTTAAATTCTATATTAAATCTGCGTATCTACGCGATAGCTGGTATTATTGATACCATGATTGTTTGTGTGCGCCTTTGTTCAAGCATGCTTGCGCGTGCGTGTAGCAATAGTACATCTTGAGCGTGCACCTGTAATGTTCATATAAGGAGAATTATGACCGGCACGGATTACAAAACAATGACAACTGCGCAAATTCGCGAAAACTTTCTTCAGTTTTTCGTATCGAAGGGCTGCAAACGCTATCCTTCATCCTCGCTTATTCCAGATGATCCTTCGCTGCTGTTGGCAAATGCCGGCATGAATCAATTTAAGGAATATTACCAGGGCATTAAAACGATGCGCGAAATTGGTGCAACATCGTGTCAAAAATGCTTGCGCACCAACGACATCGAAAATATTGGCGACGCGCGTCACTTGTCATTTTTTGAAATGCTCGGCAACTTCTCGTTTGGTGGCTACACAAAAGCCCAGGCAATTGCATGGGCATGGGAATTTATTACGTCGCCTGAGCACCTGGGTTTGCCCAAAGATCGCTTGTATGTAACCGTTTTTACCAACGACGACGAAGCATGTGAACTTTGGCAAGAGCAGGGTGTTGATTTAAGCCACATTTCACGCTTGGGTGAAGAAGACAACTTTTGGGCTGCCGGTCCCACTGGCCCTTGCGGTCCGTGTTCAGAAATCTACTTTGACCAAGGTCCAGAGTTTGAAGGCGAAAAGCCGGGCGATGACGGCGACAGGTATCTTGAGTTTTGGAACTTGGTATTTACGCAGTTTGATCGTCAAGAAGATGGCTCGATGCCCGAATTGCCGCATCGTAACATCGATACGGGTATGGGACTTGAGCGTATAGCTGCTATTATGCAGCACCAAGGCTCCAATTATGAGGGCGACGTGTTGCGTACGCTCATTGCTGTTGGCGAAAAGCTTTCAAACAAACGCTATCACGAAACCGCCGCAACCGATAAAAGCCTTCGTATTTTGGCCGACCATGCGCGTGCCTGCACCTTTATGATTGGCGATGGCATTTTGCCCGGTAATGAGGGTCGTGGCTACGTGCTTCGCCGTCTGCTGCGTCGTGCTATCTATCACGGACGCCTGCTTGGTATTCGCGGTGAATTTATGCGTACGTACACGCACGAGGTTATGCGTCTTATGGCAACGTCGTATCCGCAGCTCACCGAGGGTAAAGATCGCATCGATGCTATTGTTTCTGCCGAAGAGCAACGTTTTTGCGCAACGCTCGATGCGGGTGAGGCGCTGCTCAACAAAGAGCTTGCACAGCTTCCTTCAGGCAAGCCGCTCTCTGGTGAAGTTGCGTTTAAGCTGCACGACACCTACGGTTTTCCTATCGACCTCACCTGCGAAATTGCCGAAAATGCTCAGCATCCAACCGATATGGATACGTTTAATGCGCTTATGGAGGATCAAAAAGCCCGCGCTCGTGCCCAAGCAAATCGTGATGCATGGGGCCAGGCAAACTCCATTTGGGCATCGCTTTCCGATGAACTCTCCGAAACTGAATTTTTAGGCTATACACAAAATAGCTGCGACGATGCGCGTGTTCTTGCGCTTGTGCGTGATGGTGCATTGGTATCTTCTGCTGGCTGCGGCGATGTTGTTGATGTTATTTTGGACAAAACACCATTTTACGGTGAGCGCGGCGGTCAAGTTGGCGATACGGGTACGCTTCGTTGTGGCGAAAGCGTGCTTCATGTAGACGATACGCAGCACCAGGCACATATTCTTATTGTGCACACCTGCACCGTTCAAAAGGGGAGCATTGCAAAAGGTGATACGGTGTCTGCGCAGATAGACGTTACGCGCCGCGAGCTTATTCGTCGCAACCATACGGCAACGCACCTGCTTCAAGCTGCACTTAAGCAGGTTCTTGGCAAACACGTAAGCCAGGCAGGTTCTCTTGTTGCTCCCGATCGGTTGCGTTTCGACTTTACTCACTTTGAGGCACTTACTCACGATCAGATTTCTCAGGTAGAAGCCATTGTTAATCGCGAGATTTTTGCAGCTGAGACCATGGTAACGCGTGTTGTACCGCTTGCTGAAGCCCGCAAAACCGATGCAATTGCCCTGTTCGACGAAATGTACGATGCAGACGTACGTATTGTTCAAACTGGCTCTGGCGAAGATGCTGTGTATTCGCGTGAGCTTTGTGGTGGTACGCACGTGCGCAACACTGCCGATATTGGCTATTTCAAAATTATTAGTGAAACATCCGTTGGCTCAAATGTTCGTCGTCTTGAAGCGCTTACTTCGTGTGGCGCGTATGAATATGTTGACTCCAAGCTGAGCGAACTCAACCAGCTTGCATCTATGCTCAAATGCCGCGAAGACGATGTTCTTGCCCGTGTTGACCAGCTTAAATCGTCGCTTTCCGCAGCAGACAAAAAACTCAAAGCAGCGCTCAGTGGCTCTTCATCCGATCAGGTTAGCTCTGCGGTTTCCTCAGCATACGAAAAACCTGGTTATAAGCTTGTTATTGCTCATGTTCAACATGTCGAAGCAAAAGACCTTCGCTCCATGTGGGATGGCATTCGCCAGCGCATGAACCAAACGCCGTGCGCGTGTGTACTTGCCTCATCAACAGGCGAAAAAGCAGCTCTGTTAGCTGCAGCAACAGATGATGCCATCGCTGCAGGCTTTGACGCCGCGCAGGTAATTAAAGCTATTGCTGGTGCAATTGCAGGCCACGGTGGCGGCAAGGCAGCAATGGCGCAGGCAGGTGGCACCAATGCCCAGGGCATTGAGGATGCACTTGCTCAGGCACGCACGTTATTAGACGTGTAAGCCGCCTGTGCGGTGCGTATGTTGTGTAGGTACACTAGAAACATGAGTTGATGTATGAGAGTGGTAGCGCTTGACATAGGAGATGTGCGTGTGGGCATTGCGGTAAGCGATGCTACCGGTAGTGTTGCATCTCCCGTTAAGGTGCTGCCATTTCAAGAAGTGTATTCGTGTGCAAAAACGTTTAGGCGTATTCTCGAAGATTATGAGCCTGAGCTGCTTGTTTGCGGCTTGCCAAAGTCGCTTGACGGCGCATGTGGCGCGCAAGCAGAAAAAATAACGCAGCAAGCACAGCACATTGCCGCATGCTGCAATCTTCCACTTGCATTTGTAGACGAGCGTCTTTCTTCGAGCGAAGCTAAACGCATTTTGCGCGCACAAGGGTATAAAGAAAAGCAGATGAGGGGGCATATCGATATGATTGCCGCCTCGCTTTTTTTGCAAGCCTATTTGGATGCCCAGAAAGGATAGGTATGGATACCAAGCCCACTGTCTCACCCAAAGGAAAACATTCAGGTGCTGCTCAACATGTACCCCAAGTGGCTAATTCTTCTGTTCAGCCCGCACCCGCACCAGCACCTGTGACAGCGCCAACAGCTCATGTGTCTATAACCGATAACGTAGGAAAGAAGTGCGCCCGCACGCCGCTTCGCCCCACATCTGCTGCGCGCACGCATGAACATTTAACACGCGTTCATCCGTTACATGGTGGTGCAACAAAGGCAGGCACACGCGCTGCACAACCACATGCGCATGCGCATCGCTATACGATTGTAGCTGCTATTTTGGCCGTTTGTGTTGTTGTTGGTGGAGGTTATTTCGCGTTTAAGTTTGCTAATCCAACGGCGCAATCAGCCCGCTCGCAAGCAAATGCCGACGGCACCGAAGCCAAAGTTACCATTCCAAAAGGTGCATCTGCATCGTCGATTGCAGCGATTCTTAAAGAGGCAGATGTTATCAACGATACAACGCAATTCTTAAAAGCGTTGGGAAATCATCTTAATGCGGCACAGCAAATAAAAAGCGGCACCTATCTGCTTATGCGGGGTGCAGATTTCGACCAGCTTATCGATCGCTTAATCCAAGGGCCAAATGCCCAGGAAAATGCCCTCAGCGTTCCGGAGGGTCTTACCTCAGCGCGTTTAGTTGAGCTTATTCAAACTACCTATGGTATTGCCCCCGATACCATTAAACAATCGCTGCAGGCACATAGTTATGCTGACGAGTTTCCGTTTGTAAAAGATGCACACAACGATTCGCTTGAGGGCTTTTTATTTCCAAAAACCTATGATTTCGAAGGTAAGGTACCGCAAACACCGTCTATTGTAAAGACGATGCTCGCGCAGTATCAAAAAGAGGTAAGTGTGCTCGATTTTGATACCGCGCGCAAAACCATCAAAGAAAAATACCACGTTACGATGTCGTATTACGATTTTCTTACGCTTGCTTCGATTATCGAAAAAGAGGCGCTTACCGATGATGACCGCCCGCTGGTAGCGTCAGTTTTTTACAATCGCCTTAAGATTGATAAGCCACTTGAATCGGATGCGACGATGGGTTATGTAACAGCAGGTAAGGTTACGGCCGACGACCTCAAAAAACAGAGTCCTTATAATTCCTACCTTAACCGTGGTTTGCCGCCAACACCAATTTGTTCTCCTGGCTTGCCATCGATAGTAGCAGCGCTTAACCCTAAGGATACGTCGTACATGTATTTTTGGATAACCGAAAAAGAACACGTATTTTCAGAAACCTATGAACAACACCAAGAAGCAATTAAGAAAGCCTCGTAACATGAGTTTTATTCCGGCAGACGCCTATTATGTATCGATATCAGATATACCACTGAGCTTGTTAGAATCGTGGCACATTGAGGTGCTTTTTATCGATCGCGATAATACCTGCGTTCCTCGTAGTACCCGCACCATACCCGCTGATGTATCAGCGTGGTTTGATGCGCTTGCTGCCCACACGTCGATACGCGCGTACATTGTGTCTAACAATATTCATACTGAAGCTGTTAATAACACTGCGCAAAGCCTGGGTATTAAGGCAATTTCGCACGCGATGAAACCGTCGTGCAGTGTTATGGTAAACGTTATGAAGAAGCATGGTATTGCACCTGAGCATGCATGCGTAATTGGCGATCAGCTGTTTACTGACATTTTGGCAGGTAAACGGGGCGGTACTCGCACAATTTTGGTAAAGCCGCAATCGCGGCGCGATTTGTGGTACACCTATGTACTGCGGGTCATTGAGTGGATAGTGTTGCGTAGAGTTACGTGGATTGGAGCGCATCATGAATGAATCGATTGATACAACAAACGATGTAACGGTTGCTACGAGCACAGCACCTGAAGCTGCCACACAACCTGTAGTTGAATCTGAACCTACATCTGGATCTGCATCTGAACCTGCGACTATATCTGAACCTGAACTTGAACCTGAGCCTGCGGTTGAACCTGAACCTGAACCTGAACCGTTGCGCCGCCAATGGATTGCGCTGAGTGCAGGCTCTTGCGATTTACGTGTTGGCGCGCAGGCACTATTGCAGTTTGGCCACATTTGTAAGTCGCAGGTAGGCATTCCTCACACGATGATGCTACTTTACGATGACGCTGCAGGCGCCGATACCCTCGATGAGCTGCGCCGCCAAACTACTTCGGCGGGCTTTGAACTTGTAGAGGCTCATCTTGAACATATGAACTACACGCTGTCATCGGTTGATGCTATATGTAGGATATTGCTTGAGCATCACATCACTGCCGACGACATGATTACTGCTACAGGTTCAGCCTGTACGCTTCAACTGTGCGAATATGCTGCTCGCACGTGGTGTTCTGGCGTGCGCTTTATGGCATTGCCCATTGATATAAGCGGGCTTATATGTGCAACAACGCAGCCCGAAGCACTTTCGTGTTCGAATAGTACAGCAATGATTAACATTCCTAGCCAGGCCGATCATGTACTTTTTGATACAGCTTATGTGCCGCGCGATCTTGCCTGCTCGCAGGCTCGTTTTATGCGCGTTATGATGGTAGCAAGTGCCATGGCAGAATCGCAATCGCAGTTTGGCACTCTATGGGATAACGCCTACACCATTATGCACGACGACCCCGAAGAGCTTATCGATTATGCAATCGAGGGCATTAAGCTTCGCGGTCGCATGCTGGCGTCATCGGCGCTTTCCATCCGTCAGGCAGCAGCGTATGGTGAAATTATTTCTCGCGCGCTTATACGTGCTTCGCACAACGCCATCGATCCCGCGCTTGCGTACGCTGAAGCGCTGCGTTTTTCTGCGCGCCTTGCTGTTTCACTTGAGGCACTGAGTGTTGATGATTGTTTAGCTCAAGATGAGCTGCTTTCACGTTTCGAAATTCCCTGGGCAAGCGTTGATATTAATCCTGCAGAGTTGCAGCAAGAATTGCATAATGAGTGCTTTTTGCGTAGCCACAAGTGTATGCTGCCACTTCCTCAAACGATCGGCCGCGTGCGTATGACAAACGTTACTCCTGAGCTTTTGGCGGAGCATACGCGTGCGTGGTGTGACGCACATGCAACGCAAAACTAAGCATAATCCCTGGTTATGTGCGTGTGGCACCACTTACTGAAACCTACTATAAAACTCCTTCAAAACCTGCGCGTATATCTGCTATCTATAAGCTATAATGAACATTTAGTAATTTTACCGCTCGGTATAGAGGAGAAACTATGGCAGAATCTGTATGCGCTGGTCGTGTTTGCCGTTTTAGGAAACTTATGGCACAGCGTGGTTATGATGCCGTTATTTTGCGGAATAACCCCGATCTTCGCTGGTTAACAGGAAGTGAGCGCACATTCGATTTTGAGCTTGCTCACACAGCATTTATCACGCAAGACGATTTGTTCTTGCACACCGATTCTCGGTATTACAACACGTTCAAAACCAAGCTGGGCAAAGACACAAGCTGGATTATCGATATGGACACCATCGATCCTGCTTTGTGGGTTGCGCAGCACATTTATCAAACAAAAGCACGTGTGGTAGCTGTTGAGGATACGCTTGCACTTTCATTTTTTGACAATCTTCACGCGCGCTTGTACGATCTTTCAATTTCTTGCGACACGCCTCGTATGCACGGTGACATTGCCGATTTGCGTATGGTAAAAGACCAGGCAGAAGTAGATGCCATGAAACATGCGCAAAGCATTACTGATGCTGGGTTTACGCACATGCTCAATTTCGTTGCTGTTGGCAAAACTGAACTTGAGCTTCGCGTTGAACTCGATAACTTTATGCTGTCACATGGTGCCGATGCGCTTGCATTCGATACCATCACCATCAGTGGTCCTAATGGCGCAAATCCGCATGGTCAGCCCTCCGATCGTGTTCTTCAAAAGGGTGACATGGTTGTTATGGACTTTGGTGCGGCGTGGCACGATTATCACACCGACATGACGCGCACCGTTTGCATGGGCACGCCTTCAGAAGAGCAGCAGCTCGTCTATGACACGGTTCGCCGCGCGCAAAAAGCTGTTGAAGACACCGTAATGCCGGGTGATATTGGCTCTGACATGCACAAACGTGCGCTTGCCATTATCGAAAAAGAAGGCTACGGCGAATACTTTAAGCATGGTTTGGGTCACGGTGTTGGTCTTGAGATTCATGAGCGCCCCTTCCTTGCGCTTACATACTCAAAGCCCCTTCCCGAAAATTCTGTTGTTACCGTTGAGCCGGGTATTTATCTGCCGGGTAAATTTGGTGTTCGTATCGAAGACTTTGGTTTGGTAACAGCACACGGATTTGAGCTCTTTACGCAGTCTACGCACGATCTTATTTGTCTGTAAATCTATACATCACACTACAAGAAAGGAGCATACTGTGGTCAATATTATTCTTACCAGCCACGGTGGACTTGCAGAAGGCATTTTGCAGTCGGGGCAAATGATTTTTGGTGCACAAGACAATGTGCACGCCGTTTGCCTTACGCCCGATATGGGTCCCGACGATTTGCGCGCAAAGCTCCAAACTGCAATCGACTCGTTTGACGATCCTCAGGAAATACTCTTTTTAGTAGACTTGCAAGGTGGCACGCCATGGAACCAGGTATCGCTTTTGCTCGATAATGCAGGCGATAATCATTGGGTTGCGCTTTCTGGCCTTAATTTGCCCATGCTTATTGCAGCATATGGTGCGCGTTTTGGCTGTGAAACCGCACGTGAGGTGGCATCTGAAGCGCTTGGCGAAGCCCGCGGTGGCTTTCAAACCAAGCCTGGTGATATTGCCAAGGACGCTCACGACGCAGCGTCTGCCCCTGCAACGCCTCAAGCTGCGCCCGCTGGGCATGCAGCTATTCCCGAAGGTACCGTGCTTGGCGATGGCCATATTAAAATTGGTCTTGCGCGTATCGATACCCGTCTTTTGCATGGTCAGGTTGCAACTTCATGGACAAAATCGGTGAAGCCCGACCGTATCATCGTTGTTTCTGATACCGTGTGCAAAGACACCTTGCGCAAGCAGATGATTATTGAAGCTGCTCCCGCAGGTGTACACGCACACGTTATTCCTATCAGCAAAATGGTTCAAATTTCAAAAGATCCTCGCTTTGGTGCAACAAAAGTGCTCCTCTTATTCGAAACGCCTACCGATTTGCTTAAAACAATCGAAGCCGGTGTAGATATTAAGCAGGTAAATCTTGGTTCAATTGCACATTCTCTTGGCAAAGTTGTAGTTAACCCTGCTATTGCCATGGGTAAGGACGATGTTGAAGCCTTTGATAAACTTCTTGCACTCGGCGTTACGTTTGACGTGCGCAAGGTTCCTGCTGATACCTCTGAAAATTTTGATGCTTTGCTTCAAAAGGCAAAGTCTGAGCTCGCATAGGGGAGGACACTATGCCAATATTAAGCGTTGTATTTATCGTTATTGTTGCATTTTTTGCTGGTATGGAGGGAATTCTCGATGAGTTCCAATTCCATCAACCGCTTGTAGCATGCACGCTCATCGGTCTTGTTACCGGTCATCCCACCGAAGGTATTATCCTTGGTGGATCGCTGCAGATGATTGCCCTTGGTTGGGCTAACATTGGTGCTGCCGTTGCTCCCGATGCTGCGCTTGCGTCGATTGCCTCATCCATCATTATGGTGCTTGCACTCGAAGGAGGTAAAACCGATCCAGCCAACGCTATTAACACATCAATTGCTCTTGCGATTCCTTTGTCGGTAGCCGGTCTGTTTCTTACCATGATTGCGCGCACCATTGCAATTCCTTTGGTACACGCTATGGATTCCGCAGCTCAAGAAGCTAATTTTGGCGTTATTTCTGCACTGCAGCTTGTTGGTATTGCTATGCAAGGTTTGCGCATTGCTGTTCCTGCAGCTGCGCTTTGCTTCTTACCTGCAGCGGCAGTAACTAGCATTCTCAACCAAATGCCCGCATGGCTTTCCGGCGGCATGGCTGTTGGTGGTGGTATGGTAGCTGCCGTTGGTTACGCTATGGTTATCAATATGATGTCCTCGCGCGAAGTGTGGCCATTCTTTATTCTTGGTTTTGTTATGGCATCCATTAAAGAGCTCACCCTTATTGGTCTTGGTGCCATTGGTATCTCACTTGCCCTTATTTTCCTTGGCTTAAAAGAGCTTTCAAAGAATTCTGCAGGCTCTGCTGCCGGATCACAAGATCCTCTGGGCGATATTATCAACGACTACGAATAAGAAGGATGTGTAGCTATGTCAGATCAAATTAAGCTTACTCAATCAGATCGTATGGCTGTTGCATGGCGCCATCAGTTCCTTCAAGGTTCGTGGAACTATGAGCGTATGCAGAATGGCGGCTGGTGCTTTGCTATGCTGCCTGCTATCAAAAAACTGTATCACTCAAAAGAAGACCAGATTGCCGCATGCAAGCGTCACATGGAATTTTACAACACGCACCCGTATGTATCTGCGCCTGTTATGGGTGTAGTACTTGCTCTCGAAGAGGAGCGTGCAAATGGCAAAGCTATCGACGATGCCGCTATCCAGGGTGTTAAGGTTGGCATGATGGGTCCTCTGGCCGGTGTTGGCGACCCCGTCTTTTGGTTTACCATGCGTCCAATTTTAGGTGCACTGGGTGCGTCGCTTGCCCTTGGTGGTGCCCTATTAGGCTCCGTTCTTTTCTTTGTGTTGTGGAACGTTATTCGTATGGGCTTTATGTGGTACACGCAGGAGTTTGGCTACAAACTTGGTACCTCAATTGTAAAAGACGTATCGGGCGGCGTATTAAGCAAAATTACCGAAGGTGCATCCATTTTGGGCATGTTTATCATCGGTTCGCTTGTTCAGCGCTGGGTATCTATTAGCTTTAAGCCCGTTGTTTCTTCGGTTGCTCAGCAGCCAGGCGCCTTTATCGATTGGACTAAAATTGAACCTTCGGCGCAAGGTATTAAGTCGGCTCTTGAGCAATATTCAAGCTTGGGTGCAACCGGTCTTAACCAAATGAAAGTTACCACGCTGCAGCAAAACCTCGATATGCTTATTCCAGGTGCAGCCGCACTTCTTCTTACGTTGCTTTGCTGCTGGCTTCTAAAAAAGAATGTTTCGCCTATCGTTATCATTCTTGCGCTCTTCCTTATTGGTATTGCCGCTCGCTTTACTGGCATTATGTAAGGTGACTATACAGTAATTAGTACGTGCTCTTGCGCATGGTGGTCTGTTGATTGCCATGCGCTTGCGCGTGTTTGTATGCTTTCTATACGGTTTTGTGCATACGTTGGCTCGCTGTGGGGTGCCTTGTTTGCACGGTTTCGGTATGGTAATAAAAACAGGAGTTGGGTATGGTTTCATCTCAAAATACCCGTGTTGAACTCAGTATTCCTGCAACATCAATGGCAGGGCTTGCAGTATACGGCACGGTGCTTCTTGGTGATCGCGCGTTTGAGTTTTATAACAGCAAAAATCCGCGCGACTATATTCAAATTCCATGGAGCGAAATTTCCTATATAAGCGCTTCGGTACTATTTGGTGGTACATATATTTCACGTTTTATGATTGTCACGAACCACACCGGCCAATTTATTTTCTCAACACGCAATAATAAACAAGTGCTGCGCGCTATTCGCGAGCACATAGGAGAGCAGCGCCTGCGCCGCAGCCCCAGTGCGTGGCAGGTAGTTTGCGCAGGTATACGTGCCCTTATTGGTATTATCACCAAGCGTTAAGTGCGCTGTGCGCGCCTTTTGTGCACGTGCGTCTGCATGGTTACGGCGTTTGCGTCTATCATATGCAGCCTTTGCGTCCATCCATTCCAAATGTACATACATAGCTGAGCATCTGCACCCGCATGCCGCGCCTTTCTGCTGCAGTTTTGGTGTTTATGCAGCTTATTTAAGCGTTAATGTGCTCCTCTAAAATTTTTTAGATATATTTCAGTTTATTTGTTAAAAATGCGTTACAGTGAATATGTATACCAAGAAGACACTCAGCGATTTTGGGTAGATGCACCATGCTTCTTGTCGTTCTGCGAGATACATTGTGCGCATCTGCCATGCACAACGTAAGGGGATGCACTATGGATCGGTTAGAATTTGCCGCACGATGTCAAGCAGTTGGTTACAATTCGTTAGTTTTATCGCGTGCTGCCGGCGTGAGCACCTCAAAAGCGCGTTCATGGCTCGATATTCACTGGGATTCACCTGTTCCTGCCAATGCGGTGTTTGCTCTTACGCGTGCCGAGGATTATCAAAAAACCTACGTGTGCGCCATGATCGATCTCATTAATGCAAAAACAGGTGAGACACAACTTGCACAAACCTTACAGCTTCCTTATTGGTCTTCTCAAGAGCAATTAAGCGAGTATAATCCGCAATCTGCGCTCGTTGATTTTCGTGTTGTTAATGCTTGCAACGTGGCACTTTCTCATATTTTGGTCGAAAACGGTTACGCTGTTTCGTGGGCACGCCCTCAAAAGGGTGTTGCGTACACCATCACTTCAAGTTCCCGCGTATCATCTTGTTCGTAGTATGCATAGCTGTGTTTTCAGCTTGTTGTAACAAAACGTTCATAATTCGCGTTATTTTTGCCCCGCTCAATAATCTCGTGCTATTGAGCGGGTTTTCGTGTAAAAATAGATGGCGGACATAGTTCATGCAAATTGTACACATATGCTTACCCTGGTGTGTGCTCGTGTGCGCTTGTGTATGCAATTTGCGCATAATCGTATTCGAAAGGATCATACTACGTGGTTGACTTTAATCAGTTTCTGCAATTAATGCAGCAAAATCCTTTTTTAGCAATTGTAGTATTTCTTGTTCTTGGTTCGATTTTTGTAAACGGTGCAACCGATGCTGCAAATGCTATTGCCGAGCCCATCGGCACGCGTTCCATTGGTGTTAATGCTGCCATTATCATGAGTGTTATTTGCAACTTTATTGGTCTTGTTGCTATGAGTTTTATTTCGTACGCAGTTGCCGATACCATGAGTTCAATGGTTAATTTTGGTGGCGACACGCACGCGGCTCTCGTCTCACTTGCGGCTGCTACCATCGCCATTGTGTCGTGGGGTGTTGGTGCCTGGATTTTTGGTATTCCAACCAGTGAGTCGCATGCTCTTATTGCTGGTCTTACTGGCGCTGCGCTTGCCGTATCAGGCAATTTTTCGGGTGTTAATTTTGATGAGTGGGTAAAAGTTATTTACGGCCTTATCTTTTCATCGGTTGCCGGATATTTTGCTGGCTGGCTTATTACAAAATTTATTCGTACAACCTGTCGTAATGCCGAGCGCAGAAAAACCGATGATATGTTTGGAAAGCTGCAGGTTATTGGTGCTGCTGGTGTAGCGCTTATGCATGGTGCGCAAGATGGTCAAAAGTTTATGTCAACGGCAATGCTTGCTGTCGCACTTTCTGCCGGTATTCGTGTTCAGGATCTTAACGGCTTTCCTCTGTGGATAGAAGTGCTTTGCGCACTTACCATGGCTATTGGTACGGCAATTGGTGGGAAGCGCATCATTAAAAAAGTTGGCATGGAAATGGTACAAATGGAAAAGTACCAGGGCTTTGCTGCAAGCGCTTCGGCTACCGCATCGCTTTTTATTGCAACTATTACCGGCTTGCCTGTTTCAACCACACATGCAAAAACCGCAGCTATTATGGGTGCGGGCGCTGCAAAAGACGTGCGATCGGTAAACTGGAATGTAGCAAAAGAAATGGTGTACACCTGGATATTTACGTTTCCGGGCTGTGGCATTATCGGTTTTGTTCTAACGAAAATTTTCTTGTACATCTTTTAATTAAAGGAGATACCCCATGAAAAAAGAGGACATTTTTTATACGAAGTTTAAGGAATTTGGTCACGATTTGGTAAAGTCGGCCGAAGACTACACCAAGCTCGTTCACGATTATCCAAACACCATTAACCTTATCCCCATCATGAAAGTTCATGAAGTTCACTGTGATGAGCACGTAAAAGGTATTATGGATGAGCTGTATTCATCGTTTATTACGCCATTTGACCGCGACGACATTTCGCATTTGGCGCTTAGCCTCGACGACATTATCGACTCTATGGAAAGCGTAGCTATTCGTCTTGAACTTTTTAACACTTCAGGTACCCGCGCAGAGGCCATTCAGCTTGCCGATTTAACGCTGTGTGCCGTGCGCGAGCTCGATAAGATGATAGAAGCACTTCCTTCGTATAAAAAGGACAAAGCTGCGCTTACGCACTCTATTGAAGTTGGTCACATCGAAGACGAGGGCGACACCGTATATGAAAGTGCACTGTACCGCCTATTTCACGACGACGAGCTAAAAGAAGCGCGCCGTGGTCACGTGGTAAGCTGGCTTCGTTTGTTCGACCGCATGGAAAATACGCTTAATGCCTGCGATAAAGCGGCAGGTGTTGTACGCTCCGTTGTTATGAAGAGTGCGTAATACCGTATTCCCGTTTGTATTACAGGCGCCACAAGCGCCGCAAGCGCCGCACGGCGGATTTACTGCACCAGGCGGATGCTTGGCGTTAAAATGTTTATGTATGAAAAACGCTCCACATGCTTATGCATCTGGAGCGTTTGTTTGCATTACTTGCATGAACGCATCACACCCACAATGGGCGGAATATGCGTATCCTTACGCAAGCTCAGTTGGCCATACGCAGTCGTCGGGCATGGTTGCCGTACCATCGGCAATGTCTTTTGGAATTGATGAGTCGCTTGCAAGAAGCTCTTGGATAGACACCAGCTTATAGCCACGTTTTACCAGCTCATCAAAGATTTTTGGAATCGCTTGCACATCTTGTGAGCGATTGCCGCCACCATCATGCATAAGAACAATGCTGCCTGGTACAATTTGCCTGAGCGCACCCGAAATAATCTTATCGACACCCGGTTGTTTCCAGTCGAGCGTATCTTGATTCCACAAAATTTCGCTTGAGATGGTGCCCTTTGTGTTAAGCCACGTTTTCATAGTAAAGTCGCCATAGGGCGGGCGCATCATGGTTGTTTTAACGCCTGTTGCACTTTCAATCGAATCTTTCGTTTTAGTAAGCTGGCTTAAGAGGGCGTCTGGTTTTAGTTTTGAGAGCTGCGGGTGTGTGTAGCTGTGACCAGCCACATGATGACCTGCTTCAAGCACTTTTGGTGGCAAATCGCGCAGCGCATCAACATTTTGTCCAATGTTAAAGAACGTAGTTGTTGCACCATACTGTTTTAGAATGTCTAGGTACTTCTCGGTAAAGTTACTCGGACCATCGTCAAACGTTACAGCAACAAGCTTTTCATCGTTATCGGGCTTTACGTTATGTTTGCGAATAAGACAATGCTGCACCTCTTGAATGACATCGCCTTTGGCAGTTTTACCTGATATTTTACCGTGACGGATTTCGGTTTTGCCAACTTTACCCCATTGGGCAACATAGAGCACTGCACCATAGGCTTCGCCCGTTGATGCCAGCTTTGGCTGCGTTTCCTCTATTTCTACGTCGTAGTCTTCCATGCGGTCGGCGCCATCGGCAAACGTAATATATTCGCCACCCTGCACGGTGTATTGTTTTATTTCGTCTGCTGACAAATCCTTATCCTCAATGTGCACGCTAAAGGGCTCACCTTTGCCTTCTTCAAGCGTGCTGCCGTCAACTGCAACAAAGTTGCCCGGATTAAGCGAAAGCTGAGCGAGCGACACAATATCCGATAAGTGAGCACCTGCAGGGCAGGCGAGAGGAGCATCGTTTACATGAATGGTAACTTTGCGTGTAGACCACATAAACCAGCCGCCTGCAACAGCAGCTGCAGCAACAATACCTGCAATAGCGCGTCTGCGTGTAACGGGAATACGTCTGTATCCTGCTTTTGCACGACGTGCTTCTGGCACAATAAGGTCGGCAAGTGCACCGTGATCGGCTTCAGCTTGCGAGCGCGTGTGCGCGTTCATAACGGGCACCGGCGCATGTACGTCGTTGGTTAGTTTGCCATAGGTGGTTTGCTGCGAGTACCCTTGGGTATAAGAGCCCGATTGTACTGCACCTTGTTGTGCATAGCTTTGTTGCTGGTATGCGCCTTGCTGCTCGTAACCTTGCGGCTGGTACGTGCCTTGTTGTGCACGAGCGTCCTGATTTGGTGTTACGCTCGTTTGTTGTGCGGCATGGCGTGGATGTGGTTTATGCTGATTGTTGTGGTGAAATAAACCCTGGTTGTTATTCATATATATCACCTGTATAGTCCTTCATGAGTTTATTGCTCCGCTCAATTGTAGCGCATATATGGGTGATGACTCATATACATATAATTGCAAACAAATACACACAAATCGTCATAATTCGTTTTCAGCTCCAGCCTTATGAGCGGATAAGAAAACGAATCGTTACGATGTACGTAATCTTTTATATTTTACATAGTTCAATTTCAAAATAACGCTATAGTTATAGGATATCTAACGAAAGGATGAGTATGTATACAAAATCAGATCTTCACACAGCACCGGTTGCGTGGTCATCGTTGCAATTTGCCTATCAACCTTGTGACGCAAGCTATGTTGCACGCTTCCGCAATGGCGCATGGGAGCCGGGCGAGCTTACCTCAGACCACACGCTTACACTTTCCGAATGCGCAGGCATTTTCCACTATTGCCAAGAAGTGTTTGAAGGTCTAAAAGCATATACCACCAAAGACAACAAGATTGTATGTTTTCGACCCGATCAAAATGCTGAGCGTATGAGCACATCTGCAAAGCGCTTGTGCATGCCAAGCTACCCGGTTGATGCCTTTGTGCAAGGAGTAGAACAGGTTGTTCGTGCTAATGCGCGCTGGATACCTCCTTATGGTAGCGGTGCTACGCTCTATATTCGCCCATTTATGGTGGCAACATCCAATGTTATTGGTGTTAAACCTGCCGATGAGTACGAATTTCGTATTTTGGTAACGCCTGTTGGCCCTTACTACAAAGGTGGTTTAAAGCCGGTAGCTGTGCGTATTCCCGATTACGATCGCGCAGCTCCACACGGTACCGGTAACATTAAAGCTGGCCTTAACTATGCAATGAGCATGTATCCATCGCAGCTTGCACACAGCGAGGGGTTTGCCGACAACATGTATCTCGACCCAGAAACGCACAAATATGTTGAAGAGTCGGGCGGTGCAAACTTCCTGTTTATCGATACCGATGGCACACTGGTTGTGCCCGTATCAGCGACCGATTCTATTTTGCCTTCTATTACCCGTCGTTCGCTTGTTGAAATTGCGCGCACCTGTCTTTCGATGAATGTTGTTCAGCGTCGCGTTTCCTTCGAAGAAGTACGCAACGGTGCGTTTACTGAATGCGGTATGTGCGGTACTGCTGCTGTTATTTCACCTGTTGGCGAAGTGGTAGACGGCTCAGATCACATTCAATTTGGTGCTGGTCTTACGCAGCCTGGCCCCAAGCTTTCTGCGCTTCGACAAATGCTTGTTGATATTCAGCAAGGTGATGCACAAGACGTGTTTGGTTGGCTGCACGAAATTAGTTTTGACGACTAATTAAAACGACCACGCGTATCGTTTGTGGTGGTTAGTCTTACGTGAGAATGGACAAGAACTATGGCTCAAAAAATTCAGGGATGCGAAGACTTATACGGTGACCAAATGCGCCTATGGCAGCATGCGGTAGCAGTAGCACGTTCAATTTTTGATACCTTTGGGTTTGAAATGATAGAAACGCCAGCACTTGAGCAAGTGGCAACATTTGTGCATGGTATTGGTGAGTCGAGCGATGTTGTGCGCAAAGAGATGTTTCGTGTGTATTCAGCTGCTCTGCTCGACGGCGTTATGCAGCATGGTTCAGAAGACCACTTAAAAGCAAAACAACGTATGGCACTGCGTCCTGAAGGCACTGCTGGTGTGGTGCGCGCCTGTGTTGAACACAACTTTATTCAAGGCGGTGCAAACGATACGCGCCTGTGGTATGCCGAGGCTATGTTTCGTGGTGAGCGCCCGCAAAAAGGAAGACTTCGTCAGTTCCATCAAATTGGTGTTGAATGGCTTGCCGCGCCCGATCCTGCGGCCGATGCTGAGTGCATTATGATGCTCATGAAGTTTTACACCACAATGGGTATTCCTCTCGATAAATTGCAGCTTCGTATTAATTCGATGGGCGATACGGAGTGCCGTCCTGCATATCGTGCGCTTGTCCAAGCGTATATCAAAAAACATGCAGACAGTATGTGCGAAGATTGCCTTGAGCGTGCAGAAATTAATCCGCTGCGTGTGTTCGACTGCAAAAATGAAACCTGCCAGGCAATTATGCAGGATGCGCCCTTGTATCGCGATCATTTATGCGACGCCTGTGCTGAGCATTATGCGCAAACAAAGCGCTTCTTAGACCAGCTGCATCTTTCGTATATCGAAGACCCCACGCTCGTGCGCGGACTTGATTACTACACACGCACCGTCTTCGAAGTTGAATGCCCTGATGCTGGTGTTGGCGCTATTGGTGGCGGCGGTCGCTATGATAATTTGGTTGAGCTTGAAGGCGGCCATCCGTGCTGCGGCCTTGGTTGGGCTCTTGGGTTTGAGCGTGTTGCCCTTGCACTTGCTGCGCTTAATGTTGAGCCTCCTGCGCCATCATTCCCATTTGTGTATGTTGCTTATACGTCGCAAAAAGAGCGCATGTATGCGTTTAGCGTGTCTAATATGCTTCGTGATGCGCACATTCGCTGTGAATCATCCTATCAAATGCGCAGCTTGAAGGCACAATTTAAGCAGGCTGACAAATATAATGCACGCTATTGTGTTGTTATTGGCGAAGCCGAGGTTGCAGCAAACGAAGTAACGCTTCGCGACATGCAAACCCACGAGCAAGAGCTTGTAGCTTTAGACGAGTTAGCAGCTAAGCTTAAAGCGCGTATGTAATATCTTGCGCCCTGTGCTATCTGCCCTTCAGCAGGGGAGCTTTCGCAATTAGCTATAGCACGTCTATACAGTAGAAACACGAAGACCACCGTATAAATGCGGTGGTCTTTTACGTTTGCTTAATGTGAGCTGGCGTTTAGCGCATGCAGTGCATAAAGGCAACGGCTGCATGTTTGCAGCTTGCACTACATGCATCACGTACGTCCAGTGTTATTTACTCTTTTCGCCTTTAATTGATGCATAAAATTGTGCGTTATAAAACTGCTCTTTAATTGTTTTGCCATTAATAAAGGGCAACGCTAAAAATTCGTCAACAGTTGCAACTAATTCTGAACAATCTACAAAGTGATTTTTTGCGTTACGCAGATTAGTGTCTTGTGCGCGCCATGCCTCGTAATTTACATCGGTTAAATAATAGACGGTGGAGCCTACCTTCATGTATACCGAATGGTTTGCATGTAAATACTCGGCAAGCTCGTCATAATTGATATCGAGCACCTCAGATGCTATTTTACCCATCGTGCATCCTTTCTCGAGATTGATAGTACCTCTATGGTATATCAAGATGAGCTATTAGGCGCTCTCACAAACAATAATTAGGGCAGGCGGTAGGTTTGGGCGGGTAGGCGTTATATGTGTGTGATGAATTGATAGAGCTCATCAGGGGTTGAGGCAATTTTGGTTGCGCCCGCGCGCTTAAGCTCCTCGCGCGAACGATATCCCCAATCAACAAATACGCCATGTACCTGCGCATTGTGAGCTGTTTGTACGTCCACTTCAGAGTCGCCAATGTACACGCATGTTTGCGGCGTTGCGTGCAGTATGTGCATGATGTGCTCTACGTGTTCGGGGTGCGGTTTCAGCAAAAATGCATCGCTTGCGCCTTCAGCCACAGTAAATAAGCCCGAAAAATGAACATCTGCCAAAGCACATACGTCATCGTGCGGCTTGTTTGAAAGAACGGCTAGCTTCCATCCATCTTTTTTGCATTGTGCAAGCATATCGGGCACGCCTTCGTAGGGCTTGGTGTTGTCGTTATGATGTGCTTCGTAATATATGCGAAAATCGTGTAGTAGGGTATCTACCAACTCATCTGAAAAACAACCACGCGTTTTGCAGAGGCGCTCAAATAATACACGCGCGCCATTACCAACATCGCAGCGTACTTCTGCAAGCGTGGTATCGGTAAGTTGGTGTTTTGCAAGCGTAAACTGCGTTGCATGAGCAAGATCGGCAAGTGTGTTGAGGATGGTGCCATCCATATCAAATATAAGCGCACGGGCGGGCTTTGCAGAGGATTCTGTGTGTGTACTCGTATGCGTGGTGGTACACGCGTTGGTTTGCGCGTGCGCAGTGAGTGTATTCGTAAGAGCTCCTTATTGCCATCAAAAGCGTTGTAAAGCTGCGCTGCGTGCTATTGATAACGCAGCGATTCTATGGGATCAAGGCGCGCCGCTCTGCGTGCGGGATAGTAACCAAACAGCATACCGATACATACGCTAATCGATACAGCAAGTGCTACCGTGTTCCACGAAAAAGCAGGCTCTACATGCATTTTCATATACATGCTTACTGCGTTTGATAATCCCATGGCACTAAGCAAGCCAAGTGCCATACCTATTATGCCACCAGTTATACAAAGTGCAATCGATTCGAGCAAAAACTGACGCGTAATATCACGCCGTTTTGCACCAAGAGCTTTACGCAAGCCAATCTCACGTATGCGCTCAGTTACGTTGGTGAGCATCATATTCATAATGCCAATGCCGCCCACCAGTAGCGAAATGCCTGCAATTGAACCAACAATCATTTGGAATCCTGCCATAAACACGTTAAAACTCTGGGCAAATGCTTCCATCGACATCACCGAAAATGCAGGTCCACCACCTCCGTCTGGACCTTGTTCTTTGCGCTGTTTTTCAATGCCAAAATGGCGCCCAAGCCACTTTTCAGTTTTTTTGGTAACATCAGCCGCTTGCGAAGGCGAGCTTACGGCACCTACAAACCTGGTGTAGGATTTTATACCAGTTACATTAATTTCTAGGCTTTTAAGCGGAATAGTTGTATTGAGCATGTGTGAAAGCGGTCCTTCATTCATGTTCGACTGCGGATTTGCCGCTACACCTACAATGGTGTATTCGCGCCCTTTAATATCGATAGTTTTGCCAATAACAGCAGCATACAGCTTTCGTTTCTCATCTTCAGAAAGCCTTTGTTGGAAGCGTTGCTCCGCATCCTCTCGCTCTTCATCGGTTTGTTGTGTTGTCTTTTTTTTGGAAAGTAAGCTGGTAGCGTTTCCATATTTGTCGAGCGTAAACGCCTGCTGCACACTCTGTGCTTCAAGAATAGCAACATCTTGTCCCGATTTATACTCATACGAAGTAAAATCTCTTCCGGCAACAATTTGCATGTCAAGTATGCCAAAATAGCCCTGTTCAACACCGGATATATTGTTTGTAAATCCCTGCTCTCTCGATTCGGCGGGAGAGTCGTGATATGTTTCGACTGCAAGGTATGTTGTATACTCGGGAATTGCTGCTTTAAGCTCTTCAACATCACTTTTCGACAGCGTATATTTGCCAAGCAAGTTGGTGTAAATGAGTTTGCTTTGGTTTAGGCCAAACGTTGACGATAGCGACAGCTGAATACCACCAACGAGCGACGTCATAGATATAACAGCGGCAATACCAATAACAATGCCCAAAATAGTAAGTGCTGAGCGTCCTTTGTTGTTTGTAAGGGAGCGCCATGTTTCGTGTAGGATATCCTGAATGCTCATAGTGCCACCTATCCGTTGCGTGTAAACGTATGCGAAGCAAGCTGCTTTTTAATTTGTGCTTCTTGCTGGTCGGTAAGCAAATGCCCGTCACGAATATGCACTACGCGATCTGCCCAGGAGGCAACTTGTGGGTCGTGCGTAATAAGAATAATTGTTTTGCCTTGGTCTTTAAGTGCTTTAAAGGTTGAAAGTACAAGCTGCGATGTTGCACTATCAAGGTTACCGGTGGGCTCATCTGCAAAAATAACAGCGGGATTGTTTACCAGCGCCCGCGCAATGGCAACGCGCTGCATTTGTCCGCCCGAAAGCTCATTTGACTTGTGATTGTAATATTCCTCGCCAAGTGACACGGCACAGAGGGCATTAACTGCACGTTCAAGACGCTCATGGCGCGGTACATGTGAATACACAAGCGGCAAGCACACGTTATTAAGCACCGTTGTGCGCGGAAGCAAGTTAAACGACTGAAATACAAAGCCAAGGCGCTCTGCACGCAGCTGTGCCAATTCATCATCCGAAAGTGCCGATACGTTAACGCCTTCAAGCACATACTTTCCTGCAGTTGGAGTATCCAGGCAGCCCAAAATATTCATGAGGGTAGATTTGCCCGATCCCGAAGGACCCATAATGCATAAAAATTCTCCCTGATACACCTGCAGATTTACGCCTTTTAACGCATAGAAGCAGCTTGTGCCCGTTTGATACACGCGCTCAAGATTGTGTACGTCGATAACAAGCGTTTTTGCAGGTGACGCGTTATGCTGAACAGCTGGTTGAACAGCTGGCGTGGTGCCCGTTGCAGCAGGAGTGTTCCGTGCAGGGACATCGCGCGTGGATGTATTAGCTTTCAATTTCCACCTCGCTGCCTTCTTCAAGTCCTTCGATAACGCAGGTGTTTGATGAGCGTGCAACAACTGTAATAGCGCATTCGGTAGTTTCAGACTCACCGTTAGAGGAGTCGCCACGTACAACACGCACGTAGTTGGCACCATCGCGCTCGTACACGGCGGCAGATGGTACGCAGAGGGCATCGGGGATATTCTTGGTGGTAATGGTAACTTCACTCGACATGCCAACGCGAATAGCTGGGTCGGGATTGGTAATAATAACGTCTACCATGTATTTTGCAACAGATTCTCTGTCATTTGGCATAGGTTGCGCAGAAACCTCGGTGGTATTCGAAATATTTTCAACGGTAGCATCGCACTGCACGTGCTCAAGTGCGTTAAACGTAACGCTTGCAGGCTGACCTACCTCAATATGCGAAATATCAAGCTCGCTTACCGCTACGCGCACGCGCATTTTGCTTATATCGGCAATTTGCATAAGCTGGCTTGCGCCCGGCATACTGTTTTGCCCAGCGCCCATTGCGGTTGAAGCACCCTGTTTTACGCCAAGTGTTAACACACTTCCGCTGATAGGCGAGGTAACCGTGCGTTTAGCTGCGTGTTCTTTGGCTTTGTCGAGCTGTTTTTGTGCGTTCTTTACCTGCAGTTGCGCCTGGTCGCAGGCGTTTGAAGCAGAAACTACCTGTTCAAACACCGTATCAGGATGGGGAAGCGCTGCTTGCTCTTGCTGTGTTTTTGCACCGTTATAGGCTTTAAGCGCGGTATCATATGCCGCTTGAGCGCGTGCTTTTCCGTCTTTTGCAGACGCTAACTGTTTTTTAGCAACGGCAAGCTGGTCGTTTGCCGCTTCAATAGCATCATCAATCTCCTGGTTTTTAATGGTAAAGAGCGTGTCGCCCTTTTTAACTTGCGAACCTTCGGTTACATATACCTTATCGACAATGCCTTGGATTTCGGGCGTAATATACGTGCTCGAAACGGGCTGTGCTTGTCCTTGCGCTTTAATTGTTGCTGTAAAGTTTTGTTTGGTAACAAAAGCAGTTTGCTGCGTTTGGTGTGGCTTTGATGCGTTCGAAAGCAGCATATTTCCTGCAATAGCGCACACGGCAATAATAAACAAAACAATAATGCCAGCAATAATGGCTTTACGCTTGCGTTTTGCTTTTTTGCGCATAGCTTCGATTGTTTTTACTGCTTCTGCGCTCATCGCTTCTTGTGATGGAGCTATCGTACCCGGCATAACACCTTCTTGTAGTTGAGAAATTGCTGCGGCGTTACCATTTAGTTTAGGGGTAGGTGCCGCTCCCGGTGCAGGTACGGTGTTAGTTACATCTGCTGCATCCTGGTGTGTTTCGTTTGCTGCGTGTGGTTGGGTAGGTTCGCTCGTGCCTGATTGTTCTTGGGTGCTTGGGTGAGCAGGTACAGTAGGGAGTGGTAGTACAGGCATTACAGCCGATGAAGTGCGCTGCTTTTTTTCTTGGTTGTTAAAAAGCCACATAGTAGCCCCTTACTCTCGGGTTGACTGTTGCACAATAATGCACGTCTATAGAATTGTAGTGGCTATAGTTTATCATAAGCACGCGTGTTTCCATTCCCACTTTCGCTGTTGTGCATTGCGTTTTGCGCCCGAACATTAAAGCGCTGTTATGGAAGTTACGCTAAAGTGCCTGCATGCGCATGTGCACGCGTGTGTGTTAGTATATACTACCAACATATGACATATGTTCGATTGTTAGCTGGCGTGCAATACATGCTGGTAGATATGTATGTGTAAAGAGTAATATACGGTAATCGAAAGAGGCAAGGCTATGGTAACTTCGATGCATACACACACCTGTGGCGAGCTTACAAGCTCAGATGTTAATGCGCATGTTGTACTTACGGGATGGGTATGGCACCGTCGCGATTTAGGTGGCCTTATTTTTATCGATATTCGTGACAAAGACGGCTATACGCAAATTGCTATCGACCCTGCGTGTTGTAGCGATGAAACCTACGCGTGCGCACAAAAACTCAGAAGTGAATGGTGCGTGCAAATTACAGGCACGGTGCGTCTGCGCCCTGCCGATCAGCAAAAAACGTCTAGTACAACTGGGTGTATTGAGGTGCTTGCCTCTGACATTACGGTATTTAATGCGTCGCCTACGCCGCCATTTCAGATTGAAGATAAAATTGACCTATCCGAAGACATGTATCTTACGTATCGCTACCTTGATATTCGACGCCCGCGTACAGTGCAAACACTTCAAAAACGAAGTGATTTTACCTTTGCTATCCGTCAAGCCTTTCATAACCATGCATTTATGGAGGTAGAAACGCCGGCGCTGTTTAAGTCTACTCCCGAAGGTGCGCGCGATTTTTTGGTTCCTTCGCGTATTAAAAAAGGTGCATTCTACGCTCTTCCTCAATCACCTCAGCTGTTAAAACAGCTGCTTATGATAGGTGGCGTTGAGCGGTATTACCAAGTGGCAAAGTGTTTTCGTGACGAAGATTTTCGTGCCGATAGGCAACCAGAATTTACGCAGGTAGATATGGAAATGAGCTTCGTTACCGAAGACGATATTTTGCATACGCTTGAACAAATTTTGCATGAAGCGTTTGCACAGGTTGGCGTTGACATGCCTATACCTTTGCCACGTATGCAATACTGGGACGCCATGGATACGTATGGAAGCGATAAGCCCGATACGCGCTTTGGTATGGAAATTCACAACCTTACGAGTGGTTTTACATCAAGTGAGTTTTCGCTTTTTGCTAATGCCGAAAAAGAAAACAAACGAATTTGTTGTATTTGCGCTAAAGGTGCAGGTAACTGGGGTAGATCGCGCATCGACAAACTTCAAGACGTTGCCAAAAAAGAAGGTGCAAAAGGCCTTGCGTGGATTGCATTTACCGATGCTGGCGACATTAAAGGCTCAATTGCCAAGTTTATGAGCCAAGAAGAAATTGCATATCTTACGCGTGAGATGAATGCAGTCGCCGGTGACTTGCTGCTCTTTTGTATTGATACACGCCTTGTTGCCGACGAGGTTATGGGCGCGCTGCGTCTTCATATGGCCGATGCACTTGGTATTACGCGCAGCGGTCATGCGTTCTTGTGGGTGGTTAACTTCCCACTGTTCCATTGGGACGACGAGCGTGGCGCCTATGCAGCCGAGCATCAGCCCTTTACGCTGCCGCGCTGTGAGTCTGTTGAAGAAATTAAGGCTAATCCTCTTGGTATTGGCTCGTATACCTACGACTTTGTTATGGACGGCTACGAAGCTGGCGGCGGCGGCATGCGTATTCACGATCCAAAGATGCAGCTTGATATCCTTGAGCTTCTTGGATTTACACCTGAGCGTGCGCGTGCGCAATTTGGTTTCTTGCTTGACGCGCTGCAATATGGTGCGCCTCCTATGGGCGGATTTGCGCTTGGTCTCGATCGCGTATGCATGCTTATTTGTGGCACCGAATCGATTCGCGAAGTTATTGCATTTCCAAAGTCTACGTCGGGAAGCGATTTAATGAGCGCTGCACCTGCTTCTGTATCGGAAGCACAGCTACGCGATTTACATTTACGTGTTGATAAATAAGCGTGTTGCTCATTCAGATGGCTCAACCGTGCACGTGTTTGCGCATACAAGTAGCGTGCATAATCACATAGTTATATCAAAATAGCAGGCGGCACATGATGTCGCCTGCTTTTGTATAATGTGCGGTTTTGTGCTCGGTTTTATACACGCTGCGATGCAGTACACGCTGCGATGCACAGAATAGTGTACCTTGCAGCAGTTATGCGGCCTGTGTTTGTGTGCGCTTTGCAGCGCCGCGGCGTAGCCAATTTCCTTTGAGATAGTACAGTGCAAATATTGCAGCGGTAGTAGACCACGAGATGGGGTAGCTCGACAAAATGAGCAAGAGTTGCGGGTGGAAGGGCTCAAGCACACCAACCCATATAAGGCGCAAAACGCAGGTACCAATAATGGTAATAATCATCGGTCCTAAACTTTCGCCACTGCCGCGTATAGCACCCGAGAACACGTCCATAATGGCATAGAAAAACATAAACGGTGCATTACACATAAGTATGGTAAGCGTAATGGCAATAACTTCTTCGTCGTGGGTAAAGAAATGCGCAAATGGCTCTGCTACCTGCAACACGATGGCACAGCCGCCGCAAACAAGCAGCGCCGACATGATAAGTGACGTTATCGTGCCTTTTTTCATACGTGCAATATTCCGCGCGCCAAAGTTTTGGGCTGAAAATGTTGTAATAGATGAGCCGAGCGCATCCGACCCCATCCACACAAACGTAACCATACGGTTTGAAAGTCCCCATGCGGCAATTGCCGCTTCGCCAAAAATATTGATGCTCCCTTGAATTACTACGTTTGAAATACCAAACATGGAGCCTTGAATAGCAAGCGGAAAACCGCAAAGCAGCATCTTTTTTGCATAGTGGTATTCTATACGAATCTCACGTAAGCGCAGCCTCCAGCAGCCATTTGCCCGCATTAAACAGATAAGTGTGACTACAGCGCCGTAGATAAGCGAAATGAGGGTTGCATATCCGCAGCCGCGTGTTTCCAGGTGCATACCGGCAACAAACACGATGTCGAGAATGGCGTTTACGATACCCGTTGTTGCTACAACAAACGACGGGGTAGTGGTGTCGCCAACAGCACGCTGAAGGCCGCTTCCAATGTTATAAATAAGCGAAAAAACCATACCAATCATAAACAGGTAGGTAAAATCGAGCGACTTTTGCATGAGCTGTTGCGGAGTTCGCATCATGGTAAGCATGATAGGTGAGCACGCATAGCCAACGACTGCAAAGAAAATACCTGCAACAAGAGCAATGCCCATAGCGGTGTGCACCGCGCGCGATACTTCATGCGTGCGCTTTGCTCCGTAGTACTGGCTTACGATAACGCTGCAACCAATGCCCAAACCAAGCGAAAAACTAATAGCAATGTCGCAGAGGGAACTTGTTGCCTGAAGCGCAGCAAAATCTTCGGTACCAGCATATTGACCAACAACCCACGCATTACAAATGAGCTGCAGCTGTTGAAAAAATGAGCTCAAAAAGACAGGCAAACACAGCCGCAGGAGCTGTTGCCAAATAACTCCTGTTGTAACATCGAGCGCGCGACTTTTTCGCCTATGCTGCGTTTCTGCGGGTTGCTTAGTTGATGTAAGCACCTGTGTCATATGCTGCTGTACTCCCTATACAAAGCGTATGTCCCTCTCCAACATTGCTTAGTACTTGTATGCTTAGTTGTACTGGCAGGCACGAGCGCTACAGGGTAGCAGTGCTTGTGCCTTGTACTACCTCAGTACTACTATACATAAAAGAGTATGTCGTTGTAGGAAGGAACGGGCCAGATACTGCGGTCACAAAGCGGCTCCATTGCGTCAACGCTTGCACGAAGTGTAGCCATCTTAGACGTGATAACGTCGCGATAGTAGTCGTTTTGCTCTTTTGGCGAATCAATGGTGTGCGCATGCGCGTTTTCTTGTTCAAGCTCGTTTGCGGCTTGTGTAATAGCTTGAATACCAGTCACAAGTTGCTCTACAACCGCGCGTTGTGTGGTGTCGTTTATGCCAAGAGCGGCTATGTGCTCAACGCTTTGGGCACAGCTACCCGAATAGCGATACAGCGCAGGGAGATACATCGTGCGTGCCATATACACCATGGTGTTAGCCTCAATATTCATGAGTTTTGAATACTGTTCCGCTTGCGAAATATACCGCGCACGTTGCTCTGCCTCACTTAATACATGATACTTCTCGAAGAACGCAATATTGCGCGGTTCTACCATGCACGGCAGCGCATCGGGTGTTGTTTTGTTGTTTTTAAGACCGCGACGTGCTGCTTCTTCTTCCCAGCTTGCCGCGTAGCCATTACCTTCAAACAAAATACGTTTGTGCTCTTGAAGTGAGGTGCGAATCCATTCCATGGCGCGCTCAACAAAGTTTTCTTTTGTGCAATCTTGCAGGTCGTTTGCAAATTTGTCACACTGCTCGGCAACCGCTGTGTTAAGCACAACGTTTGAATCGGAGATATTTTGTTGCGAGCCGCACATTCTAAACTCAAATTTGTTACCCGTAAATGCAAAGGGGCTTGTGCGGTTGCGGTCGGTATTGTCGCGCGCAAGGTTGGGAAGTGCAGGAACGCCAAGGTCTACTTCATCGCAGCCGTGTGCACTTACGTGTTTGCCTTTAATGAGGGCTTGAACAATGGGGGAGAGCTCGTCGCCCAAAAAGATTGAAACGATTGCAGGAGGCGCCTCGTGGCCGCCCAAACGGTGATCGTTTCCGCAGGATGCCACTGATGCACGGAGCAAGTCGGCGTGTTCATCTACTGCGGCAATAAGGAAGCACAAGAACGCTAAGAACTGAAGGTTTTCATCGGGTTCATCGCCTGGTTCGAGCAGGTTTTCGCCGTCGGCAGAAATCGACCAGTTGTCGTGCTTACCCGAGCCGTTTACATAGTCAAACGGCTTTTCATGTTCGAGGCAGGCAAGTCCGTGGTGTGTTGCCATAAGCTTGAGTTTTTCCATGGTAAGCAGGTTGTCATCAATAGCAAGCGAGCTTTGCTCATAAATTGGTGCCATTTCGTGCTGGCATGGTGCAACTTCGTTGTGTTTGGTGCGCATAGGAATGCCGAGTTTCCAAAGCTCGTCGTCCACTTCTTTCATGTACGCATTTACCGAAGGACGAATTGCGCCAAAGTAGTGCTCTTCGAGCTCTTGACCCTTTGATGGCGCGCAACCAAAAAGCGTACGTCCGCACAAAATGAGGTCGGGGCGGGCAATATAGTCCGACTCTTTAATAAGGAAAAATTCCTGCTCAGGACCACAGTTGGTAATAACACGTTTGGGATGTCTGTCGAACAGGTTAAGCACGCGCTTTGCCTGCACTTCAAGGGCAACTTCAGAGCGTAAAAGCGGCGTTTTTTTGTCGAGCGCTTCTCCTGTGTATGAAATAAAAGCAGTTGGAATGCATAACACTTCGTCTTTAATGAAGGCGGGGCTCATTGGATCCCAAATGGTGTAGCCACGCGCTTCAAACGTTGCACGCAGACCGCCCGATGGAAAACTTGAACCATCAGTTTCGCCCTGAATAAGTTCTTTTCCTGAGAAGGTCATAAGAATGTTGCCATCGGTTTTAGGCGTTAAAAAGCTGTCGTGTTTTTCGGACGTAATGCCAGTAAGCGGCTGAAACCAGTGCGTAAAATGCGTCGCACCTTTTTCGAGTGCCCACTGTTTCATTGCATGAGCAACTTCATTTGCAATATCGAGATTAATGGGTTTACCTTCGTCGATAACACGCCTAAGCTCGCGATATGTAGGCTTTGGAAGCCTTTCTTGCATATCGGCATCGGTAAATACCAAGCTACCATATTCTAACGAAACTTTGTCGTTTGCCATAGATGTTGCCTTACCTTTCTGGCTTTTTGTGTGCGTGAGTAGAGACGCTCCTTGATGCTCAAAAACGGTTTCCAACTACATTGTGTACATGTGCCACGCAGGTGCAAAGCACAAAGTAACTGCTTTATTATGCACGAATATTTTGCTATGAAGTAGTATAAAACGAGGAGTAAATATCTTTTTCACATACCAGCTTTTTTATGCTTACCAGTACGGTATAGTAGCTGGTAGACCTGCTTTTTATGGGGGTTGCATGAGCCAGGCATGCAAGCATTATTTCGATGTAGGTTACATAAGTGTTTTAGAATATAGATATATACGTACATTAACTCATGAGCCTATATGGTAAGAAAGGCATAACCAATGCACGATACCTGCCAAAACACGAGCGATGATATTCAGACTAACAGTGCTGTTTGTAATGGTGCACAAGGTTGTAATGATGTGCAAAATGAAACTTCTCAATCACACGTGCCTTCGTTTAGCGATGTTGCACGCATGCTTGATGCTGCATTTAATGATGGCAGCGGAGTTGCACAGAAAACGCCGCCGCAGCCTGCGCGCGTAGTTGATGGAGCCCCTACAGCAGCGCTTGCAGTCTCTGCAGATCTTTCGCGCGGCGCTACCATTGCAGTTATCGACGGTAACTCACTTATGCACCGTGCGTTTCATGCTGTTCGTCAGCCCATGGTCGCGCCCGATGGTCGTGCTACAAATGCACTTTTGGGCTTTTTTAATATGCTTATCAAAATGTATCGCACGTTCACTCCAAACGGCATTATTTGCGCGTTTGATAAAGGAAAACCCCAGATACGCATTGATATGTACGAAAAATACAAAGCGCAGCGCCCGCCCATGGATCCGAGCTTGCATGAGCAATTTCCTATGGTAAAAGAGCTGCTTTCTGCGCTTAACATTCCCGTTTGTGAGCTTGCAGGCTGGGAAGGCGACGACATTCTTGGTACACTTGCAAAACAAGGATCTGACAGCGGTTTTTCGATGATGCTTTTCACAGGCGACCGCGATATCTATCAGCTTGCTTCTGATAGCGTTACGGTTGTTTCAACCAAAAAAGGTGTAACCGATGTGACAATGATGACACCAGAGGACGTTGATGATTTGTATCACGGTATAACGCCGCAGCTTGTGCCCGATTTTTACGGACTTAAAGGTGACACGTCGGATAATATTCCCGGTGTGCCGGGCATAGGTCCAAAACGCGCAGCTCAGCTCATTGTGCAGTATGGTAACCTTGAAGCGGTACTAGCACACGCCGATGAAGTGCCAGGTAAAATGGGTGAAAGCTTGCGTGCTCACATTGACGACGCGCGTCTTTCCAAAAAGCTCGCCACCATTCGCACCGATGCTCCCTTGGATTTTGCTATTGAGCGCTGTGCATTTCCCAATTTTGATTGCGAACGTGTTGCGCAGGCATTTCTTGCGCTTGGGTTTACAAGTCTTACAACTAAGCTCATTCATCTTGATGAACGCACAAAAACCATGGATATAGCTGGGCTTATGGCACGGCATGCACAAGCACTGCGAAAAACGTATGCACAGCAAAGCATAGCCGTAGCTGTACGTGCGGCTGCACACAGCGATAATGCAGCTAAGGATAGCAACGCAGATAACGTAGCGCAGGATGCACCGCAGCATACCACGGCAAAAGCCAGTGATTCATCTGGGAGCGATTCATCGTGCCGCAAAGAACAAGCCGATGCTTCTTTACACAATGCATTTTCTGCTATGGTGCGCGCAATCGCAGAAACGGTTCGCTCTACAGCAGAAATACGTTCGTCTTTAGAAACGCACAGCTCAGCTGTAGCCAGCGCCGACGCAGAGCAGATTAAGCAACAGCTTGCGCGCACGTCAAGCGATGCTGCAGTGCACATGAGCCAAGAGGTGTCCGTGCTGTATGGCGACGAGGCTAAATGCGAAGTTATGCGCGCGGCAGAGGCGGGCGAGTATATTGGCATTGCGCATAGGCTGCACAATAATGAAGATACTGCTGCTCAAACACTCTTTTCGCTTACGCTTCAGCTCAGTTTGGCGTGTGCAACGTCCAAAGCGCTGTGTGTTTTTTGTAATGACGCCGCCTATGAGGTGGTATGTGAGCTTATATCGAGCCATGCGCGCATGGTAACTTCCGACGCAAAACAGCTCTTTTCGCTGGTATATCCTGCAGATAGCTCGCGTGCTGCCCGCATTGATTATGCCGCTTGTGCTATAGATGCAGTATTTGATACGCAGCTTGCAGCTTATTTGCTTAATTCAGACGCGGCATCATACGATGTAGACGAGCTTCTTATGCAATATGCTGGTGTGGCGTCGTATCCGCAACAGCCCATTGGCAGCGCTGCCGCGCACGGTTTTGCCACCGACGATGATCAAAAGGCGCTGAGCGAAATGCTTGCCTGCGCAAAGGCGCAGCGTGTGCTGCAGGCACCCCTTATGTATGCACTTATGCTCGACGAAAGCTATGATGTGTATTGCGGTATAGAATTGCCGCTTATATGCGTGCTTTTGGATATGGAGCGCACGGGTCTTCATGTTGATACAGACATTTTGCACGAGCAGTCCATGGCAATTAATCGCGAAATAAATCACATGCTTGCCACACTTCACACCGATATTGGCGAAACAATTAATATCGACTCTCCTATGCAGCTTAGTCATGTGTTGTTTGACGTATGGCAGCTTCCCACGAAAGGTCTTAAAAAAACAAAGCGTGGGTATTTCTCAACCAATGCAAAAACGTTGGAGGCGCTTAGTAAACAAGATGAGCGCGTGCAATTGATATTGGACTATCGTGAGCGCGCCAAGCTTAAAAGTACGTACTTGGATGCGCTGCCTGCACAAATAAAGCCTGATGGACGTATTCATACTACCTTTAATCAAACGGTTGCAGCTACAGGGCGTCTTTCGAGCTCCGACCCTAATTTGCAAAACATACCTACGCGCTCGCAGCTTGGACACAGGGTGCGCAAGGCGTTTACCGTTGCTGACGATTCTGTATTTTTAACCTGCGATTATTCGCAAATCGAGCTGCGACTTCTTGCGCATTTGTCCCAAGATCCGCACCTTATTGCTGCATTTAATTCGGGTGCCGACTTTCATGCGGCAACCGCGTCACGTATTTTTGGTATTGAGCAAGATGCGGTTACTCCTCAATTGCGCAGTCGCGCCAAGGCAGTTAATTTTGGCATTGTGTATGGTCAGCAGGCATTTGGCTTAGCGTCGTCACTTAAGATTTCGCGCGTCGCTGCAAAAGAAATGATCGATAAGTACTTTGAAGTCTACCCGTATGTTCGCGAGTTTTTGGATGAGAGCGTGGCATTTGCTCGCGCACACGGATATGTGCCCACTATGTACGGGCGCAAGCGTCACATTGAGCACATTAATGCTTCTAATTTTCAACTACGTTCATTTGCCGAGCGTACGGCTATGAATCACCCGATGCAGGGAAGTGCGGCCGATATCATAAAACTTGCCATGATTGAAGTTGAAAAGCGCCTTCGTGCATCGTCGCTTCGTGCGCATCTTGTGTTGCAAATTCACGACGAACTCGATTTTGAAGTGGCAACTGCCGATTGTGATGCGCTAAGCGAGCTGGTAAAAGATGCTATGGAACACGTTGTGAGCTTGCGCGTGCCACTTATTGCCGATATTTCATATGCAAGTAACTGGGCAGATGCAAAATAATGCATAACGCTCGTGATTAGTTAGAGAATTTGGATGAATGCATGGATACTTCTACAAACACTGCGGTACATGTAACGCCCACCGCCGCACCCGCGGCGTCTGTCGCGCCTGCGGCGGCGCCCGCACCCGCGCCTGCAGCAAGGCCACGGGTAACAATTTGGACGGATGGTTCCTCTCGCGGAAATCCAGGGCCTGGCGGTTTTGGTGCGGTGCTGTATTTCACCGATGCCCGCGGGGAGTTACACACAAGAGAGCTGCATGATGGCTACCGTTTAACCACTAACAACCGCATGGAAATGCTTGCGGTAATACGCGCGCTTGAAACGCTTAAATGCGCCTGCGTTGTTGATATTCATAGCGACTCGAGCTACGTTGTAAACGCGCATAATCAACACTGGATAGAGGGCTGGCAGCGCAAAGGTTGGAAGAGCGCCACCAAAAAGCCGGTAAAAAATATCGATTTGTGGAAGCGTCTTATTGAAGCATCACAAAAGCACACCATTAGTTATCACTGGGTTAAAGGCCATGCAGGTATAGCTGGTAATGAGCGTTGTGATGAGCTGGCCACGATGGCGGCAGATGCACCACGCGAAACACAGCTCATAGATGAGGTATTTGAGCAGGAATATATTGCTCATACAGGCGCGCTTCCATTTGACGTTTAACGGGATTGCTGCAGGTGCGCGGCGCGTACATAATGCAGGCAAGACGCATGCCAGGCTGCACTTCAGTCAGGATTTCCTGATGCTGCTCATGATGGTATCGTGGTGAATTGCACTATTCACAAAAAAAACCTTGAAATCATCATACATAACAAGGTAATCTGTTACGTGCATATGAGTATTGCAAGAAACATGCTCTTGCACATACAACTATGCACCTGTATCTGTTGGCCCCCGAGAGCATGTACGCCACCCGCAATGAACAGCAGTTTTCGCGTTCATACGGATAAGCACCAGTCATGTAACGGGGCCCCGTAGTTGAAAGGGGTCCACTCTTGAGTGAGATTCAAAATTCGTCCATCTTCTCGTTAGACGATGTGTCCGATGAGGAGCTTAACAGCCTTATCGATGGTACTATCACCGATTTTGACGAGGGCGATTTGGTAACGGGAACCGTTGTCAAAATTGAGCATGATGAGGTTTTGCTTGACATCGGATTTAAATCCGAAGGCGTCATTCCTGCTCGCGAGCTTACCATTCGCAAAGATGTAAACCCAGAAGATCTCGTATCGTTGGGCGACACCATCGAAGCACTTGTTCTTCAAAAGGAAGACAAAGAAGGTCGTCTTATTCTTTCGAAGAAACGCGCCGAGTACGAACGTGCATGGAAAGCAGTTGAAGAGAAGTTCAAAGCTGGCGTTAACGTTGAGGGTGAAGTTATCGAAGTTGTTAAGGGTGGTCTTATCCTCGACATCGGTCTTCGTGGTTTCTTGCCTGCATCCTTGGTTGACCTTCGCCGTGTAAAAGATCTTTCTGCATTTATGGGCGAGCGCATCGAGAGCCGTGTTATCGAAATGGATCGCAACCGCAACAACGTTGTTCTTTCGCGTCGCGTTGTGCTTGAGGCTGCACGTAAAGCCGAGCGTTCTGAGATCCTTGATAAACTTAAACCAGGTATGAAGCTCAAAGGTACCGTTTCGTCTATCGTCGACTTTGGTGCATTTGTCGACCTTGGTGGTATCGATGGTCTTATCCACATCTCTGAGCTTTCTTGGAACCATGTAAATCAACCTTCTGAGGTTGTAAAAGTTGGTCAGGAAGTTGAGGTTCAGGTTCTTGATGTCGACCTCAACCGTGAGCGTATCTCCCTTGGTCTTAAGCAAACCACCGAAGATCCTTGGCGTGCACTTATTAAGAAATACCCAATCGGCGCTATTATCGAAGGTAAAGTTACCAAGCTTGTAACCTTTGGTGCCTTTGTTGATTTGGGCGACGGTGTTGAGGGCTTGGTTCACATTTCTGAAATGAGCAAACAGCACGTAGACGCTCCTGCACAGGTATGCAAGGTTGGCGACACCGTACAAGTTAAGGTCATGGAAGTCGACCTTGAGCGTCGTCGCATCTCTCTTTCTATGAAGGCTGCTGCAGAAACGCTTGGTCAAGACGACGAGGCTGCCGAAGCTGCTCCTGAGGCAGAAGAAGCACCTGCAAGCGAAGAAGCCGAAGCTTAAACGCGCACAGTGCCTGCTGAAGGCATGCGTGCACATTATGCGCGTGGTCGTCTATACGAACACACGCCCGTGTAATGAATATAAGACGAGGACTGTATCATGCAGTCCTCGTTTTTTTATCGGTACAGCTTGTTGTCCACGTGTATACCGTGCCGGCTGCAGCTGCAGCGCCAATGCCGGCTCATACCATGTGTAGCGGCTAATACCACTTGCATGTGGGTTACCACCGCAGGGCACACTGTGCACGCTCTGTACCAGCCCAAACACGTCTGAATGCATACGTATGGCCAATACATGCATTAATGCACATAATCAGGGCATTCATACTTAAATATGATAATTTTCGCGGAAATTATTTCATATTTGTTAACATACTTCCTATCTCTTTGCATTCTTGTGCATATTCATGCACAATACCACTAACGAATACATCCAACGTATTCATACACATTGTTGTTGGCATAGTTAAGTAGTACTCGTATAGGAGGTACCATGGCAGACGGAAAATTTATGATGGGTCGTCGTAGTTTTGTATCAGGATCCATTGCCGCTACAGCTCTTGCAGCTCTTGCAGGTTGTGGTAAAAAATCCGGTTCGTCAGATAGCAAGGGGGGCGGCGCCAAAACTGGCGGTACTCTTAAATATTTCATTTCGGAACCTGTTTGCATTGACCCTTACAACTGTCAAGAATCTGAAGGTAGTGCAGTAGAAATCTCATTGTTCGATTCACTTACTGCATACGACTGGAAAACTCACAAGATTGTGCCAATGGCATGCGAGTCTTACGAAGTTAGTGACGACGGTACTCAGTACACCTTCCACTTGGTAAAAGGCGCTAAATTCCACAATGGCGATCCTGTTGACGCAAAAGCATGGAAACGTGGTTGGGAGCGTGTTGTTTCGCCTAAGATGGCAAAACCATCACAAGTTTCATTCCACCTTTCTTCAGTAGATGGCTTTAAAGAATTCCACGAAGGTAAAGCAGACGAACTTAAGGGTTTAACCTGCCCCGACGACAACACATTTGTTGTTAAACTTTCGGCTCCTTCGTTCGACTTCGACTACGTAACTGCTTCAAACCCATTAGTGCCAGTACCTCAGGCTGCTCTTGATAATCCAGACGATTTCTTGCTTGCACCTATTGGTAACGGTCCTTTCCAAATGGACGGTAAATGGGAAAGCGGTCAGAAGATTGCTGTTAAGCGTTTTGACGACTACTACGGTCAGGCAAAGCCAAAAGTTGATGGCATTATCTTCTCAATTCAAAAAGATCCTAAGACGGCATTCCGTGAGTTTGAAGCTGGCAATATCGACTTCTGCCCAATTCCATCCGGTCGTATTAAAGAGCTTGTTGACAAATATGGTCAGTCGGTAGATGGTTACACCGTTACCCCCGACAAGCAGGTTATCACCGGTGCTCAGATGTCTATTTACTACCTGATTCTTAACCTTAACGACCCGCTGATGAAGAATCCTGTGCTCCGTCGTGCACTGTCGCTTGGTATTAACCGTCGTAACATTGTTGACACGCTGTTCGAAGGTATTCGTCAGCCTGCAACAAGCTTCATTCCTCCTATTTTGGACAACGATCCATTTAGCGCTTGGAAATACTGCAAGTACGACAAAGAAGCTGCTAAGAAACTTCTTGAAGACAATGGTCTTGCAGGTAAAGAAATTACCATTTCTTACAACTCCGGTGGTGGACACGAAGACATTATGTCGTCTATCCAGCAGGATCTTAAGGACATTGGTCTTAACGTAAAGCAAGACACTCTTGAGTGGGCTGCATACCTCTCCAAGTTGCAAGAGGGCACGTTCCAGATTGCACGTTTGGGTTGGGTTGCCGACTATCCAACGCTCGACAACTTCCTGTACCCTGCATTCTATAGTACTGCAGAGAACAACTACGAGAAGTACGTTAACCCCGAAGTTGACAAGGCTCTTGAGCAAGCACGTTCCGTTAAGGATACCGAGGAGCGCAAAGCTGCATACCGCAAGATTAACGCTCAGATTGCTGAAGACTGCCCAGTAATTCCTATTATGTACTACTCGCACAACCAGGTTGGATCAAGCAAGATTCAAAGCTTCTTCTTCAACCCGCAGAGCAAGGGCGACTACGTGAACCTCGAACTTAAGGCATAACGCTTCGCTTAACATATGCTACACAGTAACGGAGGGTCACTTAGGTGATCCTCCGTTTGAGTAAAAAAGCACGTTTTGCGCTCAGGTAATGAATATGTAACAAACAGTTAACATAGCTCAGTTATGCATGGTATATACTATAAATACGGCTATCTATTCATTGTGTTGCATTAATTACCAAATTAATAACACGCAAGATGGCAATGTATTGGACGATCAAAGGATATCGTACATGGGAAGGTACATTATTAAACGAATCTGCCAGTTTATCCCCGTGTTTTTAGGGGTAACGCTCATTTTGTTTATATTGCAAAATGTTGTACCTGGCGATCCAATCAAGCTGTTAGCAGGAGAGAAAAAGCTTGATGAAACAACAGAAATCAACCTTCGTGCGTCGTTTCACCTTATTGAAACCGACGACAACGGACAGCCGATTTTTGATGAGAATGGTAACACCATTGTTACGCCACTGTACAAACGGTACATTTTTTACATTGGCGGTCTGTTGCAAGGCGACCTGGGCGTTTCATATCAAAAAAGTGCCATGCCGGTAACCAAGATATTGTTCGAACGGTATCCGTATACGGTGTCACTTGCGCTTGTAGCTATTTGTCTTGAAGCCATTATGGGTATCGGCGCCGGTATGATTTCGGCTATTAAACGATATTCGTTCCTCGATATAGCAGTTACGCTTGTTACCAGTATTTTTGTAGCTATGCCTGCGTTTTGGCTTGGTATGTTGCTGCAGCTGTTCTTCGGTGTTATCCTGCAAGATCTTACCGATGGCATGTTCTTCTTGCCAATTTCTGGTACGGGTGGTAAGGGTGCCGACTTCGACGACTGGATGTATTACATTCTGCCTGCTATTACCTTGGCTTCGGTTTCAACTGCCTACGTTGCACGTATTATGCGCTCGCAGCTTTTGGAAGTTCTCAACCAAGACTACATCCGTACGGCAAAGGCAAAAGGCTTGTGTCGTCGTGCCATTATTTGGCATCACGCACTTAAAAATGCACTTATCCCCGTTGTTACTTATATCGGTCTCGACTTTGGTGGTATGATGGCGGGTGCCATTCTTACCGAAACCGTTTTTAACTGGCCGGGTGTTGGTTTTGAAACCTACCGAGCTATTACCTCACGCGACTGGCCCATTGTTATGGGCTCGGTTACTGTAATCGTTGTGTTAGTTATGGTTATTAACTTGCTTGTTGATATTTCGTATGCCTTCCTAGACCCACGCATTAGGTATGGCTCGTCTAAGAGCGAATAGGGAGGTGCCTTACATGAAATTTAAAAATCCGTTTCATCGCGATTTAAAACCTGTTGGTATTTATACGCCTGAAGAAGAGCGTGCCCAAGCTCCAAAAGAGGGAAGCGAACCTGAGCATGCAGCAACCCGTACGATGTGGGGCGATGCATGGAATCGTTTGCGTCGCAATAAGCTTGCCATTGCAGCTGTTGTATGGATTGTTTTTATGATAATCATTGCACTTACCGCCGATCTGTGGGCATCTCAAATGCTCGGATCGCCAACTGCTATTAACACCGCAACCATGAGTTCAAATTCCCGCCTTCCACCAACCCTTGAGCACCCGTTTGGTACCGATACGCTCGGCCGTGACGTGCTAAGCCGTGTTGTATATGGCTCGCGTATTTCACTTGCTGTAGGTGTTCTTGCTACTGCTATTTCAACCGTTATTGGTCTTGTTATGGGAGCAATTTCTGCCTATTACGGCGGGTGGATTGATACGCTTATCATGCGTCTAGCCGATATCTTCCTGGCATTTCCATACATCTTGTTTGTTATTGCTATGCTTGCTGTTATTGGTCCAGGTATTCAAAACGTATTTATCGCCATTGGTGTATTGGGTTGGCCATCGATTGCCCGTGTTTTTCGTTCGGCAATCTTGTCGGTTAAATCAAACGACTTTGTTGATGCTGCGCGTTCTATGGGTGCATCCGACGTTCGCATCATCGCACGTCATATTTTCCCCAACTCCATTGCATCAATTGTTGTGTATTCAACCATGAATATTGGTGGTGCTATTCTTACCGAAGCATCGCTTTCATACTTGGGTATGGGTATTATTCCGCCCGACCCGTCGTGGGGTGTTATGATTCAGGATGGTCAGGCCTATCTTGCATCGCAACCGTGGCTTATGATTATGCCCGGTTTAGCCATCCTCACTACGGTGCTTGCCTTCACGCTTTTGGGTGACGGTTTGCGCGACGCGCTCGATGTTAAGATGAAGGATGCATAAACCATGAGTAAGAAACTATTTGACGTATCAAAATTATTTGCTTTTAAGCACAAAGATACTAACGAGTGGACCGATCTTAAAAACGAACCAGTGCCCGAAGGTGCGCACCTGCTCGAAGTTGATAATCTCAAGATGTATTTTCATACACAAGACGGTATCGTAAAAGCAGTTAATGGTGTCTCCTATACGCTTGATAGGGGCGAAACCCTTGGTGTTGTAGGTGAATCGGGTTCTGGTAAATCGGTTACATCGATGACGATTATGGGTCTTATTGATATGCCTCCAGGAAAAATCGAAGGCGGCGACGTACGCTACCGTGGAAAATCGCTGCTTAAGATGTCCGAAACCGAAATGGAGCATGTTCGTGGTAACGATATTGCCATGATCTTCCAAGACCCAATGACCTCGCTTAACCCCGTGTACACCATTGGTCGTCAGCTTGGTGAGGGACTTCGTCTTCACAAGGGTTACACTAAAGAGCAGGCACTTAAGCGCTCAATTGAGCTTTTGGGTTTGGTTGGTATTCCTAACCCTGAGCAGCGCGTAAAGGAGTATCCACACCAATTTTCCGGCGGTATGCGTCAGCGCGTTATGATTGCTATGGCTCTTGCCTGCGATCCTGATATTCTTATTGCTGACGAGCCTACAACCGCGCTCGACGTTACCATTCAGGCTCAAATTATTGAGCTTATGCAAAAGATGCAGAAGAAAAATGGTAACGCAATTATCATGATTACGCATGACCTTGGCGTGGTTGCCGATATTGCCGACAAGATTATGGTTATGTACGCTGGTACACCTGTTGAGTTTGGTACTGCCGACGAAATTTTCTACAATTCGCTGCACCCTTACACCTGGGGTTTAACGCGTTCCATTCCCGATCCTGTTATCGACCAAAAATCGCCTCTTACGCCCATCGAAGGAAATCCTCCTTCCCTGGTAAACGTACCAAAAGGCTGCGCATTTTCGCCGCGTTGCCCATACGCAACCAAGCTGTGTCACGAGAAAGCGCCCGAGTTGTATGTAACGCCAACTGGTCACTATTCACGTTGTCACTATGCCTGCAATCCCGAATTTGTTAAGGCTAATGCACCCGAAACATCACGTACAAAACGTAAGGAGGCATAACTCATGGCAGATGTACAAGAAACTAACTCTCACGCCTCAAGCCTCTTTTCTGAAGGAGGAGCGCCTAAGCCGCAGTCTGATGACGCGCGTCTCGATCAAAAACCACTACTTCATGTTGAGCATCTTACAAAAACGTTCCCCGTTGGCTCCGGTAGTTTTAAAAACGGCTTTAAGAAAAAAGTTGTACACGCAGTAAACGACGTGTCTTTTGATATTTACCCTGGCGAAACCTTTGGTTTGGTAGGCGAGAGCGGTTGTGGTAAGTCTACCACTGGCCGTTGCATTATGCGTCTTACCAATCCTACCAGCGGTATTGTTGAGTTTGAGGGCAAAAACGTTGTTACGATGAATAAAAAAGAGCTCAAGGAAATGCGCCGCAACATGCAGTACATTTTCCAAGACCCGTATGCATCGCTTAACCCGCGTATGACTATTGGCGAAATAGTATCTGAGCCTCTTATTATTCACAATCTGATGCCCAATGCCGATGAGCGCATCGATTACGTGCGTAAACTTCTCGACGTTGTAGGCTTAAACCCCGAGCACATTAACCGCTACCCGCATGAGTTCTCGGGAGGTCAGCGTCAGCGTGTTGGTATTGCACGTGCCTTTGCTATGCGTCCAAAGCTCATTATTTGCGACGAGCCGGTAAGTGCACTCGATGTTTCCATTCAAGCTCAGGTGCTTAACCTCCTCGATGACCTACAGCAAGAATATGGCACTGCTTATTTGTTTATTGCGCACGATCTTAGTGTTGTGCAGCACATTTCCGACCGCGTTGCCGTTATGTACCTGGGTAACATGATGGAATACTCCGACTGGAAAAGTTTGTATAGTGCTCCGCAGCATCCCTACACGCAGTCTCTGCTCAGCGCGGTTCCTATTCCCGACCCGGATATTCAACGCTCGCGTAAACGCATCATCCTTAAGGGCGATCCACCATCACCCATTAACCCTCCATCAGGGTGTCGTTTTCACACGCGTTGCCCAATTGCGCAAAAGATTTGCGCGCAAGAGCCTCAGCCCGTGTTGCGTCAAATGGAGGCTGGTCACTTCTGTGCCTGCCATTTTGCTGCAGTGAATCCCATTAAGGAAGATTCAATTAGTCTGTAAGGGCTCAAGCGCGCTTGTTGGCTGTAAGCATCTACGAAACTGTGGTATTCATCAGCATTTTACCTGGTGGATGCCACTTTTTTGTGGCAGGTGATTGGTGTTGCTTGCATGGTATTTCGTCGATATTCCCTTATGGAGCGATGCCTTATTTTGCCCGGAAATTTGTGTATGTCATGTGAGCTAAAAAACCTTTGAATTTTTCACTTGTTTTTTTGCTTGTGTTCGTGGTACTATCTTTTTCGCACGTTGTGCGTCGGAGTGGCGGAATAGGCAGACGCGCTAGCTTGAGGTGCTAGTGACTAACTAAACGGTCGTGCGGGTTCAAGTCCCGCCTCCGACACCATGAATTTTCAAGGGCTCAGAAATGAGTCCTTTTTTTGTGCCTTTGTACTGGATGATGTATCAGTATTGCGATGAAGTATTGAGATGATGTGCCCGCATTGCACGTAGGTATGCGCGCACCATTGCTTGCACCCGTGTCCGCACGCATTTTTTGTTCAAACTGTAGTATTCTTCTTTTTATCAGTACGTTCTACCGAAAAGATAGCTATGAATCCTTTAGAACCGTCACACGATATATCCAACGTATCCCGCGCGGCGCATCCTGAACCGCCGGCACATCCTGCGCAATCAGCACCCTTGTTTGATACGGCGCACCAAGCGTATGCGTTTTGTCGCCTGTTTACTACAAGTGCAAGTGCCGTGCTTCTTTTTGATGCAACGGGCTATATTCACGCTGCTAACGACGCTGCAGAGCATATGTTTTACGCGCAGGTTGGCACGGTGGCACATAGCGATATTCGCTTTGTGTTATCGCCCGTACGATCGAGCGTATTCGACCCAAGTGAGCAGTTTGCCACCTTGCGTGTGCGCGATATGTCTATTGTGTCGTTTATAGACGAAACTGGAAGCTCAGGAACCCTTTCGCTTGCCTGCGCTGATGCACAGGGTGCAACGCAGCACCTGCGCGTTGTCTGCGACCGCATAACTAACACGTCGTGGGAGCATCCAGAAACAGAGCTGTACATGCTTGTGGCATGTAATCTTGATGCACAGGCGCGCTCACAAGACACCTATAACAAGCTTGTACATGAGCTTGCGCGCGCAAATAAACGCCTTTCCGGTACGCTTAAAATTGTATTAGGTACGCTTGATTCGCAGGATATTGACACCTTATGTGCTCGCGTTCTCGACTTATTGGGTGATACTATGGAAGCATCCGGCACACTGTTTTATATTCGCGAAGGTGATGCATTTTATCTTAAGGGCGCCTCGGCGAGCCTTTCTCACACGTCACCTGCGCGCTGTATTCCCACAAGCTCACAATTGTGTGCAAAGGTGCTTGAAGCACATGCAACACAGCGTTTGCGTGTTCTTGCGCCTACACAGCAGGATTTGCGCACACAAAAGCCTTGCCCGCGCGATGTTATCAACGAAGAAACACATGAGATATATACCTGTGAGCCTCAATATGTGCCCGTTTTTACAAGTTACATGAGTGTTGCTATTTGGTATGAAGACACTGCACTTGCGCTGTTGCAGGTGGGGTGGAAGAAGGCACATACCACCATAAAAGAGGATAGTGACCTGCTCGATTCTGTTGTGCAGTATCTTTCGGTACAGCTGGTAGGTGCGCTTTCGGCAATGCGCGCGCGCAAGGAGCATCAGCTACTTCAGGCGGCTACCACCATTCGTGATACGCTGCTCGACCGCGAAACTGTTACCTTTGCAGCAATTAAACGTGCGGCTGTAGCTGTAGCCAATATGCTTATCTGTCAGCTTTATTTTATTCGGCCGCGCAATGCGAGCGATGTGAGTGCTCGTGCTCATGACGCAGCCGCAGATAAGCCACTGGCACGACCCGCAACTTCTGTAGCTGCGCAGTCTATTACGTCGCCCTCTGGGCGCGCTATAACCACGCCTTACGTGCTTGAGTGCACATCGGGGGCAACATATGCGTTTGCGCCTGAATTACAACGTCTTGAGCGCTCTGTGCATCATGGCGTGTTGCTTGAGCCATTTAGCGCAAACGACGCTATAGGACAAGCCATATGTAGCGTGCTTCCTTCCTGCCGCGGTGTTATAGCCGATATGGGCACTATCAACAACAAACGCTATGCGTGTGTGTTTGCGCGCAGTCTTGACGATCCGCTGTTTGACACAAGTGAGCTTGCGTTTATACGCCGTATTACGCAAGACATCTATAGTATTTCTCAAACGTCGGCAAAGCATAGCCAAGAAGAACATATCGCTCAGGCGCTGCAAACGGGCATGAAAAATGAACTTCAGCAGGTAGACGGCATAAGCGCGCAGGGAATTTACTCTTCGGCAACGCAAGCAGCAAGTATTGGTGGCGATTTTTACGATTTGGTGCGTTTGCCAGGCAATAAAGCGTGTGTTGTTATGGGCGATGTTTCGGGCAAAGGGGTAGAAGCAGCGTCGGTTTCTGCTGCAGTAAAAACCGCGCTTGCGGCGTATTCGTGGCAGGGACTTACTCCGGCGCATATGGTTGGGCTTCTCAACGATTTTCTGTTGGGATTTTCTAGGCTTGAAACCTTTGCAACGTTGTTTGTGGGCTGCATCGATCTTAACGAGGCAACGCTTACGTATTGCTCGGCAGGACACCCGCCCGCGATGCTTATACGTGCACATACGAGCGATATTATTCCGCTTTCAGTGCAATCAGGTGTGGTGGGTGCGTTTCACGATATGCATTACCAAAATGGTGTAATTGAGCTTGATACGCGCGATATATTGCTGCTGTATACCGATGGTACTACCGAGGCGCGGGCGCAGGATGGTGCGTTTTTTGGTGAGGACGGTCTTATCGACGCGCTTATACAAGAGCGTAGCTGCGGATTTCGTGGTTTGCTGCATCGTCTGCTTCATCGGCTTGATGTGTTTACGTCGCAGCATTTGGACGATGATGTGGCAATGGTCGCGCTACGTTTTGACAACGTGCACTCAAAGCATTGTCCCAATTGCGCGAAGGATGCGTAGCGCGCAGCGAACATGGTACAGGCTATGTATATGCTGCAAGTTATGTATATTTGTTGCCAGGTAGGGAATAACTATGCATATGAATGCAATAATGAATGTTGGCCTTATAGCGATACCGTCTGATATCGATGTTACAACAGTTGCGCGTATTCGCGACACTATTCGCGATTATATTAACGCCAATTGTCCTACACTTATACTTAATTTGCGCGATGTGCACTACGTTGATTCTGCAGGCATGGCAATGCTGTGGTGCACCGTGCGTAGCGTGCGCGCATACGGCGGCTCCGTGCGTTTTGTTGAAGTGCATCCGCATGTGCTTCGCGCGCTAAAAATTAGTCGTATGGTTGATTACATTTCGGTGCGTACGTTTCACACGCATGCAATTGCCGATGTGGATACTCATGCTGAAGCGCTATGGCAGCGTGTTGTCGAAATAACTACCAGCGATTTAGCCGCCACGCGTGCGCGTGTGCAGGATGTGTTAAACGACATCCAATGCAGCGATGATATGCGTTTTGATATGATGCTCGCCATAGGTGAGGCTATGGGCAACGTTGCCGACCACGCGCACAGTGATTGCGCTATGGTGCAAATTTCTGTGTATGCCGATAGGGTTGCGATGGATGTATCCGATTGTGGGCAGGGTTTTGCCCTGGATAATGCACAAACCGCGCCGTCTGCACCGGAGCATAGCTATGCCGAGCGCGGTCGTGGTATTCAGCTTATGCGTATTTTGGTTGATGAAGTTTCTATCACCAAGCGTGTATGTCATCGTGGCACACGTGTTCATCTTGTGAAGTTGCTTAAGGTGTAACTTCGTGTCAACTCATTGTTACTTTGTTTCTAATCTGCCGTTTGCACAGCTTAAGTTAGGTATTTTTTGGCGTGTCTCATTTTTTTGAGAAACCAATTCAAAATTTTTTCGTATTAAGGCTTGCGCCGACGGTAAATCTTGCGTATAGTACTTCTTGCGTTCGCGGGCTTAGCGCAGTTGGTAGCGCGCAACCTTGCCAAGGTTGAGGTCGCGGGTTCGAACCCCGTAGCCCGCTCCATTGATTTTAACGGCCGGATATATTCGGCCTTTTTTATACGGCGAGATGGCCAAGTGGTAAGGCAGAGGCCTGCAAAGCCTTTATCCCCGGTTCGAATCCGGGTCTCGCCTCCAACGCAAATTCGCAGGTAGAGCGTCCAAAAGGCGCTCTTTTTTTATCTGTTTTTATAGTATGGTGCGCTAAGTGTGCATAAGTGTAAATTACCAGTGTTTAACTGGTGCAATAACTATTCAATTATTTTCCCGCCAAAAGCTCATGCAATAATTTTGCAATAACTATTGAGCTAAATATTGCGAGATGCGAAGCATTCCACGCCTAAAAGTTCCTTATTGAGGATTAGACTTTCCCAATTGCTAGGCAGGTCAGACAGTCTTGCTATTTGTATGCATGTAAAATGAACAATTTATCAAAAAAGAGTAATCTTACGTAGTAAGACGTAACCCCGACGGGGCTGACTCCCCGACGGTAGCTACGCCTTACTGGCGTTTAGTATATCACATGTGCCCACGAAACTTGATTGCTCAAGGTTTACAGCGCTCGCTTACGTATGCGCATAGCAAGAGAGCCTTATAAAAAGACCTATACCCCAGGGCGCCTGCACGCGCAGTTGCCTTCGGTATTATTTAGTTTTACCGTGTATTATGCAATAGCAGCGCTTCGCTATGCGCGCTATATTACACTGTGTATAACGCTATCTTTGTCTGTTACACTGCGCTGCAGCTACCATGCTGCGTATGATGATAGTGCTGGCATTACTACAACAGGAGGATATGTGCCTAACAATCAACCATCCACGTCTCCGCGCGACGCTGCGCAGACTGCCGCGTCTGCTGCTGAACCTACGCAAACCGTCTCACATAGCGGCACCTGGTCGTATGCTCAAGCGCGTGATCTGTTTATTATTCAGCAGCTTACAAGCCGCGACTTCAAGCTTAAATTTCGCCGCTCGGCATTAGGCGTGTTGTGGAGCGTGCTTAATCCGCTGCTTATGATGAGCGTCATGGCGTTGGTGTTTACCAACATGCTTCGTTTTTCGTCTTCGGATATCCCGTCGTTTCCGCTGTATATTATCCTCGGTAATATTGCATTTACGCTTATGGCCGATTCCACGGGTTCAGGCATGCACTCCATTGTGGATAACGCTGCTCTTATCAAAAAAGTTAAAATTAACCGCTTTGTGTTTCCTATCGAGAAGGTCTTATTTGGCCTGGTAAACTTTGCAATTTCGCTTATTGCAGTGGGCATTGTTATGGTTGTCGTTGGCATTATTCCTAGCTGGCAAGCCGCCTTTTTGCCCGTGTTTATGCTGTACATTGGAACGTTTTGTGTTGGTCTTTCGCTTCTGTTAAGTGCGCTTGCGGTATTTTTCCGCGATATTATGCATTTGTGGACGATTGTGCTTACTGCATGGACATACGCAACGCCACTGTTTTATCCCGAAAGTATTTTGCCCCACTGGCTGCTTTCGCTCGAAATTGCCAACCCCATGTACCATTACGTACGCTATATTCGTGAAATTTTACTGTATGCGCGAGTGCCAAACCTCGAGCTTAACCTTTGGTGCATTGGCTTTTCTCTTGCAGCGCTTGCAATTGGTTGGGTAGTGTTTGCTCGTTTTGAACGTAAGTTTATTTTGTACATTTAACAACAAAAGGATCATATGTCTACTACACCACAGTCTCTTACTTTTACGCGTGTTGTCCCAGCTTGTGAGCCTTCTTGGACGCCGTACATTCATCTTACGCGTGATGTGTTTCCTTTGGGCGAGCAAACCATTTTAAACATCGACATTCAGGATATCGATGCACAAACGCCTGCTGACATGTTTACGCGGTATAATTTTGCGCCCGACGGCCTGTGCCATCCGAGCGGCTTTACCTATCGGTTTCACTGGACGAGTGATAACGGCTATCTAGCAGGTAATAGCGGTGCTCCTGCAGGTAAACCTGCCTGGGGTTTTATTGCTCCAGAAGAGGGCCGCTATTTGCTCAGTGTTGAAGTGTTTGATGATACGGGCGCTACTAAAACGCAGTCGTGCTGGGTGTGGTGCGGCGAGCCTCACAGTTTTGAAGACGAACAAGTTCTCTCACGTCGTCCTGCCTCGCAAGGTCCTGTTGTTATCGATGTGTCGCATGTATCGATGATGTTTAACATAGCATCCGAGCAATTTAACTCGCTTAAGGAGTATGCCATTGCCGCGCTTAGGCGTGAGCTGCACTTTAAGCCGTTTTATGCACTTAAAGACATTTCGTTTCAGGTGCGTAAAGGCGAAGCATTTGGCCTTGTTGGAACAAACGGTTCGGGTAAATCAACCATGCTTAAAATCATCGCGGGTGTGCTCGAAGCGTCTAAAGGTACTTGCAACGTGCATGGCACGATAGCGCCGCTTATTGAGCTTGGTGCTGGCTTCGACCTTGAACTTACCTGTGCCGAAAACATCTATCTTAACGGCGCGTTGCTTGGTTACAAAAAGGAGTTCATTGACGAGCACTTCGACGAAATTATCGATTTTGCCGAGCTACGCGACTTTATGGATATGCCGCTCAAAAATTATTCGAGCGGTATGGTTGCGCGCATTGCGTTTGCTATTGCAACCATTACCGAGCCCGATATTCTTATTGTTGATGAAACGCTATCTGTAGGCGATTTTCTCTTTCAGAAAAAGTGTGAAAAGCGTATTCAGCAGCTTGTGGAATCGCAAAACGTAACGGTGCTGCTGGTAAGCCATTCAATTGATTTGGTTGAACGCATTTGTAATCGTGCATGCTGGATTGAGCACGGTTCGCTGGTAAAAATTGGTTCGTCACAAGAAGTCTGTGCCGCATATAAGAATTTGGAGCGTTAACATGGCGTTAGATACGTTGGAATCAACACACGCAGCAACACCAGCAGCCTCAAAAATTGAAGCCCCGCTGCGACCCGCTTCACCTGCGTCGCAAAAACCCCAGCTCAATGTAAGCGTTATTGTGCCGTGTTACAACACTGAGCGTTTTCTTAACCAGGCACTCACATCGCTTGAACAAAACGATATGCTGAGCATTGAGTTTTTGGTGTTTAACGATGGTTCAACCGATAATTCCCTTGCCATAATGAACGCGCATGCTAAAAAAGATGCACGTATTCGCGTTATCGACAAGCCCAACGAGGGATATGGAGCCACCGTAAATCGCGGCCTTGCCATGGCGCGTGGGCGTTACATTGCCATTTTAGAGCCCGACGATTGGGAAGACGCGCATATGTATGATGAACTCTATGCGCTTGCCGTGCGCTACGACTATCCCGATATTGTTAAATCGGCGTTTTGGTGTGTTCATAATCCCGATACAAAAAGCGAGTACACAACGCCGTGCAGCTATTATAAAAAGTTGTGCATAACGCATCAGCCATTTGTACTTGCCGATTATCCGCGTATATTGGAGCATCATCCATCCATTTGGTCGTGCATGTATAATGCTGAATTTTTGCGCGCACATGATTTGCGCTTTATGGAGGAAAAAGGTGGCGGCTGGGTCGATACACCCTTTAACTTTAAGGCGCTGTGTCTTGCGCGCAGCATTGTGTATACCGATACGCCCTTTTACCACTACCGAAGTGAACTTGCGGGCTCGTCGTCAGCGCTTCGTTCATTTGATTTGCCATTTATTCGTTGGAATAACATGTATACCATTGCACGCGATTTGCATATTACCGATGAAGGCATTTTGCAGGGCTTATACACTATTGGTTTTAACTATATTGAAGATGCTATTTCACGAGGTGCTCTTCAGCTGTGTCACGACAAAATCCTGTGTCTTATGAATGGCGTGTATGCCTGCATGGATCCGCGCATCGTTGCGCGCATGCCATATATTTCGCGCGCAGCAAAAGAACGTTTTGCGCTGTGCACAAACGCAAGTAATGTACACTATTCTTCAAAGCAGCTCTATGCAGCACTCAGCCGTGATGCACTGCATCAACTTTCGTGCTATGGTATTGCTCATGTTGCACGAGGGCTTCGTCGTTTTGCAGGTCATCGTTTTGCCCGCAGACGCCATCATTCATAAGTGCCCATCTGGCGCTTTCCGGCGCTTACGCACACATGGATGCCCGCACGTGAGATAGAAGAAAGCAGGTACCTGCATATGAACACACCAAAGCCGCATGTCAGTATGCTTGTTCCTATCTATAACGTTGGCGCGTATCTTGAGGAATGTTTGCGTTCGCTTGAGGCTCAGTCGTACACCAATTACGAAGCACTATTGCTCGATGACGGTTCAAGCGATGAATCTGTTGAAATTGCAAAATCGTATGCCGATCGCGACCCGCGTTTTTTGTATATTCGTAAAGAAAACAGTGGGTATGGCGATACGCTTATGTGTGGATTGAATCGCGCGCGCGGGGAGTATATAGGCATTTTGGAGTCGGATGACGTGATGCGCGAAGGTGCACTTATGCACATGGTTTCGCGCGTAGATGCTACCTGTTGCGATGTATACCATGGTGCGTTTATGTTTTGGTGGAGCAAAACCGATACAAAAAAGCCCTATATTGCCTTTAACCAACGGTTGGTTGCGTATTGTACGGGTGCATCTCAGCTTAAGCCGCTCCGTCCCGTATATGCAGAGCGTGCGTGCGCGATGTCGTTATTCTTATGTATGCCCAGCGTGTGGGCGGGGTTATATAAGCGTTCGTTTTTGCAATCGCATGCTATTGGCTTTCGCTCCACAAAGGGGGCCGCATTTCAAGACACGTCGTTTGTGTTTAAAGTGTACGCCTGCGCGGAAAGCTGCCTGGTAGACAACGTTCCTCTTATAAATTATCGACAAGATCGTGAGACGTCATCAATTCACGATGTTACCAAAGCAGATGCTCTTATGGGCGAGTACGATGAAATTTTTCGATGGTCGGATAGCATGGGGCGCGCGGCGAATACTGCGTCGGCGAGCGGTACGCACAATCACGCAGCCGATTATGCGCGGCGTCTTTATGCACTGTCGTGGACGGTGTATTCAAATGGCATGCTGTGGTATTTTGATAAATTTGATGCTCGTATGCAGCATACCTTTGCTAAGCGCATGAGTGAGCATATACATGCACTTAAAGATACGTATGGCGCTTCGCTTGCAGGTGTTGATGCGTGGCGATCTTTGCAGTTAAATGCCGTACAATCTAATCCAGAGCGTTTTGTACGTGCACGCGAAAGGCGGCATGATTCCACGCGCTCAAAATTGCACTATGCTTTTGTGCTGGGCGGCTTGCGTGGCGTACGCGCCGCTTTGCAGGAACGATGGGAGCGCAGATGAGTACCTTAGATACCGAAGCTCTACACGCTAAACCACAAGGTGAACCTCAGGTTGAGCCTGAACTTGAACTTGAACCGCAGGCTGAACCTGAATCTGAATTACAAGTTGAACCTGAATCTGAACTGCGGACTGAATCTGAACTTGAATATCAGGGTGCGTCCGAACCTAAGCTGCAATCTGAACCTCGCCACCAACCAACGGCACCTACGTCCAGCGTGCGTGCAGCGGGCTCTGCGCGTACTTCTCAACAAAAAGCAAAAGAATTTATGCAATTTGTTATGCATCCTCAGGATATGCAGCGTATGCACACACCGCAGACGGCGGCGTCTATCTGCGTATCGGTGATTATTCCCATGTGGAATAACGAGGATACTATTGAGCGTACGCTTGTAAGCATACAGGCACAAACACATACCAACTTTGAGTGTATTATTGTTAACGACGGCTCAACCGACGCAAGCGCGCAGGTATGCTCACGTTTCTGCAAGAGCGATGCGCGGTTTGTGATGTATACGCAAAACAATAGTGGTGTTTCAGCAGCGCGTAATTATGGGCTTGCCCGCGCGCACGGCACGCTCGTACTCTTTTTGGATGCCGACGACAGCTATAAGCCAACGACGTTTCAAATAGCAGTGGAAACGTATATACAAGCACACTGGGACGTGCTGGTATTTGGCTTTGATGTGGTGCCAAAAGAGTCGTGGCTCTCAAGCATACATGCGCTTCGAACCCCGCACGCAGCCATGTATTTTAAGTTTTCACCCGCGCTTATGTTTAGCCAAACTACCAAGCCATTTGTTTGCCGTTCGGCGTATGCACGTTCATTTTTGCTGCGTGCTCATGCGCGTTTTCATACCTCGCTTTCCTTAGGCGAAGATATGGAATGGTTCTTTTACGTATATCCGCGTAGTGCAAAAACGCAGGTTATCTCCCAGCATTTGTACGAGTATGTCATGCGCGATACCAGCGTTGTGCATAGCATTTCTGCGCAATCGGCACAGAGCGAAGCGCGCTACAAAAAAGTAATGCAGCATCTTGACGTTATTGACGTTATTTGTGCCGATTGGTATCACAAACCGTGGGCTGCTGCTGAGCGTGCGGCATTTGCAAGCTGGGCGTGCGATTTTGTGTTATTTGATATGCTTTCGCTTGCGCCTGACGCCAGGCACCGTGCGCTTGTATTTTTGCGCGACGTCCTATGTGCATTTACGGATGCTACGCCCAAAACGCTGGCAGATATTGCTGATAAGGATGCTGTCTTGCATCGCACGTTGCAGCTGGTATGTGCTGCGGCAGAGGGCAAAACGCCGCTTACTATGCAGTCTATTACCATGTTTTATGTACTGCGGCGTGGTATTGTAGCATGTGCCAAGCGTCTTGTCTGCAAACTGCTTGGTCGCTCATCATACAATTAAGTTGCGCGTGCTTACAGGCATGCGTGTTTACAGCCTTGTATACGAAGCATATCTGTATGCTGCGTGGTGTAGGGTAGCGTGATACTAGCGCCACCCAAACGCTGTGTTTGCATGCACACATGAGCTCATACGGCAATTTATGAAGTATTTATAGCGCGGGAATTTTTGCGAAATCACATTAACTATAACTCATTTTTACAAAGTGTGCACACCAAAACTATTTACAGAAAAATATCGTCCGCTCACCGTATACATCGTGCATTTTGCTGTCACACAGCTAAAATGAATCGTTGTACAAATACAGACTTTTCTGCATCAAACGTCATACGTAAACGTAAGTAATGTAGACAGATCCTGTTTGCCTGTGCGATGTAGCTATTGGTTGTACACATGTGTGCTACAAGAATAGAGAGGTGTATCTATGGCAGAAAAACACGTTTACCGCTTTGGTAACGACGAAAACGGTAAGAATGTTACCGAAGTAGCGGGCGCTTCTGTTGATGAAGCGAAGTGGATCACCGGTGGAAAGGGTGCAAACCTTGCCGAAATGGCTAACATTGGCTTGCCCGTTCCTCCAGGATTTACCATTAGTTGTCAAACCTGTGTTGCGTACGCAGGAAACAATAACACGTGGCCAGCGGGCGTACTCGATGAAATCGACCGCGCGCGCGAAGACCTTGAAAAGCGCATGGGCAAAAAACTTGGTGATTCAAACGATCCTCTGTTGGTAAGTGTTCGTTCCGGTGCACCGTTCTCAATGCCTGGTATGATGGACACGGTTTTAAACCTCGGTCTTAACGATGTTTCCGTACAGGGCTTAATTAAGCAAACCAATAACGAGCGTTTTGCTTGGGACTCATATCGTCGTTTTGTTCAGATGTTCTCGGGCGTTGTTATGGGTCTTGACGGCGACCTGTTCGAAGATGCCATTAATGAGAAAAAGGAAGAGCGCGGCGTAAAACTCGACACCGAACTTACAGCCGACGATCTTAAAGACCTTACACAAACCTTTAAAGCTTTGTTTGCAAAGCACGTAGACTCGCAGGCACATCCTGAGGTTGCTCCAAATGGTAAAGCTGCGTTCCCGCAAGACCCATACCTGCAACTTCGCTTGGCCGAGCAAGCAGTATTTGGTAGCTGGAACAACGAGCGTGCCATTATTTATCGTAAACAAAACAAAATTGACGATTCACTTGGTACTGCAGTAAACGTTCAGGTTATGGTATTTGGTAACAAGGGTGAAACTTCTGCAACTGGTGTTGCATTTACTCGTAACCCTGCCGACGGTACAAACGAGCGTTACGGCGACTTCCTCATTAACGCACAGGGTGAGGACGTTGTTGCTGGTATCCGCAACACTGAGCCTATTTCCGATTTGGTAAAGGTTCCCGCGCTTAAAAAAGCTGGTAAAGAGCTCTTCCACGTATTTGAAATTCTTGAAGACCACTATGCCGACATGATGGACATTGAGTTTACCATCGAGCAAGGCAAACTTTGGATGCTTCAGACGCGTGTTGGCAAACGTACCGCATTGTCTGCGCTGCGTGTTGCTATCCAAATGGTTGAAGAGGGACGTATTACTCGCGAGCAAGCTATTATGCGTGTTGCCCCCGACCAGCTCGACCAGCTGCTTCACCCGCAATTCGACCCGAAGGCAAAATACGATGTTGTTGCCAAGGGTATGAATGCATCACCAGGTGCTGCCGTAGGTGCCGTTGTATTCTCGTCTAAGACTGCTGTATCGTATGCAAATAGGGAAAAACCCTGCATTTTGGTTCGTTGGGAAACTACGCCAGACGACCTTTCGGGTATGGTTGCAGCCGAAGGTATTCTTACGTCGCACGGTGGTAAAACGTCGCACGCTGCTGTAATTGCACGTGGTATGGGTGCACCATGCGTATGTGGTGCCGAAGCATTGCGCATCGACGCAAAAGCAAAAGAAGTAAGCATTGCTGGTACCAACATTGTGCTGCATGAAGGCGACATTATCTCAATTAACGGTACTACGGGCGACATTATTTTGGGCGAAGTTGCTCTTACACGTCCTGAGCTTACTGGCGACCTTGAAACCATCCTTGAGTGGGCAGACGATGTTCGTCGCGACGCGAGTCGTGGCCGCATCTTTGGTGTACGCACCAACGCCGATAACCCCGAAGATGCTCAGCTGTCTGTAGACTTTGGTGCCGACGGTATTGGTTTGGACCGTACCGAGCACATGTTCTTGGGCGAGCGTAAGGAAATCATTCAGTCGTTTATTTTGGCTGAAACCGACGGTGCAAAACAGCAGGCACTCGGTCAGCTTCTGCGTGTTCAAACTGAAGACTTTGTTGGCATGTTCAAAGCAATGAACGGCCGTACGGTTATCGTTCGTTTGCTCGACCCGCCACTGCACGAGTTCCTCGACAATCCTCGCGCTGTTGCTATTAAGCTGGCACAAGCTGAGGCACGTGGTGAGCACGACACAACCATTAAAGCTATGCGTGCGCACCTAGCTCGTCTTGATTCTTTCCAGGAAGCAAACCCCATGCTTGGTCTTCGTGGCTGCCGTTTGGGTATTGTATATCCTGAGCTTAACGACATGCAGGTACGTGCTATTGCTGGCGCTGCTGCCCGTCTTAAGAAAGAGGGTTTTGATCCTAAGCCGGAAATTATGGTGCCGCTTATCTCAAGCGTAGAAGAGCTTAAACTTGTTCGTGCACAAATTGAATCTGAGGTTCAAGAAGTTGCCGACAGTGAGGGTGTTGAGCTTAACATTCCTGTTGGTTGCATGATTGAGCTTCCTCGTGCCGCGGTAACCGCCGACGAAATTGGTCACTATGCCGACTTCTTTAGCTTTGGTACTAACGACCTTACGCAAACCGTATTTGGTTTCTCGCGCGACGACGTTGAAAGTGCCTTTATTCCTCAATACCTCAACAAGAAGATTCTTAAAGCAAATCCATTCGAAACGCTCGATTACGGTGTTGCAAAGCTTGTTGATATTGCAGTTAAGGGCGGTCACGAGGCTAATCCAACCATCGTATGCGGCGTATGCGGCGAAACTGGTGGCGATCCTGCGTCAATTCAGATGTACTACGACCTTGGTCTCGACTACGTTTCCTGCTCACCATATCGTGTACCTATTGCACGTTTGGCTGGTGCTCAGGCAAAGATTAACTCTAACGGCGGTCCTGCCAAAGTTAAATAACTACCTGGTTGCTTGCATGGGTTCTAACATGTACGCATAACAATAAGGGAGCACACGCCATGTGCTCCCTTTATTTGGCTCGATGATACGCTCGAACGCTGCAGCTGTGTGGCTAATGCTGCGTGCGATAGTGTTTACTGGCATTGGCAGTTTTTCGCTGCTGCGTAAATTCGTGCATTTTTTGAAGGTGTGTGCTCCATGCTTGCAAACGACGCGTGATATACGGTAAACTATCACGTTGTTTGTGTAACTATGTGTCGTTTTTCTATAACAGACACCTCTAGAGATAGGATTGTAATGGATTACATTCGCGCAATTGAGCGCCAACAAATTCGCGAGGACATTCCTCGTGTAATTCCTGGCGATCATGTAAGAGTTCACTATCGCATTAAAGAAGGCGACCGTGAGCGTGAACAGGTATTTCAAGGCGACGTTATCCGTCTGAGTGGTAGCGGTGCTCGCGAAACCTTTACTGTTCGCAAGATGAGCTTTGGTGTTGGTGTTGAGCGTACATTCCCGCTTCACTCACCTAAGATTGCTAAGCTCGAAGTTGTACGTCACGGTGACGTTCATCGCTCGAAGCTTTACTACCTGCGTGAGCGCATTGGTAAAGCCGCTCGTATTCGCGAGAAACGCTAATTGTTCTTCGCAGTTAAAAGCCACCTTGTGTGGCTTTTTTCATGCGAATTTTTCAGACTGAATATCACGTATTGCGCCTGTCACACTGCAGCATCCCTACAGGTTTTGCGTTTGTGTGTTTGGAGGCGTTTGTGCGTGTTGCAGCTAAGGAGAAGCATGGACTTCGAAAATAATTCGGCATCAATGGATGTACCTGTTGTTTTGCGCTCATATTCCTCTATGAGCGTGCAGCAGATAGTTCGCTTTTTGCACACGGTGTCTTTTGTTGATATGCCAGCAGTACTTACTGTGCTTGCAGCCGATTCGCGCGCGGGCGTTCAAAACGCGTGCGCGCAGGCGCAGCGACGCTACGATCATGAGGCGTGCGAGCGTAAGCGCGTGCGTGCGATGTATGCGCTGCAGCGTTCAATGGCACATGGCGGCGCCGTTATTGGTGTTGATGAAGTGGGCAGAGGTCCTCTTGCAGGCCCTCTTTCTGTGGGAGCTGTTGTGCTTAACGATGAGCCATGCATTTGGGGACTAAATGATTCAAAGCAGCTCTCTTCGCGTACCCGTAGCGAACTTGCCGCACGTATACGTAAAGAAGCCCGCGCTGTTGCAGTGGTGCACATTCCACCTGCTGTTATTGATGAAAAGGGGATAAGCTGCGCCCTTAAAGAGGCAATGCGCACAGCCATTGAACATATAGACATTGATCCTACAGCGGTCCTTATTGATGGCAATCCGGTGCACGTACACCCCCTAGAACAAACTATTGTAAAGGGCGATTGCAAAATTGCTGCTATTGCCGCAGCGTCCATTGTTGCAAAAGTTGAGCGTGACGCATATATGTCTAGCATAAGTGATCAATACCCGCAGTACCACTTTGCTCAAAATAAGGGCTATGGCTCATCCGAACATATTCACGCCATTAAAACGTATGGATTATCTGCCATTCATCGAAAAAGTTTTTGCACGCATTTTGTGTCGTAGCACTCCTTCGTAGTACCCCCATTTCCTGCGCATTTATTTGTCAGTTTGCCTGAATATGTGCATAACATGCTATTTGATAATCGCTTGCGCACATGCTGCAAGTAACACGTGAGAGAAGCGCTGCGTTCCTTTTGTATAGTTGCAGTACGAATACTGCCAACAATACAAAGGAGACTGTCATGGCAACAACTACTACACCCGCTCATGCCACCACAAAGCCGCGCTCAAGAAAACGTGTTAGCAATAAAGAGCAACAACCTACGCTCGCGTTTGATGATGCATCGTGCGCACCCGCTGCAGCTGCGCCTGAACCTGAATTTGAACCAGAGCTTGCGGGTGCGCGAGAGTCTAACGTTGAACCTGAATGTGCGTCTGAACCCGAACCTGAATCTGAACCTGAATCTGAACCTGAACCCGCTCAAAAACCAGCGTGTGAGCTCGACGATAAAGAAATAGGTGCATTGGGAGAAAAACTCGCTCAACAATTTTTAATAAAAAATAATTATCGCTTGTGTAAAACAAACTGGCGCACGCCGTACGGTGAGGCGGATATTGTGGCAATGGATGGCGATACCTGCGTATTTGTTGAAGTAAAAACGCGTAATGCCATGGGCGGTCGTATTACCATGTTCCCTGAGCTTGCTGTAGACGAAAAAAAGCAAGAGCGCTACATCAATATGGCGCGCCTATGGTCACGCGAGCGTCCCGAGGTACTGACGTATCGCTTTGATGTGATAGCTATCCTTATTGTGGAAGAGCATCTCGCAAAGCTTCGTCATCTGCAAAATGCATTTGAAATGAGCAATGAATGAGCGGCCAAACAGTTATACATTGCGCGATGCTGCGCGGCATAGAAGCCATTCCCATTACCGTTGAAGCATCGTCGTCCCAGGGAATACCTGGCATTACCCTTGTTGGCAATCCCGATATTTCTATTATGGATGCACGATTTCGTGTACGCTGCGCCTTGAAGAGCTGCGGTTTTTCTGTGCCGCGCGAGCACATTACGATTAGTTTGGCGCCTGGTGATCTCAAAAAATCAGGCGCTGCATTCGATTTACCTATTGCCATCGCTATTTTGAGTATTACCAAGCAAATGCCACAAGATAATCTTTCGCAGTGTCTGTTTGTAGGCGAGCTTGCCTTAGATGGGAGCCTGTGTGCTACGCGTGGTATGCTGGCGTACCAAAAACTTGCGCACGATATGGGGCTTCAACTGGTGTGTTCTAACGATGTGCAAGGAACTCATATTGCCGAAAACACTCTTTTGTGCTCCACCTTATCTGAGGTTGCCAAAGGTGTTACCTGGATGCGTTCACATTGTAAACCAGCAGACAGCGCAACCTTTGGTATCTGCGCTTCTGTTGATACGGCCGATTTTAGTGATGTGTACGATCAGGAGGCGGCAAAACGTGCGTGCATTATTGCCGCTGCAGGCAATCACGGCATGCTTATGATAGGACCTCCCGGTGCAGGTAAAACGATGCTTGCGTCGCGTATGCCAACAATCTTATCGCCATTAGGCGAAAGTGATCTCGAAGAAGCGCTGCTTATTGCATCGGTTGCCGGACTTCCAACAGAAAAGCTTAATGCTAAACGCCGGCCATTTCGCGCACCACATCATTCTATTTCGCAAGCGGGTATGATTGGTGGGGGAAAGCCCGTATTACCAGGTGAAATATGCCTTGCTCATAAAGGCGTGCTCTTTTTAGATGAGCTTCCCGAGTTTGCGAATAATGTATTGCAAGCGCTGCGCCAGCCGCTTGAAGAGCGGTGTGTGCGTCTTGTTCGTGCTGAGGGTACCTATGTGTTCCCTTGCGATTTTATGTTTTTGGCTGCGGCAAATCCATGTCCGTGCGGTCATTTAGGCGATAGTGGTCATGCATGCATTTGTCCCGAGCCGCGTATTGCGCGGTATCAATCTAAGCTGGCAGGACCTCTCGTCGATCGTATTGACATCTGTTTGGACATTGCCCGCCCCGACCCCTCGAAGATTGTGCATGCAGCTTCGGGCTTATCATCAAGTGAGATGCGCACGCAGGTAGAGGGAGCATTAGCGTTTCGATTAGATCGTATACGTGAGGCAAAACGCCGCGCTACTCCTGCATTATCGGAAATTAAACAGTCTGATAGCTCAACCGTTGTACTGCAAGAGTGGATGGCGATAAAGGCTCAAGCTCAACTTGAGAGTATTGCGCAGCGCTTATGCTTGGGTGGTCGCGCAATTAAGCGACTTGTTCGTGTTGCGCGCACCATCGCCGACTTAGAAGAGCATGAAAATATTGAAGTTAGTGATGTGCTTGAGGCTTGTATGGTGCGTAACAGAGGAGGTGCACTATGAGAACTCACGCGCGTATACCGCCACAATTAAGCTGGGAGTTGCACCGCGGTGATGTGCGCTGGCCACTTATGCTTAACGATATGCCGCATGAGCCCGAAACGTTATATGGTATGGGTAATTGGGAGATTTTGCAGCGTCCGTGCATTTCAATTATCGGTGCACGCAGAGCCACACCCTACGGGCTTGCGATTGCTAAAATGGCAGGTAGAATTAGTGCTGAATGTAACTTAGTGGTTGTTTCGGGTGGCGCTATAGGGTGTGATGCAGCCGCGCTGCGCGCTGCGCGTGACGCGGGCGGATGTATTTGCGTGGTGCCTGGTTCAGGTGCTGATGTGGTGTATCCTGCGTCGTCGCGCGATGTGTTTGAGTATGCAAAAACCGATAGGGGATGTATTGTTTCGCTCGAAACCTGGGCAACGCCGCCGCGTAAGTACTCGTTTCCCAAGCGCAATCACATTATTGCTGCGCTGTCACACGTGCTTATTATTACCGAAGCTGCGCATAAGTCGGGAACGATGACTACAGCAGAAGTTGCCATGAATTTAGGACGCACACTCTATGCCTGCCCCGGCTCAATTTTTTCGCCCTTATCTACCGGGGTAAACGCGCTTATCTCGGATGGCGCTGCCATGATTTGCTCAAAAGCCGATCTTGAATGCCGTATTTCGATGGACTATGGCTGTTTACGGTTAATTGATGCAGAAGAACACGAGCGTGAAGGTCGCATGTTAGCTGCGCTTATTGCAAACCCCATGAGAGCCGATGAGCTTGCTCGTGCACTTGATGAACCAATTGTTTCGGTGCTGTCGGCGCTTGGCGATTATGAAATTCAAGGTTTGGTAAAGCGTATGCTCGATGGACGCTTTTCACCCACAGAACAGGCGCTCATGTATAATCAAAAGCACTAGGGGCATACGATAGGATATGCACCAACAATACAACAAGTGGTTTAGATAAGGATGATAGCTATGCACGGACAAGTAACTATTATTGGCGCAGGTCTTGCGGGTAGTGAGTGCGCGCTCCAGCTTGCTGCACGGGGAGTGAATGTTAACCTCTATGAGATGCGTCCATATCATACAAGTCCTGCTCATCATACGAGCTTATGTGCTGAGCTTGTGTGTTCAAATTCCCTGAAAAGCATGCGCGAGGATAGTGCGAGCGGTTTGTTAAAACATGAACTTGCGCAGCTTGGGTCGTATGTATTGCAATGCGCGTATGACAACCGCGTGTCTGCAGGTAGTGCCCTTGCGGTTGATAGAGAAGCGTTTTCTGCAGCGGTTACGGCGCTCATTGAGAAAAATCCGTATATCCATGTTCATAGACAGCGTGTAACGCACATTCCAGAAGGACGTGTGGTGATTTGCGCAGGTCCTTTGTGTGCAGATGAGCTGTTTGATGATATTGGTGCACGTATTGGAATGCAATCCCGATCATTTTATGATGCAGCGGCACCGATTGTAGATGCGCTTTCTATTAACCGTGATATTGCGTTTGAACAATCACGCTATCAGGATGAACACGACAGTGCCGATTATCTGAATTGCCCGTTTGAAAAAGACTCGTACATTCATTTTTATAATGAACTTATTGCGGCGGAGCGTACGATCACAAAAGATTTTGAACAATCCGACTTGTTTTGCGCGTGTCAGCCAATTGAAGAAGTCGCAAAAACGGGGATAGATGCCCTGCGCTATGGTGCTCTAAAACCGGTTGGCATACGTTATCCACAAGGGCGCTCAACGTATGCGCGTCCCTATGCAAACGTGCAGCTTAGAGCCGAAAATGCCAATAAAACGGCGTACAACCTTGTTGGATTTCAAACAAATCTTACCTGGCCGGAGCAAAAGCGTGTATTTCGTCTGATACCAGGACTTGAGCATGCGGAATTTTTCCGTTACGGAGTAATGCATCGCAATTCGTTTATCGATTCGCCTCACGTACTTAATGCCACGTTTGCACTGCCCGATTCAACCCTTCGTTTTGCTGGTCAGATAACGGGTACCGAAGGCTACGTAGAAGCCATTGCTTCCGGATTGTATGCTGCGCTCAATTGTTACGCCGAGCTTATCGAAAAGCCGTGCGCGCTTTTGCCTGTCACCAGTGCATTTGGGTCGCTGGTACAATATGCAACAAGCGCCGATACCATTAACTTTCAGCCCATGCATGTTAACTTTGGACTTATGCCGCCCTTGTCTGCACCTATTCGCAACAAAAAAGAGCGGTATGCCGCGTATGCCAAACGAGCGTGTGCCGATATGTCGAGCTGGATTGTAAATCATTCGTATCTTGACATTCCAACAATGTAGAAGAAGCGTGAGCGCTAACTATGAAACCTGAAGGTACCCATGCAAGCTCCACGTATGATGCAACGTGTGTACGAGCGTTTTTAATGAAGCTCAAACAGGAATTTATGAGCCATTTATCATCAACACGCAATCTTTCACATAATACGCTGCGCGCCTACTCAATCGATTTAGATGCCTATATTACTTGGGTGCTTGCAAGGCAATACGATGCACTTTCTATAACCCATCGTCAGCTGCGTGAATATCTGGCTTGGCTTTCGAGTAAGGGATATGCAACGCGTACGATTAACAGGCATCTGTCGGCAATACGCTCGTGGTATAAGTGGTTTGTGTGGCAAGGCTACACAACGAGTGATGCGCCCGCAGCGCTTGCAAGTCCAAAAAACCCAAAAACGCTGCCGCGCGTGCTGAACCATAACGATATTGCAACACTGTTCAATGCGTTTGATGAAAGTACGCCAGAAGGTGTGCGCGATAGATGCTTTGTTGAAGTGTTATATGCTACTGGCTGCCGCATTTCAGAAGCAGCGCAGCTTACCTTAGGCGATATTGACATGCATGAGGCGCAGATTCGGCTTTTTGGAAAAGGCTCAAAAATGCGTATTGTTCCTGTGTATAAGGAATGTTTAGATGAGCTTTCTGAGTACATTACCAAGGCAAGACCTCGGCTGCTGGCAGCCCGCACAGTTGCTTCTCGCCGCCGCGGCGCAGGTAAAAGTACTGCTGACGCAACGCGGGATACAACTGCCACTGGTGCAAGCAATCGGTTGTTTATTTCCACGCGCGGCAATCCTATGAGCGCAACAGCACTTCGGTATGTGTTTGATAGTTACATTGCAAAAACGAACCTTCCGGCTTCATTATCGCCGCACAGCATGCGTCATACCTTTGCTACCGATTTGTTGAGCGGTGGCGCAGATTTGCGCAGCGTGCAAGAGCTGCTGGGGCACAGGAGTCTCAGCACTACGCAAATTTATACGCACGTATCGATTGACGCCATGAAACGAGCTGTTAAACAAGCACATCCACGTGCAGAAGCCGAAACTAAACGCCACAAGTAGGTGTATCCTGCGCACGTACATACTGTTATTAGGATAGACATGCCTGCACGATGAATGCGTTGTGTCTTGTACAGCCTTCAGGTTGCGTTCCTTGTGCATCTTTTGTGCTTTGTGAATGGACACAAATTATGCATGTTGTATGTACCGCGCTAAAGGTTGCTTATTGCGGATAAATAACGCAAAAAGTGCTGGTATACTGTTTTGTTGCTGATTTATGCCCATCGAGCTTGTATGCACGCTTGCATGGTGCGTATACAGCACGTATATTTCGCACGCGCGACGACTTGCGCACGTTGGTGCTTTTAGCAACAGCCAAGCTAGAAGTTTGTGTTCAGGAATGATATCGCGCGGAGGTTCAACCAATGGAGGTTACACATGGCTGTAAAAATTAACATTCGTACGCTTCTCGAAGCGGGTTGTCACTACGGACACCAAACGCGCCGTTGGAACCCAAAGATGAAACCATACATTTTTGGTGATCGTAACGGCATTTATATTCTCGACCTTAAACAAACGGTTCTGTGCGCCGATAAGGCATACAGCTTCCTTAAAGACGTTGCTTCAAAGCATGGCAACATTCTGTTTGTTGGTACTAAAAAACAAGCACAAGAGCCTATTTCTGAGCAGGCTGCACGCTGCAATATGCCTTACATTAATCAGCGCTGGTTGGGTGGTATGCTTACCAACTTTGTAACGATGCGCTCGCGTATCGATCGTATGGAAGAGCTTGAAGCTATGGTAGAAAATGGCGTTATGGCCACACTGCCTAAAAAAGAGCAAGCAGTTCTTACCAAAGAGCTCGAAAAGCTCCAGCGCAACCTCGGTGGCGTACGTGATATGCACACCCTTCCTCAAGCTCTGTTTATCGTAGACTCCAAGCGTGAAGAGATTGCCATTCGTGAAGCTCGCCGTCTCCACATTCCTGTGGTTGCGCTTCTCGACACCAACTCCGATCCCGACCTTGTTGATTATGGCATTCCTGCAAACGACGATGCTATTCGTTCGGTAAACCTTATGTGCGAACTTGTTGCAGATGCTATTTTGGCTGGTTCTGGTAAGGAACAAATTTCTGAAGAGGAAATGAAGGCAGGCGAAACAACTGCAGCTGTAGAAACTGCCGACGCAGAAAACGCTGAAGCAAATAACGCGTAAGTTACGCTGAGTAATTACTCAATTACATATAATCCCGAACACGTACGTGTTCATTACGATTGGAGATGACCATGGCACAAGTTACCGCTGCATTGGTAAAACAATTACGCGAAATGACCGACTCTCCTATGATGGAGTGCAAAAAGGCACTTGTTGAGGCAGACGGCGATATCGACGCTGCTGTAGATGTTCTTCGTAAGATGGGTGTAGCCAAGGCTGTTAAACGCGCTGGTCGCGACACCAACGAAGGCACCATTGCTGCGTATGTATCTGAAGACGGCAAAACCGGTGCATTGCTTGAGCTTAGCTGCGAAACCGACTTTGTGGGCACCAACCCCAAGTTTACCGGCTTTGCTATGAAGCTTGCTCAAGTTGTTGCAGAGAACGATCCTTCCGATGTTGATGCACTTAAAGCGTGTTCGCTGGATGGCTCTACGGTAGACGCCGAGCTCACTGAAATGATTCACGTTATCGGTGAAAACATGAAGGTGCTGCGTTTCCAGCGCGTTGTTGCCAACAATGGCGCATTGAGCAGCTACATTCACCTTGGCGGCAAGCTTGCCGACATTTGTGAGTTTAGCTTTGCTAATGCTGCAACCGCTCAAAACGACGAGTTCAAAACCTTTGCCCACGACGTAGCTATGCAAATTGCTGCTGCAAATCCTGTATCTGCACGTCGTGAGGATGTACCTGCCGATGTTATTGCTCACGAGAAGAGCATCTACATGGCTCAAGCTGCAGAAAGCGGTAAGCCTGAGTTCATTCAAGAGAAAATGGCAGAAGGCAAGCTCGAGAAGTTCTTTAAAGAAAGCGTTCTTTCTGAGCAAGAGTTCATTAAGGATTCTTCACTTACCGTACGTGAGCTTGCTAAAAAGGTTGGCAAGAGCGTTGGCGACGACTCCATTGAGATTGTTTCCTTTGTGCGCTACTCGTTTGGTGAGTAACGTTCAGCGTAATGTGTAAGCTTGCAATAATATTATTGCAACGCATATAGCTCTATCTTTATAGCTCTATCTTGTAACTAACCCCGCCGGCAGATGATGCTGGCGGGGTTTTGTATGTGTATGGTCCACATCAATTGCTTCTACTCGTACGCATCCGTTCTTCTGTGTAATTGCGTTTCTTTCTTGTCTTGTGTACTAGTCGCGCGTTCCTGCAGCCGTGCTTTGTTACACTACATACAACAGTATTTACAGAGAGGAATAAGTCTATGGATTCATACAAGTATAAACGCGTTCTTCTTAAGCTTTCTGGTGAAGCTCTTATGGGCGATAAGGATTTTGGTATTGACCCAGATGTTCCTCAGCATATAGCCCGCGAGCTTAAAGCTGCCTATGATGCTGGTCTTCAAATTGCTGTTGTTGTTGGCGGCGGAAACATTTTTCGCGGTCTGCAGGGTGCAGCAGCAGGTATGGATCGCGCACAGGGCGACAATATGGGCATGCTGGCTACTGTTATCAATGCGCTTGCGCTTCAAGATACGTTTGAACACAACGATATGCAGTGCCGCGTAATGAGTGCCATTGAAATGCACCAAGTGTCCGAAACTTACATTCGCAGGCGTGCAATTCGTCATCTCGAAAAAGGCCGTATCACTATTTTTGCAGCTGGTACAGGTAATCCATACTTTACTACCGACACAGCAGCTGCGCTTCGTGCCTGCGAAATTGGTGCAGAAGTGCTTATGAAAGCCACTAAGGTAGACGGCATCTATGACAGTGATCCCGTTAAAAATCCATCGGCAAAACGCTTTACTACTATTTCGTATATGGATGTGCTCAATAAGAATTTGCAGGTAATGGATACCACCGCAACGGCGTTATGCCATGACAACCACATGCCAATTATGGTGTTTAACCTGGATGCGCGTGGTATTTTCGACCGAGCACTTAAGGGCGAAGCCGTTGGCACTACCGTTTGCGAATAAGTTTGCCCATTGCACATATACCACGCAATTTTCTTGGTATAGTCGTATAAGCATAATTCATGGCCTTGTATGCAGCTACATGGTAAAGGAGTAACAATGAGTGAATATACCGATTTTGCAAAGTCGCACATGACTAAGGCAATTAGCGCGCTCAAAACCAATTTTTCGAAGGTTCGCACCGGTCGTGCTAATCCGCAGGTACTTGATGGTATTAAGGTAGATTATTACGGTCAGCCAACGCCCATTTTGCAGCTTGCAGGCATTAAGGTGCCCGAGCCTACCGTGCTTGCTGTTGAGCCGTGGGATAAAAGTTCGCTTAAAGCTATCGAGAAGGCAATTGAGGCTTCCGATTTGGGTATTACACCAAGTAACGATGGTGTAACTATTCGTTTGCCATTTCCTAAGCCTACGCAGCAGCGCCGTCTTGAGCTTGTAAAAGAGTGCAAGCAATATGCTGAGGATGCTAAAGTTGCTATTCGTAATGCGCGCCGTGATGCAAATGGCAAAGCTGAGCGCGATGAAGAGTTGAGCGAAGATGGTGTTTCGCGCGAGAAAAAAGCTATTCAAAAGATTACTGACGAATTTATTGCCCAGGTAGACGAGTTGCTGAAAACGAAATCGGCTGAGGTTATGGAGATTTAAGTGCAGGTAGATACAGCGCTTTTATACGAATACTTTGCCGCAGACGACCCTAAAACTAACCAGGCAGATAGCCCGCGCGAGCTTTTAGAGCGCCTTAATCTTGAGTGCATCCCAAAGCACGTATCCATTATTATGGATGGTAATGGTCGCTGGGCGCAAGCCCGGGGAAAAGATCGTTCGCAGGGTCATAAAGCTGGTGTTGCAGCCCTGCGTGAGACTGTTACTACCAGTGTTCGCTTAGGTATTGACGTGTTAAGCGTATACGCATTTTCTACCGAAAATTGGAAGCGTCCGCAAGCAGAAGTGAACTTGCTTATGCATCTTTTTGGAACAACGCTTGTCCGTGAGCTGCCGTTGTTTCATCAGGAAAACGTGCGTCTTATGTTTATTGGTGATCTAACGCAATTGCCGCAGGCAACGCAGGATGTATTTGCGCAAGGTCTTGAGGAAACAAAGCACAACACAGGTATGGTGTTTGCACTTGCGGTTAATTATGGTTCGCGTAGCGAAATAACACGGGCACTTAAACTGTGTTGCAAGCAGGTACAAGATGGCACGCTTGCCGTTAATGATATAACTGAGGACACCATTGCCAGCAAGTTATACACCGCACAGCTTCCCGATCCCGATTTGCTTATTCGCACATCTGGAGAGATGCGCTTATCTAACTATTTATTGTGGCAGCTTGCGTATAGTGAGCTGTATGTTACGCCTGTTCTGTGGCCCGATTTTTCGCGCTGGGATTATTTGCGTGCTGTTATAGCGTATCAAACACGCACCCGCCGCTTTGGGGGTTTGTAGACGCATGATAAAAGCAAAGCGAACGGTATACTCAAAACGCACACGCGTTGGTCAAGGTCTTGAGCGCGGTATTAATCGTTTGGAAAAGCGCCGCGACAAAAAAGAACCCGCACGTAAACGTGGTGAATTAAAAGGTCAGATTGCGCGCGCGTGGACAGAAAAGGTCCTCATTCGCACGCTTTCGGGCGCTGTGTATGCCATTGCTATTGTTGCATGCATTTTTTTGGATACAAGTGCCCTTGCGCTTGCGATTGCCGGCATGGCGTGGCTGTGCTGCTCGGAATTTTTTCGTATGGCTCACAAAGCGGGCTATGCGCCTAATGAATTTATCGGCCTTTTTGTAGCTCTCGTATTTCCTGTTGTGGCGCAGCTTGGTAGTGTTGTATACCTTACCTGCGTTGTTGTAATTTACGCAATGGTGCTTGCCGCGTATTACATCATTACGCCAAAAGCAACAATTGCCGATATTGCACTTAGTTTTATAGGGCCTTTATACTGCTCGCTTATGCTTTCTCACATTGTGCTTATTCGCACGGCAGAAGTCACGCAGCCGCTTGGCATCATTACCCTTGCTGTTATGGGATCGGTGTGGGTTGAAGACGCCGCGGCATACTTTGTAGGCTGCAATTTTGGTCGGCACCGTCTGGCGCCTACCATTTCGCCTAATAAAAGTGTTGAAGGTTTTTTTGGCGGTCTTGTTGGCTGTGTTGCAATATGGCTGATAGCCGCATATCTTAACTTTATTCCTGTTGAGCTTCCTTTTGCTGCCTTGTGTGGCGTATGCGTTGGCGTTATTTCTGTTGTTGGCGATTTGTTTGAATCGCGCATTAAGCGCTCCGTTAATCTTAAAGATTCTGGCAACATTATCCCTGGTCATGGTGGCTTGCTCGATAGGAACGATTCCATGCTTTTTGGCTGCACGATGGCCTATTTACTCTTACATATAGGAGGCATCCTTTGAGTTTGTTTTCTTCTTCCACCTCAATGGATATGCAAACACCCAATGCGGAATGCAACAACGCACCTGGTACGGATTTGTCGTCCCGCGCGTCAGCATCGTTGCAATCCTCACATGTACACGAACCTGTGTCCGCAAAGCCGCAGGTAAAACCTCATGCAAAGCTGCGCGTTGCTATTTTAGGTTCGTCGGGCTCTATAGGCACGCAAACACTCGACGTCTGTCGCCGGCATGCCGACAAAATTGATGTAGTGGCGCTTTCGGTGCACTCGTCTACAGATAAGCTTACGGCGCAGGCGCAGGAATTTAAGCCGCGCTATGCAGTTGTTTCTGATATGGCTCATGCGCACGACGCTATATTGCAGCAGCTACCGTCTACAACTATGCTTACCTGCGGCGCGCGTGCGTTAGAAGAGCTTGTGTATGCCGATGACATCGATTGCGTCGTCTGCGCCGTTGTGGGGTTTGCGGGTGTGCGTGTGGGGTACGCTGCACTTAAAGCGGGCAAGAAACTTGCCTACGCAAACAAGGAATCGCTTGTTGTAGCGGGCGATTTACTCATGCCGCTTGTAACACCATACAACCTTGTGCCAGTCGATTCCGAGCACAGTGCAATTTTTCAATGCTTGGTAGGCGAGGGGCTTTCTCCAATTCAAAAAATATGGCTTACGTGCTCGGGTGGCCCTTTTTTTGGCTTTACAAAAAACCAGCTTAATGCGGTAACGCCGCAGCAAGCGCTTGCTCATCCAACATGGCGTATGGGCGCAAAAATAACTATCGACTCGGCTACGCTCATGAATAAGGGGCTTGAAATTCTTGAGGCTGCGCGCCTGTTTGAGGTGCCTATCGATGCAATTGAGGTGCTTGTTCATCGCCAAAGCACTATTCATTCTATGGTTGAATTTGTTGATGGTTCGCTAAAAGCCCAGCTTGGAGCCTCGGATATGCGCATCGCTATTCAATATGCGTTAAGCTACCCCAAAAGGTGGGATACGCCTACACAGCCGCGTCTTGATTGGCATACAATTGCGCCACTTTCGTTCGATTCTGCAGATGAGGATGCGTTCGGCTGCCTTCGTTTGGCGCGGCAGGCTGGTCGAATTGGAAAAACTATGCCCTGCGCTATGAATGCGGCAAACGAAGTGGCAAATGCTGCGTTTCGCCGTGGCGACTGTTCGTTTCTTGATATAGAAGCCACCGTTGCGCACGTTATGGAGCATCACACGCCGCTTTCTGTAGAAAGTATTGAAATGCTCGAAGATGTAGATGCTGCGTGCCGCGCACAAGCACGCGAATTTTTGGGTATCGTATCCCATACAGACGCGCAGTGCTAACACAAACGCTGCGTGTATGACGTTAGATAGCGTGCATTGCAACGTGCTCACGCTGCGCCCGTTTGGTGTGCGCTGCAGCGCCCGGGCTGTGTGTGGCGCGTAACAGTGCTGCACGGTAAGGTTCATACAACAGATTGTTGCAGGTATAGATTGTGAATACGGTGATACCAGTCATTATATCCATCGCAAGCATGGTATTTTGGGGCGTTCTTGTATTATCGCTTCTTGTTGTTCTCCACGAAGCGGGACACTTCATCTTGGCGCGCGTGTGTGGTATGCGTGTAAGCGAATTTTTTGTGGGCATGCCATGCAAAATTAAAGCATCCCTCCACCTTCGCCATTGGGGCACCGAGGTTGGTATTACGCCTTTGTTGCTTGGTGGCTATACGCGTATTTGCGGTATGAGCACGTATCAAAGCCCTTATGCCGAAACGGTACTTGCGTATGTGTATAGCGTTGGTAGATGCTCGATATCCGAGTGTGCTCGCGCCGTTCAATGTAGCGAAGATGAAGCATACGATGCGCTTATGATGCTTGCCGATTGGTGTTCCATTCGCAAAGTTTCACCTGCGCAGGCAGAGAAGCTCGCAGCGTGCTCTAACACGCAGCACGACTCAGCCGAAGGCGCACAGTACGACCTGCAAAAAGACCTGCAAAAAGATCTGCACCTCGAAGATCACCATGAAAACCAAGACAATCCCCAGGATGCCTATGCTGCGGAACGTTCATGGTATAGCACGGTGTATTTTGAAACAATGCAGCGTGATGCGCACAATCGCACAATGTTCGACACGGGGCATAATTTTACTGGTCCTAACACGCATCTGCAGGGTGCGCCAAACCCGCAGGCAGATGCCCATGCGTTTTATGTGTCCGAGATGCGCTCCACCTATAACGGTAAAGGATTTGTGCCGCGCATGCTGGCGCTTGCAGCAGGCCCGGTGTTTAACATTATTGGTGCATTTGTAATTGTGGTAGTTGCACTAAGCATTATTGGTTTTGATGCTCCTACTAACTCAAACACCTTGGGCGCAGTAGATCCCAACTCGTATGCAGCACAGCTTGGCATGTCTGCTGGTGATACCATTATTGCTGTTAACGATGTTCCTACACCAACGTGGAGCGACGTTGTAGCTGCTATTACGACGCATATGCGCGAGCAAAAACCTTTTTCGCTTGAATATACCCGTGATGACGTGCACAAACATGTTGATGTCGATCCATCGCAGTGTAAGCAACATTTTGGCATATACGCGCAATTTGCACTCACGCATCTTTCGCCGCTTCAGTCTATAACCGTTGCGTGGCGCTATTTTTCATCAACCATGGAATTTATTGTAAATCTTTTTATTCCTCAACACACGCTCGAAACCATATCCCAGAGCTCATCTGTTGTTGGCATATCGCGCTTTGCTGCTCAGGCTGCTGAGCGCGGCCTTGAAAGTTTGCTTATGTTTTGCGCTATGATTTCCATGTCGCTTGGCTGTATGAACTTGTTGCCCATTCCGCCGCTCGATGGGGGAAAAGCGCTTTTTGAAATTATTCAAGCGATAACGCGCCGTCCTGTTTCACAAAAAGTTCAAGCGGTTGTTTTGTATATTGGTCTTGCTTTTATTGGCGTTATCTTTCTTTTTGCGCTGTATAACGATATAGCGCCCATGTTGTAGGATGTATGCCGGCACGCTATTCTTTTGCGCGTCGCTCTCACGCGCGTTAGAGTTAGGTTACTAGGTAGGTTAGGTAGTTTAGGTTTTATGCTCGATACACGTAATAACGATACACAAATACACCAACACGCAGCCGCGCTGCAGGACACGCCTGTGTGTGCACCCATACCTGCGCGCAACCAAACGCACCAGGTACATGTAGGCCCGGTGCCTGTTGGCGGCGGTGCCCCTGTATCCGTGCAGTCGATGTGTACCACCAAAACCAGCGACGCTGAAGCTACGCTTGCTCAAATTACCAAGCTTATGGAAGCTGGCTGCGAGATTATTCGTGTTGCCATTCCAACGCCTTCGGTATTACACGGGTTTAGCGAAATTTGCAAAAAAAGCCCGCTTCCTGTTGTAGCTGATATCCATTTCGATTATAAGCTTGCTATTGCAGCTGCCCAAGCCGGAGCCTCGGCGCTGCGTATTAACCCAGGCAACATTGGCTCTATGGATAAAGTTGATGCCGTTATCGATGCCGCGCGAAAGGCACACATTCCCATTCGCATTGGCGTCAATGCAGGCTCCATCGACAAGGCGCTTGACACGAGAACCGATCTGTCACTTTCTCAAAAGCTTATTGCGTCTGCGCGCGGCTACGTTGAGCATTTTCGTGCGCGCGACTTTAACGACATTGTGCTTTCGGCAAAAGCGCATTCGGTGCCAACAACGCTCGAAACCTATCGTGCGCTATCGGCCGCGCTTCCCGACGTGCCCCTTCATGTGGGTGTTACCGAAGCTGGCACACAGCGTCAGGGCACCGTTAAAAATTCTGTGGGTGTTGGTATTTTGCTTGAGCAGGGCATTGGCGACACTATACGTCTTTCGCTTACCTGCGATCCTGTAGAAGAAGTATACGTTGCGTGGGACTTGCTCTCAGCGCTTGGTATGCGTAGGCTAACACCCGAATTGGTGAGCTGTCCTACCTGTGGTCGTTGTCAGGTTGACATGATAGAAATGGCACAGGTTGTATCCGATAGGCTCGCCCGCATTAAAGCACCTATATCAGTTGCCGTTATGGGCTGCGCCGTGAATGGTCCAGGCGAAGCCCGCGATGCCGATTTAGGTGTTGCCTGCGGAAACAACAAGGGTGTTATCTTTCAAAATGGCAAGCCCATACGTAGTGTTCCATCCGATCGTATTGTTGATGAGCTGTTTCAGGAAATTCAAGATAGGTATGGCATTGATGTAAGCGATGTGTAGCGCCCGCGCGGCGGTATGCATATCATGTTGGAGCATATCATGGATATGACATGCATAATCTTCGGAAGTTTTATATAAATTGCATGCATATACGTGTGCATGCTGCAGGTTCGATATATGATAAACCATTGTCATATGTATACACCACGTGAAAGGGGAATGAGTTTTGAAACGTTACGCAACTATGTCAAGGCTCTATGCGCCTACGCTTAAAGAAAATCCTGTTGACGCCGACATTGCAAGCCATCGTTTATTGTGTCGCGCTGGTATGATTCGCAAAGCTGCGTCGGGCTTGTATACATATTTGCCGCTTGCATGGCGATCTATCCTCAAAATTGAAGGTATCATTCGCGATGAGATGGAAGCTATCGATTGCCAAGAAATGCTTACGCCTATTTTAACGTCGGCAGAGCTGTGGCATCAAAGCGGAAGATGGGACGTTTACGGTCCTGAACTCATGCGCCTTACCGATCGTCACGATCACGAATATGCCTTAGGTCCAACTCATGAAGAAACCTATGTAGACCTTATTCGAAGCGAGCTGCGCAGCTACAAGCAGTTGCCTGTTACGCTCTACCATATTCAGGATAAATTTAGAGACGAGCGCCGTCCTCGTTTTGGACTTATGCGCAGCCGCGAATTTATTATGAAAGATGCGTATTCATTTTGTGCCACACAAGAAAGCTTGCAGCAATGCTACGACGACCAAAAACAAGCCTATGCAAACGTTGCGCGTCGTTGTGGTATTCGTGCGCTTCCTGTTGTTGCCGATTCGGGTCAGATTGGTGGCGATACGAGCGTTGAGTTTATGGCGCTTGCCGATGCAGGCGAAGCCGAGCTTGTATACTGCGATAGCTGCGGTTATGCTGCCGATGCAGAAGCGGCAACCACGCATATTGCTATCGAAAACACCACTCAAACGACGCTTGAAAAAGTGCATACGCCGCAGTGCTCAACCATTGATGACTTGGCAGCGCAACTTGGTGTTGATGCACTACAAACGCGTAAAGCGCTTGCGCTTGTTGCCGAAGATGGTAGAGCCTGTGTTGTTTTTGTACCCGGCAACCGTACGCTTAACGATGTAAAAGCAAGTCATGTGTTTGGTGAATACCACATGATGGATGATGAAGAACTCACACAGTTTGGCTTGGTAAAAGGCTTTATCGGACCGGTTAATTTACCTCAAGATGTACACGTATATCAGGATATTAGCCTTAAAGATGCAACTACGTGGATTTGTGGCGCAAATGAAATTGATTATCACCTAGTAGGCGCTGTGCCTGGTCGCGATTTTGAACTCGGTGAGTATGTCGACGTAGTAAGCGCACAAGCAGGCGACGGTTGCCCTCGCTGTGCAGCTTCACTTAAATCGGCTCGCGGTATCGAAATTTCGCAGGTATTTCAGCTTGGTACCAAATACTCGAGCGCGATGGGCGCCACCTTTATGGACGAGGATGGCTCTGAAAAGCCCTTTATTATGGGTTGCTACGGCATTGGCGTTTCGCGCACGCTTGCTGCTGTGGTTGAGCAACACTACGACGAACACGGCATTATTTGGCCTATTTCCGTTGCTCCTTATGAGGTAGAGGTTATTGCGCTTGACACCAATGACGATGTTATTTGGCCGCAGGCAACAGCTATTGCTGAGAATCTTACCGCGCGCGGTATTGAAGTTATTGTTGATGATCGTGAGCTTCGTCCTGGTGTTAAGTTTAACGATGCCGATCTTATGGGCTTTCCGTACCAGGTTGTGTGCGGTAAAAAAGCACTTGAGCGCGGTTGTGTTGAGCTTAAGTGCCGTGCTGATGGTTCACGTGTTGAAGTGGCAATTAACGCCATTGTATCCGAGCTTGAGCGGCGCATTGCGCACGACAAAGAACTTCTTAAGTAACAAGTTCATGCTGCATTGTATAGTGCACGCACGGTGGCGATGTGCCTAACATGCCGCCAAACACAGTGCACTATGGCGGCACATGTTCGATAAAACATAGTGTGTATACTAATGCACCCAAGAGCGTATGTTCTTGGGTGCATAGTTTGTATTATGTACTGCGCAAGGAATGGATGTGATGCCGCCGCATTGTTTAGACAATCGAGCTTAATGCAGCGAACTTTACGCACGCGGCTCCTTCTTATCTGCCGGCTTACGTGTGTGCGCTTTGCGTATGTGCTGCGCTAGCAGATGCATCGCTTCGGCATATCCGTCGATACCCTTACCCATTACGGTTGCAATACACGCTGGTCGAATGTATGAAATTTGACGGAAGTCTTCACGTGCAGGAACATCAGAAATATGGACTTCAACTGTTGGGATGTTTACAGCTTTAAGGGCATCGAGCAGTGAAATTGATGTGTGCGTGTATGCTGCCGGATTAAACACAATGCCCTCATACACTCCGCGGGCTTGCTGAATTGCATCTACAAGCTCGCCTTCGTGATTCGATTGGAAACACACACAGCTGGCAAAGCCTTCGCGCTGCGCCGACGTTTCGCACACGTCAATAAGATGCGAGTATGTTTGATTGCCATAAATGCCCGGCTCACGCAAGCCCAATAAATTGATATTGGGACCGTTAAGTACAAGAACATGAAGCTCGTCATGCGCACTTTTCCGCGCATGTGTATACGCAGTTTGTGCGTGCTCATCGTCTACTACGTCGAAATTAAGAAGCGTATCGTTTGCACCAGCCTGCCCTGAGGGTTGCTTGGTATTTTGTGCGGGTGCATTGGATTTTTGCTCGCCCGCTTCATGTGCACCTGGCTCGCTTAACAGCAGCATGCGTGTAAGCTCTTCTGCTTCTGATAGTCCCGCACATTGGAAGGCGCCTGTAGCACCTTTTGTGTGCAGCTGCCCATAGGGGCGCACCGCATCACTTACATTGTGTGCCTGGTAGGTGTGCTCGTCTGGCACGTTTTGTGTGTTTGTATGCGAGTCATGTACGTGGACGTCAAGTGCAGGTTTGTTTGTCATGCGCGCACCTGCTGGTTTTTGTGCGCCCGCAGTGCTATCGCAGGCTGTAAGATCGTTTGGCAAGCCTGTTATATTGCAAAATGCCGAAAAAATGTTTTGCACTTTTGTTGGTCTACATACAATTTCGTAGCTGGTATCGTTTCGTTGAAGAAGACCAAGAACGCCCGAGAGGTTTTCGATACCTTCTGCATCGATAAGCGTTGGCGTGGCAACGTGCACACGCAGGCGCGTCATACACAGTGCATTAGCTCGAATATTATTTTTACCGCCTAAACACGCAAGAATTGAGGCGGCAATCTCTTCGTAGGTCATAGCAACTTCCTTGATCTAAAACAATATCGTATAGAAGTATACGAATAGAAGGCCTTGTTGTGCTGTATAGCAGCCTGTTATTTTGTAAACGCGGCAATTTTCGCCGTGAGTGACAGCCCATCGCGCATATCTTCATGATATGTACGTAAATCGTTCGTATGATATGTATTTCGGATAGCTGCCTGCTGCAACATTGCCGCTGTGTCCGACTTGTCCACAGCAGCGGGCGCATTAGTGCGTTATACAGGCAAGTATATGGCGTGCGCTTTCTTGGGGTGTTGCGTCAAGTGCGCAGGTATAATCTGCCCACGCGGTATAGCGCGGCATGCGCCTGCGTGCCAGCTCTTCAACGCCAACCGAGGTTGAAAGCGGGCGTTTATACAACGAGAGCAATTCAAGCGGGCGTGTAAGCAGCACAATAGCAGCTTGTTGATGCAAGCATGCATAGTTTTCTTCTCGGCACACAATACCGCCACCGCAGGCAATAACGCGTGAGGGTTCTTTTGCCACCTTGGCACACACGGCATGCTCTTTTTCGCGAAAAGCATCTTCACCATACTGCTGTATAAATTCATGGGGAGCCGCAGCATACGTTGCCGTAAATTCAGCGTCAAGGTCGACAAAGGTTTTACCGCAGAGCGCGGCCAGCGCGCGCCCACAGGTAGTTTTGCCTACGCCCGGCATGCCAATAAGTGCAATCGATTGCTCATTGGCACAAATTTGCTTTACGATAGGCATAATGCGTGCTACATCGTGGTGTGTGTCTAAAAAGAGATTGCTTGAGAATAGCGCCTGCGCAACAAGCATATACAAACCCTGAACATAAGGAATACCAAGCGTTTCTGCTGCCATGCATAAGCTGCTGCGAAGGGGATTATATACCACATCTACCACGGCTTTTAGCGAAGAAAACGAGCGCAGCTGTTCGAGCGAGAGAATCGACTGCGGGCAGGCTGGATACATGCCAACAGGCGTTGTGTTTACCATGATAGTGGCATCGGTATGCGCCCGCATAATCTCGTCGTATGACGTTGCGCCTTGAGTATCTGCCACTACCATAGATGCGCCAAGCAGCCCGAGCGCCGTTTGCACGGCACGTGAAGCGCCGCCATTGCCACAAATAACAACCTTGTGGTGCGCAAGCAGATTGCTTTTGTATCCTTTAGGAGCAGTTGTCATAACTTGAATAATGTCGTCAATATCAACGGCGGGAATACAATTGTTGGTTGCCAAAAACTCAAGCAGCATCATCGTAAAGCCAAGCACGTCGGTATTTTCTGCAAAAATACTACCATCGGCTTGCTTAACCAAGGTATTTGCCGCGCCGGTAAGCTCCACCAGCATGCTTTTGCGTGTGCTTAGGTTGCAAACAACCTGTTTATAGGGAATGGTAACGTTAAGTCCGCGCCAGGCTCCGTGTGTAACAAACGACGCAACTTCATCGGGCTCTTGTTCAAACAGTGCATAGGGATAGCTCCCAAGCTGTTTGTGGATGTAGGGCGACCAGCTGTGTGCAAGCGTGCGACCCAGTAACCCAAATTGAGCATGGTTGTTTTGCGCTGTCATTTATATCACCTCAGTATATGAACCAAGATAGCGAACATCACTACATACGTTGAGAAGCGCCCGAATAAGCGCATCAAATTCTGGCGCAACAACAGGGCATTTTATGTCGAAGTAAAACATAAACTCAAAATCGTGACCCACAATTGGTCTACTTTCGAGCTTAATTATATTTATGCCAAGCGCGTAAAAACAGCGCAAAATTTTGTATAAGCTGCCTGGCTGGTGCGCGGCAGTAAGCATAAGGCTTGTTCTATCTGCACCTGGATAAATTTCGAGCGTTTTGGTAATGCAGGCAAAACGTGTGTAGTTGTTATCGGAGTCTTGAATGTCCTCTTTTAGCACTTTGAGCTTGTATAAATCGGCACACGAAGCCGAGGCAATAGCTGCAACGTGTGTATCTTGCGACGTGGCAACCATTTGCGCAGCAATAGCTGTATTTTTAACGCGGTGAATTTCAGCGTGTGGCATCGTTTGCAAAAAGTTGGTGCATTGCGACAGAGCCTGTGGGTGAGAGTAGATATGAGTAATCTCATCGAGCGGCAATTCTTTTTTTGCAAGCAGCGTGTGATCAATTTTAAGGCGTGTTGTTCGAGCAATACTAAAGGCATGTTTGCGCATAAGGTCGAATACCTGCGTTACCGAGCCTGCGGTGCTGTTTTCAAGCGGCACAATGCCGTATTCACATTCACCTTTCTCAACTGCGTCAAACACGTCTTCAAAATGCGGATAGTAGGTAAGTTGTGCATGGTTAAAGAGTTTGTCCGCGGCAAGCTGCTGATATGCGCCTTCTGCACCCTGCAGCGCAACGCGCGCAACAGGCGGGAATGCGTTCGCTGTTTCATGCTGCGCATTAATGATACGCTGAAGCATTGCCGGCGTTTCGCTCTTGCGTCCTGCTTGATGATTGCGTGAGAGCTCCATAATAAGCTCAAAAATTGTTTGAAATTCTTCGGTATGCTCTTTTGGGCTTATGGCATACAGCGCATAAAGGTGCTCGCGCTCGCGTGCGCTGTCGAGGATGGGCAGCTTATGCGCGCGTTTGTATGCAGCAATGCGCTCGGCGCAGTCAAGGCGTTGTTTAAGCAGCTCAACAAGGGTGGTGTCGATAGTGTTTATCTCGTCGCGCGCAGCAAGCAAGGCGTTTGTATCCTCATGTGCCTGCGGCATTTGCACGGGCTTTGTAGTATTTGGTGACGAAGAGTGATGTTGCATACGTACCTATCTTTTATTTGTCGTTTATTGCTGCTCGTCTAGGAGCATATCCATAATTGTAAATGCGCACATAGCTTCAACAACAACGCATGCACGGGGAACGATGCACGGGTCGTGACGACCAGAAATGCGCAAAAGAGCCGGTTGTTTTGTTGCTATATCAACCGACTGTTGTACATGACCTATCGATGGTGTGGGTTTTATACCAACGCGCACAAATACGGGTTCACCTGTACTTATACCGCCAAGCACGCCGCCTGCATGATTGGTTTCAAAGATAACGTCGCGTGCATGCGCGTATGAGCGGCGACGCCAGTTCTCAACATCATCTTGAGGATTGGTGTCGTTTTCACAGGTAGATGTGTCGTGCGCGTTTGCGGCTGCCGCGTTTGTAGCATCTGATGTGTCTGCGGCATAGGTCATCTGGTCGTTGTGTTCCGATCCGCGCATGAGGCACGCGCCAAATCCTTCGCCAAATTCAACGGCTTTAACAGCAGGAATACCAAAGAGTGCGCACGCGAGCTTGTTTTCCAAGCCGCCAAACATACCGCTGCCAATACCTGCAGGAACGCCGGTGCACACACATTCTATGGTGCCGCCTACGCTATCAGCATCGCGCCGCGCGTCATCTATATACGCGCTCATGGCTTGTGCAGCGTCGGCGTTAATGGTGCATAGTTCGTGAGGATGTGCGCACGTGCGCTCTTCAAGCGTTTGCAGCTGTGCTTTAAGCACGCTACGACCGTGTTTGCTTCTATCGGCAAATGCAAATGTGTCGTCATGAATAGTGCCAATAGACGCCACGTGTGCCATTACGCGCACGCCATGAGCCTGCAAATATTGCTTTGCAAGACCGCCTGCAATGCATATACCTGCAGTAAGCCGGCCCGAAAAATGTCCGCCACCGCTTATGTCTTGAAAACCATGATAGCGCCGCCAGGCAGCATAATCGCTGTGCCCGGGGCGAAGTATATGACTGAGCGTTGCATAATCGCCCGAGCGCGTGTTGGTATTTTGGATAATGCCGCAGATAGGAGCGCCACAGCTTGTGCCCTGTGCCGAAAAACCCGAAACAAAGTGCACAGTGTCGGCTTCTTTGCGCGGCGTTGCAAATGAAGCAAAGCCGGGTGCGCGTCGTTGCATAAACTGCGTCAATGCTTCCAAGTTTGGGGTAAACCCTGCGGGAAAACCGTCGAGCACGCAGCCAATGGCATCGCTATGCGACTGACCAAATATCGAAAGAGTAAGACGGGTACCAATGCTCGATGACATGGTTAATCCTCCTTAATTTCGATATAACCGCCAAGTTCAATGAAGTCTTCAAAAAACGACGGATACGATTTGGCAACACATTCGGCTCCAATAAGAGTGCAGGAACGGCTTGAACCAGCTGCGCAAATAGCAGCCATCATAGCAATGCGATGGTCGTTTGCACACGACACGGTACCCGCGCCATTAAGCCGCCCGCGACCGTGAATATAAATAGCATCATCATCAGCGGTAATGTCGGCGCCCAGGGCACTTAGCGCGCGTGTAATTGCTACAATGCGATTTGATTCTTTGAGCTGCAGACGATGCGCGCCTGTAAGTGTTGTATTACCCCAGGCAAAACACGCTGTTGCGGCTAGTGGGGGAGCAAGATCGATAATATCGTTAAGCTCAAGTGTGCAGCCGCGCATGAGTTTTGCATGTACTTCAACAGCGTGTTCTTGTTGTTCTACATGCGCGCCAAAGTTCATAAGACATGAAAGAATACGCCTATCTCCCTGTAGACTTGCAAGGTTAAGGCCCTCAACACGAACGTTATGACCCATAGCGCCGGCAGCGAGCCAAAAACTTGCATTCGACCAATCGGCTTCAACTACAACAGGCTGGAGCGGACAGCGCATCTGCGTGCCATCTGCGGCAAATACCCACGGATCGGACGTGTTCTCTGGTTTGGTAACTTCTACCTGCACACCAAAGTATGACAGTGCTTGTATGGTCATCGATACGTAGTCTTGCGATTCAAAGGGTGCTTCAACCACAATTGTAAACGCTGCTTGAGCTGCACATGCAGCAAGAAGCAGCCCTGAGATATACTGGCTTGACACGTTTCCTTTGAGCTTAAATGTTGTTGCAGTAAGCGCGCCCGAAAGTGTAAAAGGAAATTCGCCCTGCTCGGAAAGGGTAATACCTGCATTGCTCAAAAGAGAATAGAGTGGCTCGAGCGGGCGCTGTGCCAGGCGCTTTGCACCAACAAAACAAAATGAGCCACCAAGGGCAGCACACACAGCAACCATGAAGCGAAATGTTGAACCCGACTCTTTGCAGTTGAGTATAGGCATGTCTTCTAAGCGAGCGGGGGTGTTGTCGGCGGATATGACCTCTTTTGGCGCAGAAGAATATTGCGAGCGTATGCCGCGTATGCGCCAGCCACGTTTTGTTTTGGTAATGCGCGCACCGAGCGCTTCGAGGCATGATACCGTGGTGTCGATGTCTTGCGACGTTGTCGTGCAATCTACATCAACTATCCCATCGCTTAATGCGGCAAGAATTAAAATACGGTGTGCCATCGATTTTGACGATATCGCACGAATGGTACCCGATAATTGATGTGGCTCAATGATAACGTTCAATGTTATGCCTTTCGTGTGTTGCTTTGCTCTGTGTGCCTTTTATGCAGCTTATGCTTCGTGCGCATCTCACGTTACGCGCGCACGAGACCGGTGTACATGACGCGCGTTATGCGCCAAGTTCGAGCAGCTCGCGCATTTCTTGTATGGGAATCGTTTTAAGCTCTGCGTGGCCAATGGTTGGCGTAAGTACAATGGTAATGGTGTCGCCGCGGCGCTTTTTATCATGCAAAATAAACGGATAGAGTTCATTTGGCAAAAACGGCGTGCGAATAGGCAGCTCGTAGCTGGTAAGAATGTCCTCAAGCTGGCGTGCAATGTTGCTATCAGCCCAGCCTTTGCGTGCGGCTGCACGCATCATGTAGCACATGCCCATACCAACACAGCTCCCATGGCCAATGCTAAAGTTCGATGCTGCTTCAATGGCATGTCCAATCGTATGGCCAAAATTGAGCACCTGACGTATGCTCGATTCACATTCATCTTGAGAAACCACTTGCGCTTTAATTTCTGCGCAGCGACGAATCGACGCACAGGTGTGCGCGCTTATAGGCTCGTTTGCGTGAATATCATCGGTAAGGCGATGAGAAGAAAGCTCCTCAAAAAGTGCTGCATCAGCCATCGCGCCATACTTAATTACTTCACCACACGCATCATGAAGCACGTTTTTTGGCAGGGTAGTAAGGGTAGCAGGGTCGATAATAACTGCTTGAGGCTGAGTAAAGCTACCCACAAGATTTTTGCCAGCCTCTAAATCGACTGCTGTTTTGCCGCCAATAGACGAATCAACCATGGCTAAAAGCGACGTTGGAATATGTATAAGTTGAATGCCGCGCATGTAAAGCGCTGCGCACAAACCGCCCATATCGCCCGTAACACCGCCACCAAGTGCAATAATGCAATCGGAGCGTGTAAGTTCATAGCCTGCGATACGCTCAAGCATACGTGCGCAGGTAGGAATGGTTTTATGCTGCTCGCCTGCAGGAAACTCCACAAGATGAGCAAGAACACCAGCCTCGTTAAGCGCATTACACACTATATGCCCGTAGAGCGCAGCAACCGTGCTATCACTGATAACGCATATACGTGAAGCGTCTGTAACACTCATTACCAGCTTGGCTATATGGGAGAGAGCACCCGTTTCAACAACAATGGGGTAGCGTTTACTTGCATACGACACCATAATGGCGTCGTGATTGTTATCATGGATACTCATGAGCTCTTCTCAGCCTTTCGTTCTGCTTGTCGTTTAAGCGCATCGCCCTGTTCAAGAAGCTGCGTAAGCGTTTCTGCATCTGCATCGTCGAGCGCTTGTTTGTAGCGCGCAAGCTCGTGTATGAGCAGGTCAATTTCGTGGGAGAGATTATCGCGGTTGTCCATAAAAAGTTCGCACCACATAACGGGATTGAGCCTGGCTACGCGCGTGAGATCTTTATACGATCCGGCTGAAAATCCTTTGTGCATTTGCGCTGCCGGACTCTTTACGTACGCGTTTGAGACCACGTGTGCCAGCTGTGATGTGTAAGCAATTTGTTGGTCGTGGAATTGTGGTGTTGCGTTGCAGTACGAAGCAAAACCACAAGGCTCCAAAAGCGCCTGCAGACGTGCTGCCAGCGTGTGTGCATCGGCTTGTGGCTTTGTTGTATTATCTGCGCAGCATACAACCATGGGTGCTTTGTTAAACATGTTTGCGCGTGCATGAGCAAAGCCCGAATATTGGGTACCTGCCATAGGGTGGCAGCCAATAAAATGCCACGCATAATTTTTGGCGAGTGAAAAACAATAATCGCAGGTAGCACGCTTTACACCTGCAGTATCAATAACAAGCGCATCGGGGCTTATATACTGAGCATTACGCACAAGCCACTCTTGGTTTGCATGCGGATATAACGCAAGAATAATAAGTTCACAAAAAGGAATGGTGTCGGGTGTAAGTGTGCCGCATCCAAGCTCATCTAACGCGAGCGCGCGCGTATTGGGGTTTCGCTCATATATGTACAGCTGAGTTGAGTGCGATGGATTATGTGAGTTTTGAGCAGCAGCGGCAAATGCTTTTGCAAACGAACCGCCAATAAGTCCCAAACCTACTACACCTATGGTACGCGGAATAAATGCTGTGGGGTGCTGGTTTTGTTGGGTATCTGTACCCTGCTTCGCACCCTGTTGTGCATTCTGGTTGTGTTGAGCAGAAATAACTGTCACCTCGTTTGTGCAACTATTAACGTGGCATCTTAATGGTGTTTTACCTGCTACGTTATGGGGTATGAGGGTAGGTTTGTATGTGGTGACCCCGGCGGGGTTCGAACCCGCGACCTTTCGCTCCGGAGGCGAACGCTCTCATCCACTGAGCTACGGGGCCAGATGGTATACAAACGCGTGCACAAACGCTCACGCACATGCACAAAGCACGTGCATGGCACAGCGCACATATCAATGGTCATTAGTGTACCATGTGCAGCAGGTGATATGGCGCAGCTACGCGTAAATTTCTTATTAATTATATCTTACGAAAACGAAGAAACCCAAGACACACACGTACCACTAAGATGCATGCGTGGCGCACAGCCGCGCCATGGTTCTGCACGCTTGTGGATGCTCGGCGTGCAGCCGCTGCGAGCGTTTTTGTTGTTGGTGGAGAGTATATGTATGCCTTACTCATATTATGTTATTTAGTTACAAGTTGTATCAGCTTTTTGCGCGTGCTTTATAGTAATACCAATGCGCACGCGTATGTGCTTGCCGCACCATGCGTATGCGCACGCTATCGTTACGCTAAAAAAGCAGCAGCTAGGAGTTTTGCATGGTTACAACTGCTCATACACAGAACGTTTCGTCTGCGTTCGACGCTTATGAAGGCTTAAGCTCGGCGCAGGTTACCACGTGCATTCAGCAGGGGCTTTGCAATACTAATTCCGACATCAAAACAAAAAGCATCTCGCAAATTGTTGCCACGCACGCGCTTACCCTTTTTAATGTTGTAAACATTGTGCTTGCTATTTTGGTGCTCACAACAGGGCAGTTTCGCAATATCTTGTTTATGGTTATTGTGTTTCTCAACCTTGTGATTGGTATTTCGCAAGAAATCCGCGCCAAGCTCCTTGTTGATAAGCTGTCTATTGTGAGTGCAAAAAAGGTGCGCGTTATTCGCGATCATACGCAGCAATCTATCCATATAAACGATATTGTTCTCGGCGATTATGTGCTGTTATCCCGCGGTGAGCAGGCGCCCGCCGACGGCAGCGTTATCGCAGGTGCTGCGTCTATGGACGAAAGCTTGCTTACGGGCGAAAGTAATCCTATCGAAAAAACAAAAGGCGCTCCCATTTACTCGGGTTCGTTTGTCGATTCGGGCAGTATGCTCTATAAGGTTGAGCATGTAGCAGGCGATTGTTATGCTGCTAAAATTAATAATGCGGCAAAATACGTAAAACCGCTTTCGAGCGAAATTGTTATTACAATAAAAACGATTATTTCCTATTCAACAATGGTGCTTATTCCTCTTGGAATATTGTTGTTTATCCGCATGTTTTGCATCGATCATCAATCGTACAACGACGCTATTTTGCAAGCAGTAGCTGCTACGGTGGGGATGATTCCGCAAGGCTTGGTGTTGCTTACGTCTACCATTTTTGCTATAGCTACCACAAAGCTTGCCTACAAGCACGTGCTTGTTCAGCAAAGCTATTGTGTTGAAACGCTTGCGCGTGTTGATGTTGTGTGTCTTGATAAAACGGGAACCATTACCACAGGTCACATGCGTGTAACCCGTGTTATCGATGCTGCAGGGAGTGATGATGAGGCACATACGCGTCCACTTTGTCGCGCTGTGTCGGCTATTTCGTTTGCAACGCGTGATGCTGCCAATGAAACAGCACGTGCGCTTATCGACTTTGTGGATATTGCGTCCTTTAGCAGCGCAGATATTGCGCGTAGTATTCCGTTTTCGTCACGTACAAAATATTCCGGCTGCATTACAACCGATGGACACGCGTATGTGATGGGTGCACCTCAATTTGTATTGGGCGCGCGTGCGGACAACTACAACAGTGCCATCGAGTCGTTTGCTGCTATGACACGCGTGCTTGTTGTTGCCGAGTGCGCGGGCTTTGATGACCATGGTCACATTCTACACGCGTGCAACGATGCATCTGAAGATGGCGTGCGTGTGCTTGGCTTTGTTGGTATTGCCGAGGAAATTCGCGAAAGTGCACCTTCTACCATTGCATATTTCAAGCAAGAGGGGGTAGACGTGCGCGTTATTTCGGGCGATGACCCTCGCAGTGTTTCGCAAATTGCACAAACGGTGGGCGTCGTCGATGCCGATAAGTATATCGATTGCTCTTCGCTTGAAGGCGATGAGGCTATTTCGCGCGCTGCCATGCAGTATCACGTGTTTGGTCGCGTAACTCCGCAGATTAAACAGCGTTTAGTTACTGCGCTTCAGCATCAGGGGCATATTGTTGCTATGACGGGCGATGGTGTAAACGACATCCTTGCCCTTAAAGAAGCCGATTGTTCTATTGCCATGGCACAAGGGTCGGCGGCCGCGCGCAATGTGTCTGAGCTCGTGCTTGCCGATAACGACTTTTCGCACATCCCCGACATCGTGGTTGAAGGCCGTCGCTCCATCAACAATTTGCAGCGTTCTGCCGCACTCTTTTTAACCAAAACGGTTTATTCGGGGCTGCTTGCACTTATCTGTCTTTTGTGCCCGCCCTATCCGTTTATTCCTATTCAAATGTCGCTCATTAATGTTGCTGCAATTGGATTGCCGTCATTTTTGCTTGCGCTAGAGGTAAATCGTGCGCGCGTCGAAGGCTCGTTTCTTGCGCACGTGCTGGTACGAAGTATACCTGCGTCAATTGTTATCGTTGCACAGCTTGTGTTTACGATGCTGTATGGCCGCGCCTGCGCTATTCCCGATAGCAGCATCTCCACGTTGTGCATGATAGAAATGTCTTGTGTGGGCATCGCTCTTATCTACCGCATCTCAACGCCGCTTAATATGCTGCGTAGCTGCGTTCTGTTTTTCAGTATTGCTATTGTTATAATTGGGTATACATGCTTATCCGACTTTTTACGCATGGGCGCGCTTACGTCTTCAATGATGATGCTCTGTGCAGCAATCTCATTTGTTGGCGTTGTGTTCTTTTTTGTGTTTTATGCGTATGCCGAAAAGCACTACCCACTTTTAGCTGCACTTTCTTTAAAAAAGCGGTAGGCGAGACGTAGCGTTTCTTACGTGGGCGTGCGTTCTTAGCCGTGCGTCTTTACGCACGCGTTTGCTTTGCTTCGCACCCCGCGGCTGTGTACCTGTGATTGTGTATGTGGTTTTGAAAGGATTGTTTTGTGATTTGCCCTAGTTGTCAGGCACATATACCCGATACAGCGCTTCGCTGTCCTGCGTGTCGTGCGGATGTTGAACATACGCGTATGATGACGCGGCTGTCTGTGCGTTTTTGCAGTACCTGCGGCGCTACGCTTGAGCGCGATGCACACGTATGTTCACATTGCAATACGCCGTGTGAAGTTGCATTTCAACCACGTATTCCAGCAGCTGCGGCAAGCCACGCTCCACAAGCTGCGTCTGCGTGCTCTGTTTCGTCTGATGTTCAAGACGCATCATCTACATCTTCTGATGCAAAGTTTATGGATAGTGCTCGCGATACTGTTCATCACGGCGCTTCTGCGCCCGCAGCACCCGCGCGCAGCCCCCATCCATCGTCGCAGATAGTAAGCGCTATTCCAAGTGCTCCAGCGGCTAACGACATTACCTCACCTCACGACAGATTTCCTCGCATGCGCATGCTAATATGGGCACTGGTGTGCGCCGTGGTATTTGTTACATCAACGGTGCTTGCTATTACTCATCCGTGGGATCCGTATGCGTATGATACTAAAGCACGCGTGGGACAAGACATGTCACAAGCAGGTTCGCCAGGCGTTATTAAGGAGCTTTCGAGTCAAGATAAAAACAATGCCACTAATGGCGATGTAAAAGCCGATGACCAATCCTATGACCAGCTTAAAAGCGCCTACGAAAAGTTAGGAAAGCAGCAGGTTGCACTACACGATCTTGAAAGTACTTTTCGAAACGCTGTAGCTAATCAGCAAAGCGACTCCTACAGTGATATTGCATCACGGGTGCGTGGCGCGTCGATTGCTGTGAGCAACATCATTGCGTCGGTGCAACATGTAAATGTAGAAACGCACACCTACGAAGACGAAAAGTCGCGCCTTACTACTCTTGGAAACTGGCTTCGCAACTATTGCGATACGCTCTCTAAGCTGTGTGATTACGCAGCTAAACAGCCACGTGCACGCGATTTGAAAGCACGCGTTGATGCAAAATTGGGTACGGACGATTCAACGAATAATCAGGATACCTACAAAAATTTGTTTGAGACGCACTACGACGAGTATAAACCTGTTTATAAGGAGCCAAAAAAGTAGGGGTGTGGCAGCTTGCGTATGTGCATCGCGCGCCGTGCTAATTTGCCAAAAATGTGAATGTGCGCAAGGCTTGATATCATTAAAGGAACTATAATAAGGTACTATAACGTACAAGTAAGGTATTATGCCCGTGATATACACGATGTGCTCACGTGCGGCATGTCCAAAACGAAATGAGGTTGCTCATGCAAACATATACGCCTGCTTACCACGTATTAGGTGATGAGGTTGCTATTTTTGACACGACGAAAGGCACTATTGTTGTGCGTCTTGACGGAGAGGGAGCACCTATTCATGTAGCAAACTTCTGTGAGCTTGCCCAAAGCGGATTTTATGACAATCTTAAGTTTCATCGCTACGTTCCCGGTTTTGTTATTCAGGGAGGTTGCCCCAATACGCGTTCAATGACGCCTCAGCAAGTTGCAGCGGGCGGTGCAGGTCCCGATGGCATGCCTGGTACTGGTGGTCCTGGTTACTGCATTAAGCAGGAATTTACTACAAATCCGCGTAACTCGCATGAAGATGCCGCGCTTGCTATGGCGCGCTCGCAGATGCCCGATTCTGCAGGTTCTCAATTTTACTTTTGTCTAGGCGCTCAACATGAGCTCGATTCGGGTTATACTGTATTTGGACAAACTATTGAAGGCAAGGATGTAATTGGTAGTCTTCGTCAAGGCGATGGTATCAAAAGCATTCGCATTGAGCATCGTGCTCCTTCCGTTCAATAATTCATTTGTTTAACCATTGTTTCCCAAAGGAGACACCGTGAATCAACAAGCATATGAACGCGCTAAACAAGCGTATCAACAAGGCAATATACCCGAGGCTATCGCCTCGCTTACAGCAGCAAAGAACCCAGGTGAGCTTTGCGGTCAGGTCGATCACTTGTTAGGCAATTGCTACATGAAGATGTCGCAATTTGAGCGCGCTGCGTTTGCGTATGGCGATGCACTGCGTGATAGTTCCTATGGTCATGTAGGATCTGTTGCGTGTAACCGTGGCCGCGCCTTTTTAGCAGCACACAAGCCGCAAGATGCTATTGCGTCGCTTACCTGCGCGCTTAAAGACGAAACATATAAAACACCCTATAAGGCATATATGGCGCTCGGTAGTGCATATATGTCACTTAACAATACACGTGATGCGGGTGTTGCCTATAGAAGCGCTGCTATCGACGCTGCAAACCCTAAGCCGGCCGAAGCGCTTAAGCACCTTGGTCGCTGCTTTATTCTACTTGGTCGCGCTGTCGATGCTATCGAGGCCTATCGTACCGCTCTCGATTTTGCAACACCGCTTGCCGATCAGCATGCCATTTATGCCGATTTGGGATTGGCGTACATTGCTGCAAACCGTATGAGCGAAGCGGTTGATGCCTTCAATCACGCAGTTAAAGATGGCAATTTTACGCTTACGCAAGAGCAGCAAAAAGCATTTGACGCTGCCCGCAAAGCGCTGTCAAACGCAACCGGTTCAGGTCCTTCCGAAACCGATGCGCTGCTTGCAGCTGCCGGCTACGGCTCATCTTCCATGGTTGATCCTCTCGATCCAACAGGTAAATCGGGCGCATTTATGCCGTCACCTGAGGACACTGGATTTTTCTCAATTAAAGAAGAAGACCTCGTTCAGCAAGACAAAGAACAACGCAAGGTGCGCCGCAAAAAGCACCATGGCGGGCTTATCGCTTTTTTGGTGATAGTGCTTATTCTCCTTTTGGCTGCTGGCGGTGTGTGTTTTGCCTTTTATAAAGGGTATGGTTGGCCAACTCAAGAAACTATTACCAAAGAGCTGTTTTCCTCTGTTTCGCAGGGTAAATCTACTGCACCTTTGTTGTCTAGCCAGGTTAGCATGTCAACCAAGCAATCAATTGAGTCGCTGCTTCCGCGCGATGGCGCTACGGTTGATATTAAAGGTATCGATCGCGATATGAACAGCTCAACCATTTATGCAACAGCCACACTTTCAAAAGGTGGAAAACAAGATTACACCATTAGTTTTGTGCGCGAAGGCATTGAGTGGAAAGTAAGCGATGTAACTGTTGAGTATGCATCTAAAACTTCTACGAGCTCTACGTTAACATAAACCACGGCGTCGTTTGCGCCCAGCCGTGCAGCCTTGCAGCCGTGCATGATGCCTGGTATTGCTGTTGTTTATGTGCTGCACCACCTGCACATCATTCGTGCATCGTGACGTCCGTATTCTAGCGTAAGGAACACTATGTCTCTGTTCGATTCATTTTTTGGCGAATATGAAGGCGATTTAGCCATCGATTTGGGTACAGCCAACACGCTTGTTGCCGTGCGTGGCCAGGGCATCGTGCTTAACGAGCCGTCTGTTGTTGCTATCGATAAAAGCGAAGATCGTGTGCTTGCGGTTGGCGCCGATGCAAAGCGGATGATTGGTCGTACACCAGGCTCTATTACCGCCGAGCGCCCACTGAAGGATGGCGTTATTGCCGATTTTGATGTAACCGAAGTTATGTTGCGCTACTTTATCGAAAAGGCGCGCGGTAAGCGTCGTCACCCTTGGAGTCCGCGTCCAAGTGTGGTTGTTTGTGTTCCTTCGGGTGTAACGTCAGTTGAAAAACGTGCCGTATTCGAGGCAACTATTTCTGCTGGTGCGCGTCAGGCATACCTTATTGAAGAGCCTATGGCTGCTGCTATTGGCGCCGATTTACCTATCGAAGACCCAACCGGATCGATGGTTGTTGATATTGGTGGTGGTACCACCGAGGTTGCCGTTATTGCTATGGGCGGTATTGTTGTGTCGCAGTCCATTCGTACGGCGGGCGATGAATTCGATCAAACTATTCTTGAACACGTCCGTGATGCTTACAACCTGTCGATTGGTGAGCGCACAGCCGAGGACATTAAAATTAAAGTTGGTAGTGCTGCTCCTCTTGCCGAAGAGCTCGACGTTGAGGTAAACGGCCGTGACGTTATGAGCGGTTTGCCAAAAACCGTGCGTATCGAAAGCGAAGAAATTCGCCGTGCACTCGACAAACCGTTGGACGAAGTTACCAAAACGGTAAAAGATGCACTCGACCTTACACCTCCCGATCTTGCCAGCGACCTTATGTACTACGGCGTGCTCCTTACCGGTGGTGGCGGTCTGCTACGCGGGCTCGACCAGCGCCTTCGCGACGAAACCGGTGTACCCGTTAATGTAAGTCCTACCTCACTCGAAAACGTTGTGAATGGTTGCGCAAAGGTGCTTGAAGCAAATGCTCTTTCGGGCGGTTTTGTACAAAGCTCCAATTAGCGGAGGTACTCATGCCTTCACTCTTTGAGCGCACAAAACACCGTGGAACTATTGCGCGCCCTCAAGATAATGCTCTGCGCACTCTAATAGTGTGTGTTGTGCTTTCTGTTGCATTGCTTATTGTTACAACAAGAAGTTTTGCGCAAATTCCTGTTATGGGCGTGCGCAGTGTTGCCGCAGTGGTTGCTATGCCCGTGCAGTATGTTGCTGCTCTGGTAGGCGCACCTTTTCGTACAGCTGGCACATGGTTTGGTAATGCCGGCGCTGATAGCCAAACGCTCTCTGAGCTGAAAGAAGAAAACGCCAAACTTACCTCACAAATAGCTGAGCTCAAAGAAACTGCGCTTACCGCACAGCGCTTGCAAGATTTGCTTGCGCTTAAAAGTTCATACAATTTGCAATCCGTTGCCGCGCGCATTATTGCAGGCTCGCACACCTCGTGGGAATCCACCGTTACCATCGATAAAGGCTCTGCACATGGCCTTCGCGTGGGCATGCCGGTAGTCGATTCTAACGGCGCTATTGGGCAAATTATTGAGTGTGATGTAACTTCGTCTGTTGTGCGTCTTATCTCCGACGAAAAATCGAGTATTTCTGCCATGATCCAGTCGAACCGCGCGCAAGGCATTATTCAAGGCTCTATTGACGGCACCGTTAAGCTGCGCTTTATTAACACCAACCTCGAAGCACATGTTGGCGATATTGTTGTAACAAGCGGCCTTGGTGGCATTTTCCCTAAAGGTATTCCTATCGGTAAAATTGCTTCGGTTAATAAAACTCCAGGATCACTGTATTACGACATTCGCATAACGCCCCTGTCGCAAACCGAAAACCTTGAAGAAGTACTTGTTGTAACGTCGCTTACCGAAGAGCAAAAAGCCACTGATGGCGATATGGCAAAAGCAAATGAGCAGGATACTGCCACCAATCAAGATGTTGCTTCGATAAAAGAGCGTCCCGTGTCTGCAACGAATGCGCCCGATGCGCATACACCTGCAAACAATGGCGAGAGCAAGGATGCACATGGTAAGGATGCCTCGACGTCTCACACGCAGCAGGGCAAAAAGCCATCAGGTGATAATGCTACAAGCAACAAATCATCTGCAGATGCATCTAATAAAAAGGCACAATCGGGCTCATCTGCCGGTGGCTTTATTGTGCCAAGCTGGTCTTTTGCGGATACGTATCTAAGCGAAAAGGAGCACTAGTATGCGACTTGCAACGCACTCATTAGCTCCACGCTCACTTACATTATGCGCGCTTATCTGCTTTGTTATTCACTTAGCGTTTGTACCTGCTATTACGCTTGGAGCAGGACACATTCATATGGCGCTTATTTTTACCGGCCTTGTAAGCTTAAGTGAAGGCGGCACACGTGGCATTTGGGCAGGCTTTTTTTCGGGCTTGTTGTTTGATATATATGCGCCAGGGGCATGGGGTATGCTCAGTTTGTTGCTCTGCATCGCTGCTTTTTGTTTGGGCGCCGACCAGCGCAACCGCATACAAGGCAATCTCCTTGTTGCATCATCGCTGTTTTCTGCTGCATGCCTTGCTGTTGTTGTTGTTCAGCTTGTATGCATGCTTGCTGCAGGGTATGTAACCGATTTTATTGCAGCACTCATCTACCGCGTGCTTTCGGTGTGGATCTTAACGTCGCTTGCCTTTGTTCCTGCCGCGTGGCTGTATCGAAAATATGTTGCTGCACCTGCGCTTGAGGGTTCTCACGCGCGCCCCAGCAACGCTCAATCGCTCAGCTCGCACATTGCCTCAAGCATTGCAACTACCTTTTCAAAAAAGCGTACGGTTGCTCACATGCCTCATTCGCATTCAAAACTGCACGTCTCTCACAAAAGTCGCTATAAGCTGCGCGGGTAGGGCTTATGAGTGTTGTCGGTCTCATCGTTATAGTTCTTGCCTGTCTTCTTATTGCGTTTCTTGTTGTGTTTATTGTACTTGGCAAGCGCTCAAAAAAGTTTACATTTGATATTGGTGGATCGGTGCCGCGTGCGGCAGGTGGCGTGCAGGTGTCGCCGCACAGTACGTTTAAAACGCGCATAATCGCATGTCAAGTGGCATGTGGCGCCGTTATTGCAACGCTTGCCACACGGCTGTGGAATATGCAGCTTCTCTCAAACGAGTCGTATATCAAGCAAGCCGAAATGAACCGCACGCGTACGATTGCTCTTACTGCTGCGCGCGGTCGTATCCTCGACCGCAATGGCGAAGTGCTTGTGGCAAACCGTCCGTCGCTTTGCGTGTGTGCGCAGCCACATGTGCAAGACGATCCCATCGAAGTCCGTTTGGTATCCAACCTTGTTGGTATTCCTGAGCAGGTTATTCGTCTTAAAATACAAGATACGGCGCAAGGTCCACAAAAACCGCGCTGTATTGCAGTTGATATTTCACGCCGCGTGGTGGCGTTTGTGAGTGCACACCAATCGGTGTTTGAGGGTGTGTTCATTGAAGATCGCTCCCAGCGCTCCTATCCAAAGGGGAGTTTAGCTGCTCATGTACTTGGCTACACGGGCGCTATCACCGAAGAGCAAATTAAAGCCGCCGCGCAAAACCAAGACCCTGACGCCAGCGATGGCAGCATTATCTACGAAACGGGCGACATTGTAGGGCAGGCGGGTGTAGAAGCGCAGTACGAAAATGTGCTTCAGGGCATCAAAGGCGAACAAGTTGTTCACGTAGATGCCGATGGTAACATCCTCAATCGGAGCGGCTCTGTTGATGCACAAGCGGGCTCGGATGTGGTGCTTACGCTCGATTCAAAGGTGCAACAAGCTGCGGAAACGGCACTTCAAACACATCTTACTCGACTTCAGCAAAGCGGTCGCACAGATTGTCGTTCGGGCTGCGCGATTGTTGTTGATGTAACAAACGGCGATATTATTGCGCTTGCCTCGGCGCCAACGTTTTCGCCCAACGTGTTTGTAGGTGGCATTTCAAACGACGATTGGGATGCGCTCAGCAGCCCTACTAGCAACAACCCGCTCCTTAACCGTGCAATTGGTGGACTGTATCCTTCGGCATCAACCATAAAACCCTTAAGTGCTATAGCCGCACTCAATTATGGCATTTCCACGCTTCAGTCAACCTACATGTGTACGGGTTTTTGGACGGGCTTTGGTAAAAACTATGGTCAGTACTGCTGGCTTCACACAGGGCATGGACCTATGACTTTGCAATCGGGCATTACCTATTCATGCGACGTGGTATTTTACGAGGTAGGCAAGGGCTTCTTTAATTCGTCCGATAACGAGGGACTGCAAAAAACCTTTAAGCGCTACGGTTTGGGTGCATTGTCTAACATTGATTTGCCGGGCGAAGTTGCAGGGCGTATTCCCGATGCCGCTTGGAAAGAACAGTACTTTTCGTCCTACGACGCACAAGCACGCGCGTGGCGTGGCGGCGACTTAACCAACCTTGCCATCGGGCAGGGCGATTTGCTTGTTACACCGTTGCAGCTTGCTTGTGCCTACTGTGCGCTTGCAACGGGCAGCACGTGTATGAAGCCGCATATTTTAAAGTCGATAAAGTCGAGTACAAATTCTGGTTCGGTTATCGATTATAAGCCTGAAGTTCGCTTTACCGTTACCGAAGACGAACCTACGATGTCGATGATTCACACAAGCCTTACAGGTGTTATCTATGAAGAGTCGCAGGCGCAGGCTGCTCATTTTACCAATATGAAAGAAAAAATAGCTGGTAAAACGGGTACCGCCGAAACCAATAAAAAAGATCCGACCGGCTGGTTTGTGGCATATGCGCCAGCCGATAAGCCGCAATACGTTGTTGTGTCGCTTATCGAAAACGGTGGGTTTGGTGGCGATAGTGCGCTGTATGTTGTGCGCGACATACTTGGCGCGCTGTATAACGAACCCGATACGGCGTCTATTGGCAAAGCATCGAGAGACTAGCATTATGGCACAAATTCCTCAATTCCACTCTTCATCGCACATGCACAGAAAACCGTTGCATATACAACGTGCAATGTCCAAAAAAAGGGGCGGTCACTTGCAGCCTTCGAATACCTTAGGCGTGGGCGCTCCTAATCCCGTGCGCGCACAAACACAGGCGCGCAACCATTCCCATAAGCGCAGCGAAAAAGCGCGTGCTCAGCTTTCGCGCGGATCGCGCATGCCTTCGTTTTTTGGTCTTTCTACCAGTCTTGCTGTGGCATATGCCAAGGTAGGGGGCATGAGTAGGATCTTTTCGCGCGGAAAAGCACCCGTGTATGTGCCCAATCTTATTTGCGTGCTCGGCTTGCTTATTTTTGGTACGTTTGTTATGTACACTGCGTCGCTGGCAATTCCTAAGGTATCGTTTGTGCGTCATTTGTTTGGTATTGCACTTGGCGTTATCGCTGCTATTGCCATGTGGCGCTACGATTATCGCAACTTGCGCCGGTTTACCTATGCACTGCTCATCCTTAATGTTGTGCTTATTGTTATGCCGATGATACCAGGCATTGGCTATCATGCAAAAGGTCTTACCGGATGGGTAAAGCTGCCGCTCATTGGTCTTCGCTTTCAGCCTTCCGAACCTTCCAAAATTGTCACCATTTTGCTTATGGCTGCTATGGGCTCTGCTTACAACGGAAAAATCACCGAACTTAAAGAGTATTACAAGCTTTGCGGCATTCTCTCCATTCCATTTTTGCTTATTTTGCTTCAGCCCGACTTGGGCACCGGACTTATCGTGCTTATTAGCGGTGCCACTATCATTATTTGTTCAGGTGCAAAACGGCTGTGGATATTTGTCACCGTGTGTGCGCTTGTGGGCTTAAGTGCGCTGGTTATCGTTACGTCCTCCATTGAAGGTTTGCCGCATATTCTTAAGCCCTATCAGTTACATCGTCTTATTGTGTTTATCGATTCGTCTGTTGACCCTTCGGGTTTTGGTTATAACTTGCAGCAGGCAAAAATTGCCGTTGGATCGGGCGGTATGTTTGGCAAGGGGATAGGTAATGCAACGCAATCGGTAAGTGGCTTTTTACCCGAAGCACATACCGACTTTGTATTTGCCCTGCTTGCAGAGGAGTTTGGCTTTATGGGCTCTGCCGTGCTGCTTGGGCTTTTTGGCACACTTATTTTCTCGACGTATCTGTTGGCGCAGCGTCTCGAAAATGCTTTTGGTAAACTGATATTAGTTGGCTGTGCTACGATGTGGATGTTCCAGCTGTTACAAAATGTTGGTATGTGTATTGGTATTATGCCGATTACTGGCATACCGCTTCCGTTTATTTCGTTTGGCTCATCATCGATGGTAGCGCAGCTGCTTGCTGTTGGTCTTGTGCAGTCGGTGTGGCGACACATACCAAAAGCCGCTTAAACGCCGTGCTCGGCGCCCAGCGCGCGGCCTCCACCCGTGCATCAACAAACGCCGTGCTCAAAAGGATCGTATTATGATACAACACGCATCACACACTGCTTCTCACCTCCATTCAGCGCCGCAGGTGCTGGTATTTTGTGTATCATCAGGCGCATCTGCCACCCTTGTTTCGCGGCTTCGCTTAGCGTTTGTGCCGCGTACGCGCGATGTTACGGTAGAAGTCACAACGCCTGCATCTCTTGTGCGCTATCGCGCAAATTACGTTGTACATCTTGCCTACGCGCCTGCGCCTGCTACGACTCATGCGCACGATGCTTCTTTTCGTGCGGCTGCTCAGCTGCGTGCAAACGATGATGCCGAGCGTGTTGTGTCGTATGTTGAGCGTTCTGGCTGCAACCTTGTTGTACTTGCGTCTTCTGTCCGTGAGCTTCCGCTTGCTTATCTTGCACGTCAAGCAGGGAATGTTGGCACAACGATGTCGTGGCAGGTGTTTACGTCGCCCGAACCACGCACGCTGTGTATGCAGCTTATTGACATGCTCTTGCATACTCCATCTGCAGCGTTGTATTGTGCCGCGTTTGCCTGCTGCCACATGCGCGCTGCGCACACACTTATTTCAACAAGCGCTACCAGCGTGCGTGCCATGAGCGAAAAAAAGCGCCTTGTGGTGCCTTTTTTGCCACGGATATTTCGTATTGGCGATATGCCCTTTATGTTGTTTGAGCAACTGTCTATGGTGCAGCGTTTGCAAAATCAAGGCCTTACAGCGCGCAGCTCATCTTCACAGGCATCATTTCATCCGGCGCTTTTATGCGCACTTGCCTGCTGTGCCTTTGGTGCACGTGCGTGCGCGCGCGGTATAACGCGCCGTGTGCCGTTTGGTGGTTTTCTCGTGCGTCCTGCTATTGCGTCTTTGTGTACGTATGTGTTTGGGTATGCGTACCTGCTGAGTACCTGCATGGCGTCAACTGAGCCGCATCGTTTGGCGCACACGTCTTCTCATACAAACGAGGGCGCACCAGCAGCGCCTACAGCACCAGCAGCACCTACAACCCCCGTAGCACCCACGCAACGCGCAGCTCTTTTCCAAGCTCCTGCACCTGCGCCTACACAAACATGCAAATCTTATGTATATCACCAAGAAACGGATGCAAAATTGAGCAACATGCAAGATAATAAGGAGCTGTCTTTTAATGCTCAACAGCTACATACGCGTGAGTACATAGATATCACAAGTTCTTAGCAGGCTTTGTGGTGCATCTATACTGTCTTATTTGGGGAGGCACACCTCACACCGCTAGCTGTAAAAGACACCAACATACTCATATGTACGTTACAACACGCTACATACGCCTTGTGGTCGCATATTGACCTTACCTTTGTGGATGGCTATGATGTAGAGCTGTTGTACACAATTAATGATGAAGGGTAGACACATGTACGCAATCGTTACCACTGGTGGCAAGCAGTATAAGGTTGCCAAGGGCGATATCTTTAGTGTTGAGAAGCTCGACGCGCAGCCTGGCGACAAGGTTAAACTTGACGTTCTTTTGCTTAACGACGGCAAAAAAACTATCGTTGATGCTGCTACCTTAGCAAAAAAGAAAGTCACATGCGAAGTTCTCGATCAATACAAAGATAAAAAGGTTATCGTCTTTAAACTTAAAAAGCGTAAGCGCTATCACCGCACTCGTGGTCACCGTCAAAACCTCACCAAGCTTATGGTTTCGAGCATGCCCACCACTCGTGCAGCAGCAAAAAAAGCTGACACAGCACAAGACGAAGCATAACGGTTATTGCTCATTTGTTAGATAACGATTACGAAGGTAGGTAAAACATGGCTCACAAGAAAGGTTTGGGATCATCTCGTAACGGACGCGATTCCAACGCACAGCGTCTTGGCACCAAGGTATACGGTGGTCAATCTATTAAGGCTGGTCAAATCATCGTTCGTCAACGTGGTACGCATATTACTCCTGGCGAAAACGTTGGCCGTGGTAAAGACGACACGCTGTTTGCACTTAAAGATGGTGTTGTAGAATTTGTTCGTGGTGCTAAGCACTATGTACACGTTCGCACCGCATAACAGTTGCGTTATAGCACGTAAACAACCGCTTACCATCCGGTGAGCGGTTTTTTTAATGATAGTGGAAGGGAATATAGAAGGGCATTTAGTGTAGTTATGACATCTCATGTATCGCACCATCATCACATGCATATTCGCTGGCATAATTTGCTCGACAGTAATCCTTCGTGCCCCATGAAGCATCTGCGTTTTCACGAGCGTGCGTCGATTGTGGGACATGTGGGCATGATGCTTTTGTCGTACGGCACAGGAGCTTGGCGCGTGCGCCAAAGTATGAACGCTATCGCGCGCGTACTCAACCTTACGTGCAGCGCTGATATTGGCCTTGTGTCGCTCGATTACACGTGCATCGACGACGAAGGACATAGCTACACGCAGGCGCTCAGCCTTGCCACAACAGGTGTTAACACCTCAAAGCTGCATCAAATGGAATTGTTTGTCGACCGCTTTGTTGCCAATGCTGATACTTACACGTTGGGCGAGTTTATCGAGCAGCTTGATGATGTTGAACATTTGCCGCTTAATTATAGTGCCCTTCAAGTGGCGTTTGCATCGGGGCTTGCGTGTGCAGGCTTTATCTTTTTGCTTGGTGCGGGCATTTACGAGATGATTTGCTGCTTTTTTGGCGCAGCCGTGGGTAATTATGTGCGCCGCAAGCTTATCGATCACAAAATTACCCTTATTGCCCAGGTAGCAGGCGGTGTTGCTTCGGCGTGCGTGGTATATGTTCTGGTGCATACGCTGCTTATGATGTGCCTTCATCCAGCAGGTCCTCACCTTGAAGGGTACATTGGTGCGCTGCTTTTTGTTATTCCAGGCTTTCCTTTTATTACTGCTGGTCTCGACTTAGCAAAGCTAGACATGCGCTCTGGTATTGAGCGGCTAGTATACGCGCTTATTATTATCGTTGTTGCAACGGTGGTAGGGTGGACATGCGCCCTTGCTCTTAATTTGCAGCCGCACGATCTTATTCCGCTTGCAGGCTTAACGCCACTCACCCTTACCATTCTTCGTCTTATTACTAGCTGGTGTGGTGTATTTGGCTTTTCGATTATGTTTAATACCGAATGCAAAATGGCTATGCTCACGGCTGCCATTGGCGCCGTAGCCAATACTATCCGCCTTAGTCTTGTATCGTGGACACTTGTTCCTGCCTGTATTGCCGCATTTATCGGCGCGCTTATAGCAGGCATGATGGCATCTTTTGTACGCAAACGCATTGGTTTTCCTCGCATTGCTCTTACCGTGCCGTCGATTGTTATTATGGTTCCCGGTTTGTATATGTATCGCGCGATGTATAGCTTTGGCTCGCTTAATATTCCCACCGGCTCGCACTGGTTTTTGGAATCGCTGCTTATCGTGTTAGCGCTGCCACTTGGTCTTATCGTGGCACGTATTATTAGCGATCCCGAGTGGCGTAAATTTAGCTAGCGAGAATTTGCACGTTTTTGTTTCAACTTGATAAACAAACCACAACTCCATAGCATTGTGCGTGTTGATGTGATTTACTACAGCGTAGAGAACACAACTCAACGTTCAAGGAGGTCACCATGATTGCTCAAAATGCTCGCGTCGTTTCATACTCATCACAGTTTTGCGCATGGTGGTGGCGTACAATTTCATAGGACTCTGATACACACATCCATGATTTGTGCGGACTTTCAGAGTAACTTTGAAAGTCCTTTTTTATGATTTTTTGCGTCCTATTTTTTTGCACGTACGTTCCGTATCTGTTGTCCTTTGGTTTGCATATTGTATTTTTTCGCGCCCGCGACCATATCGGTGTAAATCAAAGCACACACCATAACTTGAGTTTTAAGGAGTTACCATGTCTTCTCAATCATTTGAAACCACAACTGCTACTACAAACGTCGCTACAACACCTGTACCTGGCAGCACAACCGTTAAAAAATCGAGCATCGACATTGCATCGCTTACCATTGTTGCAGTACTGCTTGCAGCAGGGTTTATTCTTGACTTTACTGTTGGAAAAGCGCTTGCTATTACCGGTATTCAGCCTGAGTTTATTATTTCGTCCTACTGCCTTGCACTGCTTTTATTGCGTCTTAAGTTTCACCAAGCGGCTATTGTTGGATTGCTTGCTGCTGCGCTCATTCAGCTTAACACGTCAATTCCTGGTCTTGAGTTTGTGTGCGATATTCCCGCTGCTGCAATTTGTGCGCTTGCTATTAGTGCGTTTGGTAAACACAGCTTAAAGCCGATTGTTCCTGCAGCACTCACCTTTGTAACTACGCTTATTTCCGGTTTTATTTTTGCAACCTGCGCGGTTTTGTTTTTCCTTAAGCTTGAGCCCGTTGCGCTGCTAGGTATGGCACCGCTGGTAGTAAGCACCGCTGTTGCAAATGCACTTGTTGTCGAAGTGCTTATTCGTCCACTTAATGCGGTTGTATCAAAAACAGCCACCGTTCGTTCAAGGTAATATATGGAAACTATGTCTGCGCGCTCGCATGATGCATCCTGCGATGCATCATGTCCTGCGCTTTTGTTAGATGATGTGTCGTTTCGCTATGCGCTTGCCGCATCAGATGGAGCTGAAAGCGCCGATAGTAGTGAGCATGGTGGCGGCGCTGATGGTTCGCCTGCTGATGCAGCTGCTTATGCAGACGCTGCGAGGCAGGCACCGCGTGCGCTGTCGCACATTAATCTTTCGATTGAGCGCGGTGATTTTTTAGGCATCATTGGGCCTTCGGGTGCTGGAAAAACTACGCTTGCCTGTTTATTTTCAGGCGCTATACCGCACCATTATGTTGGCGAGCTCTCAGGCACCGTTCAGCTGTTTTCGCACGATACGAAGGCGCTTAGCCTTACCGACATTGCGCGCTTTGTTGGTCTTGTTATGCAGGATATCGATGCGCAAATGGTTGCTAGTGTTGTTGAAGACGAGCTGTTGTTTGGTCTTGAAAACTTTGGTGTGCCGGCAGGGGATATTCCTTCGCGTATTGAGGAAGCACTGCATCGTATTGGTATCGAACCCTTACGCAATCGCACCATAGCTACGCTTTCAGGCGGGCAAAAACAAAAAGTTGCGCTTGCTGCTATTATTGCCCTTAAGCCTTCGGTATTAGTGCTCGATGAGCCCACCTGTGCGCTTGATCCTGCATCCTCGCGTACCATCTATGAGCTTTTGAGTGAGCTTAATCGCAGCTTTGGTATTACGATTATTGCTATTGAGCAAAAAGTGGCGCTCTTAAGTGAGTTTTGTTCGCATTTAGCTGTGCTGAACGCAGGGTCGCTTGCGGCATATGGTACAACGTCGGATGTACTTTCGCAGATAGATACCCTTGATGCTATTGGTATTAGTTATCCTCGAACCACGCGGTTTGTGCGTTATGTAAAACAGGCGGGCTTTGAAGCGGATACGCCCCTTTGTGTGCGTGTTGATGACACGGTTCATTTTGCCAGCCGCATAATTAACTCGGATCCTACATTCGCTCGCGCGCCGGGTTCAACGTCAAGTTCAGGTTCAAGTTCCAGTTCCAGTTCAACCTTACGTTCAAGTTCAAAAGCTGGTTCAATGTGCACAGAGCATAAGCCTGTAGTTCAATTTTCTCATGTATCGTTTTCCTATCCAACTAACACGTACTCGCTTAAAGACGTTTCCTTTGAGGCATACCCATCTGAAATTTTGTGTCTTGTTGGCCAAAACGGTGCAGGTAAAACAACTATAACCAAGCTAATTAATGGTCTTTTGAAGCCGTGTTCTGGCAGCGTGTACATCGACGGCACCAAAACAAACACCGTAAAAACAAGTACGATTGCACGCAGTGTTTCAACGCTTTTTCAAAATCCCGACAGAATGCTTTCGTGTGAAACTGTGCTCGATGAGGTTATGCTCTCGTGCACGCTTGTTGGATATACGCCTCAAGACGCGCGTGAGCGCAGCCTGCGCGTTATTCACCAGCTACATCTTAATCCTGAGGCAAATCCTTTTGTGTTATCGGCAGGACAGCGCCACATTGTTGCACTTGCGGCAACAATTGTTACCGAGCCTAAGGTGCTCATTTTAGATGAGCCTACCTGCGGTCTTGATTATGCTGAATGCTGCTACGTTATGCGTGTTGTTCAAGATTTGCGCAAGCGCGGCTGCTGCGTTGTTATGGTGTGTCACGATATGGAAGTGGTGCTTGACAATGCAACACGTATGGTTGTGCTTGCTGATGGAGAGCTTGTGGCACAAGGAAGCATCTCCGACATTTTTTCTCAAGATGCGCTGTGCCAGCGCGCGTGTTTGCGCCCACCGCTGTTGGTAGATGTTGCGCTTCAGCTTAGTACTACCTGCGGGCTTGCATGTTCTACCACATACGATGCTGCAGCGCTTGCACAGATTGTTATTACTGCTGCGCAGCATAATAGAAAGGCGTGCCATGACTAGTTTTTTTGAATATACAGCTGGCACTACGCTGCTTCACCGTGCGCATCCTCTCGCAAAGTTGCTTCTTGCATTTTCGGTTATTATTGCTGCGTTTTTAACCGATAAACTGTATGTGCTAGGTGCACTTTGCATTATTATTCTTGCAACTAGCGTCAGCTGTGGTCTTTTTTCGCAGCTTAAATCGCTGCTATCTGCGCTTATCGGGCTATCGTTGGTTATGCTCATTATCCAATGTGCGCTTAATAGGCATGGCGATGTGCTCGCGTTGTTTATTACCAATTTGGGACTTATAACAGGCGCGCGTGCAACACTTCGTCTGTGGTGTTTTGCGCTGCCGCTCGTGTGTTGTTTTGCGCTTACGCGCTTAGAAGATCTTGCCAATTGTGTGGTTATGTACCTGCATGTTCCGTACACCTACGTGTTTACGCTCATGACGGCAATTCGGTTTGTTCCCATTTTTTCGAGCGAAATGAAACATATCACCGATGTGCAAACAGCACGTGGGGTAGAATTTGATACCACAAATCCTCTTAAAAAACTCAAGCTTATGATGCCGCTTATTGTGCCTTTGCTTGTTGTGTCGGTGCGAAAAGCCGATATGATTGCCCTTGCAGCACAGCAGCGTGGCTTTTATTTGCGGCAGGCTCACTCGTGCTCAAAAACATATCCTGTACATCTGTGTGATGCACTTTTGGTTAGTGTTGGATGCTGTTTAATTATTGCTGCAATCCTTATATAATGAAATGTGCGTATGTATGCGCACCTACAAGCAGTAATACTTAAAGGAGACATTGTGCCAACAAACACCTTTACTGATATTTGTCGCATTTTTGTAAAAGGCGGCGATGGCGGAGCTGGCTGTACATCATTTCGCCGTGAAGCTTACGTGCCTAAAGGCGGGCCTGATGGCGGCGACGGTGGGCATGGTGCAAACATAATTTTGCGTGCAAATCCGCAGGTATCGTCCCTGGTTGCATACCGTTTTAAGCATCATTTTAAGGCTGAGCGCGGAACGCATGGTCAGGGTGCACGTAAAGCGGGTAGCGATGGAAAAGACATGGTTCTCGATGTGCCGCTTGGTACTGTTGTGCGCGAAGTTGATCCAAAAACAAAAAAACCCCTCTATGTGATTGCTGATATGTGTCATGCAGGCATGGAAGTTGTTGTTGCAAAAGGCGGTGTAGGCGGTCGCGGTAACATTCACTTTGTTACGTCGGTGCGTAGATCACCTGCCTTTTCAGAAAAAGGTGAGCCTGCTCGCGAACACGAAATTGAACTTGAAATGAAGCTTCTTGCCGATGCCGCGCTCGTGGGCATGCCATCGGTTGGTAAAAGCTCTATTATTGCACGTATATCTGCTGCTCGTCCAAAAATTGCCGATTATCCCTTTACCACGCTCACGCCCAATTTAGGCATGGTACGTGCGTGTTCGGGCGCATCGTTTGTTGTTGCTGACGTGCCCGGTCTTATCGAAGGTGCGAGCTGCGGCAAAGGTCTTGGCCATCAATTTTTACGTCATATCGAACGCTCGGCTGTTATTTTGCATGTTGTTGACATGACGGGCGGGTTTGAAGGTCGCGATCCTGTTGCCGATTATCACACCATTAATAACGAGCTTGCCGCGTATGCGCCTATGCTTGCTGAGCGCACGCAACTTGTTATTGCCAACAAGTGCGACATGCTAACCGATACAAAACCCATAGAGCGCCTGCGTGCAGCTGCCAAACAAGACGGGTTTAACTGTATCGAAATGTCTGCGCTTACGGGTATGGGTGTTGATGCTGCTATCGAAACCATCGCGCAGGTTGTGTCGCGTCTTCGTCCGTCTATCGATGCATACGTTTCGCAAGACTCGCTTGAAGCGGCAGAGCACGTGCGCTTCCAGCAACAACATCGTGAGCGCATTATTCATATTGCGCAAGAATCCACTGGTATTTGGCGTGTTTCTGGTGAGCTTATTGAGCGCATGGTTATTCAAACCGATTGGGATAACGATGAAGCGCTTATGTATTTGCAACATCGCTTTGACAGGCTTAAGCTCGAAGATCGCCTGCTTAAGGCGGGTGCGCATAAGGGTGATGAAATTCGCATTTTAGGGTATTCGTTTACGTTTGAAACTGCAGATGATCTTGAGTCGGAATTTGCCAATGAATGTGCAGGTGATGATGAACTTGATGCTGCTCACACGGCAGCGTTTGAGCTTGATTGTGATGAGAGCAGCAGCGATACTGCTGTTTGCGCGGACGATGTTCCCACGGCTGTTGAAGCAGCTGCTGCGTGCGACGATATAGACGGGTAGGGCAGTTTTGTGATTTCTACCTACCGCGCACTCCCGCAAATTGGTGAAAACCCGCATAAACACTACCGTTTGGGCATTATGGGTGGCACGTTCGATCCTATCCATAATGGTCACTTGGTGGCAGCCGAAACGGCCTACGATGCTCTTGAGCTCGACCTTGTTATTTTTATGCCTGCTGGTGTTCCTGCGTTCAAGCGAAAAAAACAGGTGAGCCCCGCCGAAGATAGGTATGCTATGACGCTGCTTGCCACGGCGGATAATCCGCATTTTGTTGCGTCGCGTTTTGAGATTGACCGTCCGGGTGTTACGTATACCGCAGATACTCTGCATATGATGCGCGATTTTTATCCCGAAAATGTTGAACTCTTTTTTATCACGGGTGCTGATGCCATTTCCGAAATCCTTACCTGGCATAATGCCGAGTCATTGGCAAGCGAAGCCACACTTGTTGCAGCTACGCGTCCCGGTTATGATTTAGAGCCCACGCAGCGAAAGCTTGAGCATGCAGCGATGCATTTTGACGTACGCTACCTTGAAGTGCCTGCACTTGCTATTTCGTCGAGCTATCTGCGTTCGCGCATTGAAAAACAGCAGTCGCTGCGCTATCTTACGCCCGATTCGGTAACAGGGTATATTCATAAGCACGGCTTATACGGCACCGTACTTTCTGTGTACAAGCCCTTGGGTTCGCTTTAGCTGCTTGTGTTTACCTGCGGCGTGTGCGTTTGTGCAGGTAGTATGGTTATCTTTTCTTCATATATTTCAATCCTATGATATTTCTATCATAAGCATGTAAATTCTTGTGTTACATCAAACGAAATTGCGCACATGGTGGTACTATGGTACGCGTGCGATGAGAAGGACGCGTCGCTTAACGATGCACGTTACAGAGAGCAACAGATGCTGAGATGTTGTACGAGAGCTGTTAAGCGATATCACCTTTGAGCAGTAGCCCGAACATACCTGCATTTTGCGCCGCTACGCGTCTGGCCTTTGTGCCTTTCGTGTTTGCGCATACGTGTATGTACTAGTAGGCACTACCGTCCGATCGACGAAACCGATCAACCGAGTAAAGCGAACGTGGAGTTTTCGCTCGCTGGGTATATATCGAAGCTGCGCACCTTGTGCTTACAACGCTTCGTCCCAGCTAGGAGACGGGCGTTAGTTCAACGCCCTGTGCAAACAGAAAGGGTAGCGATGGCACAAGAATTCAAGCAATCAATGAACTTGCCAAAAACCTCATTTTCAATGCGCGCTGGACTTGCACAACACGAGCCCGAGCGCCTGAGTGTTTGGGAGCAAAACAACGTGTATGAGCTGTTGCTCAAAAAGAATGAGGGCAACAAAAAATTTGTGTTGCACGATGGTCCTCCCTACGCCAATGGCCCCATTCACTTGGGTCATGCTATGAACAAAATTTCAAAAGACATTATCAACCGTTATTGGTCGATGCGCGGCTATCAAACACCCTTTGTGCCTGGGTGGGACTGCCATGGTCAGCCCATTGAGCACAAGGTTGAAACCATGCTTGGTACCGAAAAATTTAACGCGCTGCCCGTGGCAAAAATCCGTGAGCTTTGCCGTAAAATGGCTGTCGAGCAGGTAGATACCCAGCGTCAGGGTTTTAAGCGCTTGGGTGTGTTGGGCGAGTGGGATAATCCTTATCTTACGTATGTTCACGACTACGACGCTTGCGATATCGAAATTTTTAAAGCGCTATTCGACAACGGTAGTGTGTATCGCGGCCGCAAGCCCGTGCACTGGTGCATGTACTGTCATACCGCACTTTCCGAAGCTGAAATTGAGTACTCCGACGAAGTTTCGCCTGCTATTTATGTGCGTTTTGAGCTTTCGAGCACGCCTTGTGGGCTTGAAGACTTTAGCGGCAACATTTACGTTGACATCTGGACAACGACGCCCTGGACGTTGCCTGCCGACATGTGCGTTATCTTGCATCCTGAGGCAACGTATGTAGCTGTTAAGCACAACGGTCAACTTGAAATTATGGCTGAAGCGCTCTATCAGCACTGTTGTGAAAAATTTGGCTACGGCGAAGTTGAGCTTTACCATTTGCCGTCAGGTGAGCTTTGGCAAAAAACGGGCAAGGAGCTCGTGCACAACACCTATAAATTGCCGATTTTTGATACCGCAGAAAAGCAAGGCGAGTTCATTTATGCCGACTACGTTACGCTTGACGACGGTACGGGTGTTGTTCACTGCGCACCTGGTCATGGTGTCGACGACTATATTGCCGGCTGTAAATTTAACATTGATGTTGTTATGCCTGTTGACGACAACGGTTGTTTTTACGAAGGTGAGGGCATCGGTACAGGTGGTATCTTCTCTAAAATGAATGTAAACGACGCAAACCCCAAGGTAATCGACCTTTTGCGCGAGCGTGGTACCCTCATTTTGCACGAAGACATCAGCCACTCATATCCGCACTGCTGGCGCTGTAAAAAACCTGTTATTTTTAGAGCAACTAGCCAATGGTTTGTATCTATGGACAAAACGCAGCTTCGCAAACAAGCAGCTACCTGCCTTGATTCGGTGGCGTTTTACCCCAATCATGCGCGCAAACGCATAGGTTCGATGGTTGAGGGTCGTCCCGACTGGTGCATTTCTCGTCAGCGTAACTGGGGCGTTCCAATTCCTGCATTTACCTGCGACGATTGCGGCGAGCTTGTTATGAATGACGATACTCTCGATTGTGTTATCGCGCTATTCAAGCAAAAAGGCTCCGATGCTTGGTTTACCGATAAGCCCAGCGATTATTTAGGAGATGCCTGCGTGTGTCCTGCGTGCGGCTCGCACAATTTGACCGCCACTACCGACATTCTCGACGTGTGGTGGGATTCTGGTGTAAGCCACACTGCCGTTTGTAAGCATCGCAAAAACCTGCATTTTCCTGCGGATATGTATCTTGAAGGCTCCGATCAGCACCGCGGCTGGTTTATGAGCTCGCTTATGACGAGTGTTGGCGCATATGGCGTTGCGCCCTACAAGGCCGTTGTTTCTCAGGGCTTTACCCTCGATGGTCAGGGCAGAAAAATGTCGAAGAGTCTTGGCAATGTTATCGATCCCAATAAAGTATGCGCAACTCAAGGTGCCGACATCATTCGTTTGTGGGTGGCATCGGTTGATACCTCGGTCGATGTTGCGTGTGACGATGATATTTTGTCGCACGTTGGCAACGCATACCGTCACTTTAGGAATACCATTCGTTTCTTGCTTGGCGAGCTCGAAGATCAGTTCTCGTTTGAGCGTGATGGTGTGAGTCCCGATGATCTTGAAGATTTAGATAAACTCATGCTTGCGCGCATGTGTACTGTTCATAACGAAGTTACGCGTGCGTACGAAAACTACAAGTTTAACCAGGTATATCGCCTGCTATACGATTTTGTGGTTGTTGAACTTTCACAAGGCTACCTTAACGCTACAAAAGACCGCATGTATTGTGGCAAAGCAACCGGACATGCTCGCAAGAGTGCGCAAACTACCTGGGCATATTTGTTAAGCATGCTTGTTCGCGATTTGCAACCAATTTTGGTGTTTACCTGCGACGAAGCTATGAGCCACATGCCAGCATCGCTGCGCGACAATCAGCAATTTGCTGCTCTGTTGTCGTGGTTTGAGCTGCCGGTAGGTGCTGAGTTTATTGCGCACAACGAAGAGGCCTACACCAACGCCGTAACGCTCCGCAGCGCCTATACGAAAGCCTACGAAGCTGCACGTACACAGGGTGATATTGCCGAAAATTCAACACAGGCAACACGCTGCGTTGTAAAAGCCCCTGCGTCGGTAGTAGACAACTTGCAATCGTATGCCGCGCTCGATTTAGCTGAGCTTTTTGTGTGCTCTGAAGTTGCGCTTGAGTCCGCAGATGCCGTATCATGCGAGGTATATCCTGCGCGCGGCACTAAATGCGTGCGCTGCTGGAACTATCGCAGCTGCAATGCCGAGGGCTTATGTGAGCGTTGTGCAGATGTAATGGCTTCGCTCTAACATATACTGCTTGCACACGCTTAGCCGTCTGCGCCTGCGCGCCTGCTAAACGTGTGCGCTTTGCTTTACCGCGTGCACTGAGCCTGCGCGCGTCTAACCAGAACCGTCCAACCAAACGAAGGCGAGGGGATATGAACAACACTGGCACGATGTGTAGCCAACAGCAACAGCGCTGCCTCAAACTTTGGCTAAGCGCGCTTATCTGCTGTGTGCTTGTTGCATTCGACCAGCTGGTAAAATGGCATATCCGCTCGTCTTTTGCGGTAGGCGAGGTGCAGCCTGGCATTGCGGGCGTGTTTGAATTTTGCTACGTGCAAAACAGAGGCGCTGCGTTTGGCGCGGCTCAAGGTGCTCAGGTTATCTTTTCTATCTTTGCTGTTGTCATTGTTGGTTTTTGCATACGTGTGCTTGTGCGTGCATCGCGGCTTGCGCTCCTTGAACATGCATGCATACTTGCTATTTGTGCAGGTGCTCTTGGCAATGCTATCGATAGGGTAGTGCTTGGCTATGTTGTCGATTTTATCAACCTTAAGTTTATGACGTTTCCTGTGTTCAATCTTGCCGACATCTACATTACCTGCGCTGCTATTGCTGTTATGGTGATGCTTCTTGTGTGCCCTTCGCGCGTGTATGCGCTTATTTCTTGTGGCAGTTACACGTCTACCAATTCGGAAGAATAGGTGCGTATGAGTCAAGAGCGGCAAACATTTCTTGTATCACCACAATTCGACCGTATGCGACTTGACAGCTTTTTAGCTGCGCAAACGGATATGCCCGCACGCTCAGCGTGTGCAAAGTATATCGAGCGCGGCTGTGTTGAAATTAACAACACCGAAGCACTGTCAAAGGCAGAGCACGTCCGCCTGGGCGATCGCGTGTCGATTGTTGTCGAAACGCAGCAAAAACCTACCGTTATCATGCCAAATCCGCAAATTCCGCTTGACGTGCGCTATGAGGATGAGTATCTGCTTGTTATCTCTAAACAAAAAGGGCTTGTGTGTCATCCTTCAAGCGGTCATATTGACGATACACTTGCAAATGCGCTGGTAGCTCATTGTGGGTTTGACCATTTGGGCAAATTGCAGGGCGACGATCGTCCTGGGATTGTGCACCGGCTTGATATGGATACCACGGGGCTTATGGTTGCTGCAAAAGATAATGAAACGCAAGAGCAGCTCCAAGACCTCATTCGTTTGCGCGATTTTGACCGGCGCTATCTTGCGCTTGTGCAAGGGTACGTTTCGCCTGATGAGGGCACGATAACTACCGGCATTGCGCGCTCAAAGAAAAACCGTCTCAAAATGTGTGTTTCAAAAGACCCGCTTTCGCGCCAGGCAATTACCACGTTTAAAACACTCGATCGCTTTGAGGCATCTGCGCACGATGACGGCTATTCGCTGTTGGAATGTCACTTGTATACCGGCCGTACGCATCAAATTCGCGTGCATATGCGCTATACCGGGCATTGTTTGGTGGGTGACCCGTTGTATGGTAAGGCGGGCGAGCGCATTAACTTGCACCTTAAGCGGCAATTCTTGCACTCCTGGCATATTAATTTCGATCACCCAATTACGCATGAGCATATCGAACTATTTGATACGCTTCCTTCTGATTTATATACGGCGCTCACTAATTTGCGCCCGCGATCTATGGGCGAAACCTCATGGGGTGCTATACTATACAACAAACTAAACATACAGTAGCTAAAGACGCGCGTGAGCACTATCGTTGCTGGTAGTACACGTTACTTGCCAATTGTAGAGGTGAATGCATGAATCTATACGTCATGGGCATTACGCCCATTGTCATATTTAACGGTTTGGTATGGGTGTTTTTTACATTTGCCTATTTTTATCAAATTGTTTACCTGCTGCGTGTGATGTCGCGTGGCGATGTTGTGCTGCCCAAAGCAAAAAAGAACCATCGCTATGCATTTGTTATTCCCGCGCATAACGAAGAGTCGGTTATTGGCAATTTGGTGCACTCCATTCTAAGCCAGGAATATGACGGCGTTATCGATTGTTTTGTTGTTGCCGATGCGTGCACCGACGCTACTTTTGAGCGTGCTAAGCAGGCAGGTGCTATTACCTGGCAGCGTAACGACCTTGTCCGCAAAGGGAAAAGCTGGGTTCTCGATTATGCATTCAACCGCATCTTAAATGAGTACGAAGACAAATACGATGCATTTTTTATTATGGATGCCGACAATATTTTGTCGCCCACCTATGTTAGTGTTATGAATCAGGCTTTTGATGCTGGTTATCTTGTATGTACAAGTTATCGCAACTCTAAAAACTTCGATTCAAGCTGGATTAGTTCAGCTTATGCTCTGTGGTTTTTGCGCGAGGCAAAGTTTCTCAATAACGCACGTATGATGCTTGGCACCAGTTGCGCCATTTCGGGGAGCGGCTGGATGGTTGCCGTGCCCATCATTCGCGGTATGCACGGCTGGCGTTTTCATTCCCTTACCGAAGACATTCAGTTTTCAACGTTTTGCTGCGCGCACGACATTCAAATTGGGTATGCACCAGCTGAGTTTTTTGACGAGCAGCCCGTTACGTTTAAGGCGTCGTGGACGCAGCGTATGCGCTGGACAAAGGGATTTTACCAGGTGTTTTTCTCATATGTAAAAAATCTTTTGTGCTCCATTGGCCATCGCCGTTTTGCTGCATACGATATGCTCATGACGGTTGCCCCGGGCATGATTTTAACGCTGCTGTCGTTTTTCATTAACTTTGGTTACCTTATTGTTGGCTACGTATCGCACGGGTTTATTGCTACATCTGCCGAGCTAGCCATGTGTATTGCATCGTTGGTAATAACGTTTTTATCGATGTATGTAACCTTCTTTATTCTTGGCGTTATTACCACGTTAAGCGAGCGCAAACACATTCACGCAAAAAAACAGTGGCGTATTATTTCAAACCTCTTTACATTCCCGTTATTTATGATGACCTACATTCCTATTACTGTGGCAGCTCTGTTCAAAAAGGTTGAATGGGTGCCAACGAAGCATGACATTGCGGTTGATTTTGACGATGTTATGAGTAGTAACTCGTAAGCGAAATGTGTTTTATGAGTTTGATATAAGGTGTTACAATCGATATACACGGGGGCGTCTGTATACGTCGCACATTGTACATTGTACGGCATCGTAGCTTTTAGCTGCATTGCCGTGTGCATTACGGTAGCCGTACTACATGACATGCGAGAAAAGGAGATAAGGCATGGCAATGTTTTTTAAGGAAGAGTCACACACATTTTCTGAATACTTACTTGTGCCAGGGTATTCTTCTCACGTTAACATTCCTGCCAACGTTTCGCTTGAGGCGCCACTTGTTCGCTATAAAAAAGGTGAGCAATCGGCCATTTCCATGCATATTCCTCTGGTTTCGTCTATTATGCAAGCTGTTTCTGGTACCCGTCTTGCCATTGCCTTAGCGCAGCAGGGCGGTATTTCGTTTATTTACGGCTCACAGGCGCCTGAAAGCGAAGCACAAATGGTGCGCGAAGTAAAAAGCTACAAAGCTGGCTTTGTTGTTTCCGACTCCACGCTTACACCCGATATGTGCCTTGCCGACGTGCTTGAACTTAAGGAGCGCACCGGTCACACCACCATGCCCGTTACCGAAAATGGCCTACCACAAGGGCGTTTTTGCGGTATTGTAACTTCGCGCGATTATCGCGTTTCTCGCGACGATCCAAATAAGCCTGTGCGTGAGTTTATGACGCCCGCAAACGAATGCGTTACCGCAACGCCCGATACCTCGCTTAAAGAATGCAACGACATCATTTGGGAAAAGAAAATTAACGCACTTCCTATTGTTGATGCCAAGGGCAATTTGTCGTCACTCGTTTTCCGTAAGGACTACGACCAGCATAAATCCCGTCCCGATGAGCTTCTCGACGAGCATAAGCGCTACGTTGTTGGCGCGGGTATTAACACGCGCGATTATGCCGAGCGTGTGCCACTGCTCATCGAAGCCGGTGCCGACGTGTTGTGTATCGACTCATCTGAAGGTTATAGCGAATGGCAAAAACTTACCATCGACTGGATTCGTAAAAACTACGGTGAGTCGGTTAAAGTTGGCGCTGGTAATGTTGTTGATGGAGAGGGTTTCCGCTATCTTGCAAACTGTGGTGCCGACTTTGTGAAAGTGGGTATTGGCGGCGGTTCAATTTGTATTACGCGTGAGCAAAAAGGTATTGGCCGTGGTCAGGCGTCTGCTCTTATCGACGTGTGCCGAGCTCGTGATGAATACTACAAAGAAACAGGCATTTACGTGCCCGTTTGCTCCGATGGTGGCATTGTATACGATTACCATATGACGCTTGCACTTGCTATGGGTGCCGACTTCCTTATGCTCGGCCGCTACTTTGCGCGTTTTGATGAATCGCCAACTCGTCGTCTTAATGTTAACGGCTCCTACGTAAAAGAGTACTGGGGCGAGGGCTCTGCACGTGCGCGCAACTGGGCGCGTTACGACTTGGGCGGATCTAAAAAATCGCTGTCGTTTGTTGAAGGTGTCGACTCATATGTGCCGTATGCTGGTCCTTTGAAAGATAACGTAGAAAACTCACTTACGAAAGTTCGCTCCACGATGTGCAACTGCGGTGCGCTTACCTTGCAAGAGCTGCGCGAAAAGGCGCGTATCACGCTCGTAAGCTCAACATCGCTGGTTGAAGGTGGCGCGCACGACGTTATCCTTAAAGATTCATCCACCGATATCAACTTTAGATAACATAACCAAACGGTAACCTGCGCACATCATCACTCGTTTGATGAGTACACAGCAGGTACCACACCTACCATTGCACGTAAGGGGAAGTCATGGCACAATCTACGCAGAACACAGGCGCGCCTCAAGCTGCGCCCGCCTACAATGCTCAAGATATTGAGTTGCGCTGGCAGGGCATCTGGGAGAAGCACAACACCTATCAAACACCATCATCGTCGTCTAAACCCAAGCAGTATGTGCTTGAGATGTTCCCATATCCTTCGGGCGACTTGCACATGGGACATGCACGTAATTACACCATTGGTGACGTTATGGCGCGCCAGCTTCACATGCGCGGCTATGATGTGCTTCACCCGATGGGCTTTGATGCGTTTGGCCTGCCAGCTGAAAACGCTGCAATTAAGCACCATACCGAGCCTTCCGTGTGGACGTATGGCAACATTAAACAGGCAACTGCAACCATGAAACGCATGGGTTTTTCATACGACTACTCGCGCACGTTTAATACTTGCGACCCTGAGTATTATCGCTGGGGTCAGTGGATGTTTATTAAAATGTGGGAAAAAGGTCTTGCATACCGTGCGTATTCCGACGTAAATTGGTGCGACACCTGCAATACCGTTCTTGCAAACGAGCAGGTAATTAACGGTTGTTGCTGGCGCTGCCACAGCGTTGCGCAAAAGAAAAAGCTCTCGCAGTGGTATCTCAAAATTACCGCGTATGCCGATGAGCTGCTCCGCGACTTGGATACGCTTAACGCGTGGCCCGAAAACGTTATTGCCCAGCAGAAAAACTGGATTGGTAAATCGACGGGTACCGAAATCGATTTTGAACTTGCTTCATGTGCAAACGGCTCTGCTCTTGCCACCACCCAAAACAAGCTCTGCGTGTTTACTACGCGTGCCGACACGATTTTTGGTGTATCGTTTTTGGTGCTGCCGCCTGAAAGCGAAATTGCGGCTCAGCTCGTTGCTAACACCGAGTATGAAGCTGCATTTAACGAGCTTAAAGCTGCTACCGAAAAAATTTCTGCCATTGATAGACAGGGTTCCGATCGTGAAAAGCACGGCGTCTTTTTGGGCGCATATGCAAAGAACCCCATTAACAACCGTTTGGTACCTATTTGGGCTGCCGATTACGTACTTGCCGACTACGGCACTGGTGCGGTTATGGGCGTGCCCTGCGGCGACCAGCGCGACTTCGATTTTGCTAAAAAGTACAACCTCGAAATTGCTCCTATTATCTGCAAAGACACCGATCCGCTTTACGATGAACTTAAAGACGAACGCGACCTTGTTGTTCGCAGTGTAAGCTGGGATAGTGCTATGGAAGCCGAAGGCTACCTGGTTCAGTCGGGCGAATTTACCGGTCTTGTGGGCGGAAAGCATTCACCTGCCGAAAAAGCTATCACGCAGGAGCTTGTTTCGCGCGGCTGCGCACGTAGTACAACCAACTATCGTTTGCGCGACTGGCTTATTTCGCGTCAACGTTATTGGGGAAATCCTATTCCTATGATTCATTGTGATGCATGTGGCGATGTGCCCGTGCCCTACGATGAGCTGCCCGTACGCTTGCCCGAGCATGTAAACTTGCATGATGGGCAAAACTTGAGTGATGTAGAAGAGTTTGCGCGTACCACGTGTCCGCGCTGCCATAAACCTGCGCGTCGTATTACCGATACGATGGATACATTTACCTGCTCAAGCTGGTATTACTTGCGCTATTGCGACCCCCACAACACCGAGTTGCCGTTTAGCCAACAGGCGGTTTCACGCTGGATGTGCGTTGATCACTATATTGGTGGCATTGAGCATGCTATTTTGCACTTGCTCTACTCGCGTTTTTGGACAAAAGTTATGCGCGATTTAGGGTTATGCGCTATTGACGAGCCGTTCTGTCATCTGCTTTGCCAGGGTATGGTGCGCGATCATAATGGCGAAACGATGAGTAAGTCTAAGGGTAATGTAGTTCCACCAGCGAGTGTTATCGAGCCCTATGGTGCCGATACGTTGCGCCTTGCTATTTTGTTTATTGCGCCCGCGGAAAAAGATTTCGACTGGGACGAAGATGTGGTACAGGGAACTAACCGCTTTATTAAACGTGCGTGGAAACAGGTGTGGCAGCTTGCACAGATTGCGCGTTCTCACGATACACATCTGCTGTCTGATCCTGCGTGTGAAATTGCACTATCTGATGCGCAGCTTGCTGCACTTACCGCCCCTGAGCGTGCGCTCTTTTCTTCGCTACAGGAGCTTGGCACAAAATGTACAAACGACTTTGAGCGTTGCCAATTTAACACGGCGATTTCTGCAGTTATGGAACTTGTAAACGCTACAACAAAGTGTCTACACGATGGCAACGAAACCATGAATGCGCAGCTTGCCGCTCTTATTGCGCGCGATATTGTGCTTATGTTGGCAAGCGTGTGTCCGCACATGGCAGAGGAGCTTTGGCATACAGCGCTCTATCCGCAACTTGATGAGGGTGTGAGCGTGTATGACGCAGCGTGGCCTTCCTTTGATGTGTCACGTGTTCAGCACACAACAGTCGATATGGCGGTTCAGGTACAAGGCAAAGTACGTGCGCATATTCAGGTTGAGAAGGACGCAACGAACGATCAGATTCAAGCAGTTGCGCTTGAGGCTGTTTCGGCGCAGCTGGCTGGTAAAACCGTACGTAAGGTGATTGTTATTGCAAACAAGCTTGTCAACATCGTAGCGTCGTAGCTCTACTGTTTTATGAGTTTGTACGAGGTTGCTGTATTGGCGGACAACAGCTCTTTCGTTAGCTGTGTGCGTAGTTGCCATGCACGAAGTTGTAGGGGACGTGAAGACGAAATTGTTGTTGCGCAACTATTACTACTCATGATATAGTATCTGTTCGTATGTTTTAATAATTAAGCGATCAGGAATCTCATGCCTGACGATTAGTGAGTATAAGAGAGGTTAATGATGGCAGTTCCCAAGCAAAAAAAGGGTCGCGGCGCAACACACACTCGTCGTTCGGCAAACAGCAAATTGGCAGTTGCAGCTCGTTCGGTATGCCCACGTTGTGCAGCAACCAAACTCCCTCATCATGTATGCACCAACTGTGGCTACTACAAAGATCGTGAAGTTGTAGTTACCGACTAGCTTGTTTTCACATAAAGCTTTTGTATGCACGTAATGGAGGGTCGATCCACCAATATGGGTCGGCCTTTTTTACTAAACACTGGCTTAAAGTTGTCAGGTTATGTGCAAGCGAGATGCACGCTCGGCTTTATACGCATTGTATGCGCTGCATTTCGCATACCATACGTGGTTTTGCGTAGATATTGGAGATTTACATGGTTCGTGTTTGCGTAGATGCTATGGGTGGCGATGAAAAACCATCTGTTGTGCTTAAAGGTATTGCACAGGCGCTTAGTCAAGATCCTGATTTGCAAGTGTTAGTATGTGGCGCGCGTGATGTTGTCGTGCCGTTTTGTGATACACATACCCGTGCCTGCGCACTTGTTACTACGCAAACAATCGACATGCACGAGCATCCTGCAGAGGCTGTGCGCACCAAGCGCGATTCGAGCATTGTTCAAGGTTGCCGCGCGGTAAAAGAACATCGCGCCGATGGCTTTTTTTCTGCCGGATCCACGGGCGCTATTTTTACTGCAGCTACGCTCGAAATTGGTCGTCTTAAAGGCGTAAAACGCCCGGCAATTGCGTATGCAGTGCCTTCAACTTCGCAGCATCGCACCGTGTTTCTCGACCTTGGTGCCAATGCCGATGTTCGTCCAAACGCGCTTGTTCAGTTTGCTGCCATGGGTAGGGCGTATAGCCGCAGTATGTGCCACGTAAAGCAGCCAACGGTGTGTTTGCTTTCCAATGGTCGTGAGTCTACAAAAGGTTCGCAAAGCATTTTAGAAGCGCATGCAGCGCTTAAAGCAGCAGGTGACTGGTTTATTGGCAATTGCGAGCCCACCGATATTTTTTCCGATTACTGCGATGTTGTTGTGTGCGATGGTTTTTGCGGCAACATCACGCTTAAAACAATTGAAAGCACCATGAAATTTGTTGCGCAGCGCTTAAAGCAAGCAGCGCGTACATCGCTTGGTGCAGGTATTGGTCTTACGCTTGCTGCACCTGCGTTTCGTGCCATTAAACACGATCTTTCGGGCGAAGAACACGGCGGTGCGGTGCTACTGGGCTTAAATGCGCCGGTATTTATTGGGCATGGCTCAACATCTCAACTTGCTATTTGCCAAGGTACGCTTGCCTGCGCAGACGCAATTCGCAGCAATCTTGTGAGTAAACTTGCCGAAGATTTATAGCGCTTTTTTGTAGTAGGGCATGAACGGAGCAGCTTAGGCGTACCCTTGTTTTTTTCGTAGTTTGTGCACCCACGATTCATCGCTGCTCATAATGCATTATCCTAGTACTATGAAGTAAACCGTTCACACTACGTGCCTTGGTGGCAGACGTGCGTTTATGCAGGTTATACACGCGCATGTTGTACCTTAGCTGTTTATGTTTTCACACCTGTGTGCACGGCGTTTGTGGTTTGCTTCATGTTCGTATGGTATCTGCGTGTATGTGCTCTTGTTTCATACGCAGACTACAAAGGAGCAATTATGGATAATGCTGCTATTACCGATAAAGTTTTCGAACTTATTAGCACAGAACTCGAAGTAGACAAAGCCACACTTACGCTCGAAACTCGTTTTAAAGAAGATTTAGGCTGCGATTCCTTTGATTTGTTGTCGCTCGTAACGGCGTTTGAGGATGAATTTGCTCGCACGCTTGACGACGATAGCCTTCAGCACATTGTTACTGTTGGCGATGCTGTTCGTGCGGTTCAGCAGTCGTTATAGGCGGCGATGGTATGACGTACACAGAGCGTGTTTGTCGCGTGCAAGAAATTCTTGATTATACGTTTTCAGATATAACACTGGTAAAAGCAGCGCTTACGCATCCGTCTGCGGTTGAAGGTTTGCCGGTGTCTGCAAGTTATGAACGACTTGAGTTTTTGGGCGATTCTATTTTAGGCGCTATTATTGCCTGTGACATGTTTGAGCGATTTCCCGATATGGACGAAGGCGCACTTACGCGCATGAAAACATCACTGGTTAGTGGTCAAACGTTAAGTCAGGTTGCAGATGAGCTCGGCATAGCTCCGCTTATCGTGTTTGGCGAATCTGAACGTGGTACGGGCACGCGTGGTATGCACTCTGCACTCGAAAATGTATACGAAGCGCTGGTAGGAGCTATGTATTTGGATGGCGGCTACGATCCAACAGCAGCTTTTATTCGCAGAACGCTTGCCGAATATATGGTGCCTCAACGAGCAACACACCCCATTTCACCCAAATCGGAGCTGCAAGAATTTTCGCAACGTATCTATCACGAAATGCCTATATATAAGCTCGAAGAAGAATCGGGTCCGGCTCACTTGCCGCACTTTACCACGGCAGTGTACGTTAATGGAGAGCTTGTTGGCAGGGGAAGCGGCACCTCCAAAAAAGAGTCGCAAACGCAAGCTGCTCAAGCAGCGCTCGATAAGCTCGAAAAGTAGCATTGCGCCCCAGGTAGATGGCCGTTTTGTCAGAAAGGTACACGCGTGTATTTAGCATCGTTAACGCTTAAAGGGTTTAAGTCGTTTGCTGATAAAACGTCTATTGTGTTCGATCCGGGCTTAAGCGTTATTGTTGGTCCCAACGGTTCGGGAAAATCGAATATTTCTGATGCCATTTTGTGGGTTCTTGGCGAGAAAAGCCCCAAAATTCTGCGCGGGCAAGCAATGGAAGACGTTATTTTTGCTGGTTCAACCAAGCGCAGTGCTGTGAGCATGTGCGAAGTGTGCCTGGTGCTCAATAACGACGATCACACGCTGCCCATCGATTTTCGTGAGGTTGCAATTACGCGCCGGCTTTATCGAAGTGGCGAAAATGAATATCTTATCAATAACTCACCTGCCCGCCTGCGCGATATCATTGATATCTTGCATGATTCGGGTTTGGGTAAAGATACGCATTCTATTATTTCGCAAGGAAAACTTGACGCTATTCTTGCTTCTAAACCAGAAGATAGACGTCAGCTTATTGAAGAAGCTGCAGGTATTGCTAAGCATCGCCGTCGTAAACAACTTGCCGAAAAAAAGCTTGAAGCAATGCATGTTCATCTTGCGATGGCAAAACACACCCAGCGCGAAATTGCCCGTCGTCTTAAACCGCTTGAACGCCAACTTGAACAAGCGCAAAAAAGTACTGAACTTAAACAGGGTTTGCGCAAAGCACAAACGATGATTGCAACCGACGATGTGCGACAGTTAAAACAGCAGTATACAACCCTTGAACACAGCATGAAGCAAGCCGATGCGCAAGTTGAACTTTGCGCTTATCGCGAGCAAGAAGTTCAAAAAAGTTTGCACAGCTATCAAGTGCTCCTTGAACAAAAAGGTTTGTTTGTTGGCGACTTAAGTGAACAGCGCCGTCGTATGCACGATTGTGTAGGCAGACTCGATTCGGATATGCGCCTTCTCGAAGAAAAAGGCAAGCATATGGTTGAGCGCATAAGCGAAATTAGACGTTCAATTTCGGCACTTGAACGCAGTAAAGCGGCTGATACAAGCGAATTTCACACGTTGAGCGCAGACAATGCCGAGCTTGCAGAATCGTTGCGTGTGCTTAAGGAACAGGTGCAACAGCACTCATCCGATTTTGCCGATGTAAAAAAACAACATAATGAACTTTCTTCGAAGATAGCGGCGCTTAATGCCAAGCAAAAGGCAACTACGCAGGAATATAACAGCGTGTATCTCAAGCGTGCGCAAGCACAAGAGCAAATTGAACAACGCGATGCGCAGCATGAACTGTTTTCGTTGCGTACGCATGAACTGGAAGATGAACTTTCCCAACTTACGTCGAGGCGCGAAGTTCAAACTCATGAACTTAATGAACTTACTTCGGCGCTTGATGCGCAGCGCGCTACAAAAGATGAACTTACCCAGCAACAAACGCAGGCACAGCAAGGTGTACGTGAACTTGCGCAGCAGCTTCAGCAGGCACAACAGTCGCTAAGCGACGTGCGCGGAAAAAAGCAAGCGCTCGAGAGTTTAATGAACCAGCTGGCATGTGCATCTGAAGCGCAAAAATTTGTACGTACATCTCGTGATGTATCGGTAGCATCGCAGGTAATCGACCTATTTTCCGTGCCTGCTGCATATGAACAGTATGTCGAATGTGTGCTTCGCGATGTGTTATCGGGTTTTGTTGTAACAAATACGCTTGAAGAGCTCTGCGCGTTTGTTGCTTGCGATGAGTTTGCGCGCGAACAAGGTGCAGTATGCATAGTTGCGAAAGATGCTGTACCATCCGAAAGTGCCGCTGATAGCAGGGATGCACAGTCTTTACCTGCAGAAACGCTCACACTACACAACGTTTGTGCACATAGTTTGTATCGGGCAATTACGCTGGCCACACGCGACGATAACGCGGATGTTGCTGCTCTTACCAGTCATGGAGCAGATGGTCTTGCGTATGGATTGCTTGCTTCGTGGTATAGCGTTGATGATGTGCGTGCGTTGGCTTCTTTCCATAGGGCATATCCAACGCTTAATTTTGTAGCGCCGCAGGGAATTTGTTTATATGCAGATGGCAGAATGTCCACCGCAACCAGCGCAGATGATAATCACGCATTTGAGAGAAAGCGCATGCTTGCATCGTATACAAAAGAGCTTGTCACGCTTGAAGATACCTGCGCTACGCTTGCAAATAAGCATAAAACCGCGCAGCAGCACTTAGATGAGTTGCAAGAAAAACGCACGGCGCTTCTTGCTACGCTTAGTGCTCAAGACGCACGCCATACCGCGCTTACAAGCGAGATCGCCCAGATAAACGCTGGTATTTCACGCGCGCAAGAGCAGCTTTCTGTTGTTACTCAAAAGCAGCATGATGCCGATGCGCGTTTTGAACAAATCGTACGTAACCATAAAACGTATACGCAGCAAGAGCAAGAGCTTACAGCTAAGCTCGACACGATTTCAAGAGAACTTACGTGTTGCCTTGACGAGCGTCGTGAATTGTCGTCGCAGCAGCGGCATCTTGACACGCGTCTTAGCGAAACAAAGCTTTCACTAGCGCGCACGCAAGAGCGGTATCGTCACTGCAAAGCGCGGGCAGAACAGCTCTCTTCGCAGCTTGCTACCTATGATGAGCGAATTTCTAATCTTGAAAAAGAAGCCTTTGTGTTTGATGGCATGAGTAAGCGTGTTGATCCGTTGTATCAGTGTTACCAAACATTAGCGTCAGCTGCGGCAGCCTGGGCCGAGAAACTCAAGTCTACAGCAACTCTTGCCCAAGCTGATTCTGATGCGCTGAAAAAAACAATTCAAGATGCAAAAGATGCTTGCGTTGCAGCACATAACCAAACGCTCGAAGCTGAACAAAAGCAGCAAGAACTTACCATCGTTAAAACAAAGCTCGATGTTCAAATTGAACATGCTATCGAAAGAATGTGCGCGTATGGCTACAGTTTAGATGATGCGCTTGCGCTTGAGCCCCTGCAGGATCGCGCTGTACTCGAACGTCAAATTGAACATATTGAACATGAACTTTCTGAACTTGGTCCAGTAAACGAAGCTGCGCAAAGCGAATATGACGAAATACGTACGCGCTATGATTCGATATCTGCCCAGGTAGACGACCTCGAAACAGCATCGGCATCATTGAAAAAAATTACGGCAGCTGTTGAACGCGCTATGAAAAAAGCCTTTTTAGTATCGTTTGCCCAGATAAATGATAACTTCTCGCAGATATTTAGCATGTTATTTATTGGCGGTAACGGTCATCTTGAACTTACGTCGCCCGACAATATCGACGAAACGGGGCTTGAGATTATTGCACAGCCACAAGGTAAAAAGGTGCAAAAAATGTCGCTGCTTTCCGGTGGTGAAAAATCCCTGTGTGCACTTGCGCTTCTTTTTGCCACGTATAAAGCGCGCACCGTGCCGTTTTATGTGTTCGATGAAATTGAAGCCGCGCTTGATGACATTAATTTGTCGCGCTTGCTTGGTGCTATAGAATCGCTTAAAGCATCCACACAGCTCATTGTTATTTCTCACCAACGCCGCACAATGGAACAGGCAGATGTGCTGTATGGCATTTCGATGCATGCCGACGGTGTGTCTCATGTGGTCTCGCAGCGCCTCGAAGGTGCAGCTCAGCGCACATAATGCTGCGCTTGGAAATGTTGGATAAATTGTTTGCATATCTCGCGTAAATACCGTACAATTGTACGTACGATCTAATTGTCATACTCCACGAAAGATAGGATATCGATGCCATCATTCACGCAACGGCTTAAAGAAGGTCTTGAGCGTTCGCGCAAGGCAATAAGTGAGATTTTTTATTTTGGTGCCGCCGTCGACGACGATTTTTGGGAGGATCTCGAAGATCGCCTTGTGATGGGTGATGTTGGCGCCGATGTTGCAGGGCAAATTGTTGATGATTTACGCCTGTTAGCTGCGCAAAACAATTATAAAGATGCATCAGCTATTCGAGGCGCACTTATCGATAAACTAGCTTCGTATGTGTATGTATCTGATATAGATCCGTTTGCTACGTACCCTGCTTGTGTGCTCTTTGTTGGCATTAACGGTGCAGGTAAAACTACAACGGTGGGAAAGCTTGCGTATGCTGCCTATGAAGCGAAGAAGCGTTGCATTATAGGAGCTGCCGATACCTTCCGCGCAGCTGCCATAGAACAGCTTGAAGTATGGGCAACGCGCGCGCAGGTGCCATGTGTTACGCGCGAGCGGGGAAGCGACCCTGCAAGCGTGTGTTTTGATACACTTGAGCAAGCACAACAAACCAATGCCGATGTTGTGCTTATCGATACCGCTGGTCGTTTGCATACGTCTAAAGATCTTATGCAAGAGCTACTTAAAGTGGTTACTATTACCAAAAAACATGCCAATATGCCGGTATATGTTGTGCTTGTGCTCGATGCCAGTTGTGGGCAAAACGGGCTTGTACAAGCGCGTGAGTTTAATGAGGCACTTGGTCTTGATGGTATGATAGTTACAAAGCTCGACGGCACATCAAAAGGCGGTATTGCAATTCGTGCTTCTCATGAGCTTCAACTGCCTATTTTTAGAATTGGTGTTGGCGAAACACTCGAAGATTTGCAACCGTTTTCTGCGCACGATTTTGCTGCAGCGCTTGTTGGGAGCGAGTAGCACTGGCTTTGCACAGTGGTGTTAAGGTGTACTAGGTACAAGGGGGATTTTGTGTTTAGCAGTCTTTCTGATAGATTACAACAAACGTTTTCACAGCTTCGCGGCAAGGCTACTCTTACTGAGCAAGACATTGCTGCAGCTATGCGCGAAATTCGTATGGCGCTTCTTGAAGCCGATGTTAACTATCGCGTCGTAAAAGAATTTGTTGCAACATGCAAGGAAAAATGCTCAACTGCAGAAGTGCTCTCTTCGCTTACACCTGCACAAAATGTAGTTAAGGTAGTATTAGACGAGCTTACACGCTTGTTGGGTAGTACATCATCGGGTTTGGTGCTTTCTTCTGGTCGCACGCCTAACGTTATTATGCTTGTTGGTTTGCAAGGCTCGGGTAAAACAACTGCCACTGCTAAGCTTGCATATTTGCTAAAACAGCAGGGTAGAGCACCACTTGTTGCTGCTTGCGATACACACCGACCAGCTGCTGCCGATCAGCTTCAAACGCTTGCACGTGAGATTGGTGTTGGTTTTTATCGTGCTGATAATACGCCTGCGCAAGATGTTGCAGCTGGGGCCATACAAGACGCGGTAGATAAGCTTAAAGACATTGTTATTATCGATACTGCCGGCCGCACCCAGCTCGATGAAGAAATGATGCTTGAAGCTATCGCCATTAAGCAGGCGGTAAAGCCCGACCAAATTTTAATGGTTGTCGATGCTATGGCTGGTCAGGACATCGTTAACGTTGTAAAAGAATTTTCTGCGCGCCTCGATTTCGACGGTGTTATTATCTCAAAGCTCGATGGTGACGCTCGTGGCGGTGGTGCATTATCTGTTCGTGAAGTTACTGGTAAACCCATTAAATTTGTTTCTATGGGTGAAAAACCTTCTTCTCTTGAGGTGTTTCACCCCGATAGAATGGCAAAACGTATTTTGGGCATGGGCGATGTTGTTGGCATTATCGAACAAGCGCAAAAAGTTGCCCAAAAATCGGACATCGAACAAGCTGAGCGTATGCTGCGCGAAGGATTTACGATGAACGATATGCTTATGCAAATGCAGCAAATAAAAAAGATGGGTGGTATCCAAAAGTTGTTAGGATCGCTTCCTGGCGGCGATAAAGCGCTGCGTGAGGGCGCTGCTGAACTTGGAAGTGAGCAAATCAAAACAACCGAGGCTATTATTTATTCGATGACAAAGCAAGAGCGCTTACACCCCAAGATTATTAACGGCCAGCGCAGAAAACGCATTGCTCAAGGTTCTGCTACTAGTGTACAGCAGGTAAATCAGCTGCTTAAACAGTGGGGCGAAATGAATAAGATGATGAGCAAAATGAAACAGCTTACGCAGGCTGGTAAAGGCGGCAAAAAAGGAATGCGCCAGATGCGCGACATGATGCGTTCGTTCCAGCAGTCAAATGGTGCTGCAGGCCGTGGCGGTATGGGTGGCTTTGGCGGTTTTGGCGGCGGCATGGGTGGCCTTGGCGGGAAAAATCCCTTCGGTTTCTAATTATGCCGTGTATTCACCTCACATCTAAAAACGATCCCGTACTTGCAGCATATACGCAGCTAACAGCACGCCAGCTGCAGGCACGCGGAAATCCATCTTCGGCAAAGCTTATTTTAGAGTCGCAGTTCGTTATTAAAACGGCACTTGAGCGCGGCTATCCGCTTGAGAGCATTCTTGTGTGTCGCGAACATTTCGATACGCTTATGTCTACACTTGAGCCGTTTACAGCCGCTATATCCGAGCTGCCTATTTATACCCTGCCCAAGGAAGAAATGAGCACGCTTGTTGGATTTTCTGTGCATCGCGGCTATTTTGCCTGCATGCCGCGTCCTTTGCGGCGCACCATCGCGTCGCTTAATCTAAGCTCTGCTTCGTTAATTTGTGTGCTTGAAACTATAAGCGACGTAAGTAATATTGGAGCACTCTTTCGTTCGGCTGCAGCGTTTGGCGTGGACAGCATTATTCTAAACGCAAGCTGTGCCGATCCATATAATCGCCGGTCAGTGCGTACATCTATGGGTGCGGTTTTGTCGCTGCCGTGGGCGCAAGCAGCCACACCTACGTCACATACGTGGGCATCCGATACCGCTTGCGTGCTTTCATCGCATGGATTTGTAAATATAGCATGTGCGCTTGACGAAAGGGCGATGAGCCTTAATACCGTGCAGATGCAGTCAATTGCCAAAAAGGCGCTGTGGTTTGGCAGTGAGGGATGGGGTCTTAGCCCAGAAGCGCGCGCTGCATGCGACATGAGCGTTATGATTCCCATGCAGCGCGGTATCGATTCGCTTAATGTTGCTGCAAGCAGCGCGGTCTTTTTCTGGGAGTGCGCACGTAGCGCGCGTTAGTGCAGTGCTCTATCCTTCCGCAGGTTCTGTCTGTTTTGGTTTGGGCGCAAAGCCATCTTCTCGATTGAGAATATTCATAAACTCGTCGCCCGTAATAGTTTCTTTAAGCTGAAGATAACGCGCAATTTCGTGCAGCTTAAACTTATAATCTTGCAGGGTTTTAAGTGCTGTTTGGTGAGCCTGCTCAATAAGTTCTTGCACTTCTTTATCCACTGCTACAGCCGTACCTTCAGAGCAGCTGAGCTCTTCGTCGCCGCCCAGGTACTTGTTGCGCGTTTCGCCAAGTGCCACCATGCCAAATTCATCGGACATACCAAGCTGCGTTACCATTGCACGTGCAATTTTTGTTGCCTTGGCAATGTCGTCTGCAGCACCAGAAGAGCGGTGTCCAAATATAATTTCTTCGGCAGCACGACCGCCACAAAGTACGGCAAGTCGCTGCTGGTATTCTTCTTTTGTTGTAAGGTACCGTTCGTCTTCTTCGGCTTGCATCGTAAAGCCAAGAGCTCCCGAGGTACGCGGTATAATTGTGATTTTTGAAACAGGCGAACGTCCATTTTGAACGGCTGCCACAATTGCGTGACCTGTTTCGTGATAGGCAACCACTTTACGCTCGTGTTCGCTTAACACGGCTGTTTTCTTCTTTTCGCCGGCAACAACTACATCTACAGACTCTTCCAAATCGTTTTGCGTTACACGGTTTCTACCAGCACGTACTGCGCGTAGCGCTGCCTCGTTAATCATGTTGGCTAAATCGGCACCCGATGTACCGGGCGTTTGACGTGCAACCTGCGTAAAGTCGATATTTGGTTCAATTTTTACATCATGCGCATGAAGCTTAAGAATAGCTTCTCGACCTGCAAGATCGGGCAGCTCAACGGGAATGCGCCTATCAAAACGACCGGGACGCAAGAGTGCTGGGTCGAGCGTTTCGGGGCGGTTTGTTGCAGCAAGCACAACAATACCTTCGTGGTTGTCAAAGCCGTCCATCTCGGCAAGAAGCTGGTTGAGCGTTTGCTCGCGCTCGTCGTTTGAGTTTATGCTCATGCCACGTTTTTTACCAACGGTGTCAAGCTCATCAATAAAGATGATACAAGGTGCTTTTTCTTTTGCCTGCTTAAAGAGGTCGCGCACCTTAGCTGCACCGCGACCAACGAACATTTCAACAAATTCGGAGCCCGAAATTTGGAAAAACGGCACCTTTGCTTCACCAGCTACGGCGCGGGCAAGCAGTGTTTTACCAGTACCAGGAGGGCCTACAAGCAGGGCGCCCTTAGGACAACGTGCGCCTATAGCAGCATATTTTTTAGGATTATCCAAAAAGCTTACAATTTCGTGAAGAGAATCCTTTGCTTCGTCCTGACCTGCCACATCATTAAAAGTAACGCCGGTTTCCTGGCCTTTTACCTCTTTTGCGTGCGACTTACCAAACGAGCCAAAGCCACCAAAGCCACCGCCAAAATTCATGGACGGCGCATCGTCGCCCAGCTGCTTTTTAAGGCGTTTATTAATCATCCAACCAGCAAAAATAATAATGATAAACGGCAAAAGGTTAATAAGTAGCCACAGCCATGCGTCTTTGTTGGGGTCGGGGATAAGCGCCGAAAATTCAACATTGTGCTGCGTAAGCTTTGAAACCAATGTTGCGTCTTGCGGGAATTGACCCGTTTCATATACTGTTTCTGAGCCTTTGTCGCCTGTTGTAAAACGAATATATTTAGTACCGGTATCAAGCTGCACTTTTGTAACTTGTCCTGCATCGAGTTTTTCGAGAAAATCGCTATAGGATGTTTTGGTAACAGTTTGCTGACTTATCTGCGGCATAATGATACTGCGCACGATAAATGCGATACCGAGCGCGATGATGATGTAGAGAATCATCGACTGTCTTCTGCGTTTAGTGTCCATTTTTTTCATTTGCTGAACACTCCTTTTACGTACGTAAGGGTAGAATGCACTAACTATAATATGTATAGCGTGTTTCTGCCGTATGGCATAAAAAACTGTGCGTAAAAACTATAAGTACCACCATGCGTTACAACAATGAGCACGTGGTTGCCCTAAAATACGCCATTGATCAGGGATGGCAAGTATGTCCGCGACGATGGTTTCCTTCATAAAAATGAATAATAATGCATAGATATTGAATAATGCAATATGTTATGTGCGTTTTACCGCTATATGCGTATCCTAAGAGAGGCATTTATACGTTTGCTCGTAACGTAACAAATACTAGCATTAACCTGTGAGTTCCCGATATCTTCACATCTTTGCACCGTTAACATACAGAAACCAACCGTTTACGGTATTCGTATGCATTGAAAAAATCATAGGTATTTTTATTGGATATACTAGCTACTAGTACACACGCACCAATGGTACGCATCGCCTGCAATGGTATGTAATGTTGGCATGGTGCGCCAAGGCGTGTTGTGTTCTTTGTAAGTGTGTGATTGGTGCTTGCATCTAACCATCGTTTGTACGATTATTTCGTTGCATCAATCACAACCCGACTGTATGGGAGGCATCATGGCTAACGGACTGCACGTCCACAGCGAAATTGGCACCTTAAAAAAGGTCTTGTTGCATCGTCCTGGTGAAGAACTTCTCAATCTTCCGCCCGATGAACTAAGTCGTTTGCTTTTCGACGATGTACCATTTCTTGAGGTAGCGCAACAAGAACATGACCGTTTCGCCGATATCTTGCGTGAGCAGGGTGTAGAGGTATTGTATCTTGAGAAATTGGTAGCTGAAGCTCTCGATGCTGCCAACTCGCGAGAAGAGTTCACTAATCAATGGCTCGATGAATCGGGTCTTGCGGGTACGCACACGCGTAGCGCGGTAAAGGAATTTATGGATTCAATTACCGATACGCAAGAGTTTGTTGAGAAGTGCATTGCTGGTATTCGCAAAACTGAAATTGATCTTCCAACCAATTCATCAAGTTTGCTTGCCGATATCGTTTCCAGCGACAAAGAATCTGAGTCGGCTCTGCTTATCGATCCTATGCCCAATACCTACTTTACGCGCGACCCCTTTGCTATCGTAGGCACAGGTGTAAACCTTAACCGCATGTTCTCAATTACACGTAACCGCGAAACCATCTTTGGTAAGTATTTGTTCCGCGATCACCCCGACTATTGCGATGCTCCTTTGTGGTACCGCCGCGATGCTGCATATCACACTGAGGGTGGCGACGTTCTTAACCTTAACAGCCACACGCTTGCTGTTGGTATTTCACAGCGCACGCAAGCAGCGGCTATCGACTGCATGGCACAGCACATGTTCTGGGAAAAGAAGGACGAATGCGAAATCGATACGATTTACGCCTTCAACATCCCCGTATCTCGTGCGTTTATGCACCTTGACACCGTGTTTACTCAAATCGATGTAGATAAATTCACCATCCACCCGGGTATTATGGGTACGCTTCAGGTATTCAAGCTTACACCTGGTAAAACGTATGGCGAAGTGCACATCGAAGAGATGAACGACACGCTTGAGCATGTACTCGCTAAGGCATTAGGTCTCGACCAGGTAACGCTTATTAAATGCGGTAATGGCGATCCTGTTGCTGCAGCACGTGAGCAGTGGAACGACGGTTCCAACACCTTAACGGTTGCACCTGGTAAGATTTGCGTGTACCAGCGCAACACGGTTACCAATGACGCGCTTTATAAAGCCGGCCTTGAGCTATTGGTTTGCCCCTCAGCTGAGCTTTCGCGCGGTCGTGGCGGCCCTCGCTGCATGAGCATGCCATTTGAGCGTGTAGACCTCTAATCGCGCATTGTAGTGTATACTAGCCGGGGGCAAAACGTCCCCGGCTTATAATTGTGTTTTTGGTTGTGTTACAACCAACGAGTTGAAAGGACTCACAATGGGAGTTAACCTTCGTGGACGTAATTTCTTGAAGCTGCTTGATTTCTCAACAGCTGAAATTGAATATCTTATCGATTTATCTGCAGAATTTAAGCGCATGAAGCTTGCGGGTATTCCTCACCGTTATCTTGAGGGTAAAAATATTGTTCTTCTCTTTGAGAAAACTTCTACACGTACACGTTGTGCATTTGAAGTTGGCGGCATGGATTTGGGTATGGGCGTAACCTACCTTGAGCCAGGTTCTTCTCAGATGGGCAAAAAAGAGTCCATTGAAGACACCGCGCGTGTACTTGGTCGTATGTACGACGGTATTGAGTACCGCGGTTTTGAGCAAACGAAGGTTGAGTGCTTGGCCGAAAATGCAGGTGTGCCTGTATGGAATGGTCTTACCACCGAATTTCACCCCACACAAATGATTGCCGATATGCTCACCATTAAAGAAAACTTTGGTCGTCTTAAGGGTCTTAACTTTACCTTTATGGGCGACGCAGGCAACAACGTAGGCAACTCGCTTATGGTGGCGTGCGCAAAGCTTGGTCTTAACTTTACAGCGTGTGGTCCAAAAGAGCAGATGCCAAGCGCTGAGCTGGTAGAAACCTGCAAGAAGCTGGCTGCTGAGCATGGCTCAACTGTAACACTTACCGAGGATGTAAACGAGGGTACCAAGAACGCCGACGTTATTTATACCGACATTTGGGTATCGATGGGCGAGCCTGATGACATTTGGGGAACACGTATTAAGCTCCTTGAGCCTTATCGCGTAACCAAAGAAGTTATGGCAAATGCCGCAGACGATGCAATTTTCCTGCACTGCCTGCCTTCGTTCCACGACACCAACACCACCATTGGTGCTGATATTGCTAAGAAGTTTGGCGTAACCGAGATGGAAGTTGCCGACGAGGTATTTGAGTCGAAACAATCGAAGGTATTCGATGAGGCTGAAAATCGTATGCACACCATTAAAGCCGTTATGTATGCAACGCTAAAATAACTCTGTATTAACGCTGTTCAATAACGCATCTAAGGTCGCTTGCAGTAGTATTTTTGCAGGTAGTATCCTTGAATGTATAAATGTAAAGCACCGGCAACGCTGTCGGTGCTTTTTTATGGCGGTAACGCATGGCAGTGGCGCGCGTTTTTAAACGCCCTGGTTTTCCTTGCTATTTGCTTTATTATTGTGCTGCGTCATTTTCGTTTTTAAAAGAATAAATATTGCATAATATCCAATAAAAATACGATATTTTATTATGTGTTAATATTATGATTAGTTTGCAGGTGTAAGATGACCTACTATATGCAATTTTATAAACATACATGTAAACTGCGTAAAGCCCTTTTTTACCTTGGTATACTACGTTCCAAATCTACTAAATCTTTAGTAGATTTATACAAAACATCTACAAGCGTGCCAACTACCGTCTACCACCGTATTGCATAACGCTCACGGAATTATTTTATATTCTCAACGGATTTATTGACAAAGTAGTTTACACTTATTACGACATGAAGCGTAAGGCATGCTTATGCCTCGCGTGCATGTTTTAGATATTCAACCGATGAAAGGAGTTGCGATATGTCTAATGCGACTGAGCAGCCGAAGAAGAAAAGAGAAATGCTTTCGTCATTCTCAATCATCTTCATCGTCCTCATTATTGTTGCCATAATATCTTTATGCATGTCTAGTGTTACACCTGATATTACAGCAGCTACGGTGGGCGATTTCTTCATGGCTCCTGTAAAGGGTTTTGAAGATGCTCTTGGTGTTTGTTTGTTTGTTATGGTACTTGGTGGTTTTCTTGGTATCGTTAGCAAAACAGATGCACTTAACACGGGTATTTCCGTCCTGGTACACAACATGAAGGGTAGCGAGCTGGCAATAATCCCAGTTCTTATGGCTGTTTTCGCACTTGGTGGATCTACGTATGGTATGTGCGAAGAAACGGTAGGCTTCTACGCGCTCCTTTCGGCAACAATGATGGCTGCTGGTTACGATTCACTTACCGGTGCAATGATTGTTTTGCTTGGTGCTGGTGTTGGTTGCTTGGGTTCAACCGTTAACCCGTTCTGCACCGGTGTTGCTGCTGCTGCACTTAAAGATATGCACATCGCTGCCGACCAATCCGTAATTATTGGTCTTGGTTTTGTTCTGCTTGTTGTGTCATATCTCATTTCGGTATTCTTTGCTATGCAATATGCAAAGAGTGTAAAAGCCGATCCATCACGTACGCTTATGACTTCTGCCGAAATTGAAGCTGCTGAAGAAACATACAAAAACGATGATCTTTCCGAAAAAGAGGTACGTTTAACTGGTAAACAGCGCTGCGTACTTTGGGTATTTGCTATTACCTTTGCTGTTATGATTATCTCGTTCATTCCTTGGACAAAGCTCGGTGTTGATTTCTTCGAAATGGATGCTGCAAGCCACGACGAAGTAACTCAGCTTACTACCGATGATCTTAAGAAAACCTTTGCCGACAAAGAGCTCGGTAAGCTTGATGTTAAGGGCGAAGCACAATACACCGTTACTAAAGAAGTTACCGACAACGCTGGTTGGTCGTCATTGCTTACCGGTGTGCCTATCGGTCAGTGGTACTTCCCTGAGTCAACTACCTGGTTCTTGCTTCTCGGTATTATCATTGGTATTATCGGTGGTCTTTCCGAGCACGAAATTGTTGACGCGTTTATGACGGGTTCAGGCGAAATGATGAGCGTAGTTCTTGTTATCGCCGTATCTCGTGCTGTTACCGTTCTTATGAACTCAACCGGTCTTTCAACATGGGTACTTCAAAGCGCATCTGATGCACTTGCTGGTACATCGGGCGTTGTATTCTCCGTTGGTTCGTACTTGCTGTACTTTGCATTGAGCTTCCTTATTCCATCAACATCTGGTATGGCAAATGTTTCCATGCCAATTATGGGACCTTTGGCTCAGAACCTTGGCTTTAACCCCGCCGTTATGATTATGATTTTCTCCGCTGCTTCTGGTGTTGTAAACCTCTTTACACCCACCAACGGTGCAATCATGGGTGGTTTGGCGCTGTCTCGTATCCAATACAGCACATGGATTAAGTTTGTTGTAAAGATCGTTGCTGCAATCGCCATTTCGAACATGATTATTCTGTCGATTGCGATGCTCGTTCTCTAATACAGCCTGCTGCTGCATTGTGAAGTGCTCTTTTGCATGCTGAATAGCTTCCATGCTTAATTTCACACGCTAAGCACACTACAAACCCTGCCGGTGTTTTCACGGGCAGGGTTTTTTGTATATATGTTTGCATAAGGTGCCTTGTTGCGGGTAGAATGGCATGAGAAACTATACTATGGCAATTTCTTAAGGAAGTTTTTATGCACTTTTCTCATACACTTGGGCGATCCATTGCATCCGCTGCTATTGTTTGTGGTGCACTAAGTGGATTTGCACCGTCTTATGCAGCTGCAGCATCATTTATACCTGCCCCCCCCCTTCGGAATAGTACCCGTTCTGCAACACTCGCTTCTCAAGCAAGTGGTGATGCTTTGCTTGAAAAAGAGCCAGCAGACAATCTAGTTCAAAAGTCAGAAAATGACAATGTAATCACCTACACACGCACTAAAGATTTGGCTGTTAAAAATCCGTTTCCAACTGTTATAAGCGATGGAGAAATTACCGCAGCGTTTAAGCACAACAGTTCCATTCAAAAATATTTCTTTACGCCCGATAGCGATCCTGCAAAAAAGCCTGTACGCATAGTGAATAAGATTATTAAAGATGAGCCTGGTACCTATGCGATTTATACTGTTGTAAACAAGTATTCTAAAACGGGACTGTCTAACACAATGTTTGCTCAAGGCTATCAAACAAGAAATGGCACTACTCTAAAAGATGGCAGCATATACGCAGGTTCACAATCAACAGTTGTGTACACTATGCACCCGTATTCCTTTGAATTTAATGGTTTGCAGCTTGCTAATAATGTAACAAAACGAACTAAAATTGAAATGCAATCTCGCGACCATTATCTCTATTACAAAATTGTATTTAGTAGTGATGGTTCGTTAAACGAGCGCGTACTTACCAATTATGGTGATGAAACTAACACGGATGGGGAGGAGTTTAATTTCTTTGTCTATGAAGCCGCTCCAAAGGTGCGCGCACTATTTCACTTTGTAGACGACGCTGCGTATCGCGCACAAACACAAGAAACTAATGCTGATACACCCTTAAAGCAGCGCGGTAATGCTGATACACATCCGTTGCTATCAAAAGAAGACAAAGACAAGGGTTTTGTTATATCGGCAGCACCCAACCACAAAATTGACGGGCTGAGCGATCTTACCAAACCTGTGGAAACTGAACCTGCGTCTTTTATGCGCAATAGAAATAACGACGTAAAATATTCGATCCTTTCGTTTAAGGACGACCCCGACGCACCAAAAACTGAAAACGGCAGAACAACAGGTGTTTTTCGTCCTACGCTTGAGCAGCTTACATCTACCAATATTCCGGGCTATGTGTATTGGGACAACGACATCGATAAACCTAAAGGTGGCACGTTTCAAAATAACAATGATACAAAAGAGAATCCAGGCAATCACTATCTTTCGTTTGCGTACGAAATGAAAGACGGAAAGCCATATAAGCGACTTGACACAAAATATTATTACCTCACATTTAGAAAAATCCCAACGCAAATTGTTGTGCATCAGTTTAAGAAAGATGCTGCTACGGGCAAGTCTGTGCCTGTTACCACCGGGAGTTTTGATGTGTATCAGCGCGTGGGCGATAAAGAAGTACTCGTAAAGAAAAATATAACGCTCAGTAATGATTTTGCAAAAGATACGGCGCCAACATTAGATGGTGATGTAAGTGATATGAAAACAAAGAAGTCGCTGCAACAAGAGGGCTATTACCAAGTGCAAGACAAGCTTTACTTGCAACCGGGGTCGTATGTGCTTCGCCAAACGCAAGCAGGGAAGGATGCACCCAAGCTAGACGATATTGCGTTTACTATAGCATGGCAAACGAAAACGGGTGATACAACCACACTTACAAAAGAGCCATCAACACTTCACGTTATTGAGATTGATAGAGATAAGCTAAAGCCGCCAGCACCGAAGCCTCCGGTTCCTAATCCACCGGCGCCGCACGAGCCCGATGACTCGCACACGGATGTGCCTGATGCACCAACACCGACACCCACACCCACGCCCACACCCGCAGCACCCGTACCAGCTTCGCCTGCAAGCGACACCACCAAGCCTACTTTGGTGCCAGCTGTGCCGGTTCACGCGCGGAAAATCCCTCGTAACAATAAACAGCTTACCCGTCTTCCGCAAACGTCTGACATGCTTATAGCGCCGTTTGCTGTGCTTGCACTTCTTGGTGTTGCAGGTGCGTGCATTACGGTAGCGGCGCTGCGTATGCGGCGTTCGTCAAAATAAAAAACACCTGCAGCTCGCTTCAGACGTGCTGCAGGTGCTGTATGCGTTTCGTGCATTAGAGCAGGTACTATAGCAGGCATTAGAGCGGGTACTAGAGCCCCGCGTAAATTAGTACACCATACCCATAATTTCGCGGACTTCTTGCAAGGTGGCATTTGCAATAGTATTGGCTTTTTTGTTGCCTTCTGCCAGAACTTCGCGAATATAATCCATGTTGCCCATAAGCTCGCATCTGCGTTCACGAATTTCTGCAAAGTAATCGTTTACGGCATTGCTTACATACTGTTTAAGCATGCCTGCGCCGCCCATACCAATTTCGGCGGCAATGTCCTCGGGCGCGCGTCCAAGGCAGATAGCAGCAGTTGAAAGCAGCGCCGATACACCAGGGCGGTTTTCGGGATCATACGTGATGCAGCGCTCAGAATCGGTTTTCGACTTTTTAATAAGCTTGGTGGTTTCTTCTTTTGTCATGCACAGCGAAATGGCATTGCCATACGACTTGCTCATTTTGCGGCCGTCAAGGCCAGGAAGCATGGTGCTTGCAGTAAGAAGGCCTGTAACCTCGGGAAATACAGTGCCATACCGTGCGTTAAAGCGATGCGCAATTTTGTTTGTAGTTTCGATATGTGGCAGCTGATCGCGGCCAACCGGCACAACGTTGCCCTTGCAAAACAAAATATCGCACGCCTGATGCACGGGGTAGGTAAGTAGCAACCCTGTAAGCGCGTGCCCTGAGGCTTCTTGCTCGGCTTTAACGGTTGGATTGCGCAACAGTTCAGCTTCAGTAAGGAGCGACAAGAAGGGGAGCATTAACTGGTTTAATGCGGGCACTGCCGAATGCGTAAATATCATCGTTTTCTCAGGGTTTATACCGCATGCAAGATAGTCGATAACCATGTTATACACGTTATCTTGAATGTGTTCGGTAGTGTCGCGATCGGTAATTACCTGATAATCGGCAATGATAATGTTGGTTGGCATGCCGAGATTTTGCAGGCGGACACGCTCTTTTAGCGTACCAAAATAATGCCCCAAATGAAGGCGCCCTGTTGGTCTGTCGCCCGTAAGCATAGTATAGTCGCTTGCGTGCTCTTGAATGCGTGCAAGTACCGTATCGGAAGCAAGCTGCGCTGCCTCAAAGCTTTTTTCGTTTGGCATGTATACTCCTTGTAGTTGTTTTTCCTCTTGTAATGATACGCTACTTGCTGTGCATCGTTGTGCAAGGAGCAAATTTTGTACAAGTTTATTGTGGAGCTCACGGTTATTTTTCCAAATGGGCATGTTGTTGTTTACAGCGTTGCAAATCTTTGGTAGTATTACATATCGTTGTTAGTGGGGAATTAGCTCAGCTGGGAGAGCGCATGGCTGGCAGCCATGAGGTCACGGGTTCGAACCCCGTATTCTCCACCATTTTTTTACGATTGTTTTCAGTGGCAACCAAGGGTGATTGTATGAATATGCTTGCACGCAATGTAAAACTTTCGTCTATTCTTGCATTTATTGCAGGTATTCTCACTGTAATTGGGTCAATCGCTTTTATTATTGCTCATCCGATTTCTGTTAATGGCTATGTTTGTTTGTTTGATAGCTGTATTCTTACTCATCTGGGTTTTCAGAGCGCGCGCCGCATTAATGTGCCATCGCAGGCCTATAAAATTATGAATCATGCAGCAGTTGTTGTGCTTATTGCCTTTATATGCGCAGCGTTTTTGCTCATCGATCGCAATAAAATTATTCTTGAATTTATTATCGGTTCTGTGTGCTTGCCTTTGTCGCTTTTGGTGTATGTGCTTGCGCGGCGTATGGTTGTGTTTCAAAAAAAGCACTAAGCAGCGGAGTTCATGGTCATCTACAACCTAACTACGCATTTTTCTTGCACGTAAAAATAACACTTGCGTAATTGTGGTTTCTTTCGTAATCTACATAGGTGGATAATTACTGTTCCATGCGGGCCTATAGCGCAATCGGTTAGCGCAGAGGACTCATAATCCTTTGGTTGTAGGTTCAAGTCCTACTGGGCCCACCATTGCATTTTATGCCGAAAGCATGTCTTTCGGCTTTTTTTATGCGGCTTTTGGCTTATCTGCAGATCTACAAGACTATACACCTACACATCTGTATACCTTTGGTGTGTTTGCCCTGTGAGGGCGTGCTTAGACTTCATTACCCTTAATTGTAAACTTATAAAAGTCCCATCGCTTATATGCAACGGCATATTCCAGAGGCTTTCCTGTTGCTGCTGAATATGTTAGACGCATTTGCTTTGCACACGGCTCACCTTTCGTTAAGTTGAGCATTTGCGAAATATGAAGCGGTGCCGGATATACAATACTATTTGTTTCTTCGTAGGGTTCATCTTCCATAACAATGCCGCGATCTTGTTGGAGACGCTCATAAATCGATGTGTAATAGGCAAGCGGTTTGCTTGTATCGATAAGTGATTTTATAAGGTAGCTTTGGTGATAGATAACAGGCGTATCATTTACTGTACGCGTACGACGGATGGCAATGTAATGCACATTTTTATTGAGCTGCAGCGTTTTTAGAATTTCGGGTACGTTTTCCTGGATAATTTCATGTACATATACGTGCTCTTCACTAAACGGATATAGCTCAACATCGGAAAATTGCACACGTTTATCTTTACGCGAGCGCGAAATAAACGTGCCTTTCCCCTGATGACGGACAAGGTATCCCTCTTTTACCAGGTCGTTTAGGGCACGAATAACCGTAATTGAGGAAACGTTATATTTATCGATTAGCTCAGCCTCGGTGTAAAACTTTTGACCATTCTTTAGACATCCTGTAACTATGGCATTCTTGAGTTCATTTTTAATAACTTGATATTTTGGTATCTTCATGCATTAACTCCTTGGACGAGGGATGTATGCTTGAAATAACTCACTGTGCGTTATATACGATAGTTATTATGCACAACAGTGGGTATGTTTCTAAATGCAACAGTTATGTTCTCTAAACATTCACGTAATTCATAGCGTATGTAAGGCATGTTGTTGCTGCAAGTGCACGTATCTTTGCCTTGGTTTTTGTGGGGAAGGACATACGCCACTGTAGCGTACTGACAAACTATAACGCATACGGTATCATCCGTTCCTCCTTATTTTCCTACCGTTTACCGACTACACCTTTTTATTTTTACCGTGTAAGTTAATATATTAATATATGAAAGTCGAGGGAAACAAACCCACTCATGTTCAAGAGGGAAGTTATGGTCCACACGTTTAGTATTCAATCCGATTCGTTCTACCTTAATGGAAAACCCTGGAAAATACTCAGCGGTGCTATTCATTATTTTCGTATTCATCCATCGGATTGGGAACACTCGCTCTATAACCTTAAAGCGCTTGGTTTTAACACCGTAGAAACGTATATCCCTTGGAATATACATGAGCCTATACCTGGTACATTTATGTTTGACGGTATGTGTAACATTGAACACTTTTTGGAGCTTGCTGCGGCATGCGGATTGTATGCTATTGTACGTCCTTCACCCTACATTTGTGCCGAGTGGGAAATGGGGGGATTGCCGGCGTGGTTGCTTACAAAAGGTGTTCGTTTGCGGTCGAGTGATCCGGCATATCTATCATACGTTCAGTCATACTATGATGAACTTTTGCCCAGATTAGTGCCACACCAGTTGTCTTGTGGTGGCAACATTCTTATGTTCCAGATTGAAAATGAATATGGGTCATACGGTGAAGACAGTTCTTATCTCACCTCTCTTGCCAATATGATGTACAGCGCTGGTATAACAATGCCCTTGTGTACTTCAGACGGTCCTTGGGATGCATGTTTGGAGTCAGGGTCGCTTATCGATAGCAATATACTGCCAACAGGTAATTTTGGGTCGCACGCGCACGAAAACTTTGCCGCTATGCGTCGCTTTTTTGCTCGTCACAATAAAGTTTTCCCGATTATGTGCATGGAATTTTGGGACGGGTGGTTTTCTCGTTGGAATGAGGATGTTGTAACGCGCAAAGTTACAGATTTTACGGAAGACGTGCGAGAAACCATGGAAGAGGGAAGTATTAACCTGTATATGTTTCATGGCGGTACCAATTTTAGCTGTATGAATGGCTGCTCTGCACGTTATGACAGCGATTTACCACAAATTACAAGCTACGATTATGGCGCGCCGCTCAATGAACAAGGAAATCCTACACAGGCATATAACGCACTTAAAACAATAGTTCACCAGCTGTTTCCTCAGCTGGTGCAGCAACGTGCAAGAATCAAAACAACACTTAAGCCGCAGCATCTTAGCTATGTTGGTTCGTGTGCACTTGCTGATTGTGTGCGTGCGTTGTCACAGCCAGTTAAATCGCTCTATCCGTGTTCAATGGAAGAGCTTGGTCAGCAAACGGGTTACACGTTGTATCAAACAACAATTACTACCTATGCGCCGCAGGAGGTGCTTTATATTATTGACGCGCGTGACCGTGCGATTGTGTGGATAGACGAAACGTACATACAAACGCAATACCAACAGGAAATTGGCAATGACATAACACTTTCTGTTACGCCTGGTACTCATACACTGAGCGTGCTTATAGAACACATGGGGCGCGTGAATTATGGCAGAAAACTTGCAGCTTATACCCAAAGTAAAGGTCTTGGTCAGGGTGTGATGCTTGATCATCACTTTTTGCAGCATTGGACACAGTATTCGCTTGAATTTATGCCCGTGTTTTATTGGCCGAAGCCTACAGGCGTAGATCTTCCAGGCTTACATCCTGCAAACTCAAATCACGCAGAGCATACAACTCTTTTGTCTGCAACCTCGCAACTTTTTGCTCATTATATTTCGCCTGCTAGCTTGTCTTCGCTTAGTTTTGATGCGCACTACAACTTTAGTATGCATGCTCATATGCCCGCACTTCACGCATTTTCTTGTGACATTCAAACTCCTGCTGACACCTTTGTTGATATGTCCTCTTTTGGTAAAGGTGTACTGGTAGTTAATGGTGTAAATGTTGGTCGTTTTTGGTCTGTTGGTCCTCAGCAGACGTTATATGTGCCTCGCGGATTGCTGAAGGAGGGGAGTAATTCTTTTGTGGTGTTTGACACCGAAGGACGAGGTCAAAAAACACTTTCATTAGTTGGGCAGCATAGTATGTATACACAAACGAAAGGAGCGTGATTGTATGGCTTATATCGCTGCACGTATCGATGGCCGCCTTATTCATGGTCAGGTAGCTAATCTGTGGACAAGCAGCCTTTCTATTAGCCGCATCATGGTGGTAGATAATGAGGTAGCCACATCTGATATCGAAAAAGCAGCGCTTAAAATGGCAACGCCTTCTGGTGTTCGTCTAAGCGTTCTTCCGATAGAGAAAGCTGCAGCTAATATCACTAGTGGTAAATATGCATCGCAGCGCCTGCTTATTGTGGCAAAGCGACCTTTAGTATTTTTGGAGCTTGTCTTACGAGGTGTTGAGCTTAATACGATTAATGTAGGCAACATGTCACAAACAGACAAAACCCATCATATTTCTCAATCGATTAATGTACTTGATGAAGATGTTGAGGCGTTTAGAAGACTGCGAGATGCGGGCGTGACGCTTACTGCACAGATGGTGCCAAGCGATGAATCGAAAGATTTGTGGAAATTGTTGGGTGATCTCGGACGTTAGGAGAAGTCATGAGTATTCAATGGTGGCAAATAGCGCTACTTTCGCTGTATGCCGGCTATCAGATTTTGGATGAGCTGCAAATTTACTCATCATTAAGTTCACCTGTTTTTGCCGGTTTTTTTGCTGGTTTGGTTATGGGCGATATGCAAACCGGTCTTATTATCGGTGGCAGCATGCAACTTACCGTTCTTGGTGTAGGTACATTTGGCGGGGCGTCTCGAATTGACGCAAACTCGGGTACCGTCCTTGCGTGCGCATTCGCTGTTGCGGTTGGTATGGATCCTCAGCAGGCAATTGCCGCTATTGCTGTACCTGTAGCAGCGTTAATGATTCAGCTCGACATTTTGGCACGTTTTGCAAACACCTTCTTTGCACACCGTATTGATAAAAATGTTGAGAACTTCGATTACAAAGCAATTGATAGGAACTTCCTTTTGGGAGCGCTACCCTGGAGTTTATCGCGTTTGCTTCCTGTTCTTCTTGCACTGTGCTTGGGTGGAGACTTTGTTCAATACATTGTTAATATTCTTACTGGTCCATTTGCATGGCTGGGTACAGGGCTTTCTGTTGCTGGTGCAACTCTTCCTGCGGTTGGTTTTGCAATCTTGCTTCGTTATCTTCCTGTTAAAAAACACCTTGCATATCTTTTGCTTGGCTTTACGATTACTGCGTTGCTTACGACCGTGTTCTCAAGCATTCAAGTCCTTGGCAGTGGCGTTGCTTCTGTTGTTAAAGACTTCCATCACATTTTCAACGGTATGCCAATGCTTGGCGTAACCATTATTGGTGTTGGTCTTGCCCTTATCAGCTATAAGCAGAATCGTGTAGCAGCTGCTCCAGTTGTTGCAGCTGTAGCTGCAAGCACAGAGAGTGAAGAAGGAGAGATCGAAGATGACGAGCTCTAATAACAACAACACTTCATATAAACTTACACATGAGGACTTTAAACAGATTAACCGCCGATCGCTTTTGGGATTTCAGCTTGGATGGAATTACGAGCGCATGCAGGGTTCTGGCTATTTGTACACTATTCTTCCTCAATTGCGCAAAATGTACGGCGATGGTACCGATGAGCTCAAGAAGGTTATGAAAACACATACACAGTTTTTTAACACTTCTAACTTTTTTAACACTGTAGTTACCGGTATCGATCTTGCTTTAGAGGAAAAACAAGGCGTCAAAAGCCTTGACAGTGTTACTGGACTTAAAGCTGGTTTAATGGGTTCGTTTGCTGCTATTGGTGACGCTATTTTTGGTGCACTTATTCCTGCTATTTTTGGTGCACTTGCTGCTAATATGGCAATGCAGGGTAACCCCGTTGGTATTTTTATTTGGATTATCGCTCAAATCGTTGTTATGGTATTTCGTTGGAAACAGCTTGAATACGCATATCGCGAGGGTACAGCGTTAGTTACAACAATGCAAGGTAAACTACAAGCTATCACCGATGCTGTTACGCTTCTTGGTGTGTTTATGGTTGGTGCACTTGTCGCAACTATGGTTAATGTGCAAATTGTTGCCGTTCCCCACATTGGTGACGTTGCCTTTAACATTCAAAACAACCTTAACATGATTCTTCCACGCCTACTACCTGCCGCAATTACTGGTGCTGTGTATTGGCTTTTGGGTAAGAAGAATATGACGTCAACCAAAGCGATTTTTATTGTTTTGATTGTATGCATTGTGTTGGGCGGCCTTGGTATTTTAGGTAAATAGTTTACCTGTCATTTGTTGTGTCCGTATAAGCAGCTACAGTTGTGTTCCTGCTTATACGGGCGTCTGCATAAAGTCCGAACTGGGATGTTATTGCGATTATAGTGTGTTGTCGGCTTGTTTTACGCGATGTGGTGTGTTTTCTATAATGGTTGTGTATGGTGGAGGTAAAATCTATGTCACAGGATCTTGTACTGGTAAGTCATGGCGATCTCGCTGCTGGCTTAAAGTCTGCGGTTGAAATGATTATGGGACCGCAAAAGCATATTCGTACAGTTGGGCTATATGAATGCGAAGGACAGGTTGATTTTCTAACGCGTTTTGAGGACGTAACCCGAGACCTCGATTCTTTTATTGTATTTGCCGATCTGATGGGCGGTACACCGTGTAATGTTGTAAGCCGCCTTGTGCTTGAAGGCAAACACATTACGTTATATGCCGGCATGAATATGCCCATGGTTATTAATTTTATTAATGGCGATGCTATTGAGTCGCACCAGGCTTTATGTAGTGCAGCTCAGCAGATGATTGTATGCGTTAATGATGTTTTGGCAGCCTCTGCGGTAGATGATGAAGACGAACTGTAGCAAGCAATAGCCGACATAGGCGTTCACTACAAATACGTCTAAAACGCATACTTGTACAGAATGTGTCCTTGTGCACCTGCACACACAGCACACGTAGACGTGCGTCTAGCATGCATTTACTGTTGTACAAAGTTGGCATTGATGTGTAGGTTCATAATACGCGTGCGCATATCGCGTTTTTTTGTTATGATACTTACGTACTTCTTGCAAGAGAAGCTTGTGGGCGATTGGCTCAGGGGTAGAGCACTTCCTTCACACGGAAGGGGTCGTGGGTTCAAATCCCGCATCGCCCACCACTCTTTTTCTTATTAAATACCCCTATTTACCTGCATAAATGTAAAACAATCTGTGTAAAAGCGTATTGCCGTGTTTGCGCGACGCCGACTGGGTGCTCACAGGCAAAGTGCCGAAGATTGAGTTTGAGAATAAGCTTGCTAAGAAGAACGCACAACCTCATGAAATTGAGCAAGCAAAGCGTTTGTCGCAGCATGGTATTAAGTGTGTGTTTCAAGTTGATTATGAGATAGATGAGAAAACCAAGGGTACAGCAAGGCAAAAAATTATTGGGAAAACAGACCTCGTTAATGGTATTGAGCTTAAGAGCCTAAGTGGCGTTTCCAATCTGGAGAAAAGAATCAAAAAAGACCTGCACAACTCAAAAAGGAAAATTGGCTTTAAGTCGTGCAATTTTGACGCCACTGATTCTTTATTCACTGATGAGGAAATATCCGAAGCGTTGAGGAAACAGCTAAAAGCTCGACATGTGAATCGGGCGTCTTTTATCGGGAGAGACGGAAAATACCATGTAATATATAACGAAGCGTAACTACGATAGGGCTGAACCCCGAAGTAGCTACGCTTGTTAACATCACTGTACCACAATTTAATTTGGTTAATCAAAGTGCCTGCATAGGCTCTTTTTTATACATCCGCACGTGTATACAATTACGGCCCTTACGCACAATAGTCTTCCACGTTAATAATATAATCGGCAGTTGCGTTTAAAAATTCAATATCATGTGAAACAATAACAATAAGGTGTTTGTGTGCCTTCGCCGACGCCAGCACGCGCGATATGCGCATCATGTGCTCAAAATCCATGCCGCTTGTAGGCTCATCCATAAACACCACATCCCTTTGCTGCAAAAGCGCAACTGCAATTGCCAGCCTCTGCTTTTGTCCGCCTGAAAGCGAAAACGGATGCTTTGTAATATATTGAAGCAAATTAAGGTTGCTTAACAGGGCATATGCCTGGCTATGCGGGTCTGTAAGCTCACAGGGTTTAACATTCGTACCAAAACAAAGTTCCTCAGCAGCGCTCTCCATAAAAAATTGATAACTTACGTCTTGCATAACCCAACTTGCGTACCGCGAAAGTGCGCGGCGACTAAGGCGTTTACCTGCGTTTTTACCGCACGCTTGCCTGCGCGTAACGGTAGCGCCTTTTTGTAGGCCCATAAGCGCGCGCAAGAGCGTGGATTTTCCAACACCATTTTTGCCAACTATGCCATAAATGCAATGGTCATACAAAGGGTACTCGTTAATGCACAACTTATGCGTTGCGGAAAAAGCAAACTCAACATGAGATATGGTGAGATATTCGATATGCTGCGGCTTAAGCTCCGCACCTGCCGTAAGCTCCGTACCCGTCACGCACTCCGCACCTTGCGCTAGCGGTTGCGCAAACCGGGCTGCGAGCTGCGGCTTTGTAATGCACCGCAAACCCATACGCTGCCGTTCATCTTCGCCCAACGCACAAAACGCTCGCGCCGACGTATCCATGCACACATGACCATGCTCAAGTACAATGACCCTATCTGCAATGTCCATGGCGTAGTACAGGCGATGCTCCGCAATAATGAGGCTTACGTGTTGCGATTTGAGGATAGCTAAGAGCTTTGCCATGGCATCTATCAGCTCCGCATCTAAGTTCGACGACGGCTCATCGAGCACAATGACAGGTCCGCAGGTGATGTAGGCTGCAGCTATTGCAAGGAGCTGCTTTTCGCCACCCGAAAGCGCAAAAATATCACGGTTTAGAAGATGTGCAATAGGTATGCGCTGCGCCAGCGCATCGATGCGCCGCTGCATTTCCCCAGGGTCTACGCCCATGTTTTCGAGCGCAAACACAAGCTCCATTGTTGTATTCACATTAAAAAACGACGTTTTCGGATTTTGAAACACGCTTGCTATCAGCTGCGATATTTCATATATATGAAGAGAGGTAAGCTCGGCTCCATTGCAGCGTATCTGCCCCGTTATGCGGGCGTTATAATAGCGCGTGGCAAGTCCATTTATGGCGTGAAGCAAGCTCGATTTTCCCGAGCCGCTTGTGCCGCACAGCACAACGCATTCGCCCTGCTGCACGCTAAACGAAATGTTGCAAAGGGTAGGCTTTTGAAGGGTAGGCTTTTGAGCTCCAACGCCGTCCATCTGCACGGTTATCTGCGCGTCGGCGTTTCTGCATGAGGTTTTATCGGGGTAGTACAAAGACAAATTTCTTATCGAGAGCACCACAAACCTCCACATACGCAGACAAGCATAATGCAGGCAAGCATCACTCCGAGGCACACGCCATCACATGCATGAAAGTGACATTGCCGATAATGCGTTTTTGGCGTGGGATTTGCAATCCCTTTTGTTTCTGCGGCTTTCGCCAGCTCATCGGCCAATTGACACGATAATATAAGCATTGGCACGCAAAATCGTTCTGCATACATGAGCGGGCGGCGAAGTGTTATATCGCGCATGGTAAGCGCCTGTTTTATAGCACGGTTGTCCTCTTTATATGCAGGGAAAAATCGCACCATAACACATAGTGGAATGCTTATAGCGCTTGGTACACGGATGCTGTCGAGCGCTGCAAGCATATTGCCAACATCGGTTGTGATTATAAGCCACTTTGCTGCAAGCATGGGCACGTAAAATACCTTGAGCATGTAGATAAACGAATACATAACGCGTATGGGTGCCTCCATAAAACCACCCGTACCAGCAGCTGCCATGCACGTATCGGCATACGCAATAAAACCCGCCAGCAGCGCATACCATATAAGCGCTGAGAGGGCATCCTTATAGCGCCGCTCAAGCATAAATATGCCAGCGAAAACTACCACAAGAAGCCAGGATAGGTTAGCGTGCATGCTCACAAGTGGCGTAAAGCCTAAAAGTATGGTGGCAGCCATTTTTGTGAGTGGGTGAAACGGGCTATGGTTTGTAACGTGGCATATCTGCATGCTTGTACCCTTGGTGGTTGCGATTGTTTGTGTTTGTGTACTGCTTGCGGCGTCGTATTAATCAGCAAGTTGGTCATGCATCGTGGCAACAGTTGCACGTGCAAGTGGCTATACGTACGAGTGGCCGTGCTATGCGCAGCCTTATGCGATGCCGGCTTTCTCAAAATGCTTTTTAAGCATAGCGTGGCCGAGCAGGGCTCCGAGCGCGCCCGCAATAAGAGCTACAACCATAATGAGTGCAATATGTGGCACGGTAAATACATGCGAAAACAGGTCGGTGCCCATCTTTTTAATCATGGACGTTTGCATTTTTTCGCTAAAAAATACAGCAACTAAAGGCAGGGTAGTCCAAATGTTGAACACCGAACATGATGCAAGCATTGCGCGAAACGACGTGTAGTGCCCCGCGCGCAAGATACCCTCGGCGGCGGCCACAAACACTACGCCCACGAGCGGCACAATAAACGTGTGACCGGTAAACGCAAGTAAAAACGTAGGAATAATACCAAAGACAAAAAAGCCCCAGGGTTTTTGGATTTTTGTCATAAGAAGAATAACCAACGGGCCTGTGATAACGCCGCAGCTAAGCGGGGCAAGCGCAAAGCATGCGAGCGAGACGGCTACGCTGTTTGCTGCCATTGCACAAAATACCGCCGTCATGCTTGCGATGCCGATGATGATGTAATAGATAACAAGAAAAATTCCAATAAGCGTGAGGTCTTTTATCTTGAGTGTGCCATTTGGTGTGTGGTTCATTTTGCTACCTGCTTTCTTGCGCTGCAAATGTGTATATAGTACTAAACCACAAACGTCTACGATAATGTTAAAACACATGAGTAAACCACATGCAACTTTTCCTCCGCGCGTACGCACAGCGGAGCTTTTTTGTGCGCACGTAAAGCGTGTTATAATAGGCGAGCGCGTGATATACGTGCAGCTTTTGATTGGTACCTGTAGCATAAGGAGATATGGTTGATCGCTCTTGTCGATTCAATAGAAAAATCATTTGCGTCGCAGCTGTTGTGGACGCAGGTTACGCTGCAGCTCAATGCAAACCAGCGCTGGGCACTTGTTGGGCCTAATGGCGCAGGTAAAACAACGTTGTTGCGCGTGCTTATGAAGCTTGAATCGCTTGATTGCGGCAGTGTGTCGTATGCAAAAGACGTAACAATTGGGTATCTTGAGCAGGAAACAACACTCGCTGATAACACAACGGCGCTTCAGGAAGTTATACGTTCTGCCGAAGAAATTCAGGCGTTAAAGCGGCGCTTGGTTGAGCAGGAACAAGAGCTTTCGCAGCTGCATATATCGGATGCGCAGCAAGACATGCATGTGCAGCAAGCATCAACCGAAACAAAGCAAACTGCGCAAGCACACATCGACGAGCTTCTCGACAGCTACGGCAAAAACCAAAGCCGCTTTGAGCAGCTTGGTGGCTATGAGCTTGAAGCACGCGCTAAGCAAATTCTTGCTGGTTTGGGCTTTGTTGTTGACGATTTTAATAAGCCTGCCTGTGAATTTTCGGGCGGCTGGCAGATGCGTATTTCCTTAGCGAAGCTTCTTCTTAAACACCCCGATTTGTTGCTACTCGACGAGCCTACAAACCACCTCGACCTCGAAAGTGTTCGCTGGCTTGAGAGCTTCTTAAGCTCGTATACAGGCTGCGTACTCATTGTTTCGCACGATCGCGCGTTTATGGATGCCTGTGTTTCGCATATTGCAGCAATCGAAAACAAGCGACTTATGACGTACACGGGCAATTATTCAAGCTATTTGCATCAGCGCGAAGATAATCTTGCTCAGCTCACTGCCAAACGTGCGCGTCAGCTCAGCGACATTAATCATCTGCAAACATTTATTGAAAGATTTCGTTATAAACCAACCAAGGCAAAACAGGTACAAGAGCGCATTCGACGGCTTGAACACATACAGCAAGAACTTGTGGTGCTGCCGCAAGCTTCTAAAAAAGTGCATTTCCGCTTTCCTGCGCCGCCGCGTACGGGCGATATGGTGGTTGATGTCCACCAGCTCTCCAAACGTTTTGGCGAGCATGTGGTGTGGAGCGATTCTAATTTTACTTTGTATCGTGGCGACAAAGTGGCGCTGGTTGGACCTAACGGTGCAGGTAAAACAACACTTATGAAACTGCTATGTGGCTTTGAGGAGCCGACGAGCGGTACTATTGAGCAGGGCAAGCATGTTGAAGTTGCGTATTATGCTCAGCATCAGCTTGAGGCGCTTAATGCCGCGCATACAGCCTTGCAAGAAATGATAGACGCCAATCCTGCGTGGACAACAACGCAGCATAGACAGCTGTTAGGTGCGTTTTTGTTCCACGGCGACGATGTGGATAAACACGTATCGGTGCTTTCGGGCGGCGAGCGCGCGCGGTTGGCGCTTGCGTGCATGCTTGTGCACCCCGCACCGCTGCTTTGTTTGGATGAGCCTACCAACCACCTCGATATCGATTCGGTTGATGTGCTTGAGCACGCACTTTCTACGTTTGAGGGTACGCTCGTGGTGGTAAGTCACGACGAGCACTTGGTACGCAATGTTGCAACAAAAATTATTGAAGTGTCAGATGGTCATGTTCGCTTGTTCGATGGCGACTATGAGTATTATCTCTATAAAAAAGAGGATCTTAAGACACGCGATGCGGCCGAAGAACAAGCGGGTATAGCGCGCACGCCCGTTATCGCAGCGGCAGGCGCACGTGCTTACGGCGAGCATTCTCCCGCTGGTGTGGATGGAAAGTCGACCAATCCTGAGGGAAAAACACCTGGTAGGAATGTTAAGACGAAGGAACAACGACGACTTGAGGCGCAGGCGCGCAATGCTGCCAACAAAAAGCACGCGCAAGAAAAAAAGCGGCTTCGCGAAATTGACGCGGCGCTTGCAGCTGGATCTGCGCGTAAAGCGGAGCTTGAGGAAAAGCTGGCAGATAGCGATTTGTATAATGATAAAGCTGCGTTTGGCGATGTAATGAGCGAATATAACGCGCTTGTAGAAAAGGTCTCAGCGCTCGAAGAAGAGTGGCTTGAGCTAAGCGATGTAGTGGATGTAAACAAATGACCTATATTCCAAAAAGTTATGGTGCACAAGATGTAGAACCTACAAGCCCGCGACATAGCGCCTCCGCTCGTGCTGCGTATGCTGATGCGCCTGTGCCTCGTGCAGATGAGGCGTCTAACGTGCCTTACGTGCCTACTGTGTCTGACGTGCAAAAAACGATGGTGTATCCGCGCCCACGTGCGTATCAGCAGGCAGCTGCTTATACGCAAGACGCCTACCAGCAAGACGCTTACCAGCAGCAAGCTTATACGCAAGACGCTTACCAGCAGGAACCCTACTACGAGCAACCTGCGATGTACCCACAAGAACCGCGTACACAAGCACGGATGTATCAACCACAAGCAGCGCCACGCTATGCGCAGCCGCAAACTCCACGCTATGCGCAGCCGCAACCTGCTGCAAGTCCGCAGCGGCTGCAACGCGCGGCCGTTCCAAGTCCGCAGCGCCCACAGCGCACACCCGCACCAGCGCAAAACGCATTCAATACCGTGCCTTCCGCATCGCCATCCGAGCTTCTTTCTTCCTTGCCATTTCCGTTGCGCCATGTGTTTGCGCTTTGTTGCATTGCACTTGCGTGGTGTTTGCGTGTGTTTTCGTGGGCACAAGTGGCTGTGTGCGTGGTGTCTATGATTGGATTTGGCCCCTTGCGGGCGCTTGTGATGTATGCAAACCTTGCTGTTCAAAGCCTAGTTCCGCAATTTTTGTTGGGATATGCTGTTATTCCCACTGTGTTTGGCGGCGTGCTTCGCGGCGATCTTGTATTTGTTGCTGTGCTGTGTGCATGTTTCGATTTTCTTTTGCAGAAACTGGCGTATCGCCTTCGTCAATAACACGTGCGAGCGTGCGCAGCTTTACGTAGGATTACATTACACACTGTTTTATGAATAGGATGGTATCGTGCCAAGATTTACCCTTGATAGTCTTATAAGTGCAGCTATAAGCATTGCAATTATCGTGTTTGCATCTATCATTCACGAAATTGCACACGGTGTTTGCGCGCTTTGGCGCGGTGACACAACCGCGCGCGATGCAGGTCGCCTTACACTCAACCCCAAAACACATATCCACCCATTTGGATCTATTATTCTGCCGCTTCTTATGGCGTTTAGTGGCGGTCCGGTATTTGGTTTTGCAAATCCTGTGCCTTATAATCCGCGTCGCCTTAAAAATCCACGCGTAGATGCGTTTCTTGTTGCAATTGCAGGGCCTTTATCCAATCTGCTTCAAGCGCTCGTGGGCACACTTCTTTTAGGTGCTGTTCTGTGGTGCGCACGCACAAATGTGCAGCTAGCAAGTGAGTATATTGGTATTATCTTACCTGCGCAAAACATTCTTCAGCGCTACATTGTGTGTAATTGCGCGCTGTTTGCCTTTAACATTGTGCCCTTGCCGCCGCTCGATGGTGCTAGCATCATTTCGCTTGTGTTGCCGCCCCGCTCGCGTGCACGGTTTGAAGAGCTTAATGCCTATGCGCTGCCTATTTTGATGATTGTGCTTTATGTATTGCCGTCGCTTATTGGTGTTGATGTGATTTCAATCTACGTGCGCAGCGTGGTTTCATTTTTATACACAACGCTCATCTCGTTTATTTTGTAGGCTGAATATATACGCTGCACCAAAAGTTGCACCTCGGTCTTACTCATAGGGGTACCTGCCAGGATGCACGGGTGTTTGTACCCAAAGAAGTGAGGCTATGTCGTATCGAGTTCAAACCCAGCAGTTTTCCGGCCCTTTCGATTTGCTGCTTTCGCTGGTATATAAACAAAAGGTGTATATTGCTTCTCTCGACATTGCCGATATAGCTGCTCAGTATATACGTGAAATTCAAAAACTTACCACCATCGACCTTGACGTTGCGAGCGATTTCGTACTGGTTGCCGCTACGCTGCTGCAAATTAAGGCAAAACAGCTGGTAGCCGATAGCGAAACTGTGCCTGCAGACGATGAAGATAAACAAGACGAGTATATAACAGCACAGCAAGCACAAGAGCTTCTTGTTGCGCGACTTATTACCTACAAGCAATTTTTGGAGGCGTCGTCATGGCTTCAAGCTGCGCATGAAAAGAGCTTGCGCAGGCATCCTAACTGCGGTCATGTGCACATTGCCAACTTTAATACCAGTGCATCGTATCTTGAAGGTACTACTTTGCGCACGCTTGCGGTGTGTTGCGCGGACTTGTTGAGCCGCCGTGAGGACGAGCTTATTCAATCGCACCACATTGCCGCAAAACGCAGGCCGATTGCGCTTACCTGCGCGCGCATCGACGCTATAACGCGCGCGAAGCTCCACATTTCGTTTTCGCAGCTTCTTGGCAGTGCATATTCTAAGCAAGACGTAGTTGAACATTTTTTGGCTATGCTCGAGCTTATTGCGGGCGGGTATCTTGATGCTGTGCAGTCTACGACGTTTGGTGATATTGAGCTTACGCGCACCGCTGCTACGCGCAGTGTATGCTATAAACCGCTATCAAATGAAGGAGAACACTAAGCAATGGATTCAACACAAGATCAGCTTGGCATGGATATTGATGCTGCTACCATACGGCGTTTACTTGAAGCGGTGTTACTTGTATCAGCAGAGCCTGTTGATGTAGATGCGGCAAGCGCGAGCATTCACTGCACGCCAGATGCCTGCAAAGCGCAGCTCGAAGAGCTTTCTCGTCAATATGATGCTGAATCGCGTGGCTTTCAGCTTGTGCAAACGGCATCAGGCTGGCAGCTTGTTACGCGCGAGAGCTGTCACGATTGCATCGAAGAGTATCTTGGTCGCATTGACGCACGTAAACTTTCGCAAGCCGCGCTTGAGGTGCTGGCGTGTGTTGCGTATTTGCAACCAATTGGTCGAGAAGCCATACGCTCAATACGTGGTGTTACCAGCGACGCTGCAATAAATTCGCTTAAGGCGCGGGGCATTATAAAGGAAATTAAATCGAAGCCTACGCCAACCGGTGCGGCGCAGTATGGCACTACTAAAGCGTTTCTTGAGGAGTTTGGGCTTGCAAGTTTGCGTGATTTGCCGCCGATTGAGCAGTTTGCCGCTGATGAGGCAGCTCAGCGCTATATTCGTGAGCGTCTGGAGCAAACGCCGCTTCATCTTTTTGATGATGATGAGCCTGCTGCTGTAAGTGAAGAGGGCTTTGACGTTGATGCGGTACATGAAAATGCGGTACATGAAGATACCATTGAGGTGGATGCTGACGCTTCAACAGCAGCCACAGAAACGCGTGCATGATGACAAAAACACCTGGTGGATACACACAACCGCAGCCTCAAGACTCTGTGCACACACGTGCTACGCGCCCCAAACGGGCCTGGCGCACGCGGCACCCGAACCTCAATCAACCTACGCCGTCCACGCTTACGCGCGAAGAAATCGAACGTGCACGCAATCGTCACCTTAAAATTACGCGCGCGTACACAGACGAAGACATTATGGCAGGAAATTTTCCTTCGTCCACATTTACGATGCGTCTTCAGCGCTATCTTGCTCGCTGCGGCGTGGCGTCGCGTCGTGGCGCCGAAAAGCTCATTTCTGCAGGTAGAGTAACGGTTAATGGGGTAGTGCAAGATGTGCTTGGCAGCAAAGTTGATTGCGCACACGATGTAGTGTGTGTTGATGGTACGCCCTGCGTGCTTGGTGATGAACACACCTATTTAATTCTCAACAAACCGCAAGGCGTGCTTACCACTATGTCCGATCCGTTTGGTCACCCATGTGTAGCTGCGCTTGTTCCCAAAGATACCTACCCGGGATTGTTTGCGGTGGGGAGGCTTGATGGCGACACAACGGGGCTGCTTCTTTTTTCGACCGATGGAAACATGGGAAACCGGCTGCTTCATCCGTCGCATCATGTGTGGAAAACCTATGTGTGTCTGCTTCAAGGCAGCCTTACCCGCGCAGCGCAAAAACAGCTGGAAGCGGGCATCATGCTCGATGACGGGCCGTGTGCGCCTTCGCATATTACCCGCTTAGCGCCTTCAGATGCGCTCTGCACGCTCGCCCCGCAATGCCATATACTAGATGGCATACCATCTGCCCGCGGCTATACTATTTGCAGTATTTCTATTCGAGAAGGTAGGTATCACCAGGTAAAACGCATGTTTGACGCTGTTGGTTGTCCGGTTGTGCGTCTTCATCGTGCGCAATTTGGCCCGCTTTCTTTGGGAGATGCGCTTCCATTTGGCGCGTGGCGTATGTGCACGCCTGCCGAAGTTGATGCGCTTATGCGTACTGTTTCGAGCAGTGACGGTATAGCCAACGCTCAAACCAAGGCTCATACCGGTGCCTTACGACATACTCAACATGGTGTTACACCAAACGTTCATAACGACAAGGATACACAATGATAATAGCTATCGATGGACCTTCTGGTTCGGGAAAATCTACAGTTGCACGCAGTATCGCTAGGCGGCTTGGCATTACCTATATCGACACTGGTGCGATGTACCGCTGCGTTACCATGTGGTGTTTGGAGCACGAGATTTCAGCCACCGATGAAGATGCCACCGTGCGCGCCGCAGCTGCGCTGGATATCGATTTGGCGTATCATGACGGCGTACAACAAGTGCTGGTAAACGGTATCGATTGTACGCGCGCAATTCGTTCTGCTGAGGTTGACGCCAATGTATCGTCGTATGCCGCGCTGCCTAAGGTTCGCGCGCTTTTGGTTGAAAAACAGCGCAGGCTAGCACAGGCAAAGCATGTTGTTGCCGAGGGACGCGACATTGGCACCGCCGTCTTTCCTTCTGCCGAAGTTAAAATTTTCCTTACGGCAAACGCGCAGGCACGTGCCCACCGCCGTGCTGTTCAGCGTGCTGGCGGAGATGTTGCATCCGGAAGCATTGTATCTACTACCAAGGCCGACGAAGCGGCTATTCTCGCCAATTTGCTCCATCGCGATGATGTTGATTCGCATCGCAAAACAGCGCCGCTCAAAGCAGCACCCGATGCGTTTCACATTGACAGCTCCGATAAAACGGTTGATGAAATCGTATCCATTATTTGTGCACGTGCACAGCCATATTTGGATAGCGCTGCCGCAGCTACGAGTGCCTCTACACAGCCTGCAGCTGACCGGGATGCTGCCGCAGGAGCATCTGCAGCTGCATCTGCAGCGCACACTGAGCGCTACTCGTGGTTTTATGCGCACGCAATGAGTGAATTTCCGCGCGCGAGTCGTGTATTTCTTGCAGTCCTTTGCGCTATTCTTTTTCCGGTAACTAAGCTTCTTTGGCGCTGGCGTTGTTTTGATGAGATAGATGTGCATGCGCTTGCAGGCAAGCCCTACATTGTTGTTATGAATCATGTGTCGGCAATTGAGCCTCTCATTACCATGCTTTACCTGCATCACAAAAAAATTCCCCTGCGTACGATGTATAAAAGTGAGTTTAATCGCCATCGTTTTGTGGCGTATTTGTTTGCGATAGCAGGTGGTATTCCCGTGGTGCGCGCAAGCGCCGATATGACGTGCATGCACTGGTGTACGCAGGCGCTTTCGCGCGGTGAGTGGCTGCTTGTGTATCCCGAGGGCACGCGCGTGCGCAACCTTGATATAAAGCCCCCCATACGTGCCGGTTTTGCCTTTCTTGCGCTTCGCACACATGCAGATATTATTCCTGCAGCGGTAAGCGGCGCCTTTAGTATTGCACAGGCGCGCAGCTTCGTGCATAAATTTTCGCGCGTATGCATTGGTTTTGCTGCACCTATTTCTTCACACACGTCTTCAACATCGCCCCATGCAGAAGGCAGCGCTCGTATGTCAAAAAAGAAGATGCTCGAATTGCTTGAACGAGAGTCGATGAATAGGGTATATACCTTACGCGACGAGCTTAAGGCGCGTTTTCACACCCGCGCGTAACATATCACATTGGTGTGAAGTTTATTTATCGGTATAGGGTATATCGGTATAGTATGTATTGGCATAATATTGGCGTAAGCTCGTATATTGGCATCTGCCATAGCATTTAGGCGGTGAAACTTAACGTATGCATATTCGCATTGCAACCGATGCCGGCGCGTGTTTTGGCGTTAATCGCGCACTTGACATGGTTCAAAAACTGTCAAAAACCACGCACGGCAGTATACATACGCTCGGTCCACTTATTCATAATCCAACTGTTGTAAGCAAATTGGCTAACCAAGGTGTGCAGCCAATTGCATCTGCCGACGAAGTTGCGGGCGATGCGCTCGTGCTGCGTACGCACGGTGTTACACCCGATGAGGAAGCGCGCGCATACAAAAGCCACACCGTGGTTCTCGATGCCACCTGTCCGTTTGTAATTCGTGCTCATAAAGCGGCGCAAACGTTTGAGCGCGAGGGCTATCAAGTGCTCGTTTTTGGCGAAAAGGGGCACCCAGAGGTTATTGCAACCTTGGGTTATGCAAAAAATTCAATATGTGTTGAATGTCCTGAGGATCTCGACACTATTACGCTTAAGCGGAAAGTTGGCGTTGTTGTGCAAACAACACAAACACGTGAACGCTTACGTGCGGTAATAGCTGCGCTGGTAGGTAGGGTAGATGAGCTGCGCCTTATCGACACGATTTGCGGCGCCACCACCAAGCGCCAGCGCGCGTGCGCAAGCTTGAGTGCACAGGTTGATTGCATGCTGGTTATCGGCGGTAAAATGTCGGCAAATACCTGCCATTTAGCAGAAATCGCTGCCGAATATTGCACGCAAGTGCATCACATTGAACTTGCAAGTGAGCTTGAGCCGTCTTGGTTTACGCCTTCGTCTAGAGTGGGCATAACGGCAGGTGCATCTACGCCGCAGTATCAAATTGATGAGGTTGTTGCCGCCCTGCGTGCGCTCGATAGTGAGTTTGCTGCCGCTGCAGCTCCACAGACCACGGCGCCAGATAGCACGCCAACCTGTGTTACCAATGCATCTACAGGCAAAAACGCTGCTCGCTAAGACGTGTGGTTTGCGCTTACGTGCGCGCGCACGTGCCTTAGGTGTACTCATGCGTATCTTGTAGGTTTCTTCTGATAGCCTTGCGCATTGTTTATACTTAAAGTACTTGTACTTTGTTTTTATTGATATTCGCTTGCTTAAGAAATGGACACATTATGACCAAGCCGCTTGTTGCCATTGTAGGTAGACCAAATGTTGGTAAGTCTACACTTGTAAATCGTCTTGCAACAACAAAAACTGCTATTGTGCACGAATCGCGTGGCGTGACGCGCGACCGCTCCTATCACGACTGCGATTGGCGGGGCGTTGATTTTACGCTTATCGATACGGGTGGTATCGAATCGCAGAAAAGCACCGATGTGTTTGCGCTGGGCATTCGTGAGCAAGCACTCCTTGCGTGCGAAGAAGCCGATGTAATTGTGCAGGTTGTTGATGGTACCATTGGCGTGCTTGAAGAAGACGAAGAAGTAGCGCGCATTGTGCGTCGTTTGCATAAGCCCTGCTTTTTAGCGGTAAACAAAATTGATAATCCCGAAACTGTTATTGATGACTGGATGTACTTGTCACTTGGACTTGGGAGCCCGATTGCTATTTCGGCCACCCACGGCACGCAAACAGGCGACCTTCTCGACCTTATTGTTGAATCGTTTAAGTGCATCGTGCAGGAAGACAGCCCCTACGGCGATGATATGTTGTCGATTGCTGTTATTGGCCGGCCAAATGTTGGTAAATCATCGCTGGTAAACAAGCTATCCAAAACAAATCGGTCGCTTGTTGCCAATATTGCGGGTACCACGCGCGACGCCATTGATATTTGTTTTGAGTATCACGACACGCCTATTCGTCTTGTTGATACAGCAGGTATGCGCAAAAAGTCGCAGGTACACGAGGATGTTGAGTACTACAGCCTTGTCCGCGGGCTTCAGGCCATGGACAAAGCCGACGTTGCACTTATGGTTATTGATGCTGCCGAAGGCATGACCGAGCAAGACCAAAAGCTCATGGGTATGGCTATCGATCGTGGCTGCGCGCTCGTGCTTGTTATCAATAAAATCGACCTGCTTTCTTCAGAAGAAGATAAACTTAAGCTTAAAGACTCGCTTGCCATCCGCCTTACGTTTGCTACCTGGGCAAAGCAAGTGCAAATTTCTGCGCTTACCGGCAAAAATACCAACAAGATTCTTGATGCTGCGATAGCCGCGGCGCATGCCCGTTCAAGCCATCTTAAAACATCGCAGCTTAACGCCCTTATTACGCGCATTCGCGAAGCGGGTCATACTATCGTTCATAAAAGTCGACGTCTCAAAATTCACTACGCTACACAAACGGGAGATAACCCGCCGCAAATTACGTTCTTTTGCAATGCAAAAGACCTGCTCGACGACGCATATATCCGCTTTTTGGAAAACCGCTTGCGCGAAGCGTTTGATCTTTCGGGCACACCTATTGAGCTTAAGTTTCGCAATAAAGAATAGGGTAGAAGTTCGGTTGATTGTTCGCTGCGCACCCAGCGCTATGCGGCGTGCGTGTTATGTGTTGAGTAAAGCGGGGAGTAAAGCGGGGTAATTCATGCAGACGCTTTTTATTGCAACTGCTTTTTGCATGCTGGTGAGCTATGCATTATGCGGGATTCCATTTGGCGTTATTATAGGTCGTCTGTTTTGTGGCGAAGACGTGCGCCAAAAGGGATCGGGCAATATTGGCATGACTAACGTTGCGCGTGTTGCAGGCAAAAAAGCAGCGGCAATTACCTTTTTGTGTGATGTGGGCAAAGCCGTGTGTGCCATGCTCATTGCGCGCTGTGTGCTCATGCCGCTTTGTATGCAGCTTTCTGCCCTAGGTTTATCTGCGGATATAACGGCTGAGCTTGCGCGCGATCCTTTTGGTAGTGTGCTTGCATCTTTGGGATGCACCACGTCGGCATTGCTCTTTGAGTTTTTGCTTGCGTGCAATTTTGCTGCCTGCGTTATCGGACATATTTTCTCAATCTACCTGCACTTTAAAGGCGGAAAAGGCATTGCGGTTGGCTTTGGTGCGTGTTTAGTTCTTAACTGGCCCTGCGCGCTGTGTGCTATTGGCGGATTTTTTATTGTGGTACTACCAACAAAAACTGTTTCGATAGGTTCTGTTGTAGCTGCAATTTCGATACCTATCTGGGCGTACGTGTGGGGCATTCATGGAGTTTCGCTTGTACCCATGTGCTTGGTGGCGCTGCTTGTGCTCTGGGCACATCGCTCCAACATTGCACGTCTTCTTGCGGGTAAGGAGCAGGGTCTTTGTGTAGCGCAGTCTGCCGCACACGCGGGTACATTCGATGATGTGCACGCTCAAGGTGAACCAAACCAACATCAACCAAACCAACCTCACAGCGTATAACAAATCTTTATGCTCCTTGCGCCGTTGGGTTTTGGAGTGGTACACGAAAAGAAGTGGTAAGCATGACAGTGTCACGTGTTGCAATACTGGGTTCGGGTAGCTGGGGAACAGCTGCTTCTGGCCTTTTAGCGTCATCTGCCGATGAAGTGCGTATGTGGTCGTACGAGGAGCCATGCGCGCAATACATTAACGCGCATCACAAAAACCCCGATCATCTTGTTGATTACGAGATGGCGCACAACGTTGTTGCCTCAACTGATTTTGCGTGGGTGCTCGATGGTGCTCAGGCGATTATTATTGTGGTGCCGTCGATGTTTGAGCGTGCTACCTTACGTGCAGCACGGCCGTTTATCAGCGGCGATATTCCAACCATTGTACTTACAAAAGGTATGGAGCCCACGTCGCATTGTACGATGTGCGACATTATTGCGCAGGAGTGGGACTGCATTTCGCAGATTGCGGTGTTAAGCGGTCCTAATCATGCTGAGGAAATTTGCTTAGGCAAAATCTCGGCTGCAGTTATTGCTGCGCGCGATCCTGCTGTAGCTAACTTCTTCCAACAGCTGTTTATTAGTGATACGTTTCGCATTTATGTGTCGAGCGATGTTATTGGTGTTGAGCTGTGTGCGGCTGTTAAAAATATTGTTGCTATTGCGTGCGGCGCTGCTGCGGGCATGGGCTATGGTGATAACACGCTTGCTGTTATTATGTGCCGAGGTCTTGCCGAAATTAGTCGCATTGTTGCTAACTTAGGCGGTATGCCGCTTACCTGCATGGGACTTGCCGGTGTAGGCGACTTGGTGGCTACGTGCACGTCGGTGCATTCGCGTAATCGCAGCTTTGGTGTGGCGTTTGCGCATGGCGAAAGCCTTGCTGAATACGAAGCGCGCACCAAAATGGTTGTTGAGGGCGTACGTGCTGCCGAGAGTATTTGGCAGTTGTGTGAGCAGCGCGGAATTGAAGCGCCGCTTACTCAATGTGTGTATACCATTTTGTATAAAGACGCTCAACTAAAGCAAGCCGTTACCTGGCTACTTGAGCGTAAGCCCATCGAAGAATTTTATGGATTAGACATACAACACTAGGAGCGTCTATGTCACACGATACCATTTCCATCGCACCATCTATTCTTGCCTGCGATTTCTCCCAGCTTGCGCGCGAGCTCGATTCTATTCGCGACGCCGACGCCATTCATTTCGATGTTATGGATGGTCATTTTGTGCCCAACTTGAGCTTTGGCGTGCCTTTACTACAGGCAGTAAAGCGCGTATCTTCGCTTCCGGTTGATGCACACATTATGGTATCTAATCCAGAAGAGCAACTAGGCTGGTATATCGACGCCGGTGCCGACTCCATCACCATTCATATGGAAGCGCAAACACACATTCATCGTATGATTTATGCCATTAAAAACGCCGGTAGAAAGGCCGCTGTTGCCATTAACCCGGGAAGTGCGATTGAGAGTTTATCTGCCGTGTTGCCCGACATCGACATGATTTTAGTAATGAGTGTAAATCCTGGTTTCGGTGGTCAATCGTTTATTCCCACCACCACGCAAAAAGTGGCCGCACTTAGCTACTTTTGCCATGAGCGCGGATACGATCCGCTTATTGAGGTTGATGGTGGCGTTACAGAAAACAATGCTGCCGAACTTGCTCGCGCAGGTGCGCGGATGCTTGTGGCTGGCTCTTCGGTGTTTAAACACGAAGATAGAAGCCGTGCCATTGCTGCTATTCGCGCCGCCGCTCAAGATGGTGCATCGCGAGCCTAGCGCGTCGTGTGTGTACCGTGTGAGATGTTGAAAGAATGATTTGATATGCCATCACCATATACCTATTTAGATTATGCGGCCAGCGCACCTGTTCGTGCGTGTGCAAGGCAAGCCCTCGCGCGCTATAATGATGCAGCATATGCGGGCGCAAACCCCAACTCGCTTCATACGCCCGGTCGCCTTGCTCGCAGTGAGCTTGATGTTGCACGAAAAATGCTGTGTGCGTGTTTTCATGCCGATGTTAAGCCCCATGAGCTTTACTTTTGTTCGGGTGCAACCGAGGCCAACAACTGGGCAGTTCGAGGTCTTGCAGCTGCTATGCGTGCTAAAAACCCGCATCGCGATCGCATTATTATTTCGCAGGTTGAACATGACTCTATTTTTGCGCTGCCGCGTATGCTTACGCAAGCAGGATTTCGCGTGTCGCTTGCGGCGCCCGATGAGCACGGTGTTGTTACTTCTGCTGCAGTAGAAAATCTCCTTGATGATGATGTGGCGCTTGTAAGCTGCATGTATGCCAATAATGAGACGGGCATTATTATGCCAATATCGGAAATTGCACATGCAGCGCATGATGCCGGTGCTTATATGCACACCGATGCAGTGCAGGCGTTTTGCCATGTGCCACTCATGATGAGTAACGTTGATGCAGTTACCATATCTGCGCATAAAATAGGCGGATACGTGGGCATAGGTGCACTTATGCTACGCCGCGGCGTGCATATTACTCCATTGCTATATGGTGGTGGGCAAGAAGCCGCGCTTCGCTCTGGCACGCAAGCTGTTTGTTTGGCGTCGGCATTTGCTGCTGCAGCTGCAGAGTGCGATTTAGCACTTGCCTCATCAATACAAACAACAACAGCATTGGCACGCGATGTTTCCAAACAGCTTTGCGACTCAGGCATGTTTGAGCCCACCTCTGATATTCCTTATGGCGAGTTTCGCTTGCCTGGTATTGTGTCGCTTACGCACAAGAGTATCGACGCACAAACGCTCGTATTACAGCTCGATGCATTAGGATTTGGCATTTCTTCGGGATCTGCTTGCGGCGTTGCTCACGCGGCGCAAGATGGCGTCTCTCATGTGTTTGTTGCTCAAGGGCTTTCTAAAGAGCAAGCAGCACGAAGTATTCGCATTTCGTTTGATGAACGTGTATCTAAGCAGGACCTGCAACGGTTTATAGATTCTGCTTGTAATATCCACGCGCGATAAGCATATCCAGTAGTATTATGTGTGCCATATGAAAGGAATTACATGCAGGAATATACCGCGCTTATGCACCTCCAAGAAATTGATCTCGAGATGTTTCGCTATACAAACCGTCTCGATCATCTGCCTCAACGTGCAAAATTAGACGCATGCACAAAAGCAGCTCGTAAACTCAAAAAAGAATGCACCATATTGGTTGGTCACGCAAAAGACGCTGCCAGTGCGCTTGCCGATAATGCTGCGGCTCACGCTGCCACTATGGAAAAAATTGAGCAGGTAAAAGAGCAAACAAAGCTTCACAAAAGCGACTATCGTGCCCTAGAAGATGATCAAGCGCAGCTGGTACATTTGGCAAAGCGTAAGGAAAAATTGAGTTTTGATCGCAAAGGGCTTAAAGCACACCAGCAAACGTGTACAAAAGCCCTGGAAAATGCCCAAAAACTTGCGCAGACGCTTGCCGCGCAAGCACAAGACCTAACCCGTAGTTACAAGCAGGATAAACGTGCTATTAAACAGGCGCTTGATGCACTTGAGAAAAAACGTGTTCAGCTTGTGCACGAAATTTCAGATGAACATATGCGTGCATATAACGACGCTGCTGCGCGTTTTCAGGGCTTGGCAGTAGAAGAGCTTGTTGGCAATATCCCAACTGTGTGTCGTATTAAGCTGCAGCCGAGTTTGTATAATCAAATTCGCAATACAAATGGTATTGCATGCTGTCCGTATTGTCATCGCATCCTTATTTTGCCAAGCGATGCCGATGCTCCAAACACCGATAAATAGCTGGTAGGTTGCGCCTGTACGCGCGTGAATAGTTTTCAAACAAGAGCTCGCGCAAAGCAGAACAACGATTGAGCTGCCGGCACATACCGATTTATAACCCATACCAACAACGCTCAAAGGATACGCTATGATTCATGTTTTAATGATTGTTTGTGGAGGTATCGCAGGCTATAAAGCGCTTGAAACGGTTCGCATGCTCAAAAAGCTTGCGTGCGACGTGCGCGTTATTATGACACCTGCTTCCACGGAGTTTATTGCACCTAAGAGTTTTGCGGTGCTGTCGGGGCACGACGTTGTTGTATCCGAATCTACAAGCTGTACTACAGCTGCAATTTCTCATATTGAGCTTGCCGGATGGGCTGATGTGTGCTGCGTTGTACCAGCTACTGCCAACACCATAGCAAAGTATGCATATGGCATTGCCGACAACATTGCAACGTCTGCACTGCTTGCAACAACAGCTCCCGTGTGCGTAGCGCCTGCGATGAATACGCACATGTGGCAACACCCTGCAACACAATCCAATATTGACATTCTGCGCAAACGCGATGTGTGTATAGTTGGTCCTGATGCAGGCGAGCTTGCATGCGGCATAAGCGGTGCGGGAAAGCTTGCCGATCCCGAAGATATTGCCCTGTATACGTACAGCTTGGCGCTTCGTCCGGCGCGTGATCTTGTGGGTGAAGACGTGCTTATCACAGCGGGACCTACGCGTGAAGCGCTCGACCCTGTGCGCTGCTTAACCAACTACTCAACAGGCAAAATGGGCTGTGCACTGGTGCGTGCAGCGCGGGTGCGTGGCGCACGCGTTCATCTTATTGCAGGGCCTTTAAGCTGTGTATATCCAACCTGTGACAGTTGCGATCATGTGATATGCGCTCAAGAAATGTACGAAGCTACCACGCGCTACCTTTCGTCGATGACTATTGCGGTGTGTACTGCGGCGGTTGCCGATTGGCAGCCTGCAAATGTTGAGACTCAAAAAATCAAAAAAGACAAACGTGCTTACTACGACTTAAGCCTTATTAAAGCGCCTGACATTTTGCAGTATATAAGCAGTCAGCATTGCGGGTATGTTGCGGGTTTTGCAGCCGAAACAACCGACGTTATTGCGTATGCTCAGCAAAAACTTGCACGTAAAGGATGCAATCTTATGATTGCAAACGATGTGTCGCACGCCGAGTCTACCTTTGGCTCCGACACCAACAAAGTAAGTTACGTGTTTGCCGATAGGGTAGAGCACGCGCCCTGTGCCGACCTTACGCACGTTGCGCACGACATTTTTACGCATATTGTGGCCGATAAAAGCCAAAACGCCGCTGCGGCAGCTGCACGTGCGTGTGCAGCATCCCCGGCTGCATCAGTCGTGCCTGTGGCATCAGCATCAGTAGCACAACCTGGTACACCATTGGAAAAGACATCTCATGACACCATACATTAGCTGCGAAAACATAAGCCTTGAGCGTGCAAGTAAACCAATTTTTGTGCGTCAGTCGTTTGGCGTTTCTAAAGGTGAGTGCATTGGTGTTGTGGGCAATAACGGCTCTGGTAAATCTACCTTACTCGATATTCTTTCGGGTACGCTTATGTGCGATTCGGGCGACGTTGTGTATCGTAATAACCTTCATATTGGCTACCTTGCGCAACACGATGCGTTTAGTGACGACATGCTCGTTCGCGCCTGTGTGCTGGGGTCTGTTGCCGACTATGAGTGGGCGCAAGACCCAAAAAAGCGTGCTATTCAACGTGCTCTGTTGCACGATATTGCTTGGGATGCCCCGATAGGCACACTCTCGGGTGGTCAGCGTCGCCGCTGCGATTTGGCGCGCGTGCTTATGTCTACCTGGGATGTGCTGTTGTTAGATGAGCCTACAAACCACCTGGATATGCATACTATTTATTGGCTGAGCGAATACGTGCAAACGCAGCAGGCAACCTCTCAAATGTCGCTTGTTGTGGTTACGCACGACCGCTGGTTTTTGGACGAGGTAGCGCATCATATTTGGGAAGTGCATGATGGTACTATCGATGCATACGACGGTGGGTTTAGCGCGTATGTACAGCAGCGCTGCGAGCGTGAAGCCATGGCACAAGCAAGCTGGACAAAGCATCAAAATATGCTACGAAAAGAGTTAAACTGGCTTGCGCACGGTGCAAAAGCACGCACGTCAAAGCCCAAATTTCGTGTCGATGCCGCGCTTTCTCTCATTGAAAAAGATCCACCGGTGCGCGATACGCTCACGCTTCAAGCGCAGGCTCAAAGCCGGCTTGGTAAAGTGGTGTTTACCCTCGAACATGTGAGTAAATCGTTTGGCACAACGTCGGTGCTCCGCGATATCTCTTGGCTTATAGGACCAGGTGAGCGTATTGGTATTTTGGGCAACAACGGCTCGGGTAAATCAACTTTGCTGTCGCTTATGTGTAAGGAAGATATGCCTACAAGCGGCATTGTAACGGTTGGTAAATCGGTGGTGCTTGGTATTGTTGATCAGCGGCTTCATTATTTTGACGATAAACAAACGCAAACCTGCGCGCAGGTGCTTGGATTAGGTGCGCAATCAATTGTGCTCGAAGATAAACGCTATACTCCCGAGCAGCTTTTTTTGCGTCTTGGCTTTAATCACAATGAGCTTGCAAGTCGTATTCAAGATTTGTCAGGTGGCCAGCAGCGTAAGCTTGCCATTCTCATGTGTCTTATTGGCAAACCAAATGTGCTTGTGCTTGACGAGCCAGGAAACGACCTCGATTGCGATATGCTTGCATGTATTGAGGATTTGCTTGACGGCTGGGTAGGTACGCTTATCTTGGTGAGTCATGATAGGCATTTGGTTGAGCGTGTGTGTGACGATGTGTACGCGCTGATGGATGGCACTATTCGGCATCTGCCTGGCGGTGTTGATGAATTTATGCGACTTGTTGAGTCGGCTGATACATCCACTGCACAGCCTGCAACCACTGCTGCAACTACTTCCGCAGCCGCGTCTTCGAAACGTGCTGCCGCGTGCGATGATGCGCCCGCAAAATCTGCTGCACAGCTGCGATTTGAGCGCAAAAAACGCTACGATAAACTCGATAGAAAATTACCAAAATTGCAAGAGCGTGTTGATGCTATTAAAGAAGACATGCTATCGTGCGATCCCACGTGTGCAGAAAAGCTTGCCCGCCTTCAATCGGAGCTTGAAGCCGCACAGCAAGAAAAACAGCAGGTAGAAGACGAGTGGCTTGAGCTTGCGTGCATGCTTGACGAATAGGTGTATATCATCTTGGTATGCATGCCCCATCGCCGCATTGTATACCGCCGATTTAAGTGGGTTTACCAGCAGCCCTTTTGAGCAATTTAGCTAGAGACGCGTTGTTTGGTATGTCTTACAGCAATGAAATTTGGGTTATGCGTACTACCATCGAAAGAAGGTGTATGTTTTGAGCAAACTATCCAATATTCGCGCACATATGCGCCCGTATCTGCCATTGGCGTTTGGCGGTATGGTTGGTAAAGCTATTGAAGTTGTGTTCGAAATTATTACACCGCTTATTATTGCGCGTCTTATCGACGACGCCATAGCTACGCATAATAGTGCATCTGCCCAGGTATATTGCGTGCTTCTGGTGGTATGTGCGGGCATTAGTTATTGCTGTACGCTGGTGTGCCAGTATGTTGCCGCGCGCACATCACAGCGTTTAGCTGCGGATATACGCCGCGATGTGCTTTGTGGCATACTCAATCAACAAGGTGCAGAATCTTCGCGGTTTTCTCATGCAACGCTTCTTAACGCGTGTATGTCCGATACTAATCAGCTGCAGCTTGCTTGTGCACTTGCCATACGTCAACTCATTCGCTGTCCATTGCTGGTTGTAATGTCGCTTATTTCTGCCTTTTTTGTGCATGCGCAACTTGCTTCAATCATGCTTGTGTGCGTGGCGCTTGTCTGTGCACTTTTTTGGGCGGTAATGCGTCTTATGGCGCGCGCGTTTGGGCGCACGCAGCGTATGCAAGACAACGTAAGCACCTATACGCTGCAATTTTTGCGCGCGCAGGGGCTTATTCGTATGAGCAATACGCAAAAAGGTGAGCTCGCGTCGCTCATACAGGCAAATAGCGACTACACTGCACAACTCTACGCTTCAGCGCGCCTCTCAACCATGTTGTCTCCGCTTACGTTTTTTGTTATGAATGCAGGTATATGCTGCATGTTGTGGCTCGCCGCAGGTGCCAACGCAGGTGCGGTAGTCGCTCAGATTGGCGCGTCTTCTATTGGTGTTGCTGGCGGTGTTGCGGACATATTTTCTCTAATATCGCTTGCTCCTATTTCGCAGGGCATGCTTGTGTGCCTTATTAACTACATGACACAAACCTGCTTTGCCATTATTTATATTGCAAATTTGCTGGTATTGCTCTCGCGCGGTTATGCAAGTGCGCAGCGTATTGAAAACGTACTTGCATCGTTGCACACACGGCCAGCACGCGCTTCGCTATCTGTTGAAAAACCCGCATCGTCCGAGCCGCTCAACCAACCCACGCCGCACGCCGCGTCTTTACAGCCTGATACGCTTGCGCTTGAATGCTGCAGTGTGTGGTATGCGCCTTCTGCCTTTGCACACCACAATACGTTTTGTAATGATGCATCCTCTTTCAACAACACGCCGGGGCAGCCTGCCTCGGCACCTTCTTTGCAGGGTTCTTTGGAACACCATGTACTACCTGCACTTTCAAACATTTCCTGCACGTTTCCTCGTAGTGGGCTATGCGGTGTTGTAGGCCCTGTTGGGAGCGGTAAATCTACCTTTTTGGCTTTGTGCGCTGGGCTTATTGAGCCGCGCTGTGGTCAGGTACTCTATGGGGGCTGTGCTGCTTCGGCGCTATTAGATGATGAGTACCGCGCGGCGTTCTGCCTTATTTCTCAACAACCTCAGCTTATAGAGGGAAGCATTAAAGATAACATATGCCTTCGCGCGCCCGATGCCAGCGATGAAGAAATTGCACACGCGCTTGCTGCAGCGCGTGCCGATGAAATTGTGAGCTCGTTGGACTCTGGCTTACACACCTATATACCTGCGCATTCGCGACAATTTTCGGGAGGGCAAATTCAGCGTTTGTGTCTTGCACGCGCGTTTATACGCCCTGCAAAGGTGCTGCTTCTCGACGATTGTACAAGTGCGCTTGATGCTAAGGTATCGGCGCAGGTACTTGAGTCGTTATATGAATTGGCACAAGAGCGACTGGTACTATTTGCGTCGTCGCACGTGCAAGATGTGCAGCACGCACACACCATTATTGTGCTTAATAATGGTTCGATATGCGCGCAGGGCACGCATGAAGAGCTCCTAGAGCACTCGTCGCTCTATCGTGAACTGTGCGGCTATACCTACATGGGCTCAGCTTCGTTAGCAGTAAACGAACCACATGCAGGTAAGGAGGTGTGTCGTGGCTAATCCCTATATTGCAGCAGGCTCTACAGCAAGTGTTATTCAAACGGCGCAGCATGCCGAAGCACAGCATTCGCTTAGCGACAAAACGGACACGACCACGTCTACACGCAGCGAAACAAACCTTCACACCCGTGCGCTTTTTGCATCTATTTCAACAATAGATTGCATGACATTTTTAGCCAAGCAGCTTGTTTGTTATCGCACGCAGCTTGCGTTTGTCGCGCTTTTTTGCTGCATCAGTGTGGCTGCAAGTTTATATATTCCTGTAAGCATTGGCGTGCTTATCGACAGTATTGCACCTGCGCACAAAATCGTATCTGCCACACAGCCGCAAGCTGAGCTTGCGCGTCTATTGGTGTGCATATGTTGCTCGAGCGCGTGTATGTGGATATCGTCGCGTCTGTGTGCGCGCACATGTTCGCAGCTTGTTTGTGCGCTTAGGCGTAGGCTTATTGCTCCTATCGACCGCTTGCCCATGAGCGACCTTTCGGGCGGTATTCAAGCTGACATTCATAGTAGACTCCTTGTTGATTGTGAAACGTTTGGTGATGGGTTGCTGCAAGGCAGCTACCAGCTTATGAGCGGGGTAATTACGCTTGTTGCGGGCTGGGCATGCATGGCGCACATATCACTTGTTATGGCAGTATGCATGCTGCTGCTTATGCCAAGTTTAGTGTGGGCAAACCTTACCATCATGCGCCGCGCGCAGGCGCACTTCTCAGAAAACCAAAATCTACAAGGCGCGCTTAACTCGTTTATCGACGAATCTATTGCCGCGCGTGGACTGTTTCGTGCATTTCGCCTCGGCGCTTCGCGCATGGCTGTGTTTACCAGGAAAAATGCAGCTATGTATGAGGCGGGCATGCGCGCTCAATTTGTAAGTTCGCTTTCTAATCCTACAACGCGCCTCATCAATAACCTGCTTTATGCTGCTATTGTGGCCATTGGTGGGTATTTTATTATTACTAACGCTGCGCCGTTTGGCATCGCGGTTAACTTAAGTATTGGTAGCCTTATTGCGTTTTTAACGTATGCGCAGCAAATGATGAAACCTGCCTATGAGCTATCCGCAACGGTAAGCGTTATGCAAGCTGCCACAGCGTCGCTGAGGCGTCTGTGTGCACTTGCGCAGTATGAGCGAGCTGCCTGCGAAGATTCGCCCGAGACAACCCGTTTGGGTGATCCTCTTGGCAGCCCACGTGCGACTGATGTAGCTGCAGCGGCTGGAGCTGCTGGAGCTACCGATGCACAGCCAGTGCCATCTTCATCGGCGTGTGTACAATTTGATAGCGTGAGTTTTTCATATACACCGCAGGTGCCGGTACTCAGCGATATATCGTTTGAAGTAAAGCAAGGTGAGCATCTTGCTATTGTGGGACACACAGGATCGGGCAAAACAACGCTGCTGAGCTTGCTTGTGCGCTTTATTGTGCCGCAAAAGGGAAGCGTGTATTACAAAGGTCAAAACATTACGGCGCTTTCGCGCAAGCAGCTACGCCAGAACATCGCACTCGTTTCGCAGGAAAGTGCGCTTATGCACATGAGCGTTGCCGATAATATGACGTATGGGTGCAGCGGTATTTCTCGCGCGGAACTTATTTCTGCAGCTAAAACCCTTGGTGCGTATACTACCATTATGCAGCTACCCTACGGCTTTGATACAATTATCGATCCTCTTCATACCACGCTATCAGCAGGGCAAATACAGCTTATTTGTATTGCGCGTGCACTTTTGGCAAACCCGGATTTATTGCTTCTCGACGAAGCTACCAGCAATGTTGACGTACGAAGCGAACATATTGTGCAGGCGGCGTTCGATACGCTTATGCGTGATAGAACCTCTATTGTTGTTGCTCATCGCTTATCCACCATTATGAATGCCGATACTATTCTTATGCTTGATAAGGGACGTATTATCGAAAAGGGCTCTCATGCGCAGCTTATGCGTGCACGCGGGGCATATTATGAGCTTTTTCAAGCACAGTTTACGAAAAACGCGTAGGTTGTAGCACAGGTAGGTGGCTTTGCGTAAGGCATATGCGTGTTTGGTGGAAGTAAGCACCACGCATAAAGGACTATTTTTTTGTACAGAGATTTTTGAATGGTTGTTGCATTACTGCATAATAGGATTGAGACCAAGAAAAACATGGTCGGGTGGACTGGATTCGAACCAGCGACCCCTTGACCCCCAGTCAAGTGCGCTACCAAACTGCGCCACCACCCGAAATGCATGTGCGTTATTGCAGAAGTTATAGTATCACGTTTTAGCCGTGCGGGAACGTAGAATTTTTCCGCGTGCACAGTATCCTCACTCATGTGTAACCTGGAAATTGTCGTTGCGCTGTGAGCGTGCGCGCGTGTAAGAGGGAAGATGCGCAGGTATACGAGGAATACATATCAATACGCGCACGTGCTGGGTAACACGCGCGCGCATGCGTTGCTTCATAGTATCTGCACGAGAGTTCGCACAGTGTGCGTATATGACGTTACATTCACTTAGTGACGTGGGCAGGCAAGTGTTTTACCCATTGAGCTCCACGGATCAACCTCAACATCTTTGCTCGGATCGTCCCACAGCGAAAGAAGCTCTGCAGGAACAAAATCGCGTTTTACGTCTACTTCGCCGCCGTAGAGTTTAAACCACGGACCGCTCATAATGAGATACCCATCTTTACCGCGGTCTTCACCCCAGCTGTTTTCCACACGCCATGCCTGAACCGCGCCGTTGTCGTCGAGCTGAACGCCTTGGAAGGTCATAGCATGAGTAAGGTGCGTTTCTTGCGCGTCGAGCATTTCGCTGCGTGTCATCGACATATCAATACCAAATAAGCCGCTTAAATCAACACTGTCAAGGCCAAGAACATACTTAAAGTCGTCAATATAGCGTGGGAACTCCTGGCACACGTCGCATGCCATGGATACCGGTGCATCCGCTTTAAGTGACGCGATAGCACACTGCTCTAACACGTGCTGCGGCACATTCATATAGCGCGCTGGCATGCAGCCACCCAGCACCGATTCGTTATAGCGTACGTGGTATACCTTGTTGTATTCAAATTGCGAATGTGGAATAGAAACAAGCTGTACGTAGTTGGTAGGACAAATGGGCACGTATTTATGCATAAATGAGAGGGGAGTTAAGCCGCAATCGCGAAGAAGGCGCCGTTCATCCTTTTCATCCTTTTCGTCTTTGTCAGCCTGTTCATTGTCCTTGCTTCTACTGGCTTTTTTGCCTTCGTCCTTTTCGTCTTTCTCGTCATCTTTGTCTTGAGGCTCAATTACTGAAATAAGCTCCTTTGCTGCTTTGCACTTTTTGCCCACTTCAATCGTAAAATCAAAGGTTTGAGGAGGGTTGCCCAAGCAAATTGCAAGCAGCTGGTATACTTCTTTCATAGCGGCTACTTTTTGAGCGGCAAGCTCCTGCGCGGAAGCTCCCTTGGCAAAGCTTGTACGCAGCGCAAGCATGTGTTTGTGCAGCAGCCGCGCTAATTGGTCGTCCATGGCTTCCGAATTTTCGGAGCAGGCGGTTTCGGGCATTACGTCTTTTGGCACCATACCCCATTTTTGTATCATGCTCATGGCGTAGCAGTAGTATCCGCCGTCTTGTGCAACCATATCAAGCTGCCACATAACGTTGCGATCGTCGAGGGGCTTATCTGCTGTTTGAATAGCATATTCGAGGCTTGCATGTGCTTTTTCGAGCTTGTCATAAAACATGCCATACGCTTGGCTAAACTCAAAGTTATCAACATCTAAAAATTTAATTGTTTCATGTCGAAGAACATTAAACGCCGTAAACATCCAGCATCTACCAGAATGTTTTTGGTTTGTTATATCTCCTGTGTGCTTGAGCTTAATGCCAAAGGTATCATGATAGGTGGGCATTACAGAAATGTCGCGTGCCGCGGCCATAACGTCCATTGATGTTACGGCATTGCGTGCAATACGGTTTGCACGATTGCTGGTAAACGAATTAAAGCATGTAGCTGCCCATTCGTGTGAAAGACATGTAGATGACGATGTGTTGTCCATGGTACCTCCGTGTACAATGCTCAATGTAATTTGTTTAAGTATCATACCATAGAGCGCCGAAAGTGATGTAAGCCATGGCTATACCTACGCACGCTTGTAACATATCAACCCTGCGCACGCTACCTGTTCCGGCCTATGCGCAGCGTGTTATAGCAGCGCTCGAGCACGCCGGCTATGAGTGTTGGGTGGCTGGTGGCTTTGTGCGCGATTGCTTGCTTAATCGTCCGTTTTGCGATATTGATCTTGCTACTAATGCGCATTGGCAAACAACAAAAAAGCTGCTTGAAGCTGCGCACATACATGTGTTTGAAACGGGTGTGAAGCACGGCACGCTTACAGCAGTGGTAGATGGTGCTGCGGTAGAAATTACCACCTTTCGCCAGGAAGTGGGTTATAGCGACCATCGCCATCCTGATACTGTGGTGTTTGTAACGTCTATTACCAGCGATTGCGCCCGCCGCGATTTTACGATAAATGCCCTGGCTTGGCGCAAACAAGATGGACTGGTTGATTGTTTTGGTGGTGTGCGCGATCTTAATGCGCGCCTTGTTCGCTGCGTGGGCGATCCTCACACGCGGTTTTCGGAAGATCCGCTGCGCCTTGTGCGTGCGCTTCGCTTTAGTGCAACGTATGCATTTCGTATTGAAGAAGCCACGTTTGCTGCGCTTTGTTCGGATATTCATGATATTGCGTATGTGGCGCCTCAGCGCATTGCACAAGAGGTTAAAAAACTTGTTGCGTGCGATAGGTTTGCATATGCGCTTTTGTGTTATCCTTCGTGTTTTGCCGTATGCCTATCTGCGCTGTTCCGTGATGTACAAGCAGCGCCGCTTACATGTTCGCAGGTAGAGTACATAGCAGCTTGCTGCAGCTTGTATGTTGTGCTGAGCGAAACCAAAGGAAATCTAAGCTGCTATGTAGCCATATGGCAGCGGGCGCTTGCGCGGATGAATCTGGTGCATTCGCATTCATTTTCGCGGATGTGCGCGCAGCTTTCCTATCCAAAAAACACGATGCGCCGTGCGTCTTTGTGCGTAGCTGTAGTAGACGCGCTCGAAGCTCTCTGTGGGCAGTTAGCTGCATCTTTGTGTGTTTCGCATTCTGATGTGGTGGCGCGCGTGCAGCTGTGCTTGTTTGACATGTCGCCGCGCATAACGCATACGTCGCGCGCGTACCTTCTTTCGTGTGCATATGATGCAGTTCATCTGCTAGAAGCTGAGCATGCAGCCGCACGTTTAACTGGACGTTCTTCTGATACGTGCGCTTTGCAGCCTTCTAGCCTGCAGCTTCCACATGCTGTGTTTGAGAAGATACGTGTTGCACTTCGTGAAATTTGCACCACACGCGCGCCGCTCTGTTTTACCGATCTCGCTATTTCAACACACGATCTTATGTGTGTGGGCATTGTTGGTGCACGCATTCGCGACGTGCAGCGCATGCTTTTTTGTGATGTATGCAAAGGCACCATACCAAATACTCACGATGCACTTTGCACTCGCGCACGTGAGCTTAGCTAACACCATGGAGCACATGCCCAGGTGTGTGCGTGTTTTTGTGTTTGTGTTTATGCGCCTGTGTACTTATGCGTGCGTATAGGTAACAAAGCGAAATGCAATGCCGTCTTGCGTGTAGTGCGTTTGTGATGTTTCGGTTATATGCCAATCGCTCCTGTCGTCCAGATTGGGGAAATAGGCGTCAGCCTCGCAGTTTACGTCGTGTTTTGTTACGATAACCTCACTGCATGCATCAAGCAATTGTTTGTATACCGTAGCGCCACCAATTACCCAGGTGTCATTGGTATCAATGGCACGAAGCGCATCTGGAATAGATGTGAACACTTCGTAATTTACCTGCTGTATGCCATCAGCTTCGCAGGTTACACGCGGAAAGCCAGCACGTTCGTAGTGTGCATCAAACGCAAGAACAATATTGCGACGATGTTTGAGCGGCCCTTTCGGAAAGCTCTCGAAGGTGGTGGTGCCCATGATTACCGTATGGCCGGTTGTACAGCTTACAAAGTGTTTCATGTCAAGCGGATTATGTATGAGCAGCTTTCCTTTGTAGCCAATACCCCACGATGCGGTGGTTGAAACAATTGCTTTCATGCGTTGTCCTTTTGTACGTAAGCGTGTTGTACCGTGTGCACATATACGTACGCAACCGTAAACGGTATGTCGCGCACAGGTAGCGCACGTGTATAGCACACGCAGCAGATACTGCGTGTGCAATAGTTCAGCTAAATGGCGATAGGAATGTTAGTTACCTGAGGTCCGTGTTCGTAATTCTCAACAATAACATCATCGGGCGTAAAGTCGTAGAAGTTTGTAATTGTCGGATTTAAGCGTACCTGCGGCGCTGGGTATTCTTTGCGTGAAATAAGCTCTTTTACCACGGGAATGTGGCGGTCGTATATGTGAGCATCGGCAATCATATGCACAAGCTCGCCTGGAATCATGTTCGTTGCCTGCGCTACCATCATAAGAAGGACGGCATATTGGCACACGTTCCAGTTATTTGCTGCCAAAATATCCTGCGAGCGCTGCACAAGCAGCATGTTGAGCGTCGGTTTTGATTCGTTAGGCGTTTTAGTTACATTATAAATAACGTTATATGCACACGGGTACAAATGCATTTCGCTTAAATCGCTAAACGTATACATCGACGTAATAATGCGGCGTGAATAGGGGTTATGGGTAAGGTCGAACAGCACGCGATCCATCTGATCCATGTCGCCTTCAGGGTAGTGCGATACCTGTGCAATTTGGTAGCCGTATGCTTTACCAATTGAGCCCGTTTCATCTGCCCATGAGTCCCAAATATGCGACTTAAGATCGTGAATATTGTTCGACTTTTTTTGATAAATCCATAAAATTTCGTCTACAGCGCTTTTAATTGCTGTGCGGCGCAGTGTAAGCGCAGGAAACTCTTGGCGCAAATCGTAGCGGTTGCACACACCAAACTGCTTAATCGTATATGCAGGCGTGCCGTCCTCCCAATGGGGGCGTACTTTTTGTCCCTCTGTTGATGTGCCATGGTCGATAATGTGTTGGCACATTGTTTTAAATATTCCATCGGCTCTACTCATTGAGATCCTTTCGTAGAAACGTCTTGTGCGTTCGATGGGCGTGTAGCTGCTGTTTTATCGGGAGTGTCACTAACAGCCGCGCGAGCCGTAGAACAAATCGCCCCACGACATTGCAACTGCCTGCATAATGGCAGCGTCAGCGTCAAGCCAGTCTACATCGAACAATTGATCATAGCTTACCCACATAAACTCGGAGTGAACATGGAGCTTTGGTGTTTGACCTTGTGGCAAGTGTGTGCCAAACGCTTCGAGCTCAATGGCACCATCTGGCAGTGTTACACGCGTTTTGTCGAGCGGCCATACACTTTCGAGCGTAATATCGAGCTCTTCGGATATTTCACGCAGAAGTGCTTGGGTGGCGTCTTCGTTTTCTTCAACTTTACCACCAGGAAATTCCCAGTATTTTCCGTTTACGGGTTCGAGTCGTTTTGCCGCTAAAATACGCTGGTCGTGCTCAATAACTGCACAAACTACATGACGTGTTTCCATAACGTCCTTTTCCGCACACAGGCGTGCATGCATAGCTGGTGTTTTTTTCGCTTATGCCGTGTTCATTGTTGGTATAAGCACATTCTTTGGTACATGTATTGTATGATACTTAATCGTTACTATTGCTACAACACTACTGCGGCGATTACACAAACGCTCAGTATTAACCCAACTATTAAGGATGTTCTACGCTACATGAATCAGTCCACGTTGTTTATTACCACGCCCGATGAGCTCAAGGCATTTTGTGCGCACGTTGCACAAGAGGGGTGTGTTGCTATTGATACCGAATTTATTCGCGAAAAAACCTATTATCCACAGCTGTGCCTTATTCAAATGGCAACGCACACACAAAGCGCAGTTGTCGATCCACTTGCGTGTAGCTCCTTATGTGATCTTGCGTGTTTGCTTGAGGATAAATCGATTATTAAGGTGTTTTTTGCCTGTTCGCAAGACATTGAAGTGCTGTATGATGCGCTCGGTGTGGTTCCTAAAAATGTGTTTGATGCGCAGCTTGCAGCTGCGTTTTTAGGGTATCGCTATCAGCTTGGGTATGGCGCCTTGGTGGAAGCCATGGTTGGTGTGCACCTGCCAAAAACGCAGGCACTCACTGATTGGTCGCTGCGCCCGCTTACGGAAGAGCAGCTTAAGTATGCTGCTGATGATGTCATTTACCAGCCGCAGATGTATACGCTTCTTGTTCGTGAGCTTACGCGTACCAATAGATATGCGTGGTTTACTCACGAAATGAAGCAAACTTTAGACGATATGCTGCAGCGGCGCGATCCTGCTCAGGCGTTTCGGCATATAAAACGTGTGAACAATTTAACGCGCAAGCAGCTTGCAATAGCAAAAGAAGTGGCGTTGTGGCGCGATGACGTGGCGCGCGGGCGTAATGTGCCACGCAAGTGGATACTTTCCGACGAAGTGGTTATTGAGCTGTGCAAACTCGCACCAACAACTAAAAATCGTGCGCTGCGGATTCGCTCCATTGATACCTTATCTAACCGCGATCTCGAAGGGCTGCTTGCTGCAATTGCACAGGGAGCTGCCTATGTGCCCGAAGATTGCCCGCAAAGTGGCAGAAAAGAGCGTCCTTCTCAAGATACCGAAAGTGTGCTCGATTTGATGTATGCGCTGCTTCGCATTATTGGCGCAGAAGAGCACATTGCAACGCAGCTTGTGGCAAGTCGCGATGATTTGTTTCAGTTTCTTAAAAACCCGCAATCCTCAAAGCTTCTTCAAACATGGCGCTATGATATTGCGGGCGCACGCCTACAAGAGTTACTTGCGGGTACAATTGGTTTAACGGTAAAAGATAAACATGTTGAGCTTGTGTAGCGCGTGAAGCTACGCCTGAGCATAAGTTTTGGGACCATCGTTTTGCACAGCTGCAGCATGGTGATGTGCACCTATCTGGAAGGGGTTTGTATGTTTGGATATGGTTTGGGCTATGGCTATGGCTTTGGCATCGATCCTGTGTATTTTGGCATTATCGTTATCTCGCTTATCTTGGGTGCGCTCAGCCAGTGGTACATCAAAAAAACCTACGCTACCTGGTCGCATGTAAGCACATCTACAGGTAAAACCGGCGCCGAAATTGCGCGCGATATGCTCAATCTGCACGATTGTGCGTCTGTGCGTATTGGTCATGTTGCAGGTTCGCTTACCGATTATTTCGATCCGCGCACAAACAGTCTGCACCTCAGTCCCGATAATTACACTCAATCGAGTGTTGCCAGCGTTGCTGTTGCCTGCCACGAAGCAGGTCATGCTATTCAAACAGCGCAGGGTCTTGTGTTTTCGCGCATACGGCAAGCGCTGGTTCCTGCCGTTAATTTTGCGCAAAATGCCTGGAGCATGGTGTTGTTTATGGGTGTTGTGGTAAATGCCATGAGCTTTGTTAAGCTCGGTGTTGCACTATTTGCCATTGTTGTTTTGTTTCAAATTATTACCTTACCGGTCGAAATTGATGCGTCGCGCAGGGCGGTTAAATTTTTGTCGAGCCATGGCGCTATCATAGACGAACAAGGTGCGCGCCAGGTGTTAATCGCTGCTGCGCTTACCTATGTTTCAGGTGCGCTTGTTTCTATTTTGCAGCTGGTTTATCTTTTAAGCCGCACGCGCCAAAACGACTAGTGCACTAGTGCTGGTATTGGGCGCGCGGGCGTGTCTGTACGTACGCTCACACGGCACGGGGATTGTATGAAGGGGTGATAATGTGGAAGATACTCAATCGTACCTTTCGGTATTCGATGCGGTAACGCTTGCAAAAGATACATTAAGCTCGCTTCCGAGCATCTGCGTAGCAGGCGAGGTTTCTGGTTTCCGCGGGCCTAACGCTCGCTCGGGGCACTGTTATTTCCAGCTTAAAGACGCTCAAGCATCTATGGATACCATTATTTGGCGTTCTACCTATGAAAACGCAAACATCGAACTCAAAGACGGTATGCAAATCGAAGTACGCGGTTCGTTTAGCGTGTATGCGGCAAGCGGTAAAATGAGTTTTGTTATTACGTCGTTTCATTTGGTGGGCGAGGGAGCTCTTCGTCAACAGGTGGCGCTTCTTGCCAAAAAATTGCAGGCAGAAGGCCTTATGGACGATGCTCGCAAGCGTCCCATACCGCGTTTTTGTAATCGCATTTGCGTGTGTACGTCGCTTTCGGGTAGCGTTATCGACGACGTCAAACGTACACTTGCGCGAAGAAATCCACTTGTTGTTATTCAGGTTGTTGGCTGTGCGGTCCAAGGTGCTCATGCACCAGAAACAATATGTCGCGCACTTCGCGTTGCACAAGAGGCTGCTCCCGATGCCATTTTGCTGGTACGTGGTGGCGGCTCCTTCGAAGATCTTATGTGCTTTAACGACGAGCGTGTGGCACGCACTGTTGCCGCGTCAACTATTCCTGTTATTACGGGCATTGGTCATGAGCCCGATGTCTCTATCTGCGACTTAGTAAGCGATAGGCGAACAAGTACGCCAACCGCAGCGGCAGAATCGGTCGCGCCCGCCCTCGACGAGCTCCAGCACGTGCTTGCACAAAGGCAAGATCGCCTTCAGCAATGGCGCAGATCCACCATAACACAGGCGTCTTCAGAACTTGCGCAGAGCCGCGAGCGCCTGCTTCGTGCTCAGCGCAGCTGTCTTTCACGTGCAGCGTCTTACGTAGCATCGCTGGCTCAGCACCAATGTTTGCTTAGTTCCAACGGCTTTTTAATTGATAAACGCACTCAGCTCGAGCTTACAAGTGAACGTTTTTATGCAGCGCGCGGGCGTATGTTTACGCCGGCAGCTCAGATGCTACAAACAAATACAGCAAACATGCAGCATATTGCTCGCAGTCTCGTAAGTTCAAAGAAGCACGCTGTCGATTTGCTTGCTACGTCGCTCGAAGTGCTAAACCCCTTATATGCACTTAAACGAGGCTACAGTCTTGTTCAAGATGAAGGTGGACACGTTATTACAAGCGCCTGCGCATGTACGCCCGGAGACGATATATCCATTTGGCTTAAATCGGGCGCTGTTTCTGCACACGTTACCAGCGTAGATACAGATGCACAGCTCATGTCACACTAGTGTTTCACGTTGGTTTTAGGCACACCGTTTTAGTGTTTGTTAGAAAGGATACATCATGGAAACCACTCAACCACAAAACACCCCTGCTCAACTCACTCAAAGCGATATCGACAAGCTGAGTTTTAAAGAAGCGTCAATTGAACTTGAACAAATTATTCGCAATTTGGAGTCGGGTGAACTTGAACTTGAAGCGTCGCTGGTACAGTATGCAAACGGTGTACTGCTTCTCAACAGTTTGCAAACGCGTCTTACGAATGCTGAACAGCGTGTTCAGGTGCTTGAAGACACAACGCAAAAGGCTGCTGAGACAGTTGACACAACTGCTGCACCAAGCAGTGCGTATGTAAACGAATAGAGCGCCTCGCATAGTAAACAGGCAGGCTCGCATTAAGGTAGCGTAAGCGTGTTAAAGGAGTACGCAAGATGAGCGATTGTATTTTTTGTAAGATTGCACATGGTGAAATTCCCTCAACCTTTGTGTATGAAGACGATATGGTGTGTGCGTTTAGCGACCTACATCCGCAGGCAAAACACCACATTCTCATTATTCCAAAACAGCACATTGCGTCTGTTGACAACGAGCCCACACCCGAGCTTTCTTATGCGCTCTTTCATGCTGCGCACGAAATTTATGCGAAGTCAGGTGAGCAAGACGGCTATCGCCTGGTAACAAATGTTGGTAAAAACGCTGGTCAAACGGTGTTCCACTTGCACGTGCACATGCTGTTTGGTGAAAATCTCACTTCATCATTTGGTGCGTAAAGCTAACCAAGGTGCTACGCAGGGCACATGGCGCACGAAAAAACACCATAAAATATAGGTATTAACGGTTGTGGTATGCATTGTTTACAGGGTAAGAGTACAATACTACAAGCGTAATGGAAGCATGCATAAGCTCTTTTGAGAGGGACATATATGAATATTCTTGTTATAAATGCGGGTAGTTCATCACTTAAATATCAGTTGCTTAACCCAAACACAAAAGAGGTGTTTGCAAAGGGCAATTGTGAGCGTATCGGTATTGATGGCTCATTTATTGGTCACGAAGAAATGGGTTCTGAAAAGCAAAAACTCGTTGTCGATCTTCCTACTCACAAAGAAGCTATTAAGCATGTGTTTAGCATTATTAAACCCTTGGGCAAAGAAGTAGACGGTATTGGTCACCGCGTTGTGCAAGGCGGCTGGTACATTTCGGAGTCCTCGATTGTTACCGACGAGGTTATGAAACACGTACGCGAAGTTGCACCTTTGGCGCCTTTGCACAATCCCGTTGAGGCCGACGTTATCGATATTTGCCGCACCATGTTTCCGTCTATTCCAAACGTTATCGTGTGCGACACGTCATTTCACTATCACATGCCCGAAAAAGCATCGCGCTACGCGCTTCCTCGTAAGGTTGAAGACGAACTTCATATTCGCAAATATGGTATGCACGGCACGTCGCACCGCTTTATTTGGCAGGCTACCAGCGCGTTTACTCATGGTGAAACGCATAAACTTGTAAGCTGCCACTTGGGTAGCGGCGCTTCACTTTGTGCTATTCACGAGGGTAAATGTGTTGACACTACCATGGGCTTAACCCCGCTTGATGGTCTTATTATGGGTACGCGTACCGGCACGCTCGATCCGGCTGTTGTGTTCTATCTTGTGCGCGTGGGTGGCTACACCATCGACGAAATCGATACCATGATGAACAAAGAATCGGGCCTAAAGGGTCTTTCGTGTCTTTCAAGCGACTCGCGTGATATTGAAGAAGCAGCCGAGAAGGGCGACAAAAACTGCATTCAAACGCTCGAAATGTACTACTACCGCACCGCTGCACTTATTGCCGAGATGGCGCAGGCTATGCACGGCTTTGACACCATTGCATTTTCTGCAGGTGTAGGTGAAAACTCCGACATTATGCGCGCAGGTATTGTTGATGAACTTGGCTGGCTTGGTGTTTCGATTGATCCTGAGAAAAACAGTGTTCGCAGCGACCAAGTTCGTGACATTTCTGCACCTACATCACGCGTCCGCGTCCTTGTAGTGCCCACCAATGAAGAACTTATGATTGCTCTCGACGTGCAGGCGCTTATCGCGTAAGTACTCCGTGTTTGCATTGTGCATGGGTGTCATGGAGCGTAGCCGTGTTACGTATATGAACCACATCATATGTATATATAAAACCAGCCGAATCGAGCGTGTACGTTTGGTTCGGCTGGTTTGTTATATTTGCGCTAATACTGCGCTATATCTGCGTTATACTGCGCGCTTACGCCATCATTTGTGCTTGTACACAGGTAATAGCAACAACGCCCACGATGTCTTGTGCGCTGCAGCCGCGCGAAAGATCGTTTACCGGACGCGCAATTCCCTGCAAAAGTGGGCCATATGCATCAGCGTGAGCAAAACGCTGAACAAGTTTATATGCAGCGTTGCCGCACGACAAGTCGGGGAAGATAAGAATGTTTGCGCTACCTGCAACAGGGGAGCCAGGTGCCTTCGATGCGGCAATTGAAGGAATAACAGCGGCATCTACCTGCAGCTCACCATCAACCGCAAGGGATGGATCTTTTTGTGAGGTAAGCTTGGTTGCTTCGATCATCTTATCGGCAACTTCGCCTGCAGCCGAACCTTTTGTTGAGTAGCAGCACATGGCAACCTTTGGATCGCTTGTCATAAAGCTCTTCCACGATTTTGCACTTGAAAGGGCAATTTCGGACAGGTCGTCTGCAGAAGGAGCAATGTTAAGACCGGAGTCGGCAAACAACATGGTGCCGTTTTCGCCAAATTCGGCATCTTTTGTGCACATCATAAAGAACGCCGACACGAGTTTGGTAGAAGGTGCTGTTTTAAGAATTTGCAGCGCAGGACGTAAGGTGTTTGCTGTTGAATGGCATGCACCCGACACCAAACCATCGGCATCCTGGGCTTTTACCATAAGCGTTGCAAAATAGGTTGGGTCGAGCACCTGTTTTTTTGCATCTTCGAGCGTAACACCCTTATGTTTGCGCAGTTCATAAAAAAGCTCAGCGTACTCGTTTGTTTTTTCGCAGGTTGCAGGGTCAATAACACGCACACCGTCAATCGAAATGTCCTGCGGATTACCAATGACAATGAGGTTTGCAATGCCCTCATCAACAATCATCTGTGCTGCTTCGATAGTGCGCGGATCTTCACCTTCGGGCAAAACGATGGTTTTTTTGTTTGCACGCGCGCGCTGTTTCATGTGTTCGAGAAAATCGCTCACTATAACTCCTTTGCATGTGATGTATACACCATATTCTCACGAATATGTATCCATTGTAAGCTTTTTTTACATGCGTCAGTACGTACGTTTTGCGCTCCATGCTAAAATAGTTTTCATGTACATTGTGTACACCAGATTCATCTATGGTGCTATGCACTAAAGGAGTTTTGTATGAATATTACCAGTGGCTTACCTACAGATTTTAACCCGCACGCATATGATGCGCTGGTGGTAGGTTGTGGCTTTGCAGGTGTTGTTTGTGCAAGAAGACTTGCAGAGAATTGCGGATTTCGTGTTGCAATTCTCGAGCGTCGTAATCATATTGCCGGAAATGCATACGATTGCCTAGATGATGCAGGTATTCTTATTCATACCTATGGTCCTCACATTTATCACACAACCAGCCATCGTGTGCACAGCTTTTTGTCGCGTTTTACCGATTGGCTGCCCTACCAGCATAAAGTGCTCGCCAATATTCATGGCACGCTTATGCCCGTACCGTTTAATCACGCCTCACTCAAGCGCGCGTTTGGCGATGAGCGAGGCGAGGAGCTCTACGAAAAACTTAAAGCAACGTTTGGCAGTGATAAAAAAGTTCCTATTATGGAGCTTCGTGAGCGTAATGACGCCGATTTGCAAGCTGTTGCCGATTACATTTACGAAAACATCTTTTTGCATTACACCGAAAAACAATGGGACAAAACGCCCGACCAAATTGACCCTGCTGTTATGGGTCGCGTGCCGGTATTTATTGGCGACGACGATAGGTACTTCCCGCAGGCAACCTACCAGGGCATGCCCAAAGATGGATACACGGCACTTTTTGAGCGCATGCTCGATCACGATTTAATTTCGGTATTTGTCGATGTAGACGCGCGCGACGTGCTTTCTGTTGAAAACAACGAAGTCCACGCATGTGGCAGTCGCTACGATGGTGAGGTTATTTACACCGGTCCTTTGGACGAGTTGTTCAACCTCGATAACGGCGATTTGCCCTACCGCACCGTTGACATGCAGTTTGAAACACTCAACCAAGATGAGTTTCAGCCTGTTGCTACCGTAAATTACACCGTAAGCGAGAAATTTACGCGCATCACCGAATTTAAGCACATGGGCGGCCCGCAGCCTCACGGAAAAACTACCATTTTGCGTGAATATCCCATGCCATACACGCCTAATAGTGGCCAAACGCCGTACTACGTTATTAATGAGCCACAGAATATTGAGCGTTACAAACAGTACCGCACGCGCGTTGATTCCATCCTCAACTTTCACGTTGTTGGTCGCCTTGCCGAATATCGCTACTACGACATGGATGGCGTGTGCGCGTCTGCATTAGAACTTTCCGACGAAATTATTGCTCATCGCTAGCGCGTGTATGTTCACGCCTGCTCACAAGCTGCCACACGAAAGAAACGGTAACCGCATGCAAAAAGTAATCAGTTTTGGTATTCCTTGTTACAACTCTGCCGCCTACATGGATCATTGCATTTCTTCCATCCTTGAAGGCTCGCAGTATGCCGAAGACGTGCAAATTATTGTTGTTGATGATGGCTCTACCAAAGACAACACCTACGAAAAAGCGCTTGAATGGCAAACACGCTATCCAACCATTGTAAAAGCCGTCCATCAAGAAAACGGCGGACATGGCATGGCGGTGCTTGCCGGTTTGCATAACGCCGACGGCGTGTACTACAAAGTGGTCGACTCCGACGACTGGCTTGATGCTGATGCGCTTGATACGCTGCTTATGCGCCTGCGCTCGTTTATTAATAACGACATTCGTGTCGATTTGGTAATGAGCAACTACGTATATGAGCATGTTGAAGACAACACGTACAACAAAATCGATTACGCAAAAGTGTTCCCCAAAGACCGCATTTTTTCTTGGGACGACATTGGGCACTTTGGTTTGAGCCAATATTTGCTGATGCACTCGCTGTGCTACCGGCGCGATGTGCTGCTTGATGGCGGGCTTCCGATGCCTGCGCACACCTTTTACGTTGATAATATCTATGCCTACGTGCCATTGCCACGCTGCAAAACCCTGTATTACCTCGACATCGACTTGTATCGCTACTTTATTGGCCGCGACGATCAGTCGGTTAATGAACAGGTACTTACCGGTCGCATCGACCACTACTGGCGTGTAGCAAAAATCATGATTCACGCGTATCACGTGTTTGACGACATTACCTCCGTTAAGCTGCGCAATTACATGCTCGATCACTTAAGTATTGTTATGGGCATAACCTCGGTGTTCTCGCGTCTTTCGGATAGACCCGACGCTATGCGTGAGCTTGCAGCCACCTGGGATGATATGAAGGCGTTTGACGAGCGCACCTATCGCCACACGCGCCATTCGCTGGTGGGCATTTGCACCAATTTGCCAACTGCGGCGGGCGAAAAAGTAACAATTGGTTTGTATCGTATTGCTCAAAAGCTTGTGAAGTTTAACTAAACAGCTGTTCTACGCACATGTATTACGCACATGTGCGTAGGTAAGGTTACTTAGGTAAGGTCGCCACCTGCGGCAACGTATGCCTTAATGGCACGACAACGCCGCTTGGAGCCTGGCGGGCACAGCTTATCAAACGCGGGCATAATACCTCTAAAAATAACATCCGACTTAGCCTGCTGCACTTTTCCCCTCATAGTTTGCTGCGCATGATTGAGGCGCTCTTCGAGCACATCTAACAGGGCACTTCTGCTTGCAAAATCCCAAAAATAGACGGCAAAATCGCAGGTAGGGTTGTTCCATGGCCTATCGTCAGGGCCTGCATAGTGGATTACTGCCGGATTTGCGCGCGCGTCTTCATACTTTTGGCGAATTTCTTGCGGCGCTTGGGCAATAATATGCATACGTCGCAAGCCCTTCCAATCCATGAGCGTATTCCAGCGCATGTCAAGACGCACATACGAGCCGTCGGCAAGCATGTTAAGGATGTCTTGGTCAAGCCAGCGCCAGGTGCGCACGCAGCTTAGTTTTAGCATGTCGTCGATGGTAAACACGTCGCGAAACGCTTCAAGGTTCATAACGAGCACGCCTGCCTGGAAGTAGGCATACGGGTCGGAAAGATTTAAATCGCGCATAAGATAGGGACCAACCGTGTCGTCGTAGCCTTCAAGCTGCCCTATGGTATCGGCGTCGGGCGTAGCGGCAAGCAGGTAGCCATCAACGTTGGTGTCAAATAGCGTAGCTAAATCGTCGAGTACAACCAAATCACTGTCGAGATATACTGCCTTTTTTACGTTTGGCAAAATCCACGGCGCAAGTAAGCGAAAATATGTTTCGGGACGAAAATGCCCATGATAGGGCAGCGTAACGCCCGAAAGTGCCTTGCGCACATCTAAAAAGCGCAAATGCACGTTGTCTGCGTGAATATTATTGCAAAGCGCATTCATCGTTTTTTGCTGAATATCGCGGGTAAGGACAATAATATCAACATGACGCTCGCGCGTTACGTTTTCGACAATTGATTGAATAGTAACCGCTGTATAGGGCGTAAAAAATTCGTTGGCAGCAAGTAAGATAACAACGTCATCTAACGCACACGCAAAATCGTCTGTCGTTTGTGCCATGCGCACAATCTTGCGTGCAGGTGCGGCGCACGCTGTAGCTGGTGTATGCTCATGTGCAGTGTGTGTGTTTGTGTGTGTCATAACCTACCTCGCAGCTGGCTGTTTTCAAGAATTATATATGCACGAGTTTCATACGTGCATCTATAGTATAGCAGGATACCCGAGTTTCGATAACAGCTGTACGCAGCGGGCAATTGGCAATCCCATAACCGTATAAAAATCACCATCAATTTTCTCAATAAACAGACGCGCATGCCCTTGAATGCCGTATGCTCCTGCCTTATCGTAGGGCTCTGTGCTGGCTACATATTGTGCAATCTGCGATTCTGTGAGCGGATAAAAATATACGGCACATGTTTCGCACAACGTGTGAAGCACGCCGGCTGCAATAATAGCAACGCCGCTTGAAACATAGTGTTTGGTGCCGCTAAGCTCGCGTAACATTGCTGCAGCTTCTGCTTTGCTGTGGGGTTTGCCTAATATGTGCGCATCTTGTGTCCACACAACAGTATCGGCAGCAAGTATTGGCTCGGGGCATGCATGCGCAGGCGTATCTGCAGCGGTGGCAAGCAACAACTCTTCACAGTGACGTGCTTTCTGTGTAGCAAGACGCACAACAAGTGCACGCGGATCTTCGTGCGGCTTTGCTGTCTCGTCGATATTTGCAGGCATTATAGTGAGCGTATAGCCAGCTTCTTCAAGAAGCTGACGCCTGCGGGGCGATTGAGATGCAAGTATCATAAGTTCCTTTTTGTTGGTTGGTTGAACGATTGGTTGATTGAGCAGTTGGTCGATATTAATAAATAGTAACCACTATATTACGCTGAACATATCGTTGCAGCTCATTTTCAAAGATATAGTATACTTTCCGTGCATAGATATAGATGCGCGACTGCTGCATCTTTTACATATGTTCCTTGCGCTGGTCGTGTGCATTGCATGGTGGTATGTACAGCTTCTACCAGCCCATTTCTATACGATATGATACGACTAAGGAGATCATATGCGTTGTGATTCACGTTTCTTTCGCTCATCGCAATCAGTTGCATTCCGCGTGCTTGGCGCGGGTCTTGCGGTTGCGTTTTCTGCTGCTATGGCAGCTCCCGGATTAGCATGTGCCCAGTCTGCAACTACTGCTTCTGCACAAGCAGAAACGCCGTATACCGATCCTTCGGGTCTTGTGGGTGTATTTCGTATGTACAACCCCAATAGCGGCGAGCATCTCTATACGCTCTCAAAACAGGAGCGTATAAGCCTTATTGCAGCTGGCTGGACGCCCGAAGGCATTGGTTGGTTTGCTCCGTCAACTGGTACTACCGTGTATCGTTTGTATAATCCGTATGAGTATATGCATCTGTATACGTCGGATACACAAGAGCGCGACCGTCTTGTGGGTTTGGGTTGGCGCCTCGATGACGTGCGTGTTATTTCTGGTGGCGACAAGCAGATGTACCGTGAGCGCAATCCGTATGGGTATGCCAATCGTTACAACTGGACATGGGATAAAGCTGAGCACGACAAATTAATTGGTCTTGGCTACGTTGCAGAAGATGCTACCGGTTTTATGTATGAAAAAGCTGGTATAAACCAGTCCGAGCTTGACAAACTTGAAGGTACTTCGTATGCTTCGCTCTCTCATAAGCCAAAGCAGGCGGATGCGAATAAGATTCATGAAGGTTCACTTGCTTATTTTAGAGATAGGGGCGATACAGCTGCTGTGGATGCGCTTCTTAATTGTGCTTATAAAAAGTACACGCACATCGGTAACGCTGCTGATGCAACGCGTATAGAATATATGCGTCAATCGTTTAAGTTTATCCGTTTTTGTAATGAACTTCGAAAAAAGCATGGTTTAGGCGAGCTTAAAATTACCCGTCTACTTATGGCACAAGCGCAAGCAAATGCAAACGCATCCGCCATAACGTACAATCACACAAGACAGTTCCCAGTAGGTGAAAATCTTGCGTGGGGCTACTCGCAGCCATTTGATGGGTGGTATACCGAGGAGCGTGCAATTTATCTTAAAGACCGGGGCGCATCTGGACAGGTTGGGCACTACCTCAACATTATTAATCCACAATATGAAACTACCGGATTTGCAATAAGCCAATATTGCGATGGGTGTAATGGTGATGTGTGTAGTCAGGTATTCAATTTTGGTGCAAGCGATGCGATGGCTGTAGATGAGCTTGAAGCCGACTTTAATTGCTGGTTAAAGGAAATTGGCTACACGAAATAAGTGATGGAGCTGGTCATACCGTGTGCGTGCGCCTAGCGCGCCGTGCGCACTCGTGTATACTACAAAACCACGACGTGAGATACCTCCACGTCGTGGTTTTTTGTACGGTGTGCTGTTTAGGCATGCAGGATTGCACGCCTGCATGTGCACATGTGAACTGTGTTAGATGAACTGAGCCAATATAATGCCTGCTGCCATAAGAGGAATGTTAAACACAAGGAATGTGGGCACGCAGGTGTCCCAAATGTGGCTGTGTTTACCATCGGCATTAAGGCCGCTTGTAGGTCCTAACGTGGTATCGGATGCCGGAGAGCCGGCATCGCCAAGCGCTGCTGCCGCTGAGATGAGCAATATGGTGGCAGGAGTAGAAAAGCCAAGACTTTGGCAGAGTGGCACAAACAACACAGCCAAAATTGGCACCGTACCAAATGATGTACCAATACCCATCGTTACAAAAAGCCCGATGACGGTAATGACGGTTGCTGCAAACCACTTGTTGTGTCCCATGATACTCACGCCAAGCGAAACGAGCTGGTCAACGCCACCACTAGCGCCAAGCACCTGCGCAAAACCGCCTGCAACAAGCATAACAAATGCAATAAGCCCCATGAGCTTAAATCCGCCCTGAAGCTGGCTGTCGATGTCATCCCAACTAATTGCTTTACCTGCAATCATAACAGCAAAGCCACAAATAGTAGAAAGTGACAAATCCTTGCTTATGCATTGCACAAGCACAACAACGCCAATAGCTGCAATGGTAACGTAGTGCTTGTAAGAAAGGGTAGTGGCGTGCGATGCGGTTTGCTCGCTGTTATTTGTTGCGTCTGCGCGTGCTTCTGGTTGCGTGGCACATGACTGCGATTCAGCGTCTGCGCAAGTGTTGTAGGAGCGCGGCTTTCGATAGAGCACAAACACGCTTACCAGAAGTGCAAGGCCCATAGCAGCGGCAAGGTACCAATTAACTGCGGTAACGTCGCTTACTTCTACCGCAAGGCCGCTTTTGGTAATGTTAGTGGCTACAACTGTTTGAAAAATGAGTCCAAAGCCAAATGGAATAGCGATGTAGGGCATTTCGAGACCAAATGCACTACAGCACGCAGCTGCACGCCTGTCGATGCACAGTGCATCCATAAGCGGCAACAAAGGCGGGATGAGAATTGGAATATAGGCAATGTGAACAGGGATAATATTTTGTGACATGCAGGCACAAATAGTGAGAAGAAGCAGCATTTTATACTTGCTTTTGCCAATGATGTGGCTTAGTTTTACCGTGATTACGTCGGCAAGGCCAACCGTTGTAATAGCCTGGGCAAACGTGCCCAGCAAAATGTATGCAAGTGCGGTTGGCGCGTTGGTAGAAAAGCCTTCACACAGCAAGTTCATAATACTGTTGCTGTCGCTGCCAAAAAGTGGCAAATTTCCGGCAATACCTCCTGCAATGCACGCTGCAATCATCGCAAGGAGTACGTTGAGTTTGGCTAAGCTAAGCGCGCATAGCACAACAACGGACACAATAACGGGGTTTGTTAAAACGTGTAGTATCTGCATAGGCTACTCCTTTAATTGGAGCTACTGTAGCGTGTATAGCTGAGTAGATGAGCACGAACAGCAATATATTACGAAACGTTTACACAATGCACAAGAATCGCCCTGAATGTCTGTGATGTGATGGTACAAGCGTGCAATTTTGCAGCTCGAACACATGGCATATCACGGTTATACGCTTGCATTAACAGACATAAAAAAACGCACCCTCCAGCACGAGAGCGCGTTTATCGTACATATGGTAAAAGCTGCGCGCCACAACAAACAATGCATACACCGTATACGTTGTTAGGCGGCAAAAAGCGCGACTTAGTGCAGCTTGTTTACGAGCAGCTGAACACCACTTTTACGTTGTGCAGCTTGGTTTTTGTGGATGATGCCTTTGGAAGCAGCTTTATCAAGCAAGCGGCATGCATTGCGCACAGCAGCGTCTGCCTTTGCAACATCTTTTGCTTCAACCGCAAGACGGACTTCTTTAACAGCGGTTTTCAGTTCTGAACGTACTGCTTTGTTGCGGACGCGTGCTTTTTCAGCGGTAGCAATACGCTTAATTTGAGACTTAATGTTAGCCACGGTTTGTATCCTTTCGTGTCACTGAATGAGACCTCTAGATTTTCGATGGAGGATGTGGGGTATCCAGCATCTGACACGGCGAGGTCAAAAAGTAAGTATAACACTTTGCAAAAAATACGCTATCATACTCTATATGAATACAAATAAACACAACGATACATCACATATCGACATCACACATATCCGCAATTTCTCAATTGTGGCTCATATCGACCACGGTAAGTCGACGATTTCCGACCGTATACTCGAACTCACGCATACGGTAGACGAGCGCGACCTCGATGCACAAATGCTCGATTCTATGGATATCGAACGCGAACGTGGTATTACTATTAAGTCGAACGCCGTACGCGTAGAATACACCGCCGATGATGGCGATGTGTATCAGTTTAACCTTATTGATACGCCAGGTCACGTAGACTTTACCTATGAGGTGTCGCGCTCGCTTGCTGCTTGTGAGGGTGCCGTGCTTGTTGTTGACGCCACGCAGGGTGTTGAAGCACAAACGGTTTCAAACGCAACGCTTGCAATGAACGCAAACCTCGACATTGTGCCTGCTATCAACAAAATCGACCTGCCAAGTGCACATCCGCTCGAAGTTAAACAAGAAATCGAAGACGAGCTTGCCATTGACTCTGCTGATGCTGTGCTTGTATCGGGTAAAACGGGCGAGGGTATTCACGATTTGCTCGAAAGCATTGTATATACGATCTCGGCGCCAACTACCACGCCCGGTGCACCTTTAAAGGCGCTTATTCTCGACTCATACTTTGATGAATACCGCGGCGTTATCGCCACGGTGCGCGTTATTGACGGCTTTATTACCGCAGGTCAAAACCTTCATATGATGGCTGTGGGTGACGATTTTTTGTGCGACGGAGTAGGCTGCAAGCGTCCGTGTGAAGTAGCACTTGACAGCTTGTATGCAGGTGAAGTGGGCTATGTTATTACCGGCCTTAAAGATCCGGCGGCGGTTAAAACGGGCGACACCATTACCTGGCTTGATAACCCCACAGCAAAGCCTTGCGACGGTTATCACGAAGTTAAACCCATGGTGTATACGGGGCTTTTTCCGACCGACACAAAATATTACGAAAACTTGCGCGACGCGCTCGAAAAACTTAAGGTAAACGACCCGTCACTTACGTGGAGCGCCGAAACATCTATCGCGCTGGGGTTTGGTTTTCGTGTTGGCTTTTTGGGACTGCTCCATATGGAAGTGGTAAAAGAGCGCCTTGAGCGCGAGTTTAACCTCGACCTTATTGCAACGGCGCCATCGGTTAATTATCACGTATATACCACCGATCACACCATGCGTTCGATTACAAGTCCGCAGGATTTGCCCGATGTAACGAGTATCGATCGTATTGAAGAGCCCTACCTTACCGCTAAGGTGATTGTTCCGCCCGCATATTGTGGGGCGGTTATGCAGCTTGTCATCGATCACCGCGGTATTACTGGCGACATGGTGTATCTTACGCAAAAGTCTGTTGAACTGCATTTTGATATACCTTTAGCTGAACTTATTTTGGACTTCTTCGATCAGCTTAAAAGTCGCACCAAAGGTTACGCATCGCTCGATTACGAAATCGATGGCTATCGTCCGTCGCAGCTGGTAAAGCTCAATATTTTGCTTGCGGGCGACGAGGTTGACGCACTGTCGTGCATCGTTCACAAAGATAAAGCATATCCGATGGCGCGCGCTTTGTGCGATAAGCTTAAAGAAATTATTCCGCAGCAGCTTTTTGAAGTGCCTATTCAAGGCGCCATTGGCAGCAAAATTATCTCGCGCTCAACCGTGCGTGCGCGCAGAAAAGACGTGCTTGCTAAGTGTTACGGCGGCGACATTTCGCGTAAACGTAAGCTGCTCGAGAAACAAAAAGAAGGCAAAAAGCGCATGAAGTCGATTGGCTCGGTTGAAGTGCCGCAAGAGGCGTTTTTGGCGGTGCTTAAAGTGGGCGATGAATAGTGCATGCTCCTTTTGTGTCGCAGCAGGTTGATACGCGTGCTGTTGCGCAGATCATACAAACCTATGCGCCACAGGCAGAGTTGTGCGCATGGAACGATGTGGTGAGCAATGCTGTCATTTCGCAGGGTACAATGACGCATGCAGCGAATGCAACGCAGCTCGCACCACTTTCGCGCGATGATATTCCCGGTATATTTGCCAAACATCCCTTTGTAGCTGCTCCTATGGCATCGGTAAGCGACAAAAGTTACCGTATTGTAAATGAATGTGCAGGGGCGGGCTTTGCGTATAGCGAAATGGTTTCGGTTGCCGGCCTTCACTATGATAGCGATAAAACCTGGGATCTTATTTGCCCATCTGATGTCGAAAAACCCCTGGTCGTCCAGCTTTTTGGCTCAAAACCCGATCAATTTCGTGCGGCGGCTGCGCGTATAGCCGAACGGCTTTCTGATCGCTTGTTGTTTTTTGATGTGAACATGGCGTGCCCCGTTGCTAAGGTAACAAAAAAAGGCGAGGGAAGCGCACTTATGTGCACGCCCGAGAAAGCAGCTGATATCGTTCGCGCGCTGTGCGCCGAAACTTCGGTTGCTGTTACCTGCAAAATTCGGCGTGGCTATGAGCAGGGTAATGAAACGGCAAGCGAGTTTGCGCGTGTGCTCGAAGATGCTGGTGCGGCTGCTATCACGGTGCATGGACGCTATGCCAAGCAGCTTTACAGTGGCAACTCGTGTGATGCTTGCATTGAGCGCGTGGCACATGCCATTTCGGTGCCTACGATTGCATCGGGTGATATTCTTACGCCTGAGCGCGCATGCACACTTGCTTCTATACCCGGCGTAGCTGGCGTTATGATTGCACGCGGCACGTATGGTAATCCCTGGATTTTTTCGGACGCATACACGCTTTTTTCTCAGCTGCAACACGCTAAAACGCATGATAGTGCTTCAAATGGTTGCGCTGTTTGCACTAGTACTCTTGATATGTCTGCGGATGTGTCGACGTTGGCACCGTTTAGACGCAGCACATCCGCGCGCCTTGCCGCTATGCGCCTTTCTGTTCACTTATTGGCAGCTCACGGCAGCCACATGGCTCGCGCGCGAAGCATTATGAGCTGGTATCTTGCAGCATTTCCTCACGCAAAAGCCTGGCGCGCGCGGTTTATGACGTGCAAAACGCTTAGCGACTTTTTAGCGTGTATAAACGAGTTAGAAGACTCCGTTTGCACCAGCGATACTGTATGTGCAATTAACAACAAACACGTTGATACAACCGTTGTCGATCCAAGCTCATCTTCCTTGCAAGCGTCAGTCTTTCTGGATGGCTCTCATGAACGCTCATAAGGTTGTACGTCCGCGCACGTATACCTATGCTGAGCGTCGAGATGCTCATAGCGCTTACAGTTTGTATGTGCATATTCCGTTTTGCTCGCAAAAATGTGGCTATTGCGATTTTGCTTCGTGGCCCTATGCAGCCAATACTAACGATCGCGACCGCTACCTTGCGGCTGTGCGCACCGATATACAGCAGCTTGCATCATGGGGATTATTGTGCGATGTACAAACGGCATATATTGGTGGCGGCACACCAACCTGTCTTGGCTCCAAGCTGCCCGAGCTTATTTCGAGCATTGCTGAATTGTGCTCGCCTGTGGAATTTAGCTGCGAAGCAAACCCCGATTCTACATCCGATGAACTACTCGCACAGCTTGCTCAAAGCCCGCTTACACGCATTTCGTTTGGCGTGCAGTCGTGCCATGAGCGTGAGCTGCGTGCGCTTGGAAGAACGCATACGGCAAGGCAAGCCTTGTCGCGCCTGCGCTGCGCAGCAACGCAGGGACTATGTGTGTCATGCGATCTGATGTGTGCTATTCCATATCAAACGCCTGCCTCGTGGTATCAAAGTCTTGTGCTTTGCTGTGAGCAGGGCATATCACACATAAGCATCTATCCACTTGCGATAGAGCCGCATACGGCGTTTTGGAAGCGTTATAGCAGTGTACATCCTGCGTTTAATAACGATTTGGTGCAGGCGGCGCGCATGAAAGCAGCAGCGCGCATATTGCAGGAAATAGGGTTTGTGCGCTATGAAGTGGCGTCTTATGCGCGCGTAATGTCGCACGATACGCACTCTGCAACATCTGCTCAGGTGCCGTTATACGCGTGTGCGCATAACCGCGCCTACTGGACACAAGAGTCCTACATGGGTGTTGGTACAAGTGCAGCTTCGATGCTTACGGCGTGGCAATACGACATGTTGCGGAAACATATGCCGCAGCTTCCTGAACGTACAACCAGTGTGGTGCGTGTGCGTATTACGGTAAACGACTCACGTGCGCATATGTGTGCATACCCGGGATGGCAGCATCGAAATCTCACCCTTGAATTTTTTAATGAGGAGCAATGTACCGCAGAAGACCTCATGCTACAAGCGCGTTGTACCTGCGGTATTGAGCCCGATCTTCTTACACATGCCTATGACGTTTTTGGAACAAGCACCATGGATGCGCTCTTAGAGGAGCTTGAGCATTTTTCGCTTATTGTGCGCGCAGATGGGCGCATTCTTCCTACAGAAGCGGGCTGGCTTATGGGAAACGCGCTATTTGAGCGCTTGTGGGGGCTGGCACAAGAGCCGCCTTTTACGCTGCACGTGAGCGCATGAGTTATACCGCCTTTGTGGAGCGCTGCACACAGCGCTTTGTTACCTGTGAGCATTCACCATTAAATAACCACCATTTACCAGTGTATAAGCGTTACAATTTTTTGCACGAGCTTTTTACACAACTACTTTGAGTGTTACTATTCATTAGCGCGAGGTACTTCATGGCACAAAGCAACTACTACGATATTCTTGGCGTATCCGAGGATGCAACAGCCGCCGAAATTCGTAAAGCATTTCAGCAAAAGGCACGCACGCTGCACCCCGACGTTAACAAAGCGCCCGATGCAGAAGAAAAGTTTAAGCAGGTATCTGAAGCATACGCGGTGCTTTCAGACGAAAAAAAGCGTGCACGCTACACTGCGCAGCTTCACGGCAATCCCTTTGCCGGTAGTACTGCCGGTGCGGGTTCCTATGGCAGTGGTGCGTATGGCCAAGGCTCCTATTCAACGGGCGATTTTTACGATCTCAGCGACATTTTTGCCTCTATGGGCGGCTTTGGCGGGTTTACCGATTTTGGTGGTTTTGGCGGGTTTGATACCAGCGATGGGTTTGGTCGCCGCACGCAAGCCGCGCCTTCCGTGTGTGCCTATAAACCTCAAGATGGTAAGGATATCGTTATTGAAGTGCAGCTTTCTGACGATATGGCAAAAGACGGTATAACCCAATCGTTTAATTACAAGTGCTACGTACCTTGTGAGCACTGTCATGCGCATGGTATAGAAACGCCAACGCTCGATGAAGACCCCGCGCGCGATATTGCTTCGCATGTTGTTGAGTGCTCCGTGTGCGATGGTACAGGTACGCTTACGCTCGATTTGCGCACGCTTATCGGCTTTGGTTCGTATGCTATGACGTGCTCACATTGTGCTGGCGCAGGTAAACTTGTTGTTGATGCGTGTACCACGTGTTCTGGTTCGGGACGCGTACTTGCAAGCGCCTCTGAGCGCGTTTCAATTTCTGCGCATACACACGACATGGATGAGTTTCGCGTGGCAGGCAAAGGTCATGTTGGCACCTACGGCGCGCGTGCAGGCGATTTGATTATTCGTTGCCAAGTTGCCTCAGAGCGCCTTACTGCTTCTGAGCGTCTTGGTGCGCAGCTTATCTGCCTTGTGCTGCCATTTTGTATCGCGCGCATTATTACCCAAACGCTAATGAGCGACATTGTTCTTATCGGCATATTAGCGGTAGTGGGCGTTATGCTTTTGTGTAAGCGGGGAGTTGTGCACCCTGTACGCTGGTGGCTGCATGCAGCGGCAAGCGGCAAAGTTGCATGCATTGTTTCGTGTATATATGCAGCACTTATACTTCTTCGCTTTTTTATGATGTAAGTGCGCGCCCATGTATATGTGGGTAGGATATTGTATAGTTGTTGAGCAAATGTAAAAGAGAGGTTTACCACATGGCTCAATCCAAAGATTATTACGAGATTTTAGGTGTTGCAAAAGATGCCGACGCAAAAACCATTAAGCGGGCATTTCTAAAACTTGCGCACAGCTATCACCCCGACGTGAGCAAAGAACCCGATGCGGAAGCAAAATTTAAGGAAATAAACGAAGCATATTCTGTCCTTTCCGACGAGCAAAAACGTGCGAATTACGATAGATATGGCGATCCTGCAGGTCCTGGTGGCTACGGTTCCGATTTTGTTGATATGTCTGACATCTTTGGCGCGAACGGCTTTGATGTAGGCGACATTTTTAGCTCATTTTTTGGCGGTCGTGGTGCAGGTCATGCAGGCAAGCCTTCCGCCGGTAGGGATATGGCAATTACCATGACCATTTCGCTTGAAGACGCTGCGGTTGGTTGCGTAAAAAAGATTACCTATGAGCGCTTGGCTCCCTGTGAAGATTGTGCAGGTAAAGGCAGCGCTGAGGGCGGCAAGCTTATACCGTGTAGTGTGTGTAATGGCGCTGGCTATGTTGTTGCAACGCAGCAAACGATGTTTGGACGCATGCAAACCCAGCAGATGTGTTCTGCGTGTAAGGGCGAGGGCTCTAAGCTCGATAAGCCGTGCGAAACCTGTGATGGTCAGGGGCGTTGTCCTAATCGTGAACATGTTGAAATTACCATTCCTGCAGGTGTTACCCATGGTCAGATTATTACCATTCCGCATATGGGCGAGGCAGGTATTCGCAATGCAGCAAGCGGCAACTTGGTTGTACAAATTGCAATTCACGCGCAACCACGCTTTGAGCGCGATGGCAACGATTTGTACACATCGCTCACCATCGATTCGCTTGAAGCGCTGGTTGGCTGCACAAAGCAGGTTGCTGGTATTTTGCCCGATGAAACCGTTGATGTTGTTGTGCCGCCGCGCGCTGAATACGCTCAGCATGTTGTTGTAAAGCATGCAGGTATGCCGCAGCAGCGCTCGGCTTCTCGTGGCAACTTGGTAGCTGTGCTTAAAGTGGTAAGTCCCGCGTCGCTCACCAAAAAAGATATTGAGCTTATTGCTGAAATTGTTGAGAAACGGCAGCGTACGCACAAGAAAAAGAAGTAGGAGTGTGTATGGAACGCCTGACACACCCATCCTCTTTAGAAACAAACACGCCTTCTGCAGAAGCTGTATCTACACCTGATGATACGCAGTCTGCGCGCCCGCCAAAAGTTGCATTTATTAACCTTGGTTGTCGCGTAAATCGCGTAGAAACCGACGTAATTGCTTCTGAGCTTGAGCGCGCTGGCTGTGAAGTTGTGCCACAAACCGAAGCTGACGCTATTATCATAAATACCTGCGCGGTTACGAGCGAAGCCGAAGCTAAAACGCGCAAGGTTGTGCGCCGCGCGGCGAAGCTTGCGCATACACCGTTTGTGGTTGCAACCGGTTGCGTAGCGAGTTTGCATGCCGATGAGCTTTCGTCTATTGCCGAAAACGTAAATGTGCAAGTAAATAAAGCGCAGGTAGCGTCATGTGTGCTTAACGAATTTGGCTGCATTGCGGGCTCGGTAGACGATAGCGGAAACCTCATCTCTACGCCTACGCCAACTGGTCGCACACGCCCCGGTATTAAAGTGCAGGACGGTTGTAATAACCGCTGCTCATTTTGCATTGTGTGGAAAGCGCGCGGACCCGCGTGTTCAGCCGATGTAGACGAGATTATATCCCAGGTGCGCGCGACGCAGGCCCATGGTGCACACGAGGTGGTGCTCACCGGCATTAACCTTGGTGATTATCGCTATGAGTATAAGGGTTCGCGCCTGCGTCTTCCGGGTTTGCTTTCCGAAATTATGAAACAAACGTCTATTGAGCGTATTCGTTTGTCGTCGATTGAGCCGCCCGATATTACTGATGAATTGCTCGATGTTATTGCAGGATCTGAGGGTCGTATTGCGCAGTTTTTGCATATTTGCCTGCAGTCGGGCTGCGATGCGACGCTGCGGCGTATGAAGCGCAATTACACAACAGCGTTTTACCGTTCAGCCGTTGAGCGTGCACGTGAGCGTATGCCGCATGTTGCACTTGGTACTGATCTTATTGTTGGGTTTCCTGGCGAAACCGATGATGAATTTGCCACCAGTTACAAGTTTTGCAAGGACATTGGATTTGCAAAAATGCATATTTTCCGCTATTCAAAACGGAGCGGTACACCTGCAGCCACGGCAGTAGGGCAGGTAGACCCTCATGTTATGGCAGCTCGTAGCCGCACCATGCACGAGCTTGCCGCACAGATGCGCTACACGCAAGCTCAAACACTTGTTGGTATGCGCGATAGCGTGGTTGTTCAAACGGCAGGTTATGGCATTACATCTGGCCTTTTTGATGCGCATGTTGATAAAACCATTCCCATCGACACGCTCATCGACGTAACTATTGCTTCTGTTATGCCCGATTCTTCGCTCATTGTTACCCGCATCTAGCTGGCGTGTTATGGATGGGTATCGTCGGCTGGGCGGTTTTAGCTGCGCGATGTAGCGTGTATGCTGCTAAATCGGCTATACTAGTACAAACAATCGCCACGCGTTGTGCGAGACGATTTTTCTGTATGCATCTTTAATTGGTAAGGTTTTGCTATGGCAACACACGATATATCACACACCACTGATACGCAACGCAGCGAAGACGATTCTGTTTTTGCTATCGCACCTGCTCAGGCTTCCGCATCGGCAGATTCTGCTATGCGCGAAGCCTGGCAGCACACCACGTTTTCTTTTTCATATGACGAAGGTGTTCAGCTTTTGCTTACTGAGGAGCAAATGCGCCAAATTTGCTTATACGTGCTGCACGATCAGCAGGTAGTTCGTCCGTGTACGATTTCCATTTCGATCGTTACTATCGATCATATTCACGACATAAACCGTGAGTTTCGCGGGCAAGACAAACCAACCGATGTTATTTCCATTGAGTGCGAGCGTCCAGACGATCCGAGTTTAGCTGCAGGGGAGCCCTGTGAGCTTGGTGACATTATACTGGCATCGGAGTACATCGCTCATCAGGCTGACGATTTTGGTATGGATCACCAGGACGAATGTCGCCTGCTTCTCATCCATGCAATGCTCCATCTGTTGGGATACGACCATTTGAATGATGCTGATGCCGAAGTTATGGAAGCACTTGAAGATAGGCTTCTTATCGAAGTTGGCACCACCAAACACGTTGGGCATGTTACTCTTACGCGCCATAGAGATGAGCAGCGATGATTCCTGGCAAACATCCCTATCACCCTTCATTTAAGCGGTCGTTTTTATTTGCACAGCAAGGCTTCCGTCTTGCGTTTCATCAGGAACGCAACATTAAAGTAATGCTTGCGGGTGCGCTTGTTGGGGTAGCTGTGGGCGTCGTTGTGCATTTTGATGCGATATCATGGCTTATCTTTGCCTTATGCTGCGCAGTTGTGATAGCAGCAGAATTGTTAAACACAGCTATCGAAAAAGTTGTCGACTTGGTGTCGCCCGAATTTCATCCTCTTGCAGGACAAGCTAAGGATATTGCTGCGGCGGCCGTTTGGTCGATGTGCGTTATTGTTGCACTGATTGGCGCTGGCCTTGTGTTGCGCGCACTTGGTTGGTGGGGTTAGTATGTGCGCTTACATGCCTTTGCACCTGTGTACACCTGCATTTTCGTACTAAAGGAATGAACATGGATTCAAACACTACAGCTCAACATGAGGGTTTTAAAAGCGGTTTCGTTGCTTTGGTTGGTCGTCCCAGTGTTGGTAAATCGACCCTTCTTAATGCATGTTACGGCGGTAAAATTGCCATCACATCAAATGTTGCGCAAACAACTCGCAAGCGTTTGCGTGCTGTTATTACCTCTGATACGTCGCAAATTATTCTTGTTGATACGCCCGGTCTTCATAAGCCTCAAGATGCCTTAGGTAAAACCCTCAACCAAACAGCGCTTTTAGAGCTTAACGATGTAGAAGTTGTTGCATTGTTAGTGGATGCAACGGCGCCAATTGGTCGTGGTGATATGTGGGTAGCTAAGCATGTTCATGCAAGCAGCGCTGCGTATAAAATTCTTGTTCTTACTAAAGCGGACAAAGCTACGCAAGCTCAGGTTGAAGCTCAACTTGAGGCTTCTTCTATGCTTGGATCGTTTGACGATACACTGGTAGTAAGCGCAACGCAGCAGTTTGGTGTGGGTGAATTTTTGCATCGTATTGAAGACCACCTGCCCGAAGGTCCGCACTGGTTTTTTGATGATATGGATGTAGATGCTACTGATGAAGAGCTTATGAGTGAATTTATTCGCGAAAAAATCCTGAATCTTACACATGACGAAATTCCTCACAGCGTGGCAGTGCACATTGACGACGTTGTGTGGCGCTCCAAAAAATTATGTAGTATACGTGCTACCATCATGGTTGAGCGTGCAGGTCAAAAAGCCATTATCATTGGTAAAAAAGCTACGCTCATAAAAGAAATTGGTATGCAGGCGCGCCGCGATATCGAAAAACTTGTTGGTGCGCAGGTATTTTTAGATTTAGTTGTACGCGTGTACCCAAAATGGCGAAATGATCAAAACGAAATTAGGCGCCTTGGGTATGAGGCTGAATAATGCAGCGTCGGCCGCTTATCCATATGCATGCGCTTGTTATCGATCATCGTGTGCGTCTTAAGGAAAAAGATGTTATCGTGCGGCTATTGTGCGAGGACGGGTGTCTGCGTAGCGCTGTTGCAAAAGGAGCTCTGAGGCCCGGCGGTCGCTTTGCGAGTAGAACCGAACTTGGCTGTGAAGCCGATTTTTTACTGAGCGAGGGCTCGTCGCTTGACACTATTCAAGAAGCTCAGCTACGTAATGCAAACGTGCACATTCGTGATGACCCCGATACCTTTGCGCTTGCGTGTGCCGCCTGTGAACTTACGCGGTATCTCAGCTCGCATGATGCCCGCGATGCGTATGTGTTTGCCATTTGTACGGCGTTTTTAGCGGCTATTAAATCTGCGAAAAGCCGCAATTCCGCTCTGGCGTTTATGTGCGCATATGCGCTTAAACTCATGGCGCATGCAGGGTATTTGCCCATCCTTGCCTCGTGCGCGTCTTGTTCAGATGAACAGGTTGCCTATTTTTCTGTGCTTGATGGGGGAGCGCTCTGCGCGTCGTGCGCGCGCGGTCAAGACATGCTGAAGCCCTACGATACCGCCACACGTACGCTCACGCAGCAGCTGCTTAATGCGCGTTTTGCAGACATTGCGCACATGGCACCTGAGGGTGAGCCTGCATATGCGGCAGCGTCGCTTATGTGCCTTTGGGCACAAACCTATCTCGACGTACGACTCCCTGCTTTTGAGTTTTTGCTGCACTAAGCGCTCGCGCTGCGAACCGTTGCCGGAACTTTCGTTTCCTTGCGAGCATGCACATTATGTGCATAACGTGGAGTGTTTGTGCACGCGTACGCAAGCACCGCTTTTTGCACCATTGCAATTCGGTATCTCATGCTAAACTTGATAAGTTCGTACCTCACACTTAGATTGATGCGCACACCTGCACGCTTTCTCAGTTTGAGGCAAATCCTATACGAAAGGTGGAAACTCATGGCAGTTTCAAAAGAGCGCAAAGCGCAGCTCATTGCTCAATATGGTAAAGACGCTAACGATTCAGGTAGCGCAGCTGTTCAGGTTGCTTTGCTTACCGAGCGCATTAAGGGTCTTACCGAGCACGTTAAGGAACACAAGCACGACTTTCACACGCGCCGTGGTTTGCTTATGCTCGTAGGTAAACGTCGTAACTTGTTGGGCTACATTAAACGCCAAGATATCGAAGCGTATCGTAGCCTTATCAAGAGCTTGGGTATCCGCGACAACATTCAGTAAGTTGCACATAAGCGCCCGATTACGGGCGCTTTTTGCATGTAGAGGCACTTTTCACAAGGGGTGAAAAGTAGAGGTTAAGGATATATATGGCAAAAGTATCATACGAGTTCGATTTATACGATAAACACTACAAGCTCGAAACGGGCGAGCTTGCAAAACAAGCAACAGGAGAATGCCTCGTTTCGTGCGGCGATTCTACCGTTAATGTAACTGTTGTTGTTTCAAAAGAACGCAAAGACTACGATTTCTTCCCGCTTACCGTTGATTTTATTGAAAAAATGTATGCCGTTGGTCGCATTCCTGGCGGCTATCTCAAGCGCGAATCGCGTCCCACCGAAAAAGCTACGCTTACAGCACGCATGATCGACCGTCCTATTCGCCCAGCATTTCCCGATGGTTTTCGTAACGAAGTGCAAATTGTTGCAATGCCGCTGGTAGCCGACCAGTTTAATCCCGTTGACACCATCTGTGTTATGGGTGCGTCCTGCGCAATGCGCACCGGTGGTGTTCCTTTTGAGGGCCCGCTTGCGTGCGTTCGTATTGGTCGCAACACACAAACCGGCGAATTTATTGTGAACCCCACTTACGAAGAGCGCAAACACTCCGATCTCGACCTTGAACTTGCTGGTTCTGCAACCTTCATCTCCATGCTTGAAGCTGCTGCGCAAGAAATTTCCGAAGAGGACATGCTGTCTGCAATGGCGTTTGGTCAACAAGCTATCGCCGCGTTTTGTGCCGAACAAGAAAAATTCTTCGCAAAGGTTGCCGAGGTAAACGGTCCTATCGAAGAGCACACCTACGAGCTTGACGAGCCCATCGAGGAGCTTCACAACCGTGTATTTGCGCACTTTGACGAAATGAGTGCTGCGCTTAAAGACGACGACAAACTTCACCGCATCGAAAAAGTTGAAGAACTTAAAGCTGCGATTGTTGATGAGTTTACCGAAGAGGAGCAAGAAGAATGGGCAGTTGCGCTGCCTGCTGAGCTTAAGAGCCTCGAAAAGCACGCGATGCGACTTATGGTTGTTGAAACAGGCGAGCGTGTTGATGGTCGTAGTGCAACCGAAGTGCGTCCGCTTATGATTAAGCCCGATTATCTGCCACTTGTTCACGGTTCTGGTTTGTTCCAACGTGGTCAAACGCAGGTGCTTTCGGTGGCAACCCTGGGTATGCTGAGCGAATGGCAGCGTCTCGACACCATCGAGCCGCAAGAAGGCAAACGCTATATGCATCACTACAACTTCCCGCCATATTGCACCGGTGAAACTGGTCGTTTGGGTTCGCCTAAACGCCGCGAAATTGGACATGGTAACTTGGCTGAGCGTGCACTATTGCCTGTTATTCCAAGTGAAGACGAATTTCCGTATGCAATTCGCGTCGTAAGCGAAGTTATGGAGTCGAATGGCTCATCGTCTATGGCTTCTACCTGCGGTTCCACGCTTGCTCTTATGGACGCAGGTGTACCTATTGTGCGCCCTGTTTCCGGCGTTGCTATGGGTCTTATCCAGGAAGAAGGCAAAACCGTTGTCCTTACCGACATCCAAGGTCTTGAGGACTTCCTCGGTGATATGGACTTTAAGGTAACTGGTACAACCAAGGGTATTACCGCCATGCAAATGGACAACAAGGCAACTGGTCTTACTCCCGAAATTTTGCGTCAAGCACTTCAGCAGGCACACGTTGGCCGTATGGAAATTCTTGATGCTATGCTCGCGCAAATCCCTGAGCCGCGCGCTCACACCAAAGAATCTGCACCCAAGATTATCAGCATTAAAATTCCTGTTGATACCATTCGTGATGTTATTGGTTCGGGCGGCAAAGTTATTCGCTCTATCCAAGACGAAACAGGCGCTACGGTTGAAATTCAAGAAGATGGTAGCGTCTTTATTGCTGGTGTTGGTGAGGCCGCACAGGCTGCTGCCGACCGTATCAATATGATTATTAAGGTGCCCGAAGTGGGCGAGGAGTACCACGGTCGCGTTGTTGGTTTGCAACCCTTTGGCGCTTTTGTTGAGCTTTTGCCCGGAAAAGACGGTTTGCTGCACATTTCTCGCGTGGCACAAGGCCGTGTTGAGAAAATCGAAGACGTGCTTTCCATTGGTGATGAAGTTGACGTTGTTGTCCTTGAAGTAGATGACAAAGGAAAGATTTCTCTCGATCGCTTGGATAAACCCGAGGTAGCACCACGTGCTGGAAACGATCGGCCTGAGCGGCCTTCGCGCGGGAAAGACGCGCGTCGCGAGCGGGGCTATGTGTCTAAGCCGCAGCATCGTCACTTCTCAGACGCTGCTGGAGCAGAGACAAACGAGGGCGAATTGCGCCCGGGTCACCGTCAGCTTCGTCGTCATCACACCACGCGTGAAGATTAAGCGTTTGTGCTCGTGCCAAAGAGCCAGTCTTAACGCTCTTTTCACTGTACGCGCAAGCATACAGAACGTCCAGACGGTCTAAAAATAGTAGCTGGTATAACACGCCTGTAGAACGCAGGCGTGTTTTTTTATATCGCGCGGATTAATGGGTGTTTATGGTGTTGGTGCGCTGTACTTCCATCGCGCTCACAGCGCAGGCTTCCACAACGATCACCTGCGGGTGCGGGCGCCGCGCAGGGCAGCGTACATGCGTTTTTAACGTAGTTTCACATCTTAAACGCACAACGAACATCGTCATCATGTAAAATTATAAGTTGCTAAATTACTTTACACATTCACACATGCCTGCCATGTGTTTAATACTTGTACTGCTACGTTTGAAAGGACACGCATGCGAAAAACCAAATCTGTACTAAAAATTATTCCGCTCGGAGGCCTTGATGGCATCGGCAAAAATATGACGGCGTTTCAATATGGCAACGACCTTATCTTGGCCGACTGCGGTCTTATGTTTCCAGACGACAATCAGCCTGGTATCGACCTTGTTTTGCCCGATTACACCTACGTGCTTGAGCACGCGGACATGCTGCGCGGTATTATCATTACGCACGGTCATGAAGACCACATTGGTGCTATTCCATATTTGCTTGGCGACCTTCAGCAAAAAGTTAACATCTACTCAAGCAAGCTTTCGCTTGGTTTTATCAACGCAAAGCTCTCCGAGTACAAAGTGGTAGCTCCAAACTTGTGTGAGGTTCATGACCGCGATGTTGTTCGTTTGGGCGCATTTGAAGTGAATTTCTTCTCAATTACGCACTCCATACCTGGTGCACTTGGTATTTACACGAAAACGCCTGCGGGTAGTTTTATGCTTACCGGCGATTTTAAGTTTGACCAAACGCCCATCGATGGTGTTACCACCGATTTCCAGGCAATTTGTGAATTTGCTCAAGAGGGTATCGATGTGCTTTTAGCCGATTCAACTAACGCAACCAAACCCGGCTTTACGCCAAGCGAAGCTGCCGTAGGGCCAAGCTTGCGTCACATCATTAAAAATGCACAGGGACGCGTGTTTGTGGCCTCCTTCTCAAGCCATATTCACCGCATTCAGCAGGTGTGCGACGCAGCTGTTTCGGTGGGGCGCAAAGTTGTGGTAACGGGGCGTTCCATGATTTCAAACACGCGTATAGCGCGCGAGCTTGGCTATCTTAAGATTTCTCCCGACGACATTATCGATGCACTTGAGATGACCGATATGCCCGACGACAAAATTGTCGTTATGTGTACCGGAAGCCAAGGTGAGCCGATGAGTGCGCTTGCACGCATGGCCACCGGTGAGCACAAAACGTTTTCTATTCGCGAATCGGACACTGTTATTATTTCGGCAACGCCTGTTCCCGGCAACGAAAAGAGTGTTCAGGGCATTGTTAACCTGCTGAGCAAAACGGGCTGCGACGTATACGACAGAAGCCGCACACTTGTGCACGTATCGGGGCATGCAAGCCAAGAGGAGCTTAAGCTTCTTATGGCTATGACCAAACCCACGTATTTTGTTCCCGTTCACGGCGAAGCGGTGCACCAGCGTCAGCACGCAAAACTTGCCGAGCAAATGGGTATCGCCCCCGACCATATTTTTATTGCCGATAATGGCGATGAGCTCATTATGAAAAACCACAAGCTCCAATGGGGTCAAAACGTTGAGTCAGGTGTTATCTATGTTGATGGCTTGTCTGTTGGCGACGCCGACCCCGTTGTATTCCGCGACCGTCAAAAGCTCTCGCGCGACGGTATCGTTTTTTGTGTTGTTACTATCACAAACCAGCGCAAAATTGCCGATGTCGAACTCTCAAGTAGAGGTGTATCCTTTAGCCTTGACGATTTAGCAGAGCATGCCATTGAGCTTATTCGCAATTACATTGAGGGTTCTCATAGCTACGATGCTGCTGGTGTAGAAGCGTACCAGCAGGGTATTCGCCAAAAACTCTCGTCACTTCTGTGGTCTAAAACGCGCACTCGTCCAATGATAATCCCGGTTGTCATGGAGGTATAAATGGCAAGGGGTTCCGCAAAGAAAATTGCACGTCAACAACCACATGCAGCTGCTAGCACATATGCAGCTTCGCCGCGCTCGCGTGATTTTATCGGGCTTGCGTTTGCGCTGTTTGCTGTGTGCTGTGGCTTGTCGCTTGCAACCCGCTCAAGTGCGCCCGTTGCGCAATATTTGGCAGGGGCGCAGGTATACCTGTGTGGTCAGTGGGCATGGGTTATTCCGCTTGCTCTTGGCTGCTGTGCGCTCAGTTTTTTTATCGATGATGCTGCACTTGCACGTCCGCGCATTGGTCTTGGTATTGTTATCATTGCGTGCTCTTCACTCGGTCTTGCCACGCTGTGTAATGTGCCGTCTTCTGTTGTGTTTGCAGAGCAACTTCTCGATACAAACCTTGTTACGTCGCTTGGCGGCTACATTGGCTGCGGTATTGCTGCATTTTTATATATGTTTTGCGGAAGCGCGCTGGGTATTGCTATAACCACCTGCCTTGTAATTGCAGGATTTGTTATCTGCGGGTTTTCGCTCTCAGCTCATCTTACGCGCTGGTTTCACGCCATAGTTGAGTTTCTTTCTGTGCTTTCGCCCTGGATATCATCTACATCTTCAACGCTTGCCCAAAAAGCTGCCATGTCGTATTCATCACGGCGCAGTCGCGCAGCCGCGCAGCAACAAGCAGGTATCATGCAACCACAGGCGTCTACACCTGCTCCTGCGCGCCGGCTGCAACGCAACACTCCTTCAAGCGAGCCAAAAACAACCTATTTAGGAAGCCGAAAAACAACCGTTCTCCAGCGTAACGATGCTGCAGCAGAAGGCATGCAAGCAGCTGCGTTATCAACCGGTATGCAGCCAGAAGCTCCAACTACAAAATTACGCCGTACGCCGCATCCCGATATCGATGTTGGACAAACGCAACCGGCAGGAACAATGCTCAATTGCACACCTCAAGCTCAGGTTGAGAGTTCATCTGATGTGCCTGCGTTTGGCACCGTGCAAACAACAAAAGAAGCGCGGGATGCTGCCGCAGCTCAAAGCACTCGTGCACGTGTTGACGCGCCTGCCATACCCGATTTTCTGCTGCGTGCACAAGGAGTGCGTGCAGGCGATGCTTCTTCTCAATTAGACGAAGATACTCACGTGCCGACAAGTGGCTCTACTGGTGCCGGTAGTGCCAGCAGTTCGCATACCGCACGCGCTCAGCGCACGAAGACTCAAGCTCATCCTAACGCTCAATCTAAGACGAAGGCTCAGGTTGAGATTAAGCCGGCACCTGCCATGTGTACGCGCCCTGGCGATGCCGACGATTCGTACACGTTGCCCAGCATGAGCCTGCTTAGTTCCAATCCGCACAGTGCTCAAAGTGCATCAAGCGATGCCGAGCTTACAAAAACCATGCAACGCTTGCAAAACACCTTACAAGAGTTTGGCCTGCGGAGCCGCGTTGTCGATTACGTGTCTGGACCTTTAGTTACTACGTTTCGTGTTGAGATGGGTGAGGGTGAACGCGTTAACAAAATTCGCAATCTTGAGGATGATATTGCCCTTACGCTCGCCGCGCAAAAGGTGCGTATTTTTGCTCCAATTGCAGGTACTTCGTTTGTTGGCATCGAAATCCCCAATCAAACACGCCAAAATGTACATTTAGGCGATGTGCTTGCCTATGCTACCAAAGGTCCTTTGCAGGTTGCTGTTGGGCGCGATTCTGCTGGTAAACCCGTTGTTACCGACATTGCAAAAATGCCGCATATGCTCGTTGCAGGTACCACTGGTTCGGGTAAATCGGTTCTTATCAACTCAATGATTATGAGCTTGCTTATGCGTACAACGCCCAAACAAGTGCGACTTATCATGATCGACCCAAAGCGCGTTGAGTTTAGTGCGTATAACGGCCTGCCGCACCTGTACGTACCAGTTGTAACCGAGCCTCGCCAAGCGGCATCGGCGCTCCAGTGGGCAGTAAGCGAAATGGAGCGCCGCCTTAAGCTCTTTGAGCGTGCGTCTGCTCGTGATATTGGTGTGTACAACAAGCACTGTGTGAGTGCCCGCGAAGATGGCGATGAAGATGCACCTGAGCCTCTGCCGTACCTGGTGGTAATTATCGACGAGCTGAGCGACCTTATGATGGTTGCAGGCAAAGATGTTGAAGCATCGATTGTTCGTATTGCGCAGCTTGCGCGCGCAGCCGGCATCCATTTGGTGGTTGCCACGCAGCGCCCCAGTGCTAACGTTGTTACCGGTCTTATTAAATCGAATATTGATACGCGCGTAGCGCTTAAGGTGTCTGCTGGTATCGATTCGCGTGTTATTCTCGACGAAACTGGTGCAGAACGCCTACTTGGTAATGGTGACATGCTCTTTAAAGACCGCGGGCTTACCCCAAAGCGTGTGCTTGGTTGTTACACGTCCGATTCCGAAATTCATGCCGTGGTTGATTTTATTCGCAGTCAAGGCGAGCCCGACTACCACACCGAAATTCTTTCGCAAGTGGTGCCTGGTCAGGTAAGCTCGAACGCTGCGTCAAGTGGCGAGGACGACGACGATCCGCTCATTTGGCAAGCAGCGCAAATTGTGGTTGATTCGCAGCTTGGTAGCACATCTGGCTTGCAGCGTCGCCTTAAAGTTGGGTATGCACGTGCAGGTAGGATTATGGATATGCTCGAAGCTAAGGGCATTGTAGGTCCACCCGATGGTTCTAAGCCGCGCGAAGTTTTAATGGATAACGAGCGCCTTGAAGAGTTCAAGGCATTACAAGCACAGTATAGGCAGGTATAGCATGGCACGTCCGCGTTTTAGCGAAATGTTGTTTGATAGGCGCAGACAACTGGGGTTATCGGTTGATCAAGCCTCACGCAATCTTCGGTTAAAGCCGCAGGTAATCGAAGCGTTTGAGGAGGGCGACTTTCTTAGCATTCCAAAAAGTGGGTATGCGCAAGGCATGCTTGCTTCGTATGCGCGCTATCTTGGTTTAAATACTCGTGTAATTGTGAGTCAATTTATGCACGATCTTGCCGAGTTTAATGAGCAAGATGCTACGCGCTCAACGTATGGAGAAAGTGCAGCTCAGGATGCACTCAATACAACAAACCGCATTGTAGTACGCACGCCTCGCGATTATCGAGGAAAAGAAGGTCTGCTTCCGACAACAGGTGGCTACGCGGGCGATATGCATGACTATGCAACCACATCGCAGGTGCGAAGCCGTCAAACAGGAAACACCGTACCCATTATGCCGCAGCGTCACTACGGACGCATTAATCCGCACACGGCATTAGAGCAACCAGCGCAAATGCCATCCGCGCGTACAAGCCGGCTTGATACCTATGTGCCGGCCACGTCCCAGCGCCGTTTTACCAGTAGCGATGCCTACCATCCCAATCGCTCATATACACCTTCACGCACGCAAGCTGATAGGGCGGGTAGGGATCCGCGCGCAGGCGCGCCTTCGCGCACGTCACTTGGCCGTGATACTGTACAAACGCGTGATATTAGTAATGCTCATTATGTTGATGACTTGCGCTTTGATAATGCATATGCGTACGAAAGTGCGTCGTCGCCGCAGGGTAGAGTACGCTCACGCAACATTGCTAATGTGAAGCGCCCCAGTGTACACAGACAGCAATCGCAACGTCCCCAACGTCAACCGCGCCGCAGCAACAGGCCACGTACTGCACAAGATTACCTGTTTGGCATACTAACGTGGTTTGTGGCAACGCCGCGACGTCTTATGGTGTTACTGAGTGTGCTTGTTGCAATTTTTATTACCGTGCTTCTTATTGTGTCGGTAACATCCTGCGTTAATAACAACCTGTCTGGCACTAAAACGGTGCAAGTTGCTTCCAACACGCAGCCTGCAAAACCCTCAAGTGAAACGGTAGCTACACCTGAAGCCGAAGAAGAAGCTCAAAAAGCAGCTAAAAATAAGGCCGAGCAAGAGCAGCAAGCCGCGCAGCAAAAAACAACCGTTGATGTAAGTGTTGCCGAGGGGGAAGTAAGCTGGGTTGAGATAGTACACGATGGGAAATCGGTAATTGCTCAGCAGGTAACTGGTCCTTGGACGCAGTCGTATGATGTTCAAGATGCCATTACTATTCAGGTAAGCAATCCTTCGGCTGTGCGCGTTACAAAAAATGGCGATCCTGTTAAGTTTGACACCAAAACTGCAGGTATAGGCACGGTAACTATTAAGGGAACCAAGCCTAAAGACGACCAGCAGCAAGACGGCGATGCCTCTGGCGACAAACAAAGTGGCAAAGCCGACGACAAACAAAATGCAGAATCTTCGAACAAAAAGCATGCATCGAAGCAAGATAGCAAGCAACAAGGGGCGTCAAATGGCAGCGACGCAACCGCGAAAAAGAAGAAATCGAATGGCTAGCGGGCTAGCAGTGCAGTTTGAGCGCAGTGTCTGAATGCCCCTGCGCATAGGCTCGTGCCTATATAACGGGAGGGGCTGAGCACACAACCACACGCCAGCGACATGTACATGCCACTTAGAAAGGACATATCATGGCAAAAGAGTCGAGTTTTGATGTTGTAAGTGAAGTTAATATGCAAGAGGCTGATAACGCCTATCAACAAGCGCAGCGTGAGCTTGCACAGCGCTACGATCTTAAACAAACGGGCGCAACGATTAGCTTCGATAAGCAGCTTGCATCCTATACGATTGCTGCTCCGTCGGAGTTTGTTGCCGGCCAGGTTATCGATGTGCTGCGCGCAAAGCTCTCAAAGCGTGCAATCGATTTAAACGCGCTATCCATACAAAACCCAACGCCTGCACAAGGGGGGAGCGTAAAACAAGAAGCCAAGCTCATCCAGGGTATTCAACAAGATGTTGCTAAAAAGATTGCGAAAGATATTCGCGATTTAAAGTTAAAATGCAAAGCTATCGTAGAGGGCGATAAGCTGCGCGTAAGTTCGGCGTCGCGCGATACCTTGCAAGAGGTAATCGCCGCGCTTAAGGAAAGGGATTATGGACAACCACTGCAATTTACCAACTACAGATAACAGCACTCAGTGTGCAACAGACAAAAACGCAATTCGGACATCGTTTGCTGCTGTACGTGCCCGCGCCGCTCACGAAAGCGCCTGCAAAACGGCACTAGAAGCGCAGCTCCCGCAGTCTTCGTCGTCTTGTGCTCCTGGATCCAATGCTCCTGCATCCACGACAGACGAAGCGGGCGACGATGCCACTAATCAGGCAAACTATGGTAAAGGTCGTATGTGTCTGTTTGTTACGCTTGGCTGCGCTAAAAATCAGGTTGACACCGATCGCATGCGTGCGCTCCTTTTGGCAAGCGGTTTTCGCGAGGCTCATAATGCCGATGATGCCGATGTGGTGCTTATAAATACCTGCTCGTTTTTAGCGACTGCTACAAGTGAGTCGATTGATGTTACACTCGACCTTGCCCAAGAACAACAAAATGGCATTACTACCTGCCCCATTATTATGTGCGGCTGCGTGCCGTCGCGCTACGGCAAAGCGCTTACCGGCGAGCTTCCCGAGGTTGCGGCCTTTGTAAAAGCAAATGACGAAGACGGCATTATTGGTGTTGTGTGCGACGTGCTCGGCCTTGAGCACCCCAGTTTTTCCTTTGTTGAAGAACTTACGCGTCGCGCGCTTCGCACCAAGGAAGCAACAAGCGCGTTTGTAAAAATATCGGAGGGTTGCTCGCGCATGTGTGCGTTTTGCGCTATTCCTCACATACGTGGGCCTTACGCATCCCGTCCTCCTCAGGACATTTTGGCTGAGGTAGATATGCTGGTAGATGCTGGCATTCACGAGATTATTCTCATTGGTCAGGATACCGGTATTTGGGGCTGCGATTTTAAAGAATCAAAAACCTTAGCGTGGCTGTTACAGCAGGTTGCGCACCACGTGCGCGGCAAACAGTGCTGGATTCGCGTACTTTATTTGCAGCCTGAAGGCATGACGCCTGAGCTTATCTCTACAATACGCGATACGCCCGAAGTACTGCCGTACATTGATATTCCTATTCAGCATTGCAGCGAGCACGTGCTGAAGCGCATGGGGCGCACAGGAAGCGCGCAAGAACTCCACGAGCTTTTTGCAACGCTTCGGCGCGAAATTCCAGACATGGTGTTGCGCACCACAGGAATGGTTGGTTTTCCAGGCGAAACAGCGCAGGAAGCCGACGAGCTTGTCGACTTTTTTAAGGCAGAAGAGTTCGATTACATGTCGATATTTTCTTACTCGCAAGAAGATGGTACGACGGCTGCACGTATGCGCGATCAGGTTTCGGCGCAAACAAAACTCGAGCGCACGCAGCGCTTGCGTGACGTGGCCGAAGAGCTTGGTTTTTCTGCAACGGCAAAGCACGTTGGCGAAGTTGTAGATGTTATTATCGATTCAAAAGATTATAATGACGATGGAAGCTTTGAGCTCATAGGACACGCATGGTTCCAGGCGCCCGATTGCGATGGAGCTGTTCATCTACCTGCTGATGCTGGCGAAATTGGCGACATTGTGCGTGTGCGGCTTGTAAGCTCGTACTGTTATGAACTATCTGCAACGCTGTTAGGATCGGATGATGCCAACCATGCTCACATCAACACCAACGAGTAATAATGCAGCATCGCCTGTCGGTCGCAGCAGCATTTGTACCCTGGCAAATATTGTTACCGCAATTCGTATTCTTGCCGTTCCCGTGTGGCTGGCGGTTGCCCAAGGGGTAGCGCAACACGCGCTTTTCGACGGCGCAACCCTCGATACCTGCTTAGTTGATGCAGGTCATCTGCAGCTTGGCTATACCTTTGTGTTCGTGCTGTTTTGTATTATTTCGCTTACCGATAAGCTCGACGGCTACCTTGCACGTAGTCGTGGCGAAATAAGCACGTTAGGCAAGTTTCTCGATCCTATTGCCGATAAAATTCTCGTTCTTGGTGCCTTATGTTTTTTGCTTGAGCAAACCCTCGTTTCCAGCTGGGTTATCCTCATCATTCTTGCGCGCGAGCTGTTGGTAAGTGCGCTGCGTATGGTAGTTGCCACATCAGGCAGCGTCATTGCTGCCTCGCAGCTCGGTAAGTGGAAAACAGCAACAACGATGGTTGCATTATGTGGCATTTTGCTTTCGCTGTGCTTCGACGGTGTTATGGTGTCGTTTGTGCTGTTTTGCATTGGCTCTCTTGGCATGATTATTGCTGTTATTCTTACAATTTGGTCGGGCATCGATTACTTTATAAAGTCCTGGCCTGTCTTAGTGGGTGATGAGCATGAGCACACGCACAGCTTGCGCGGGTGAATCTAACAGTCATACGGAAGATTGTAGCTCTGTGCATTCTAGCACTGTGAGCTGCAGTAATGATGCGCGAGCAGAGCTTGCGTGGCCATGTGAGCTTTATGCACAGGCAGAGCGCGTTGTAAATCAGCTTTTAGCTACACATACAACCGTAAGTACTGCAGAGTCGTGCACTGCTGGTTTGGTAACAAGCGCACTTACCGAAATCTCTGGCTCGTCAGCTGCCGTGTGTGGTGGATTTGCTAGCTATACGCCGCAGGTAAAACACGCTGTTTTGGGTGTTTCACAGCCACTTTTAGACGATCTCGCGCTCGGACCTGTTTCGAGCTTTTGCGCACTTCAAATGGCACGTGGTGCGCAATCACTTTTTGGTAGCACCTACAGTGTATCGGTTACGGGTATTGCAGGCCCCACGGGCGCGCTTCCTCATCGACCTATCGGCACGGTGTGGTTTTGCATTATGGGCACGCGTGGTTTTTCATGTATATGTAAACATTTTGAAGGTAATCGAAACGCCGTTCGCACACAGGCAGTATCTTATGCACTTTTGCTTATTGAACACGCTATTCAATCTGCGCTTTAGGCACCTATTTTGTTTTGTTTCGTGCAGCTGCGCGCGTTTTTTGCAAGTTATGGACGAGTGTTGTATTTCGAACATATGAGATTATAAATATGTGATTGACGTCAAACGAATGTTCGTTTATACTAAAACTGTAAGCACACAGCTCAAGGAGTTGCTATGGCAAAAACAAAACAAACGCGCGAAATACACGCTAAATCCTATGGTGCAGAGCGAGACGCTCAGCTCAAACTAACTACCGGCGAAATCGAAAAGAAGTTCGGTAAAGGTTCCATCATGAAGTATGGTGAAACCGGTCCCGACCTCGAAGTAGAAGCCATCCCAACAGGAGCTTTGTCGCTCGATGTAGCGCTGGGTATTGGCGGTGTTCCACGCGGGCGTATTATCGAAATCTATGGTCCAGAATCCTCGGGTAAAACAACGCTTTCGCTCGAAATATTGGCTGAAGCGCAAAATCTCGGCGGTATCGTTGCGTTTATCGATGCCGAACATGCGCTCGATCCCAATTACGCCGCGCGCATTGGCGTTGATATCGACGAAGTGCTTATCTCGCAGCCAAATAACGGTGAAGAAGCGCTTGAAATCTGCGACATGCTCGTGCGTTCTGGTGCCATCGATGTTATTGTTATCGACTCCGTTGCTGCCCTTGTACCACGTGCAGAAATCGATGGTGAAATAGGCGATACCACCGTTGGTTTGCAAGCACGTCTTATGAGTCAAGCGTTGCGTAAGCTTGCCGGATCGCTTTCAAAGTCGAAAACTACCTGCATTTTTATTAACCAGTTGCGCGAAAAAATTGGCGTTATGTTTGGTAACCCCGAAACAACACCGGGCGGGCGTGCACTTAAATTCTTTAGCTCCGTACGCCTTGAAATTCGCCGTATTGAAACACTCAAGCAGGGTAACGACCTCATTGGTAACCGTGTACGCGTGCGCGTTGTTAAAAACAAAGTGGCACCACCGTTTAAGCAAGCTGAATTCGACATTATGTATGGTACCGGCATCTCAAAGGAAGGCACCACACTTGATATGGCTGTCGATTGCGGTATCTGCGAAAAGAGCGGTTCGTGGTTTAGCTATAACGACATGCGTTTAGGCCAAGGAAGACAAGCAGCATCAACCTACCTGCGTGAAAACCCCGATTTGCTCGACGAAATCACCAAGCAGGTTAAAATCGCGTATGGCATTGAGTTTTCTGACGACGATACTATGGAGCCCGCTGCCGCTAAAGCACATACGTCTGCAGAAGCAGGGAAGTCTGAAGTTGCAGCAAACGCGAAGGCAGATGCCCAGCTTACAGCCTCCGCTGCGGCTCTCGACGCTGCCTGGGAAGCTGCCAGCCACGATGCTGCAGTAGAGGCTGCAGATGCGGCAGAGCATTAATACACGCGTAGCATTATGACTAGTTCTTCTCAGTTTTTTGAACAAAAATCAAACGATGCATGCAGTATAACGGTAGAACTTGCGCGCACGCGTGAGGATAGTTTTGGTAGCTTTGGCACTTCTGCCAAGCCTCAACGTGCGCGCGTTATATGCCGCGATCCCCTTGGTACTACACACACGGTATATGTGGCTCAAGCTGCAGCAAAACGTCTTATACTGCAGCTTAAAAAGGGTCTTGTGCTTACTTCTATCGATGAGGCTTTTCAGCATATAGAAACACTCGAAAAGCGCATGATAGCTGAGCGCATTGAACAAGCAATTAATGCCCGTGATTATGCGCGCAAAGAGCTTACCGACCTTTTGCTTAAGCGCGGCTTTACTTCCAATTACGTAACCTGTGCGGTTAATCATGCGTGTGATGTAGGGCTCATAAACGACAATCGGTATGCTGCGCTCTATATTCGCACCAAGCTTGCGTGCGGCTGGGGCCAAACAAAAATTGCCTTTGAGCTTAAAAAACGGGGGATTGTTCTTCAAGAGGTGGAAGGCTGGCCTGATGCCTTTATAACAGGCGATGAACTCTACGAGCGTGCATATGCTGCAGCGCTTAAAAAAGCACATACCCGTGGTGATGTCTATGCTAAGGTTGTGCGCTTTTTAGCTTCGCGCGGCTATAACGCGCAGCTTTGTTACCGTGTTGCCCGTGCTATCAAAGAAGATACCGAGCAAAATTAGCATTTTCTCTGCCTTTTCAGTGAAGGTTCATATAATACCTGCTTATGTTCGTGCTCATCATTTGACAACATCAGTATACTTTTCGTACCATTATAATGTCTTTTGAGAAAATTCCTCGCTTGTGTATTGCCCTTGGTGCACCTGAAGTTGGTATGGGTACCCGCTGCAAGACACACGCGCTATGATTATTTTGTTCGATGTACGAATCACATGCAAAGATGTGCACAGACATCTTTGTTCTACTAAAACGAATATCTGTCGTTCATGCGAGATTACTCAACTGATGGGTTCTGCGTTGCACGTTTGCTGCCATGCAGATTCCTGAACACTTATTAAACGTACATATGAGGAGTTTTATATGGATAACTTGTTGCCACTGCTTTTAGTGGCGCTTGTTTCATGTGTATGTGCAGGATTATGTGTATATTTGTTCCTTATACGAGTGAGCACAGCTAAGCTTGACCAGGTAAAGGTAGAGGTACAAACAGCCAAAGATAATGCACAACGCATTGTAAACGATGCGCAAAAGGATGCGCGAGCGGCCAAAAAAACAGCGCTCGTCGAAGCAAAAGAAGAAATCTATCAGCTTAAAAAAGCAGCTGAAGTCGAAGAAAAACAACGTAAGCGCGATTTGCAATCTCTTGAAAATCGCATTATGCAGCGTGAAGAATCGCTTGATAGACGTAACACATCCCTCGATCGCAAAGAACACCAACTATCTTGCCTTCAAGGTCAGCTTGACAAACAAAAAGTGGCTTGTGACGAGCTTGAGGCAAAACACCTCGCAGAGCTCGAACGTATAAGCACGCTCACCAAAGATGAAGCTCACAATGAGCTGCTTGAGCGCGTGCGTAGTGAAACAACGCGTGAAGAAGCACAAATTCTGCGTGATTCTGAAGCACGCATTAAATACCAAACCGACAAAATTGCACGTGAAATCATTTCCGTTGCTATCCAGCGCTGTGCTGCTGACCAAGCAGGAGAACTCACGGTAACGTCTGTTCACATTCCATCAGACGATCTCAAAGGTCGCATTATTGGTAGAGAAGGACGTAATATTCGTGCCTTCGAACAAATTTCGGGCGTTTCGCTTGTTATCGATGACACGCCAGAAACCGTGGTTCTTTCGAGCTTTAGTCCTGTACGTCGCGAAATTGCCCGCGTTACACTCGAAAATCTTATTGCTGACGGACGTATCCATCCTGCACGCATTGAAGAAATGTACAAAAAAGCGCAAGGTCTTGTCCGTGAGCGTGTACAAGAAGCAGGCGAACAGGCGTGCTTTGATGTGGGCATTCACGATATGCACCCCGAGCTTATGCGCGTGTTAGGCGCTCTTAAATACCGCACATCCTATGGTCAAAACGTGCTTCAGCACTGCGTTCAGGTTGGTATTCTGTGTGGTATTATGGCTTCCGAGCTTGGGTTTGAAACTGGCCCTGCTAAACGTGCCGGTCTTCTTCACGACATCGGTAAGGCTATCGACCACGAAGTAGAAGGTCCGCACGCCGTTATTGGGGCGGAACTTTGCCGCCGTTATGGCGAAAAACCCGAGGTTGTCCATGCTGTTGAGGCACACCATGCCGATATTGAGCCATCCTGCGTACTCGATGTTCTTGTTCAGGCGGCCGATGCTATTTCTGCTGCTCGTCCTGGTGCTCGTCGTGAATCGGCAGAAAATTACATCAAGCGTTTGGAGAAGCTCGAAGAGATTTCTAACGCGCATGATGGTGTTGCTCGTACCTATGCAATGCAAGCCGGTCGTGAGCTCCACGTTATGGTTCAGCCCGAAAAGATTTCAGACGATCAGAGTGTTGTTCTTGCACACGACATTGCAAAACAAATCGAAGAGGAAGTTGATTATCCAGGTCAAGTGCGCGTTGTTGTTATTCGTGAGTCACGCGCAACCGATATTGCAAAATAGCACATTCAGCTTTTTTGCACGGTGCATTTCGTGAGCTCATCGCGATAATCAACCACAACAGTTCGTGCCATGGGGTTTTGAGCTTCATGGCACGTCTTATATGGTAGCTGCCCTGCGCAGCGGACACGCACGCAACACCAAACACGGCGGCTCACGCCGTTAAGCTACGTTGGATTGTATGTATGAGTAAGGAGCATGCATGGCAACAAGTAACAAAACCACGTCGTCACCCATACCTGCTCGTGCTGATATAGAACACACGCCACAACTACCCACGTCTACACGCGAGTTATCGTCGTTTATTAATGCACATGCAAAACAAAAACGTGTGCGTGTTGAGGACGACCTTGGCGATGGGTATGTGCGTTTGCACATTCAAGAGGCGCAGACGCGCCAAGCAAAACAAGATATTCGTTGTGTTGAGGATGCTGTTATTGAGCTATTGCGCAACAGCTACGATGCGGGTGCGCATACAATTTATATTGCTTCAGAACGGCAAGAAAATACCCGTACGCTTGTTGTTATCGACGATGGCTGCGGCATTCCGCACTCGCTTCATAAAACAGTTTTCGAAGCGCGGGTTACATCAAAGCTTAATTCAATGCACACCGATGCATGGGGTGTGCACGGCCGTGGTATGGCACTGTATTCCATCGCGCAAAATGCAACACGTGCCTTTATCTGCGCATCCGATAAGCAACTTGGCTGCAGCCTGCGCGTAGAATTCGATACAACAACTATAAGCGAAAAAAAGGACCAATCTACCTGGCCTGTACTTCAGCGCAGTGCGCACGTGTCGCAACGTATGCACGGCTTGCAGCGATTGAATCCCGCTCACAACACAGAAGCCATAGGGGCTAATTCTGCCGATGCTGGCAGCGCAGATGCGTTTGCCAACTTTACAGGTCCGCACAATATTTATCGCACGGTGGCAGAATTCGCATGGCAAAATAAAGCGAACTGTCAGGTATATATAGGTTCACCTGCAGAAATAGTAGCTACACTCTATGCGTGCGGGCGCGATGATACCCGTGCGAGTGACATGCTTTTTATCGATTCGTACGATACCATCCCTGTTTGCAACCGTTTATCCTGTGCAGCCGATGCTGCAGAGCTTATCTCTCTTGCGCACACGCTTGGGCTTGATATCTCAGAGCGCACGGCGCATCGTATTCGTTCACTTCACATAAAGCCTTTACGGCCTGCACGTGTAAGGCTCGAGCATAAACCTCAACCTCAACCTGTGGTTGACATTTTTTCGCGTGACACTTCAATACATGTATCAGATGCTGATAAACAAACACTCCTGCATGAGGTTGAAGCATGCGTTGAACGTTTTTCGCGCAAGTATTACCTCCGGGAGGCAGGGGAGCCGCAGCTGCGCATTACAGGCGGCAAAATTAGTCTTCATTTTACAGTTGAACATGACGATTAGCTTGTATATGATGGATATATACGTGTGTGGCATGTAATTCCAAGCACGGTTCACACACCCTCAAGTTTACCTTTATACTTGTATTCATACCATATCTATACTTCATTCGGAGCACCCATGGACTATCTTAAGGTTTCAACCAAGTCATCGCCATCTGCTATTGCAGGTGCTATTGCGGCAATGATTAAAGACGCGCAACCAGTTTGCATTCAGGCTGTAGGCGCTGGCGCCGTCAACCAGGCCATTAAGGCGGTTGCTATTGCGCGCGGCTTTCTTATTCCATGTGGTATCGATATTTCCTGTGCACCCACGTTTGCCAGCGTCGACATTAATGGCGATGCGCGAACCGCAATTCGTTTAAGCGTGTGTACGCATCCGCTGTACATGTCTTCAACTGCACAAAACGAGTGAGCTTTTAGAGTACTCCCAACCATGTACAAACAACGGAAAAACGTATACCTGCACCAAAATAGGCTATAATCCTAAACGATATATCGATTGATACGAAACGTAGGCATGGTAACACCTTCACCTTCAACTATAGGTACATACCGGCCGTACTCCTACCGTATGCAGCATGGAAAGGCAGCTTGTGCAAGACAATAAACTTGTTGGAAAAACATACCTCATTAAAACCTTTGGATGCCAAATGAATCTTCACGATTCTGAGCGTGTAGCTGGTCTTTTAGATGATTGCGGTTGCAACGAAGTACAAACGGTAGAAGAAGCCGATATCGTGGTATTTATGACGTGCTCGGTGCGCGAAAAAGCTGATACGCACCTGTATGGTGCTGTGTCAAATTTGGTAGTGGTGCCAGCGCCTCCTTGCGGCAAGCGTGTTATTGCTGTTGGTGGCTGTATTGCGCAGCGCGATGGTGTACGCCTCAAAAAGCACATTCCCAATGTTGACGTCGTATTTGGTACAAGCGCGCTTGCAAGCGTGCCCGAGCTGCTGTGTGAGGCGTTTGAGTCGGATGGCAGCGAGGTTTTTGTTGATACGGTTGAGAAAAACCGTGGTTTCTCATGCGAACTGCCTTCAAAACGCGAACAATATTTCCATGCGTGGGTGCCCATCATGACCGGCTGCAATAACTTTTGTACCTTTTGTATTGTGCCGTTAGTGCGTGGGCGTGAGCGCAGCCGTGTGTTTGAACGCGTTGTTGCTGAGGTTGCGCGCCTGGTAGATGATGGTGTACGCGAAGTTACACTCCTTGGTCAAAACGTAAACTCCTACGGTCGCGACCTGTACGGCAAACCACGTTTTAGTGAGCTGTTGCGCGAAGTAGGCAAAACGGGTGTTGAGCGTATTCGTTTTACGTCGTCTAACCCCAAGGATCTTTCGCACGACACTATTCGCGCTATGGCAGAAACACCAAATGTTATGCCACAGCTGCACCTTGCTGTACAAAGCGGATCCAACCGCATTCTTCGCGCAATGCACCGTGCGTACAATCGTGAAAAATATCTCAGCGTTATTGCTGAGCTTAAAGAAGCTATCCCGGGCATCGCTCTTTCAACCGACATCATTGTTGGTTTTCCGGGAGAAACAGAAGAAGACTTTTTGCAAACAATGTCGCTGGTAGATGAGGTGGGGTATGCATCGGCATACACCTTTATCTATTCGAAGCGTCCCGGAACACCTGCAGCAAAAATTGTTGATACCACGCCGCACGAAGTTATCCAAGAGCGTTTTGAGCGGCTCACGAAACGCATTGAGGAGCTTGCTTATAGTGCAAATCAGGTAGATTTACATGCGCGTGTAACCGCCCTGGTAGAAGGCACGTCAAAAAAGAATCCGTCGGTGCTTGTTGGTCACAGTCCAAAAAATCAAACCGTGCTCTTTAATTTACCGGAAGGCACAAGTCCCGAGCACTTTATTGGGCAGATGTGCGAAGTAGAAATTTCTGAAGCAAAAACCTGGTACTTACGAGGATCGCTTGTTGGCGATATAAGCTAACAGCGCATATTCACATGGATACGCTCACTTCACACATACAAACACAGTATGACCTTTGCGCCATTGTTGGACCTACGGCATCGGGCAAAAGTGCGCTTGCAGAAGCGCTTGCCACAGCCTTTAACTCTGCTGTAGTTTCGATAGATGCCATGCAAGTGTATCGCGGCATGGATATTGGAACGGCAAAAGAGCCAAAGAGCTTACGGAAAGCTCCCTTGTATATGGTTGATGTTGCTAACGTAAACGAACCCTATTCAGCGGCACTATTTCAAACAGAGGCCAGACACTGCATCGATATGCTCCGCGCGCAGGGCGCACTTCCTATTTTGTGCGGCGGCACGGGGCTGTACCTTAACTGCGTAATTGACGATATGCAGTTTCCGCAAGGGGAACTTATGTCAGCTGCGCGCGCTACGTATACCAGTTATCTTGAACAGCATGGCCAAGATGCACTGTATGTGCTTCTTCAAACGCGGGATCCTGCGTCAGCTGCGCTTATCCACCCACACAATACGCGCCGTATTATCCGTGCGCTTGAACTTCTTGATGACAACAAAAGTTACGCCACTGTGCATAGTGGCCTTCACGTGCGCAAAAGCGTGTATACAAGCTGCATAGTAGGGCTTAACTGGCCGCGCGATGTGCTGTACGAGCGTATAAATGAGCGCGTGCTTACCATGATGCAGCAGGGATTTGTGCGCGAGGTAGAGCAGCTTATAGATGTAGGGCTTCGCGAATCGCACACAGCTGCGCAAGCTATCGGCTACAAAGAAGTGCTGCAATATCTTGATGGTGAGCTTAGCTATGATGCCATGGTTGCCACAATTCAGCAGCGCACGCGACGCTATGCAAAACGGCAGCTTTCATGGTTTATGCACGATAAGCGCGTTATCTGGATTAATTGCGAACATAAAACACTCGATGATCTTACACACGAGGCGCTCGCTTGCATTCAAAGCAACTGCACCGGCGCTACAAGCGCTAGTGGATAAGCGCACATATAGCAATACCTGCCGCATAAATGCAAACCGGATGCAGCACATACACAAAAAGCGTGTGTTTGCCAATGTTTGATACAGCGCGCCAGCTGCGGCTGGTGCTAACAAGCCGCGCGCAGAGCCGCTCTAACGCAATTTTCTCAAGCGGTTTTCTGCTTGCTTTTCGTGTATGAGCAAAGGCATATCCAGCTAGATACAAAAAGCTAAACGGCACGAGGGGATAATAATCCCACGATTGAAACGTATGTGAGCAAAAACCTAAAAACGCAAAGCTGTTAGTTGTATAGAGCTGAGAAGGTAGTAAAAGCGTAAACCCGAACGCACCAAACACACCTTCGTGCACGTGGAAAGTAAGAATAAATGCGCAGATAAACGCTGCAACCCATCCGTAGTGGGCAAAGCGAATAGAATACGTTTGTAAGATAGCTGCAAGTATGGTAGATGCACACATACAAAAGATAATGCCATAGCTTATAGGCAAATCTACATATGGGCTGCTGCTTACAAGCCAAATGAGCGCGGCTGTTGCACCATACCATGCAATGCGCTTATACATGTGATGCGTAAATGCGCACATCATGCCCGCTATAAATAAAAACGACCACGCAATGTGTGCTCGCCACAGCTCTTGAAGCACACCGCTAAACCAATCGATAGGTACACCGAACAGCTCCTGCGCTATAAAACACGCGTGAAAGACAAACATCGAAATACAGCATATACCCCGGATAACATCAATGCACTGCAGACGCACTTGAGGCGCGTGAGCCCCGCGAGCTGCGCTATCTGTGCTACCTGCGTTCATGTTGTTTGCTTTATGCACAGGTACAGTTCGCGTTACGCGTACATTGCTTTGAGCAGCATTCATGTTACGAAACAACGCGTCTAAAGAGGCCGATCACTTTTCCTAAAATAACAGGATTTTCTACAAAAATCGGCTGCATTGTATCGTTTTCAGGCTGGAGACGCACGTAATGTTCCTCTTTAAAGAATCGCTTGACCGTGCATTCGTTATCGATAAGCGCAATAACAATCTCTCCATTACGAGCGGTATCTTGCTGCTGTACAACAATGTAATCGTTATTATTAATGCCGATATTTTTCATGGACTCGCCGCGTACCTGCAGGATAAATGCTGCTTTATCACCTGCAATAGTAGACGGCACCTGCATGTACTCTTCTACATTTTGCGCAGCTAAAATAGGAACACCTGCCGCAACTCTACCAACAACCGGCAGCTTAATAGATCCTTGTGCCGATACAATAGCCTCGGTGCCCGATTGGTGGGTAACAGTTGGCGTAAGCAGAAGTGCACGTGGTTTTTTGGGATCGCGCTTAATATAGCCAAACTCTTGCAAAACACGCAGGTGCGTATGAACGGTAGAAGGGGAGCGCAGCCCCACAGCTGCGCCTATTTCGCGCACTGATGGTGGATAGCCATGTACAGCGCTATATTCGCAAATGTATTCGTAAATTTCTTGCTGACGTTTACGCAATCTTCCTGTTGGCATAACTCCTCCTTTGTTCGTATATCAATTGTAACACATGTTCGCACATGTGTGCAAACGAATGTTCCAAGATTTTTTACCCTGTGGCATATAGGTATCTACCTGCAAAAACTTTTATGTCGGGCGTATCGTGTACTATGCATTACAACATAGTTTGCCGCTTATAACCAGAAAGGAACCTATCATGTCAAACAGTATACGCACGCATCTTAGCTATGGCAGCCATGCAGCCTATCAATACGATACCTCCGCACGTAAACTAAACGAGGAGACTACGTACGCGCATATGTCGCATGAGGCAAACACATCATTGAAATCGCACGTAGCATGCATCCAGGCACGAGTCATTGCGTTGCCATGCATTACCCAGCAAACAAAATCTCCGGCACACACCAGCATAAAAAGTTCAACACGAACAACACATAACACTCAGCGCCTGCGTGCAGCCAACGTAATGATCTGCGTTGCAGCGGCATTGCTGTTTATATGTGCCACACTTGTGTTCAATCATGCGCGCGCAGAGGAGCACAACGCCACTACGTCGTTTATTTCTTCGGCATCAAAAATTGCATACGAGGTTAAGCCCACCGATAGTCTTTACAGCATTGTGCAAACGCACTGCAAAACTGCAAGCACAGCACAACGTATACGCACAGAGGAGGTTGCCCAATGGATACAGCAATACAATAAGCTCGAAAGCTGCACACTTACGCCAGGCCAAATTCTTATCATTCCTACGCAGCATTAATTAGGCAGCACACATTGTTACAAGATTGTTTATTTTCGATTTCAAAGTTGTTTTATTTTCTATGCCATTTTGCGTATCATGGTAAGTTACTAGTGGAGTTTAACGATAAGGAGATGTATGCACTGTCCTAAATGTGGATGTGATGTATCGAAAGTTGTGGATTCTCGTGCTTCTGAAGGTAATGATGCTATCCGTAGGCGTCGTGAGTGCGTAGAGTGCTCGTTTCGTTTTACGACGTACGAACGTCGCGAAGAAATGCCTATTTTAGTTATCAAGCGAGATGGATCACGCGAACCGTTTAGTCACGAAAAACTCCGTCGCGGATTAATGGCCGCAACAATCAAGCGAGATGTCGACCTTACAGAAATTAATGCGCTTATCGACCAAATTGAGGCTGAGCTGCGCGATTCAAGCAAATATGAGGTTAGCTCGCAAGAAATCGGTATGATGGTGTTGCAAAAACTCATCAACATCGACAAAGTTGCCTATGTCCGTTTTGCTTCTGTCTATCGTGACTTTCAGGATATCGATGAGTTCAATCGCGAGTTAAGGAGCTTGTCACAATGAGTATCGATACCATCTGCCTGCCCATTAAACGTCTAGATAGTACGGTTCAATTGCCATCCTATGCGTATAGCGGTGATGCCGGCTTAGATTTATGCTCAAACGAAGACTGCACCCTTGCGCCTTTTGAGCGTAAACTCATTCATACCGGTATTGCAATTGCTATTCCCGATGGGTATGCAGGCTTTGTCCTGCCTCGCAGCGGTCTGTCGTATAAACAAGGCTTGTCTATGCCAAATAGTCCAGGTCTTATCGATGCACATTATCGCGGCGAGTTGTTGGTAAGTTGCGTAAATCTCGACCCAAAACAGGATATTGTTATCACAAAAGGCGAGCGTATTGCACAGCTCGTCATACAACAGGTTCCTATTGTTAACCTTGTAGAAGTGGATGAATTGTCGTCCACCGATAGAGGCGAATCAGGTTTTGGCTCCAGTGGTAATTAACCGATAGGCATAACCCTATCGGTTTTTTCATTTCTCTATAGGGTATGGGAAAGGAAGGTTATGGAACAATTCTTCAAAATGGCTGAGCGTGGCTCAAGCATTACGCAGGAGATCCGATCAGGATTTACCACCTTTTTAGCGATGGCGTATATCATCGCGGTAAACCCGGCTCTCATGCTTGCTGCAGGTATTCCAATTACCGCAGCTGTTACCGCCACGTGCATCGGATCGGGTGTTGTTACCATTCTCATGGGTTTATATGCAAATCGCCCAATTGCACTTGCAACCGGTTTAGGCATTAATGCAGTTGTAGCATTTACATTACCAACTATTACCGGTAACGACTGGCATGCATCAATGTCAATCATCTTTATCGAAGGTGTTGTCATCCTGCTTTTGGTGCTGTGTGGTTTGCGCGAAGCCATTATGAATGCTATTCCTATTTCGCTTCGTCACGCCATCTCCGTTGGCTTGGGATTATTTATTGCATTTATTGGTCTTCACAATGGTTCAATCATTGTTACCAATCCGGCAACCTTTGTAGCCCTCAACAAAGTAACCGATCCCGCCTTCATTGTTGGTGTGGTTTCTATTGCCGCAACGGTTGCGCTTTACAGCTTCCGCATTAAAGGTGCGCTGCTGTGCGGTATTTTTATTTCGGTGCTGGTTGGTATTCCTTTAGGCGTTACTCCTTTGCCGCAGGGTGTTGTTGCACCGCTCGACTTTTCTAGTTTTGGTGCGCCATTCCTTACCGACGAGGCAGGCGTTATGGGTATCGTTAAAACGCTCACCACACCTATTTGCCTTGTGTTTGCATTTTCGCTTCTTATGAGCGACTTTTTCGACACCATGGGTACCGTAACCGCAGTTGCAAAGCCTGGCGAGTTTCTTAACGAAGATGGATCGGTACAAAACATCCGTGAGATTCTTACCGTTGACTCAGCAGCTGCCGCACTTGGTGGTTTGGCTGGCTGCTCGTCCATTACGTCGTTTATTGAAGCAGCTTCTGGTGCTGCAGACGGCGCGCGCACTGGTTTATCTGCCATTACAACTGGTGTTCTTTTTATCCTTGCCGCCATCTTTGCACCACTTATTGCTGTTGTAAGCTCTGCATCAACTGCCGGCGCGCTTGTGCTCGTTGGTTTCATGATGATGAGCGAAGCAGTTGAAATCGATTGGAACAATATCCAAGACGCATTTCCTGCGTTCTGCGTTATCATTGGTGTGCCATTAACCTACTCAATTTCAAACGGTATCGGTTTTGGCTTTATTGCATACTGCTTTATTGCTCTTATTACTGGCAAAGCCAAGATAATCAAACCACTTATGTGGGTTGCAGCCGCAGCATTTGTTGTGTACTTCGTGCTTATGTAGCACACATTATTAGCAGTTACCCAAAAGGCTTTTCGATGGCTTCGGAAAGCCTTTTGGCATAACTATACCGTCCATTTGCATGTACGTGCATCTATTTACGTGCATCTCGCACGAGAAAGGAGTACAGCCGTGTCGACGCACTTAAAACAAGAGCGCACGTCAGATGCCTGCAATGAGCCCGCAGCTAAGCCCACTCAATCAGACATTATTGGCGTTGATGATAGGGTAGAGATAGCACGCGCTATCCCGCTTGGTATTCAGCACATGATGAGTATGTTTGGTTCAACCGTACTCGTACCCGTACTCACCGGCTTAAACCCCAATATCGCTATCATGTGTTCCGGTATTGGTACCATTATCTACTTGCTCATGACGCGCAACCGTATTCCTAGTTACTTAGGTAGTTCGTTTGCATTTATTAGTCCTATCCTGGTAGCAACCGCCGCCACCGGCAATGTTCACACCGCACTATCGGGTGTTGTATGCGCTGGTGCTGTGTTCCTCATCATTTCGGCAGTTATTAAGTTTGTGGGTACAACCTGGCTCGATGCGCTGTTCCCGCCCGTACTTATTGCCTGCGTCATGGTGGTTATTGGCGTTGGTCTGTCGTCAACCGCGGTTAAAATGGCGCTTACATCATCTACCGGCGTGTTTATTCCAAACGCCGCACTTGTAAGCTTGGTTGTGCTTCTTGCTGCCGTGATTTTCTCAAGCTGCAAGGGGATTGTGGGTACGCTGCCTGTTCTCCTCGCCATTTTGGTTGGGTACGTGCTTTCAGCAGCCTTAGGTATGGTTGATTTTCAGGGTGTTATCGACGCTGCATGGTTTGGCCTGCCTGCCGTTCAAATGCCGCATTTTAGCATTCAAGCAGCTATTCTTATTGCACCTGTAGCCATCGTTGTTGTTATTGAGCACATCGGTCACCTATTAGCAGTTGGCGAAATTGTTGGCAAAGATTTCCGCAAGATGCTTCCTCAGTCTCTTGCCGCCGATGGTCTTTCAACCTTCATCTCCGGTTTTCTTGGAGGTCCTCCAACAACTACGTATGCCGAAAATATTGGTGTTATGAGTGTTACGCGTGTATACTCTACACAGGTATTTTGGTATGCGGCCGGCTTTGCGCTTATTGTTGGTGGTTTTTGCCCTAAGGTTTCCGCTTTTATTAACAGTATTCCTGTGCCCGTTATGGGTGGCGTAAGCTTGCTGTTATTTGGTCTTATTGCTTCAAATGGTTTACGTATGCTTGTTACCAATGCTGTTGATTTTAACGAGAACCACAACCTCATGATTGCTTCTGCCGTTATTATCATTGGTGTTGGTATGGAAACTGCCGGTCTCACTATTCCGGTAGGTGATTACGAAATCCCTGGTATGGCTTGTGCAACCTTGCTTGGTATTGTATTAAACGCACTGTTAACGCTTATTCGCAAGAAGGCATAACACAGGTTCCATATAGTAACTGCCTCAGAGCAACAGTAATGTCGAAAGAGCATTCGTGTTCTTTCGACATTTTTATGGAACATGCGCGCACGCCCCGAGCATATGTGTTTGAAGCAGCGCAGGTGGGGTATTATGCTACCGTGTACGTAACACCATATGCATAAAAGAACTTAAACGATAGGTATAAGGAGCATACATGAGCATCGAAAGCACTTATCAACAGCAGCCCACAAACTCTCACCCTACACCTCAGGTACAGCTTGACTCACCAGAAATTATCAAAAAAGATCTCGTTATTATTGGGTCGGGACCTGCGGGTATGTCGTGCGCGCTGTATGCTAAGCGTGCTCTGTTAGACTGCATTATTCTCGAAAAAGAATCGGCTGGCGGTCAGATGATTGTTACCGACATGATTGATAATTACCTTGGTATTCCGCATGTTAACGGCTATGAGCTTGCAGAGCAAATGAAAGCACATGTTAAGGAATTTGGCGTTGAACTGAGTATGGAGCGTGCAAGCGAAATTATTAAGCATGAAGCTCAAAACAGCGAAGATGCACCATATTTTGAAGTTAAAACATCTAAACACACGTATCATGCAACCTGTGTGCTTATTGCGTGTGGCGCAACGGCAAAAGAGGCCGAATTTAAGGGCGAAAGCACGTATACTGGCCGTGGTATTTCATACTGTGCTACCTGCGATGCCATGTTTTATCGCGGAAAAGATGTATACGTTGTAGGCGGCGGCAACTCTGCTTGCGAAGAGGGTTTGTTTTTGGCGCGGTTTGCAAAACGCGTAACGCTGCTTGTGCGTCGTGACACATTGCGCGCGCAAGAAAGTTTTGTTCAGCAGCTGCACGAAGCAGAAAACGTAACCATCGCATACAACACTAAAATTAAGGAAGTATCAGGTGAAACGTCGGATGCATTTACCCGCATTGTGCTTGAGAACACCAAAGATCATTCCTTAGAAACGATTACCTGCGCGCCGCACGAGATTGGTATTTTTGTATTTGCTGGCAGAAAGCCCATGAGCACGCTGGTTGGTAGCCTTGTTGAAAGCGACGACAAGGGCTTTATTATTACCAACGACCGCATGGAAACCAAAACGCCAGGATTATTTGCTGCAGGTGATGTGCGCTCCAAAGGTTTGCGTCAGCTTATAACCGCAGCAAGCGACGGTGCTGTTGCTGGAACAGCGGCAGCAACCTACGTGCGCAATCTTAAACGTGAACTCAAGCGTGCACAGCAGCAACGCTAACCGCGCAGTTTGTTTGCAAAGGTTGTACAGGGGCGATTTCGTTTAGTCTCTCCCCTTTATTATTTAATTTGATAATATATCTTATGTAAAGTAATAAACGACAAACGCTACCCCGTGTATAAAGCAGCTTTAATTACGCGGGGCTGTTTGTTCGCTGCATTTTAATCAGACAGCTTTGGATAACTGACGATCTTGTTATGGCACATACACAGCAAGGATTCTACGCGTTGGTATCAGACGTAAACGTTGTTTGAACAAGCCGTGTAAGCTGTACGCGCACGCTGTGTTCATGTTCACGCGGCCACACGAATAATACATCGTCGCCGTGCTGTAATACCGTTGAACCTTGCGGCAATACGTTTTCACCATGACGCACAATAAGCACCACGCGCACGTATGCTGGAAGCTGCGTATCGCGCAATGCACAGCCGTCAAGCGCGCTGTAAAGACCAATTGTCATGTTTTCTACAAGCATGTGGCCTCTAATATCACGCGGTTGAGTTTCAGGGGCTTTTGTAGCTTCTGGGTTCGCCTGTGCACGCGTGTTAGGCTGATGTTCATTCTGAGTGTTTACCACCGTCACAATTGAACGTGATTCTGAACTTGAACTTGAACCACCTTTTGAACTTTCGCTGGTAGTTTCTGCAGTTTGCTCGCTTACTGCAGACACATGAGCTGTACGCACGTGCGGCATATGCTCTTCTCGGCGTTGCTGACGAATACGTGCAGCACATTTTTGCGTAAGATGTTCAAAAAAGCCATCTACACGGCATGCATTTGCGCATAAATATGACACGATAGCAACAATAGATACAGCAAGCAGCGAATCGAGCGTGCCGGTAAGTTCAAATGCTAATACTGCTGCGCATATTGGCGCGCGTATAACCGAGGCAAACATGCCGGCAATGCCAAGCACAATAAAGTTAATAACGTATACATCAGATAAGCCCACGATTTCATATGCAACGAGCGCATATATAGCTCCTATGAGTGCGCCAAAGGTACAGAGCGGAAACAATGTGCCGCCTGGTGCTTGCGAAGAAAAGCAAATACTTGTACAGAAAAACTTTCCTGCAAGCAGCGCCAGCAATAACCAAATAGGATGTGCTGCATGTGGATTAGCTAAAAACGAAAAGATTGCGTCTCCCCCGCAACATAGCATGGGAACTGCATAGATAACGCCTGCCGACGCTATAAATACGCAAATACGAACAAGACCCGGATATGCGCGGTCGATCGGCTTGAATACTTTTTCGCTTAAAAAGAACATCCACGCATTATGCACACAGCCCAAAAGCCCGCACACAACACCAAATAAAATTACAAGCAAATAGTATGAATGACTAAGCTCGCGCACAATGTCGAAACGAAGCACGGGCGCAACACCAAGCAGAGTGCTCGACACGTAATCGGCACTAATACTTGCAATCCACGCAGCTACCAGTAACGGTGCGTTAAAACTACGATGCATTTCCTCAAGCGCAAATAAACAGCCTGTAAGCGGTGCATGAAACGCTGCAGACATACCCGCCGCAGCGCCACAACTTATAAGTAGGTGCGATTGCGAGATATGACGATGCGTAAGGCGACTAATGGCACTGCCGCACATAGCGCCAAGCTGCACACTTGGACCCTCTCGCCCAAGCGAAAGCCCCGCAAAAGCGCAGCTTATACCCTCTATAAATTTAAGTGAAGCTACCTTCCACCAAGAACTATGAATGTAACCCTGAAGTTCAACATTAACTTGAGGTATACCGCTCCCTGAGGTTAAGGGTTCAAGTTTAATGAGCCAATTTACAAACAAACCTAACGCCGCACACGCAATAACAAGCAGCACGACAAGTGAGGGATATGTTTGAACGAGCACGTGTGCCTGATTTACCATGTGCTCTGCCGTGTGAAGCGCGTAACGATACGCACTAATAAGCACGCCGGCACTTATGCCAACGAACAAACCAGCGACCGCGCAGTCAAACTGTACCGTACGCATAGAATGTTCAATTCGTCGCGTAAGCATGCGCGGCGTTGTCTGTGAGTGAAATAGCTGTTTAACCACGATAATACAATTCTCTTTTGTAATACGGTGTGTTTCACGCACGCCGCGCCAGCAGATTGTTACCTTAGTATACCAACATACGCCAAGCGGATAAGAAAAAAGCGAGCTATAGGACAAAAAGTGTGTAAATAAGTTATTCTGTTGTATAAGGATAAGGATCGCTGTGATGTAGTTCTGACCACACCACAGCGTTTCCATATGTATCGGGGTATATGCTTTCTCGTCTTTGAG
>OPYK01000011.1 GCA_900343135.1 Atopobium massiliense | reverse complement strand
ATATGCTGATATTTTTACACACTTTTTGTCCAGGTGAAAAATTCGATTTTTTTGAATTGTTTACGAAAAATCGGCTGTTTACCTGGGCAAACAACCGATTTTATACACACTTTTTGTCCTATAGCTCACAAACTATGCCATTAATCTGCACATTTATGCACAAAAATCATTGAAAAAAAAAACGAACAGCGTATAATTTATATGATTTATATAGGTGGACATTTTTTGATCTTTGTTCGATTGGGTGTGGATAATGGTTAAGAAAAACAGAATGCAAAAGCTTACTGCTCATGCAAAAGTGTCTCAAGTACACAAGGCAGAAAAAGCGCCGATTGGTGTTGCAGCGGGAGTTGCACTTGTCTCAACACTTGCCATAGCAACGCCTGCGCTTGCCGCGCAGCAAACTAAAGAATCTGATGCGTCGCTGCACGATGCAATTGTAGCTCCTGCAAACCAAGGTGCGCAATCTCCAGCAGCTGACGTTGCAGGTAACACTGCTGCTAAAGCTGCTGCAGGTACAACAGACGCCGCAAGCCACCCGAAAGCAGCAAAACACAGCGCTAAAAGCACACAAGCAGCGCAAGGCACGCCCGCAGCAAACGGCAGTAAGAGCGCCGCAGCAGGCACGGATCGCACCGCAGAGCCTGCCACCCAAAACGCCTCCGCACCATTGCATGCGAACAATGATGAGCCCGCAGCACAGCCCACGGGCGCGCATAATGCAGAATCGAGTAGCACAGCTGCAACAACACATGCTTCAATCCAACCAACGGAAAATCCCGTGTCTGCAGGCACGTTGACTTCTGGCGAAACACCACAAGGCCAGGCACCCACCACACCAACACGCCCAAAAGAAAACGACACATCAAACCAGCAGGTAGTAAAGCCAAATACTAAACACCAGGAAGCTCAAAATCTGCCAACTGCAAATAGCCAGGTTACACCCCCTGAAAACCAGCGTAAAACGATTTACAACTTTACGGTGCACTACAGCGTTGCAGGCAATCAAACAAAGCAGCTCTTACAGCCAACGGAGTTTTCATTTACCGAAGATAAGCTTAATCAAATTACGGATAACGCAGATGATGGCGTGTATATTCCGGTGCCAACCACCAAAGGCTACCGCGCGCCACGTGGAAACTACGTAAAAGACGAGCACGGCAAGTTTGTGCTTGATACCGAGCACAATGGTTTGGTGCAAACGTACATTAAAGTTGATAAAGCTCTTATCGAAAAAAATATTAACAAACGCTTGAGCAAAAATGGCACAGTTGTAAGCGAGTACACCCTTGAGTACAACCCCAAGCAGGTTACGTTTTACATTCGCCACATGCTGCAAAACCCCGATTATGATCCGCATATCACCGATCCCAACGATAAGCGCTCAAAACAGTTTATTGAATACACCGACTTAACCAACAAAGTTAAGCTGAAAGATGCCGAAGGACATGAGCACGTTGTATGCGTAAGTAAAGCGGTTGGTCTTGTAGGTTCGCAGGTATTTGCACAGCCGATAAACATCGAGGGCTATAGCCCCGAGCCCAATTTGGTTGGCTCTTCTATCCCCGACGACGCAAACTACACCGAAGCCGATGAGGATGAGGCATCAAGTACCACACCTGACGCATCGCAAACAACGCCTCATAAAGAATCCAAACATTTGGTATTTGAGCTGCGCTATTTACTTAAAAAGCACGAAGTAACCTACGACGTGCAAGGCGGCACGGCTATTCAGGGCCATGTGTACAAATTTGGCGCTACGATGCTTGAGGTAAACAACCCAACACGTGACGGCTACAAATTTACGGGCTGGACCGTAAAAGGCATTAAGGGCAAGGAGCACGAGGCGCCATCGCTCGATCCAAACTTTACTAAGCAGGTGTTGCCTGATAACGACGTTAAATTTGTGGCGCACTGGGAACCAGAACACACGGAAACAACCTACTGGGTAAACGTGTGGGTGCAAAAAGCGCGCCTGGTAAAGCCCGACGATCCCAACAGCCTTGACAACTACGACTACGTGGGCCGTGTAAAGCGCACAGGCAAAAGCGACGAGAATATCGAAAATAAATTCACGAAGTACAACAAATCGTTTGACGCACCAACCGATATGCTCAACGGGAAATATCGTGTGATCAAAGGCACACTTACCGCAGACGAGCGCAAGCAGGTGCACTTTGACGGGCTGGATACCACCAATGATCGTATAAAAGCTGACGTTGAAAAAGTGCTTGCGAGCGATAAAGAGTTCGATAGATTTTATAAGCCAAACTACCAGCTAGAAAATAAGCTGAACGCAGGCGAAGCTCCTGAGTGGTTTGGTGCAAAAGAGATGCGTCCGCTGTATAAGCTGCGTCCCGATGGCACAACCGTGCTGAATGCGGTGTATGACCGCCAGGTGTATACCTACTACTTTGCTAAGCCTGATGGGTCGAAGAAGAGTACAGATGCAAATCCCTACGCCAATCCTCCCATAGCTGGCGATCACGACTATAAGGGTAATGCAAGAGACAGCAGCACCACGGTTACGATAGGCGGGAAAAAATATACATACGATAAAGATAAACATGATTCTGCATACGCTATTAAAGTGCGCTTTAACGAAGAGCTGCGCCCTGGTATAGAATTTCCAAAGACATCTCAAATTACCTATAGCCCTGTTGATAGAACACATGATATAGACGGAACTGAAATCGATGGTTCAAAAGAAGAGCCTCAGGCGAATATGGGCTTATACATACTTGGTGATGCTACCAACATGCATAAAGGCAAATCAGATGGCGATAATGTGTTTGATACGCCGCCCTATCGCTTTGGTTTTGAAGATGTGTATTACACGCGTGAAGTAAAAGGCGCAGACTTTTACAACAAAAAAGATTTCTTCTGTTTTAGTGAGCATTACCATCAAGGCACCTCTACAACCGAGGTAGGTAGCTACGACTACAACCCCTACCAGCGGCTTTTTACGCCTTTTCCTATGGACACGAGGCAATTTGAATCGGGTGAACCATCAAATGGACCTTTTCATGTGGTGATACGTGTAGAAACACCTGAATCTGCTGCGGCACGACTTAAAGATCCCAGCGCAAAACCGCAGTACAAACTAAGCGTGATGTCTTACACCCAGTATAATTATATATATAGAAATGGAAATTATCACAAATCGAGTTTGCTTGGTTGGGATGGATTTGAACCACCAAAGCTTATTGGGTATGCGCCGCACAAAAGTGCATCAAGTGGAGATCCTTCTATTTGGAATAATGAAGACGAGTATTTTTTTGGCAATTCAGAGCAAAAGCCCATACTCGATCCAAATGCCTCGATACCAAAAACGCACATGCAATGCGTGTATGAGCTGCTGTATCAAGACTATTGTGCATATCTTAAAGCGAAAGGCGAATCACCTGTTGCACTTGTAGGTGACACAGAAAAAGATAAAGGCGAAAAAGAGCGCTTTAAGGCGTACGTTTACGAAAAATGGAAGGATGCATTTGACTTTACCTATAAGAAAAACAACAAAGGCGAATGCATACAAGAAGTAGTTGATAAGGAGGGTAACCACAAAGAAGTAGTTGATAAGGAGGGTAACCACAAAGAAGTACCTGTTAAGTACCCCTTTAGTGCCATTCTTGTGTGGACCTACGATCGCACAACGCCTACCATACGCTTCCACAACGACGCATCGTCAGATGTTGAAGATGCGCAAGGACATGCTGCTACCATACAGTCGCCCTTTGACACCGATCTCTTCAAAAAAGACTTTATTGCCGGCGGACACATAAGCGACGACGGCACCACGCTCACCCCCACCATCACGCCGTATACGCCTGAAGGAAAAGCGCCCGAGCAGTTCCCTGGTACCTATCGTTTCCAGCTCAATGGCAAAGACTACTTCATCAAACGACCCGATAATCTGCCCAAAGACTACGTGTTCGACGGCTGGGCGCTTGATGCAAACGGCTCGCAGGTACTCATCCCGCACATGAAATCCGACGGCACGGCAATGACCGCACAGGACATTATCGACTACATCAAGAAGCAAACCACTAAGCGTGTAGTTCCCGACGCAGGTCTTTCGCTCTATGCGCACTGGGTGCCGTCGCAAATTACACACAAAATTACGGTGGACATGAACCGTGGAGATGGCTCTACATCGGATGTATTTGTAAAGCATGGCGCGTGCGCACACAAAGCAAAAAATGACGGCACTGTTCGCGACAAAAAGGACATTCCAAAGGACGAATTCCCGCTTGCGGCGGAGCGCCCCGGATATGTATTCTATGGCTGGCAAGTAAAAACACTTGATAAGCAAGGCAATGCACACTGGCTGCCGTTTGCCTTTAGCACGCCCGTTGTAGACAATTTGGAAGTGCGTGCCGAATGGATTGAAGACAAGCGTGTTACCGGTACCGTACGTCAGGTGTTCCTCAATCCTGGCTGCACCATTAAGCAGTACGAAGCCGCAAAGGAAGAAGCAGACCGCACCGGTGATCGTACAAAACTTGAGAGCCTTATCCACAACGTGCGCGTAGAAACGCTCCACGATTTACGCCCCGGCTCTTCTACCTCGGTACAAGCAGGCTATCGTGATGATGAGTATTTCCCCGATCACACCTACTCCACCTTTGTTGTTGATACCAACGAGAGCAAAAACAGCGCTGAATTTGTGTACGAGCCCTACGCCAAGCGCAGCTACACGGTGCATTATGTAGATGCAGCGGGTAAAGAAATTGCGCCTGCAGAACCCCAAGAGGGCAATGCGTCTATTTACACCACAAATAAGCTCAATTATAACGTGGTTGAAGCCAAAACAATCCCGGGCTATGTGCTGAAAAAAGGCGTGCCAACACAGCACCAGTTTGTGATTAAGCCAAATACTGACGGTAGCTATAATGACACATACGACTATACCTTTGTATATGATGACGTGCGTATTCTTTCGCGCAAAGACGATACGCAGGTAACACCTACCAATTATTCGCGCTTAGTATTTAAAACGGAATCAACCGAACTTGTGGTTGATAGCAATAAGCAGGTTGTTTCGAGAACTTCAGCGCAGCCTGGAGGAGAGCTTAAGCCCTTTGCATTTGCTCCCACCGAGCACGCTCAAAACGTGTCTGAAATTGTACTTGATGCAGTAAACGGTACAAAGGCGTATCAACTGCCCCTGCCTACGCCTGTTGCAAAAGAAGGCTACACGTTTGTAGGTTGGACATCTGAAGATTATTATGCAGACGGCCAAAAATACGAAGGCGCAAGCCGCCTACCTGCAAATTCGCAAACCTTCGACCATAAAATTGTATACATTGCGCACTTTAAGAAGACAGAAAATGCCTTTGTAGGATCTGACCCCAACGCAGCTGCGCCGAAGGGCTACTACAAAGTTAACTACACCGCCGACCAAAATGGCCGCCTGTCGCGCGTTATAACTGATGGTCATGGTAACACAAGAACCGAAACGCTTGACACGCTTACCAACGTGGTTGTTTTGGACAAATACAAGGTAAACGTTATCAAGGCGCCCACACCTGTTGCCGACAAGGGCTTTGTTGCTACCGAGGGCTTTAGCTTTGATGGTAAAGATGCCAAAGACCGTACTTACGTTAAGCACTTTGAGATGATTGATCCTGTGGCGGTGGCGCATCGTTATGTGCTGCCAGGCAATTCTGTACTTGCGGCAGACGAAACCGCGAAGAGCCTTATCCAAAATGCCGATCAGTACAAAAATGAAGAAGACGGCAATCCTGGTAAACTGGCTACATACCGTTTCCTCGACGAAAAAGGCAACGTTGTTGCTTCGCTTGACAATACAACGCCTGGCGAGCACAAGGTATTTATTGAAGTTGAAGCAGGTAGAGATGGCCACCGCGTAAAGAAAAAGGTGCCGTTCTTCTACACAATTATGCCCCGCGCATTTTTGCAGGGCGAGCTGGATAAATACGATCCTGCGAGCGTAGCTGCCAATTATAAGAAGTACACCTTTAAGTCGAAGCGCGAACAAGGTGTGATGACAGGGCGCGAAACTGCGCAAAAGGAAGGTGATTTTGACACACTTGCTGCGTACGTATATGCAGGTACATCTACTACACCTGCCGGCACATACAAACTCGACGTACCGGCCGCGGCAGGACGCGACTTTGAAGCCAACGGATATCACTACGTGTTCCGCGGGTGGAAAAAAGTTACCACGCCCGATTCAACGCCTGCAGCTGCACCGGCGCACTTTATGTGGAAAGAATTTACACCTGATATTGGTCCAAAAGATCACTACAAAGACATTACGCCCACTGAGAACGCCGCGTATGTAGCAATGTATGAGAAAATCCCCTACATTGTGCAGAAGAGCGAAGACGGTACCGTGCCACCTGATAGCGTGGTGGTATCGTTTAAGCCTGCAGCCGGTCGTGCGTGGAAAGATGGATCCACGGGACCGAAAGTGCTCTACATTAAGAAGGGCATGGATATTTCCAAGCTTGACGAACATGGCGTTCCTATTAAGCCTGGTGAAACTAAAAAGTCAATCCTTCAAGTACTGGGTGAACAGCTGTATGGTTACACGGGCGACTGGACGAAGTCGTCCATGGATGGCATTACGCTTATCGATAGCATGACTACGGGAGCGGGAGCTGACGGTTGGAAGTCAAATAACGCCTTCCAAGAGTTCGTAGCCCGTCAAACACCGTATACTGACCCTGTTGGTGGCGTAGAAAAGACCATTATCCAAGGTACTGCGGCGCCTAATGCAATTGACTTTGTTAAAAATATCAGCGACTTTACAGGCGGCACCGATAAGCCGTTTACGAATATATCGGCTGAGTTTGTAGATGCGCCTGCAACTGATGCTGCTGCAAACCTTACGGTACCTATCAAAGTAACAGTTACCTACAAAGACAGTGCTGATGCTACGCACACGCGCGTGTACAACATTACAGGTTCGTTACACGTACTGGGTGATGTTCTGTCTTCTAAGGATGCTCCAAAAGATGAAACGCTCAAAGACAAGTACACCTCAATTAGCTTTGTAACAAACAAAGTGCCCGTGCTAGATGAGCAAGGACACGAAACGCAAACTAAAGAAGATCAAGGACAGCTTTCAGGTGCAGATGAACAAGGTACACTTACCTATCTTGCATTTAAGAAAGATAATGCAAACTACACCATCAACATACCGAAAGTATCCGGTCTTGATTACACAGCTAACGGCTATCACTACGTCTTTACTGGCTGGAAGCAAAAGGTAGCAGCACCGGCTTCTGGTGTGGTTCCTCAAACCATTAACGCTGCCGACAGACAGCTTACCTTCACGGCTCAGCAAAGCATCGTCTTTGAAGCACAGTATAAGAAGGTTCCCTACATCACAACAAAGACTGATGACGGGAAAGTACCTGATGATTCTGTTGTTGCAGCATTTAAGCCTGCTGCTGGTCGTACGTGGAAAGATGGTACAACCGGACCTAAGGTCTTCTATGTAAAGAAAGGCCAAGACGTCCATAAACTTGCCTTTGATATTGTTGAGAATGGACAAAAGAAGCACTATAGCTCCATCATTGATTACTTCAAAGACCAGCTATTTGATAATACTGGCTGGACTAAGTCTTCAATGGAAGGCATTGCTTCTATAAGTGATGTTAAAGATAGCGACTGGACTGCAAATAATGCATTCCAAGAATACGTAGCTAAGCAAACAGACTATGTAGCACCAACACTTGGAAATGCTCAAACAATTATTCAGGGTACACAAATCCCCGATGCAAAGACGTTTATCAGCAATATTAGTGAGCTTAAAAAAGATAACGTAACCAATGTAAGCGTTGAATATACAAAGCAGCCTTCATCTCAAGAGGCAGCAAATTACACCGTGCCGCTTAAGGTAACAGTTACCTATAAAGACTCAGCTTCAGAAAGCCACCAAAAGGTATACAACCTGGTTGGATACTTAAACGTACTGGGTGATGTTCTGTCTTCTAAGGATGCTCCAAAAGATGAAACGCTCAAAGACAAGTACACCTCAATTAGCTTTGTAACAAACAAAGTGCCCGTGCTAGATGAGCAAGGACACGAAACGCAAACTAAAGAAGATCAAGGACAGCTTTCAGGTGCAGATGAACAAGGTACACTTACCTATCTTGCATTTAAGAAAGATAATGCAAACTACACCATCAACATACCGAAAGTATCCGGTCTTGATTACACAGCTAACGGCTATCACTACGTCTTTACTGGCTGGAAGCAAAAGGTAGCAGCACCGGCTTCTGGTGTGGTTCCTCAAACCATTAACGCTGCCGACAGACAGCTTACCTTCACGGCTCAGCAAAGCATCGTCTTTGAAGCACAGTATAAGAAGGTTCCCTACATCACAACAAAGACTGATGACGGGAAAGTACCTGATGATTCTGTTGTTGCAGCATTTAAGCCTGCTGCTGGTCGTACGTGGAAAGATGGTACAACCGGACCTAAGGTCTTCTATGTAAAGAAAGGCCAAGACGTCCATAAACTTGCCTTTGATATTGTTGAGAATGGACAAAAGAAGCACTATAGCTCCATCATTGATTACTTCAAAGACCAGCTATTTGATAATACTGGCTGGACTAAGTCTTCAATGGAAGGCATTGCTTCTATAAGTGATGTTAAAGATAGCGACTGGACTGCAAATAATGCATTCCAAGAATACGTAGCTAAGCAAACAGACTATGTAGCACCAACACTTGGAAATGCTCAAACAATTATTCAGGGTACACAAATCCCCGATGCAAAGACGTTTATCAGCAATATTAGTGAGCTTAAAAAAGATAATGTCGAAAAGGTAGAAGTTAGCTACTCTAAAGAGCCTTCGTCTAAAGAAGCAGCAAATTACACCGTGCCGCTTAAGGTAACAGTTACCTATAAAGACTCAGCTTCAGAAAGCCACCAAAAGGTATACAACCTGGTTGGATACTTAAATGTGCTTGGTGATGTTCTGTCTTCTAAGGATGCTCCAAAAGATGAAACGCTCAAGAACCAGTACACAACTATTACCTTTGTAAGCAAGAAGCAAAAGGTGGTAGATGCACAAGGTCACGAAACAAGCCAGACAGAAGAGCCTGGTCAGGTATCAGGCGCAAGCGAGTCTGCCGATCATACGCAAAGCGAGCTTCAATACCTTACCTTTAAGAAGACGGGCGCAAACTACACCATCAACATACCGAAAGTATCCGGTCTTGATTACACAGCTAACGGCTATCACTACGTCTTTACGGGCTGGAAGCAAAAGGTAGAAGAAGGTACGAGCACCTCTCCTCAAACCATTAACGCTGCCGACAGACAGCTTACCTTCACGGCTCAGCAAAGCATTGTCTTTGAAGCACAATATAAGAAGGTTCCCTACATCGTAACCAAGGTTACCGACGGAACAATACCCGAAGATTCAGTTGTTGTATCGTTTAAGCCGGCGCCTGGTCGCAAGTGGGCGGATGGCTCAACTGGTCCTAAAGTGCTCTACATTAAGAAAGGCATGGACATCTCCCGCCTCGATGAGCACGGCAGACCTATTAAAGATAACGACACTACCACCAAGTCTATCCTACAAGTGCTCGGATCGCAGCTCGCGGGCTATGAGAGCGACTGGTCGAAGTCCTCGATGGACGGTATTACGCTCATCAAGAGCATGAAAGATGGCGCTGGTGCTGATGGCTGGAAGTCGAATAACGCCTTCCAAGAGTTTGTTGCACATCAAAAGGCGCACACCGAGCCTAAGACGATTGAACAATACCAGGCCATCATTCAGAACACACAGGTGCCCACGGCAAACGACTTCATCAAGAATGATCAGGACCTCAAAGACCTGCTCATGAAGAACGGTGTTGCTATACCTGGTAAAGAGAACATTGAGTCATACAAGGTTGAATTTGTGGGTGAGGCACCGAAGTCCAAAATTGCGGGAACCTATCTTGTGCCGCTTAAGGTAACGATTAAGTACCGTGACATGGACAGCGAGAGCGTATTTATGCTCAACTCGCAGCTCAAAGTTATATACGGCGTGCTGTACGGCAAGAATAAGCCCGCGCAAGACAAGCAGCCTATTGACTATAAGGTGTTTGACGGCCATTATCGCAAGGTTACCTTTATTACCGACAAAAACGAAAAACTGCAGCCTAAGGGCACCATTATTGGCGACGAGGATAAGAATTCGGTTGATTACTATGTTGCGAAAGACCAAGAGCTACGAGTCCGCGTCCCTAAGATGCTTAACCAAGACTACGAAAAGGATGGTTACCACTACAAATTTGTTGGTTGGAAGCTGGTTCCTTCGAAAGAAACCGTTGTACAAGACGATAAGAACGAGCTTGGCGCGGGCGACATTAAGTTCGGAACGCCCGATGCTGACACGCTTGTGGTTTCAAAGACGAAGGGCGACCTTATCTACAAGGCGGTATATGAAAAGATCAACTATATTGTGACGCATCCAGTAGATGGCACTGTTCCTGCTGACTCGGTCGTCGTGTCCTTTAAGCCGGCGCCTGGCCGCAAATGGGCTGATGGTTCAACTGGTCCTAAGGTCTTCTACATCAAGAAGGACATGGACATTTCTAAGCTTGATAAGAACGGTGTGCCAATTAAGCAAGGCGATACCACGACTGAATCTATTTTGCAGTACTTGAGCAAGCAGTTGTATGGTACAGGCACAACGCCTGACTGGACAAAGTCGTCAATGGATAATACAACACTTGTTCCAAGCATGAACAATGCGCGCAAGACCGATCCCAAAGCATGGTATTCAAAAGATGCATTCCAAGAGTTTGTAGCACATCAAAAAGAGGTGCTCACGCCTTCCGTTAAAAACGAGATTTTTATTACGCAGTATGGCGATGTTCCTGATGCAAAAGACTTTATCAACAACATGGGCGCCCTTGAGCTTGATAACATTGCGAAGAAAGACGGCAAATACGAAATCAAAGTACAATACGGCGAGAATGACAAGAAGAGGCCAAGCTCCGATGCCGCTGGTGTGTACACGGTACCAATTTTCATAACCGTGAAGCATGCCGATATGGCAGATCCTATTGTGTACAAGCTCACAAGCGTTCTGCACGTGATGGACAAGGTACTTTCAGACACTTATAGTAAGAAGGTTGCTGATAATATCAAAGAAAAAGAGCAAGCTCAAACTGATCCAAGCAAGCCGGTACAGTATACCGAGGAGGAGAAGCAATTTAAGGACAACTATGCAAAGGTTGTATTCTCTTCGGATATTGATACTAAAGGTACGCCTAAAGGTACGCTTGTTGGTACAGCTACATACTATGTAAGGAAGAATACCGATATCGTCCTTGACACGCCTACCGTCATTGCGAAGGAAAATCAAATCGACGCTCAAACTGGTAAGAAGTTCAGGTACGTATTCACAGGTTGGCAACTAGTGATTACGCAGAACACGCCAGGCCAAGGCGGCACCCAAGCAGGCAGCACGCAGCCGGGTGTCGCGCCGCAGCCTGGTGCAAACGCACACGCAAGCACTCTTATGCGCTCGCTACGTTACCGCAGAAGCCTCGACGCGTTCACGCCGTTCACTACGCTCGTCCAAAATGAAACTCCAGGTAGCACCCCTGGTGCTTCAGAGGGAGGCTCTACGCCTACCACAATAAGCGTTACGGTTCCGGCAGAAGATCTCAAGCCCGAAAACCTTGGTAAGACCTTACGGAAAATCGAAGCGAAGTACGGCAAAGCCTTCACCGACGCAACGTACACCTTTGTTGCGAAGTATGACAAGCAGCCTTACGTCATTGACGCAAGCAAGCAAGATACCATGCGCGACGGCGACGTTCCCGTGATGTTCCTGCCGGCTCCTAAGCACACCTGGCAAAACGGCTCGTCGCGTCCGTACGTGTACTACGCGAATGCGCAAGCAGGCGACATCTCGCCATATATGCAAGCCTTACAAGCCCAGCTCGGAAGCTTTGTTGATTGGGACGTGTACGACAATAAGGGTCAGCTTGTTACCGATGCCGCCGAAAGAGAGAAAGCGTTCAAGAATCCGAAGCATGCCTACACCTTCATCGCAAAACAATCCGAACTCCCAGACATTAAGCCAAAAGACGACATAGTTATTGGCGTATATGATGAAGTGCCAAATTATGACAAGCTCATCCGCGACATTAAACAAGGCAATAGTACGATTCCTGGATTGGAAGCGTTTATGAAATCTGATCGCTTTGCTGGATTTGCGGCGCCTTCAACAGAGCTACAGCTCAATCCCAATGCATCAAGGCCGGGCATGTATGTTGTCCACTTTGGGCTGAACTACAAGGATGATACGGGCAAGATTCAAACGAAAGACGTCGCGGTAAATATCCGCGTGCTGCCGCGCGTGATTGCAGCACAAAATGCGCCCGCAGATGGTACGCCTGAAGATGCGTTCATCAAGAAGAACTACACCAAAGTAGTGTTTTGGTCGATGCCAACGCTCCAGAATGGGCGTATTGGATCTCAATCTAACGTATTTTGGGTGCACAAAGGAGACGTTGTAGATCCTAATGCACTTCTGGCACAGGATCCAGCCGTCCGTGAAAAGCGCGTGCAAGGAATCCAAAATGTTCCCGTGCCACAAACGCTTGCAAATCCCGGCTACACCTTCTTTGAGTGGCAGAAAATCTCCGACGAGAAAAATAACACTGTTGTATACCTCGCTAAGTTTACGAAGCTACCTGTAGCGCACTTTACGCTAGAAACCACAACCGAAGCCGAGCAGTCGTTCAGCACGCGCCTTGTGGGTGACACTCAAAACAAGCCCACGCTTAAAAAAGGCACGAAGCTGCCCGATGGCATAAGCGTTGATTGCAGCAAAGGCAACACGTGCATCATAAGTGGCACGCCGCATATTAGTGATTGGAAGCCAGGCGATACGGAGCGCACTATCGAGCTTACGTTTGAAGCTGTTGATAAACGCGATCCTGACAAATATGGTCGCTCGACGTATGGCCTTAAGAAAGAGATAACGGTGCGCATCGTGGTTAAGCGTCCGCATGTGACAACTGGAGGCTCGCACGGTGGTGGCTCCTATGGCGGAGGCGAAAGCATTCCATGGACAGAGCTTACCCCTGCCGTTGAAGCGCCTGCCGCACCTGCGCCAGCACCTGCGCCCGCGCCGGCAGAAACTCCTGCACCGGCACGTCCGCGCGTACGTGCAGCACGCCACGCACGACTACCGCAAACGGGAGATTCTCAGCTTGCGGCAACAGCGGCCGAGATTCTTGGTATGGGTGCTGGCATGATTAGCCTCGTAGCTGGCGCGCGCACGAAGAAGCGCAAACACGAGGACAAAGGCAACGAGTACGAGAACTAAGTTGTCGTAATTAAAGCGCGTGGGCTTCGGCTCGCGCGCTTTTTTCATGCTTACTCACATGGCACCGAGCCCGTTTTTTAAAATGTCGCGCAAAAAGGTGAAACTGTCAGGGGTAGGCGGACGGCAAGTCACAAAAAGTTGCTTCTTTTGCCGCTTTAGAACCAAAATGTCGCGCAAAAAAGTGAAACTGTCAGGGGTCTGTGCTCCAAAATTTGCCCAAAAGAGAAAAAATCGAGTGGATACCCCTGACAGATTCGGTATTTTGCGCGACATTTTGCATTTTGAACCCACGCTAGAACACCAAAGCGCACCGAGATGTCGCTGCACCCCTGACAGATTCGGTATTTTGCGCGACATTTTGAGTTTGCAGGTTGGCATATTTCGACGCTTTACGCTAGTCTGCATTTCTTTATGCCGTTAGCCTTTTGCCAATGCTTCAAGAAAGATGAAGATCTATCATAATCTTTCTTGCTATTTGGTTGTCCGGATTGTTGATTCGTGTACGTATTCGATATGTCTTTGAGCGACCCAGCTTATCTTGACATGCCGCCACTATTCCAAGCATAGTTCGACTCAATACCATAGTGTTGTTTACATCGCTCACGCTCAGTGGAACATGCCGCTCGTGAAGCGATGCATAGTCGCGAATACGCCGCTGATCCTCCAAAAACGCCTCACTACTATTGTGGTATGCCCGTCCATTGCACTCGATGACAAGTTTTAGAGCCTTTGAACTCAAATCTGGCGTAATCCAGCTATGCTCAGGAATAAGTGCACTACTGCTATTAAGTTTCTGAGTTTTATTTATCTCAAGCTGAGGAAACCCAATGCCGCCCAATTTTTCGGGAAGCATCAGTGCTGATGCCATAAACTCCTCAAAAGGAGACGCTACATTATTGTGACAATATTTAAGAGCCGCAAGAAGCGTCGAGCCTCCCTGGATATATTTGAACTTACTTACTTGATGCTTAATTTTAGATAGGCTGGTAAGAGGATTTAATCCATACGTAACAGCTGTTCCTGTAAGCGGGTCATATCCATACGTTCCACAAAGCTCATCTACCAGCGCAATAATATTGTGAACAAGCAGCAGCTGCGCTTTCGATGTTTCACAGCACGGCGCGACATAACACAATTTTTTAAGAACATACGCAGCACGAGTTACAATCAACTCTGGTGACAAAATATGCAAGGTAAGCTCTTTTGGGAGACAGTAACGCCTCAACTGCGAAGAGCTGATTATTAGTTTATAGTAATTTCCGCTCGGCACTGTCCCACTTACACAACGAAAATCCTTGTACTTGGTGTCTAATCCACGATGAGCACGTGAGATAAGAATATGTGCCGCAATCTTATCGTCAAAATCGGGAACAAAACGTACAGAGTGCAATCGCTTCCGTGAGTTCACATTCGATATATAACGATTTGCTACATTTAGAGCCGATATAGTAAAGTGACGGCTCTTTTCCGCGTAGGATACATACTCGTCGCTTAGAGTAAAACTATCCAGAGTGCCACGTATATAGGCATTAATGGCACGTACGGGCACTTGAGAACAAGCATCGAACGCAATAGGCGGTACTGCAGTGAGTGGAGTCGCAAGAACATTAACCCTGCACGTCGGATCACCCACTCCCGCATAGTCGTCTCGCATAATAGGATTTCGAGACATACGTGTAGGCGAAGCGGCGATACGATGTGCGCGCCAAAGAGCAAGCGATTCTATGTAGTCAAGTATAATATCCATACTTATTTAATAACACAATATTCAGTGTTTTAGGCGAGCGATGTATATTTTTTCATGTCTCTTTTATGTGCCTACATGTATGATTCATTTATAAGCTAGTCGCGTGCAAGATACGTGCAAGATAAACGTAAATTTGGAGAAATTTAGCCCCATAAAATTCAGATGTTACGCAACAGGTAAAGCATAATCATTCTCTGTTGCTTGGTGCTTTTAGTCGAAATGGGAAAGTACATTTTCAAAATGTCGCGCAAAAAGGTGAAACTGTCAGGGGTAGGCGGACGGCAAGTCTCAAAAAGTTGCTTTTTTGGACGCTTTAGAACCAAAATGTCGCGCAAAAAGGTGAAATTGTCAGGGGTCTGTGCTCCAAAATTTGCCCAAAAGAGAAAAAATCGAGTGGATACCCCTGACAGATTCGGTATTTTGCGCGACATTTTGCATTTTGAACCCACGCTAGAGCACCAAAGCACCCCGGGATGTCGCTGCACCCCTGACAGATTCGGTATTTTGCGCGACATTTTGCATTTTGCATTTTGAATTTGTAGGTTAGCAGTAAACAAAAAAAGCCACACGGCGGGCGCGGCAGCGAAACAAAGGCCGCCGCAGCACCAAACCGTATGGCTACATGCACAGATTTATAAACTAGGTATACGCTTACGCAAGCGCATTTGGGCGCAAGATAGCACGTACCACATCGTATTGACGGGTACGACGGTATACACCATTACCCGCATGTTGTGACCCTGCCTCGCCCGAAGACGTATTGCCTTCAATGGTTGTAAGCGTGTAACCATCATTGTACACAACAATACCAATGTGATCGCAGCTGCCATCGTGATTAAAATCGTACAGTACCACGTCGCCAGCACGTGCTTCGCTAAACGACGAAAGTTCACGGGCGCTGTTTGCACTACGCGCACGGGAAAGAATCTGATCGCAGTTATAGCTTGGCAATGCCGACCAATTAATGCCTGCCTGGTTAAAGCACCAGGACACAAAGATAGCGCACCACCATACATTTTCTGATGGGCCGGCAAGCCATTGCTCGCCTGTTTGCTGAGCCATCCAGCGACCATATTTGCTACCCGGCTCAGGATCGTCGGGTGCATAATAGCCAATTTCACGCGAAGCTACACGAATGAGGCTGTCTACGTAAACGTTTGGCACATCATAGATATAATTAACCGACGAACTTGAGCTTGGGGAGAACGAAGAGCTCGAGCTACTAGAAAAGATGTCACGCTCTGTTGCCTCGCCCGAGTGGTTGCAAAGGTATGTAGTTCCGTTGTACGTTGTCGCACACGACATATACAGTCCAAGCGACTCATCGATGATGTAATCTTTACCATCAACCGTTACCTTGCCAAATTGCGCATTATAGGTTATTGGATCGAAGTAAAACCACTTGGTGTTGGGCAGCTTAAGCCAACCAGATGCCAGAATACCCCACTGATCGGTGCGCTGCCAATTGCCCATGCTGTCGTGCAACCAAGCATTATACAAAAGGCCTTTGTTTTCATCGATGTAATAGTTGTACCCATTGAGTTTTACAATGCCAAACTGTGCAATATTTGTTTGTGGGTCGAAGTAAAACCACTTATGATTGGGCGTATAATACCACCCCGTCGCAATGATTCCCCATTTGTCGGTACGCATCCAGTTGCCGGAATTATCCTTTAGCCAGGCATCGTACAAAAGGCCTTTGGATTCGTCGATGTAATAATGATAGCCGTTAAGGAGGGTGTCGCCCATGTGCGCAGCATTATGGTTTGAATCGCTAAACCAGAACCATTTGCCATTTGGCATTTTATACCAGCCGCGCGCTGCATAACCGTGTTCGTCGATGTAATGCCACCCGTCAAGATCTTGAACCCACTTGTTATATGCCCAGCTTCCATCAGGGTTTTTGTAGCACCACTGATTATCTGGATACGCTACCCAAGAAGAATTGTCATCGTCGTCCATAGACGATATGCTCACAGCTAATAACTTGCGTTTGGGGGTTGTTTGCGAGGTTAGTGCTGCATCAGCTGCAGCGCGTTCACTTGTAGAGATTTCATTGTTGCTGTCTTTAGAGCTTTTTTCTGTTTTGTCGCTTGTTCTGTCTTTGTCAACAGCCTTGTCATTGCCTGCAATAGTGGAAGTTTTGGCAGCTCCTGATTTGGTTGCTGATGAATTACCTGATGTGTAGTGTCCCTCAGAGGCGGCGGATTGCTGCGATACTACAGCCGACGTTGGAGCAGCAAAGGCACATGGCATACTTGCTGCAAAACCAAGTGCACCAATAATGGCACAGCGCGCAACAGTACGACCAAACGTTGTTGGTTGAGGACGTTTATACAATGGAGAAATTACAGAACGAGCAAAAAATTTCATGTAACGCTTCCTTAGTATCTTGTACAAAATTGGGCGCACACACATGCAAAACAGCAGATAAACACATACGATAGCAACCATTACGGCTACTATCGTATACGCACGTACCTATACATCACAAGCATATGCACAGAACAAATGTCGCCTAGTCGAGATCGGAGAAATCAGACAGCGCAGCATCGCTTACAGCGGCATGCACGCCGTCTTGCGACGTGCTTGCAGCAAATGAGCCGTTTGCTTTATTCTCAAGAACACTCACATCAACCTGCTCGCCCTTTTTACCAGGCAATACAGCGTCGGCATCGTCCATAAAGTGCTGAAGCATCTTTTTGTATGCTTCGCGGAACGAATCTTGTGAGTCTTTAAGGCGCTCAATTTCGTCGAGCTCTGTTTGCTTTTCGGCCAACGCTTGGCGAATAACCTCACGCGCTTTTTGATCGGCTTCGTTGCGAATGTCGTCTGCAGACTGGCGAGCATCGGCAACAATTTTATCGGCAGATTGTTGTGCAACAATAAGTACCTGCGAAATTTGACGCTCAGATGCAGCCATTTGCTGAGCACTTGCACTGTCGGTAGAAGTAGCAGTAGAACCAGTTGCATCCTGAAGCTGCGCAACCTGCGCCTGCGCGCTGGCAAGCTGCTGTTCGGTGCTCGTAAGGCGACCCTTAAGATCGGCAATCTTCTTAAGCATAGCGTCAACTTCTACTGAAAGCTGATCCAAAAAAGCATCGACTTCATCGGTGTTGTAACCGTGGTCTTTATCTTCCGAGAACGTCATGTGCTCGATGTCTGACGGAGTAATTGCCATTGTAATCCCTTTCAACCTTGCAGATGCCACCGGTGCAGCATCAGTGTACTACTCATTCTACGATATACAGATAAGCTATAAAAGCCTACATGTGCACATACACAATAAGTATAGCGTGTATGTGGCGTGCTAAATAAGAAAACCTCGGATAATTTGCAAGCCTATCACAGCAACCATAGGCGAAAAATCGAGGCCGCCCATAGGGGGCATAACGCGCCTAATGAGCGCAAGCACGGGCTCGGTAAGGCGTGTGAGCACTTCATAAATATCAACAAAGAGTGAGTCTTTGCTCCCCTGCATGCTCATAGCAGGGCTCGCTACCCATGAAAGCAGCGTTTGAATGATAATGAGCCATGTATAAAACTCTAATGCTTTCGCAATAACAAAACTTACTTGGTTCATATCCGTTGAGATACACCTACCTTACAACCCGTAATACGATGCTTGCCTTGCCATGGGCAACGTGCTGCAATGCACCTGTTGCCAGCACGAAACCAGCAATAACCAGCACGAAACCATTAACGCGTGCGCGACGTGCGACTTGTTACTTTTTCGATATCGCTTCTGTTTAACTCTACCCCACACGGCAGCACGGCAAACACACGGTCGGCAAGCTCGTCGACGCGACCTGCAATACCGCAGCTCAAACCCAAAGAAAAGTCGAGTATGCGCTTGGCAATGTCGGTATTTGTTTGCGTAAGTACCAAAATTACCGGCTGATTTGTGCGAACGCGGCGCACAACCATTTGTACGTCGTCGTATGACGTTGGCTTAAGCACATAGGCAGGAAGCTGGCCTGAAACACCGGCGGCAGCGTGAGGTGCCGCTGCGGGCGCAGCAGGAGCTGCGGGCGTGTGCGACTCATACGTAGGCAAATTGGAGCGTGAAGGCGCAGCGCCTGCAGCAGGATCGTACACCGGGTTCATTTGGGTGGTTTGATCGGCGCGCGGATAGGCGTATGCAGGCGTGTAGCCTTGTGCATAGCCGGCAGAAGGCGCAGGTGCATATCCATTAGGATAGCTTTGCGAAGGAGGCGTTATAGGACGTACGGGCGAAGAAATGGGCTTTCCCGAACGAGTAAATACATTAACGCTTTCAGCTTCGGGACGACGCGTATTGCCAAGCACGCCCGATACCTGTTCGCGAGGCGCTTGTGCACCATCATCTTCGGCGTACATCTCATCGTCGTAGTCGTCGTACACCTCTTCGCCGCGAATACCGCGAATTTTGTCTTTGAGCTCATCCAATAACCCCATAATGCTTCTCCTTCCCGTCTCAACGGTTCTGTTAGCTGCGTTGAGTAAGCGATTGAATGTCGTATTGTGGATCGAACAGAATCCTACCTAGTCGAATAAGTGTTGAACCTTCTTGAATAGCTATATCAAAATCGTCGCTCATGCCACACGAAAGCACCGAGCACGAAAGATTGTAATTGGCACGAAGACGCGCTTGCACGCGCGTAAGCTCCTTAAAACACGCACGTGCTTCATCTCGTGCATGTGCGGGCGCCATACACATAAGCCCATCGATAACAAGGTGCGAAAGCTCAGTAAAACCGCTCATGTGCTCCATAAGTTCAGGCACCGAAAAACCGCTTTTGCTGGCTTCGCCCGAAATGTTAAGCTCAAGCAGCACGTGCATGCGCACATTATGCGCAGCACAGCGCTCGTTTAGTGCGCGTGCCATGTCAACGTCGGCAAGCGACTGAATGCGCTGGACAGCGCCAATAAGCTTGTTAAGCTTGTTTTTTTGCAAGGTACCAATCATGTCGAATGAAACCGGTGCACACGCGCCTGCTGGATTTCCTGCAGCCGCAGCGTTGGACGTAGCGGCACAAATGCTCTGACACGCGGGCGTGCGCAGCATATCGAGCTTTTCTTGAAGCACTTGCACACGGTTTTCACCAAACACACGATAGCCCGCACGCAGCGCACACGGCAGCTTTTCGGCAGGCAATGTTTTCGAAACCGCACACAGAGTAATATCCTGCGGGTTTCTACCTGCAGCTGTTGCAACCTGCGCAATGTAGCGCATAAGCTCGCAGCGGCGCGCCTGTAAAAATGCCGTGTATTCTTCGTTATTGCCCATCATTCGTTCCTTTGCTTGCACTCATACGTAGCTCTCACACGTTGCCTTCATACTTAACGCGTCCTGTCTACTCGCCGCGTGCGCACGTGGCATATAGGCAATAGCTGCATGACGTCCACATACGCCGTTGCTTTTACGATATGAGTAAAACGCGTGCGGGGCAGCGGCAGTAGATATACCAAGCTCAACAATGTTGCGCTGCGGCACACCTGCTGCAGTGAGTGTATGCATAATCACGCGCGTCATAGACAAATTGCGCTCATGTTCAACAACATCGGCGCCAAACGCCTGACGAAACTCATCTGCCAACTCAGCTGACACTTCGTAATCATCAGCTTGAATGTGAGGACCAATATATGCCATGCATAGGGACGCATCAACGTGAGCATGCGCACACAAACTACGCAGCGCTACAGCACACACGCGCGCCATACACCCCCGCCAACCTGCATGAACAACAGCAAACGCACCAGGACAGGTAAGAATGATAGGCGTGCAATCGGCAAAGCCTAACAACACAGGCACATCGGGCACCGTACAAACAACAGCGTCATAGCTGCGCGAAAGCTCCATGCGTGTGTGCGTAAGATTAGCTGCCGCGCGCTCATCAATAACAAAGCACGATGCACCATGCACTTGATGCGGAATAACAAGCCGTGATGCAAGCTGGTTAGCTTCAGCGCGTGCAGCATCGCCGTGTGCACGTGCATAGAGCGCACACACCAAGCGGCGCCTATTTTCTTGCACACAAGCAATATCATCACCGCAGGCACTCCCAACGTTTAAGCTATCGAGGGGCGCCTTAGACACGCCACCTATACGCTCGCTAAATGCGCACGCAATGCCAAAGGGCTCGCGTGCAGGCTGCCAGAGCGCAATGTCGCCTACACACACGCGTTGAAGCGAATATGAGCTGTGCTGTTCTTCCTGGCTCATAACTAACTTCACACAACTACAAGCGGCTGTTCTTCAAAAATTCTGGAATGTCAAACGCACCTGCAGAGCTTGAGCTTGGCGCAGCTGCCGCGCGAGACGATTGCTGCGGGCGTGCATTTTGAGGTGCACTCGTGCGCGCTTGCGGCGTGGAAGTACGCGGCGTAAGCGATACTGCAGCAAGCGGGTTTGATGTGTCTTGGTCTTTAAAGCCAGTTGCAATAACAGTTACACGCACCTGGTCGCCAAGCGATTCGTCAACAACAGTACCAAAGATGATGTTGGCTTCGGGGTCAACAGCATTTGCTACAAAGTCGGCAGCGTCATTAATTTCTTGAATGCCAAGGTCTTTATTACCTGCAATAGAAAGCAGTACGCGCGTTGCACCGTCGATAGAACTTTCGAGCAAATGCGACGAAATTGCCTGCTCAGCAGCATCAACCGCACGATTGTCACCTGAAGCAACGCCAACACCCATCGTGGCACTACCAGCGCCGCGCATAGTGGTGCATACGTCTGCAAAGTCGAGGTTAATAAGACCAGGAACGGTAATAAGGTCGGTAATACCTTGTGTACCCTGGCACAATACATCGTCAGCCATGCGAAATGCTTCGAGGAAGGATGTTTTCTTTTCGGACACATCAAGCAAACGATCGTTAGGAATAACGATAAGAGCGTCAACGTTGTTGCGAAGCGCTTCAATACCGTCGAGTGCACGCTTCGTACGAGGACGACCCTCAAAACTAAAGGGCTTGGTTACAACGCCAACAGTAAGCGCGCCAACGTCGTTTTTGGCAATATCGGCAACAACGGGAGCTGCACCGGTACCGGTACCGCCACCTTCGCCGGCAGTAATAAATACCATATCAGCACCAGCAAGTGCTTGCTTAATTTCGTCATGAGAGTCTTCAGCAGCCTCGGCACCAACTTCAGGGTTTGCGCCTGCGCCCAAACCACGCGTAATGTCTTGACCAATGTGAACCTTAATGTCTGCATCAGAAATGGCAAGCGCCTGCGCGTCGGTATTAACGGCTACAAATTCGACTCCGCGGATGCCTTCTTCGATCATGCGGTTTACGGCATTTGTACCACCGCCACCAACACCTACTACTTTGATGACTGCGAGATAGTTACTAGCAATGTCAGTGTCTTGCATGGTTCCTCCTTATGTTGTGTAAAGCTCAGAGTGCATTATGCAACGTGTGCGGTTGCACGCACGGCTGCATCACTCTGCGCTCAAACCCTCATGGTAAGGTAGAGATAGAGAGCTTGTTTTAAGCGCGCTATATTTGCACATGTACTACATATTTGTCAACCAATGTGAACGCTTTATGAACCATGCAGGTAAATGCCTATATGCATCCTGCAACAAAGTCGTAGGTTCCACTTGAGAGTTTAGAGTGTATAACTGATTAGTGTTGCACGTTACGTGCTGTAGCTCGGCTCACACGCAACAGCTTACACACCTGTTCCTGGTTGAAGATTCTCAGAATTTACCATGCGATACGACGGTTTTTGCACCGTACGCACGTTAATGTAGGTAAGTTTGCCTGGATGTTTTGCAATCAGTGCCCGTATAATGCGCTCTTTTTCGGCAATTTGCGAAGGGCAACCAAGCGACACTTCAACGCCCGACGAAAGTGTAAGTGCGCAGCTTTCGGGCGTAGGCGCGCTAAACGCAACCACGTCATCCAAAAATTCACTACTCAATTTATGACGATATTCTTGAATAATAGCAATTGTTTCGTCGGTGGCAGCAGAGGCAGCAGCGGGCTGCACGGTATCGGGAAGATCGCATATAGCAATAGCGCCGAGCTCCTTTGCCTTTTGCATCACTTTTTCTTTAAGCGAAATACTATCGTCGCTAGGAAGCGTAACAGGCTCTATCCAAGTTCCTCCTTCGGACATATACCACGCTGTAGTGCTTGTACCTATTGAAACAACACAATCAATACGGCTCTCAGTTACCTGCAGCGTGAGTGTATTGGGAAACGTACGCTGAAATTGCACACGCGCAACCCAGGGGCTTTTTTTGACGCGCGCTTCAATTGCTGCTTCGTCGATATTAAAGAGCGTTGTCCCCTGCTCAATATGTGCAAGCTGAGAAATATCCTGGCTGCTTAAGTGATCGGTAGCCGGTGCTTCTACATGCTCAATGGGAAATATGGGAAGAAAACGCAAAGAAAGCCACACAAGGGCAGCACACACCACACAGCCAACACCGAGCCATGCAAAAAAACGCAGCTTGTGGGCGGCAAGTGTATGAAGAATAGATGTCACAAGTGCGGCAGCTATAGCAGCTATGCCGCCAAAAAACGTTTGCGCGTGCTGTGTTTGACTCAAAGCGCCGCGGCGGCGCTGCGCGCGACGTGCTTCAGCCTGCGCAACCACTGCGGGCGACGGCGCCAACGACGGCGTCGGTTTAGCTGTGGGTTTGGCAGCTGCGCCACGAAAGTCCATGCGCAAGGAAGCCGAAGCGGTAGAAGAGGCGCTGCTTTTGCTGCGGTGAAAGAATCCCCCACGCAAAGGCGGCACGGTGCGCGACGAAGGCGCACTCGCACGTGCACTCGCACGTGCACCTATTCTATTATGCGAAGCCGCACGCGCGGTTGGTTTGCGCGGCGTTGGCTTTTTTTGCGAGCTTCCAGATGCCATGAACGTTAGTAACCACTCTCATACAAATCACGGTACAACAAAAAAGAAAAAAGCACAGGCGTAGGGCATGCATGAAACATGCAATTACGTGCAGGTACACCAGGTACACGCAGGCACGCACGACACAGACAGCCCTATTTCCCCTGTACGCGTTCCAAGTAACTCGACCCTATCGAAACTACATCGCCTGCACCTTGCGTAATGAGCAAATCGCCAGGCTGCAATAGCTCAATGAGGCGATTTACCACTGTCTTCTTTTGAGGAATGCTCTCGGTAATGCACGATGGATGTCGCTTTGCAATAAGCTGCGCCACGTGTTGGCCAGTAACACCCGGAATTGGTGTTTCACCTGCAGAAAACACGTCGGTTACAATAACCACATCAGCATCAACAAACGCATCAGCAAATTCGTTCATAAGAGCTTGCGTACGCGTGTAGCGATGCGGCTGAAACACGCACACGATGCGCTTAAACTGAAGGTTTTTAGCAGCTGCAAGCGTTGCCTTAATTTCGGTTGGGTGATGACCATAGTCGTCTACCACACAAATATCGTTCCACGTGCCCATATGCGTAAAACGACGATGCGCTCCCTTAAAGGTGCACAGCGCTTTGGCAGCAGCATGTACATCAAGGCCAAGCGCGCCCGCGGCAGCTATAGCTGCAGTTGCGTTAAGAGCGTTGTGTGTGCCAGGATTTGCCGTAAGTGTAATAGCAAGCTCCTCGCCCGAAGGACAGCGCACCTGAAAACTGTTGGTAATTGTGTGCGTATTTGCACCAAGCGTACATACATAATCGCACGTTGCATCAAAGCCATAAGTTACAACATGGCGGCTGGATGCCTGTGCAAGAGCGCGGCAGGTGGGATTATCACCGCAGATAACAACCGTACCGTCGCTTCCCACTAAATCCATAAACGCAGCAAACGTGCGAGTGAGATTATCAAATGTTTTGTAATGATCGAGATGGTCGGCTTCGATATTGGTAATAACCGCAACGTGCGGGTTAAGATACATAAACGAGCCGTCCGATTCGTCTGCTTCGCACACAAAGTAATCGGATTTACCACTTCTACCATTTGTTTTATATTCTTCAACAATGCCGCCAATTAAAAATGAAGGGTCGTCGCCCATATGGTCGAGCATAGTTGCAATCATGGATGAAGTGGTAGTTTTGCCGTGCGTACCTGCAACAGCAATCGTTTTTGCATGCAGCGACAAATATGACAGCATTTTTGCACGCGGCCAAATGGCAATGCCGTGTTCTTTTGCGTACACAAGCTCAGGATTTGTTTGCAAAATAGCCGATGACACAACAACAACATCGGGCTTGGCAGCTTCGATGGTGTCTTTTGTATGGCCAATATGTACATGAATACCTGCGTCTTCAAGCTCACGTACATAGTGTGACGACTTAAGATCGCTTCCAGTTACCACGCAGCCACGCTCATGGAGCACAAGCGCAATGCCGCTCATGCCCGCACCGCCAATGCCAATAAAGTGTGCACGCGCGATGTGCGTACTTTTTTCGAGTTTAGAAAAACCTTCGGTATCAAGCAGAGGTTGAGGCTCAAATGTTGCTGCAGGTGTAAGCGCAGCAGGTACAGCAGACGAAATACCAGATACCGATTGAGAAGATGAATTAAGCATGCATGTCCTTTTCTTATGACATAGAGAACAATCATGCTGCACACCACTCCAGCACAACAAAACACGCTGAAGCATATACATGCATGAGTAAATTGGCTTTTAGTATAATGCAGGATGCAAAACTATGCACGCGCAAGGCAGGCTCTACGCACAACATCTGCAAGGCGAGCCTGCGCCTTATCGCCCGCAAGACTACGTGCTGCCTGCGAAAATGCCATGCGCGTTTGAGGCTGTTCGATAAGCGCGGACAGCTGCTCATCAAACTGCTTGCTATTAAGCGCTGCGTCGTCAAGTAAATACGCCGCATGGGCGTCAACCAGCAAATGAGCATTTACCCGCTGGTGATCGGCTGTAGCATGGGGATATGGAATGAGAATACTCGCGCGACCAGCCGCTGCAATTTCGGCAATCGACGATGCACCTGCACGCGATACAACCACATCAGCCGCCGCAAGTGCGCGACCCATATCAGCAATGTAGGGCATGAGCTTCCAGCGTGTTGCTTCCTCGTTTGAAAGCGCCAGGCGCGCTTTTGTATGCTCATAATCGGCCTTACCACATGAATGCATAATAATAAGGTTTTTATGCGCAAGCAGCGCGTCTTTGCGAGCGACAAGCTGCTCGTTAATGTGCGACGCACCAAGAGAGCCGCCGCTTACAAGCAGCACGCACGACTCAGACGTAGCACCAAGCTCAGCGCGGGCAGCTTCGCGGTTTGCATCAAGAATACAGCGCCGAACAGGATTTCCTGTTATTTCGATAAGGGCATCGTTGGGTGCATGCTTTGCCAATATGTCTTTTGCCTGGGGAAACGCAACACAAATGCCGCGTGCATACCGAGCTGCAATGGTATTAGCAAGCCCCACAACAGAATTTTGCTCGTGCAACACAAAAGGCACGTGATGCTGCTTACTCCAGAGTAGAAGCGGCAGCTCAACATACGCACCAAAACCAACACACACATCGGGTGTATCGTGTGCAAACGCAGACTGTATTACGCGCGCTGCATGCATAATGTGAAGCACGCTCGAAATGAGCGTCCAAGGACGTGTACGATTAAAGCCCGATACAGAAATGGGAATAAAGTCAAAGCCACTCGCAGGCACAAGCTCGCCTTCAAGCTTTGTTGTTTGACCAATAAATACCACACGGTGACCCTGGTTGCGAAGCTCCTCGGCAAGTGCAAGCGCAGGATTAATATGCCCTGCCGTGCCGCCGGCTGCAATAGCAACAAACAGCGCGTTCGTAGCTGGTTCAGACTTAGCAGGAGCCTTCGCTGCTGGAGCACACGAAGCGTCAAAAGATGCCTCAGTTGTTGCACCACCTGCACATTCAGTGGTTTGCATATTATCGGTGATATCGGTTTGTGGTATCACGCGTATCACTTCCTCGTTTTTGTTGCGATCCTCGCAGCCGCTCGGTTGCCGAAGGACCAATATCAATGCGCTCATAGCCGTTTGCACCTTTGCGCACACGCACCTGCTGATGTGTACGTGTCCGTATTGGTACCTGGTTTGCAAGCGATCTGTCGCTTGACGTATCCTGAAGGCGCACCGTGCGTTCACGCAACTCCATGCGGTATCTGCGCCGCTCATCAATGGTGCGTGTACGCTCTCCTTTTGGACGACGCGAGCGCCCTAAATCAGACGTTTCACTCACAGATTGAGAGGTTTCATGTGATGAAAGCGTGCGGCTGCGCGGTCGCACCGCAACGATTGATACATCGCTTGTTTCACTCTCAGACGCGGCAGACATGAGGCGGCGGCCACGCTCTTGAGCGCGAGGTTGTCTAACCGATATGCCACGCAGGATGGAAGCGCGCGGCTGCAGCTTGCGAGAGCCGCGCGGTGAGGTGCTCGAAGGCCTCGACGCGCGCGGGCCGTATGAGCGTTCAGCTCCATCGTAGGGCTCCTCGCCCGCATTACGCGCAATACTCAACGAGCTGCGCATTGCCTCTGTTGGCGTTTGTGGAAGCTGCGTGTGACGCGAAACCGAAACAAGAATCCCAGCAAGCATAAAGCTTGAGATAATCGACGATCCGCCATACGAAACGAAAGGAATAGGTTTTCCAGAAAGTGGAAAGAGTCCAAGCACGCCACAAATATTAAGCAGCGCTTGGAATATAAAGATGGTGGTAGTGCCCAATGCAATGAGCCTACCTGCCATATCTTGCGCTTGCTTAGCAATGCTTAAGCCGGCATATAAGATAAGACCAAAGCACGCAAGAATAACTAATGCACCGATAAAGCCCAGCTCTTCGCCAATAACCGAAAAAATAAAGTCGTTATACGCCATAGGCAAGTAGCCATATTTTTGCTTACCCATGCCGACGCCCGTGCCAAAAATACCACCGTTGGCAAAGGCATAAAATCCCTGAATAAGCTGGTAGCCAAAGGTTTCGGGGTTGTCCCAGGGATTAATCATACCAAGCAGACGCGCATACGAATAGCTGTCTTTTACCGAAAGACCAATAAAGCCTAAAAGTCCCGCTGCGCTTACGCCTGCACACACCTTGCCCGAGCCGCCTGCATAATAAAACATGATAAGCAGCGTAATACCAAGCACGAGCGTAGTGCCCTTATCGGGCTGTTTAATGATAAGCGCCATAGGTGCCACAATCCACAGCACCAAAAAAAGCATAGCGTCTTTTTGCGAAATACCCTGCTCAAAATAGAGCGTGCATAACCGGCAAGCGCCAATCACAATAATCGCTTTTGCAAACTCGGACGGCTGAAGTGTAAAACCGGCAAAGCTAATCCACCGTGAAGCACCATATGCATCATGACCGGCAAACGGCGTAAGCACCAACAAAAGCATAAAGGCTATGCCAAGATACAGCGGCCAAAAAAACGACGAATACAAATTGTGATAATCGCATCGGCTAAAACAGAAAAACAAAATAAGCGCAGGTACAAGGTAGATTGACTGCTTAATGAGATAAAAAAGTGGGTTATTGCCTTGCACGCTGTTATTAAGCGCGTTTATCGACGATGCCGAAAACACCATCATAAGACCAATGAGCGTAAGCACAGCAACAGCAAGCACAAAGAGGATGCGCGGCTGCATAATACGCGCTGGTACTGCAACAATGGCATCGTGCATACGGGTAGCTATACCGCCAAACGAAAACGCTGCACGCGAGGATGACGAAGTGTCGGTTGCACGAGATTGGGCCTTCGTGCGAGCGGTGCTGCGGGTGCGTGCCTTGGGCATACGACCAGTACGCACGCTGTGTGGCTGGCGCGGCGGACGCGCTGTAGGTGCAACCGGCGCAGCGGAATCATGCACAGCGCCGGTGGTAGTGCGTGATGCTCGTTGTTGTCGCTTGGTTGGTTGTGCCACGGTGTTCTCAACTTTACTTTTGTTATATGCCCGTTACGCTGGCTATTTGTTAGATGGTTTAAACGCACGCTCGCGTGTGTTTACAGACGAATCCTGCGCGGAATCCTGTACGGCGGCCTGATTGGCAGCATACGTGCGCACACACTGCTTAAAGAACGTTCCGCGCTCCTCCATATTGGCAAACTCATCAAATGATGAACACGCGGGCGAAAGAAGTACGCAATCACCTGGCTTTGCGTGCAACACGGCTGCATCAAACGCTTCGCGCAAATGCGGCTCGCACACAATCGTGCACGTCGTATTGGGATGCTCAGCGTTAGCACAGCTAAGCTCATAGGTAAGCGCCTGCGCAATGCGCGAGCCTGCCTGTCCATAACAAACAGCTACACTACATTTTCGCACAACATCATGCGCAAGAGCAGCTAAATCAGTTTGTTTATCGTGTCCTCCAAGTAATACCACAATTTTCCCAGCGTCATACACGCGCAGTGCATGCTGAGCGGCATCAGTGTTAGTTGCTTTTGAATCGTTTACAAAATCAACGCCACCTATGCGTGCCACAAATTCAAGTCTATGTTCTAGGGTAGAAAATTGGAGTAACACATCAGTAATAGCTTGTACATCGGCACCCGCAAACAGTGCCAGCGCAGACGCAGTAAGCATATTTTGAATATTATGCTCACCTTGAAGCTTGGTGTTGCGCACGTCGCACAACGTGTACGTGCGATTATGCAGGCGAATATGCATGATGTTGTTTTCAACATACGCGGCCTGCTGTGTATGCGGATCGGCGCCAGTACTTACGCATAACACCGGCACGCCGCGTGCACATAAGCGCTCATAGATTGCGCGGCAATACACATCATCGCGAGAAATGATTGCCAAATTATCGGCTGTAAGCTGGGCAAATATCTGCTCTTTTGCAGCAGCGTAGGCTTCCATGGAGCCGTGCCACTCAATGTGATCGGGCGTTATGTTTAAAAGCGCTGCTGCTACAGGGTGAAAGTTTGACGTTTCGGCAAGCTGAAAGCTCGAGAGCTCAGCGCAAAACCACTCGTCGTCGCTGCGGCTACATGCAGCTTCGCAGCACGAAAGTCCAATATTACCTACAGCGCGCGACGGAATATGTGCGCGATGCAGCATAGTGTTAAGCAGCGTGGTTGTTGTTGTTTTGCCGTTGGTACCGGTTATGCCAAGCCACAAGCGCGGCTGCGTGCGCCACACAAATTCAACTTCGCCCATCATGGTTTCAGCATGAGCAGCAGCAGTTTTATACAGCGTTGAGCGCAGAGGAATACCCGGCGACGTGATACACACGTCAAATGTCTGATTTACAGTTTCGGTGTTGTCGATAACATCACAAAAGCCCTGCGCGCGCTCAAGAAGCTGCGCGCATGCTTTGTTCTTACCAGCATACACGCAGATATACGACCAGGTAATGTGCGGCATATGACGCTTTAGATAGGCAAAATATGTTACAAGATGGATGCCGGTATTACCGCCCCCTAAAATGCACACGCGGCCAAGTGAATGTGGCAGTTGCAACTGAGATTGATTAGCCATGGTATCCTTCTTTATCTGTAGCTCTCCAACAAGAATCAAGCACAATTCCGCACGCAAAAGCTAGCGCAGCTGAAAATACATCGCAAACCCAAGGGCAGCAAACGCGGCAGAAACAATCCAAAATCGAATTACAACTTTGGTTTCTCCCCAACCCTTTTTTTCAAAATGATGATGCAGCGGTGCCATTAAAAAGACGCGCTTTCCGGTAAGGCGAAAACTTACCACCTGAATAATAACGCTCAGCGCTTCAATAACAAATAACGCACCCATCACAAGCGAAATAACCTCGGTTTTGGTGAGCGTAGCAAGCGCGGCAAACGCGCTACCGAGTGCTAATGAGCCCGTATCGCCCATAAAAATAGACGCCGGATAACAGTTATGCCACAAAAATCCAATGCACGCGCCCGCTATTGCAGCTGCATACACAGCTAAATCGCGATCGTCAAACGAAAAAGCAACCATTGCCATGCACAGCATTACAACAAGTGCGCACCCCGCCAAAAGTCCATCGAGGCCATCGGTAAGATTGGTGGCGTTTGACATGCCTGCCATAAGCAAAAAGACAAACACAAGGTAGAGCCATGGCACCGAGAATGTAAGGGTACCAATCGTAAACACGCTGGTACATATGCCTAAATTAACAGAAAAGCCGCCAGGAAAATAGATAATAGGCGACACGTCGCAGGCATTGGTTGCGTAAAGCGTAAATCCAACGCAAATAATGAGTAAACCGAGCATTTTTTGGGAGGCGGTAAGTCCGAGCGAGCGCTTATGCGCAACCGATTCCAAGTCGTCGGCAAGACCCAGACACGCACACAAAAGCGTTGTACCAAGCGCAAGCACAAGGCGCGGCGTAAGCGCGGTTTGCACAAGGCACGTTACCACAATACTCAGCAAAATAACAACACCGCCCATAGTTGGTGTGCCTTGCTTAATAAGGTGGCGTTTAGGACCATCGGCGCGAACCTGCTGGCCAAAGCCCTCGTAGCGCATAAGACGAATAAAAGCTGGCATAAGTACAGCGCATAATAATGCCGAAATGCCAATTGCTATAAACACTTGGTAGCTAGGATAGGTAGGATCGCCGAACATTACTGGATGACCCCTTTCACAAATATATCGAGCATACACGCACGCGAGGCTTTTACCAGCACGGCGTCGGTTTCGCGCAAGAGCGGCGCAATACGTAGCTGCGCTTCGTGTACGTCACGCACGTAATGCAGCTGCTCGGCAGGATAGCCCATTGTGCGCGCGGCTTCTACCATGCGTTTTGCATCTTCGCCGCCCACAAATACCAGCATGTCAACCCCACTTGCCGCCGCATATGCTCCTATGTAATCGTGCAGACGCGCCGACTGGCTTCCAAGCTCACCAACTTCGCCAAGAATGGCAATGTGCCTGGTATAGCCCGTACAATGATGAAGAACAGCAAGTGCTTGGGCAATAGACGCGGGTGATGCATTATAAGAATCATCGATAATAAAGGGTTTGTGCGGACGAGAAATTTCTTCAAGACGCATGTGTACGCATGAACACGCTTCGATAGCACGTATAGCTGCGGATCTATCGCACGCAAGCTCATCGGCAATAGCAAGCGCAAACAGCGCGTCGATGCAGGCTGCCTTTGAAGGCTGGCTCATTGATAGCGCATGTGTCTCGCCATCAGCATATATAAGCTGCGTATGAGCACAACCGTGTTCATCGAGGGAAATAGGCGCCTGCGTGCGAATGCACACCGCGCCCGCTGATATACTGGCAGCCTGCGAAGATGAAGCAGCTGGCGTTGGTTCAGCAGCGTGTTGTCCATGGTCAATATAAGAAATACGCAGGTTAGAGCCACCATGAGCACTGCCAGCATGAGCAGGTGCGCCAGCTTCCTTATCGTACTCATACTGCTGCGCGTGGCGTGTAAGATACGCGCAAAAATCGTCATGTGCATCAAGCAGCAGCATAGGCGGAATTTCTGCAGGCAGAGGCTTTTGTACGGGCAGCTGCGCAGACGCATGCTCAGACGCGTGCGTCTTGGATGAACCTGTATATCCGCGTATAGCTGTAATTATTTCGAGCTTGGCCGTGGCAATTGCCTCGCGCGACCCAAGTATGCCGATATGACTTGTACCAATATTGGTGATAACACACAGACACGGAAGCGCAACACGTGAGAGAGTAGCGAGCTCGCCTGGGTGATTCATGCCCATCTCACACACAATAACCTCGTCTTGGGCAGATGCAGACAAGATTGTAAGAGGCACGCCAATAAGATTATTAAAGTTGCCCTGTGTAGCGTGCACACGATAGCGCGTGGCAAGCGCCTGCGCACAGAGATCTTTTGTAGTGGTTTTGCCGCACGAACCGGTAATACCAACAACAATCCAGTGCATGTTTTGAGTGCGCCACCAGCTAGCAAGACGCAGCAAAAACGTTTCCGCATCATCGTTTTGCGCGCGAAGAAGCACACAGCCGTTTTGCTCGGCTGCGCAGATAAGATCCTGCGATGCATCTTGCGTAAGGCAGATGCACGCAGCACCTGCTTCGATGGCACGCAGCGCATAGTCATTGCCATTAGTGTGCTCGCCAATAAAAGCTACAAACATACTGCCTTTTTGTACACGTCGAGAGTCGATAACCACGTCCACCGAGCGCAGCGTGCACGACGCACCCGCAGCCAGTGGGGCTATAACCTGCGCAGATGTTGCGCTGCATATGTCTTGTACGGTTGCTGATATCATGAAGTTACAATCCTTTTGTACGTATTTACTGGGCACACCATGACAACGTGCATATCCAGCATAAAACAGTGCACATCCATTATGGAACAAAAAACAACCATGGTGGCATGTGCCTTCACTATTATGGAGCAATTTCTCTGCTATTGGGGGGCAATTCCTAAATCGCCAAGAGAGTTCTTCATAATCTTCGAAAATGTGGGTGCGGCTGATGCATACGCAGAGTATGGTGTGCCATCGAGCATAACGGATACCTGGATGCGCGGCGCGGACGCAGGCGCAAAGCCAATAAACGAGTTGGTAAACGAATCGGATAGGTACCGTCCGTTTTCACCTGGCTTTTCACCAGTACCCGTTTTACCGGCAACATCATAACCTTCAACAGCAGCGGCAGCGTTGTGTTTATCTTTTACTACATCACGCATGTAGCTGGCAATTTCATCTGCCGTATCACTTGAAAGCGGATTTCCTTTCGCAGGCCAGCTTACTTCTGAGCCGCCACGTGCAATAAGGAAATGCGGCGTATACAAAGAGCCTCTATTTGCAATGGCGCCAATCGCCTGCACCATTTGTACCTGCGGAATGGATAAGGCCTGACCAAACGACATGGTGCCCAAGGTAGAGCCGTCGTACTCAACGCGCTGTTTTACCATACCGGCAATTTCGCCCGGAAAATCAATGCCGGTTTTAGTACCAAACTGAAACGCAGCCACGCCACTACTAAATTTATCTGCGCCAATGTAGTGTTGCGCTATAAGTGCATTTCCCACATTTGACGAGTGCACAAGGATATCACGCAAGGTCATAGTCATGGCTTCTTTGCGCTTTTCAGCATCGTGCACCATGCTATCGCCCACCTTAAGCTCAACGGGAACGTCAAAGCTCTGGTTTGGTGACACGCTTTTGGTATCGAGCGCAATTACCTGCGTAATGGGCTTAAAAATAGAACCCGGCTCAAAGGTGGCACTTATCGACTTTAAGTTAAGCGCGCCTTCGGGAATTTCGGCAACATCAGCCGGATCGTAGAGCGGCGTTGAACATGCTGCTAAAATTTCGCCCGTCAAAGGATCGGTAACCATCACCGAGCCCGCCTTAGCGCTGTAGTCTTTAATGGCTTGCGTAATAGTTTCTTCGCAGGTACGCTGCACATTTACATCAATGCCCAAAATAATGTCTTGGCCGTGCGACGCAGGCTCAATAGCCGGATGTTCACCTGCAATAGGCGTGCCGCCCCTACCCGCTTCAAAAATCATTTTGCCGTTGGTGCCTTTAAGCGTATCGTTATAATACAACTCAAGACCGGTAAGGCCTTCCTGATCGGCACCTACAACACCCAGCACCTGAGCAGCAACCGCGCCGTAAGGATACTCACGTTTAATATCTTGCTGCAGATAAATGCCGGTAATTTTTGCATCACCAAGTTTTTGTTGAATGGTTTTTGCGTCTTCGATGCTAATACGTTTTACCACGTATGCAAAGGTGGTATCGCCCGTAAGCGCCTGTGTGTAGTTGTCGGTAGTGCCGCCCACCGTATCGGCAATAATTTGGGCTGCACCTGAAGGGTCATTAACTTTTTTAGGATTTGCATATACCGTACGACATTCGCGGCTTATAGCAAGCACGTTGCCGTTTCTATCATAAATAGTGCCGCGGCGGGCAAACAGCGTCACAATATTGTTGCGTTGAGCTTGGGCTTTATGCGAAAGATCTGATGCCGTTACAATTTGAAAGCGCACGAGCTGTGCAATAATAATAAGCACAATGCACGATAGACCAACAACGAGTTTTGTAGTGGCAGAACTAAACCGCGCTTCAGCAGGGTTTATAGGCGTGCGACGTGCATTTGTATACGAACGAGGATTTGGGTCATAGGATGAGCCACGAAGAGAGTTTTTAGAAAACCACATGATCTACCTTAGCATATCGTGTTATGCACGCAAACAAAACGCAGCTAATCGCTGCCGGCGGGCGTACGTCTGCACACCTTAAGCAGCGCGTGCTACTAAGATGCAGCTTGCACGTCCTGCTCGCCTTGCGCATCTTGCGCATCTTGCGTACCGGCTTTTGGACTATCTTGCTGCGCTATATCTATAGTATCAGTAGTTGAAGGAAGTTGCATGCCATAACTTTGACTTGCAATGCGAGCAATACGCGATGTACTCGACAAGATAGAACGCTCAACCCTAAGTTCACCGTTTTTAAGCTGGGCTTTTTCAATATTATGCACAATAGCGTTGTTGCTTTGCAGCGTAGATACGCAGGCAGCTAAAATACCAACGCGCACCATACCAATAGCAACAAACACAATGGTAACCGCAAGAACGAGTTTAATTGAATGAAGAAAATGCTCACTTACACCAGCGCGCACCTTGGCATCAAGGCCGCCACCTTCAACAACTTCAAATGAAGGACGAAAAGAAGGGTAGGCTTCATTACTGCGATAAGGCAATCCATTAAATGGAGCATCATAGCGCTGAGGCTCAGTACTATATGCAAGATTGCCTCGATACGACATACCTTATCTCCCCTAAAACCACAGCTGCGAAAAAGCAGCGTCAGCAACACAACGAGCAATTCATACGTGCTGGACACGTACGTTGCGGGTGCATAAGAGAGCACCCATCCTTGTAGCAGGCACTTTGCAGGAAACCCCCGCCGCCTGCGCTCTTGCACATGTGTGCTAGAGCTTTTTGCATACGCGCATGCAGGCACTTCGCGCGCGCGGATTACGCGCAACTTCTTCGTCGCTTGCATACAGCGGCTTTTTTGTAATGACGTCGATTATCGGCTTTTTATGACAGACGCACACGGGCAAATCAACAGGACACACACACCCGCGCGCATACTGCGCAAAGACGTGTTTAACAAGCCTGTCCTCAAGCGAATGATACGAAATAACACACATGCGTCCGCCTGTGTTGAGCCACGCGATGGCGCGCTCTAACCCAACTTGGAGCACATCAAGTTCGTGGTTTACTTCGATACGAATCGCCTGAAATGTTTTGCGTGCGGGATGTTTTGCGTGACGGCGCGCGGCCGCAGGTATCGACGCTTTAATGATGTCTACCAGCTCAAACGTTGTTTCAATCGCTTTGGTTTGCCGCTCTTTTACAATCCGGCGCGCAATCTGCGGGGCAAATTTCTCATCGCCAAATACGCGTAAAATCCGAGTGAGGTCGGCTTCGTTATAGGTGTTTATGACCTCTGCTGCGTTTAAGGTGTTATTCCTCGGATCCATGCGCATGTCAAGAGGGGCGTTTTCGTGATATGAAAACCCTCGGCTAGGAATATCAAGTTGAGGTGATGACACTCCCAAATCGAATAAGACGCAATCGACACCAACTACTTCTGCCTTGAGCAAAAGCTCGTCGATTTGCGAGAAATTCCCTTGTAAAAAGCGATACTGCGCTGTAGGACACGCACGGGTAATGTGCTGTGTTGCAGCGGCAATAGCAGCATCATCTTGATCGATGCCAATGCTTAATCCATCAGGACAAATACGCTCGGCAAGTGCCACCGTATGCCCTGCTGCTCCCAACGTGCAATCGCACACAATCTCACCCGGTTTGGGGTTAAGATACGCGAGCGTCTCTTGCAACATAACAGGAATATGCCGATATTCGCTTGTCAAATTACTCGCACTCATTGACTTACGCCATACATTAAGTCGTCGAGATTCGCGTCAAACATGGCGCTTTGAGCATCAAAGGTAGCCGCATCCCAAATCTCAAAGTGGTCGTCTACACCAACAACGGCAACATCTTTTTTGATGTTTACAGCTTCGAGCTGCTTGGGATCGAGCTTACCTAATGCAAGACGCCCCGCACTATCCAAATCGAGCGTAAGCGTGCGTGACAGTAATGCCGTACGTAAACCAACAGCCCTTTGATCGCGAGGATTAACTCCTTGCGGGAAAAAAGACTGTATCCAAGCGCGATGACTTTCTGGAGTAAAACCATACACAGCATTGTTGAGCGGAACCAAACAAATGACGTCGCCCAGCTGTTTGCGAAACACGGAAGGAAGCGTGATACGAAACTTTGCGTCTAAACTGTGTTTATACGTTCCTGTTAAGTACACAACTTCCTCCTTTACGCTCGGGTGGCATTCTCCTAGCAAGTGCCTATAACTATAGCGTAAAAACGCCCCACTTCGCAACACTTTCCGACACTTTCTCCCATTTTTTTATGAGGAAAACGAAAGCGAAGCTACGGCCCGCACATTTACGCTAAAAGCGCACTACATCTTGTAAGAACAGGCGTTTGTCTGCACAATACAACCGAAGATGCCGCATGAATTGTGCATATACTATGAAGTTGTGCAGATGGTATGCTAAAAGTGCATAAGACGATGCAGATATGATGTCGCGTGAGGTTGCACGCGTGAAAACGCCCGGTCGCTAGGTTGCCGTGTGCCACGGTGCGAGGCACGATACACGGGGCGCGAGGTGCGATATCTACCTTGTACTAGAGCGCAGTATGTTCGCGCGACACGTGTGCACGCGGATGCGCGAGCAAGTATTCACTTCGAATGTGGGAAATATCAATGTGTGTGTATAGCTGCGTTGTTGCAATGCTCGCATGTCCCAACAGCTCTTGTACAATACGCAAATCCATACCACCTTCAAGCAAATGCGTAGCATAAGTATGTCGCAACGTATGTGGGTGAAGACCGCGAATACCCACCATACGACCATATTTTTCAACGAGCGCAAACACTGCTTGGCGCGATATAGCGCTCCCCCGCACGCTCAAAAATACGGCGTGATTGCTACGTTGCGGATTATAAAGCTCGGCTCGCCACGTATCAACATACCGCGTATATGCAGCAAGCGCGCTTCCAATAAGCGGCACGACGCGCTCCTTTGAGCCCTTGCCTATCACACGCAGCACTTCATCGGTGCGCGAAACATTATCGCAGGTAAGGTTGCACAGCTCGCTTACTCGAAGTCCGCAGCCATACAAAAGCTCCAAAATAGCCTTATCGCGCCAAAAGCATGCTGCTTTAGTCATGGTTGTTTTACCTTGTTTGGTGGTGTGCGCAGCAGGCTGCAACTCTTGCAAAAATGGCTCATCTAACAGGCGTTCTACTTCAGTATGGGAAAGCACCTGCGGCAGGAGCGCGGGCTTTTTAGGAAGTGCAATATCAGCTGTTGGATGCGCGGTACAAATTTGCTCGATAACCATAAAACGGTGAAAACTTTTAATGGCAGACACGCAGCGCTGCACCGACGAGGGCGCTTTGTCGAGCGTTGCTACATACGAAAGATACTCCTCTACTACACGACGCGTGATGTGTACAGGAGTATCAATATGCTTATCTGTTAAAAACTCGCAATAGGCATTAAGGTCGCGAGCATACGCCTCAAGCGTGTTAGCCGAAAAGTTACGCTCAAACCGTATATAACGAAGATATTCGTCTATCGCTTCGCGTACTAACAACCGATGCCACCTTTATGAGGCGTTTGTACACGCAGACTTACGCGGCGTTACGTCGTGACGATTTACACCTTCGTGACGTGCAATTGCCGCGCGCACAAACTCGCGGAACAAAGGTGCTGGATGCGTTGGACGGCTCTTAAACTCAGGGTGCGCCTGGCTTGCCACAAACCATGGGTGAACATCTTCAGGCAGCTCAACCATTTCAACCAACCTATCGTCGGGCGAAAGGCCACCAATCACCAAACCAGCATCTACCAGCTGTTTTCTAAATGCATTATTTACTTCATAGCGATGACGATGGCGCTCGTACACCAAATCTTGACTGTAGGCTTCGTGCGCAAGTGCACCTAACACCTTGCAAGGATAGGTGCCCAAACGCATAGTGCCACCCTTTTCGGTAACATCCTCTTGATCTTCCATGAGGTCGATAACGGGATACAGCGTATCGGGGTCGAACTCAGACGAATTTGCATTGGTAAGCCCGCATACGTGACGTGCAAACTCGCTTACTGCTACCTGCAAACCAAGGCATACGCCCAGGTAAGGAATGGCGTGCGTACGTGCATATTCCGCAGACAAAATTTTACCTTCAACACCACGTTTGCCAAAGCCGCCGGGCACCAAAATACCATCGGCATCAGCGCACACATCGCTTACGTTTTGTACCGTAAGGTCCTCACCGTCGATAAGCGTAATGTGAATATGACGAGCATAAAATACGCCCGAGTGGTGCAAGGCTTCGATAACCGACAGATATGCATCGGGAAGCTGAATATACTTACCAACAACCTTAATTTCGGTAACATCTTGCTGCGCATTTGCGTTGTGCATAGCATCAACAAAACTGTTCCACTGAGTCATATCGCGTGTGCGGGCTTCAAGACCAAGCTTTTCACACACTTTGTCATCAAAACCCTGCTTTGCTAAATGAGCAGGTACTTCGTAAATAGACGCACAGTCGGAGTTTTCAAATACTGAATCTTCGTCCACATCACAAAAATGCGCAATTTTAGCGCGAATAGCTGCGTTTATTTCGTGATCACCACGGCACACAATGAGATCGGGTGTGATGCCCATCGAGCGCAGTTCCTTTACGGAATGCTGCGTTGGCTTTGTTTTTACTTCGTGTGCAGCAGAAATATACGGAACCAAACTTACGTGAATAACAAGGGTGTTACCTGCGCCTTTTTCTTTACGGAATTGGCGAATGGCTTCAACAAACGACTGACCTTCGATATCGCCTATGGTACCACCAAGCTCGGTGATAACAACATCTGCCTGCGTTTGCTCTTCAATACGGCGAAAGCGCTCTTTAATTTCGTTGGTAACGTGAGGAATAACCTGTACGGTGCCACCCAAAAAATCGCCTGCTCGCTCGCGCGAGATAAGCGATTGATAAATAACACCCGTAGTGAAGTTTGAGTTTGCGGTAAGGTTTTCGTCGATAAAACGCTCGTAGTGACCAAGGTCGAGGTCGGTTTCTTTACCGTCTTCGGTTACAAACACCTCACCATGTTGAAATGGACTCATTGTGCCAGGGTCGACGTTAAGATATGGGTCGGCTTTCTGCATCATTACCTTGTAGCCACGCGACTTTAATAAACGACCAAGAGAAGCTGCGGTAATACCTTTACCTAACGAGGAAACCACGCCGCCTGTTACAAAAATGTGTTTTGTCATGGTGATTTGAGCCTTTCGCAAGTAACATGATTGTTATTCTACGAGATTTTATAATACAACATCACGCGGCACATACGGCGCATAATATAAAACACGCACTGAAGTTATATATTTGTGTGCGCGAATGGGTTGGCTCATAGGTTGGCTCAAGAGTGCGCGAGCAGCCGCATCATAAAACGTGCTCATCGGTGAGCGTATCCGCTTTTGCATCATCCAACATCTTTTGTGCATGCGTGAGTGCAACTGGTGAGTTATCGCCCGAAAGCATACGCGCAAGCTCGCGTACACGCTGCGTTTCATCGAGCGTGCAAATACGAGTTTCAGGCACGTCAAGCCCATGTTTTTCAACGCGAATATGAACGGATGCATACGCGGCAACCTGCGCTTCGTGCGTTACCACAATAACCTGATGCGTTTTTGCAAGACGGCCAAGCACACGCGCAACAGCATGTGCCGCAGCACCACCAATACCTGCATCTACCTCGTCAAATATCAGCGTTGCACTGTCGTCACTGGCACCTTGTACCACTTTTATAGCAAGCATTACGCGCGAAATTTCACCGCCTGACGCAATTTTTTTAAGCGGGCGGCAAGCCAGCTCATGCCCCGATTGATACATAATTTCAACCCGTGTAGAACCATGATTTGTCCACGCGTCAAATGGCATATCCTCGCAGCTTATTTGCACCGTTGATGCCGGCATATCAAGCGCGCGAAGCTCGTGGGTAATAGCACGCGAAAGCAAGGGTGCAAGGCGTTTTCGCTCGGCTGCAAGCGCGCGGCCAGCCACCATAAGCGCCTGCGTTGCTTCTTCTTGTTCGTTTTTGGCGTGCGCAATGTCGTCTTTTGATGTGTGAGCACGCGCGAGCAAATCTTGCGCTTTTTGGTAGCGTGCAAACACGTGCTCCATGGCAGGGCCCCAATTGCGCATAAGGCTCTGAAAACTTTGCAGGCGAAGGCGCATGTCTTCGAGCTGCTGTGGATCGAGCGAAATGTTGTCGATGTGTTTGCGCACTGCTTCTGCGATATCGTCTACTTCAATACAGCACGCATCCAAGCGCTCAATAAGCTCCTTATACGACGCATCAAAGGACGCTATCGAAGACAGCGCTTGCGAACACGAAACAAGCTCATCATGAATGTGATTATCGCCAAGAATTGCAGCGTGTACCGCTTGCAAATTGGTCAGTAGCTCTTTTGTATGCAACGCTTTTGCATAACATGCTTCAAGCTGTTCATATTCGCCCGGTTGCGGTGCTATGGCATCGATTTGCTGAATGACATACGTTGCAGCATCAATGCCTTCTTGAGCTACGTTTGCGCGCGCTGTTATGCGCTTAAGATTGTCACAGGCGGCGTGGTAGCGCATAAAAGCGCTTTTGTACTGCTGCAATAGGGGCTCTATACTGTGCTTTTGCCAACTATCGAGAAGCTGTTCGTGATACGCAGCATTAAGCAGGCGCTGGTGTGCGTGCTGGCCACATATGTCGATTGTTTCGCCCACAGTAGCGCTTAGCGCCTGCAGCGTGCACATGTGCCCGTTAAGCTCGCTTTTACTGCGCCCGCGCGCATCAACTTTGCGCATCACGATGGTTTCTTCAGTATCGGCAGATGAGTCATTTGCACCAGAAGGGCTCGCACTTGGAATTGTGGAGGAGTTTTGCGAAGGTGAAGACGTGTTGTTTGAAGTGTTTTTAGCATCACGAGCTGGTACTACACCATACAATCGTGCTTCAACACAAAGCGCATCGGCACCTTCACGTATACGCGATACATCCGCTTTTTGGCCAATAAGCAGCGAAATTGCTGAGAGCAGTGCAGTTTTGCCTGCGCCCGTTTCGCCCGTAAGCACGGTAAGGCCGCTACTTGGCTGAAACGATGCATGACGTATGAGCGCTACATTCGTAACAACAATCTCATCTATCATGGCCATCCTGTCCATAAAATACTCGTGAAACCGACTGATAAAAGCTAGAAGCGCTGGTATCGAGCAATAAAATGTCGCCTTGACCGCGCGTAATAGCCACACGTGTTGGTTTTTTATCGGCAAGAAACGGCTGGCCGTCGGCAAAAAAGAGCCGCTCAACACTGCGGTTTTCGCAGATAGCAAGTTCCACCACATCGGAAGGCGAACTTAAAAACGCACGTGCCATAATGGTGTGCGGCGCAACAGGTACACAAACCATGCCGTAAAAATGCGGCGTAACAATAGGACCGCCCGCCGAAAGCGCATAGCCGGTAGAGCCCGTAGCTGTAGCTACAACAAAACCATCAGCACGAAGCCTGTCGATATGGTGTCCCGATACCGCAATATCAAATTCGATGATGTCGCCGTGCGAGCCATGACTGAGTGCAAAATCGTTGAGCGCAAACGCGTGCACCGTTTGCTCTTCTCCCCTGTTGTCGATGTATGTACCAGCAATATCGAGCGTAGCACGGCGCGAAACATGAAGCTCGCCTGCAAGCGCGCGCATAACAATGTCTTTAAGATGATTTGGACCTGCGCAGGTAAGAAAGCCTAAATGACCGTACGAAAGCCCCATAAGCGGCACCTCGGTGTACCCAACAATGTGTGCTGCACGAAGAAGAGTGCCGTCGCCGCCAAGTGCAACAACTAAATTGGCAGACGTAACATCTACCTGGGCGTTTGGCTGCCGTTTTTTGTCGGGCGCCCACGTTACCGAAATGTCTTGCTGCTCCAAAAAATCTGTGAGCTGCGATGCATCTTGAAGCGCCTCGGAGCGTGAATAATTAGGTACGAGTAATACGTGCACAGCTAACACCCACCTTCTTGCGTTGTATGAACCTGCGCGAACGACATGTTCAAAACACAACCGTTGTGCTCGCCTGTTGTGCAAGCTAGTTGAACCAGTTGCTTGAACCTAAGGTTGAACTCAATATTGAACTCTTGGTTGAACTTTAGATTGAGTTCAACGTTAAACCAGTTGCTTGAACTAGTCGTATAAAAATGGTACCACGCTATAAAAGCTATACTGCATGCACGCGCGCGATGCATATAAGTTATACATGCCCTCATGCACCCCATGCCTCCAGCACGATGAGAACATTCTTACACGTTACGCCTGCTATTCTGCATGTGCGGCGTGTACTACGCGAGAAATATCCTCATCAGAAATTGAGGAAGTTCCGCAATGCTCAGCAGAAGCGGTGCAACACAGCAAAAATTCACTATTACCTTTTGCACCATGAATGGGGCTGTTGCACACGCCGCGTACGTCAAAACCGGCGTTGGTGCACATAGCAATAACGCGCACAATTGCATTGGTATGAAGCTGCGGCTCGCGCACAACACCGCCCTTCTCAACCAGTTCCTTAGGCGTTTCGAACTGGGGTTTAATAAGCGTTACAAACGTGGCATCGGGTGCACACAGCGCGCGCACTGCGTCAATAATGGTGCCGATGCTGGTAAACGACACGTCGCACACAATAAGATCGAAAGCAAGCGAAGGGTACAGGCGCGGAAGTTCACAAATATTAGTGCGCTCATACAGCGTAACGCGCGGATCACAGCGAAGCTGCCAGCTAAACTGCGCGTAGCCAACATCCACGCTCGTTACACTCCGAGCCCCACCCCGAAGCAAACAATCGGTAAATCCGCCGGTTGATGCCCCAATATCGAGACATACGCGCCCGTGCGGATTAATGCAAAACGCCTCAAGTGCGCGTTCGAGCTTAAGCCCGCCGCGGCTCACATAATTGATTTTCTTTTTTACGTGTAAAAAAAGACCCGGCTTCACACGTGCGCCCGGGTGCACAAGGCGCTCAGAATTGGTCGAAACATCTCCTGCCATAACGGCGGCTGCCGCTTGCTGCGTAGTATCAAAAAAACCCTGTGCAACGAGTTCTTCGTCGAGCCGAGGTTTCATTGGACTTCCATGGATGATGAAGATGACGTGGATAACGAAGAGCTAGAAGAAGCGGATGAAGCATGCGTATCTGCGGCATCTGCGGCATCTGCGTCGGGTGCAGTTTTTTCTGCATCATCGCTGGTAGATGCATCAACAGCAGCGTCGTCTAGGTCTTTGGGAACATCAACCAGCGTTACTGCGCGCGCACCAAGGGCAATAGCTTCGTCAAACAAATCGAGCGTAGCTTCAAGCGATATGTCCTTCGATTTAACAGTGCTCGCTATTTCGTCTAAGCGATGCGTAATATCCGAAAAATGCTCGTATGCATGTGTTGGAGAACTCATACCACTCATTTCCTGTGTAATTTCATGCGCTCCTGCGTAAAACCCACACGGCAGCGCGGGCATGCGACTGTAAAGGCAGCTGTATAGCGAGGTACAAAAACGGCGAAACTAATCGCTTAAACCCAGCATGTCGTCTACATCCATGTGCTTATCTGCACTCGCATATGCACCAGAAGCATCAGAAGCACCAGAAGCATCAGATGCATCTTCATCTGTGTTAGCTGCAGCTGAAGCATTCTCTGCGCTTTGAGGTGACACAATGCCGTATATGTGCGCAATGTCTTCGCCCGCAGACAGACGGCGAGCTACCTGACCCAAAACACCGTTTACAAACGCGGCAGAGTCGTCGGTGCCATACGCTTTTGCCAAAATAACAAATTCGTTAATAGTAACTGCCACGTCAACATCATCAACGTGCAGCATTTCAAAGAGAGCAAGGCGGATAATATTGCGGTCGACAGAAAGCAGACGCGTCACATTCCAGTTGGTAGCCGTATCAGCAATAAGCGCGTCGAGCTTATCGCGAACAGCATCAGCGCCAAGCGCGAGTGTACGGGCAAACTCTTCGAGAGGACCTTCGGTTATAAGGTAATGCGCATTAATTATGTCGGCAACACGCATCGAGCGCGACTCTGCTTGAAAGAGCAGCTGCAATGCATGACTACGGGCACGCGTGCGACCTATAAAACGAATTTCTTTGCTCACGAGCTAACCACTACTCCTTGGGAAATACGAGATTGTCGATGTACACATCAATAGCGTCGATATCACACGACAGTTGACTTTGTAAACTTTGCGCAATAGCTGCGCGGATTTGCTGTGCAAGCGTTACAAACGGGTAACCATAAAACACCGAAACATGCACACCTACATGCAATTTATCGTTCACAACGTCTACTTCAACAGGTGTTTCATCACTGGGTGTATGTTGAGAAAAAACAGAAATAAGGCTCGAAGCAAGCACGTTTGTTCCAACTTGAACAACACCCTCTACCTCGTCACATGCACGAGAAACAATAGACGCAATGACGCTTTTTGCAATAGTTAGTCCGGAAATGTGCACGGCAGCTGTATTCATGTAAACCCCTTTACCCTCACGTTAAGGCTATTTGTTTAAGTATACTCATAGAAGGTAGAAAGGCGCGTGGCAAACGAAAAAATCCGTGAAGTATACGCTTCACGGATACCTACGTGCTGTTACCTGTATGGTATTGCCTAGGTGCACCTACACGCGCGCTACAAACTTGCCTGTGCGTGTATCAACACGAACAACTTCGCCCTGGTTAAGGTACATAGGAACCTGAATGGTTGCACCAGTTTCGATGGTTGCGGGCTTGGTGCCACCTTGCACGGTGTCGCCCTTAAAGCCAGGATCGGTTTGGGTAATCTCAACCTCAATAAACATAGGAGGATTTACACCCAACAGCTCAGTGTCTGCATAAAGCAGCTGGCAGGTATCGTTTTCTTTGAGCCATTTTTGGTTTTCGCCGATAAAATCGGAGTCAACCGGAATTTGCTCGTAGGTGTCGTTGTCCATAAAGTAAAATGCTGCGCCATCGTTGTACAAATATTGCATTTCGCGCGTAATAAGCTGAACGCTTTCGAATTTAGAACCAGCGTTGCAGGTTTGATCGATAGTGCGACCGCTTTTAAGATCTTTAATTTTATAGCGAACAAATGCCCCGCCTTTACCAGGCTTTACATGCTGAAACTCAACAATCGTGTAATATTTGCTGTTAATTTTAAGACCCATGCCGTTGCGGAAATCGGCTGTTGAAATAGCTGCCATATAAACGCTCGCTTTCATTACTCGCACATGTTACCTATATGCTGTGAAGTATCAATACGGTGATTAACTTATACAGTGTAACATCGATGCATTATATTGTGCAAAGCTATACCGTACTACGGCTCATTTTATACACAATTTTATACACAATTTTGTACACAACGCGCAAAAGTTGACGCGCTGCATCGCGTATCGCGGCACGTAGCCTGGGGGTAGTGCGCAGGTAGCAACCAGCGCAAATCAGCACAAAAAACACGCCACGCACGTATGGAAGCGTTCGCTTTCACATACGCTACGCAGCGCGTTTAGATTCATGCAGTACAACAGCTACACAACATGCACATGTGCGATACAGGCGCCAAAGTTAGTTTGCAAACTCCAGGTTCTTACCTGTTTTCTTGTCAAACAAATGCATTACATTACCGCCAAAGGTAAAGTGAATTATGTCGCCAGGCTTAAACACCGACGGATCTTCGCCTTCGAGCTTTGCAGTTTGCGCAAGGATAATGCTTTCGCTACCAAGGGCTTGTACGTGCAGATTTACCGTTGAACCCATCGTTTCAACAACTTCAACGGTACCCTCAATCATGCCCGGCTCATTGCCATACAAACCAATGTGCTCAGGACGTACGCCAAAGGTAATGTCTTGCGTTTCAACATTGAGCTCACGCAGGCGTTTTTGCTTGTCTTCGCTTGGAGTAATATCGTGGCCGTCAACAGTAACGTGGTAGTTGCCATTCTCCTCGCGTACAAGCACGCCGTCGTAGAAGTTCATCTGAGGCACGCCAATAAAGCCAGCAACAAACATGTTTGCTGGTTTGTTAAACACTTCTTGCGGAGTGCCAACTTGCTGTACCATACCGTCTTTCATAATAACGATACGATCGCCCAAGGTCATAGCCTCGGTTTGGTCGTGCGTTACATACATAAAGGTGGTTTTAATGCGCGAACGAAGCTTAATAATCTCGGCACGCATTTGGTTTCTAAGCTTGGCATCGAGGTTGCTTAACGGCTCGTCCATAAGCAGCACTTTTGGTTCACGAACAATAGCACGTCCAATAGCAACACGCTGGCGCTGACCACCCGAAAGTGCCTTTGGTTTACGGTCGAGGTATTCGGTAATGCCCAAAATTTCTGCAGCTTGGTTTACGCGCTTATCAATTTCGTCTTTTGCCATCTTGCGAAGCTTTAAGGGGTATTCCATGTTGCCGCGTACCGTCATGTGCGGATACAGTGCATAGTTTTGGAATACCATCGCGATGTCGCGGTCGCGAGGTGGGACATCGTTTACGCGCTGGTCGCCAATGAACAAATCACCGCGCGTGATGTCCTCAAGACCTGCAACCATGCGCAAGGTGGTTGATTTACCACAGCCCGAAGGGCCAACCAGTACAATAAACTCTCCATCAGCAACATCGAGATTAAAATCTTCTACTGCAACAACACCTTCATCGGTAACCTTAAGGTTCGATTTCTTAGTGTGATCTTTCTTACGCTCTACGTTGGGATAGATCTTTTCAATGTGCTGCAATTTCACCTCGGCCATAATGCATCCTTTCTGTTGCATTGAGCGCGTACGCTCGTTATTGAACCTGCAGTCTTGTTGGCTGTTGTACCTGTAGCACCTGCCTGCAACGCTCGTAGCTTCCATAGCGGTTGCTGTCGCGTTAAAGGTTAGTGTTATGCCTCATGAGTGGTGGCATCAAGATGCCAAATATCACGATTGTATTCACTAATCGTTCTATCGCTTGAGAAGTAGCCCGAATGAGCAATGTTAATAATCGTTTTGGTAATCCACGCGTCACGATTTTCAAAATCGGCCAAGCAACGCTCTTTTGTCGAAATGTAATCGGCAACGTCGGGCAACGTCATAAACCAGTCGTGGCTCAGCAAGTCTCGATACACGCGACCCAAGCTTTCGCTACTACCAATTGCAAGCATGCTCGGGCTAATAATAAAGTCGATAAGCTCGCGAATCATCGCATCGCTCTTCCAGTAATCCCATGGATGGTAACTTTCGTTCTTGTATGCATCGATAACTTCTTGTGAGGTTTTACCAAAGATATAGGCGTTATCTTTGCCAACAAGGTTTACAATCTCAACGTTTGCACCGTCCATCGTACCCAAGGTAAGCGCACCATTTGCCATCATCTTCATGTTGCCGGTGCCACTCGCCTCTTTCGATGCAAGAGAAATTTGCTCGGAGATATTTGCCGCAGGAATAAGGTGCTCAGCTGCAGTAACGTTATAGTTTTCAACCATAACAAGCTGCAAGTATGGACGCACCTGCTCGTCTTGTTCGATGAGCTTTGAGAGACAAAGCAGCATGTGAATAATGTCTTTTGCCAGCGTATAGGCAGGTGCTGCTTTTGCCGCAAAAATCATAACCAGCGGGCGTGCAGGAATGTGACCCTTTTTAATGTCGAGGTATTTCCACATGGCATACATGGCATTAAGCTGCTGGCGTTTGTATTGGTGTAAACGCTTAATATGAACGTCAAAAATAGCGTCGCGATTAAGGGTAATACCTTGCGTTTTTTGGAGCCAATCGGCAAGACGATGCTTGTTTTGCGCTTTAATGCTATCGAGCTTTTGGCGGAATGCCGCATCATCAATGTGCTTAAGCAGGTCGATAAGGTGCGAAGCATCGTCTTTCCACGATTCGCCAATAGCATCAGAAATGGCAGCTGCGAGCATGGGGTTGCAGCCCATAAGCCAACGGCGGAAGGTAATACCATTTGTTTTGTTGTTAAACTTATCGGGATAAATGTTGTAGAACCCATTCATCTCAGAGTTTTTAAGAATGTCGGTGTGCAGCTTGGCCACGCCGTTTACGCTGCGTGAAAAATGCACGTCCATGTGAGCCATGTGCACGCGATTATCTCTGTCAATAATCGCAAGCGCAGGATCGCTTGTGCGAGCTTTTGCGCGCTCATCAAGGTTTGTAATAACGTCAACAAGCTGCGGTGCAACACGCTCAATCGAAGACATGTTCCACGTTTCGAGCGCTTCGGAAAGAATGGTGTGGTTCGTGTATGCACACGCGTTTTCAACAATTTCGCATGCTCTATCCTGCGAAACACCGTGCAACGTGAGTTGACGCACGAGCTCCGGAATAATCATCGAGGGGTGCGTGTCGTTAATGTGTACGGCAATGTGGTCGTCGAGACGATCGAGCTGCCATCCTGCTTGCTGTGCATCAGCAATAATGAGCTGTGCACCAGCACATACCATGAAGTACTCCTGGTACACACGCAACAGACGTCCGGCTTCATCGGAATCATCGGGGTACAAAAACGACGTTAAGCAATGCTGGATATCGTTTTTATCAAACGAAATACCGCTTGTTGGCGCAGGTGCAGGATTCTCAACGTCAAAGAGATGCAAACGGTTAACGACGCCATTGTGATAGCCCGGAAGCTCAATGTCGTAGAGCTTTGCAACTACATCGCCGCAGGCAAACGGCACAGTAAAGGTAGTGTGCTCGTCGCGAAGCCACGAAGTGTCTTCAATCCAGGGGTTTGGCTCTTCTTGCTGATAGCCTTCAGAGAGGTTTTGGCGAAACAGACCATAGTGGTAATTAAGACCAACACCACAACCATTAAGGCCGAGGCTTGCAATGGAGTCCATAAAACAGGCAGCAAGACGCCCCAATCCGCCGTTACCAAGTGATGGCTCAGGTTCAGCATCTTCTACTTCAGACAAGCTTGTTCCCCATGATTGCAGCAAGTCTTGTGCACGATCGAGTAAATCAAGGTTAATAAGGTTTGCGCGAAGCAAACGACCAATCAAAAATTCGGCTGAGAAGTAATAGAGTTTGCGGCTACCACGTGTAGCACCCGCCGCGTCTTGCTCAGAGCACAGCGCACTCATAAGTGCACACATAAGGTCATGTGCACTGGCACTTGTAGGCTCGATACTGCGCGTATGTAGGTATTCGCGAACATTCTCTTCAAAAGTCATTAAGATAGTACCTCCTTGTAAGGTGGATAAAACAGCTCATCGCATGCGTATATAGTACACTACCATACACATGCCAAAGATTGGCAATCTTTGGAGCTTGCGTGCATGCGCGGCGTACACACCGCACAGCACACGCGCACGCAAGCCGTGATTGTGCTAAAGCGCAGGTGCAGCGTGCGTTGGCTTATGCGCATTGCCTCATGCACATAGCTCAAACGTTGCTCAAACGTTGCTGCTTTATGCGCAGTTGCAACGCTCTTGTGTTTGCGGCACCCTCTCATACAGCTGCATTGCCTGCGCGAGGCGTGGTGCCACTGCATGCAAGTCTACCTGAGGTTGCATACGCCAGCACCAGTTAGAACCGAGCGTTGACGGAACGTTAATACGCGCTTCGTCGCCCAGATTAAGAATATCTTGCATTTGTACAATAGCAGTATCGGCACAACTTTGCCAAATTGCACGCATCATTGTCCAGGAAGCAAGCTCAGTTTCATAGCCATTGGTATTAGCAGCTTCTTGCGGAACAATGTGCAGATAGTCACGGGCGTACGCAGCATCATCAGGGTTTACCGATTCGAGCCAACCCTTTGCAGTGCTATTATCGTGCGTTCCAACATACGCAACACAATGCGGCGTGTAACGATGTGGTTGATACGTACGACCACCTTCGTCACGCGAATCAAAACCAAATTCTAGCACCTTCATGCCAGGATATTGACAATACGCAAGTAAATCAAATACCGATTGAGTAAGAAAACCAAGGTCTTCGGCAATAATGGGCTTGTGACCTAGTGTTTTGTTAAGTGTGTCAAAGAAATCTTTGCCTGGGCCTTTGCGCCATCTACCATTAATAGCAGTTGTAGCGCCAAACGGAATTGCATAGTATGAATCAAATCCGCGGAAGTGGTCGATACGCAGCACATCAAAATGCTTAAACTGCGCACGAATGCGCTCCATCCACCATGCATAGCCGTTATATTTCATAGCGTCCCAGTTAAAGAGCGGGTTACCCCACAGCTGACCCGTCGCAGAAAAACCATCAGGCGGGCAACCCGCAACCTCAGTTGGGCGATTGTTTGCATCAAGTTGAAAGAGCTCCGGATGACTCCACACATCAACCGAATCTTCAGCAACATAAATGGGAACGTCACCAATAATTTTTACATCTTTTGCATTGGCGTACACCTTAAGCGCGCTCCACTGGCAATCAAAGAAATACTGAAGTGCTTTCCAAAACATCATTTGGGGTGCAAGTTCTTCGGTTGCTTGAGCGAGTGCTTGTGGCTTTCTTAAGCGCAATTCCTCTGGCCATTTTTGCCAACTTTTTCCGCCAAATTTGTTTTTAAGTGACATGAACAGGCTATAGTCATCAAGCCATGCTCTTTGCGCAGTACAGAAGGCATGAAATGCTTCGTCGTCTTGTGCAATAAGACGGTCAGCGGCGTGTGATAGCACCTCAAAACGGGTGTTATACAACAGGCCATAATCTATTTTGGAAGGATCGCTACCCCAGTTGTGCGCGTGCACTTCGTCGTAGGTAAGCAAGCCTTCTTCAACTAATCTATCAAGGTCAATAAAGTAAGGATTTGCTGCAAAGGTAGAAAACGCCTGATAGGGCGAATCGCCGTAACTTGTAGGCCCCAGTGGCAACACCTGCCAGTAGGTTTGCTTTGCATCATGCAAAAAGTCGACAAATTCATAAGCCGCTTTACCTAAGGTGCCTATACCATAGGGCGATGGAAGTGAAAAAATGGGAAGCAAAACACCTGCAGAACGCATAATCGTAAATCCTTTCACAATCTACAACGTATAGACACGCCAAGCCTACGTGCGCGGCTTGATGATACTTTCTCCTTGCTGAATAACGTGCGGTACAATGCAGCACACCGGAAGTGGCTCAGCTGTGCTCATCATTTTAAGGAGCGTACTTACTCCATATTGAGCAAGCAATGTACTGTCTTGTCGCACCGTTGTAAGCCGAGGCACGCAAAAACGCGCACCTTGAATGCCGTCAAAACTTGCAAACGACATATCGCAAGGAAGCGAATAGCCGCTATCAATGGCCGCACGCATAGCGCCAATAGCAATAACGTCGCCCAGTGCATACACAGCGGTAATATCGGGTGTGCGAGCAATCAGCCGCTTAAAAGCATCATAGCCTTCCTGCATCGAAAACCGCGACGGCTCGTAGTGCGTATGTATGTTAAAGCCAATATTGTGGCACGCCATACATCTAATTGCGCCCGAAAGACGCCTTGCACTTATTTGACCTTGTGAGAGGTTACCGCCTACAATGCCAATCGACTGGTGACCCGCTTTAATAATTTCGTTTACAATATCAAACGACGCCTGCTCATCGTTAGTTAGAACGCAGGATAAATTGGGAAACGACAGTGACGTAGTTGAGTTGGTAATAAGCACACACGGACATGCAATCATGCCAAAATACTGCTTAAAGTATTCGAGCTCTCCGCCCAAAAACAGAATACCGCGCGGATTGGATGCCATTTGATGGCGAAGCGCAAACCGCACCTCGTTTTCGTCTTCATCTAAATAAGCAACATACACTTCTTCGCCAATAGCATCGAGCGTTGTATGAATAATCTCAATAATGTCGGCAAAAAGCAGGTTGTTGCGGCCTTTTACGATAACGGCGATTGGGTCTTTTTCGTTGCGCTTAAGTTCGCGTGCATTGGCATTAGGCTCAAAATTGTATTGGTTTACAACGCTCATGATTTTGTCATGTGCGCTGGCAGATACATTCGTGTGCCCGTTAAGGACGCGTGAAACCGTTGCAACACTATAGCCAGAAAGATTTGCTATATCTTTGATGTTCATGGTTTCACGCTCCTTTCACGCCAGCTACATACTCAAACTCATAAAGCCATTAGCCCTTAACAGCACCAGCAGCAACACCTTTAACAATGTACTTTTGCGCTGCCAGGTAAAACACGATAACGGGGATAACAGCAAGAACGAGCGCTGCCATAATGGCACCCATATCAATACGACCATAACTACCCTTCATAAACTGGATAACGATAGAAATGGTTTTGTATTTGTTGGTGTCGAGCACCAGGTATGGAAGCAAAAAGTCGTTCCAAATCCACATCGTTTCGAGAATACCAACTGAGATGTACGTTGGTTTCATGATGGGAAGCACAATGCTAAAGAACGCGCGAAGTGGACTTGCTCCGTCGATAAGTGCAGCTTCTTCAATTTCGATAGGAATACTCTTAACAAAGCCGCAGAACATAAACACAGCAAGACCAGCGCCGAAACCAAGGTACACGATAATGATGCCCCACGGCGTATTAAGATGCAGACGGTCGGCGGTAAGCGAAAGCGTAAACATAACCATTTGGAATGGAACAACCATTGAGAATACGCATAGCAGGTAAATGAAACGCGACACTCTGCTTTTAACACGCGTAATAAACCATGCGCACATAGAGGTGCACACAAGAATAACGATAACAGAGCCAATGGTAATAAATACCGTCCAGCCTACCGATTCAAGCAGGTGGTATTTGCGAAGAGCAGCAATATAGTTTGCAAACTGGGCAAACGTATCGTTGGTAAGCAACTCAAACGGCGCTTGTTGAATGTAGTCGCGCTTTTTGAATGAGTCCATAATAACAACGAAGATAGGGCACAACCAAATGACGCTCAGGATACTAAACACAACGGTGCCAAGTGTCGATAGGAGCTTTCTTGTTTGTTGCATTATTGTTGCACCTCCCGTTTACGCGTAATATTCAGCTGGATAAGACCAAGGATGGTAACGATGATAAAGAAGACCACAGCCTTTGCCTGGCCAACGCCTTCCCACCCCGCACGGCCATAGAACGTATCGTAAATGTTGAGTGCGAGCATCTCAGACATGTGCGCAGGTTCACCGGCGGTAAGCGAGAGGTTCTGGTCGAAGAGTTTAAAACCGTTTGTTACCGACAAGAACAAGCAAATCGTAATGGAAGGCATCATCATTGGAATTGTTACGTCCCACAAACGCTTCCACGCGTCGGCTCCGTCGATTTGCGCAGCTTCGAGCACGTCGGTTGGAATTGATTGCAAGCCAGCAACATAAATAATCATCATGTAACCAATTTGCTGCCAGGATACCAAAATTACCAAGCCAACAAAGCCATACCACTCGTTGAGCGTAATGGTTTGTGTGTACTGTTGCAAAATACCGTTAAAGATAAGCTGCCAAATGTAACCGAGGACGATACCACCAATAAGGTTAGGCATAAAGAATGCCGTACGGAAAAGGTTTGTACCACGCAATTTGTTGGTAAGCGCTAATGCAATAGCAAAAGCAATAACATTTATAACCACAACCGAAACGACACTAAATGCAGCGGTGTACCAAAACGCATGTTGGAACATATTGTCGCTAAACGCAGCAACATAGTTTTGAAAACCAACAAAAGTTGCGTCGGTTACGGTGGTGAAATCACACAGGGAAAGCCATAAACCCATAATAAATGGGATAACAAAACCAATGGCAAACGATCCGAGGGTTGGAATTAAGAAAATGGCCCAATACTTCTTAATCGATTTCTCCATTTACACAAACCTCCTTTTACCTTAAGTTTTAATGCTCAAATGAGTATCATATGCAGCTTGACACAGCGTGTTTTGCGTTACTATAATGCGGAAAAGCACCATGTGGCTCTTCCGCATTCGTAGAACTCATGTGCCGCTTGTGCAGCCCAACAATACAAGCTGCACAAGCAGTGTGCGGCACATGGCGTTATATGTTATTTAGCTTTTTCAGCTTCGGACTTCCAGCCGTCAACAAATGCGCTAACAACTTCTGCCCATGTAGCATCGCTTTGGTTTGCTGCATATTTGGTAAGTGCAGAACCAACGCCGTTCTTCCATGCTTCAGAAGGCATGGTTGAGAAGCACCAGTCTACAGGAGTTTTACCGTCGGCAACATACTTGTTAGCAATGTTAACCAATGGGTTCTGGCTCTCAAGATTCTTCTTAAATGGAATAGTAAAGCCGCAGCCGTTGCCACCTGAAGGCATAGCGCCCTTACCGCCGCAGAGGCATTTAACACCAGTATCGGAGTTTACGCACCAGTTCATGAAGTCGAGCGTAGCTTTAACGTCTTCTTCTTTTGCGTTCTTGTTTACACACCAGTAGTTCTCAGAACCTGTGCACAAACCTTGTTTGTCTTCGCCGTCAACACCAATGTAAATAGGAAGCATACCGAGTTTATCTTCGCCAAGATCTGCAACCTTTTCGTATTCCCAAGTACCGTTCTGGTAGAACACAGCCTTCTTGGTTACAAACTCTGAGGTGCACATATCTGCCGTAACGGTAGAAAGCAACGCAGGATTGGTGGTTGAGTTATTGATGTACAAATCGAAGATCTTACGGTAATTGTCGAGGTACGTTCCCTTAATTGCCTTTGTGGTCTTGATGTTGTCCTTCTTGTATTCATAGTAAATAGGAAGGTTTGCCAGGTGCGTCTTGAAACGCCAGTCGGAAGATTTATCCATACCAGCTGCGTTAAACGCCGAGAAACCAAGCTTTTGAGAATTAGCAGTAATGTCTTTTACTACCTTTTCGAGTGAAGCAAAGTCTTTGATTTCTTCTTGTTTGTGGCCTGCTTTTTCGAGCAACTCTTTGTTAAAGATGATGCCGTACGACTCAATTACGTAAGCAACACCCTTAATTTTTCCGTCGTCGCCGGTAAGCTTAAACGAATCATTGGTGCAGTTGCTGACGATATCGCTACCGTCGAGGTCGGCGCAGTAATCTTTCCAAGAAGCAAGACCAACAGGACCATTTACCTGGAACATTGTTGGGAATTCGCTCTTGCCCATCTCAGCTTTAAGCGTAGATTCATACTGGCCTGCTGCTGCAGTTTTAACAGTTACTTCAACACCAGTTTCGTCTTTGTAAAGCTGGGCAATTTCTTGCCATTGCTCATCTTGTTCAGGCTTAAAGTTAAGGTAGTATACGTGACCCTTAGCCTCTCCCTTTTTATCAGCTGCAGGTGTGTTCGAACAACCAGCAACCATCATGGTAGCGCCTAAACCAAGGCCAGCCTTTACGAAGTTCCTACGATTTAACATCTCTAACAACTCCTCCCGCCGTACGGCTTGAATTATTTGGAAACGTTTCCAATCTTTATCACTATGTTACCGCTCTGTTTCGCAAAACGATGCGAGATTGGCATTTTTGTCATTCACCGGCGTTTTGCTACCATTTACCGGTAAATTACAAGCATAATCGGTGTTTTGTATACATAATTCTTGCCACGTAAACCGGCGAGTTTGTAAACGTTTACACAATGTGTATTACATTGTGTAATGCATTGCGAAACGCATAACGCAAGCCACAGGAAAGAACAGAGGTATACAGAGCAGCACGCTATGTGGTGCGATATGCAAAAATGCTACGGCTGCGCGCTATGCAAAAAAATTGGAGTATCATACTACACAGCAGGAATATGCGCATATAAACGCAGGCTGCTTAGCGCACGTATATATTGTCGAAGGGACTACCATGAGTACGGTATCAATTCCAACCGTTACACTTTCAAGCGGATATGCTATGCCTATCCTTGGCCTTGGCACCTATAAGGCTCATGGAAGCGAACTTGACATTACGCGCCAAGCACTTGATATGGGGTATCGACTTATCGACACCGCGTGGATATACAAAAACGAAGCCGACGTTGGAGCTGCTATTGCGCAAAGCAACACGCCACGCAGCGAAATCTTTCTGGTAAGTAAAGTGTGGCCAAACTACTTTAAAGCCGATTTGTGCAAACAGTCTATCGAGCGCACTCTTACCGATTTACGCTGCGACTATATCGACATGATGTACCTGCACTGGTGGGGCACACATGCTCTAGAAGCTTGGAAGGTGCTCGAAAGCTATCACGAGCAGGGTATTATTCGCACGATATCGGTGAGCAATTTTACCAAAGAGAATCTGCACCAATTAGATGCAGTAGCCAATGTACAGCCTGCATGCAATCAAATTGAAGTACATCCGCTGTGGCCTGAAGTGTCGTATGTTTCCTACCTTAAAGAGCGCGGCATTCAGCCTGTGGCATACTGCCCTATTGCGCGTGCACAAGCACAGGTTATGGAAAGTCCCATTATTCAAAGGCTCGCGCACACATATCATAAAACACCTACGCAAATTGTCCTTGCCTGGCATATTGCGAGAGGTATTGCACCTATTCCAAAAACGGTGCACACCGCGCGCCTGTACGAAAATGCAGGCATCTTTGACATTACACTTACTAAAGATGAAATTGCTGCTATTAATGAACTTAGCAGCAAAACGGGAAAAATTGGCCATCCTATGGACGATGCACAGTGGCTTGCCCATTGTGAACATGAACCACTTGCGTAACAGCACACGCGTCTGCCAGTAACACAGCATTTTGAACTTTGAACTTAAGCGTCATGCTGCTACCAACATGAGAGCTATAGGACAAAAAGTGTGTAAATAAGTTATTCTGTTGTATAAGGATAAGGATCGCTGTGATGTAGTTCTGACCACACCACAGCGTTTCCATATGTATCGGGGTATATGCTTTCTCGTCTTTGAG
>OPYK01000012.1 GCA_900343135.1 Atopobium massiliense | reverse complement strand
ATATGCTGATATTTTTACACACTTTTTGTCCAGGTGAAAAATTCGATTTTTTTGAATTGTTTACGAAAAATCGGCTGTTTACCTGGGCAAACAACCGATTTTATACACACTTTTTGTCCTATAGCTCGCATAGTACGCGTGTTCAACCAAGTTCAATAAAAGAAGTTCAAGTTCAAAATTAGCAGTTCAAATTCAATATAGCGGGGGGCGGACATTTTTTAGACAGCCACACCCAGCCTCCTTCTCATATTTCTTGGGATAGACAAGATAATTTTAAGTAAACAAAAAAGACCTACTAAAGATTTCCTTTAATAGGTCTGAAATATAAAAATAGACTATTAACTTGTGAATAGGGATATGAAATAATTAATCGTTCCATTTTCAGTTAATATATATAGACCGAGTCCAATAAACACGACTGGTACAATTATTTTTTCGTACTTTTCTACAACCTCTCCGATAGCAGAAATTGAGACGAGATTTTGAGACAATTTGCACAGAATCAAAATTCCTAACGCAAATATTACTAAACTTATACCAATCTCAATCAAACTCTTTCCTGTAAAATAGGGGATATAAATTCCTAAATTATCTCCACCCATTGCCACTGTTAAACTTGTAAATGCTAAGATTTTTGATCCATTTCCGGCAATTTTTCCCTCGACGTCTTCTTCATCAATATCTTCATCCACAAAAATTGATCTTATACCAAGACCTAGTGGAATTAGACCAAGAAGTCCGATAATCCAATCTTGTGGAATAAAATGTAAAAAGTAAGCGACAATAAGACTAACCAGTACAAGCAGTCCTGTACCTATATACTGTCCTGCATAAATTGATTTCAAACCGTCCTTGCCTTGAATGGCGAATAAAATAGTCAAAACAACTAAATAGTCAATTGATGTAGAAACAAAAACTAATAAAGCGGACACTATTGTTTCCATTATTGCTCCTTTCAAAAGGTTAAATGTTTTAGACAATCAAAAATTGACTGGGGGTGCGGATATTTTTTAGACAGCCACACCCAGTTCAAAATAGCAGTTCAAGTTCAACCGCATACGTTCAATTAAAACAACGCGCAAATAAAATTGTACACCGGCAGCACAATTACAGGCAAAAACGCAGCTGGTAGCATGTTTGCAACCTTTATATTCGTGAGCTTCATAAGATTAAGCCCTACAACTAACAGCAAAAGTGAACCAGTAACAACAATATTCGAAACAATAGATGCGCTTAAATACGGGCTAACCACGTTTGCAAGCAAGCTTAAAATGCCTTCATAAATTAAAATGGGCACACCACAAAACGGCACACCAACACCCATAGACGCCGCAAGCACCACGCACACAATCATGTCGAGCGCACCTTTTACAAACAACATAGCGTGGTCGCCCTGCATCCCGCTATGCATCGACCCAATAATTGCCATAGCGCCCGTACATGCATAAATTGTTGCGTAAATAAAGCCTGTTGAAAAGGAGTAGTGCGCGGGCGTGGCGGGAGTCGTTGCAGATGTAGACGCTCCAGGTGCAGCCACTGGAGCAACTTCAGACGCCTGAGCAGGCACATCCGCAGCCACTACCGGCAACTTCTTGCCACTCATAAGTTTGTTAAGCGAGTGCTCAATGGTGTCGCCGCATTTGGTAAGCGCCGCATCAATATCAAGATAATAACCAATAAGCAGGCCAATGCCCATGCACACGGTAACCACAGCTAAATTAGCCGACGTATCACTCATGCCTTGCACGCCAAGCAGCACCACAACAAGCCCCTGCCCCATGATAAGAAAGTCGCCAAGTTCCTCTGATATGAATCGCTTAAAGACAAGACCAATCAATCCGCCTAAAAAGGCCAAAATCGCGTCTACTATCGAGCCAAGCAATATCATATTGAGTCCTTATCAGTCTTACCTATGGTGCATGTACTAGGCGATAATGTCTTGATACTCGGGGTGTTTGCTAAACCATTTTTCGGCATAGCTACATGAACAATGTGCCTTCAGACCTACATCTTTAATGTGCGCAGCAGCACGCCCCATAAGGCGTCCCGCATAGCCAAGGCCACGGTCGCACGGACACACATACGTTTTGGTAATGTCAACCACACCGTCCTTGGGATCGCTCATGGTAACGCGCGCCTTTACATTGCCGGCATCGCCTAAAATAAGCATTTCGTTTGGTGTAGATTGAAAAACCATTGTAATCTCCCCGCTTTGTGTAAAACATGGTACCGATTGCACGCAGGCTGCTAGTAGCAGTGCTTCAGACGCAGCCGTCGTGCACTATTAGTATGTACCATATTTCATTCGCCATACATCTAATCATAAAACGACCGTTAAATTCAATAGATGCATATAATAATCAATAAATTGAATATACTTGTGAGCAGCTATATGGAATGTTATGTGGTAAACAATGCATTATCTGTAAGTATTGCCGCTTTTTTATGCAATAGTATTGCCTTTTTTTGCTAATAATAGCATGAATATTGCATATCCTTTAGGCTAATAGGACACCGATGCCCGAGTAACCAGGCACGCGCGCACAAACACATGCACGCGCGGCACACCATGCATGCAGAACACGCATAAGCATTCCCGATTCATTAAGCAGCGCGCGGTAAAACGCAGATTAATTGAGCGGCAATTGATAAAACGACTGATAAAACGCAATTTGCGACGCACCTGGCGTTGAACTTAAAAATTCAATTGTACCTGCGTCTTCGCTAGGATTGAGCAGACCGCGCGCAGAAAGCACGCTCAAGCAGTGGCGCGCAGTGCCGATCGCGCCATCGTAACACGGCACATCGCCCAAAATGTCACAAATGTGCTGCTTTACAAATGGATAATGCGTACATCCAAGCACAACACTGTTCACTACACCGCGGTACTCGTCCAAAAGCGTATGTAAATCCGAAATGAGGTCGTCGCCATTAAGATTGCCCTGCTCAATGCGGTGCGCAAGCCCTTTACATCCAAGCCGATACACCTGCGACGTGTTTCGCTGCACACCAAGCTTGTGTTCAAGCTCCTGATATTTTTCGAGCGTAAGGGTTGCCGGCGTAGCAAGTACAAGCACCGGCATTGTTTTGGGATGATCGAGCGCCACCTTAAGCGCCGGTTCAATTCCAATAATGGGAAGCTCAGGAAATTGAACTCGAAGATAATCGGATGCTGCCGACGTTGCCGTATTACATGCAATAACCAGCGCTTTTATGGTATGAGTGAGAAGTTCGTTCACAATAGTGCAAGAACGATCGATAATTTGCTGTTTTGTTTTTGAACCGTAGGGGTTATACGCAGAATCGCCCATATACACAAAGTTTTCGTGTGGCATAAGCTCTACCAGGCGTTTTAGCACGCTTATGCCGCCTACACCAGAATCAAACACGCCTATAGGTGCACGTGATGTGTCCATGTATACCCTCTTTAACCACGATTTCTTGTTTGCATTAGTATATACCTCTCGCACGCGGGTGTGTGCGGATTATTAATGTAACAATACGTGAGAACATATGCACGAAAAACAGCTGGCAGGCGTATGGCAAAACGGGCAGCTTTGCGCTGGCGTGCGCTCACAGCACATGTCCAGAATAAAGCTACCCGCTTCTACAAACCTATCGTTTTTTGCAAACTCTGGTTTTCAATACGAACGTAATGCATTCGCTCAAACCATCGTTTTTATCACGAAATTACGCTACGCGTTATCAGCAATAGCAACAATTGCAGCTTCAAGCGCACGCACAATGTCGTCAAGACTCATCCACGGCGTTGTAGCTGGCTTATCAAGTACCTGGCTTGCAATAAATGGAACGTGAATAAATCCGCTCTTTAGACCCTTGCCCTCATGCTCACCATAATAGCGAATGGAGTACAGCACGTCGTTGCACACGTATGCGCCGGCTGTAAACGACATAGATGCAGGTAAACCTGCTTTTTTGATGGCGTCTACCATAGCACGTGTTGGCAGGTTGGAGATGTATGCATCGGCACCATCAGCAGCGGCTGGGTCGTAATCGGGCACATTACCCTCGTTGTCGGGAATACGACCTACACGCACGTTAACACCCACGTATTCAACGGTAATATTTGCACGGCCGCCTGCCTGACCAATGGACAGTACAGCATCAGGGTGCACCTCTTTGATTTTTTCGACAATCTTAGCTGGACCCTTACCAAAAACGGTAGGAATTTGCAGTTTAACGACTTCGATATCGGGACGCGTAATATTGATTTTGTTAACGGCTTCCCATGCAGGATTAATAGGCTCTCCGCCAAAGGGATCAAAACCAGTTACAAGAATTTTCATGCTACACCTCAGCTAAATACAATCATGATAACAATTTGAACAGCTAACATAATAATCGCTGGTACAAATTGGTTTTTAAGAACACCGTTTTTGTCTTTCATCTCAAGAATCGCAACAGGAACGATGTTGAAGTTTGCCGCCATTGGCGTCATAAGCGTACCGCAGAAACCGCAAGTAAGTGCAAGCGAACCAATGAGTGTTGGGTTTGCGCCGTGTGCCAAAACAAACGGAGCACCAATACCCACGCTCATAACGGTAATTGCAGCGTAGGCGTTACCCATAACCATGGTAAACAGTGCCATACCAATTGCATATACGATAATACCGATAACCACGTTACCTTCAGGAATTGCAGCGCCAACCAGCGACGATACACTTTCACCTACACCGGCCTTGGTAAATACAGCACCGAGCGATGCCAAAAACATAGGAAGCATGCTCAAAGGCCCAACCAAGTCTAAGAAACGCTTGGAGTCCTTCAGATATACACCTATTGTGTTTTCTTTGTTCATAAGCGACAAGAAAATCATAGCAAGGCATACACCAACACCCACGCCTACCAGCGCACCAAGCTTAGTAAACAATGCGCACGCAACCGCGGCGACACCAATCGTAAGTGCCGGGATAAAGATTTTATATCCAAGACGATCGGAAATCTTTTGGGAGTATTCCTTCTTGGGCATATCGTTTGTTTTGTAGCCAACCTGGCCAATAATCGCAGGAATAGCCATAATAACAACGAGTGCACCAACTACCTGCACCGGAATCCATTTTCCCAATCCAACAACAATGCCCAGAACAATCCAGAAAAAGGCTGTACCATATTTTTTGTCGTTTTCTTTATCGAGGTAGTTTTTAACACCCGTGTAAATAAGTACCAATCCGGTAATCATGTACACAACTTCGAGCAGTTTAGCTGCAAGCGTTACGTCGGGGCTCATAAAGAAATTCATTTGGCGCCTCCTTTCTCTTTCTTGGTTAATTGCGCGTCCTTAATACCGTAGTAGATGATTGCAACAATAGTAGCGATAATGGCAACGGGGATTTCAACCATGGCAAGGTCTACCAGGCTTACATCGTAGCCCAAGCTTTTAAGCGTACCCTGAACAAGCAGGCCACCAGGACCGCCAACAAACAACACTTGTCCAAAAAACCAGGTAATGTTTTCGATACCTGCAGACATGCCTTTTACCTGCTCAAGATGGTCTTCGTTTACCTTACCGTCTTTGTCCTCAAGCGTAGCTTCGGCCATAGGCAACAATACCGGGCGAATAAAACCAGCTACGCCGCCAAACGACGTGTTAAATGCAGCAAAGATAACTCTCATAAAGCCGTATGCAGCAATAAGCTTGCCTGCAGATGCGTGCTTAACTTTTGAGATAAGCTTTGCGGCCGACTCGCGCAAACCGTTGCGCTCCAATGTACCCGTTACCAGCATAACGATAACGAATATCATCATTGAACGATTTGCCACGAAGCTGCTTCCGAGTGTTTCAAGAAAACCTTCAACACCCAATCCACCGATTAATGCCGTAACGATCATGGCAATAAAAATGGTGGCAATAGAATTAAACTTCAGGGCAAAACCAATGATGATTATGGCAATGCCTATTAATTTAATCACGCGTCCTCCTTTATATCGGGCCTGTGGATAGGTAATACAACGCAGCGGCACATGCGGTGTATTAGTGCTTATTCAAAGTAAGACAGCCCACTTCACTGAGTGCCTTGTCTACAATACTTTGATCGAAATTCATGTCCGAGAAGCCCTGACGCACGCGCTGGGTGTACTTCTCGGTGGGACGCGCCTTTACGTTCTCATACTTTGAGCACATAAGGTAGATCATCGCTTGTACGTCCCCGTGTTTTGTTGAAACCGTAACCGTTTCTTTTTTGTAGTAGTCGGGATATTCCTCGTACACGTCGAGTGCGTCCTCGTCTTTATCTTCAATACTCCAAAGTGCTACAGGAAGTGGCTGCTCAGTAGGCGTACGAACAAGATTGAGATACCCTTTACCACGAAAATACAACGCAGCATTAGGAATAGTACCCGTCGAAATAAATTTTGCTGATGGACACAAATTGCTCATCCATGTTTTGTTGAGATTTGATCCATATGCAACATACGTCTTCATGCAACTACCTCTTTTACACACCTGCTTATGTAACCCTTATCGAAGTGTACGCTGGACGCGCGGCGCGCAGGTGCTGAACGGCGCTCGCATCCAACTCTGTATTGTTACAACTATAGCGGCTAAATGTTTCCTATGTGTAAACAACTGAAAACTTTTTTATTTATACAAATTTAGTGTAAAAAAAGGGCGAATTAATCGTTGATTATATTATAGCGTGCCTATTTAATGCATTACATTCAATGGCATGTATCGCACGAGGCATACCACCGTGCTTACCTGCGATATGCTAGTATAAAACCACCGTTTAGACAAAGAAGGAACCATGACATTGCAATACAAAGCCAAACAGCTCATCGTTATGCGCAAAGACCTGCACATGCGCAAGGGGAAAATTGCAGCTCAGGCAGGACATGCGTGCGTGGAGGCGGTGCTTTTGGCGCTTGCACGCCAAGACAAGCTTGCCGATATTCAGCTTTTGCATAACGATACATGGGTTACGCTGGCAGATAATCCAACAAAAAAACCAACCGCGCTTAACGATTGGTTTTCTGCTGGTGTTGCAAAAATTTGCGTGTATGTAAATTCGGAAAACGAGCTGCTCGAACTTGCACACAAGGCGGATGCGGCGCATATCGTGTATGCGCTTATTCAGGATGCTGGCATTACCGAATTTCATGGCGAGCCAACATACACCTGCCTTGCGTTTGAGCCGTGCTATCCCGAGGTTATCGACCCTCTTACCGGCAATTTGCCACTCTTTTAGCCCATCTAGTTGCGCATTCGCGCAGAGCTTAGCAGCTGAGGAAACAAGGTACGCTTAAAACTCGGCGTTACCAACGGTGCGCGGGTGCGGCAACACGTCGCGAATGTTATCTACGCCCGTAAGGTACATCACCAAACGCTCAAAGCCAAGGCCAAAGCCGGCATGGTGACACGTACCATATTTGCGCAGGTCGCAGTAGTATTTGTACTGCTCAGGCTCCATGCCTAAATCGTGAATACGCGCGGTGAGCTTGTCGAGACGTTCCTCACGCTGTGAGCCGCCAATAATTTCGCCAATGCCCGGCACCAAACAATCGGCAGCAGCAACGGTTTTGCCGTCTTCATTCATGCGCATGTAAAACGCCTTAATTGCAGCAGGATAATCGCACACAAAGGTTGGCTTTTTAAAGTGCACTTCGGTAAGGTAGCGCTCGTGCTCTGTTTGCAAATCAACACCCCACTCAACAGGATACTTAAACGTCGTGCCCTGCTTTTGTGCAGCTTTCAAAATGTCAATTGCATCGGTGTAGCTTACGCGCGCAAAATCGGACGAAACAACATGCTGCAAACGCTCTTCGAGCCCCTTATCAACAAACGAATTAAACATGGCCATTTCGTCGGGGCAGGTTTTCATAACGTAAGAAATTACATACTTGAGCATGGCTTCTGCCACGTCCATATAGCCCTCAAGGTCGCAAAACGCCATCTCGGGCTCAACCATCCAAAACTCTGCAGCATGCCGACGCGTGTTTGAGTTTTCTGCACGGAATGTGGGGCCAAAGGTGTACACGTCACCAAAGCTCATCGCAAAGTTTTCGGCTTCAAGCTGGCCAGACACGGTAAGGCTTGTAGGCGCCGAAAAGAAATCTTGCGAATAGTCAACCGCACCATCTTTTGTGGGAACGTGTGCCAAGTCGAAGGTAGTTACCTTAAACATTTCGCCTGCGCCCTCAGCATCGGACGAGGTAATAATGGGTGTGTGCACGTATACAAAGCCACGCTCTTGGAAAAACGAGTGAATGGCAAACGCGGCTACCGAGCGCACGCGGAATATTGCGCGGAAAAGATTGGTACGACTACGCAGATGCTGCTGCGTGCGCAAAAATTCACGCGATGCACGCTTTTTTTGCATGGGATAATCGGGCTCTGAGATGCCTTCTACGGTAATAGTGCGTGCATGAAGCTCAAACGGCTGAGCGCGATCGGGCGTAAGTTCAACTTCACCGGTAATTATAAGCGCTGCACCAACGTTTTGAGCAGCAATTTCTTCATAATTTTGCAGACTTTCGCGCTCCATAACAACCTGCAAATCTTTAAAGCAACTACCGTCATTGAGTGTTACAAAGCCAAAATTTTTCATATCGCGAATTGAGCGAACCCAACCCGCCACCGTAATGGTTTTGCTGTCGTATGAGCTCATTGAATGATATATTTCGGCAATTTTAACTCTTTGCATATGATGCTCCTCAGTAGTTACAATAGTGCGTTTAATCATACATAATCGCGCGCGCTATAGCAACAAGCCAGCACTACAAACACATGTAATGCTGGCTTTTATTTATGCATATCACGCACGCATCATGCGCGTTTCGCGTATACCGTACGCATCATGCGCACATCACACAGCTTGCCGCCGCGCATGACGGCAAGCTCATGCACATCTTAGAGAGCGCCGCAGATAACGACGTCGCCTTCCTTCATGATTGTTTCCATGTTCTCGGGCTTAAGCTCGTGAATGTTGCGGAGCGGGTCGCCGTTAAGAACGATAAGGTCGGCAGACAGACCCTCGCGGAGGGTACCAAACTCGTCCTCATGGTGAACCATCTTAGCGCCGTGGAGCGTTGCGTATTTAATGGTTTCGAGCTCGGAGAAGCCAGCCTTGTCAACAAAGTCGTACATCTCGTCGATAGTTACATAACCATACGGCGTTACAAATGAGAAGGAGTCGGAACCAATGGTGAGCAAAACGCCATTCTCAGCAGCTTTGCGCAGGTTAGCATACGTGCGCTGCAGCTCTTTTTCGATGAGGGTGTCGCCGCTGTATTGCTCAAGCTCTTCAGTCCATACTGGAGGATACGTTGCATACCATGTTGGCAAGAAACCGATGGTCGGCGTAAAGAATGTGCCTCTTTCGGCCATGAGTTCCATTGTTTTTTCTTCGAGCTTAAAGCCGTGAATAAGTTGCTCTACACCGCAGTCTACAGCGTCATGAGCAGCGGAGGTTGAATTGTAGGAGTGTGCCCATACAGGAATGCCAACCATCTTTGCTTCGTCGCAAATAGCCTGAATCTCTTCACGGCAGTAGTTTTGGTCGCCTGCTGCGTCCCAACGCCACATACCACCACCAGATGCCCAAATCTTAAGAGCATCAGGGTTCTCGCGCAAACGACGACGAACAGCAATACGAAGGTTCCACGGACCATCTACCTGGTCGCCCCAAGGGTGCGAATCCTTGTTGTAGTCTTGTGGAAGACGGTGTGAGTCACCGTGACCAGCAGTACGCGAAAAACCAAGGCCGGTAGCAAAGATACGGGGACCTTTCATAATGCCCATGTTAACAACGTCGCGGATAGCAATACCGTTACGGCCAATTTCGCATACGGTGGTAAGACCATGCGTAAGTGCATCATACGCTTGCTTTACAGCAACAGTTTGTTTTTGAGCAACAGACTCTACAACCCAGTCGATGTCGTTATCAGTAAGGTTGCCCGAGAAGTGAATGTGGGAGTCGATAAGACCAGGCATAATGGTTTTGCCCGAAATATCGCGTACTTCATAGCCCGCAGGAACTTCGGTGCGAGGACCAGCATACGTGATCTTCTTATCGTCTACCAATACCAGAGAGTCTGCTACAGGTGCGGCACCTGTACCGTCGATGAGTTGACCGCCAACGAAAGCATACTTAGCCATTTACATGACCTCCTTAGGAAAAAACCTAACTACTATTAAGACTGCGCGAGCATGTACACGAATCATGTTCGCAGGCGCATGAGCACTGTTCATGCACGCGCAGATCTATCCAACAATAAGGTGACGTCTCAATCACACGCGCATTTATACGTCACACGATGCGCTTTACCAACTGCCAGGGTGTTATGTGCTACTTCTTTGAGTTCATTGATTGCGATGCAAAGAAGATTACAAAGCCAATAACAATCCAAGCAACGGTAATAATCCACTCAATAGGCTTGAGTGCAGCAGGACTAAATGGAACAACCATGAGGCCGATAACAATGAGACCAGCCAAAATAGCAGCACCAATGCCAAGGTAGCCACCATTTACCTTGTAAGGACGAGGAAGCTCGGGCTCAGTTTGACGCAAGCGCCAGCATACGATACCAGCCATGGTGCACGCAAAGATAAAGCCAAGCGCTGCAACAGCGGTAAGCGGAAGGAGCATATTGCCGCCCAGGAACGGACCAACAAGAGTGAGCACGGCAAGAACCATGTTTGCAACCTTGGGTGCACCACTGTTTGGATCGATTTCTGCAAACGCGCTGGGAACCATCTTTTTGCGGCCAAGTGCCAGAAGCAAACGGCTTGACGCACCATAAAATGAGTTCATGGGGCCTAAAGGACCAAGCGTTGCAATAATAAGCATGGCAATGTAGAAGAAAATGTTAATGCGTTCAAGCACGGCAAGTGCAGGTACCGACGACTTAACAAATTCGTGCCAATCGATGAGCGTACCAAATGAATAGATGCAGATAAGGTAGAAAATACCGCTGGCAATAAGAGCCAAAGCAGGGATAATACCAAATTTCTTCCAGTCGATACCCTCTGAAGCTTCTTCTGCTTGCTGCGGAATTGTGTCGAAGCCTGCATAGAAGAACGGCGTTAGTACAAGAACAGCCATAACACCAGCAAGAAGCGAGGTTGCATCGGTAGACTTACCGCCAGCAGCGTCGGCTACTTGCGAAAAGAGTGGCATACCATTTGAAGGCGAACCGGTCATAAATGAAATGACCATGGCAAGAATCATACCGGCAAGCAGCGCTTTTGTAAGGAACGATGAAAGCTTTGCTGCTGCGCCAGCACCATGAAAGTTAAGGTACACAACAAGCACCGCAAACCCAAGTGCAATAACCGTTGGCCACAGATACACGTCTGCACCCAAAATGGTGTAGAGCTTAACATCGGTAAGCCAAGACAGAACGGGAAACTTTGCAAAACGGTCGGTTAAGAGTTTTGAAATTGCAATTGCTTCCCAGGGGCACAAAGGCGCATTACCCAACAGTAGCATCCATCCGGTAAGAAAGCCCATCTTTCTACCAAATGTGCGGTCTACATACTCGATAATACCGCCCGAAATAGGAATGGCTGCTGTAAGTTCACCAAAACACATACCAATAGGAACAAGGAATACCGCACCAAGTGCAAATGCAATCATTGCGGGTATAGGACCGCCGCCCAAGACCATCCAGTCGCCTACCAGCAAAACCCAACCGGTACCAATAATTGCGCCAAAGCCAATTGTAAAAAAGTTAAATAGGCTGAGCTCTTTTTTCATACCGGAACCCTGAGCTACAGATTGCTCTGATGTCGATGATGCCATACACTCCTCCAATCAAATTTACCGAAACCACTTTTCTTAACGCGCGTAACTTCATGATTTGAGTATACGGAAGAACGTTTTTGGTGTGTCAAGGCTCACGGAGGATCTGCCGCAAACGGACGATTTTTTTAGCTAAACGGCACTACCTATTGGTATGCCTATTCCATTTAATTACGTATCTCAGATAGTTTTGCATGTATAAATAGATTACCAATTTCATATTGATACGCGCCGGCGGTCTTAATAGCCCTTCTACCAGGTGTTTTATAATTGGTATGAAAAAACCACCTCGCCTATACGACGAAGTGGTTATCTATTCCTAACTGTGTTGCTTACGAGCAAATGTCGTAACACGTTGTAAAAATTCTCTGCACAGCATACCTTACGCACGCTGCACGCCGCATACAGGCGCGCAAACACGCGCATGTGCATTTACGCGCGGTATGGCTCAAGCGCCTTTGTTACCACGGCAACAGCCGCTTGACACGCCGCATCTGTTGGTGCTTCTGCCAGCACGCGAATGAGCGGCTCGGTGCCACTTGCACGTACAAGCACACGGCCATTACCCTCAAGCATGTGCTCGGCTGCATCAATAGCTGCAGTTATGTCGTCAGATGCCATGACTGCTTTTTTATCGGCAACATGAACATTTACTAAAAGCTGCGGATAGCGCGTTACCGGACGGGTGAGCTCGGAGAGCTTTTCGCGCTCAGCATTAAGCACTTCCATAATGCGCAAGCTGGTCATAATGCCGTCGCCCGTTTTTTCGAGATCAGAAAAAATCACATGACCCGATTGTTCACCACCAAGCGAATAGCCGCCGCGCATCATAGCTGCCCACACGTTTTTATCGCCCACATCGGTTTTTTCGTAAGACAACCCTGCATCGTCAAAGGCCTTAAACAGACCAAAGTTACTCATAACAGTTGGTACAACAGTGTTTTTAGCCAGGCGCCCGTGCTTTGCCATATAGGTTGCACACACATACATAATAAGGTCGCCATCAACCACAGCACCGTTTTCGTCAACTGCAAGACACCTATCGGCATCGCCGTCATACGCAAAACCAACATCAAGGTGATTGCGCAGCACCAAATCTTGCAAGCGCTCAATATGCGTGGAGCCGCAATCAACATTAATGTTAAAGCCGCTTGGAGCATTGCTAATAACGTGCGTCTCTGCACCCATAGCATCAAAAACAGGGCGAGCAACCGAAGAGGCGGCACCATTTGCACAGTCTAACCCCACGCGCCAGCCTTGCATCGAAAAGCCGCACGACGCGATAAGGTGCGCAATATAACGGTTGCGACCCTCCATATAGTCAACGGTGCAGCCAATTTTGTCGCCCGTTGCCAAAGGCACGGTGCCTTCGTACTCATCATCGATATACGCTTCGATGTGCTCAAGCACATCCTCGTCCATTTTGTAGCCCTCGCCGTTAACGAGTTTAATACCATTGTCGTCAAACGGATTATGCGACGCAGTAATCATAATGCCGCAGTCGAAATGACCGTCGAGCACCTCATAGGACAAACCGGGTGTGGGAATAACATGCAAGATGTACGTATCGGCGCCCGATGCAACAAGGCCACTTACCAGGGCACTTTCAAACATATAACTTGAACGACGGGTATCTTTACCAAGCAAGATGCGAGCTTTTTTGCCTTCGCGCAAACCGTAATACCAGCCTACGAAACGGCCAATCTTAAACGCGTGGTCAACGCGCAAGCCCTCGTTTGCCTTGCCGCGAAAACCGTCAGTTCCGAAATATTTCATTTCAACTCCTTTACGTGTTTTTAAGTTGTTAAACACAAAAGTAAGCATATTGTAGCGCGACTTATGCAATAGCAGGAGTATGCATAGCCACCATACAAAAAAACCTGCACATCGCAAGATGTACAGGCTTTGCATGCATGTATAACACGTGCATTGTGCTTGTGCGCTGCTGCAAGCTGCGATGTACAACCTGCAGGGCGTGAAAGCATATATTAACGCTTTGAGAATTGCGGGCGCTTACGTGCTTTCTTCAGACCGTATTTCTTACGCTCAACAGCACGTGAATCGCGGGTGAGCAAACCAGCCTTTTTAAGGTCGGCACGATATTCACCTGCATCAAGCAGAGCACGAGCAATGCCCAAACGAAGTGCACCGGATTGGCCATTGACGCCACCACCATCGCAACGTGCGTGAACATCGAAACGATTTACGGTATCGGTTGCACGAAATGGTGCAAGTGCGTTATCGAGAAGCTGCTGACGGCCAAAATAGACGCGTGCTTCACGACCATTTACAACAACTTTACCAGTTCCAGGAACTAAACGAACACGGGCAGTAGCCTCTTTACGGCGTCCAGTGCCAGTGTATACAGCGCTTGTATCAGCCATATGCTATGCCTCCAATTCGATCTTTTGAGGATTCTGAGCAGTGTGTGGGTGCTCGCTACCAGCGTATACCTTAAGCTTTGTAGCTTGCATGCGGCCAAGCGTTCCCTTAGGAAGCATGCCCTTAATTGCATGCTCAATAACACGCTCAGGATGTTTTGCCATGGCTTCTTCAAACGATTCGAACTTGATGCCACCCAAAAAACCGGTGTGACGCCAGTAGGTTTTGGAAGCAGCTTTGTTACCCGAAAGCTTTACCTTTGCAGCATTAATGACAACAACAAAGTCTCCGGTATCGGAGTTTGGTGTGTATTGTGGCTTGTTTTTACCACGAAGAATCATTGCTGCGGTCGTTGCAAGACGACCAAGTGTTGCACCGTCAGCATCGATGAGAACCCATTTGCGTTCTACCTCGCCTGCTTTGGCAAAGTGAGTCGATTTTTTCACGTGACTCCTCCACTTACTATTAGATGACGCTTATCCTTTTGAGGTTACGGGGCTCAGTGGTAAGCCTTAAAAGTATACGTCAATTGGGCACGCCTATCAATCTTTTATTTGTACAACAGGTGTTGCTACAGCCTTTTTCAAAAGTTATCCACAAACTCACGAGTACGCATACCGCGGTTGCGCGTAGTACGTGCACGCTACCAACGCACAACGTTGTTGCTAGTATACTCATGTTTTGTTGAAAGATTGAGGTTTAGCGGCGTACCCGTAATAAAAAAACAGTCCATACATGTACGCGCGTTTGTGCAGGTAAACATGTATGAACTGTATGAATTTCGATGGTGGAGGTGCGGAGAATCGAACTCCGGTCCAACGTACATTCCTGGCAGGTGTCTTCAAGCTTAGTTACGAATTTTCATTTGGATACAACACATCTCGCAACAAATTTGTTCTATCCTATCCCGCATAGTCTTATGCACAAATCCGCAGGCATGCTTTGTGCAGCAACCTCCTAACATGACACCTAAACTTATGCCGGAGATACGCACAAGAAAGATGGCTGCTTGTATAAATTAAGCAGCAAGAGCGAGCTTTTGGCTGCTCTTGAAAGGAATAACGTTGTCAATTAAATTTGACAGTACCCCTGTTTAACGTGGCGAGGAGACCACGGCTTGCTGCCCACCTCAAACGTACCTTGTCGAATCCAGTCACCCCCAATGCTGCGCCGCTAGGCGTAGCGCTGTACGTTTTTCGCGTTGCGTTTATCTTGGCCTACTATGGTACCAATATCGCAGGCTACTTTGCAAGTACCCAGCTAAACCCTAGCGTTGCTGCGCGCGTTCCTTTAGTGCACGTGCAATTTCACGATCGGAATCGCGCTTTGCTGCACTTGCGCGTTTATCGTACAGCTTTTTACCTCTGCCCAAACCAACTTGTACTTTAACGCGACTGTGCTCATCAAAATAAATCTTAAGTGGCACCAAGGCAATACCTTTTACCTGCAATTTTCGCTCAATAGTAGTAATTTGTTTGCGATGCATCAGCAACTTGCGCCTTCTATCAGCATCAATATTCCATACGCCACCATGCGAATAGGGCGGAATATGCAGGCCAACCAAAAACAGCTCACGCTTACGCACAATGCAAAACGTATCGGTAATTTGGCACGCGCGCTCGCGCAAACTTTTAACCTCGCAGCCCACAAGCTCAATGCCCGCTTCCCATGTAGTGTCAATATCATATTCATGTCGAGCAGTACGATTTTGAGCAATAAGCCGAGCTGCAGATGCGCGGTTTGATGTGCCCTGCGCACGCGACGCTGTATTCATAGTGTTGTGTTTTGCCATGGTACCTCACCTACCTGCAGCTACATCGCCCGCTTCACCCTGCGCGCGAATTTCTGCGTACAGCTGCATTACCATCTGCTGACCCACCAAATGCGTGGCGCGTACCAGCAACTTTGTTGCCTCGTTGGTATGTTGCTGCTTAGCAAACTCATACGCGCTCATAAGCAAGCAAATTACCACGTTAGCATTTGCTCCATAGGGCACGCCTTGTGCCTGCAACAAATCACGCGCTTCGTCGTCGGTAAACCTATCTGCATCTAATTCGCTATCAGCAACTTCATGAAGCAAGGCATCTACCTGCGAGTTGTGTGCGTCAAGCATTTTTGCTGCATGCATCGCTGCACTTGCAGCATCCATGTTATCTTGTGCACGTAAATACAGCGCCATATTCGTGTAGGCACTGGCCAAATGACGCACATCGCTCGCGCGTTCAATTACCGACACGCTAAGCGCTGCAAATTCGTCAATATTCCCAAGGATGCGATACACATCTGCAACGCTCAAGCGGGCTTGGCAATCCATAGGGTTCCAGCGTATAACCTGCTTAAGTGCCTCGCGAAACAACTCTTTTTCATCAAGATACGCCCACGCCAGCGCCAAATCGTTGTACAGCCTACACAACGGCTCTTCAATATCGTGCAATTGGCGCTCATCGTGCTCGCAGCGCTGGTAGGCCAGCTTATCAGCAAATGACGAAAAACAAAACCATTGGTCGGTAGGAGTGGTTGAACAATTTGCTGCCACATAGCTTTCGGCATCATCGGCGCGCGCACGAAGAAGCTCCGAGGCGTGCTCGTATTCGCCCTGCATAATAAGGCTTTCGGCAGTGTCGAGTTCGCGGGCAAGCTGCGCTTGCTCACGCGCTTCAAGCACCCTATTAAATGCGGTAAAACGAGTGTCTACCATAGTTAGCTTTATCAACCTTTCAAAAAACGCATCCGCAGCAGATGCAACAGATGCGCTTTACTCGTATACATACACAAGGTGTATCACATGATTGAACGTTGCTGTTACACCTTAAGGTAGCGACGCATAGCAATCAGCGAACCAAAAATACCAATAAAAAGACCAATACCGGTAAGCGATGCATAAATGCTCAGCAGCTCATTGAGGCTAATTTGGAAGGTAAGAAACTGCAGGCTGGCCTGGAGTTTTGGAATAATAAGCGTCATACCCACTTGCAGCACACCAATAGCGCACAACGAACCAATAAGAGCCTCAAGCACACCCTCCATCAAAAATGGCCCGCGGATAAAGCCGTTTGACGCACCTACCAGGCGCATGATGGCAATTTCGCGACGGCGGGCAGAAATGGCGAGGCGAATGGTGTTATTAATAAAGATGAATGCAATAAATGCAAGGAGCACAATAAGTGCCACAGCACCTACACGCAGGTAGTTTGTAACGCTGAACAGACGCTCAACGGTTTCACGACCATACTGAACAGACGACTCAATTTTATCGGGGTCGTCAGCAACACGCTTAAACGTGGGCTCATGAATAATTTGTTGTGCCACGTCTTCTACGTGCTGAGGATCGGTAAGGTTGATAACAAGCGATGCTGGCACAGGGTTTTCGCCATCAAGTGCCGCAACGGCATCGGCAGCGTTTCTGTTGCTCATCGTTTGCTTGTACTCGTTAAGAGCCTCGTCTTTACTTTTATAGGTAACCGACTTTACGTGATCCCACGAGGAAATTTTGTTTTTGAGCTCGCTTACATCGCTATCGGCGGCGTTGTCCGACAAAAACGCCTGGATGGTTACCTGGTTTTCTACCGAACCTACCATATTAGACACAAAGATAGATGCAATGGTAAACATACCCATTACAAACAGCGACAAGAAAATGGTAATAATTGCACCCAACACGGTAGACCAATTGCGCTTAAAGTGACGTCCGGCTTCGCGCAGAGAATATCCAACATTAGAGAGCACCATAATACCCATAGCCTCCCTTCTCCTGGTCGCGCACAATACTTCCCGCTTCAAGCGCGATAACACGCTTGCGCATGGAGTCAACCATTTCGCGGTCGTGCGTTGCCATAACAATGGTGGTACCAGCACGGTTAATGTAATCGAGTAACTTCATAATACCCAATGAAATAGCAGGGTCGAGGTTACCCGTTGGCTCGTCACACACCAACAGAGGCGGGCGATTTACCATGGCGCGGGCAACGGAAACACGCTGTTGCTCACCACCCGAGAGCTGGTCGGGATAATGCGACATTTTTTCGGCAAGACCAACAAGGCGAAGCACCTCAGGTACCTGCGCTTTTATAACCGAGCGCGGCTTGCCAATGCATTCGAGCGCAAAGGCAACGTTTTCGTACACCGTTTTATCGGGCAAGAGCTTAAAGTCTTGATACACGGTACCAATTTGGCGGCGCAAATACGGAATTTTCCAGTTGCGCATAACCGTTAAATCTTGACCAGCTACAAACACCTTGCCGTGGGTTGCTTTAAGCTCACGCGTAAGCAACTTAAGGAAGGTGGATTTACCCGAACCCGAGTGACCAACAACAAAAGCAAACTCGCCCGGGTAAATGTCGAGCGACACATGGTTAAGTGCTGGAGTGTTGGGCTGAGCTGGGTAAATGAGCGTCACATCACGAAGGGAAATAGTTGGCTTGCCGCTACGTACCACCGTTTGCGTGTTTTCTTCGGCAAGTTTTGCGTAGCCTTGCGCAATTTGCGACGTTTCTGTTTGTGCAGACTGAGCTGCCGGCTCCGGTTGCGCGGGTTGCTGCACGTGTTGCTGCACGGCTTGCGCTGGTTGCTCAACTTGAGAGTCAACTGCTACAGGCGCAGACACTGCCTTGTCATCGAATGCACCATCGGTTACAACAGATGCAGCCGCACGATTTGCCGCGTCGCTTTCGCGCGCGGTAACCACATGCACGGCCTCAGCATCGGCGTACACGTCTTGCACATCGGCAACTGCGTTGTGCTGCGCGCGTACTTCATCGTGCGGCGCTGCAGGTGCAGGTGCTACCGGCGCTGCTGTCGCCACGGACGCCGGGGCATCTGGCGCAGCATCTACAGGTGCAGGTGCCGAAACATCTACAGGTGCTGATGGTATTGAATCCGCTACAGTTGTACTACTATCATTGGAGGATGTATCGACCATATCTTCGGCAGACGCATCATAAGAGCGCGTATCTGTATCGGCAGTACTACTACGAAAGTGGTTTGCCACAAATAGCTCCTTTTCTTGTTCGACATAACTAGGTCGTTTCATTTTACCAAATAAACACAGCAGGTAAAGGCTACAGGCGCGTATGTGCGTAGTTTATAGAGGAGCCATGACGCGTGCGCAAAGCACGTTATCGGTGCAGGTACCGTGCAAGAAACTCCTGCGTACGCTGGTGCTTTGGGTGGTCGATAAGATCGTGTGCCGAGCCCTCTTCCAAAATAATGCCTTCATTCATAAAACACACACGGCTACACGCGTCTTTTGCAAAACCAATTTCGTGCGTTACCACCATCATAGTAAGTCCCTGTTTTTGCAGTTTGCGCATTGTGTCCAGCACACCGTCCACCATTTCAGGGTCAAGCGCGCTGGTAGGCTCGTCAAACAGCAAAATCTCGGGTTTCATCGCCAGCGCACGCGCAATTGCCACACGTTGCTTTTGGCCGCCCGACAAGCTTTTTGGCTTTGCGTGCAAAAAATCACCCAATCCAACGTTGTCTAGCTGCGCAACTGCCTGCGCTTTTGCCGTTTTTTTATCCACGCCAAGCACTTTTATTTGACCAAGCATGCAGTTTTCAAGCACATCGAGGTTTTCAAACAAATTAAATTGTTGAAACACCATCCCAACTTTTGCGCGGTAGGCACTCACGTTAAAATCGGGGTTAAGAATGTCCTTCTCGTGCCACAAAATACTGCCCGATGACGGCCGCTCAAGCAAGTTTAAGCACCGTAAAAATGTAGATTTGCCGGAACCACTGCTGCCTAAAATGCCCACAAGCTCGCCTTCTTGCAGGCGAAACGTAATGTCACGCAACACAACGTGGTCGCCAAACGATTTTTGCAAATGATTAACCGTAAGAAAGGGCTGCGACTCATGTATTGCGGTGTGGTCCACGGGTGCGGGCGCAGACTGCGCAGCCTGAACAGATTGCTCGGTATGTTCGCTGGTAGATGCCATAATGATTTCCATTCTTCTCAAAAGTAGTAGAACACAAGCGCTAAACAAGCGCTAAACATGCACTAAACATGCACGTACAAAGCGTGCCGCCTCATACGTAAAACGCGCTACTCGTTTTCACTTGCCAAGCTGGGGTTTATGCCTAACACGTGGCGCTCAATTTGCGTAAGCATGATGCTCGCAGCAAACGTGAGAATAAAGTAAATGACGCTGGTAATGAGGTATGTTTGGAACGTTTGGTAGGTTGTGCCCGCAATCGACTTGGTAACAAAGAACAACTCAGATACCGCAATTACGTTAAGTACCGAAGTATCCTTGATATTCATGTTGAGCTCGTTTCCAACCGAGGGCAAAATACTCACGATTGCTTGCGGCAAAATGATGTGCACCATCGTGTCCCAGTGACCAAGACCAAGTGCTTTTGCGCCCTCAAGCTGACCTGCGCTTACGCCCAAAATACCGCCACGCACCGTTTCGGACAAATAGGCGCCCGAGTTAATCGACACAATAAGAAAAGCCGAGGTTAAAGGCGATAAATCGATACCAAAAAAGAGCTTTGAGCCATAGAAAATAAGCATGGCCTGAACCATCATTGGCGTGCCTCTAAATATTTCGATATACACTTTTATGATAATATCGAGCGTTTTATACAGCGCATACGTCGCGCGATGATGGCGTGCAACGTGAAGTGACTGGAAAATTGCAATAAGAAGACCAATGAGAAAACCAATACCGGTAGAGATAAACGAAATGATAACGGTAAACAGCGTACCCATTAAAAATTGCTTGTAGTACGTGCACCAAATGGTTGCTACCTGCGAAAAGAAGTTGGTGTCGTCTTCGCGTTTGTTTAAATCAACCATATGCTGCATAAGCGTGCTTTGCGCGCGGGCATCAAAGCCCTGAAGTGCGGCATTTATATAGGGAGCAAGACGCGAACCCTTGCGCAGACCAACGGCCGCCGACGTTTCAACGCCGCCGGTATCAAAGCCCTTGCCGTCCTCAAAGCTTACCATCGCAAGCTGCGGATTTGATGCAATTGCCGCCATCGCGCCCGGACGCTCTGATACGTACGCGTCAATTTTGTCGCTCAGCAAAGACGAAATCATCGTTGGAAAATCGCTCAGCGCAGGCTGCTTATCTACCTGGTTAATTTGGCTTATGAGCGTATATTGAATCGTGTTAAGCTGGCTGGTAACACGCGCGCCCGCAAAGTCGTCCAGCGCATGTGCCTGGGCAAACGGGCCGTTTTTCTTTACTACCATCACTATATCCGAAAAATAATACGGATCACTAAAATCTATTTGCTCGCGCCTCTCATTGGTTGGGGTCATACCCGCAATAATCGCGTCGATTTTACCCGATTGAAGCGCAACCGAAAGGCCGTCCCACTCCATTTTTACAATTTCGAGCTTAAGCCCTAAGGCATCTGCCAGGTGTTTTGCAACCTGCACGTCGTAGCCGTTGGCATATTCATCGTGGGTGTTCGAAATAGGATACGCATCATTTGCACTGGTGGTTTGCGACCAGTTGTATGGCGCATAGTTGGCCTCCATGCCAACGCGTAAAATACCTGGGGTTTCGAGCTCCGTTTGCATAAGCTCTTGAGGGACGTTTTGTTTTTGAAAAGGCTCGGTCGCACGGGCTTGAGGCGCGCACACACAAAGCGCAAGCACCATGCACCACACACACGCAAGCACGCGGTATGGAGCATGCCACTTCGCGCGCAAGTTAGTAACAGCCTGATACTTGTTTACAAAAAGCAGTCGAAAACCACTCGTAAACGAAAACCCACACATCATATGCCTCCTTTAGCAAAATGCTATACATAATGATGTAAGATAAGGCAGCATTGGTGCTATGACCACCGCGCGCAACCTAACAAGAACCCCGTGTGCACACATTACCTGCGCACACGCACGCCTGTGTATGTGTTAGATGATTGCTGTGGTGAAAAAATAATCGATAGCGCTCCACACCTGTGACAGTCATACGCCTCTTAAACGCATGCCCAAGACCCCCGTATGCTGCGAGAATCTTTCGGCGCTTATCCCTTTCCCTTTTTTCATCGCTGCCGCTCCAAAAGGTACTCTTAATAAGCGCTCCTCTATCCTACTAATTGCATATTTTAATCATTACTGCAAAAAATGGTACGCAAAACGGTAATTTTTTCGATATGGTTACATGCAATTGCCACGTTAAGCACCATATGTGGTGCAGGCGCACGGGGTATGTATTCGTTTGGTTAACCAGCGTTTGCCATTCATATGCATTTAACTGCATGTTAAGTTAACCAATGGTTACCATTGTTGTCTATCTTCGTACGCACACGCGAATAGCAGCCGATAATACCCGCACACCACAGCTCCATAAACTGGTACCTACCACACGTACAATTATGGACGCTTTGTGGAGCAGCAGCACGTGCGGTGCAATGCGACGTAGCGCGATGCAGCGCAACGCAGCGCAACGAAGCGCAACTCCGGCGCAACTGCCGCTGTACGCACAAAAAAGCCGGCAGCGACACATCGCTACCGGCATACGTATACCAGGGATTATCCCCGTATGTTCAACCAACCTATTTTGCGTTAGTAACTTTTTCCCAGTCTTTCGCAAAGCTCGCAAGACCCTCATTAGTAAGCGGGTGGTGCAAACATTTTTTGAGCGCTGCAAATCGAATGGTTGCAATGTCGGCACCCATAAGCGCGGCTTGAGCCACATGGTTGGGTGTACGCACCGATGCAGTAATAATTTCGGGGCCGCCTTCGGCATCCCAATAGCCATAGTCATAATTTGCAACAGCATTAACAACATTTTCGAGCTGCTCCAAACCATCTTCGGCAATATCGTCAAAACGACCAACAAATGGCGAGATATAACGCGCACCAGCACGCGCTGCAAGCAGCGCCTGAGGAATACTAAACACGAGCGTCATGTTCACACGGATGCCTTCGCTCGCAAGCACATGCGTTGCAGGCAGCGAAGCTTCACAAATGGGGAGTTTTACCACGATATTTGGTGCCAGTGCAGACAAACGACGACCATCGGCAATCATGTCCTCGGTTGTGGTTGCGCATGATTCCGCAGATACCGGCACGTGTTCACCCACAATCTTGCAAATTTTTACCATATGGTCTTCAAAATCTGCAAGGCTGCCGCCCGTGCGTGAATAGAGCGTTGGATTGGTAGTTACACCATCCAAAATACCCCAGCTCGCAGCGGTGCGGATTTCGTCGAGGTCTGCTGTATCAATAAAAAACTTCATGACTGCCCCCTTTGCGTTAAGGTTTTGTACTATTGTACGCGTAAAATTGCGCATACATGAGAACGCTATAGTCGAACGCACGCTTTGAACGTGGTTCATTGCGGACGTGCAGATATGGTATATACCTGCGCTTCCTTGTTACGATGAGCTAATGGTGCCAAAGCCCTCGCCAAACGCTTCGTGCACCTCAGAAACAATAACAATAGCTTCCGGGTCGAGCTCTGCAACAATGGCTTTGAGCCGCAGCGATTCCGATCTACCCAACACGCACATAAGCACGGGCTTGTTGTTGCCGCTCCAAACGCCGCGCGCTTGCAGCTCCGTACACCCTCTGCCAAGCTTGTATAAAATTTCATTTGCAATCTGTGCATGCTTGGTCGAAATAATATATGCAACACGTGACGTGTTTAAGCCGTCAACCACAGCATCGATAACTTTGCCCGAAATATACATAGCAATAGCAGCATACAAGGCGTTTCTCAGCGAAAACACCGGGATCGAAGCCGCAACAATCAAGCCGTCGACGATAATGGTAAGCGTGCCCAACGGAAGAGCCGTTTTACGAGCAATGAGCTGGCAGATAATATCGGTGCCGCCCGTATTTCCCCCCGATCGAAACACAATACCAATACCAACGCCCACAATAATACCGCCCCAGATAGTTGCTAGCAGCAGTTCGTTTTGAGCGGGTTGTGGCACAAGCGGAGCAAAAAGGTCGGTAAAGAAACCCGATACCAAAATACCAAATATGCTACGCGCAACATACGTCCAGTCGTGCATGGTTAGCACAACAAAGGTGAGCAGCGCAACGTTCATAAGAATGGTAAGAAAACCAACGGGAATAGGAATGCCAAATTCGCTACCTACTGCCGATATAATGGTTGATAAACCCGTAAGACCGCCGGCAGCAAGTCCATTAGGAATTTCAAACGCGTCAACACCAAACGCATAGATGGCAGAACCAAGCGTAACCAAAAATCCCTCGTTGAGTACGCGGCGCCAAGAAATGTCTTTGAGTATCATCTAGTTTCCTTGCTCTTGTTTCCATCGAAGGTACGCAATGATAAAGGGGTCGAGGTTGCCCTCTTGCAGCACCGCATCGACATTGCCCGTTTCTACCTGAGTGCGCGTGTCTTTTACCAGCTGAAACGGATACAAAATGTAGTTTCTAATCTGGTTGCCCCACGAAATTGTCGTAGTTAAGCCCTTCAAATCGTTGAGCTGCGATGCACGCTGCTGGCGCTGCAATTCGTACAAACGCGCTTTAAGAATTTCCATAGCAGCCGCTTTGTTTTGCAGCTGGCTTCGCTCATTTTGGCAGCTCACCACTATACCCGAAGGCATATGCGTAAGTCGCACGGCAGAATCGGTGGTGTTAACACCCTGACCTCCAGGACCAGATGCGTGAAACACGTCGACGCGCACGTCTTGCGGGTTAATTTCTACGTCGGTTTCCTCAGGTAGCACGGGAATAACTTCAACGCCTGCAAAGGTTGTTTGACGTCGGTGTTTTGCATCGGTTGGCGATATGCGCACCAAACGATGCACGCCCGCCTCGGCCTTGAGCATACCATACGCACGCACGCCATGCACGGTAAAGGTTGCCCTGTCAATGCCAATAACCTCAGCCTGCGGGCAGTCGTTTATCGTCACGCGCCACGACCTACGCTCGCAATACTTGCAGTACATCTTAAGCAGCATCGCACACCAGTCTTGCGCTTCAAGGCCACCCTGACCAGGCTTAATCGTAACAATCGCATCGCCTTGGTCGTAAGGATCACAAAACCAGCGGTTAAGTTCAAGTTCATCGAGAAGACCGGTAAGCGTTTTGTATGTGTGCTGCGCCTCGCGCATCATATCAGACTGTGTCTGAGCAGCCGTGTCAGCTGGTGAAGCAGCGTCGCTAGCTGCAGGTATGTGGCTAATGCTGCGTGCTTCTCCTGGGGTTGTTGCTTCGGATGAAGCTGCATCATGAGGCTCAGATGCGCTTGGGTTAGATACGGTAGTTCCAGATGCAGTGGAGCCAGATGCAGGCAACGCAGCGTTTTGCATTTCGTCGAGAGCAAACTCATACGCAACTACCAAATCATCGAGCAGGGCATGTGCATCGCGCATCGTTGCTTGCGTTTGCTTTAAATTGGTAAGCGTAGCCATCGTTTTGCTTGCGCGCGCAGGATCGCCCCAAAAATCTTCTTTAGCACACTCTGCTTCAAGCTCAGCAATTTTGGTTTGCACGGTATCGAGCTGCAGCGCGCGCTCAACATCACTCAAACGCTGCGTTACACCATCAATGAGCTGCTGTGATACAACGCACATCTACTCATCCTATCGTGCAGATCTGCCGTGGCAATTCTTAAACTTAATGCCGCTTCCACAAGGACAAGGGTCGTTTCTCCCTACTGATGCATACGGATCGTTTTCATCTTTGCGATACGTTGCTGGCTTATCTTGGCCATGCGGATTATCTTGCTGCTTAAAGTGCTTTGCGCCGTGATCGCCATCAACATCAGCTGGACCAGAATACGTAGCACGTGAAAGCGAACTTTGCTCTTCTTGCTCGGGCATACCGCGCAGCTCGATACGCAAAATCGTGCGCAAAAAGTCTTCGTACATCGTATTAACAAGCTCGGTAAACGCAGCAAATGCTTCCGTTTTATACTCAACCAATGGATCGCGCTGACCAAAACCACGAAGGCCAATACCCGTTTTAAGGTAATCCATTTCCTGCAAATAGCTCATCCAACGCGTATCAATAACGCGAAGCATAATCTGGCATGCAAGCTCCTGCATAATGTCGTCTGAAAGCTTGTCGGATTTTTCTTTGTAACACGTTTCTACATAGTCCAAAATTGCATCGTTAAGCTCGTCAAATGTTTGCAAATCGCTAATATCTTGCAAGTCGGTTCTACCGGTAAGCTCAGCCACCCATTTACGCAAACCAGCACGATCCCAATCTTCCGAATCGATATCTGCCGAGCAATATTGGTCAACACAACGCTCAACGGTGTCTTCCGTTACTTCGTGAATGTGGCTTACCAGGTCTTTTCCGTCGAGAATCTTGTTGCGCTCTTCGTAGATAACCTGACGCTGCGTATTCATAACATCGTCGTAATCCAACACGTTTTTACGCATGGCAAAGTTAATTTCCTCAACTTTACGCTGAGCACCTTCAACGGCTTTGGTTACCAGCTTTGCCTTAATGGGCATGTCGTCGGGCATTTCGTATTTTTCCATAAGTTGTGCAATACGATCCATACGATCGCCACCAAACAGGCGCATCAAATCGTCGTCAAGTGAAAGATAAAATTGCGTTACACCAGGATCGCCCTGACGACCAGAACGACCACGCAACTGGTTGTCAATACGACGACTCTCGTGCCGCTCGGTACCAATAACGCACAAACCACCTGCAGCAATAACCTTTTCTTTTTCTTTTGCGCAAATATAGTGTGCTTGCTCGTTAAGGTCTTTTAAGCGCGCAGGTGATGCGTTTGTTTCGTTTAAGCCCAGCTCACGCAAGTATTCTTGATAGAGCTCATCGGGATTACCACCAAGCAAAATATCCGTACCACGACCAGCCATGTTGGTTGCAATTGTAACAGCACCTTCACGACCAGCCTGCGCAACAATTTGTGCTTCGCGCTCATGAAACTTTGCGTTAAGTACCTCGTGTTTAATGCCGCGCTTGTCCAAAATGCGCGATAGTTTTTCGGAACTTTCGATAGACACGGTACCCACCAAACACGGCTGACCGTTTTTGTGGCGTTCGATAACATCTTGCGCAACCGCATTAAACTTTGCATCTACCGTACGATACACCAAATCGTCGAGGTCTTTACGCTGGACAGGACGATTGGTTGGGATTGCTTGAACAGGTAGGTGATAAATCTCTCTGAACTCAGCGTCTTCGGTCATAGCCGTACCGGTCATGCCCGACAGTTTGTCATACAAACGGAAGTAGTTTTGAAGGGTGATAGTAGCCAGCGTTTGGTTTTCTTCGCGAACGTACACGCCCTCCTTTGCCTCAATTGCCTGGTGAAGGCCTTCCGAATAACGACGACCCTCCATAATACGACCGGTAAACTCATCAACGATTTTTACTTCGCCCTCAGTTACCACGTACTGCTGGTCACGATGGAACATATACTGAGCTTTGAGCGCCTGTTGTAGATGGTTAACAAGCTGACCGCTCATATCACCATAAATATCGTCGATACCCAGCTTTGATTCAATCTTTTTAAGACCAAGATCGGTGGCTGCAATCGTGTGCTTTGCCTCGTCCATATCGAAATCAACTTCGGGCTGCAAACCGCGCACCGCACGAGCAAAATCCTTATATGTATCTGCCGATTTAGTGCCTGCACCCGAAATAATAAGTGGCGTACGTGCTTCGTCGATAAGGATGGAGTCTACCTCGTCTACCACGGCAAAGTGGTGGCCACGCTGTACGCGCTGATCGGCACGGGTAACCATGTTATCGCGCAAGTAATCAAAACCAAACTCTGAGTTTGTACCATAGGTAATATCGGCATCGTATGAGGGCTTTTTATCGGCTAACTGCATACCATTTTGAAGCAAACCAACGCTCATGCCTAAAAAGCCGTAGAGCCTTCCCATGTTTTGGCTGTCGCGCTTTGCGAGGTAATCGTTTACGGTAACGATATGCACACCCTTAGCAGGAATGGCGTTAAGGTAGCCCGCCAGCGTTGATACCAACGTTTTACCTTCACCAGTTTTCATTTCGGCAATAGTGCCTTTGTGTAAGGCAATAGCACCAATTACCTGCACGTCAAAGTGACGCATGCCAAGCACGCGCTTCGATGCCTCACGAACAGTTGCAAATGCCTCAGGTAGCAGGTCGTCTAGCGTTTCGCCATTGGCATAACGCTCACGAAATTCTCCAGTTTTTGCTTGAAGCTCCTCATCGCTCAACGCAACGCAGGCTTCTTCTTGATCATTAACCAGTTGAGCTATCTGCTGAAACTCATGTAATTGTTTATCGGCGCCTCTAGATAGAAGACGAGAGAAAAGACTAGGCATACCGTTCCTTTAACATAATGAGGAAATACCTCGAGATTTTTGTCTACACCATACTTTACCAATATATTTGATATTGAGTAGTCACATATTCGTTACCATGAAAACGGCATGAGTATGCTGCGGGTGCGGCTCTGCGGGTGCGAGCGCAGCTGCGCAGCATGAACAGCGCCGCTGCACCATCTACAACCTTAAGAGCCATCTCTAGGCGCTTGCTATTTCCTGCGAATCGTCAATCGTCTCATCACTGCTCGAACACGCCTGCGTGCGGGAATACCCATCAGCTTCTCTTCTTACGTTCTCGCCAACGTACGCAACGTCGCCGGCATCATCCATAGCATCCGCCACATGTGGCGCATCAATTAGATCTGCCGCGTCAATCACATCTGCCTTGTCAATAACAGCCGTTTCGCCGCTTGTACGCGGCGCATCTGCCAACAGATCCTCTGCCAGGCGTCTGCGCGCATGCGCACGCTTGATTAATATCGCCGCTATATCATCATCAATGCTTTTATCTGCAAGAACACTGTGTGCAACCGACGGCAAATCAGCAAGCTCAATCTTTTCATTAATCGCGTCCGTGCTCTCGTCAACCGATATTGCAAGCAGCGTATCATTGCGCGCGGTAATCTCTGCAGATTGCATACATTCATCCACATTATCCAAAACATATCGTGGCGTTTGGCGTATACCAAGCGCAAGCAACTGCTGACGATATATCTGAAAATAGCCATATATCTCGCTTGCTCTATTGCATGCACTCAGTATTTCCGCAAGATTCATCATCACGTCGTCACGATAGGGACTCACCGAAAACGCTTGCTGGGCAGCTTGCGTTGCCAAAAGGTTGTGATGTGTTTGCAGTGCAACCTTGCTTACAAGCATTGCTACCTGTGTATATAGCGAACGTATTTCATCACATCGACTACGAAACAGACCCGCAATATCCGACATATCAATATCAATGCCCGAGCCATATATACTAAGCACGCGGCAGCCTATGCTCATAACGTTATCATCCTGTACATGGCCGCTCAGCAGTTGCCTTGCCAGTTTTTCAAAGACATCAACGTCGCACACAACTTCATTACCATTAAGACCTATCGATCCGTGCTGTTTTTCAACAATAATAATCGGAGTCGTTTGCGCACGAATAATGCCACCACGCAGCGAGCTAATCGATTCATACAGGCGCTTCATGCCATAATCAAAATCACAATCGCCCCATATAGAACTAATGAGGTTATAGCGCGACACTTTGTGTGAGCTCACAAGCGCAAGAAGCCCCAATACATTATGTGCATGGCGCGAATAGAGCTTCTTGGTATCAACGCCGCATTCACTATCTTCTACAGCTATCCTGTTAAACACATGAATGTAAACTGGCTGCATTAGTTTTTCTAACGAAGTTTCACTCTGCTGCTCAAGCTGCGTTCTATCAACCGACTCGCGGGCACTGTGTATTACGTCGCTTAACAGGTCGTTTGCTGTACATGCAAGCATATTATTTAATGCAGGCACCATGCTCAAGTCTTTATTGCCATCATGTGCCGCCGGATAGTTGTAAAGCGTCACCGACGGATCCCAGCCAACGGTAATTTTTTCTATCAGGTTGTTGTATTCACGTTTTGATATGAGGCTTTTGCGGCTTTCCACATACGGATGCAGCATGCCGAGCCACTCAAATGGAATATGACCTGTTACATTGCGGCTTATATTTTTAAATCCTTTACGAATGAGCGTAATTGCCCATACCAGATCCCGAACCTGTGCCATGTTCTCAGTTGAGCATAGCTGCTCCATCTCTAGTTTTTGTTGCTTTTTAGACAAAGGCGCAATGCGCGGTATACCCCACTTTGCTAACAAGCGGGTAAGCACCGCAAAGCTCGGACACTCCTCAATAAGCCTCGTATCAACAAATCCATTAAGCTCGCAAGTACAACACAGCTCAATAAAAGCGCTCGCCTGTGCAAGATAGCTAAGATTTACATTGTTCGCAGCACGACCAGCTCTACGCGCAAGCGCACGCGCTTGACCATATTTATGCTGGTAAACAAGACTTACGCTATGTGCAACACGAAACATTATTTCAAGCGTAACATCATGCTGTTCACGCGCCACACCCACAAGGTGCTCGCCTTCTAAAAACAATGCTTTACCACTCATAAGCATATCCGCAATGTCATGAAGAGCAGAAATATACAGCATTGGCGCAGATAAATTTACGTCGCGCGTAACAAGACGGTCGTAATACTGCTTATACGACGTGGGCGTATAGTCGTTTACCGTGAGTTTTGCGCTCACACTATACAGCTCGGTAAGAATGTAGTTCAGCATATTCGTTGGCAACCCGTCACGCACATGTTCCGTTAAAAAATCGTATGTACTCATAAATTTCCCCTGCAACAGCTCGCGCATTGCATACGCAATTACATTTGCCGCAACGGTATAATCACTCCCTTCGCCATGTATTTGAAGTGAGCGGTAATTCGTTAAGCCAAGTACGAGCACCTTGCGAATGTGGTGCGTTGCACGCAGCGCGTCACGACTGCGCAGCAGCGCAGTTGTAGGCCTGGTTATTCCATCAAACGCGATAGACGATTTTATGTTACCGGCAGGTTCGTAGGTGTACATATGCACACCGCAATACGCTCTCGCCGGCCAGCTTTTATACGACGCTTTTCTCATGCATTCGTAAATACGCCGCGCAACGGTAACGCTACCAGCAATAAGATAATCAGACACATATGGATATAGCTCCTTGTAATATTCAAGTTCCTGAATTGTAAGGGCGTCAACATCCATTTCTAAATCGTCTGATGGCCGTGCCAAAAGTATGGCGTGTGGGTTGGGTTGTGCTCGTTGTGCGTTAGGTGGCATGTTAGGTTGCGCGTCTGCGGACGTATCTTTGCTCGAAGTGGGTGTACGCACAGCCGCAACGTGCAGCTTCTTTGGTTTTCGTCCAACTTTTTGCACCGTTTGCGGATCGAGGAGCATCTCGACAATCTTGGCAGAACGTATAACATGACCTTGCTTGGCAAGCAACGCGCTACAGCGCCAAAGTACATCGCGATACTCAATGCACACGTTTGATATTAGTTTAGTTAGCTGCGAAAAAACAATGTCGTCGCATACGCCAGCACAACTAAATGTTTTAGTTGCATCATCTACATTGAGAAATGGAGCCGAGCCAAAGGCGCGCGCACTAAATACAGAAGTTGCCCCACTTGATATTGTTTCAATATCGCTAAGCAAACCAGACCCCAACATAAGCGCTGCCATATATGCTGAGCCATAGTTACGTACATACGGGCGTTTGAACGACTCTTCAATTACGCGTGCAAGCGCCAGCACGTAGGAACTGTGCGCATCATACACGCATACCGATGCAGATTTATCTACATCAATTGCCTCATACAAGTCGGTTATGTGGTGCGTAAGCTGCCAAAATGTACGCTTTACACCGCACGACTCACCGTTAAGCTCATCTGGTAGCTGGGGATTGAGCTGCGATGACGTAAGCATAGTTGCATAGGATTGTAACGGGGCAAAGTGTTTCACATATTCAGGCGACGTATATACAATAACGAAAACACCTTGCTCATACAGCTTAAGCACAAGATTGCATAGTTCTTCATATGCTTCGGTATATGTAGTGCATAAATCCTGAAACACGGCAAACATACGATGTTTATTAAACCCTTTACGCTTAAGACTTGGGTAAATACGCCGAATAGTTGCGCACACATCCTGGTTATAACTGCTTGCAAAACTGTAATGCAGACATGTAGCCTTGCAGCTCTCTTCGTATTTGGTAAGCGCCTTAATAAGTGCCTCGGCACCACAGCCAACGTCAGCATTAATCACGACAATCCGCTTGTCATGATCCTCTCGCGGCATAAATTGCCGAGCAAGTGAATGCACGTCGCGGTTGAAAATCGACCGCGACGCAGCCTTCAGATAATCTACCTTCACCGTAGTTAATGGGGAAGGACCTTCTAGTGAAACATATGATTCCATGCTAATTCATCTCCTATCCATAAACTTGGTAGTGCTTTGAAGTGCTCGTTTTGGGAATTTTACTAATATCAGGAAATGCATCATAAATGCAAGTTTCATACTAAATTTGCTCAGCAAAAGTTTTAAACATGGGATTGGAACGTAAGCAAATTTACCAACTGTCAAATGAGTGTATTTTTTATGAATTAATTTGCGATTATATAGCATTTTCTGAATTTTTCATTCTTTATGACCTGCGACAAAAGTGGGTCGAGTTGTGTATAAATTGTGTAGTGTCAAAAAATGAAAATTTGACCCGAAAAAGGCTTTACAAGCCTCAAGGCATTTACCTGCGGTTTATTAGTTGAAAATTCTTGTACAAAATCGCGATTAAATTCCGCGAGCGGTAGTAAATTGTCGGTAAGCGGTACTTACCGCGTATGACATGCGTAAAACATGCATGAAGCCTGCATGCTGTTGAGTCAGCTCGAACCTAGTATAAAACGAATACAGATGTGATGTGTGAAAGCATTTTTCACGACTCTCCAAATCAAAACTGCGCACAAACGACCGCTTGTGAGCGTTCGGGCCAACTATTGTTTTATGAAGAAAGAAGTCTCGCGCGCAAAGTAAACCGTCACAAAACACGCTGCGTAATCGTGCGTTATAACGGGTTATAGGACGATTACAAACCAGAAAAGAAGATAGGCGAACACGACAGTACGTTATAGTGCGTTATAGTGCGTTATAGTGCGTTTTAGAGCGTTTCAGCGTGCTTTAGCGTGGTTTAAGGGCATACACGGGTCAGAAATCGCAAAAGATATATAAAACGAATTAAAGTCGCCGTATTGCGGGTCTAGCAAAACGGCGCGCTCATAAGCAGCGCACATATAAACGGGGCACACCCATTGCCTCTATACACAAATGTCCCTCGTTGGTCAGCGACGTCCTAATCTCCCACGGACTCACTCCGCAGTACCATCGGCGCTCGGGGGCTTAACTTCCGGGTTCGGAATGGAACCGGGTGTACCTCCCCTG
>OPYK01000013.1 GCA_900343135.1 Atopobium massiliense | reverse complement strand
CTCAAAGACGAGAAAGCATATACCCCGATACATATGGAAACGCTGTGGTGTGGTCAGAACTACATCACAGCGATCCTTATCCTTATACAACAGAATAACTTATTTACACACTTTTTGTCCTATAGCTTACTATCCGCACGGTTTTTTGTGCGCGGCGTTTTGTTATGTGCTGGATTGTGTGGTATATGCGCAGGTACGCTTTGAGTGTTACCAATTTGTTTCTGAAACTTGATGGTATTATGAACCAAAAATTCTCGTGCCACAAAGTTAGATGTGGTGTACTATTACATTACGCGTTGTTTTGCAGCGCCTTAATTTGTTTACTTCTACCTGACACACTCGGACCCTCTCCCCGAATGTTGAACAGGTCTTCATAACGTCGTTTGCGTCCCCCTTTCCTACGCAAACGACGTTTTTTTATGTAGGTTTTTTACTCTGTATCATCGAGCGTTGCGGCAGCTTTTTCCTTGTCAGCGATGAGCAGTTCAGCCTTTTTTATGGTGCGTATGCCTGCTATGTCATCGCCTACTGGTTCAAGCGGCTTAAATACTTCAGATGGGTTAATATCCTTTAGTTTGCGCGACTTTGGCAACAAGGTGCCTTCAATTGTTTTTACAATGTCGTCGTACGCTTTGCCGCAGTTAATTATCGCAGTTCTCATTTTCACAACTCTATCAACCAGTAGTGAAAGTGCATGGTAGAGCTCTTTTGCGAGCATAAGAATGTTCTGCGCATTTTTGCTTGCTTCATATTGTTCCCACGTGTATGCAATAGCTTTTATTGTTGCCCAAAATGCTACAGGTGATGAAAGCACAACACGTTGGGCAAATGCAGCGTCAAGCAGGTTGCTATCAGTTTCTAGCGCCGCACGAAGCAGTGCTTCGTTGGGGATAAACATCACAACAAACTCAGGCGATGTGCCAAGCGAATCCTCAAGTGCTTTCCAATATTTTTTATCGCCCAGTGTTTTTATGTGCTTTTGTACATCTGTGGCATAGTTTTTCAAAAATGCCTCTTTTTGTTTGAGCGCAGCAGCATCGGCATTATCAGGTATTTCGCACGCTTTTTGGTAATTGTTATAAGGCACTTTTGCATCAACAACTATACAGCGCTTATGTGGCAGATGAATAATCATATCGGGGCGCTGCGTTTTGTCGCGTTCATTTTTAGATGATTCCTGCACGTCAAAATCAACATGCTGCACCATACCGCTTGTTTCAACGAGGTTTTTGAGCGAAAGCTCGCCCCATGCGCCACGCATTTTGTTGTTAGCAAGCACGCTTGAGAGGCTCAAGGTTGCTTTAATGAGATCACGCTGCTGTCCATCGAGGCTTTCGAGCTGCTGTTTTACTGCACCCGACTCGCTACTCCGTGCAGCCTCAACAGCATTAATGCGTCTTTGAAGTGCCTCAAGATTTGCCCGTATAGGTGCAAACGCCTCAATAACCTCGCTATTTTCTTGTTTGCGCGCCAAACGCTCGTCGTGCGATTGCTGTACTTGCTGCATAAGATTGTTGTATTGCATTTGCAGTGTTTGCGCCTTGGCATTTGCTTCTGCGTGTGCATAGGCAAATTCCTGTTCTTTTGTGGCGAGTTGCTGCTGAAGTGCTTGCATGCGTATTTGCGCGTTGCTCTTTTCTTTATATGCGCCTGCAAAAAAGCTGATAACAATTGCAATAATGCTCAAAGGAGCTATGAGGAGTATGGCTAGTTGTGCGTCCATCGCATACCTTCTTTCTTGCTTATCATGGATGGCTGTATTCTACTCTTCACGGTCGACATTATGTTATACATACATCTTTTGTATGTCCTTCATGAACGCGTTTTTGTAGCCGTGTGCCTCGTGCGATTTACTTTTACCTATTGTAGCTGTTCATTCATATAATGGGCTTTTTTATACATACCACACGCAAGACCCAGCGTAAGCTCGTTCATATTACGAACATATATTCTGTTAAGAATGATGCCTATTTTGTATACAAAAGACAAGAAAAATAACGGTGCTGTCGAACACTGTTCGTATCGCTGTTGCACTCACGGACTGAAAACTACCGTTGAGCGAAAAGAGAACGTGTTTCAATTTTATTCAATTAGTATGGAGATGTAAGGGAGGGATATACGTCCCATATTCTTCTCGTACGTGATTATCGTTGGGCATTTTACATGTTGTGCTCCTTTCTTACAGCTGTACAACGTGTTAAACAACGCGCAGCTGCTGCGCACGCAGAAAGGACAGTACTTATGGGTATTTCACGTCGCAATTTCCTTAAGCTCGGCTCGATTGGCGCTGCTGGTTTGGCATTAGCGGGCTGCAATGCTGCACCAAGCACATCTGGTGACAAAAAAGATGGCGCGGCAAAAGAAAATAAGGATAAGCCTGTTGTATTCTACAATCGCCAGCCTTCTAACAGCACTACTGGTGAGCTCGACATGGCAACCCTTAACTTCAACAAAGACACCTACTATGTAGGCTTCGATGCCAACCAAGGTGCTGAAGTTCAAGGTCAAATGGTTCTTGATTACATCAAGAAAAATGCTGAGAAACTCGACCACAATCACGACGGCACAATCGGGTATGTTTTGGCAATTGGTGACATTGGTCACAACGACTCAATCGCCCGTACACGTGGTGTTCGTAAGGCTCTTGGCACTGCTGTTACCAAAGATGGCAACATCATTTCCGACCCTGTTGGCGTTAACACCGACGGTAAATCTGAGCTTGTTCAAGATGGTAAACTCGATGTTAATGGTAAGAGCTATGTAATCCGCGAGCTCGCATCTAAGGAAATGAAGAACAATGCAGGTGCAACCTGGGACGCTGCAACCGCTGGCGACGCAATTTCTGCTTGGGTATCTTCGTTTGGTGCTCAAATCGACGTAGTTGTTTCTAACAACGACGGTATGGGTATGTCCATGTTTAACAAATGGTCTAAAGCCGAGAAAATCCCAACCTTCGGTTATGATGCAAACTCCGACGCAGTTGCTGCTATCGCAGAAGGCTACACGGGAACCATTTCTCAGCACCCCGATGTACAAGCATATCTTACCTTGCGCTTGCTTCGTAATGCTCTCGACGGTGTAGACATCAACACGGGTATTTCCACTCCCGACGATGCAGGCAACGTTCTCGAAACTAAAGACTACAAATACGAAGAGTCGCAGCGTTCATACTACGCTCTTAACCTTGCAGTTATCGAAGAAAACTACAAAGACTTCCTCGACGCAACAAAGCCCTACGAGAAGGCTGCAGCTCAGCTCGACGCTTCAAAGCACCCCGAAAAGAAGGTATGGCTCAACATCTACAACTCTGCAGATAACTTCCTGAGCTCAACCTATCAACCGCTGCTTCAGAAGTATGACAAGCTGCTTAACCTCAAAGTTGAGTACATCGGTGGCGACGGCCAAACCGAGTCGAACATTACCAACCGTTTGGGTAACCCAAGCGAGTACGATGCATTTGCAATCAACATGGTAAAAACCGACAACGGTAACTCCTACACTGCATTGCTCAAATAGTGTATAGCGAACAGTTCTACACAGCGTTTTGTAATCCTGCTTACACGCGAGGGTTGCGAGCGATATAATGCAACAAACAGCCGAGGGGAAGGCGGTTGATTCCCCTCGGTTTTATTACAGCGAGGAGTGATGCAATGGAACAAACAGCTAACGATATAGTCTTGTCTATCGAAGGCATGAGTAAATCGTTTGGTCGAAACCGTGTTCTCGATCACATCAATCTAAAACTGCGACGCGGTACAGTTATGGGGTTGATGGGAGAGAACGGTGCCGGTAAATCGACAATGATGAAGTGCCTCTTTGGTGTATACCAAAAAGACGAAGGAACTATTATCCTCGACGGCAAGCAGGTAAGTTTTTCTGGCCCTAAAGATGCACTTGAAAATGGTGTAGCAATGGTGCACCAAGAGCTCAACCAGTGTCTTGAGCGCAACGTGGTAGATAACCTCTTTTTAGGTCGCTACCCCGTTAACAAATTTGGTGCCATCGACGAAGTTCGCATGAAAAAAGAAGCAAGCGAATTGTTCCGTCGGTTAAGTATGACCGTTAATCTTACGGCACCTATGAAAACGATGTCGGTATCTCAGCGTCAGATGGTTGAAATTGCCAAAGCTATTTCATACAACGCAAAAATTATCGTACTCGACGAGCCTACCAGTTCGCTTATGGCCCAAGAGGTAGATAAGCTTTTTGGTATGATTCGTATGCTTAAACGCGAAGGCATATCGCTTGTATACATTTCGCACAAAATGGACGAAATTTTTGACATCTGCGACGATATTAGCGTGTTGCGCGATGGTAATTTGGTTATGACCAAACATGCATCGGAAACATCGATGAACGAGCTTATTAGCGCTATGGTAGGCCGTTCGCTTGAAAATCGCTTCCCCGAGGTAAATAACACCCCAGGTGAGCCCTACATTGAGGTATCGCACCTATCCACGAAGTACGCGCCCTACTTGCAGGATATTTCGTTTAGCGTTCGTAAAGGCGAAATTTTTGGTTTGTATGGCCTTGTTGGAGCAGGACGAACTGAGCTTCTCGAAACAATCTTTGGCGTGCGTACGCGTGCTGCCGGTCGTGTGTACCTCAACAAGAAACTTATGAACTTTAGCAGTGCGTCGCAGGCAATGGACGCCGGCTTTGCCATGATTACCGAAGAGCGTAAAGCCAATGGCTTGTTCCTTAAGGGCGATCTTACGTTTAACACCACGATTGCTAACCTTGAGAGCTATAAAACTGGCTTTGTGCTGTCCGATAAAAAAATGATTAAAGCAACGCAAAAAGAGCTTAAGGTTATGAACACCAAGGCAATGGGTCCAAGCGACCTTATTTCGAGCCTTTCCGGTGGTAACCAGCAAAAGGTTATTTTTGGTAAATGGCTTGAGCGCTACCCTAAAGTATTTCTTATGGATGAGCCTACACGTGGTATCGATGTAGGTGCAAAATACGAAATCTACGAGCTTATCATTGAGATGGCAAAAAAAGGTACAACGGTTATTGTTGTATCAAGCGAAATGCCCGAAATTTTGGGTATTACCAACCGTATTGGTGTTATGTCTGCAGGTAGACTATCTGGTATTGTTAATACCAACGAAACTAACCAAGAAGAACTGCTGCGTTTGAGCGCAAAGTATTTGTAAAAGGAGGTTGAGATGGCTAACACAAATGAGGGCATACTTTCCCTTTTGGAAGAACAGCGCTTGCGCAAGCCTATCGAGAACTATGTAGGTGCCATTCAAAAGAAAATAGATGCACTCCGTGCCGACGGAACAAACAAGGTTATTGAACTTCAAAGCTCAATTGAGGCGGCAAAGCGCGATAAGTCTATTTCTCATGACGAAAAAGTTCAAGAAATTGCTGGCTACCAAAGTGGCATTAAGAAAGCAAAAGAAATTGAAGCGGCAAACAAAGCCGAGGTAGAAAGCCTTATTAAAGATGCTGAGGCTTATATTAACGAGCACTTTGATGCAGACTACTACAATGCAGTTAAAGCATCGGTGGCAGCCGAAAAGGTAAAAGCGCGCCAAGATTACAGCATGAGCTTGGCTAAACTTGCCCAAGAGCATGCAGAAACGATGAAGTCGCTTTCCGATACGCATGAGATTAAAGACGAAAAGTACGTGTATAAAAACAAGCAATTTGATGCCAAGCTTACGTATCAAAAGGCGCTGCAAGAAAGCAAAAACCGTTTACATGATGCGTTTACCTGGCGCTATCACATGATCGACTTGCTTCGTATGTCGCACTTTACCCTGCAGGAAACGCAGGCTCAGCGTTGGGAAAACTACAAGTATTCGTTTAATACACGTTCATTTTTGCTTAAAAATGGTTTGTACATCGTAATTATGTTGGTGTTCATTTTGCTGTGCGCAATTACGCCGGCCATTAAAGGAACGCAGCTTCTTACGTACACCAATGTTATTAACATTTTCCAGCAGGCCGCGCCGCGTATGTTCCTGGCACTTGGTGTAGCAGGTCTTATTTTGCTTACCGGTACCGACCTTTCAATTGGACGTATGGTTGGTATGGGTATGACGGCATCAACAATTATCATGCACCAGGGTATTAACACTGGTCAGGTATTTGGCATTACCTTCGACCTTACTGGTATTCCTATTGTTGCGCGTATTTTGATGGCGCTTGTGGTGTGTATTGTGCTGTGCACGATATTTACGTCGATTGCCGGATTCTTTACCGCTAAGTTTACGATGCACCCATTTATTTCAACCATGGCAAACATGCTGATTATCTTTGGTATCATCACCTATGCTACCAAGGGTGTTTCGTTTGGTGCTATCGAGCCTACTATTCCTAACATGGTTATTCCAAAGATTGGCGATTTCCCAACCATTATCGTGTGGGCAGTAGCCGCCATTGCTGTTGTTTGGTTTATTTGGAACAAAACAACCTTTGGTAAGGATTTGTACGCTGTTGGTGGTAACCCCGAAGCTGCAGCCGTATCGGGTATTAACGTGTTCCGTGTTATGATGGGCGCCTTTATTATGGCTGGTATCCTCTACGGTTTTGGTTCGTGGCTTGAGTGCATGCGTATGGTTGGTTCTGGTTCTGCAGCATATGGTCAGGGCTGGGATATGGACGCTATCGCTGCTTGTGTTGTTGGTGGCGTGTCGTTTACCGGTGGTATTGGTAAAATTTCGGGTGTCACCGTTGGTGTTCTTATCTTTACCGCGCTTACGTACTCGCTTACCATTTTGGGTATTGATACCAACCTGCAATTTGTATTCTCGGGTATCATTATCCTGGCAGCTGTAACGCTCGACTGCTTGAAGTACGTACAAAAGAAATAACATGTGACGTGCTGCTAAGTAAGCTTGTTTAACGTGCAAGATACGCTCTTTGCCTTCGGAAGTGTGCTAACGCAAAGCCTCCAGGGCAAAGAGTTTTTTCTATAACGCTTTATAACGCTCCTATAATCGGGCAGACGTTATGTTACGCGCGAAGTGGCAACCATAGCGAATAGAGAGTGGCAAAATATACCATAAACCGTCGCTTTTATACCGTTTGCCAAACAACATATTTTGCACGAGCATTCTATGTTATAACGTATATTGATGGCATTTTTCAGAAACACGCAGGTAACACCCTCATTTGTATACTAAATGCTTTGCGTGAGGTTATATACCTGCTTGTTGTTTCTGCAGCGAAAAGAGGCACTATATGCAAAACGTTACTACCCCCCCCCTCACTAGTACAGTAAGAATGCACCTTGCGCGTGCATCTGTTGTTGCAGGATTATCTGCAGCGTTAGCATTTGGATGTTGTACACCACTTGCGTTTGCATGCACTCAGGTATTTATGGGTGGCGGTACTACTTCCGACGGATACACGTACGTAGGTAGAAACGAGGATTATCGTCCGCGTAAGCCAAAGGTATTTGGCATACAAGAGCGGCAAAAAGATGTTACCTACACATCGGAAGACGCTCCTAAGTTTACGCTCAAAACAACAGGGGAAACTGCCCGTTATACGTATATTCGCGATCATAAAAATGACGGATGGGGCGGCAACCAGTACGCATATTCTGAAGCAGGCGTAAATGAATATGGTGTATCTGCATCTGCTACGCTTACCGCCGATTACAACGACGCTATACAAAAAGTCGATCCTGTTGGCCAGGATGCTGGTCAGGGTAAAGAATTTGGTATTGGTGAGTTCAATCTCGTTGACGTAATACTAGGTCAATCTAAAACCGCGCGTGAAGGTGTTAAACTGCTTGGTGATGTCATCGATAAACACGGCGCGTTTGATCCTAACCTCATTTTGATTTCCGACAATAAGGAATCGTGGATTTTCCAAATGTTATCGGGTCACCAGTGGGTAGCATTCCGTGCGTCCCAGCTGTTCAAAAATCAAGTATCGGTTGCTCCAAACACAGGACGTCTTGAGTATGACATCGACCTAACCGACACAGAAAACGTTCTTCATTCAAAAGACATTGTTACAAAAGCAACGGCAGCCAAATCAGCTAAGTATTTTAAGAACGGACACTTTAATATTGCTGCATCGTATGGTGCAGAAACTCCAACACATACAACGTCACGCTATATTCAGGGACGTGCCTATTTTAATAATCCTTTGCCTGCTAACAGATACAAGTATAATCCTACTGAGGATGAAAGCCCAATTACGGATCCTGAGCTGATGTTTAACGCTAACCGTAGTATCACAACGTTTGATGCGCTGCGGTCGCTTGCTACGCGTGGCGAGGAAACCAAGGACTTTAACACTAACACAAAGAAGGATATTTATCCTATTGCTAATCACAACGATGCTGAAAATCATATGTTCCAGCTGCGTTTTGGCATGCCTGCGCAAATAGCAACCATTCAATGGACTATGCTCTCGCGGCCAGAGTTTAATGTATCTATTCCGGCGTATTCGGCGCTTCTTACCAAACTCGATGACAAGCTTTATCCAACAATGGATAATTTCTATCTCGATTATGGATCACGCGATAAGATGAAGGACGACAAGAAGCTTGCACTCCAAGATAAGAAGACAGATGCGCTCGATTATACGATGATGGACATCTATACGTTGGTAGATAACAACCGCGCCAAATTTGCTGCGCCGGTGCATGCATATTTTGATGCATTGCAAAAAGAAGTAATTTCTGAACAAACAAAGGTTGATAGCATTATGCGTCGTATGGTGCGCGGGCGTGAATCAACGGATGCACTTCAGGACTTTGCGAACAAGGCGCATAAAACCATTAGTAACGAAGTTGCAACTAAAGCGCGCGCGGTGCTTACTGCGTTGCGTGCTTCAACCACCGATACTACCAAGCCATTTGTAGTTGACGATTTTGATGCAAGTGCTAAAGCGCTTAAAGCGCACCTTACCTATGCACAAGCGATGGGGTATACCGCGCCTGCGTCGAGCACTTTTGATGCTGATGACATAATCGCAGGTGAAGCTGCACATGCAACAGTGGCAATGTACCGTTTGTATAACACGTGGACGCACGAGCACTTGTTTACTACCGATAAAGCAGAGTATAACAGTCTTGTAGCTGCAGGCTGGACAGGTGAAGGTGAGA
>OPYK01000014.1 GCA_900343135.1 Atopobium massiliense | reverse complement strand
GCACTGTGCCTGTATACAGCATGTACAACCCGTATGCAAAGAAGTACTACCACCATTACACATCAGATCCAGACGAGATTGCAAAGATGGTGAAAGACGGCTGGATTAAAGAGGAAATCAAGTGGTATGCCGCTCCTAAGAAGTAGGTATATGTACTGAAAGCGGGCGCACAGTTTTAGTTTTGGAGCGCAGGAGTGCAAGGCGTACATCGGACAAAATCGGATGGTAACTAAGGTTCAAAGGAGCCTATTATGATAAAGAAATCTTCTTTTATGACGCATAAAACACGCGGTTTTGTTGCGTCAATGGCAGTAGTTGCTGCGCTTGGTGCAGGTTCGGCCAGCGTTGTTGCATATGTCCATACTGCTGCTATTGCCGATGAGCAAACACACCCTGCCGCTCCTCAACCCGCGACAGCAATCGGCGCTGCTGCAAATGCTGCTTCAAATGCCGCTCAAACAACAGCTGCGCCGGCGCCCGCTTCCGCGCAGCCCCAAACGCTTAGCGATGTGGCGCAACTTGCGCTTTCCGCGGATGGCTCCAAAGTTGAACTTCCTTCTCTACCTGGGAAAGTTCAAATTGTTGGTAGCAGTTTGCCGGGTGTTATCGATACAAAGGGTGTGGTGTATAAACCGCTTACTATGCAAACGGTTGAACTTAAACTTGAACACGTAGTTAACGGCACTACCGAAGCCAAAATTTTTAGGCTGAGTGTTGATGGTACATACAAAGATGAAGGTGTAGGCGTGCGTCCTAAGGTTGTTCCTGTGGTACAGCAGTGGCATGGCACCGACGGTACAAGTGATATTACTTCATCAACAACGCTGGTAGATACCTCGGGAGCGTTTGTGCAAGCCCGCGATAGATACAAAAAAGACCTTGCAGCGCGTGGTGTTACTGTTCAAGTTGCAACTGCTGCCTCAAGCAATAGTGTTGTGTTCAAAAAAGTTGCTAATAAAGGGTATGGCAACGAGGGCTACGGTATTACCATTGCCAATGGATGCATCACCATTGAGGCAGAAACAAACCTTGGTGCTTTTTATGCAACGCGCACGCTGCTTCAAATGGGCGAGAACAAATTACAAAACGGCGAAATCCGCGACTTCTTTACTTATCCCGTGCGCAATGCAATGCTCGACACAGGTAGAAAGTTTATCCCTTATGAGCAGGTACTTAATGTGCTTGAGCAAATGGCATACTACAAAATGAACGATTTGCAGCTGCACATGAACGATAACTTTATCTTCCTTAAAGACCATATTGCAGATAAACAGGGTATGTCGCAAGAAGAAAAGCGCAATTACGTGCTCACGCATGCACTGTGCGGATTCCGTTTACCCTCAAAGATACAGGGTAGCGACGGTACTAAACTAACGAGCGCCGATCACTATACAACAGAGCAAATGCAGCATATTATTACGTATGCAAAAGAACTTGGTATAAACATCGTCCCCGAAATCGACACTCCTGGTCATGCACTTTCGTTTGTAAAAGTGCGTCCCGACCTTATGTATCAAGGAACAATTAACGGTAAAGATGATGTTGAGCGTGTGGCGATGCTCGACCTCTCAAAAAATTACGATAAAACACTTACGTTTGTAAAATCGGTATACGACGAGCTTCTGAGCGGCCCACTTAAGGGAATAAACACAATTCACATTGGCACCGACGAGTACTATGGGTCTACAGAAGACTATCGTCGTTATGTAAATGACCTGGTAACCTATATCAAATCGAAGGGTTTAACGCCGCGCGTGTGGGGCTCGCTTGATGCCAAAAAGGGAACGCATCCTGTTGACTTTAAAAACGTGCAGGCATGCATTTGGAGTCTTGGCTGGCAAGGTCCCCAGTCGGCAATAGATCAAGGTGCAAAGGTTATCAATATTATTGATAATCCTACGTACACGGTTCCTTCGGGAAACGGTAGCCAGGGTGCGTATGGCGACTTCGTTAATACAAAAGATATGTATGAGCGTTGGGCGCCGGGCAACTTCTCAATCCGTGGAGGTAAGGTATACTCAGCTGCAGAATCAAATATCGTTGGTGGTGGCTTCGCAATTTGGAATGACAATTGTGATTTGCGCGAAACAGGCATTACGTCATACGACATTCTAAAGCGCTTTATGCACGTGTTGCCAATTGCCGCAACGCGTAACGCGGCCTCAGCTGCCAATCCAAAAACCCTAGGTGAGCTGCCTAAACTTTCACTCGATAAGATATATGCGCCAGGCACCAATCCTGAACATGCGCTTGATGCGTCTAAGCTACCCGTGCTCGATTTAGCACATCTTGATGTGAGTGCGGCGCACCATCTGAGTCGGCGCGGCAATTTCTTACATTTTGAAAAAAGCTCAGACGTCACGTCGTCTGTTTCAACAGGTGTTGACGCGCTTGGTGTTGATCACAGTGTAACTGTGCGTATGAAGCTTAACGGTGATAAGAAAACGGCGGGCGAGCAGGTGCTGTTTGAAAACGCCGACACGGGTGCAAAGTTTTATTTGCGCGATAAAGATGGGCGTATTGCTTACGACTTTGAGCATGTTCACCTGCAGTTCGACAAAAAGTTGCCCTTTAACAAAATGTTTGAGCTTACGATTACCACGAGTAATCAGCGCACGCGTGTGTTTGTTAATGGCAGTGAGGTAAAGCCCTTTCCTATAGAGAAATATCCTCGCTTAAATTGCAGTACGTTTATCATGCCGCTTAAAACAATCGGTGGTTTTTCTGGCGATATGTACGACTTTGTGTGTACCGAAGCCGAAAAGCCACAAACAGATTTGTACTCAAAAATAACAACGTCGTCCGAGGAGCCAACGCGAGGCTTGCCTAATGAGGGACCAGCACGACTTGCGTTTGATGGTAATCCACAAACGTACTGGCACACCGCATGGGGTGGTGCGCAGAAGGGAAAAACGTACACCATTGAAGCCGAGCTTAAAGAGCCGTTCCTTGCAGGCGCGCTTACGTATACATCACGCCCGGGTGGCGGCGATGGTACCGAAAACGGCGTTATTCAAACGCTTACGGTTGAGGGCTTGCACGATGGAACATGGGTAAAGCTTGGTTCAGGCTCGTTTGAAGGTAAGCACGGTGAGTACACCATTACGTTTAAGCAGCCGCAAACCATAACCAAGCTGCGTCTTTCTGCCGTTGGTAATAACGGTTATGCAAGCGCTGCGGAGTTTCGTCTTTTGAAACCCAAATCAGAAGATGCAGACAAGCTCAGTCTAACGCAGCTTGAGCATATATGGCAAAAAGGCTCAACGATAACGCCAATAGCTACAAAAGACGACACCAAAGTAGATCCTTCACTCGAAAAAGAAGACGAAAAACCTGCGCCAATTGATACAACCAAAGAGCAAAACGAGCAAGCACAAAAAGCTAACACAACAACAGTTGCAAACGCTATAGAGGAGCATTTTGTAAGCTTAATTGGTAAAGGCGAGCGTTCGGTATTGTTTAATTCAAACTGGAACGTAACGAAACAGGACACCGAGGCCAATGCCACAAAGCCAGCTGAGGGTACCGCGTGGGAAAATACCAACTTGCCACACGACTTTAGTATTTCTCAACCCTTTACAACGCAGGGCGAAGCGGAAAGTGGCTTTTTGCTTGGTGGTACGCGCTGGTATCAAAAAACGCTTGTTGTGCCCAAGGAACTTAAGGACAAGCGCTTCCGCCTAGACTTTGACGGTGTGTATATGAATGCCGACGTGTGGGTAAACGGCAAAAAACTTGGTAGCCACCCCTATGGGTACACGGCATTTTCGTTTGATATTACCGACGCTCTCAAGCGTGATGGTAAAACGCAAAACATTATTGCTGTACGAGTAAATCATAAAACGCCGTCGAGCCGCTGGTATTCGGGAAGCGGCATTTACCGCGATGTCCATCTTACAGTTACCAACGATGTGCATGTGAGCTATGAAGGCACAACCATTCGTACGCCGCAGCTTGAAAGTACGCACGATGCAACTACTACCATGAAGATTACGACACCGGTTTATAATGCCGGCGCAAAGGATGCTACGGTTACAGTTAAACACGAGCTTATTGATGCTGATGGTACCTGTGTTGCAACAAGTGCTAATCCAAGCGCTATACAAGTTGCGAAGGGCACATGCGCTCAGGATACCTCCGAGCTTTCTGTTGAAAAGCCACATTTATGGAGCGTGGACGATCCGTATTTATACAAGGTCAAAACTACTATCCTGGCAGCTGATGGTAGCGTGCTTGATACATATGAAGAGGACTACGGCTTTAGATGGTTTGCGTTTGATCGCGAAACGGGCTTCTCGCTCAATGGTACTAAGATGAAGCTTCAAGGCGTAAGCATGCACCACGACCAGGGTGCCCTTGGTTCTGCAGCCGAGCCTACGGCAATTGAGCGTCAAGTGCGCATGCTAAAAGACATGGGCGTGAATGCCATTCGTGTTACCCATAACCCGGCAGCAAAAACCCTTATCAATATAGCAAACAGGCTGGGTATGATGCTTATCGACGAAGCATTTGACGGCTGGACGTATAGCAAAAATGGTAATAGCGAAGACTACACCAAATACCTTAAACAGCCCATTGGCACCGGTAACGCAATTCTTGGTGGCAAGCCCGATATGCCCTGGGGCGAATTTGATGCGCATGCCATGGTTCGCTCGGCGCTTAATGCACCGTCTGTTATTATGTGGTCGATTGGTAACGAGATTAATGAGGGTTTAACCGGCTCGGATCATGCCAAGGCGCTGCAGGAATACCCTGCTGTTGGTAAACAAATTATTAGCTGGATACGCGCCCTTGATGACACACGTCCGGTAACGATGGGCGATAATCGCGATGGCGAAAACGACGCAATAGACGACGAGATTTCAGATGCGGGCGGTGTTGTAGGTAAAAACTACCGTACGCCTCAACGCTTTGAAGAGGCTCGCCGCAACCATCCAAGCTGGAAGATGTATGGATCCGAAACGGCAAGTGCAATTCACAGCCGTGGTGTGTATAGCACGTTTGGTAAAGACAACGAGAACCTGCAGATGAGCGCCTATGACAATGACACTGCACGTGTTGGATGGGGTGCATCGGCAAGTGAATCGTGGTCGCGCGTTATTAAAAATGACTACAATGCTGGCGAGTTTGTATGGACGGGCTTCGACTACATAGGTGAGCCAACACCATGGAATGGTGTGGGTCAAGGCTCTGTAACAGGCAAGGGTCCTCGTCCAAATTCGTCTTACTTTGGTATTATTGACACGGCTGGCATGCCAAAAGACACGTATTATTTCTACCGCGCTATGTGGAATCACACCAGCGATACGCTGCACGTAGTGCCGGGAACCTGGAATGCTAACGAGCTTGCTCGCGATGGACAAGGTAAAGCTACGGTAGAAGTGTTTACCACTGCCGCTAAGGTTGAGCTATACCTAAACAATAAAAAGGTTGCCGAATCGCGCGCTACATTTAAGACAACATCTGCTGGCTACACCTATCCTGTGTTTGATAACGGTCAGCTTTATCCGACGTTTAAAGTGCCGTATCAAAGTGGTACGTTGAGCGTGCGCGGTTACGATAGAGATGGCAAGGAAATTACCAAATCGGCAGTTGGTACCAAAGAAGTTACTACGCATGACGATGCATCCACGCTTGCCATTAAGCAAGATGAGATAACTGCACATGCGCAGGCAAACGGTCGCGATTTGTTGTACTTTGAAATAAGCGTGCGCGATGATGATGGAAATCTTGTTACCGATGCTAATAATGATGTAACGCTTGCGGTGCAAGGCGGCACGCTTATTGGTGTTGACAATGGTAATCCTACCGATACCGATTCGTTTAAAGCGAATCACTCAGCTGCTTTTAACGGCAAGCTTGTTGCCATTGTTCGCCCGTCGGCGCAGGCAGGTAAGGTTTCGCTTACTGCCAGTGCAGAGGGTTTGCAGAGCGCTACCAGCACTGCAACAACTGTTGCACCTGCTGCACCTGCTGCAACAGAAGATTATATTCGCAGCTATGATTTAGCGGCGCACTTATATGTTGAACAATACGGCTACTTGCAATTGCCGAAGAATCTTCTGGTAAACTGGGCGAGTGGTAAACAAGATTTGCAGCCGCTTACCTGGAAGAATGTAGATCCAAAGCTTACCAGTAAAAAGGGTGTCTATACGCTTTCTGCAACACTGCCGAATGGCTCTACTGTGCAAACACAGGTACACGTTGTGGGGCAAGCGCTTGCTGCCGTAAATATTGCAATGGTTTCTCGTGAGGGCGAAACGCCACATTTGCCTACGCGCGCAAAAGTTGTTTCAGTTGATGGCGTTTCGGAAAACGACTTTCCTGTTGTGTGGGACACTGCGCATAAAACGCCGATTGCTGCTGGTGCTGCCGGCGGTGCTCATGCCGACGCTGCTGCGGATGCTGGTGCTGGCGCTAATGCGGGTGCTAATGCGGGTGCTGATAAGACAGAGGCCTCCGCTTCGTCCAAACACAAACGCGCAAAACGCAGCTTGTCTGCTATGCAAGATAGAAGCACTGATACACAGGACGGCAGCGCTGCTGCGCCCGAGAATGCAGCAAGCAACATACATGGCACTGTGTACAAAGGAACCGTGTATGCGTTTGGACGTGAGTTGCCCATTGAAGCACGCGTGCGTGAGCTTGATATTCCAAAGCAAGAAACGATTTCTTCGGCTTCGTATAGCGATGCGCCTACGTTTACCAATGGTTATCAGCAGGCAGATGGCTCCGTTAAAGAAATGGGTACAACGGCAATCAATGACAATTTAACCAAGCTTAATAATGGAACGTTTGCGAATGGCGATGATATCTCTGAGCGCTGGACCAACTGGGGATTCCGTAAAGAAAATCCGCCTGTATGGACATACGTACAGCTCAATTGGAATAAGGCACACCCAATTCGTAACCTTAAGCTATGGCATTTTGTTGATAACTGTGCCGCAATTCCGGGCAACGAAAATGTAAAGTTCCAATACTGGGATGAACAAGCAAGCGGATGGAAAGATATCAAGCACACAAACATCACGCAGGAAAATTACCAAAAGGATGGAACGCCCTATTCATTTGAGCATGCAGTTACAACTACAAAGCTGCGTATTTGGGAAAGGGCGCCTCGAGTTGATGCGTGCGTTGGTTTTACCGAAATAGAAGCATATAACGATGTACCTCTGCTTAGTGAATTCGCTGCAAAAGATTGCGACGCAACGCTTGCTTCAGGGTCGACGCAGCTTTCGTTCACACAGTTTAATAAGGGAATGTACACGCTTAACACGACAGATGCCGTGTCACTTACAACAAAGCTTGGTAGTCAGAATGCTGGCATTACTATGGTTAAGGTGTCGGACGACGAAAGTTTGTGCGTAATTTCGAGCGAGGATGGAAAAACAACAACTACCTATCGTGTGGTAAACAAGAAGTTTGATCCAAATAAGCGGCCATCGCTGCCGCCTGTAAAGCCGCATGAAGAGGAGCCTGCGCCAGCGCCTGTGCCACCTGCGCCTGAGCCGGGTGAGCCAGGTGAAACGCAAGAGGGTGGCGCATCTGCATCGGCATCTGCAGATGCAGAAGACGTAGCCGAAGCAGAAGCTGCACATGCAACAGTGGCAA
>OPYK01000015.1 GCA_900343135.1 Atopobium massiliense | reverse complement strand
AGGCGGCTTTTTGACCGCCTCCAAACAATTTAGACATGGCGCCACCAGCAAGAGCAGAAGCAATACCGCCAGCAATAGCACCAAACATAAATCACCTCACTTAAGTGGCTGGAGACAAATAATCTCTTTAATAACCTGATTCAGCGAAACCAATCCGCGGCATTTAGTAGCGGTAAAGTTAGACCAAACCATGAAACCAACATAAACATTATTGCCCGGCGTACGGGGAAGGACGTCAATAGTCACACAGTCCTTGACGGTATAATAACCACCATCATGGCGACCATCCAAAGGATAAACATCATAGGCAGTCGGGAGGGTAGTCGGAACCGAAGAAGACTCAAAGCGAACCAAACAGGCAAAAAATTTAGGGTCGGCATCAAAAGCAATATCAGCACCAACAGAAACAACCTGATTAGCGGCGTTGACAGATGTATCCATCTGAATGCAATGAAGAAAACCACCATTACCAGCATTAACCGTCAAACTATCAAAATATAACGTTGACGATGTAGCTTTAGGTGTCTGTAAAACAGGTGCCGAAGAAGCTGGAGTAACAGAAGTGAGAACCAGCTTATCAGAAAAAAAGTTTGAATTATGGCGAGAAATAAAAGTCTGAAACATGATTAAACTCCTAAGCAGAAAACCTACCGCGCTTCGCTTGGTCAACCCCTCAGCGGCAAAAATTAAAATTTTTACCGCTTCGGCGTTATAACCTCACACTCAATCTTTTATCACGAAGTCATGATTGAATCGCGAGTGGTCGGCAGATTGCGATAAACGGTCACATTAAATTTAACCTGACTATTCCACTGCAACAACTGAACGGACTGGAAACACTGGTCATAATCATGGTGGCGAATAAGTACGCGTTCTTGCAAATCACCAGAAGGCGGTTCCTGAATGAATGGGAAGCCTTCAAGAAGGTGATAAGCAGGAGAAACATACGAAGGCGCATAACGATACCACTGACCCTCAGCAATCTTAAACTTCTTAGACGAATCACCAGAACGGAAAACATCCTTCATAGAAATTTCACGCGGCGGCAAGTTGCCATACAAAACAGGGTCGCCAGCAATATCGGTATAAGTCAAAGCACCTTTAGCGTTAAGGTACTGAATCTCTTTAGTCGCAGTAGGCGGAAAACGAACAAGCGCAAGAGTAAACATAGTGCCATGCTCAGGAACAAAGAAACGCGGCACAGAATGTTTATAGGTCTGTTGAACACGACCAGAAAACTGGCCTAACGACGTTTGGTCAGTTCCATCAACATCATAGCCAGATGCCCAGAGATTAGAGCGCATGACAAGTAAAGGACGGTTGTCAGCGTCATAAGAGGTTTTACCTCCAAATGAAGAAATAACATCATGGTAACGCTGCATGAAGTAATCACGTTCTTGGTCAGTATGCAAATTAGCATAAGCAGCTTGCAGACCCATAATGTCAATAGATGTGGTAGAAGTCGTCATTTGGCGAGAAAGCTCAGTCTCAGGAGGAAGCGGAGCAGTCCAAATGTTTTTGAGATGGCAGCAACGGAAACCATAACGAGCATCATCTTGATTAAGCTCATTAGGGTTAGCCTCGGTACGGTCAGGCATCCACGGCGCTTTAAAATAGTTGTTATAGATATTCAAATAACCCTGAAACAAATGCTTAGGGATTTTATTGGTATCAGGGTTAATCGTGCCAAGAAAAGCGGCATGGTCAATATAACCAGTAGTGTTAACAGTCGGGAGAGGAGTGGCATTAACACCATCCTTCATGAACTTAATCCACTGTTCACCATAAACGTGACGATGAGGGACATAAAAAGTAAAAATGTCTACAGTAGAGTCAATAGCAAGGCCACGACGCAATGGAGAAAGACGGAGAGCGCCAACGGCGTCCATCTCGAAGGAGTCGCCAGCGATAACCGGAGTAGTTGAAATGGTAATAAGACGACCAATCTGACCAGCAAGGAAGCCAAGATGGGAAAGGTCATGCGGCATACGCTCGGCGCCAGTTTGAATATTAGACATAATTTATCCTCAAGTAAGGGGCCGAAGCCCCTGCAATTAAAATTGTTGACCACCTACATACCAAAGACGAGCGCCTTTACGCTTGCCTTTAGTACCTCGCAACGGCTGCGGACGACCAGGGCGAGCGCCAGAACGTTTTTTACCTTTAGACATTACATCACTCCTTCTGCACGTAATTTTTGACGCACGTTTTCTTCTGCGTCAGTAAGAACGTCAGTGTTTCCTGCGCGTACACGCAAGGTAAACGCGAACAATTCAGCGGCTTTAACCGGACGCTCGACGCCATTAATAATGTTTTCCGTAAATTCAGCGCCTTCCATGATGAGACAGGCCGTTTGAATGTTGACGGGATGAACATAATAAGCAATGACGGCAGCAATAAACTCAACAGGAGCAGGAAAGCGAGGGTATCCTACAAAGTCCAGCGTACCATAAACGCAAGCCTCAACGCAGCGACGAGCACGAGAGCGGTCAGTAGCAATCCAAACTTTGTTACTCGTCAGAAAATCGAAATCATCTTCGGTTAAATCCAAAACGGCAGAAGCCTGAATGAGCTTAATAGAGGCCAAAGCGGTCTGGAAACGTACGGATTGTTCAGTAACTTGACTCATGATTTCTTACCTATTAGTGGTTGAACAGCATCGGACTCAGATAGTAATCCACGCTCTTTTAAAATGTCAACAAGAGAATCTCTACCATGAACAAAATGTGACTCATATCTAAACCAGTCCTTGACGAACGTGCCAAGCATATTAAGCCACTTCTCCTCATCCAACGCGTCAGTTTTTGACAGAATCGTTAGTTGATGGCGAAAGGTCGCAAAGTAAGAGCTTCTCGAGCTGCGCAAGGATAGGTCGAATTTTCTCATTTTCCGCCAGCAGTCCACTTCGATTTAATTCGTAAACAAGCAGTAGTAATTCCTGCTTTATCAAGATAATTTTTCGACTCATCAGAAATATCCGAAAGTGTTAACTTCTGCGTCATGGAAGCGATAAAACTCTGCAGGTTGGATACGCCAATCATTTTTATCGAAGCGCGCATAAATTTGAGCAGATTTGTCGTCACAGGTTGCGCCGCCAAAACGTCGGCTACAGTAACTTTTCCCAGCCTCAATCTCATCTCTCTTTTTGCGTTCTGCTTCAATATCTGGTTGAACGGCGTCGCGTCGTAACCCAGCTTGGTAAGTTGGATTAAGCACTCCGTGGACAGATTTGTCATTGTGAGCATTTTCATCCCGAAGTTGCGGCTCATTCTGATTCTGAACAGCTTCTTGGGAAGTAGCGACAGCTTGGTTTTTAGTGAGTTGTTCCATTCTTTAGCTCCTAGACCTTTAGCAGCAAGGTCCATATCTGACTTTTTGTTAACGTATTTAGCCACATAGAAACCAACAGCCATATAACTGGTAGCTTTAAGCGGCTCACCTTTAGCATCAACAGGCCACAACCAACCAGAACGTGAAAAAGCGTCCTGCGTGTAGCGAACTGCGATGGGCATACTGTAACCATAAGGCCACGTATTTTGCAAGCTATTTAACTGGCGGCGATTGCGTACCCGACGACCAAAATTAGGGTCAACGCTACCTGTAGGAAGTGTCCGCATAAAGTGCACCGCATGGAAATGAAGACGGCCATTAGCTGTACCATACTCAGGCACACAAAAATACTGATAGCAGTCGGCGTGTGAATCATTAGCCTTGCGACCCTCGGCAGCAAGAACCATACGACCAATATCACGAAAATAGTCACGCAAAGCATTGGGATTATCATAAAACGCCTCTAATCGGTCGTCAGCCAACGTGAGAGTGTCAAAAACGATAAACCAACCATCAGCATGAGCCTGTCGCATTGCATTCATCAAACGCTGAATAGCAAAGCCTCTACGCGATTTCATAGTGGAGGCCTCCAGCAATCTTGAACACTCATCCTTAATACCTTTCTTTTTGGGGTAATTATACTCATCGCGAATATCCTTAAGAGGGCGTTCAGCAGCCAGCTTGCGGCAAAACTGCGTAACCGTCTTCTCGTTCTCTAAAAACCATTTTTCGTCCCCTTCGGGGCGGTGGTCTATAGTGTTATTAATATCAAGTTGGGGGAGCACATTGTAGCATTGTGCCAATTCATCCATTAACTTCTCAGTAACAGATACAAACTCATCACGAACGTCAGAAGCAGCCTTATGGCCGTCAACATACATATCACCATTATCGAACTCAACGCCCTGCATACGAAAAGACAGAATCTCTTCCAAGAGCTTGATGCGGTTATCCATCTGCTTATGGAAGCCAAGCATTGGGGATTGAGAAAGAGTAGAAATGCCACAAGCCTCAATAGCAGGTTTAAGAGCCTCGATACGCTCAAAGTCAAAATAATCAGCGTGACATTCAGAAGGGTAATAAGAACGAACCATAAAAAAGCCTCCAAGATTTGGAGGCATGAAAACATACAATTGGGAGGGTGTCAATCCTGACGGTTATTTCCTAGACAAATTAGAGCCAATACCATCAGCTTTACCGTCTTTCCAGAAATTGTTCCAAGTATCGGCAACAGCTTTATCAATACCATGAAAAATATCAACCACACCAGAAGCAGCATCAGTGACGACATTAGAAATATCCTTTGCAGTAGCGCCAATATGAGAAGAGCCATACCGCTGATTCTGCGTTTGCTGATGAACTAAGTCAACCTCAGCACTAACCTTGCGAGTCATTTCTTTGATTTGGTCATTGGTAAAATACTGACCAGCCGTTTGAGCTTGAGTAAGCATTTGGCGCATAATCTCGGAAACCTGCTGTTGCTTGGAAAGATTGGTGTTTTCCATAATAGACGCAACGCGAGCAGTAGACTCCTTCTGTTGATAAGCAAGCATCTCATTTTGTGCATATACCTGGTCTTTCGTATTCTGGCGTGAAGTCGCCGACTGAATGCCAGCAATCTCTTTTTGAGTCTCATTTTGCATCTCGGCAATCTCTTTCTGATTGTCCAGTTGCATTTTAGTAAGCTCTTTTTGATTCTCAAATCCGGCGTCAACCATACCAGCAGAGGAAGCATCAGCACCAGCACGCTCCCAAGCATTAAGCTCAGGAAATGCAGCAGCAAGATAATCACGAGTATCCTTTCCTTTATCAGCGGCAGACTTGCCACCAAGTCCAACCAAATCAAGCAACTTATCAGAAACGGCAGAAGTGCCAGCCTGCAACGTACCTTCAAGAAGTCCTTTACCAGCTTTAGCCATAGCACCAGAAACAAAACTAGGGACGGCCTCATCAGGGTTAGGAACATTAGAGCCTTGAATGGCAGATTTAATACCAGCATCACCCATGCCTACAGTATTGTTATCGGTAGCAAGCACATCACCTTGAATGCCACCGGAGGCGGCTTTTTGACCGCCTCCAAACAATTTAGACATGGCGCCACCAGCAAGAGCAGAAGCAATACCGCCAGCAATAGCACCAAACATAAATCACCTCACTTAAGTGGCTGGAGACAAATAATCTCT
>OPYK01000016.1 GCA_900343135.1 Atopobium massiliense | reverse complement strand
CAAACAAGCACGTGAGCTGTGAACCTTGAAAACCGGATACTGTGATTGAGAAATCATAAAAGATAGCTAGTACATTCGAATTGAATATCACGTCAATTTTAATACTAACCAAGCGAATCCAGATCAGCGGATCATTTGAAGATGGATACAAACTTTTCTTTAACTTGTAACTATGTAGTAATACATAGCTTATTTTGAACGGAGAGTTCGATCCTGGCTCAGGATGAACGCTGGCGGCGCGCCTAACACATGCAAGTCGAACGATTAAAGCACCTTCGGGTGTGTATAAAGTGGCGAACGGCTGAGTAACACGTGGGCAACCTGCCCTTTGCACTGGGATAGCCTCGGGAAACCGAGGTTAATACCGGATACTCCATATATATCGCATGATGTATATGGGAAAGCTCCGACGGCAAAGGATGGGCCCGCGGCCTGTTAGCTAGTTGGTGGGGTAACGGCCTACCAAGGCAATGATGGGTAGCCGGGTTGAGAGACCGACCGGCCAGATTGGGACTGAGACACGGCCCAGACTCCTACGGGAGGCAGCAGTGGGGAATCTTGCACAATGGGCGAAAGCCTGATGCAGCGACGCCGCGTGCGGGATGAAGGCCTTCGGGTTGTAAACCGCTTTCAGCAGGGACGAGGCCGCAAGGTGACGGTACCTGCAGAAGAAGCCCCGGCTAACTACGTGCCAGCAGCCGCGGTAATACGTAGGGGGCAAGCGTTATCCGGATTCATTGGGCGTAAAGCGCGCGTAGGCGGTTTGTTAGGTCAGGAGTTAAATCTGGGGGCTCAACCCCTATCCGCTCCTGATACCGGCAGGCTTGAGTCTGGTAGGGGAAGGCGGAATTCCAAGTGTAGCGGTGAAATGCGCAGATATTTGGAAGAACACCGGTGGCGAAGGCGGCCTTCTGGGCCACGACTGACGCTGAGGCGCGAAAGCTAGGGGAGCGAACAGGATTAGATACCCTGGTAGTCCTAGCCGTAAACGATGGACACTAGGTGTGGGGAGATTATACTTTCCGTGCCGCAGCCAACGCATTAAGTGTCCCGCCTGGGGAGTACGGTCGCAAGACTAAAACTCAAAGGAATTGACGGGGGCCCGCACAAGCAGCGGAGCATGTGGCTTAATTCGAAGCAACGCGAAGAACCTTACCAGGGCTTGACATTTAGGTGAAGCAGTGGAAACACTGTGGCCGAAAGGAGCCTAAACAGGTGGTGCATGGCTGTCGTCAGCTCGTGTCGTGAGATGTTGGGTTAAGTCCCGCAACGAGCGCAACCCTTGTCGCATGTTGCCAGCGGTTAAAGCCGGGCACCCATGCGAGACCGCCGGCGTTAAGCCGGAGGAAGGTGGGGACGACGTCAAGTCATCATGCCCCTTATGTCCTGGGCTGCACACGTGCTACAATGGCCGGCACAGAGGGCTGCAACTGCGCGAGCAGAAGCGAATCCCTAAAGCCGGTCCCAGTTCGGATTGGAGGCTGCAACCCGCCTCCATGAAGTCGGAGTTGCTAGTAATCGCGGATCAGCACGCCGCGGTGAATGCGTTCCCGGGCCTTGTACACACCGCCCGTCACACCACCCGAGTCGTCTGCACCCGAAGTCGTCGGCCTAACCTGCAAAGGAGGGAGACGCCGAAGGTGTGGAGGGTAAGGGGGGTGAAGTCGTAACAAGGTAGCCGTACCGGAAGGTGCGGCTGGATCACCTCCTTTCTAGGGAGCTTATCTCATCTAGATTTTATTTATTACCTTTTTTGGTGTTGTATACCGTCTTTATTTAGCTGATTTAAATCTTTTATGTAGGCTTGCCTACACAGCATCCGGCCTCCAGGGCTCATACCTGGTGTACCTTGAGAGTTGCATAGCACAAATAAACGATATTTTCTAATATTTTCTAATAGAAAAAGATCGCATCTAACGCATCATGTATCAACATGAAGTGTATATAAGTATGTATACCATAAGAAAAGATGGTAAGAGCATACGGTGGATGCCTTGGCACAGCAAGCCGATGAAGGACGTGACAAGCTGCGATAAGCTACGGTAAGGAGCACATATCCGTTATACCCGTAGATTTCCGAATGGGGAAACCCGGTGAGCTTCATAGCTCATCATCTTTTAGCTGAACACATAGGCTAAAAGAGGACAACTTGGGGAACTGAAACATCTAAGTACCCAAAGGAGAATAAATCAACCGAGATTTCGCTAGTAGTGGCGAGCGAACGCGAAACTAGGCCAAACCAAAGGTTGCCTTGTGCGCTTTTGGGGTTGTAGGGATACAAATTGTGCAGTAAGAAACTATCACGAAAGCGGAACAGTTTGAAAAGACTGACAAGATAGGGTTATAGTCCCGTACGCGAATTTGTGATGGCTGCCTTGTATTTCCTGAGTACTGCCGGACACGTGAAACCCGGTGGGAAGCAGGGGGGACCACCCTCCAAGCCTAAATACTCTGCTGTGACCGATAGTGAACCAGTACCGTGAGGGAAAGGTGAAAAGTACCCCGGAAGGGGAGTGAAATAGTACCTGAAACCGTATGCTTACAAGCAGTTGGAGCAAGTTATTTATAACTTGTGACAGCGTGCCTTTTGTAGAATGAGCCAGCGAGTTACGGTGTGTGGCAAGGTTAAGCTAGTAAGCGAGCCGAAGCGACAGCGAGTCTTAATTGGGCGTTTTAGTCGCACATCGTAGACGCGAAGCCAAGTGAGCTATCCATGAGCAGGCTGAAGCGGGGGTAAGACCCCGTGGAGGGCCGAACCCACCTAGGTTGAAAACTGGGGGGATGACTTGTGGATAGGGGTGAAAGGCCAATCAAACTTGGAGATATCTCGTTCTCCTCGAAATAGCTTTAGGGCTAGCCTCGAACGTTTACCTATGGAGGTAGAGCACTGGATGATTGCGGGGGCCTCACCGCCTACCAACATCAACCAAACTCCGAATGCCATAGGTCCAAAGTTCGGGAGTCAGAACATGTGGGCTAAGCCGTGTGTTCGAAAGGGAAACAGCCCAGACCGTCCGCTAAGGTCCCCAAATTTATGCTAAGTGGCAAAGGATGTGCGTTTGCTCAGACAACTAGGATGTTGGCTTAGAAGCAGCCATTCATTTAAAGAGTGCGTAATAGCTCACTAGTCGAGTGGACATGCGCCGACAATATACGGGGCTAAGCATAGTACCGAAGCGACGGACTAGATTATCTAGTGGTAGAGGAGCTTTCCGTCTTGGCTGAAGCTGTAGGGTAACCTATGGTGGACGAGCCGGAAGTGAGAATGCTGGCATGAGTAACGAGAGAGATGTGAAAAACATCTCCGCCGTAAACCCAAGGTTTCCTGGGCAAGGCTAATCCTCCCAGGGTCAGTCGGGAGCTAAGGCGAGGCCGGAAGGCGTAGCCGATGCACAGCAGGTAGATATTCCTGCACCTGCGACGTAACGTTTTACCGATGGGGTGACGAAGAAGGGTAGCTCAAGCGGGGTTCTGGAAGTCCCCGTGAAGCCACGTAGGCTGAAAGGTTGTAAAATGCGCCTTTCATATAAGCTGAGGTGGTCGACGAAGCGATTGAGTGAAGTGAGTGAGCCCATACTTCCGAGAAAAACCTCTAGGGAGTTACTAGCAGCCCGTACCGCAAACCGACACAGGTGGGTGGGTAGAACATACCAAGGCGATCGGGAGAACTATGGTTAAGGAACTCGGCAAAATAACCCCGTAACTTCGGAATAAGGGGTGCCGGCGTATGTAACAAGACTTGCTCTTGGAGCGCATGTCGGCCACAGTAAAGAGGTCCAAGCGACTGTTTATCAAAAACACAGGACTCTGCTGAAGTCGTAAGACGACGTATAGGGTCTGACGCCTGCCCGGTGCCGGAAGGTCACGAGGAGCTGTTAGCTTTTAGCGAAGCAGCGAATCTAAGCCCCGGTAAACGGCGGCCGTAACTATAACGGTCCTAAGGTAGCGAAATTCCTTGTCGGGTAAGTTCCGACCTGCACGAAAGGCGTAACGATTTGGACACTGTCTCAACCATAGACCCGGTGAAATTGCACTAGTCGTGAAGATGCGACTTACCCGCGGAAGGACGGAAAGACCCCGTGAACCTTTACTGCAGCTTGACATTGGCTGGCGGTTCGTCGTGTAGAGGATAGGTGGGAGACTGTGAATTGGAGACGCCAGTCTTCAAGGAGTCACCCTTGGAATACCACCCTCGACGTTTCGCCATCCTAACCCTTTACCGTAATCCGGAAAGGGGACCGTGTCAGGTGGGTAGTTTGACTGGGGCGGTCGCCTCCTAAAGTGTAACGGAGGCGCACGTAAGGTTTGCTCAGGATGGTCGGCAATCATCCTTTTGAGTGCAAGAGCGTAAGCAAGCTTAACTGCGAGACCTACAAGTCGAGCAGATGGGAAACCAGGTTCTAGTGATCCGGCGGCTCAGAGTGGAATGGCCGTCGCTCAACGGATAAAAGGTACTCCGGGGATAACAGGCTGATCTTCCCCAAGAGTCCACATCGACGGGAAGGTTTGGCACCTCGATGTCGGCTCATCGCATCCTGGGGCTGGAGCAGGTCCCAAGGGTATGGCTGTTCGCCATTTAAAGCGGTACGCGAGCTGGGTTCAGAACGTCGTGAGACAGTTCGGTCCCTATCCTCCGTGGGCGTAGGAAAATTGAGGGAGGCTGCCCCTAGTACGAGAGGACCGGGGTGGACGGACCTCCGGTGTACGGGTTGTTAACCAATAGCATTGCCCGGTAGCTGAGTCCGGTTGGGATAACCGCTGAAAGCATCTAAGCGGGAAGCCCATCCCAAGATGAGTTTTCCTTTTGGTAAGACCTCTTGTAGACCACAAGTAGATAGGCTTCAGATGTACGCACGGTAACGTGCTTAGTCGAGAAGTACTAATCGGTCGAGCTCTTTTCTTTCTTTGTTGTTTTGTTAGTATGCGATCTTGTTTTATGTGCTGTGCAGCTCTCAGGGTACATCCTATGATAGAGTTTGTTCTATTATATGGTGAGTGCTGGTTGATAATTGAATGTCCCTCGTTGGTCAGCGATTATGGCAGGGGAGGTACACCCGGTTCCATTCCGAACCCGGAAGTTAAGCCCCCGAGCGCCGATGGTACTGCGGAGTGAGTCCGTGGGAGATTAGGACGTCGCTGACCAACGAGGGACATTTGTGTATAGAGG